>NZ_ATYO01000002.1:0-605000 GCF_000427725.1 Mesorhizobium sp. WSM3224 | reverse complement strand
GCCCCTAAGACGAGGCGGAAACGCGTAGTCGATGGGAACCACGTTAATATTCGTGGGCCTGGAGGTAGTGACGGATCACACAAGTTGTCCAATCTTATCGGATTGAACGGGCAGCGGAGTGGTTCCAGGAAATAGCTCCTCCTTATAGACCGTACCCGAAACCGACACTGGTGGTCAGGTAGAGTATACCAAGGCGCTTGAGAGAACTATGCTGAAGGAACTCGGCAAATTGCACGCGTAACTTCGGAAGAAGCGTGACCCTTTTCTGCGCAAGCAGAGGAGGGTGGCACAGACCAGGGGGTAGCGACTGTTTATCAAAAACACAGGGCTCTGCGAAGCCGCAAGGCGACGTATAGGGTCTGACGCCTGCCCGGTGCTGGAAGGTTAAGAGGAGGGGTGCAAGCTCTGAATCGAAGCCCCAGTAAACGGCGGCCGTAACTATAACGGTCCTAAGGTAGCGAAATTCCTTGTCGGGTAAGTTCCGACCTGCACGAATGGCGTAACGACTTCCCCGCTGTCTCCAGCATAGACTCAGTGAAATTGAATTCCCCGTGAAGATGCGGGGTTCCTGCGGTTAGACGGAAAGACCCCGTGCACCTTTACTATAGCTTTACATTGGCATTCGTAGTGGCATGTGTAGGATAGGTGGTAGGCTTTGAAACCTGGGCGCCAGCTCAGGTGGAGCCACCCTTGAAATACCACCCTTATTACTATGGATGTCTAACCGCGGCCCGTTATCCGGGTCCGGGACAATGTATGGTGGGTAGTTTGACTGGGGCGGTCGCCTCCTAAAGAGTAACGGAGGCGCGCGATGGTGGGCTCAGAACGGTCGGAAATCGTTCGCTGAGTGCAATGGCATAAGCCTGCCTGACTGCGAGACTGACAAGTCGAGCAGAGACGAAAGTCGGTCATAGTGATCCGGTGGTCCCGCGTGGAAGGGCCATCGCTCAACGGATAAAAGGTACGCCGGGGATAACAGGCTGATGACCCCCAAGAGTCCATATCGACGGGGTTGTTTGGCACCTCGATGTCGACTCATCGCATCCTGGGGCTGGAGCAGGTCCCAAGGGTATGGCTGTTCGCCATTTAAAGCGGTACGTGAGTTGGGTTCAGAACGTCGTGAGACAGTTCGGTCCCTATCTGCCGTGGGTGTAGGAATATTGAAAGGATCTGTCCCTAGTACGAGAGGACCGGGATGGACGGATCTCTGGTGGACCTGTTGTGGCGCCAGCCGCATTGCAGGGTAGCTATATCCGGACGGGATAACCGCTGAAGGCATCTAAGCGGGAAACCCACCTTGAAACGAGTATTCCCTGAGAACCGTGGAAGACGACCACGTTGATAGGCCGGGTGTGGAAGAGCGGCAACGCTTGAAGCTTACCGGTACTAATAGTTCGATAGGCTTGATCGTTCTCATTCCTAATATCCATCAAGGCGCAACCCACAGGGTTGTCGCCCAAACCAGCGCTCACGCATGAGCGGCCCTCACAGGGCCTATGCTCCGCGAGGGCGCCGGATGACCGGCGACGCGCAGTCGCGCTTGCGGGCTTTGCCCGAGGCCGTCTGCAGAACAACGTCGCCTTGGCACAAAAACAGCTTCTCGAATTTGAACGTGCGTTTTGCCGACCTGGTGGTTATGGCGGAGCGGCTGCACCCGATCCCATTCCGAACTCGGCCGTGAAACGCTCCAGCGCTGATGGTACTTCGTCTCAAGACGCGGGAGAGTAGGTCGCTGCCAGGTCTGCCAAACGCATGTTCAACTCACATCCGGATCAAAGAGGTCCGGATGGTGACAAATCTTCTCCTTACGATTGTTGTGATGCATGTCGTTGCCCCAAAACCGCTAGGCACTTTTGGGCGACATGCATAAGGCCCGCCAACGGGATCCTGGGCCGCGCAAGCGGCCCTTTCATTTGGCGGCCTCTTGATTTGGGTAAGTTCGAACTTACCTCTAAGGACGCAAGCAAACGCTTGCTCGTAGTTGACGCGGGGTGGAGCAGCCCGGTAGCTCGTCAGGCTCATAACCTGAAGGTCACAGGTTCAAATCCTGTCCCCGCAACCAGCTTCGATAAAAAAACGCCGGCAGACTCGATGAGTTGCCGGCGTTTTTTTGTGCCGCGATTCTGCCCAACGAAATCGAATAGTCAGCTCGCGGCCTTCTTGGACGTTTGAGCGCCCTCGCGTGCAAACTTCAGACAAATGGCTTCGCCTATTCCGGTTCCGCCGCCGGTCACGATGGCGGCGTTGCCTTGCGGTCTCCCGTCATCTGCATGATCTCGGGCTGGCCACGCCACATGCCGCGCCCAATGATCACGCGCATTCGCATCTTCAGACGGCAAGCGTTTCCCGAAAGGCCCGGCAGGGATCAATTGCAATGCTGACGCGTTGGCATCTGAAAGGTCCGCAGTTGCGGTCCAGATCCAAGAGCGGAGAAGCGCGATGCCAGACAGGAAAGTCATCGAGAAGGCGCGAAGGGATAAGCGCGAAGGCAAGTCGCCGAGCACGCAAGCCGGCGAGTTCATACACGAGGAGATCGACAAGGTCCGACGCGGCGAACATGGCGCGCGCAACACCAAACAGGCAATCGCCATCGGTCTGTCCGAAGCACGTCGGGCGGGGGTAGACTTGCCGCCCCCTAAAAAGGGCAGGGTTAAGAAGAGTACGCGCGAGAGCGCCGAATATGCCTATGAGGTCGGACAAGGGGAGCGGACCCCGAAGCGCCGTCCGAAGGTCTCGAAAGCGGTCTCGCAGGTCCTCAAGCGCGAGCCGAAGAGCACAGCATCGCATGCGGCACTCTCGCGGCAGGCCAAGGGGGCAGCATCAAGCCGCACGGCGAAGGAGCGCTCGGCCGCAGCGGAGAAGGCCGCTGAGACGAAGGGAGCGTCCGGCCGCTCGGCAGCTGCGCGGAAGGCGGTGCAGACCAAGGGGGCTCGCGGAAGAAGGCAGGCGGCGAGGAAGGCCGCCGAAACGCGCTCGCGGGCCTGAAGCGATGCATGTCGTTGTCCCAGAACCGCAGCGCACTTCTGGGCGACATGCATCAGCGCGTTTCACCGTTCCGCGGAAACGGCAAACCGCTCTATCCTTTAGTTTTTACGCATGCCCCTCGTCGATCATGCGGACCGCCGCGTCGAGTTCGCACGGTTCAATGCTCAAATCCTCTAGTCCGGGAAAATTGCCGGAGGCGATGTTGTCATCCTGCATCAACTCGACCTGGTTGCGCGTAAGCGGCGCGGCCGGAAGCCATTCCGCAGCCGCCGCGAGCAACGTCCAGACTGGATAGGGCACGGGCATCAAGATGGTCCGTATTCGCAGAAGGCTGGCGATTTCCTGGACCAGGCTCCTATAGGAATAGACGCGCGGGCCTGCGCATTCGAAGAGACGAGCGTCGATGTCCGTTTGTCCAGACGCGAGCCGGGCGACGGCTTCCGCGACATCCTCGACATGGACGGGTTGGAGTTGCGTATCACCAGTGCCGAACAGCGGATAAACCGGAAGGAGTTTCACCAGGCGGATGATTGTCGTGAGAAACGTGTCGCCGGGGCCGACCATGACCGACGGCCGAACGATTGTCGCTTGCGCAAACGCCGATTTCACCGCGTCCTCGCCGCGACCGCGAGCGCTGACATAGGTGGAAGAAGACTTGGCGTCCGAGCCTATCCCGGAGATCTGAATGAATTTCCCGACACCGGCTTCCCGTGAGACGGCCGCAAGGTCCGCCGCGGCCTTCACATGCACGCGCTCGAAACTTTGCTCGCCGCGCTCGACATAGAGGCTCACGGCATTCACCACCGCGCGAGATCCAGAAATGGCAGCGGCGATCGAGGACCGATCGAGGATGTTTGCCTCGATCCTCTTCAATTGGGGCGACGCGTGGAACCGATCTCTGGCTGGATGGCGTGACGCGGCGCGAACGTTGATTTTCTTGTCCAGCAGCCGGCTTACGATCCGCCGCCCAAGAAAGCCCGTTCCGCCGAGCACCGTCACGACGTTTTCAGTTGAGGAGCCGCTCCGCCCGAGATCGCTTGCCATGGCGCTTTCCAGGCATTCGCAACGCGGATGAAAAATTTCCGGGCGGTCAATCCCGGACTGAATGGAACGTTACCACCGAAGATTTCGTTCCCTCGGTCAACACCGATCCGGCGGGCGGGCTCGCAAATGATGGAGAGATTGCCATGGAAGTCGGCAAATGCATGACAAGGCGCGTTCAGGTCGCGAATCCCGAGCAGTCAATTCGCGATGTAGCGCAGATGATGAGCAAGCTTGACGCTGGAGCAATGCCCGTAGGCGATGACGACCGTTTGGTCGGTATGATCACCGATCGAGATATCGTGGTCCGCGGCGTGGCGTTGGGCAAAGGACCTGATGCCAAGGTGCGCGACGTCATGAGCGCAGAGGTTAAATACTGCTTTGACGACGAAGAAATCGAGAGCGTTCTGGAGAACATGGGCGACTTGCAGGTGCGACGGCTCCCGGTTCTCAACCGCGACAAGAGGCTCGTCGGTATCGTCTCCCTCGGCGACCTCGCAACGAATGGTGAAGCGATAGAGGCTGCAGCGGCTTTGAGCGGCATCTCGAAGCCGGGTGGCGAGCATTCGCAGACTGCACACTGACTGAAGAAGTGGCGACAAATCGGAGCGCCGGGTAAAGCCGGCGCCCGCCTTTCTGTCGCGACGCCTATACGCCGACACTCTCTGGCCACAGGGCCTGAATGTCTCTCGGCAAAGCGCGGCGTATCTTCGCCGACTGGCCAAGGTCGACATGATGGGCAAGCGTCTTGAATACCGACCTTGCCGCCTCGCCGGCGTTCACCGGCCGTCCGGACTTTAGGGCTTCCGCAATGGGATAGACAAATTCCTCGGCGGAGCGATCTCTGCCGGGCAGATCGGACGGCTGATACTGGTCGTAATATGCGCCGCGTATCAGAAGCGGCAACTCGGCGCCCAGCTTGGCTCCCAGTTCCACGGGCAGCCTGTCGCGCAAGGCGCGCAGGACCACGCCAAGCACATGCCATGCAAGCTGACGGTCAGGGCCGAGATCGTCCATGATCTCGTTCAGCCAGACATTGGTGGTCTGGACTGTCTTGTCGAAAACATCGAGGCCGTTTGCGCTCATCATCGCCTCCAGATGGACAAATCACCCACACGCCCGCTTCGGATAGAACACCTGACTGCGAGGATTGTTTCGTCGCCGATGAATTCGTGAACGGTGCTTCACACGCCTGACCAACGGCTTCTCGAAGAAGGGTGGAACGCTGCGCGTCGCGCCGGCGATGGCGGCCGTCGCCGCCGATTGTTGCGAACCATCGTCACCGTCCTACTTGTTGGTGCGCATCCTCTGTCTCGGATTGATCCCACCAGCGGCGGTCGTATCATTCTCGATGTCACCCTCGATGGTGTTCTCGCCCTCGAGTTCGAGATCGTCGCCTTCCTTGATTGTTCCCTTGGACGTTCTGATGCCGGGATTTCTCGCCAGGTCGGCATTACTCGGTATTTTCCATTTCGGATGCTTGGTTCCGGCCATGACAAAGCTCCCTCAATGAGATGTTCAGTTTCTAAACCGCAGCAGTGTTGAAATGTTCCAAGACCGTTCGCGGGCCGAGGCACCGCTTTCAGAGTCCGAACGGATAGGTATCGGGGACACCGCTTCTTGCGTGCTCGGAGCTGAGGGGCGTCACCGCGCAGGTTTTGTCGAACCATAAGAAGGCGTCGAATTGCTGGGGCAGGGAAGCATCCGCATAGTGGCTGCGCAGCTCGGTTTCCGGCCGGTAGATCACGCCGATGAAGCGCTCCAGCCGGCGTTCCAGCATCCGCTCGCGCAGGGCCTTGTCGCGCCCGAGGTCGAGCAGGAAGCGCGGCACGCGAGAATCATGGCAAAGCCGCTCATAGCTGTCGGCGTGGGAGGCGCGTATCCGCTTGACCTCCATCTCGCCATCCCAGTCGGAAGCGGCGGCTACAGTGCCGGAATGCGTGCCCAGGCCGATGAGCGCTGCCCGGTCGCCGAAATGCTCCCGACAGAGCTGGCCGATATTCAGTTCACCCCTGACGATCCCCATCTCCGTATAGCGGGCATCTCCGATATGAGAATTGTGCGCCCACACGACCGCCTTGGCGTTGGATCCGGTGGCATTCAGCAGATGCTCCAAGGTCTCGAACATATGCGTGTCGCGCAGGTTCCAGGCCTCCGCGCCGCCATAATACATGATCCGATAGTAGTGTTCGGCGGCGGCGATCAGCCGGGCATTCTGGCTGGCGTCGAGAAAGTCGACACCGTCCCGTCGTGCGTAATCGAGTTGTTTGGCGAGCAGGTCCCGGCACTGCTCCAGAACAGCCTTCTCGCATTTTTGGTAGCCGGCGGTAAGCACCGCACGGCCATAGGTCGATGGCTCGTTTTGCCAAGGGGTCAGGCAGCCGTAGCGCTCACGCGCAATCTTGGCGGCTTGCGGGTCGACCCGATCGAGATAGCCGAGAACGGCGGCTATGGACCCGCTCATATTATAGATGTCGAGGCCATAGAATCCTGCTTGCTCGGATGGCTCAAGCTTCTCATTGCGATGGCGCATCCAGTCGGTGAAGGCCGCGACATCGGTGTTGCGCCACATCCAGATCGGAAACCGCTGAAACGGCGGGCTGGCGCCGGCAAGCGATTTCCGATGGCGAACATAGCGGTCGATCGCCGCGGCATCGGGCCAATCCGCCTCGACCGCAACGATGGTGAAACCGTGCTTCTCGATGAGCCTGCGGGTGATGGCCGCGCGTGCCCTATAGAACTCCGACGTGCCGTGGCTTGCCTCGCCAAGCAGAACGACGCGCCTGTCGGCGAACCGATCGAACAATTCGCCGAAGGCTTGGTCGTCGAAATCCGGAAGCGGCTCGGCCGCCGTCGCGATCATCTCGGGCAGGCTGAGCGGATGCGGACGTCTGAGCGCACGACTGACCTCGGCGGGCTCGCCGTTCTCGGGCCAGCCCTGCTTGCCGATAAGGGGGACGAACCGCACGCCACCGAAATCCTCCTCGCTGTAAGTTGCAGCGCCGGTTCGGGTGACCTTGAGCAGACGCTGCGAATCCGGATCCTCGCCGACCGGAATGACAAGCCTGCCGCCGACATCGAGTTGCTCCTGGAGCGCAAGCGGCGCACCGGGGCCGCTGGCCGTCACCACGATGGCATCGAAGGGCGCTGCCTCGGGCCAGCCCTTGGTGCCGTCGCCCGTCCGGACCTCGATGTTCTCATAGCCAAGCTTTTCAAATCGTCGCTTCGCCGTTTCGGCCAACCCCGGATGACGCTCGATCGTATAGACCCGTTCAACGATCCGGCTCATCACGGCGGCCGCGTAACCCGAGCCGGTGCCGACCTCGAGCACGTGGTCGCCGGATTTGACATCCGCCATCTCGATCATGAACGCGACGACATAGGGCTGCGATATGGTCTGGCCGTCGGCAATCGGCAGCGGCGCGTCTTCATAAGCGAATTCCTCGAAACCGGGATCGACGAACGCCTCGCGCGGAACTTCGCGCATCGCCTGCAGGATCTCTCGGTCGTGGATGCCGCGCCCGCCGACGTGGATGTTGACCATTCGATCGCGGGCGCGAGGAAGATCGAGCATTTCTAGCTCCTCTGGTGGTCCTCTTCACTTACTGGACGGCAACTCGATCGCGTTCTCGCGATTCGGGTGTTTAATCGCCGAAGGACCTCGAGGTTCCTCTCGTGCTTGCCCCGAAGTCTGGAAACCGACCGCCGTCCTGGCTGGAGATCGTTCGACAAGACTGGCAATGCCATGGCCGTGGAAGCAGCCGGGAACCATAGCTCCATATGATGGTTCTGCACCAAGACGATCCTTCATCCCGAGAAGGAACGAATCCACAAGGCATCAGACCCAGGCGGCAGGACCGCATTGGAGAAGGCCATGACGATCCTTGCCGTCGGCGCCGCCGGCCAATTCGCCGGTCTCGTCGTTCCAGCCCTTGCCGAGCGCGGCGCACGCGTGCGCGGTCTGGTCCGCAAGCCTGAACAGGCCGCGGAAGCAACGCGCCGTGGCGCGGCGGAAGTCGCCGTCGGCGATCTTCGCGACCGGACGAGCCTCGACCGCGCGCTGCGGGACATCGACGCCGTTTTCTACATCGCGCCGGCATTCCTCCCCAGTGAAGCGGAGGTGGGAAAGGGCATGGTCGCCGCCGCGATCGATGCCGGCGTGCGTCGATTTGTGTTTTCGTCGGTGATCCATCCCGTGCTTGGCGGCCTCGTCAATCACGCTGCGAAAGCGCCCGTGGAAGAGGCGGTGCTCAATTCAGACCTCGAATACACCTTCCTCCATCCAACTCTCTATTTTCAGATCTATGCCGATCCGTGGCCAAAGATCATCGAGACCGGCGTGTTGTCTGAGCCGTGGTCGATAGAGACACGCTTCACGCGGGTCGATTACCGCGATGTGGCGGAAGTCGCGGCCATCGCACTGATCGAGGACAGGCTGCGGTACGGGACATTCGAGCTCTGCTCGCCGGGAAACCTCAATCGCCGGGAAGTTGCGGCACTGCTGACCGAGATTCTGGGTCGGGAGATTACGCCCATGAAAAGCGATCCCGGCGCCCTTGGCGATATTCCCGACGCAATGAAGACAATGTTCGACCACTACGAGCATCACGGCCTGCTCGGCAATCCGCTTACGCTGCGCGCCATTCTGGGTCGGGAACCGCGCACGCTCCGCGCCTACTTTGAAGAACTCGCTTCCGCCCGAACGCCCGTCGAATGAGCTTCCGGAATTGCGCAACGCCTCCATCGACAAGTATCGCCCCATGCCGCGTCGGCAAAGCGCTGGAACGACGCTGCCAGGCTGGAACGATTGTCCGATATGACCGCCTTTGGAACCCCAAAGGCATTCGGCGGATTATCTACCGAGGCGAATTGCCATGGAAGACAAACCGTCGGCCCAAAACCCCGCGAGAACCCTCGTCACCGTGCTCGTGATTTGTCTGCTCATCGTAGGCTTGTTTTATATTGGCTTCAGATACTCGCAGCGCGATCAAGGAACGCTGATTGTGCCTGGCTCCGCGCAAGAAGGCGGCGAACGGCCTTAAGGCGTATGCCGGCCTTCACGATTCGGCTCGGCATGGCGAAGACCCCACAGGACGAGGGTGAAGCAGACAGTGCCGGTCGGCGCCGAGGAATAGGCGATCAACCGAATGGCAGCCTCCTGGAGGGCGCTTCCCTCCGACAAGCCGCCGGGGAGCCGGCCGTTCAGCGCAATCGTGTCTACGCCGACGCCCAAAACGGCAGCGACGAAGTAGGCGGCCAGAATGGCCAGCGCCGAATAGATGGAGCACCAGAACGCCACGCGCGCAGTCACGACGCCGAGTTCCAGCCTGGGCCACAACAGTCCCTGGACCAGCAGAAAAATGCTCTCGATCGCGCCAAGCGTGTGCACCGAAAGGCCAATTCGCGGCGACGCCATTTGTGGGATGACAAAGCCCTCAAACGACGAAAAGAGCACAAGCGCGATGCCAACCTGCAACAGCCGATGACCCTGGCGCGGCAATAGCGTTTGCGTCCCTACGGGCATCCTGCGGTCTCCGGTACGACGAGGTCTGCTCAAGTCAGTCCCGACAAGCACGATCAGGAGCCGGCCCCGTCGAACTCGATGGCAAATCCCGCGTCGATCGCGCTTCGCGCGATCAGGTCGCAAAGTTCCCAGTCGGTGAGCTCGCAAAGCGGGAAGGCTGTTCTCACGGCGCGGCTGACCTCGGACATCGAGATGCTCGGTCGGACGACATTGACGATCAGGTAGCGGATGATCACCAGGCGAACGTCCGACGAGGCCGGTCGCGGCGCGAGCGCGAACAACGGCTTGGCCTACGAATGAAGACGCGGTTCGGCGCTGTTGGCCGTCGGTGCGTCGAAGGCCACGGGCACGCCGTGCACGATCGATGCAGCCGCCAGCAATGCCTCCAACTCGCGGTCGGTCGCCTTGCATGCCGGCATGAGTGTTCGGATGGCGCGGATCGCCTGTGCGATGGAAAGGAAACGGGCTCTGCCCCTGGAGAGGACATACGCCTCGGCGGCTTTTTCGATCGTGACTGTATGAAAGACGGTGGTCATCGAGAGTTCCTCCCTGAAAACTCCAACCACGACGAGTTAGCGCTGAAATTCTGCAGCCTTCAAGGCTGTGTCCGATACCGGACAATCATCCGCAACCCTGCGCTCAGACCGCAAGCCCATGTCGACCCTTGGCGCAACTCAGCCCAGCCTTTCGTCACCGCTTTTCTCATGGCTGGCGATGTTGCATTCACCGGCAGAGGCTGTTCGCCCGGAACAGAAGAGAAGGGCCGGTGTTTATGATCTGTCGCGCTCCGTCCAAGGAATTGGCACGCAGCGCGGCGCATCGGCGGCGACGTCGATTGTGATAACAGCATCAGCGAGTCGGGCGATGACGATACGACCTCTGCGCTACCTAAACGCCGTCGTTCCGCACATTTACGTCGAAGGCGCGGCCAAAGCGGTCGCCTTCTATGCCGAGGCGTTTGGCGCCGAAGAAGTCCTGCGCATCGCGACGCCGGATGGACGCATCATCCACAGCGAGCTTGCCATCTGCAATGCGACGGTGATGTTGGGCGATCCGACCAGTCGGCTCTACGATGAGCCGCGACAACTCGGAGCCTGCACAGCCGGCCTGCATCTGATGGTGGATGACAATGCAGCGGTTCTGGCCCGTGCGGTAGCCGCGGGATGCGAGCAGATCCAGGCGCCAACCGATATGTTTTACGGCGCGAACTCGGCCAGCGTGCGCGATCCATTTGGCCATGTTTGGGTGTTGCTGACATGGAAGGAAGATCTGTCGCCGGCCGAAATGGAGCGTCGCGGCAATGCGGCGCTCCGCGAGGCGGATAAAGCCCGCTTATAGCAGCGGCTCGTCTTCTCCGGCCCCAGTCGCCGGCAGCGGAACCAGACGGGGTTGCCGCTGTTAATCGAAACAGGCGGAGCTGTGGTTCATGGCCAACGATGAATTGCCGGGCGTTCTGGCATCACTTCCCGCGATCGACGCGAAAGCCGAGCCGACGCTCAAGAGCGCCGAAGCGGAGGCCTTCTATACGCGCGCGATCCGCGAGCTCGCGGCCACGGACATTCCCTTTCTCGTGGCCGGAACCTATGCGGTGAGCGCCTATACGGGCGTCGTGCGTCAGACCAAGGATCTCGACATCTTCTGCAAGGCCGGCGATTGCCCGCGCATCCTCGCCTATTTCAAGGAAATCGGCTACGCGGTCGAGATCGAGGACGACCGATGGCTGGGAAAGGTCTTCGAAGGCGCGCATTTCTTCGATGTGATCTTCGCCTCGGCCAATGGCACGATGCGGGTCGAGGACCAGTGGCTGGAGCATGCCCGGCAGGTGGAGCTGCTGGGCAGCCGGGTCAGGATCATCGGCCCAACCGAACTCATCTGGTCGAAGTGCTTCATCCAGGATAGAGGCCGCCACGATGGCGCCGACATTGCCCATACCATCCTCAGAGCGAACGATCAGATCGACTGGCAGAGGCTGCTGTCCTATCTCGATGTCCACTGGGAGGTGTTGCTGATGCAGCTCCTCAACTTCCGGTGGATATATCCCAGCGAGCGCGACCACATTCCCGACTGGCTGATCGACGACCTGCTCGACCGGCTTGCCCGGCAGCGGCAGTTGCCTTCGCCGAGGATGAAGATCTGCCGTGGCCGGCTGCTGTCGCCGGTCGACTATGAGATCGACCTCAAGGAGTGGGGATTTGC
This sequence comes from Mesorhizobium sp. WSM3224, assembly GCF_000427725.1. Lineage (GTDB taxonomy): Bacteria > Pseudomonadota > Alphaproteobacteria > Rhizobiales > Rhizobiaceae > Mesorhizobium. The sequence goes on along the minus strand of NZ_ATYO01000002.1, from coordinate 593,254 downwards.
CGGCGTCGGCGGCGTTGGAGAATTCCGGGATGACTGAGCGAACCAGAGCCTCGAAGACGGACGGCAATGGCGTCGTCAGGATCGCCGCGGTGGGCGACCTGCATGTCGAGGAAGGCGCCCAGACCTCATATCGCGAACTTTTCGGGGAGGTGTCGCGCGCGGCCGATATCCTCGTCCTTGCCGGAGATCTGACGAATCTCGGCAAGCCTCGTGAAGCCGAGCTTCTCGCCGAGGATCTGCGCGCCTGCTCGGTCCCGGTTGTCGGCGTGCTCGGCAACCACGATTACGAATCCGGCTTCGTCGAAGAGGTTTCGGCCACGCTGCGGCAGGCGGGAATGCATCTGCTCGACGGGCAAGTGACGGAGTTGATGGATGTCGGGTTCGTCGGCGTGAAGGGCTTTGTCGGCGGGTTCGGGCCAAGGATGCTGGGTTCGTTCGGCGAGCCGGCGATCAAGGCAATGGTGGCCGAGAGCGTCAGCGAGGCGATGCGGCTCGAGAATGCGATGCGACAGGTGCGCACCAAGCGCACCCTGGTGATCCTCCACTATGCTCCGATTCCCGAGACCGTCGCCGGCGAACCGCCGGAAATTTTTCCATTCCTGGGATCTTCCCGGCTGGCCGAAACGATCGACCGGTTCAAGGTCAGTGCGGTCGTGCATGGCCACGCCCATCGCGGCGTCTATGAAGGCCGCACGCCAGGCGGCGCCAAGGTCTACAATGTGGCCATGCATATCGCCAAGCCGACCGGGCGCCCCTACGCCCTGCTCGAAATCTGAGGCTCCCGCGGTCACTGCTACCGCTCGGGACCATCGGAACCCGGTTCCGAGCGGCGCCTGCCATGACTACGAGGAGATGGAACCAGTGGCCTGCACCTCCGACTTCCATTTGCCTGGGCTCAGCTCGCCGCGTTGATCGACTTCGCCAACTCTTCCAGCTTCCTGGGGTCGTTGCCGTGTCGGCGCACCAGTTCGCGGGCCTGCCTGGACGGCAAGTCGGTCGTTGCCGCAAGCTGTCGCACCTGCCGATCGTCGATGGCAACCTGTGGCAATGTGTGGTCGATATCTGCTGCCTTGTCCTTCATGACGGTTCTCCTCGATCGCTATCGAAGACAACGGCTTGAAAATCCGACCGGTTCCGACCGATCTCGAATGTGAGCGCCCCGCATTTGGATGCGAACCAACATGCGCCCGTCTTGATCGTTAGGGCAATCGGTCAAATCCCTCGGTTGACGCAGGGGCCGCCGCGCCTAGCTTTTTCCGCATGGCGCGCGCGCAAGGCCAAGACAATCCGATGGTGAGGCCGGGGTCGGCCGGTTCGCTGATTGCGGGACGGCTGATGGCAAAGCATTTTGCGCCCGATCCGGCCAAACTGCAGATATCACCTCTCGGCTATGGCGACCGCAACGCCTTCCCGCTCCACTACGTGCCGAACCAGCGCGTGAACTGGCATTTCGCGCTGGAAGCAGATGTGGACCGCGACAGCGGCGCCATCGCCATCTCGCATGTCGTGTGCGCGGTCGACTGCGGCGAGGTGGTGGCGCCGGATTCTATCGTCAACCAGACCGAGGGCGGGATATTGCAATCGTTGAGTTGGACCCTCTACGAGGCGGTCCATTTCAACGACACCCGCATCCTCAGCGCCGACTGGTCGGCCTACCCGATCCTGCGCTTCAGCGCCGTGCCCGACAGCGTCGAAGTGCATGTCGTCGACAATCCGGGCTCGCCCTATCTCGGCGTGGCGGAAGCGGCGCAGGGACCGACGGCCGGCGCGATCGCCAATGCGTTCCGGCATGCAACGGGCGAGCGCATCCACGACCTTCCCTATACGCGCGAACGCGTGAAGGCGGTGCTCGGCGTTTAGCAGGCTGAAGGAGCCGGACAAGGGTGACTGATGAGCCAGCACGCTTGAGGGGGCAATATCAAGAGGATTGGATCAATGTCAGATCTCGAACCCAAGGAATTCGTGCTCGCAGGCGTCGTGATGAAGCGACTGGTGACCGGCAAACAGACGGGAGGCCAGCTATGTCTTCTCGAAAACAGGAGTGACGGGCAGACCAGGACGCCGATCCATGTCCATGCGAACGACGACGAGACGGTCTACGTCATCGAGGGTGAGTTGACCGCGGTCGTGGATGGCGAAGTCCGAACGATCTCGGCGGGTGAGAGCATGTTTTTGAAGCGCGGCATCCCGCACCAGCTGATGAACCCTGGCAATCGGCCCGTCCGCTACATCCTGATAGGCACGCCAAGTGGATTCGAGCAGTTTCTCGCCGAAGGTGGCCATGAGCTTCGGAAGGGACAGACGGCCGGGCCGCCGACTCCCGCCGATATCGAGCGGCTCAGGGCAGCCGCACCGAAGTTTGGAAACACGCTTCTGCGCGATTGGCCAGCAAGAAATTAGATGGCTCCGTATGAGCCGTCGGCAATCCAATCGGAGAGGCTGGTGGCGAAGCTTCGCGGTACGATGAGTTCGCATGAGGCCTCGCCGGTGCGCAGCAAGAGTACCGGCACGTGATGGAATGACGTGTGCACGGCACGGCCCGGAGCGGCCGTCGGCGCGTGCCAGTCGACGGCGATGCAGGTCGAGAGCACCCTTGCGATGTCGGCGCCGGCCAGGCTGAAGCGCACGCGGCCTTCGCCAAGGGAGGCCGAACAGCCGAGATCCGGATCGACCGCAAGGGGCGGTGCCGGTGCCGCGTCATCGAGGGCAAGCCAGAGACGACGGGGTGCGACGCGGATGATGAGAAGGTTCTCGTGATGCACCGTCTCGCCGACCGAGGCGGGAAGGTCCGTGCCGAGCGACGCCGAAAGGCTCGTTTCGAATTGTCCGAGCGTTTCGTTCCAAGCCTCGACCTGGATGAGCAGGCAATCGGATACGGACAGGCTGAAATCCGGGCTAGCCATGCAGCCGTTCTCCCTGCGGGTCGAGGAATACCGGCGCGACGATGCGGGCACGCACCGTTTCGGCCTTCATCGGGTAGACGGCCACGACCTCGTTTCCTTCCGCCGCCATGTCGCCGGCAAGCAGTGCCAGCCCGACATAGTGGCCGCGTTCGGGACTGAAGGTGACGGACGTGACACGGCCGCGTCCGTGGCCGTGAGCTTTCTCGCCCGGCAGGAACAGGATGGCGCCGCCGCGCAGGCGCTTTCCGTCCTCGATGCATTCCAGCCCGACCAGGCGTTCCCGGGCAGGCGCCAGGAGCGCAGGGCGACGGCGCAGGACATCGCCGACGAAGCCGCTGCGCTTGCCGGCTATGCGGCCGAGCCCGAGATCGTCGAGCGTCGTGCGTCCGTCGATCTCGGGTCCGGCGACATGGCCCTTTTCGACGCGCAACGCGCCGAGCGCCTCGACGCCGTAGGGCTTCAGGCCGAACGGATCGCCGGCTTCGAGCAAGCGGTTCCAGAGTTGCGCGCCGGCAGTCGCGCCGACATATAGTTCATAGGCGCGCTCGCCCGAGTAGCTAAGGCGCAGGATGCGCAGCGCCCGACCTTCCCATTCGCCTTCGAGCAAGCCCATGTGCGGCAGCGCTGCGTCGGAAACGTCGAGCGACGGAAATTCCGCCGCCAGGATGGCGCGGCTCTGCGGTCCGGCAATCGACATCGCCGCCCATTCATCGCTCACCGAGGTGACGGCGACGCGCAGGTCCGGCCAGGCAGTATCGAGCAGGAATTCCAGCCGCGACAGCACGTCGGCGGCCTTGGCGGTCGAGGTGGTCATGAAGAACCGGCTTTCCGCCAGCCGCGTCGTGGTGCCGTCATCGAAGACGATGCCGTCGTCGCGCAGCATGACGCCATAGCGGGCACGGCCGACCGGCAGCTTGGCAAAGCCGTTGGCATAGACGCGATCGAGGAATATCGCCGCATCGGGGCCCTGGACGTCGATCTTGCCCAAGGTGGAAATATCCATCAGGCCGGCTGCCTGGCGCACAGTCCGCATTTCGGCGACATAGGCTTCGTTCACATCGGCTCCGGATTGCCGGTAAAACCAGGGCCGCATCCACAGACCGACCTCCAGCATGTCGGCGCCGTTCGCCTGATGCCAATCATGCATCGGCGTGCGACGGAACGGCTTGAAATGATGGCCGGTGGCGCGGCCGGCGAGAGCGCCGATGGCGACCGGCGTGAAGGGTGGACGAAAGGTCGTGGTGCCGGTCTCGGGGACCGTTGCGCCGCGCAGGCCGGCCATCGCGGCAAGCGCGGCGAAATTGCTGGTCTTGCCCTGGTCGGTGCCCATACCGAGCGTTGTGTAGCGCTTCAGGTGCTCGACCGATTCATAGCCTTCGCGGTGGGCGAGCTCGATGTCCTTCGTGGTGACGTCCATCTGAAAATCGACGAAGGCTTTTCCACGGTGAGCGGACGGGACGTCGCGAAGCGGAGCCGTGACGGTTTCACCCAGATCGAGCTTTGGAGGGGCCGACACCGGTGCCGACTTGCCGCAGAAGGATGCCGCTTCGATGCCGGCGCGATGGCCGTCCTCGATGGTGTCGGCGGTCGCGTAGGCACCCATCATCGCACCGGCACCGGACCAACTGGCTGGAAATATGCCCGGCACGAAGCCGTCGATGTCATCGCGATACCGGGGCTTGATGCCGAGATGCGACGTGAGGTGCACGGTCGGCGACCAGCCGCCGGACATGCAGACCAGATCGCAGGCCGTCTCGGATTGGCCGCCAGGTCCGGAAAGTGTCGCGCGCCTGACGGCATGGCCGCCGCGCAGGTCGACAATGCGTGTTGCGGTTCGAACCGCGACGCCGAGGCGACCGGCCTCTGCGGCAAGGGCTGGGGGCGGTGCTGCGCGCAAATCCGCTACCGTCACCTCGGCGCCGGCTTCGGCCAGGTCGAAGGCGGTGCGCCATGCGGCGTCGTTGGCGGCGGCGACGATGATCTTTTTGCCTGGCAGGACGGCGAAGCGGTTGAGGTAGGTCCGGGCGGCCGAGGCAAGCATGACACCAGGGCGGTCGTTGTTCGAAAATACCATTGGTCGCTCGATCGCCCCTGTGGCGAAAACCACCGAGTGAGCGCGAAGCATCGTGACCGTCTGCCGCGCTTCGCCGGTCGACCGCGTATCGAGTGGCTCGCGCTGTGCGGCCAGGCCCAAGACATTGCCGTCATAGACGCCGAAAGCGCTGGTCCGCTTCATCAGCGTGACGGTTTCAAGGCCCTTCAGCTCGGCTTCGACCTCATTCAGCCATGCGGCCGCGATGCCATCGGACCGTTCGGCCAGAAGCTGGCCGCCAAGCAGGAAATCCTGCTCGATGAGCGCGACCCGCGCGCCGGCCGCGGCAGCGGCGCGCGCTGCCGACAGCCCCGCCGGGCCACTGCCGATGATCGCGACATCGGCGAACGCATGGCGGACTTCGTAGCGGGCAGGATCGGGGTCGGTACCGGCCCTGCCGAGGCCTGCGGCTTTGCGGATGAAGTGCTCGTAGAACATCCAGGCGCGCCGTGTCGGGCCCATGAAGGTCTTGTAGTAGAAACCGGCCGAGAGGAACGGACCAAAAAGGCCGTTGAGGCTTTGCACGTCAAAGGCAAGCGACGGCCAGCGGTTCTGGGTTTCCACGACCATGCCGTCGCCAAGCTCCAGCGTCGTCGCCGGCAGGTTCGGCTCGCGCCTGCCGCCAGACCCAAGCGTCACCAGTGCGTTCGGCTCCTCCGGCCCGGCGGAGAGAATGCCGCGGGGGCGATGGTATTTGAAGCTGCGCCCAACCAGCGTGACGCCGTTGGCGAGCAGCGCGGACGCCAGCGTGTCGCCGCGATATCCAGCCAGTTTTCGGCCGTCGAAGCTGAATTCGATGGGGTGGGAGCGGTCGATGCGGCCGCCGCCCGGCAGTCGCTGGTTCTGGGCGTTCATGCTTGCGATGTCCTGGCGAAGGCGACCGAAGAGATGACGTGGTTGCGCGTGTCACGCTCGACCACCAGCCACTGGCGGCAGCCAATCACGTGCTGCCAGAACTCGCGGTGGAGGCCGGCCGGGTTCTTTCGGACGTAGACATAGGCGTACCAGGCCTCCGGATCGGGATCGTCATGCGCCGGACGTGTGACGGAGGCGTCGCCACCATAGCGGAACTCGTCATGGTCGCGCGGGCCGCAGCAGGGGCATTCGATGCGCAGCATTTTCCTCTTCGCCTCCTATTGCAGCCAGGCGGAAGGGCCGACGCCAGCCTCGTCGAGCGTCCGGCCGGTCCGGAAACGATCAAGCCCGTAGGCCGCGATCAACGGATGTGGCTTGCCGGTCGCGATGGTGTGGGCGAAGCACCAGCCGGAAGCCGGTGTCGCCTTGAAGCCGCCATAGCACCAGCCGCCATTGAGATAGAGACCGTCGATCGCCGTCGGGCAGATGATCGGGCTGGCGTCGGGCGTCATGTCCATGACGCCGCCCCAATGACGCAGGAGGCGGATGCGCGAGATGCACGGCATCAAGGCGATCGCCGCCTCGGCAACCTCGCGCACGACACCGAGATTGCCGCGCTGGGCATAGGAATTGTAGCCGTCGAGATTGCCGCCGAAGACCAGCCCGCCCTTGTCCGACTGACTGACGTAGAAATGATCGGCGCCATAGGCGACGACATGGTCGACCAGCGGCTTCAGCGGCTCGGTGACGAAGGCCTGCAAGACATGGCTTTCGATCGGCAGCTCAAGGCCGGCCTTGGCGCCGAGGATGGATGTATGGCCGGCGACGGCGAGGCCGACCTTGCCGGCGCCGATCCGCCCTTTCGTCGTCTCGACGCCGACAATCCGCTCGCCGTCGCGGACAAAGCCGGTCACCTCGCAGTTCTGGATGATGTCGACGCCATGGCCGTCGGCCGCGCGCGCATAGCCCCAGGCGACGGCGTCGTGCCTCGCCGTGCCGGCGCGGCCCTGGAAGATGGCGCCATGGATCGGAAAGCGGGCCGTGTCGGAGAAGTCGAGATAGGGCACAAGGCGGCGCACCTCTTCGCGGTCGAGGATGTCGGCATCGATGCCGTTCAGCCGCATGATGTTGGCGCGGTGGCTGAAGCCGTCGAGCTGATCGGCCGAATGCGCGGTCACGAGCTGGCCGCGCTGCGAGAACATGACGTTGAAGTTCAGCGCCCGCGACATGCCCTCCCACAGCTTCATCGAGAATTCGTAGAACTGGGTGTTGCCGTCGAGCAGGTAGTTGGAGCGAATGACAGTGGTATTGCGGCCCACATTGCCGCCACCGACATAGCCTTTCTCGATCACGGCGACATTGCGGATGCCGTGGTTCTCGGCGAGGTAGAAAGCGGTGGCAAGGCCATGTCCGCCGCCGCCGATGACGATCACGTCGTAGGAGGGTTTGGGCTCCGCCGCCCGCCAGGCACGCTGCCAGCTCTTCTGGCCGGAGAGCGCATTGCGAAAAATCGAAAATGCCGAGTAGCGCGCCATCCGTGCGGGCCTATCGAACGATCGGACCGGCCGGCGTGTGGGTCAGCACTTCGGCGCCCGTGTCCGTCAAAAGCACAGTGTTCGAGACGAAGTCGTCGCCACGACCGGTGCCCATCAGCCAGGACAGGATGTGGAAGCTCATCCCCGTCTCGATCTCGAGATCGGAATCGTGCCTCAAGCCGGTCACCGAATTGCCGCCGGTCCACGATGGCGGCTGGCCGGCGCCGACCAGATAGCCGCAATGGTGGCGGCGATAGTGGGAAAGGCCGGCCTCATCGGCGACGGCCTGCCAGGCGGCGTAGACATCGCGCGCCTTGGCACCGGGCCGCAGCGCCTTGACGACCGCGTCGAACGCCCTGGCAGTCACTTGCGCCATCGTGGCGTCCTCGTCGCTGATGTGGCCGATGCGAACGAGCCGGCCGAGCGGCGCGTGGTAGCGCGAGATGCAGCCGGACAATTCGACGAAGACCGGCTCGCCCTTGCGATAGATTCCGTCACCCCATGTCGCGTGCTCTTCGCCCAGGCGCGCGGCCGGGCGGATGAACGGGCCAAAGCCCGGCGCATGGCCGCCGGCACGGATCATCGCCGAAACGCATTGGGCGGCGACCTCCTGTTCGGTGGCGCCGCCCGAGATCGCCGCGATCGCGGCGCCGGCGGCGGCATCGGTCACCTTGGCGGCACGGCGCATCAGCGCCTGTTCCTCGGCGCTCTTCACCCGCCGCATCCTGTCGACCAGACCCGAAACGTCGCTCCATTTGGCATCCGCCTGCGCCTGCAGCGCCACGGCAAGCCCGTGGCTGAGGCCGGCCGTCCAGTATTCGAGGCCGATCCGCTTGCCGGTCAGTCCGAGTTCCGCCAGCACCCGCGCGGCAAGATCCGCCGCCGTTTCGCTGTCGGAATGGCCGCGGAACGACGCTGCCGTCACCTGCTTCTCGATCGTCACCCTTTCCATCGAACGGGTAACCAGGACCGGCTTGCCCTCAAGCGGGACGATCAAAAGGTGAGGGGCAAAATATCCCCAGTGATCGAGCCCGGTGAGGTAGAAGACGTTCTCCGGCGAAGCGAAGACCGCGGCGTCGAGTTCGCGCTCGGCCAGCAGCGTGCGAAGCCTGGCAAGACGGCCAGCGATTTCGGCTTCGGAAAAGGGATTGCGGTCCATTGCGGTGTCCTTGAAATTGCCGGTTCCTGGGCCGGCGATCAGTCGATGACGATGAGTTCGCGTGCCACGTCGCAAAGGCGTTTCCCGCCGCGATCCGTGACGACGAAGGATTCCGAGATGGCGACGCCGAAATCGTCGAGCCAAACGCCGGCCATGAAGTGGAAGCACATTCCCGGCTGCATCTCGGTGGTGTCGCCGGGACGAAGGCTTGCGGTGCGCTCGCCCCAATCAGGTGGGTAGGCGAGCCCGACCGGATAGCCGACGCGGCTCTCCTTCTTCAGCCCGTTCTTGCGCAGGACCGCTTGCCAGGCGGCTTCGACTTCTTCGGCGGTGTTGCCGGGTAGCGCCTTCTCGAGACCGGCGTCGACGCCTTCGACGATTGCCTTGGCCATGTCGAGGATCGACTGCGGCGGCTTGCCGAAATGCACCGTGCGCGTCAGCGCCGCATGATAGCGGCGACGCACGCCGGCGATCTCCAGGATGGCGAGGCCGCTGTCCGGCAACGGCGCATCGGACCATGTCAGATGCGGTGTGCAGGTGCCCTCGCCAACCGGCATCAACGGACAAATCGCGGCATAGTCGCCGCCGGCTCCGGGCACACCCATGATCTGCGCGTGATAGATCTCGGCGATGACGTGGTTCTGAGGCACGCCGGGCCGCATCTTTTCGATGGCGCGGTTCATGGCATGGGTGCAGATGGCGCCGGCGTCGCGGATCAGCGTCAGCTCGGCTTCGGATTTGACCAGTCGCGCCCAGTTGACGAGATCGTGGTTGTTGGCGAAGCGCGCGTCGGGCAGTCCCTGGGTGAGATGGGCGTGGCAGCGCGCCGTGTAGTAATGCGCGTCCATCTCGACGCCGATGCGGGCCGTTCCCCAGCCGCGCGAGCGGATCAGCTGGGCGAGCTCGTCATAGGGATGCTCGACGGGTTGCTGCACCAGCCGTTCCGAGAACGGCACGATATTGTTCTCCGGCAGGCCGGTGGTCAGGCGTGCGCTCCTGGCATCCTGGGCCCTGCCGAACCAGATCGGCCGATCCTCCTCGAGATGGACCAGAACACATTGCGGAACGTAGAACGACCAGCCGTCATAGCCGGTCAGCCAGCACATGTTGGCGGGATCCTGGCAGACGATAAGGTCGAAGCCTGCCTTTTCCATGCGTACCTTCACGCCGGCCAGGCGCCGCGCGTATTCCGCCTGCGTGAATGTCCCGGAATGGTCGGCGCTCGTCACCTGGAATGCCCCTGCCTTCTGGATATGTCGTCCGCCCCTGGCGGCGGGTAAATTGCTTAAATTGTGCACAACTCAACGGTAGCCCGCCCTGCGGCCTTCGAATTTTCAAAGGTTGACGTGTCTCGACTTGCACAATCTCTAGGGCAGTTGTATACGTCTGGTCAAGCGCGTTTCAGTCTCGAAGAAGGCCGCTGCGCTGGGAACCATCATCAGTTGTTCAATGGGAGAAAAGCATGCTGAAATCATCGATATCGCGCCGCGTCGTCGTGAAGGCGGCCGCCTGTCTTGCGCTTGCGGCGACTTCGCTCACGTCGCTGCCCGCTCATGCGGAGACCACGCTCGAACGAGCCAAGAAGGACGGTTATATCCGCGTCGGCTTCGCCAACGAGGCGCCGTTCGGCTACGCCACGCCTGATGGCAAGCTGACCGGCGAGGCCCCTGAAGTCGCCAAGGCGGTGCTCGCCAAGATGGGCATCCCGCAGGTTGATGGGGTGCTGACCGAATTCGGCTCTCTCATCCCGGGTCTCAAGGCCGGCCGCTTCGACATCATCGCCGCCGGCATGTTCATCACTCCGAAGCGCTGCGCCGAGATCAACTACTCTGAGCCTTCCTACGGCATCGGCGAGGCGATGTTGGTGGCAAAAGGCAACCCGAAAGGCGTGAAGGACTTTTCCAGCTTCAAGGAGAAGCCGGATCTCAAGCTTGCCGTGATGGCCGGTGCCGTCGAAGGCGGTTTCGCCAAGGATGCGGGCGTGGACGCCGGGCAGATCGTCACCCTGCCTGACCAGTCCAGCTTGGTCGCCGCCGTCCAGGCCGGCCGCGCCGACGCCGCCGCGCTGACGGCGCTTTCGATCGCCGACATGGCCAAGAAGGCCGACGGCGTCGAAACGACCAAGCCGTTCGGCGAGGTTAACGGCAAGTCGGTGAAGGGACATGGCGGCTTCGGCTTCCGCAAGGAAGACACCGATCTGCAAGAGGCTTTCAACGCCGAGCTGAAGAAATTCCTCGGCTCGCCGGAGCATATCGCCCTGGTCGAGCCGCTCGGCTTCGGCAAGGACTACCTGCCGAACAAGACCACCGCCGAGCTCTGCGCCGGCAAATAGGGTCCCAACTGCTGGGCGGCGCCACGGCGCCGCCCCTTTTTCGGAGACGCAGATGGGAATCCGCACGCTTGTTGCGATGCTGGCGGCCGCGCTCGTCGTCATCGCTATCCTGGCGACGCAGCCAAGCTACAGCCTGTTCATGCCGGGCCTGCTGCAGGGCGCGGCGTTGACGGTCGAGATCGCCGTGCTCGGCGCGCTGCTTGCCGTCGTCATGGGTGTGCTTGCAGCACTCGCGCGCCTTTATGGTCCGGCGCCGCTGAGGTGGCTGGCTACTGTCTATGTCGAGATATTCCGCGGCACTTCGGCGCTGGTTCAGCTGTTCTGGCTGTTTTTCGTGCTGCCGCAATTCGGTGTCTCGCTCGATGCATTCCCGGTGGCCGTGCTGGCGCTCGGACTGAACGTCGGCGCCTACGGGTCGGAAGTGGTGCGAGGCGCGATCCTGTCGGTTAATCGCGGCCAGTGGGAGGGATGCACGGCGTTGAATATGAGCCGTGGCCAGATGCTGCGGCGAGTTATCCTGCCGCAGGCTTTCGTCGCCATGATCCCGCCTTGGGGAAACCTGTTCATCGAGCTTCTCAAGTCGACGTCGCTGGTCTCGCTGATCACGCTCTCCGATCTCGCCTTCAAGGCGCAGCAGATGAACCAGAACACGTTCAAGACCATTCCGATCTTCACGCTCGTGCTGCTGATGTATCTCGCGATGTCACTGGTCCTCACCATTGTCATGCGGCTGCTCGAAAGGCGCGCATCGGCAGGTCTGGCGCGGGGGAGGGCGGCATGATCTGGGACTGGAGCTTCACCTTCGAGATCCTGCCGGTGCTGGCGCATGCGGCAATCGTCTCCATCGAGGCGACGCTGATCGGCTTCGTGCTCGCCGCGACCCTCGGCCTTGTGCTGGCGGTCGTCCGCATCGCCGTGCCGCGGACCGGCTGGACGATTTCGGTGCTGGTCGAGCTGATCCGTTCGACACCGCTGCTCATCCAGATATTCTTCATCTACTTCGTCTTCCCGAAATTCGGCCTCGTGCTCGACGCCTTCACGGCCGGTGTGCTCGCCATCGGCATCCACTATGCCGCCTATTGCTCCGAGGTCTACCGGGCCGGTTTCGACAATATCCATCGCGGTCAGTGGGAAGCCTCGATCGCGCTCAATCTCTCGGCCTGGACGACGTTTCGCGACATCATCATCCCGCAGGCGATCCCGCCGATCGTCCCGGCGCTGGGCAACTACCTCGTCGCCCTGTTCAAGGAGACGCCGCTGCTTTCCGCGATCGCCGTGATGGAGCTGATGCAGACAGCCAAGATCATCGGCTCCGAGACATTCCGTTACACCGAGCCGATTACATTGGTCGGCTTGTTCTTCCTTGCCATGAGCCTGGTTTCAGCTGTGCTCATCCGCGCTCTCGAACGCCTGCTCAACCGGAGGACCATGCGATGACGGAACAACCGATGGTCCGCTTCGAGAACGTTTCGAAACGGTATGGCGCGCTGACCGTTCTCGACGGGCTCGATCTCGAAATCGCACGCGGCGAGAAGGTCTCCGTCATCGGGCCGTCAGGTTCGGGCAAGACGACGGTGCTGCGCATGCTGATGACGCTGGAGACGATCAATGACGGCGTCATCTGGGTCGAAGGCGAGCCGCTCACCCACATGAAGAAGAACGGCACGCTCGTTCCCGCCGACCTAGCGCATATTCGCCGCATCCGCGCGAAGATCGGCATGGTGTTCCAGTCCTTCAACCTCTTCCCGCACATGACGGCGATGGCGAACTGCATCGAAGCGCCGATGACGGTGCTCGGCATGAAGCGGGCGGACGCCGAGGCGCGGGCGGCCGAACTCCTGGAACTGGTTGGCTTAGCTCAGAAGAAAGACCACTATCCGTCGCAGCTTTCCGGTGGCCAGCAGCAGCGCGTCGCCATTGCCAGGGCGCTGGCCATGCGGCCCAAGATCATGCTGTTCGACGAGGTCACGTCCGCGCTCGACCCGGAGCTTGTCGGCGAAGTGCTGCAGGTGATAAGGCAGATCGGGCGCGAGCATGATCTAACCATGCTGATGGTCACTCATCAAATGGGTTTCGCCAAAGAGTTTTCAGATCGCGTTTGCTTCTTCTACCAAGGCAAGATCTGCGAGCAGGGACCGCCAGGCGAACTGTTCGGAGCGCCCAAGAACGAGCGGACGCGGCAGTTCCTGCATGCTGTCCTGGAGGCTGGATGACGCTTGAGACAGATGCCGCGCCAATAGCCGTGACGCCGCGCCCGCTTTCGGCGCGCGAGCGGTTCGAGCGCATCTACCGGATCTTGCGCGACCGCATCTGCCTGTTGGACTATGCTCCGGGAAGCCACCTCTCCGAGGAAGAGCTGGCCCAGGAATTCGAGATCAGCCGGACTCCGGTCCGGCGCGTCCTGGCGCGACTGGAATCCGAGGGTCTCGTCCAATCCGTACACGGCGTCGGCACGATCGTCACGGACGTCGATATCGAGGAATTGCAGCAGGTCTACCACCTGAGACTGGAACTGGCGCTGCTCGTCGGCAAGCTTTCGCCAATCCCGCGCACGGCGGAGGATCTCGATCGGATCAGAGCGCTCATCAAGCGCTGTGATTCCGACATGCTCAACCCCGACCAGCGCGCCTTCCTTCGCCTCAACATGGATTTCTTCTACGAACTCACCGCGATGACCGGCAACCAGCCGCTGCGCGAGATCAGCGAGCGCCTGTATTTCCAGGTCGCGCGCGTCGTCCTGAAGATGATGCCGCAGCTCGGCCTTGTCGAAGAATTCACCGCCTTCCGCCGCGAAATGGAGGAAGTGCTGGCCGCAGCCGAGATCGGAGACTGGGAATCGATCGGCCATATAAGGCGCGCCCATATCTCGATGAGCTTTCGCCGCATGATGCGCCACACGGGAGAAGTCATCGACTTCGACAAGGGCATGTGATCTGCGCGCCGGTCAGCGATCGATCTCGCCAAACACGATATCGAGCGATCCGATGATCGCGGCAACGTCGGCGATCATGTGCCCTCGAGACAGAAGATCCATCGCCTGCAAATGGGCAAAGGACGGCGCGCGTATCTTGCACCGATAAGGAACATTGCCCCCGTCTGAAACCAGATAAACGCCGAACTCCCCCTTCGGCGCCTCGACGGCAGCGTAGACCTCTCCGGCCGGCACACGGTGCCCCTCGGTGTAAAGTTTGAAATGCTGGATGGTCGCTTCCATCGACCGTTTCATCGTGGCTCGCGGCGGCGGCGTGATTTTCCGGTTCGGAACCGCCACCGGCCCCTGGCCCTCCGGCGACCGCAGTTTTTCCACGCATTGCTTCATGATCCGCACCGACTGGCGCATTTCCTCCATGCGAACGAGATAGCGGTCATAGCAGTCTCCGTTCTTACCAATGGGAATGTCGAAATCCATGTCCGGGTAACACTCGTATGGCTGCGCCTTGCGCAAATCCCATGCGGCGCCCGATCCGCGCACCATCACGCCGGAAAAGCCCCAGGCCCAGGCATCATCCAACCCGATTACGCCGACATCGACATTGCGCTGCTTGAAAATGCGGCTGCCGGTGAGCAAATCGTCGAGGTTGTCGCAGACCTTGAGGAACGGGTCACAGAAGGCCTCGATATCGTCCAGAAGCTCTGGAGGCAGATCCTGGTGCACGCCGCCGATCCTGAAATAATTCGCGTGCATGCGGGCGCCGGAGGCGCGCTCGTAGAAAACCATGAGTTTCTCGCGCTCCGCAAATCCCCAAAGCGGCGGGGTCAGCGCGCCGATATCCATGGCCTGCGTCGTGACGTTGAGGAGATGCGACAGAAGCCGGCCGATCTCGCAAAACAGAACGCGGATAAGCTGCCCGCGCCTGGGAACCGTTATTTCGAGCAGTCTTTCGGCGGCGAGGCAGAACGCATGCTCCTGGTTCATCGGCGCGACGTAATCGAGCCGATCGAAATAGGGCAGCGCCTGGAGGTAGTTCTTGTATTCGATCAGTTTCTCGGTGCCGCGGTGGAGCAGCCCGATATGCGGATCGGCGCGCTCGACGATCTCGCCTTCCAGTTCGAGCACCAACCGTAGAACGCCATGGGCAGAGGGATGCTGGGGTCCGAAGTTGATGGTGAAGTTGCGAATGGCGGCTTCTGTCATGACGGCTCTCCGCGACATCTGCGTTGCGTTGATTCACGGCGCGATCCGCATCCACATGGTTCGCCGACCGCGCTGCTATTCATCTCGCCGCCTCCGCTTGGTCCGTCTCTTCATCCTCTCGATGGAGACTTGAAGAAACCCTTATGCTGAGCGATGGTTCCGCAGGCTTGGCCATACCAGCGATTGCGCTCCAGCCAACTTTGGAGATGCCCAACCAAGGCCCGAACGAGGTCACAGAGCTATCGCCTCCTTACCGGCTGAGCGGTTTTCGTATGGAATCGTATATCGATCTCGATGCCGCCAGGGAGCGTTGATCGAGCCGTGGTCCTCGCGGTTCACCTTCTGGTGAGCGCAAGATTTTCCGCCGGAACATTCGCCGCTGCGCGTTGTTGAGTTTCAACCGCGGAAAGGAGCTGCCGCATGGAAAATCCCCAGTCAACGGCAAGAATAGCCAGCCATCCCATACATCCAATGTTGGTCACCATTCCGATCGCCTGTTTCGTCGGGACCTTGCTCGCCGATATTGTCTATTGGCGGACCGCCGAGATGACCTGGGCCGATTTCTCGGCCTGGCTGGTTACGGTCGGTGTCATCGTCGGCATTCTGGCGGCGATCGCGGGGCTGATCGACTTCCTCTGGGGCCGCAGAATCCGTGCGCAGCCGACCGCATGGCTGCATATGGCAGGCAATCTCGTCGCCCTGGTGCTGGCCTTCCTCAACATGCTGATCCACACGCGCGACGCGTGGACGTCGGTCGTGCCGACCGGACTGATCCTGTCGGCGCTGGTGGTCGTGATCCTGATTTTCACCGGCTGGCTCGGCTGGGGGTTGGTCTATCGCCATCACGTAGGAGTGGCTGATGAAACGACTTGATAGCGCGGTCAAAATCACGGGCGCGGCGCTGATATGCGCGACGGTGCTTGCTGCTGCCGGGTGCAGCGACGACAACACCGACCCGAGCACGCAGATCGGGCCAAATCCGAAACTGCCTGAAATCAACCAGTATCTTTTCCCGCCGATGCACCTGGCGTCGGTGGTTGGCTGGAAGAACGACGAGAAGCCGGGCGTCGCGCAGGGCCTGCAGATCCAGGCGATGGCAAAAGGTCTGCAGCATCCGCGCTCGATCTATGTGCTGCCCAATGGCGACATACTGGTGGTCGAATCGACAGCGCCTCCTGAAGCGTCCCCCAAGCGGCCGAAGGACATCGTCATGGGCTGGGTCGAAGACTGGGTCACATCAGGCGGCGACACCGGGCCGAGCAACCGCATCACGCTGCTGCGCGACACAAATGGCGACGGCAAGCCGGACTACCAGGGCGTGTTCCTCGATCATCTGAGCTCGCCCTTCGGCGTGGCGCTTGTCGGCAACGATCTTTACGTGGCCAATACCGATGCAATCGTACGCTATCCGTATAACCCGGGCGATACAAAGATCACGGCACCCGGCAAGGTGCTGACGGAGCTGCCGGGCGGGCCTATCGATCATCACTGGACGAAGAGCCTGGTCGCGAGCCCCGACGGCTCGCTGCTCTATGTAGGCGTCGGCTCGAACAGCAACATCACCGAAAACGGCATCCAGGCCGAGAAGGATCGCGCCGCGATCTGGGAGGTCGACCGCGCCACCGGCCGTTCGCGCATCTTCGCCAGCGGGCTGCGCAATCCGAACGGCCTGTCGTTCGAGCCGCAGAGCAAGGCGCTCTGGACCGTGGTCAACGAACGTGACGAGCTCGGGCCGAACCTGGTGCCCGACTACATGACGTCGGTGAAGGATGGCGCCTTCTACGGCTGGCCCTATAGCTATTACGGACAGCATGTCGATCCGCGCGTCATGCCGCAACGGCCGGACATGGTGGCGAAAGCCATCCCACCGGATTACGCGCTCAGCTCGCATGTGGCGCCGCTCGGGCTCGCCTTTTACACTGCGAGCAATCTGCCGCCATCATATCGCGGCGGCGCCTTCGTCGGCGAACATGGCAGTTGGGACCGCGACCGCTTCAACGGCTACAAGGTCGTGTTCGTGCCGTTCAGCGGCGGACATCCGAACGGTATAGCGCAGGATGTCGTCACCGGCTTCCTCGACGACAAGGGCGAGGCGCGGGGACGGCCGGTCGGAGTGGCTGTCGATAAGTCCGGCGCATTACTGATTGCCGACGACGTTGGCAACACGGTGTGGCGGATGACGGCAGCGGCGCCAGGCTCATAGGCCGTCTGGCTTACAGGTTGGGTCGCAAGGTCCGAAAAATTACAGAGCAGCGGTGCTCCGCGATCCGCCGAATGCTGTGTTCGCATTCGTTCACCCTTGGGCTCCGCCGCAGGGCGGAACCTCGTGGCACGCCAGGAATTACGGCTCAGCAAGCAGGAATGCCGCGTATGCCGTCCACTGCCATCCGCAAGTTTCACTATGATGCGCCGACAAGAACGCTTTCGGTGTGGTTTGTCCCAAGCGGGGACCGTTACGATTACCAGGATGTCGAGCCGGAGACCTACGCCGCGTTCAGGGCATCTTCCTCGAAAGGGCGCTTCTTCAACGAGTTTGTACGCGATCGATACAGATACCATTTGATGGAGCACGGGCGCCGGCATTAAAGCCCGTCGCGCTGAAACGGATCGTCCCAGAACCGCTGCGCACTTCTGGGCGACATGCATTAGAGCCCGTCGAGCCGCCAGTACCCTCAAGCTCGAGCCTGCGCTGTTGGAACTTCGATATGGCAGGCGAACCGGAGACGTCACACCTCGTCGAAACGGCTGCCTTCCTTCGAGGGATCGCGCGACAGAACCCGCTCCTCCTCATCGTCAGGCAAGGCTTCGTCGCTGTTTTGGTAAGCATTGTCGTCGTTTTCTTCCGGAAGCTCCACCTCCGCTGCGTCCGCTGCGCCGTTTTCGACGACGACACTATCCGGAAGAACCTTAGTGCCCTCGATGCCGTCCCAGTCCTGTTGTTCGATGGTCGGAGCTTCGGCCTGATCTTTCTGGGCAGCTCGTTTGTTGCGCGGTTCCATTTCACTCTCCAAGGCTTCCTTAGGTATCCATGAAGAACCGCCTGCGCGATTGGTTGTTCCCAAAGGCTCTGCTGGTGACACGGCCATCGCATGGAACCGGCCGGCCTTTGGTAGCAACGGGGAGTTCTCCGGCGAGCCATTTCGTCGGCCAGAAGCATCCGGGCGGTCTGTTTGCGCTCGACGTCGGCGTCAAAGGCCTGATGCTGCCGGCGTTCAAGGGATAGCGCCCAATCAAGGCCGCCGAGATCACAAGCGGCGTCTCGACGACGCGTCGGGTTCCAGCGCTGCGCTTGTTTTGATGCATGTCGTTCTCCCAAAACCGCTGCGCACTTTTGGGCGACATGCATTAACCTCAAACGCTCTCGAGATAGGTCTCGATCTCGAAGTCGCTGACGTTGAGCGCGAAGGTGTTCAACTCCTGGCGCTTGCAGGCGACAAAAGCGTTGCACAGCACGGCTGGGAAGATCTCGGCAACGCGCGGACCGGCCTCGAAGGCGGCGATCGCCGAGGCCCAGTCCGGCGGCAGCTTGGCGAGCGTCAGCCCCTGGCCTTCGCCGCCGGTCGGCTCGCCGGGCGACAGCTGCCGCTCGATGCCGATCAGCGCCGCGCCGAGGATCGCCGCCAGCACCAGGTAGGGATTGGCATCGGCGCCGGAGACGCGGTGCTCGATGCGGCGCGCGGCCGACGGCCCGCCCGGAATGCGTATGGCCACCATGCGGTTTTCGTAGCCCCAGGCGACGGCGGTCGGCGCATAGGATCGCGGCCGCAGCCGGCGGTAGGAATTGAAATGCGGCGCGAACACCAGCGTGCTTTGCGCCATCGCCGCAAGCAGGCCGCCGACGGCATGGCGCATGGTGTCTGAGCCTTGGTCCGAGCTGTCGTCGAAGATGTTGCGACCGTCCTTGTCGAGCACGCTGAAATGAACGTGAAACCCGTTGCCGGCGCGTTCGCCATAGGGCTTGGCCATGAAGCAGGCGGCGAAACCATGCTTGCGGGCAATGCCCTTGACCGTGCGCTTGAAGAGCACCGCATCGTCCGCGGCGCGCAAGGCATCGGGCACATGGTTCAGGTTGATCTCGAACTGGCCGACGCCGTTCTCGGCGATCGCGGTGTCGACCGGAATGTCCTGCATGCGGCAGGCTTCGTAGATATCATGGATGAAGGCCTCGAAATCGTCGACCTCGTCGATCGAAAGCGCTGCGTCGGAATCGAGACGCCGCCCGGTGACCGGCGACACGGGTCCGACCGGCCGCTGCGATGTCGGGTCGACAAGGTAGAATTCGAGCTCGGTCGCGGTGACCGGCGTCAAGCCAAGCGCGGCATAGCGGTCGAGGATGCGGGCCAGCGCCCGGCGCGGGTCGCCGAGATAGGGCGCGCCGCTGTCATCCGCCAGCCAGAGCGGCAGAAGCGCCGTCGGATGGGCCGTCCAGTCGACGGGCAGTATGCCGCGCCCTGTCCAGTGGCAAAGCCCGTCGGCGTCTCCGGTCGAGAACACCTGGGCGTTGCCTTCGATGTCCTCGCCCCAGATATCGAGGCCGATGGCCGAATAGGGCATGCGCAGCTTGCCTTCGAGCGCCTTGCGCGCCTGCTCGACCGGAATGCGCTTGCCGCGCATGATGCCGTTCAGGTCGCACACCGCTGCCCGCAGGCTTTGGATGTCCTTCCTGCTTTCAAGCCAATTCAAAACGTCCGCGATTGCATCGCTCAATTTCCAGCCCCTGATTTTGTGGTGCTGTAGCCTGTGCCGGCTACGATATCCAATTTTCAACTTGCGAGTTTATGAAGGCCATTTCGGCTTGTGCCGGATGGCTTTTCTTCATTTTTTCAAGTCACTAGCTGGGATATCGGGCGGCATTTCAGGTCCGTTTTTCGCGATCTGCGATCGCAACATAGCGACATGGCTGGCGAAAGCCAAGCCGGATTCGGCGCGCGGCAGCTACTGGCGCAGTTCGGGAAATTTCACTTGCCCGAGGATGTGGGTCGCGCCCTCATCGATGTCGCGCACAATTGCGGTACGCGCCCTTTCGCCGTCACCGGCTTCGATCGCCGCCACGACCTCCTCATGGTAGTCGATGCCCAGAATGCCGGCGAGGTCGTCCTCGAAGCCGATGCGCAGGTTCCTCAAGAACGGCCCGACCTGCATCCACACCGTCTCGATCAGGAAGATCATCTGCTCGTTGCCGCAGTGGCGATAGATCGAGAATTTGAAGTCGTGGTTCTTGCCCAGATAGTTTTCGATATCGCCGCTGCGCGCGGCCTGGGTGAGCTCGGTGCAATGACGCCGGATGGCGCGCAGATTGTTGCCGTTGATGCGTTTTGTCGCCAGCTCGGTCGCCGTGCCTTCCAGGATCGTGCGCACCGCGGTCAATTGCGAAAAGCGCTCGGCGGAGATCAGCGGCACCTCGACGCTGCCATTCGGCATCGGGCTCAGCGCCCTGAGCGCCTGCAGCCGCGTGAAGGCGCTGCGCACCGGCATGTCGCTGGTGCCGAGCTCCTTGGCGAGCTTGCGCGAGGTCAGCTTTTGGCCGGGCTGCAACTGGCCCGACATAAGGGCCCGCACGAGCTCCAGATAGACTTTCTCATGCAGCGGAACGGTTTCGACGGCAATAAGTCCGAATTGCGATTTGTCGGCCATTGGCTATGCGTTACTTCATTCGTCCTGAAATCTTTTCGTCGCTCTATCCGCCGCAGCGATACATTCAAGTGGCATTGAAGGCGCACGATAGACGGTTAACGCGCGCTGCCGCAAGGGAGAGCGCGTCCGCCCCCCCAATCGCTTCATTGCGACTGTGCGCTATCCCATGTCGAGACCCGCCGAGCTGCGCGGCATCATGCGTGCCGTGGAGCGGTTCGAACTGGCCCGACGCGGATCAGGGAAACCTGCTTCGAATGGCTTACAAGCCGTCCGGCGGTCCAACGAGATCTGTCGCTCAGTTGGAGCGAATGCTCTCCAGTTGCCGTTGAATCTCGTTCGCCCTGGCGACGTAGCTGCGCCAGCCGCCATATGTCGATATGTCCGTCGCCGCCGACAGGCCGGCGCTCTCCGCCAGAAAACCCTTCGCCGACGTGCCGTCGTCGAGCTCGATGGTGCCGATGCCGAGCGGTGGCGGGATGGCTGCGACGAAACGGCCGAAGGCGTCGGCGCAAAGGCGCCACACCTCGATCTCGATGGCCGTGCCGCCGGTGCCGACCCGGACAAGCCCGGGCTTGGGCGGGATCTGGCCGGCGAGCTCATAGAGCCTATAAGAAGGAGCCGTCCGCGCCGACCTGCAGAAGCGTGCGCCGGCCTCCTTCAATTGGCCGTTGAGCGGCATTCCCGAAAGATGCGCGCCGACCACCACCAGTTCGATCGTGCCGTCCTCGGCCGAGACGCCGACAGGCTGCGCGCTCGACTGCCGCCATCCAGCCGCACCGAGGGTGAGGCCGCTCACGGCGTGGAGGTCGCGCGCAACCGCCGCGATGAGACCGTCCCGCCCGGTGGCCGCAAGCAGGGTCACGCTCATCGGCAGGCCGTCATCGCGCGTACCGGTCGGCACGGCAATGCCGCACATGTCGAGCAGATTGACGAAATTGGTGTAGGTGCCCAGCCGGCTGTTGGTCACGATCGGATCGGCGAGCACGGCGTCGACGGTGTAGTGGGTCGGGGCGGTCGGCACGCAAAACAGATCGACGGAAGCGATGACCGGAGCGAGCCGTGCCTTGCAGGCCTGCAAGGCATAGAGGCCACGGAAGGCATCGGCGGCTGACAGGTTCCTGGCGCCACCGATGATCTTGCGCGTCACCGGGTGGAGCGCTGCTTCATTCGCCTCGAAGAAATCGCGGATCGCCGCATAACGCTCGGCCACCCAGGCGCCTTCGTAGAGCAGGTCGGCAGTGGCGTAGAAGTCGCCGAACGGGATTTCGACAAACCTGGCGCCGAGCGTCTCCAGCGCGGCGAGGGCAGCCTCGAAGCCGGCCTGCATCGAAGCGTCGCCGAAGAACTTCAGGTCGGCCTTTGCCGGGATGCCGATGTTCAGCACTGGCGGGCGGGCGGCGAGTGGCTGGACGGCGACGTCGCGCGAATAGGGGTCGGCGGTATCGTGCGCCGCGGCGACGGAGAACACCCTATAGGCGTCGTCGACCGTCAACGCGAAGACCGAGACACAGTCGAGCGTCCGGCATGCCGGCACGATGCCGGTCGCAGACAGCGCGCCGACCGTCGGCTTCAGCCCGACAATGTTGTTGAGGCCGGCCGGAATACGGCCCGAGCCGGCAGTGTCGGTGCCGAGTGCGAAGGAGACGATTCCGCGCGCCGTCGCCACCGCGGAACCGGAGGAGGAGCCGCCCGGCACCAGTTTTTCGTCGATCGCATTCCTCGGAATCGGCCAGGGCGTGCGCACGCCGACGAGTCCGGTGGCGAACTGGTCGAGATTGGTCTTGCCGACGACCAGCGCGCCGGCGGCCTTAAGCTTCGCCACGACCGTGGCATCCTTGTCGGGCCAGTAGGTATATTCGGCGCAGGCGGCCGTGGTCGGCATGCCGGCGACGTCGATATTGTCCTTGACGGCGAAAGGTATGCCCCAGAGCGGTTTTGCTACCGGATCGAAAGGGCCGAGCGCGTCGACCTCTGCCAGCATCGCGGCTCTCGTCGCAAGATGGATGAAGATGCCCGGATCATCCGCGGCTTTGATGCGGGCGTAGATAGTATCGATCACCTCGGCTATGCCAGTGCCGGCCTGGTAGGCTGCGTGCAGGCTGCCGATGTCGAAGCGGATGTCGTTCATTTCGTCTCCCCCAGAATGATCACCGGCAAGTCCCACTGGATCAGCACGACGCAGCCTTCCTTCGTCCACACCGAATGCTCGGTGCCGACCGGATTGAGGATCACGCTGCCCGCAGGATAGTCGCCGTTCTCGTCGCTCTGGGTGCCGTCCAGCACGACGATAGTTTCCAGCCCGGCATGGCGGTGACGCGGCACACCGGCTCCTGGCCGATAGTTCAGGATCGCGACCGAGGGCTCGACCGGCCCGCCCCTGAGCAGCCAGTGGACCGTGATGCCGTCGCGGAAAGGCTCGAACGCCAGATCGCGCCAGCCGCTGTCGACGAGGCCGGCAAAGACGAGATTAGGCATTCGCAATTCCCTCGAGGATCTGGTCGGTGGTCGCCGTCCAGCCTACGATCGCGCCCTGCGCCCTGATCATGGCAAGCGCGGCCGCCTTGAATTCGGGAAAGTAGCTTTCCGTCGCATCCTCGGCGACCAGGCATTCGTAGCCGCGGTCGTTGGCCTCACGCATCGTCGTCTGTACGCAGACTTCAGTGGTCACGCCGGCAAAGATGAGTTGCCGGGCGCCGAGGCGCCTGAGGTCGTCGCCGAGGCCGGTCGCGTAGAAGGCGCCCTTGCCCGGTTTCTCGATGACGATCTCGCCGGGCAGGGGTGCCAGCTCCTCGAGGATCGCCGTCCCCGGCTCGCCGGCGATCAGCACACGGCCCATCGGGCCGGCATCGCCGATGCGGATCGACGGGTTGCCGCGGTCGCGCTTGGCGGGCGGCAGGTCCGACAGATCGGGCCTATGGCACTCCATGGTGTGGATCACCGGCAGCCCGGCGGCGCGAAAGCCTTCGATCAGCCGCTTCACCGTCGGCACGATCGCCACGACCCGGCTGACGTCGTTGCCGAGGCTGGCGCCGAAGCCGCCAGGCTCGGCGAAGTCGCGCTGCATGTCGATGACGATGAGCGCCGTCGTCTTAGGCTCGAAGGCGAAGGTGAACGGCAGTGCGTCGATTTCCGCCATCAATGGTGCCCCGCCATATGCTCGCCGATGGTCTGCACGCTCGCCTGCGCGATCGGCGTCTCGTAGACGAGCGCGCCGTCGGACATGACCAGGATGCGGTCCGAGAGCTCCAGGAGCTCGTCGAGGTCTTCGGACATCAGGAGCACCGCGGCCCCCGCGTTGCGCGCCTTCATGATGCGGGCGCGGATTTCGGCGACGGCGGAGAAATCGAGGCCGAAGCAGGGGTTGGACACGATGAGCAGGTCGACCTCGCCCGTCAGTTCGCGAGCGAGCACGGCGCGCTGCACATTGCCGCCCGACAGCGAGGCGATCGGCGAGGAGAGCGAGGCGGTCTTGACCTTGAACTGCTCGACCAGGTGGGCGCTGAAAGATTTGATGGCGCCGGCGCTGATCCAGCTCACCGGCTTGCCGTTGCCGTCCACGTCGAAGGTGCGAAAGGCGATGTTCTCGGCGACCGTCATCCTCGGCGCGCAGGCATTCTTCAGCGGTTCCTCCGGGATGAGGCGCACATTGAGCGCACGCGCCTCGGCGCGCGTCGCCGCATAGGCGGCGCCACGCACCGTCACCTCACCACCATTGCGCGGGCGCTGCCCGGCCAGCACTTCCAGGAACTCCTTCTGACCGTTGCCGGAAATGCCGGCGATGCCGACGATCTCGCCCGAACGCACGCCGAGATCCGCTATGTCGATCGACTTGAGGCCGGTGCGGTCCGGCGCCTTCAGCGCCTTCACCTTGAGCACGATCTCGGCGTCCGGCTTCGGCTCGGCACGGCTGTCGAGCGCAGCGATCGGCTGGTCGCCGATCATCATCGCAGCCATCTCCCTGTGCGAGAGATCGGAGACTTTGCCGGTTCCGGTGAGCCTGCCTTTGCGCAGCACCGTGATGTCGTCGGCGAATGCCGTCACTTCATGGAACTTATGCGAGATCATCAGCACGGTGAGGTCGCCGGCCCTTGTCATGCCGCGCACCAGGCCGAGCACTTCCTGCGCCTCGCCCGGGGTGAGCACGGATGTCGGCTCGTCCAGCACCAGGAAATGGCGGCCGAGATAAAGCTGCTTGATGATCTCCAGCTTCTGCTTCTCGCCGGCGGCAAGCTCGGCCACCTTGACGTCGAGCGGCAGCTTGAAGGGCATGCGCTCCATGAACTGGGCAAGCGCGACGCGCTCCTTGCGCCAGTCGATGACACCCGGCACCTTCTCGCGCGAGATGACCAGGTTCTCGGCGCCGGTCAGCGACGAGACGAGCGTGAAATGCTGATAGACCATGCCGAGGCCGAGCGCCGAGGCATCCCTGGGGCTGGCGATCGCGACCTGGCGTCCGTCGACCAGCATGTCACCCGACGTCGGGTGGTAGAAACCCATCATGCATTTGACCAGCGTCGACTTGCCGGCGCCGTTTTCGCCGAGCAAGGCATGGAACGAGCCCGCCGGGACCTTGACGGAGACGTTGTCCAGCGCCGTGAAGGCGCCGAAGCGCATGGTCATGCCGATGGTCTCGACGCCGATCGCCTTGCCGTGGGGAGTTCCGCTCATCGCCGGTTCCTCACGGCAACTGGGCGACGAGGGCGGCGGAGGTCGACACCGCGCCGAAGACGCCGCCCTGCATCTTGATCATCTTGATCGCCGCCAGATGGTTGCCGTAGTCGGTCGCGCCGCAGCAATCCTCCAGCATCACGCATTCGAAGCCGCGGTCGTTGGCCTCGCGCATGGTGGTGTGCACGCAGACATCGGTGGTGATGCCGGTCAGTACGATGTTTTCGATGCCGCGCTGGTTGAGGATCAGCTCGAGATCGGTGGCGCAGAACGAACCCTTGCCCGGCTTGTCGATGATCGGCTCGCCTTCGGCCGGATAAAGGTCGGGGATGATGTCCCAGCCAGGCTCGCCACGCACCAGGATGCGCCCGCACGGGCCGGGGTCGCCGATGCCGGCATTGATGCGGCGCGAGCGCCAGCGCTTGTTGGCCGGCAGATCGGCGAGGTCGGGGCGATGGCCCTCGCGCGTGTGGATGATGGTGTAGCCCTTCGCCCGCATCGCCGACAGCACCGACTTAATCGGCTCGATCGGCGCGCGGACCAGCGACAGGTCGTAGCCCATATGGTCGACATAGCCGCCAGGCCCGCAGAAATCGGTCTGCATGTCGATGATGATCAGCGCCGTGTTGTCGGGCCGAAGTTCGCCATTGTACGGCCATGGATAGGGATCGGCATCGATGTAGCGCTGGGTGATCCCGGCTCTGGCGTTCATGGCAAAAACTCCAGTCTGGTCGCGGTCATTTGGTGATCGACAGTTCGCCCGGCGCGCCAGCGAGCGTGCGGCTCGGCGACGAGGTGGCGATCATGATGACGAGGGTGAGGATGTAGGGCGCGGCGTAGAAGAGATAGTAGCCCTGCGTGACGCCGACCGACTGCAGTGCCGGGCCGAGCGCGCCGGCGCCGCCGAACAGCAATGCCGCGGCAAAGCAGCCAAGCGGGTTCCAGCGCGCGAAGATGACCAGCGCCACCGCCATCAGCCCCTGGCCGGACGAGATGCGCTCGGTCCAGCTGCCGGGATAGTAGAGCGACAAATAGGCGCCGCCGATGCCGGCGAGCGCGCCGCCGACGCCGGTGGCGAGGAGGCGCACCGTGTTCGGGTTGAGGCCCATGGCGCGCGCGGCGTCGGCGCTGTCACCGACCACGCGCACGATCAGGCCGATCCTGGTGTTGCGGAAGGCCCACCACAGGAAGACGGCGAGGGCGGCACCAATCAGGAACAGCACGTTGACGTTGAGTGCCGCCTGCACCTGAGGGATACCGGACCAGGAGCCGAACGGGATCGCCGGCAGATCCAGCGCCGAGGGCTGGATGAAGGGCTTGCCGAAGAAGAAGGCTAGTCCAGAGCCGAACAGCATCAGGGCGATGCCAATGGCGATATCGTTGACCTTCGGGAATTTGCAGATCCAACCGTGGAAGAGACCGAAGCAGAGGCCGGCGACAGCCGCGGCCAGCAGACCGAGCCATGGCGAGCCGGTCATCACCGCGACTGCGTAGGCGCTCATGGCGCCGAACACCAGCGTGCCTTCCAGGCCGAGATTGATGCGGCCGGACCGCTCGGTGATGGCTTCGCCGAGCGACACGAAGATGAAGGGAGTGGAGACGCGGATGGCGCCGCCCAGCATGGCAAGCGGTACGCCCCACAGCCCGATATCGGTCGTCTCCATCAGGTGTTCCTCTGCCAGAGGTCGGGGTTGAAGGGCTTGAAGCGGCCGTAGAAGGTCTCGCTGAACAGGATGACGATAAAGAGCATGCCCTGCAGCACCAGCACGGTTGCGTCCGGCAGGTCCATGCGACGTTGGATCAGGCCGCCGGACGCATCGATGCCGCCAAGCAGGATGGCGACGGGGATGATGGCAAGCGGATTGTGGCGGGCAAGGAA
Source organism: Mesorhizobium sp. WSM3224 (assembly GCF_000427725.1). Lineage (GTDB taxonomy): Bacteria > Pseudomonadota > Alphaproteobacteria > Rhizobiales > Rhizobiaceae > Mesorhizobium. Next base: position 566,062 of record NZ_ATYO01000002.1, on the reverse strand, counting down.
GGCGACGAGGATGCCGGTATAGCCGTAGCCGGCGGCAAGCGAGGCGTTGGCGCTGCCTTGCACGGCCACGACTTCCAGCATGCCGGCGAGGCCGGCGAAGCCGCCTGCGAGCGCGGTGAAGCCGACGATCAGCGACCCGACGGCAAGCCCCTGGACTTGCGCGGCCCTGACATTGCCGCCGGCGATGCGCGCGGCGAAGCCCCAGCGGGTCTTCTCGATCAGCAGCCATGAGAGCACGCAGGCGATGACGCCGACGACGAGGCCCCAATGCACCTCCATGCCGGGAATGTTGCCGACACGGTAGATGTCGGCCAGCGGCTGGGTCGAAGGCTTGTTGAGGGAAGCCGGGTCGCGCAGCGGTCCTTCCACCAGATGGTTCATCAGCGCAATCGCGATGTAGGCCATCAGCAGGCTTGAGATGGTCTCGTTGACGGCGCGGTAATGACGAAGCGCGCCGACGGCACCGATCCAGATGCCGCCGGCGGCTGCGCCCCCCACGCCCATGAGAAGGATGACGAGAAAGGACGGCGCGCCGTTCAGCGCCACGCCGACGGCGGCCGCGGCGACGCCGCCCAGCACGATCGCGCCTTCGCCGCCGATGACCACAAGGCCAAGGCGTGCGGGAAGCGCCACGCAGAGCGCCGCCAGCAAGAGCGGCGCGCCGCGCGACAGTGAGTTCTGGATCGAGAACCAGGAGCCGAAGCCGCCTCGCCACATCGTCTCGTAGAGCTGGACCGGCGACTTGCCGACAGCCAGGATGAACAGGCTGAACAGCACCATGCCGGCGACCAGCGCCGCGAGCGGAATGACGAAGGCCTCCGCCCGCCTGGCGATCCATTCGAGCGCCGGCCGATATCCCCTCGCAGCGAGGATAGTCCCCACATCCGGGCTGCTCACCGTGTCCGTCATGTCCCGTCTCCCTCGGCCAGCGCTTGAAGCGTGCTTCAAGCTCTTGTTCGGATGCGTGTCGTCATCCCAAAAACCGCTGCGCACTTTTGGGCGACACGCAATGCCTCAGGCTGTCGAGCCGACGACGCCCTCGACGAGATAGTCCATGCTTTCGAGCTCGATGGCGGTCTCGACGAAGGCTTGGCCCTCGGTCGCGACGATGGTGCCCTTGTTGCTCTTCAACGGTCCCTTGATGACGGAGAAGCCTCCCTTCATCATTTCGGCCAAAGTGGCGTCGAACTGCTTGCGCGCCGCTTCGCCGACGGCTGGGCCCAGCGGGCTCATCTTGACGAAGCCGTCGGCTAGTCCGCCGCGCGTGAAATTTGGCAGCGGCTTGCCGGCGACGAGGTCGTCGACGAACATCTTGTAGACCTTGGCCCAGTTCCATTCCGCGCCGGTCAGGTATTTTTCCGGCGCCAGCGGGCTTTGGTTGGCATGGTAACCGCAGACGAAGGCGCCGCGGCCGGCGGCCGTCTCGACCACCACCTTCGGGCTGTCGACATGGCAGGTGATGACGTCGGCGCCCTGGTCAACCAGCGCGTTGGTGGCCTCGGCCTCCTTGACCGCCAGCGACCATTCGCCGGTGAAGATCACCTGGCAGGTGATCGCCGGATCGACCGAGCGCGCGCCGAGCAGGAAGGAGTTGATGTTGAGCAGAACCTGCGGGATTGGCTTGGCGGCGACGAAACCGAGCTTCTTTGACTTGGTGGTGTGGCCGGCGACGACGCCGTTGAGATACTGGCCCATGCCGATATAGCCGAAATAGGACCCGGCGTTCATCGGGTGCTTGTCCTTGTTCCACATGCCGCCGCAATGGCGGAACTGGACGTCGGGGAACTTGGCGCACATGGCCAGCATGTGGGGATCGAAATAGCCGAAAGAGGTGGGGAAGATCAGCGAGGCGCCGTCGAGGTTGATCATCGATTCCATCGTCTTTTGGACGTCGACCGTCTCGGGGACGTTCTCTTCCTCGACGATGGAGATGCCCTCGATGCCCTTCAGCGCAGCGGCGCCCTCGGCATGCGCCTGGTTGTAGCCGTAGTCGTCCTTCGGGCCGACATAGATGAAGCCGACGGTCGCGGCGGCGGCGCGCGCCGCGCGGATCGGAAAGGCTGCCGAGGCCAGGCCGAGCGCCGCTCCGGCGGCGGAGGTCTTGAGCAGGTCGCGGCGGCTAAGCAGGAATTTGTCGGTCATATCGAGTGCTCCCCTTTCTTGGACCCCGGCAGGGGTCGGTTGACGTGCTGTCAAGAAAGTGCATGCAATCGCTGTGCCAGTTCCTCAGCGTAGTTTTCTGTAATAAAATCAATGGGCGATTTTAGCAGGCCTGCATAAACCCAAGGCAAGTGCATGCACTTTTTGCCTTAAAAATGATCAATTTGACATTGAGGCTAAAATCTAGGCATACAGGGTGTGCGACCTTGAGTCGAGATAGCCGGGGAGCGTCCACCTTGCGGGCCATCCGCAATAAACTGGACGGGAGGAGACGTGTCGGGAAAGCGCAGCTTGGTCAGGTCGGGCACGACCGCGGATCAGATGGTGAGGGCGATCGCCGACCGCATCGTCACCGGCTATCTGCGTCCCGGTGAAAGGCTCGACGAGGCCTCGCTGGCCGCTCGCTTCGACGTTTCGCGCACGCCGGTGCGGGAGGCGCTCGGCCAGTTAAGCGCCATCGGACTGGTCGAGAGGCGGCCCAACCGCGGCGCCATCGTCGCGGTGGTCACGCAGGAACATCTGGCCTCGATGTTCGAGAGCATGGCCGAGCTGGAGGCGATCTGCGCCCGCTTCTCCGCCGAGCGCATGACCGGCGCCGAGCGCCGCTCGCTGGAAACCGAGCATCAGGCATCGGCGCGGCTCGTGCAACTCGGCGCCGAGGAGGACTACGAATATTTCAACACCGAGTTTCACAGCAGGCTTTATCGCGGCGCCCACAACACACATATCCATGAGCTGACCACGACGACCCGCAGCCGGCTGGCGCCGTTCCGGCGCGCGCAGTTCATGCTGCCGGGCCGGCTGGCCAAATCCTGGCAGGAGCACGATCTGATCGTCACCGCGATCATGCGCGGTGACGCGGCGGCCGCGGGCAAGGCGGCCCGGGATCATGTTTCGATCGTCAGCGAGGCAAGCGCGGTGTTTGCGGCCGCCGACCCGATGGAACCGAAGCTCAGCCGATCCGCGCGTCGATGATCTCGACGAAGCGCGCGAAGAGGCCGGCCTGCGACTTGATCTTCAGCTTGCGATAGATGTTGCGGCGGTGGACCTTCACGGTCCCCGGCACGATCCTGAGCGCCCTGGCGATCGATTCCGTGGAATGGCCCTGAAGCACCAGATCGACGACCTGCTTTTCGCGCGAGGTCAGCGACAGGCTCTTCCAGATATGGGCGCGGTCGAGCTCGTTGGCCATCGCGACGGTTTCGCCGGAGGGCGGGGCCGCGACCTCTTCGGCGGGCAGCGACGGCCAGCGCTGCTTGCAGAAGCCGATCACCGCCGGCGCCATATCGCGCAGCAGCCTGGCGTCCGCCGTTCCGAACGGGCCCGAGGCGCGCAATCGCATCAGCGACAGCACCAGCGCATCCTTGCCGGCCAGCGGCACGAAGAAGCCGACTTCCTCGGCAAGCTTGGTCTGGCTGTAATAGGAGCGATAGTATTCGCTGGCATAGAAGCGATCCGGCGCAAGCTCGCGCATGCGCCAGAAACCCTCCTTGCGCTCGACCGCGGCGTGATGGAACGGGTCGAGCAGATACGGCCCTTCCTGGTAAAGCGCGACGAAGATGTGGCTTTCGGCCGGCGAGAAGGTTTCGAACAGCAGCGGCGGCCGCGCAGCACCGCGATAGCCGAAGATCACGCAGTGGTCGAAACGGACATGTCCGCGCAGCCAGCCGACGATCGCTTTGCCGAAAAGGTCGCCGCCGGTCTCGCGCGCCGTGGCGATCACGGCGGCCAAAGAATTGTAGTCGTCACTGCGGGAGGCGGCCATTCATACCCCTCTAAACGATAAAATCGGCTAAATATACCACCCGTGAGGTATATACTAGGCGCCATTGGCTCTGCTAGCGTCAAGACATTGCCTCACGCTGTCGCTGGAGCCGTGGCTTGACTGCAGTGCCCGATATCGAGTTTCGCACGGTCACCAAGCGCTACGGCGCGGTCACCGCGGTCAGCGGCATCGACCTTGCCATCCCGCCTTCGGCCTTCGTTGCGTTGCTCGGCCCCTCCGGCTGCGGCAAGACGACCTGCCTGCGCATGATTGGCGGCTTCGAGCAGCCGAGCGAAGGCCAGGTGCTGATCCGCGGCCGCGACATGGCCGGCACGCCGCCCTACCGGCGCCCGGTCAACATGGTGTTCCAGCAATACGCGCTGTTCCCGCATCTCGATGTCGAGGAGAACATCTCCTACGGGCTGCGCCAGGCGAGGCCGCGGTTGTCGTCGCGCGAGATCAGCCAGAGGGCGGGCGAAGCGCTTTCCATGGTGCAGCTCGCCGGCTATGGACGCCGCAAGATCCACGAGCTTTCCGGCGGCCAGCAGCAGCGCGTGGCACTCGCCCGCGCCCTGGTCAACAAGCCGGCGGTGCTGCTTCTCGACGAGCCGCTGGCGGCGCTCGACAAGAAGCTGCGCACCGATATGCAGATCGAGCTGCAGAACCTGCAGCGCGAGATCGGCATCACCTTCGTGCTGGTGACGCATGACCAGGAAGAAGCGCTGTCGATGAGCGATTTCGTTTGCGTCATGAATGGCGGGCGCGTCGTCCAGATCGGACAGCCGAGCGAGATCTATGACGAGCCCGCCGACCTGTTCGTCGCGGACTTCGTCGGCAAGACCAATCTCGTCAGCGGCAAGGTGGCTGGTCTTTCCGGCGATCTCGTCGATGTCGTGCTTGCCGACGGCACGGTGATTTCGGCGCGCAAGCGGCTGCCGCTCAGCCGTGGCGATGCCGTTTCCGTGAGCTTGCGGCCGGAATCGCTCAGCCTCTCGGCGCCCGGAAGCGGCGCCTTGAACGGCATCGTCCGCAACCGGATTTTCCTCGGCTCGACGGCGGAATACGCGATCGAGGTCCAGGGCATCGGATCACTGCTCGCCAAGGCCGACCACGTGATCGGCCAGGGCAATCTCTTCAGGCCGGGCGAACCCGTCGCCATCGGCTTTGCCGCCGGAGCGCCGCTGGCGTTTCCGCATGCCAAGAACAACGGGACCAACCAGAGGGAAGACCAAAATGTCGAAATCCTATCGTGACGGACTGCCGATAACCCCCGATAAATTCGTCGACCAGTTGATGCGCCTGAAGCGCGGCTCGATCGGCCGGCGCGATTTCCTTGGCCTCACCGGCCTCGGCGTTGCGACCGCCGTCATGGCGCGCGAGCTCGGCATCATGCCGACGCCGGCCTTCGCCGCCGAGAACCTGGGCGATCGCATGTCGATCGCCACCTGGCCGAACTACCACGACCCGCAGACCTTCGAGAACTTCAAGGCAGAGACCGGCGTCGCCGTCGAGGTCAACGTCTTCGGATCGAACGAGGAGATGCTGGCCAAGCTGCAGGCCGGCGGCTCGGGCTGGAGCCTGTTCGTGCCGACCAATTACACGATCTCGACCTACAAGAAGCTCGGCATCATCGAGCCGCTCGATATGGCCAAGCTGGCGAACTACGACGGCACCAAGGAAGATTCACGCTTCACAGCAGAAGGCACGATCGACGGGACGATCTATGCGGTGCCGAAGAACTGGGGCACGACCGGTTTCGCCGTCAACACCAAGAAGCTCGCCAAGCCGATGTCGAGCTGGAAGGAGTTCTGGGACACCGCGATGGCCGAAGGCGACGGCCGCACCATGGTGCACGATTATCAGCTCACCACCATCGGCAACGCGCTGAAATATTACGGCTATTCCTTCAACTCGCTGAAGCAGGACGAGCTCGCCAGGGCCGAGGAACTGCTGCTCAAGGTCAAGCCGCATCTGTTCGCGGTGTCGAGCGATTACCAGCCGGGGATGCGCGCCGGGGATGCCTGGATGACGATGTGCTGGACCAATGACGGAGCGCAGCTCCATCGCGACATTCCCGAGATCGCCTATGTGCTCGGCAACGAGGGTGGCGAGATCTGGACCGACTTCTACGCCATCCCGAAGGACGCGCCGAACAAGCCGGCCGGCTATGCGCTGCTCAACTATCTGATAAACCCGGCGGTGGCGGTGAAGGAGCACCTGGCCAATGGCGCGCCCTCGACCGACGCGCGGGTCAACGCGCTGCTGCCGAAGGAGGTGCTCGACAACCCGATCCTCTATCCGGCGGCCGATCTGTTGAAGCCGCTCGAATTCGGCGCCGCCGCGACGCTCACCGATCCGGGCCGCGCCGAGCTGATGGCGCGCTTCAAGTCGGCTTGAGCGGGAACGGCCACAAACACGATCAAGGCAATGCGACCGGCGGACGAAAGTCCGCCGGCGCCGAAATGGCTCTCTCGATGCGCGGCAGTCTCTTTCGCAAGAATCTCGTGACGGCGCTGCTGCTCGCTCCGGCGGCGCTGTGGCTGGTCGTTTTCCTGGTCCTGCCTTTCGTCGCGATCGCCATCTTCAGCGTCGGCGAGCGGGCGCCGGAGGGCGGCTACCAGGCGGCGCTGACGTTCGCGCAATACGCCAACCTGCCGGCGCGGGCGACCGCCTTCTGGAACACGATGGTGCTCGCGCCGGCCGGTGCGCTTGCCTGCCTGCTCGTCGCCTATCCCGTCGCCTATTATCTGGCGCTGCGCGCGCCGCAGCGCTGGCGGCTGATCCTGCTCGCGATGATCGTCATACCGTTCTGGACCAGCCTTCTGATGCGCACCTATGCCTGGATGTACATCCTTGGGGGGCGCGGCATTCCGGCTTTGCTGGCCTATGTCGGCATCGAGGATCTCAGGCTGATCAACACGCCGGGTGCGGTGCTGCTCGGCATCGTCTATGGCTACCTGCCGCTGATGATCCTGCCGATCTATGTCAGCCTGGAACGGCTCGACCGCCGGCTGCTGGAGGCTTCCGCCGATCTGGGTGCCACGCCGCTGTCGACCTTTCTCGGCGTGACGCTCAGGCTGTCGCTGCCGGGCGTGACGACCGGCTTCTCGCTGGTGATGATCCTGCTGCTCGGCGAATATCTGATCCCGACGCTGCTCGGCGGCGGCAAGGTGTTCTTCATCGGCAATGCGCTGGTCGACCTCTTCCTGCAATCGCGCAACTGGCCGTTCGGATCGGCCATCGCCATCACGCTGGTGCTGGTCTCGGTGGTGGTGCTGATCGTCGCCAACCGCATCTCGACCCGGTTGTCGGGCGCACGCCGGGTGGACCTGATCTGATGCGCGCCTTCGTCGTCGCCGTCTTTGCGTTCCTTTACCTGCCGATCGCGCTGGTCGTGCTGTTCTCCTTCAATGCCGGCCACCATGCTAGCGAATTCACCGGCTTCTCGGTGCAATGGTACGGCAAGGCATTGTCGAACCCGTTCCTGGTCGAGGCGCTGAAGAACAGCCTGTTCATCGCCACCACCAGCGCGCTGCTCGCTGCCTTCTGCGGCACCGCCGCGGCGCTCGGCCTGCAGCGCGTCGGCGCGCGGACGCGGGCTCTCTTCGACGCGTTGCTGGGCGCGGCGATCGTCGTTCCGGGTGTCGTAATCGGCATCTCGACGCTGGTCGCGCTGGTACAGCTCTTCGCCGTCGTCAATCCGTTCCTCGCCTCGCTATGGCCGACCGACCAACCGCCGCGGCTTTCGCTTGGCTATGGCTCGATCATCGCCGCGCACGGGCTGTTCTCGATGGCGCTGGTGACGATGATCGTCGGCACGCGGCTCAGCAGCCTCGACCGCAATCTGGTCGAGGCATCGAGCGATCTCTACGCCACGCCGCTGACGACATTCCGCTCGATCGTGCTGCCGCAGATCATGCCGGCGGTGATCGCAGGCTTCCTGCTCGCCTTCACCTTCTCCTTCGACGATTTCATCATCGCCTTCTTCGTTGCCGGCGCGCAGACGACATTGCCGATCTATGTCTTCGCCTCGATCCGGCGCGGCGTGACGCCGGAGATCAACGCCATCGCGACGATCGTGCTCGCCGCCTCGGTCCTGCTGGTGCTGCTTGCCCAATGGCAGCTCGGGCGTCGGAAGCCATCGCCTTGAAAGACAAATCGATGATTTTGAAAGACCGTATCGCCGTGGTGACGGGCGCCGGGTCGGGCATCGGTCGCGCCGGCGCCATGATCATGGCTAGGGAAGGGGCCTTCCTAGTGATCGCAGACCGGGATCCGGCGGCAGGCGAAGCCACGGCCTCCGAAATCCGCGAAGCCGGCGGCCGCGCAGAAGCGGTCGCCACCGATGTCGGCGATGACAAAGCGGTCGAGGGTCTCATCGAGGGAACGCTTGGCAAGCATGGCCGGATCGATATCCTGCATAGCCACGCCGGTATCCAGGTGGGCGGCACGCTGACCGAGGTGGGCACAGACGGGATGGACGCCTCGTGGCGCATCAACGTGCGAGCCCAGTTCCTGGCGGCGAAGACCGTCATGCCGGCGATGATCGCGCAAGGCGGCGGCGTCATCCTCAACACCGCCTCGAACTCGGGTGTCTTCTACGATCGCGAGATGATTGCCTATGCCACCTCCAAACATGCCGTGGTGGCGATGACCAGGCAGATGTCGCTCGATTACGCGAAACACAATGTACGTATCAACGCGCTCTGCCCCGGCTGGGTCGACACGCCGTTCAACGAGCCGTTCATCGCCCAGATGGGCGGGCGCGATGCGATCGAGAACTATGTCCGCACCAAGATCCCGATGGGGCGCTGGGCGAGCGCGGAGGAGATCGCCGAAGCCATCCTGTTCCTCGTCTCCGACCGTTCGTCATTCATGACCGGGCAGGCGCTGGTGGTGGATGGCGGCGAGAGCATTGGTTGACCTAGTCCAGCGAAGCGGGCTTGCGCCGGCGGCGATGATCGGTCAAACCATAGCTCCACCTTAGCGAGACCGTCATGCAAGCTGCAACACAGCGATACCGCGCCAGGCATTCGATTTTTGCCGGCGGTGTTTCGTTTGCGCGCGCGGGGGACCACTGATCATGCGCTGCTGCCGCCACGAGAATTTGCAGCGTGCGGAAGAGACGAAGGTCGGCTCGCATGTCGTCCGCGACGGCTGGACCGAAGGGGTGCAGGGTGCGCTGAACCCGGCCTTTCGGCCGGTCATCAGGCGGGCGTCCGTCCTCGAATAACGCAGCTTAGATAACGCCCTACCGGAACGGATATGCCCGCCGAAGCGATTTCTCCTTCGTACGGACATGACCAATGCCTGACAATCTGAACACCTCATTCGCCGGCGCGGACACGCAAAGCTGGCTGAAGACGCATGCGATCAACGAGGTCGAGTGCCTCGTGCCCGACGTCAACGGCGTGCTGCGCGGCAAGACCTTGCCGACGGCCAAATTCCTGAAGTCGCTGGAGGACCGGGCGCTCTATCTGCCAAGCAGCGCCTTCCTGGTCGCCATCGACGGCCGCTATTCCGGCTCTGTCGACGAGGGCTTTGCCTATTCAGATCCGGACATGCGTATGGTGCCGGACACCTCCACGCTGTGTGTGGCACCGGGCAGCGCCGGCAGGGCCTATGTTTTTGCCGACACCTTCCATATGGACGACAGGCCCTGGATGGCGTCGCCGCGCCACGTGCTGAGAGCCGTGCTCGAACTTTACCGCAAGCGCGGCTGGCACGCGGTGATGGCGCCGGAAGTGGAATTCTATCTGACAGCACCCAACCCCGATCCGGACCGGCCGCTGACCGCGCCTGTCGGGCGCAACGGCCGGCCGGAAAGCGTGCAGCATCCCTACGACATGCAGGCGCTGGAGGAATTCGAGGCGGTGACGCGGCAGCTCTATGAACATGCCGCAATCGCCGGTCTGCCGCTCGACACGCTGATCCATGAATCCGGCACGGCACAGCTGGAAATCAACTTCCTGCACGGCGATCCGCTGGCGCTCGCCGACAAGGTGGTGTTGTTCAAGCGCTTGGCGCGACAGATCGCACAAGCAAATGGCATGCACGCCACCTTCATGGCCAAGCCGATCGCGGCGCAGGCCGGCAGCTCGATGCACCTGCACATGTCGATCGTCGACGAGACGGGCGAGCCTTTGTTTGCAGGCAGGGACGGCGATGACAGCGAGATGTTCGCGCATTTCATCGGCGGCCTGCAGAAATACATCCCTGAAATCATGCCGCTGTTCGCGCCCAACGTTAACTCCTACCGGCGCATCCGGCCGAACCACAGCGCGCCGGCCAACATCGAATGGTCGCATGACAACCGCTCCTGCGGCCTGCGCGTGCCGATCGGCGGGCGCGCCGCGCGGCGGATCGAGAACCGGCTGCCCGGCGCCGATGCCAATCCCTACCTCGCAATGGCCGGTTCGCTGATCGCCGGCTATCTCGGCATCGAGGGGAGGCTTGCGCGCTCGCCGGAAGCCTTCGGCAATGCCTATCGCAGCCAGAGCACACTGCCGAAAACCATGGAGGAGGCGCTGGAGCGCTTCGCCGCCTGCGAGCCTGTGCGGGCGCTGCTCGGCGAAGATTTCTTCCAGACTTACCTGCGCGTGAAGAGCGTCGAACTCGATTTGTTCCAGAGCGTCGTGACGTCCTGGGAACGCGACCATCTGCTGCTCAAGGTGTGACCATGGCCTCGCGTTCAACAGGTTTCAATTCCGGTCTCGATATCGGCAAGTCCTATTATGTCGCCACCGCCAATCCGGCGCCCGACCATGCCGCGCTTGCGGGCGATGTCGAGGCGGATCTGGTGGTGGTGGGCGGCGGCTGCACGGGCCTTTCGGCGGCGCTTCATGCGGCGGAGCGCGGCCTGAAGGTGGTCCTGCTGGAAGGCGGCAAGATCGGCTGGGGCGCCTCCGGGCGCAATGGCGGCCAGATGATCCCGGGCTTGCGCAAGGGCGCCAGGGGCTTGGTCAAAACGTTCGGGCCGGAACGGGCGAAGGCGCTGTTCGATCTGGCCTTCGAGGCGCGCGGGCTGGTGCTCGACATCATCGAACGCCACGCCATCGATTGCGACCTGCGCCAGACCGGCCATCTGGTCGGCGCCGTCAATGGTTCCGACATGCGCGACTTTGAGGAAGAAGCCGAATGCCTCGCCAAGGTGATGAAGTTCACCGATGTCGAGATCCTGTCGGCGGCGCGGGCGCGGCAGATGGTGGATACGCCGTATCAGGGCGCGGTCTTCGAGAGGCTTGGCGGCCACATGCACCCGCTCAACTACACGCTTGGGCTCGCTCGCGCCGCTTCTGCCGCCGGCGTTGTCATCCATGAGAACTCGGTTGCTGTCCGGCTAGAGCGCGAGCCGTCCATCCGGGTGTTCACCGACAAGGGCTCGATCCGCGCCAGGCATGTGGTGCTGGCCGGCGATGCGCTGCTCAAGGGGTTGGAGCCGCGCGTCAACAGCCGCATCATGCCGGTCGGCAACTATATCGCCGCCACCGAGCCGCTGGATGGCAAGGCCGACGTTATCCCGGCCAACGTCGCGGTTTCCGACACGCTCTTTGTCGTCAACTATTATCGGAAATCGGCGGACGGCCGCCTGCTGTTCGGCGGCGGCGAGCGCTACACACCTTCGCCGCCGGCCGACATTGCCGGCTTCGTGCGGCCGCATATGGAAAAGACCTTTCCGCAACTCAAGGGCTGCCGGATCGACCATGCCTGGGGCGGGCTGGTGTCGGTGACAACGTCGCGCCTGCCGCATGTCGGACACTACGGCGAGGTCTATTTCGCGCATGGCTATTCCGGCAAGGGCGTCATCCTGTCGACGCTGTCGGGCAAGTTGCTCGCGGAAGCAATCACGGGCGATGCCTCGCGGCTCGACCTGTTCTCGACGCTGACGCCGCTGCCGTTCCCGGGCGGCACGGCGCTGCGCGGCCCGCTCTATGTGCTCGGCATGCTGTGGTACGCCATGCGCGATCGGCTCCGGCATTAGAGCAATTCCAGGAAAAGTGCGAGCCGGTTTTCCGCCCGGAATTGTGTCGAACAGAGAGATAGAGCGGTTCATCGTTCTCGTGAACGATGAACCGCTCCGGGCTGGCTTTCCCGTCCCCGGCGTGGCTAATGTCCTGACGCCGGGAACGAAATCCCGGGAAGGAAGGGCGATGAATATCGAGCCGGGTCGACTGACCAAGAAGGAACGACACGAGCTGATCCTGTCGGAGGTTCGCCGTTCGGCATCGATCCGCATCTCGAAGCTTGCGCGCCGCATCGGCGTCGCCGGCGAGACCATCCGCCGCGACTTGATCGAGCTTGGCGATGCGGGGCTCATCAACCGCACCTATGGCGGCGCGACAATTTCCCTGGTGACGTCGGAACCCGTGATCGCCGAACGCGGCCTCACCATGGTCGAGGAGCGGGCCCGCGTGGGGCACGGCGCCGCCGGACTGGTCGAGAAAGGCCGCATCGTGATGATCGACGGCGGGTCGACCACCTATGAGGTCGCGCGCAGCCTGTCACAGCTCGGCCGGGACCTGACCATCATCACCAACTCCATCGGCGTCGCCTCGGTGGCCGGCGCCAATCCCGGTTTCCGCGTCATCCTTTGCCCCGGCACCTATGACAGCCGCGAGGCCGCCGTGCTCGGCGAGGACACGGTCGAATTCGTGCGCCGCTACAATGCCGACGTCGCCATCATCGGCGCCTCGGCGCTGAACGCGGAGGGGCCGAGCGACATGATCTCGGGCGCGGCGGCGGTGAAGCGGGCGATGATGGCGCGGTCGCTGTCGACCATGCTGGTCGTCACAAACGACAAGTTTGGCCGCAGCGGCCTCGAACGCGTCTGCGCGCTGAATGAGATTTCCGATGTCGTCACCGACAGCGAGCCGGCAGCGGAACTGCGCGCTGCGATCGACGAAGCGGGCGGCGAGCTGCACGTCTTTGCCGCAAGCTGAACCGGTAGCTGGTTAAGCATCCCGATTGCTCAGCGCGATGTGGCAGCAGCCGGAGCCATGGCCTGGCGTCCAGGTGACATTCTCGAAGCGCACGCCGGTCGCCTCGAACAGGCCGCGGTCGAAGGCGCCGGCGATGCGGCAGAGCGTGGCGAGTTTTTCCGTGCCGACGCCGGCCTCGACCCAGGCGTCCTTCAGTGGGCAGCGCTTCACCTTGAAAGCGATGTGCTCCGGGCCGCGCTCGACATCGGTTGGATACATGCGGCCGCCATCCGGGCTGACGGCGAGGAATGCTTCGCCGATCGCCGGCGCATCGTTGGGGCTGAAGCCGGCGAAGGCTGCCGCGGCGACTTCCTGGCCGCGCTTCTCGATGGCGCGGATCATCACCGCTTCGGCCTTCTCGGCGCCGAGCTCGGCGGTCAGTTCGTCGAGGAGGAGACGGTACAGATCGGCACGATTGCGGAAGGCGGAGTCCAACTCGCGCGACAGTTTTTCGGCTCTGGCTGCTTCGGGATCGGTCATGGTGCGTCCTGATTTTGTTGTCTGACCATGACCTTGTCTGCAAACCGGTTGCCACTTTGCGGGATCATGGTCGGTTCCTGATCAATCTTGGTGTCGCCGCGACCAGCGCCTTGCCGATCGCCGATTGCGGATTGGCGATGACGGTGCGGGCATCGCCGCTCTCGGCGACCCGGCCGGCATCGAGGATGACGACGCGATGCGCGATGGCGCGGATGACGCCGAGGTCATGCGAAATGAACAGATAGGCGATCCGTTCCTGCCTTTGCAGGTCGAGCAGCAATTCCAGGATCTGACCGCGCACCGAGACATCGAGCGCCGACACAGCTTCGTCGAGGACGATCAGCGAAGGCCGCGTGGCGATGGCGCGGGCGATCGCGACGCGCTGGCGCTGGCCGCCGGAAATCTCGTGGATGGCGCGCGCGGCGAGACCGGCATCGAGGCCGACGCGCTGCAGCAGCGCCGCGATATGGCGCGGGCGCTCGGTGCGCGAGGCGATGTTGTGCATGCGCAAGGGATCGTCCAGCACGCGTGCCACGGTGGCGCGCGGATTGAAGGCGGCGAGCGGGTCCTGGAAGACCATTTGGAGGCGGGCGCGGCGCGCGCGCAGCGCGGCGCCCGACAGCGCTAGGAAGTCGTGCCCTTCGAAATCGATGCGGCCGGCGTCGGGTCCGATCAGTCGCAGCACCAGCCTTGCGATCGTCGATTTGCCGCTGCCGGACGGGCCGGCGAGCGCCAGCGTCTCCGCCTGTTCGATCTCGAAGGACACATCGTCGACCGCGGCGAAGGGCTCGCCGCCCCGGCGATAGCGCTTGGCAAGATTGGAGACGGCCAGCACGCTCATGCCGAAGCGCCTTGCCGGTCAAGCAAAGGCTTCGCGTCGAGGCCGAGATGGGCGTCGAGCAGGGCGCGCGTATAGGCATGGCGCGGCGCTTCGACGATTTGGCGGGTCTCGCCGAGCTCGATCAGTTCGCCATGGCGCAGCACCGCGATGCGATCGGCGAGCGTCGCTGCAAGCGCGATGTCGTGGCTGATGAAGAGCAGCGTCATGCCGTCCTCGGCCACCAGCCTGCGGATCAGGGAGACGATCTCAGCCTGGACGATGGTGTCGAGCGCGCTGGTCGCTTCATCGGCGATGAGCAGTCTGGGGCCGGCGGCAATGGCGGCCGCGATGGCCACGCGCTGCTTCTGGCCGCCGGAGAGCTGGTGCGGGTAGGCGTGGAGGGTGGCTTCGGGAAGGCGGACACGATCGAGGAGGGTTTTGGACTTGGCGTTGGCGGCTTGCCAATTGAGGTCGAGATGGGTGCGGGCGACTTCGGCGATCTGCTTGCCGACCGGCATCACCGGGTCGAGGCTGGAGGATGGGTCCTGGAAGACGAAGCCGATATCGCGGCCGCTTACCGGGGTGTTGTTGGTTGGCGGGAGACGTTGGCGATCCTTCGCACCCCCCTCTGTCCTGCCGGACATCTCCCCCGCAAGGGGGGAGATTAGGCCGTCATCTCCGCTTTCGCCAATCTCCCACGTTGCAGAAGGTGGGCCACCGACGGAGCTGCCAATCTCCCCCCTTGCGGGGGAGATGTCCGGCAGGACAGAGGGGGGTGTGACGGAACGAGGCGTTTGAAATTGGCTTGCTTGCCAGTCAATCGTTCCGTCAATCCTAGCACCCCTCGCCAACAACCCCGCCACAGCCAGCGCCAGCGTGCTCTTGCCGGAGCCGCTTTCGCCAATGATCGCCAGGCGTTCTCCGGCGAGAACTCCAAGGCCGATGCCCTTCAGCGCCTGCACCTCGACGCCGTCACGTCGATACCGCACCGACAGATCGCGGATCGAGAGCAGCGCCGTCACGACAGGCTCCTGCGCACGGCTGTGCTTTCCACCACGCCTTCGCCGGCAAGATAGACGCCGAGCACCGTCAGCACGAGCGCCACGCCGGGAACGATCGACAGAAACGGTGCGGTGCGCAGTACCGTGCGGCCTTCGGCGATCATGCCGCCCCAGGTGACGCGGTTGGGGTCGCCGAGGCCGAGGAAGGAAAGCGCTGCTTCGGTGAGGATGGCTGCCGCCACGATCACCGACGACAGCGCCAGCACCGGCGGCAAGGCATTGGGCAGCACCTCGCGGAAGGCGATCTCGAGCGGGTGCATGCCGATGACGCGGGCGCCGGCGACATAGTCGCGCTCGCGGATCGACAGCACTTCGGCACGGGCGACGCGCGCCGGCCCGGTCCAGGCGCCAAGCGCGATCGCCGCGACGACCACGCCGAGCGAGGGGCCGACAATGCTGACGAAGGCGAGCGCCAGCAGAAAGCTCGGAACGGTCTGGAACGCGTCGGTGATGCGCATGAGCACTTCGTCGACCAGGCCTCCGGCAAAGCCGGCTGAAGTGCCGACGACCGCACCGATGAGGAGCGCCGCGGCGGCTGCGGCCAGCCCGACCGCCAGCGAGGTGCGGGCGCCATGGAAAAGCTCAGCCAGAACGTCGCGGCCCAACCGATCGGTGCCGAGCGGCAGCGGCCAGTCCTGGAACGGCGGCAGCAGCGCCGGGCCAGCGATCGCCTGCGGGTCGCCGGGAAACAGCAGCGGCGCCGCCAACGCCATCATCATGAGCAAGGCGAGGATCAAGGCGCCCGCGATTGCTTCGGGCGAGCGGAAGAAACGACGCAGGCGGTTCATGCGCCGGCCTCGCTGGCGCCGACGCGCGGATCGAGGAAAGCGTAAGCGAGATCGACCAGGAGGTTGATGACGACGACCAGGACGGCGCTGACCAGGATGATGCCGAGCAGCAGCGGCGTGTCGCGTCCAGCGACGGCTTCCTGTGCCAGCCGCCCGAGGCCGGGCACGGCAAAGACGCTTTCGATGACGACGCTGCCGCCCAGCATCTGCGCCGATTGCAGGCCGAGCATGGTGACCAAGGGCAGAAGCGCATTGCGGGCGACATGGGCAAGCACGATGCGGCGGCGCGACAAGCCCCTGGCGCGGGCGGCGAGCACGAAATCCTGCCGCCAGGCCTCGGCCATGCCGGCGCGCATCATGCGCAGATAGAGTGCGAGATAGATGAAGCCGAGCGCCGAGACCGGCAGCACGAGATGGGTGGCGATGTCGGCTGCCCGCGCCAGCCCGGTCTTGCCGGAAGCGATCGTCTCGATGCCGCCGATCGGCAGCCAGCGCAAATCGACGGCGAAGACGACGATCAGGACCAATCCCAGCCAGAAGCCTGGAACCGCATAAAGCGCCAGCGAGCCGATCGACAGGAAGCGATCGCGAAAACTGCCGGGCCGTGCGCCGGCATAGATGCCGAGCGCCGAGCCGAGGCCGAAGGAGAGCGCGGTGGCGCTGCCCATCAGGATCAGCGTGGTCGGCAGGCGTTCGAGGATGATTTCGCGGATCGGCCGCGAGAAGGTGACCGATTGGCCGAGGTCGAGATGCAGCAACGCCCAGAGATAGTTGGCAAGCCGCGTCAGCTCCGACTGGTCGAGGCCCCAGCGGTGACGCAGCAATTCGATCATGCCGGCATCGCCGCCGGTCGAGACGATATAGGCGTCGACCGCATCGCCGGGGGCGGCTTCGAGGAGGAGGAAGCTGCCGATGACGACGATGAGGAGGACGAATGCGCTGCCGACGAGGCGGCGGCGCAGGAGGGCGAGGCCGCGGGTCATGCGCGCCTCGACGGGTTGGCGATACGCTGGCTATAGGAAAAGCCGAGCCCAGGCCCCCCTCTCTGTCCTGCCGGACATCTCCCCCTCAAGGGGGGAGATTGGATGTCGCAAACGGCTTCGCCAATTTTCGACGTTGCAGAACTGGCGGGACCGACAAACTGCTGATCTCCCCCCTTGAGGGGGAGATGTCCGGCAGGACAGAGAGGGGGGTGACGGAACGCGGCCTCCGGCCAAATTCCGATTTCTTCGCGAATTCTCATCCGCACGAGTGTGTCACGATTCCAAATAGGTATCCGCCCAGTTCGACACCGCCCAGCGCGGGTTGTTGGCTACATTCCTGACCGTGTCGCGCGCGACGGAGATGAAGCTCCATTCGGCGACATTGATCAACGGCAGGTCGGCGGCGACCTTCTTCTGGAACTCCTTGTAGAGCTCGGTGCGGGCCGATGTGTCGAGCGTCTCGGATGCCTTGGTGATCAGCGCGTCGAGGTCGGCGTTCTTGTAACCGCCCTGGTTGGAGAAGGGCACGCCGTCCGGAATGCCGCTCTGCACCAGGATGGTGGTCGAGATCGCCGGGTCGCCGCGGAAGACCGGCGGGCCGACGGCGAGGTCGAAGGCGTGGTCGGTGTAGACGGCCTTGATGTGGGCTGCCGAGTCGTTGTTGACGATCTCGGCGTCGATGCCGATGGCGGAGAGCGCCTGGCGCAGATAATCGCCGAACTGCTTTGTTTCGTTGAAGTACGGAGCCGGCAGCAGCTTCAGAGCAAAGCGCTTGCCGTCGTCGGCGCGCTTGTAGCCGGCTTCGTCGAGCAGCGCATTGGCCTTGGCGACGTCGAAGGCATAGGTCGGCACGTCGGCGGTGTAGAATTGCGGATCGTTCTTCGGCACCGGACCGGTCGCGGTCGCCGCATAGCCGAGGAAGATCGTCTTGACGACGAAATCCTTGTCGATGGCGTGTGCTATCGCCTGCCGCACTTTCAGGTCGGCAAGTTCCTTGCGGCGGTGGTTGATCTCGACGACGAGCTGGTAGGTCAGCCCCTCATAGCCCTTGGTGATGACTTTCAGGCCGGGCACCTTGGAGATGCGGTCGAGGTCGGCGAGCGGCACGGCGGAGAAGGCGGCGAGCTGGATCTCTTCCGCCTCGAGCGCCGCGGCTGCGGACGTGCGATCGGGCAGCACCTGGTAGACGATCTCGTCGAGATAGGGCTCGTCCTTGCCCCAATAGGCGTCGTTCCTGGCCAGCCGGTAATATTGCCCGGCCTTGTATTCAGCGAATTTGAACGGACCGGTGCCGACCGGCGCGTTGTTGGCCGGGTTCTCCTCGATCTTTCCCACCTCATAAAGGTGCTTCGGCACGACGCTCGACAGCGCCGGCAGCGCGTTGCGGATCAGCTGGAATGGCGTCGGCTTGGCGAATTTGAAGACGGCGGTGAGTTCGTCCGGCGTGTCCACGGCTTCAAGGTCCTTGAATACGGTGCGGCCGAGATTCTGCAGCGGCTTCCAGATCTGCAGCGCCGAGAAAGCGACGTCGGCCGAGGTGAACGGCTTGCCGTCATGCCATTTGACGCCGTCGCGCAATTTGAAGGTCACCGAGAGGCCGTCTGCGGTGCCTTCCCAGGAAAGCGCCAGGCGCGGCTCAAGCCCGTCCTTGCCGTCGAAGGAGGCCTCGGCCAGCGTCTCGACGATTTTGCTGGAGATGAAGAAGACGCCGTTCGACGCGACGATTGCCGGGTTGAGGTTGCGCGGCTCGGAGTCGGCGGCGACGATCAGCCGGCCGCCCTTCTTCGGCGTCTGCGCGAAGCCGATGGTCGGCAGCGCGGTCGAGGCCAAAAGCAGCGCCGAGCCGGCCAGCAGGCCGCGGCGTGAAATCGTCAATTCAGACATCGCTCAAACTCCCCTCTTCGCGCCATGACAGGCGCGGCAATCCGGTGATTATGGCCCTTGGCAAAGGTTTCGCCAGAGACGGATTTGGCGCATCATGGCTTGGCTTTGAAATTTCCGTCCGCTGGACCAGTCAGCCGAAAGAGGCGCTATGTCATTATCTGGTAGGACCAGATGATGCAGAAGCTGGATCAGTATCGGAACGGAAGGGTGCCTTTGGCGCGAAGGTGATCAGTTCTGGCTGGACCAGAGTGGCCAAGATGATGCAGATTTGGCCGACAGCCATGGATCGTGGCGTTCGGCGCCCCTGCGGCCGATGAAAAATAGGGAGAGGCAGATGAACATCGCTCCGGGCAAAACCGAGGTCAGCAGCGTTCCGTTCGACCAGGCGCGGGTGGACCGGCTGATGGAAGAGGCCGGCATCGACGTGCTGTTCGCCACGTCCAAGCACAACACCCAATACCTGCTCGGCGGCTACAAATTCATCTTCTTCGCGGCGATGGATGCGATCGGCCACAGCCGCTATTTGCCGATCGTCCTTTACGAGAAGGGCGGGCCGGAGCATGCCGCCTATATCGGCAACAAGATGGAAGGCGGCGAGCACCAGAACCACCCGTTCTGGACGCCGACCTTGCATGCGGCCTGCTGGGGCACGCTCGACGCCGCTAATCTTGCGGTGGAGCACCTAGGCAAGATCGGCAAGTCGGCGGCCCGCATCGGCATCGAGCCGGGTTTCCTGCCGTCCGACGCCTATACGCTGATACGCAAGGCGTTGCCGGATGCGAAGCTGATCGACGCGACCGACATGCTGGAGCGCATGCGCGCCATCAAGACCGAGGCGGAGCTGGAACAGTTGCGCATCGCCTCCGAGCTGATCACCGATTCGATGCTGGCGACGATTGGCTGGGCGCGCGAGGGCACCAGCAAGACCGAGATCATCGAGCAGTTGCGGCGGGAGGAGACCAATCGCGGCGCGCATTTCGAGTACTGCCTGCTGACGCTGGGCTCCAGCCATAACCGCGCGGCGTCGGACCAGGCGTGGAAGAAGGGCGAGGTGATGTCGATCGATTCCGGCGGCAATTATCACGGCTATATCGGCGACCTTTGCCGCATGGGGGTGCTCGGCGAGCCGGATGCCGAGCTGGAGGATCTGCTGGCCGAGGTTGAAACGGTGCAGCAGGCGGCCTTTTCCAAAGTGAAGGCGGGCACGCTGGGCGGCGACATGATTTCGCATGCGGAGGGCGTGCTGAAGGCCTCGAAGGTCGCGGCCTACACGGATTTCTTCGCGCATGGCATGGGGCTGATCACGCATGAGGCGCCGTTCCTGATGACCAATCATCCGGTCGCCTATGAAGGCACCTATGCGGCAAAGCCGCTGGAAAAGAACATGGTGCTTTCGGTCGAGACGACCATGCTCCACCCGACACGCGGCTTCATCAAGCTAGAGGATACCGTGGCGGTGACCGGCGACGGCTATGTGATGTTCGGTGATCGCGGGCGCGGATGGAACAGAGGCGGGGCTTCGTAGAGCCGAAGGCCGGCGCTGCCCCTCATCCGCCCTTCGGGCACCTTCTCCCCGTGGAACGGGGAGAAGGAAAGTTCGTCACTGCCCTGCCGGCAGCAGCCTGAAATCCGGCAAGTCGCGCAATACCAGTTCCGGCCCGGCCGGCGAATAGACGACGAAGAGCTGCATCGGCTGGTCGCCGGTGTTGAGCGTCGAGTGGAAGCGGCTTTCCGGTACGTAGATGGTGCAGCCGGGGCCGACTTTGGCCACCACCGGATTGCCCTTCTCGTCCTCGACCATCTGCTCACCATTGCCGGAGATGACGAAGATGATCTCTTCGGCGCCGGGATGGTTGTGGCGGGTGTGGCCCTTGCCGGAGGGCAGGTCGACGACGCCGCCTGAGAAGCGGGCGGCGCCATTCACTTCCGGCGCGACGGTGAGCGACAGCTTGCCCCAGTCGAAGCCGAAGGCGCTGACATCCTTCGGGTAGACGAACACCTTCTCCTTGTCGGTCATTGCCTCATCCCTTCCTTTTCGTGATCGCGACCGCCTTGAAATCCGCCGTCTGCCTGGCGATCGCGGCTTCCGCCGGCAACCGTTCCATCGAGCTTGCGCCATAGAAGCCGTGCAGGCCCTCGCAGCGCTCCAGGATGTAGCGCGCATCGTCAGGCATCGAGATCGGCCCGCCATGGCAAAGCAGGATGACGTCCTTGCGCACCGAACGCGCGGCATCGGCAATGGCGTTGATCTCCTTCAGGCAGGCGTCGAGCGTCTTCGCCGAGGTGGCGCCGATCGAGCCGCCGGTCGTGACGCCCATATGGGCGACGACGATGTCGGCGCCGGCTTTCGTCATGGCGCGCGCTTCGTCCGGATTGAAGACGTAAGGGGTGGTCAGGAGGTCGAGCTTGTGCGCCTCGGCGATCATGTCGACCTCGAGGCCAAAGCCCATGCCGGTCTCCTCGAAACTCTGGCGCATGGTGCCGTCGAACAGACCGACGGTCGGAAAATTCTGCACGCCGGAGAAGCCCATCGTCTTCAGCTCGGCGAGCAGCAGCGGCATGATGACGAAGGGGTCGGTGCCGTTGACGCCGGCCAGCACCGGCGTCTTCTTCACCACCGGCAGCACCTCGTAGGCCATTTCCTTGACGATCTCGTTGGCATTGCCATAGGCGAGCAGGCCGGCGGCCGAGCCACGTCCGGCCATGCGGTAGCGGCCGGAATTGTAGATGATGATCAAGTCGATGCCGCCGGCTTCCTCGGCCTTGGCCGACAGTCCGGTGCCGGCGCCGCCGCCGACGATCGGCACGCCATCGGCGATCATCTTGCGGAATTTTTCCAGGATTTCCTTGCGTGGAATTGCGGCCATGCTTGTCGTGTCTCACTTCTTGGCGATGTCGAGGAAGGCCGCTGCCGCGGCCTTGGCGAATGCGGGGTCGTTGATGTGCAGCGGCAGGCGCGTCACGGTGCGGTTCCTGGTCGGCTTGATGGTGCGCTCGATCGCTTCGAACAGCACTTGATCGGCTTCAGCGTCGAAGAAGGCGCCGCCTTCGATATCGAGCGCCGAAACGCCCTTTTCCGGGATCAGGAAGTGAACCGGGCCGTCGCAGCGGGCGAGGCGGCCGCCGATCCATTCGCCGATCCGGCGGCATTCGTGGGCCGTTGTGCGCATCAGCGTGACATTGGGATTATGTTCGTAGAACAGCCGTCCGCGATAGCGCTCGGGGATCGTGGGCGGCGCCCAGAAGTTCACCATGTCGAGCGCGCCGACCGAGCCGACATAGGGCAGCTTGGTGCGGGCGATCGCGCCGAACCGATCCTCGGTCGCCGGCAGCATGCCGCCGAACAGCAGATCGCAGACCTCGGTCGTGGTGATGTCGAGGACGCCGGCAAGCAGGCCGCTGTCGGCCAGCTTTTCCATGCTGCGGCCGCCGGTGCCGGTGGCGTGGAAGACCATGCAGTCATAGGTCGAGCGAAGCGCATCGGCGATGGCGGTCACGCAAGGCGTGGTGACGCCGAACATGGTAAGGCCGATCGACGGCTTTCCGTCGGGCGGCGGCGCCGGCCTTGCTGCCATGCCTGATATCGCCTGGGCGGCATTGTGCAAGACGACACGGGAGAGCCGGTTCAGCCCGGCCATGTCGGTCACAGATGGCATCATGATGATGTCGGAAACATCGACATAGGGGGCGGTGTCACCGGAGGCGAGCGTCGAGACCATGATCTTGGGCAAGCCAAGCGGCAGCGCGCGCATGCCCGACGTCACGATCGATGTGCCGCCGCCACCGCCAATGCCGATCATGGCGGCAATGTCGTTTCGCGATTGGGCAAAGCGAGCGAAGGCGACGCCCATTGCGGCGACCGCGGCGCCACGGTCATTGCCGCCGAGCACGGCGTCACCGCCGCCGGGGTGGTGGGCGGCTATTTCCTTCGCGCTGATGTCGACAGGGATGGTTGCGTCGCGCGTTCCGACATCGACGCGGGAGACGGCGGCGCCCGTGGCGGCGATCGCATCGGCCAGGAAGGCGACTTCCTCGCCCTTGGTGTCAGCGGTGCCCACCACATAGATACGCTTCATAAGCGCCTCCCTGTGCCGGTCGGCTCAGGGGTGGCGTCGCTTGGGGCATAGAGCGTCAAAGTAACCACTCCGAAAATGGGGGAGGTCATTGCAAATTTTTGAGACGCGCGTATCGTATTGATATGGATGTCTCACGTCAACAATCCACAGCAAGCGACGACACAGAGCGCGGAAGCGGCCCGGTCGTCGCGCGTGGACCGCGTGCGCGCACGAAACGGCTGATGCTGGAGACAGCGACACGGCTGATGCAGGCGGGCGTCACACCTTCGGTTAGCGAGGTCGCGGAAGCGGCAGAAGTTTCCCGCGCCACCGCCTATCGCTATTTCCCGAGCCAGACAGCCCTGGTCCACGCGGTGGTCGACGAAGGGCTAGGCCCGATACTCGAGTGGCGATCCGATTCGTCCGATGCCGAACGCCGCGTGGCGGAGTTGATAGACAGCGCGATGCCGCGCATCGAGGCCTTCGAGGCAACGTTCAAGGCAGCGCTGAAATTGTCGCTGGACCAATGGGCGCGCGGGCAGGCAGGCACGCTGGGCGGCGAGCCACCCTTCACCCGTGGCCATCGCATGGACCTGCTGGAGGATGCGCTTGCGCCACTGAGGGGCGAGCTGCCGCCGCGCGAATTCGAGCGCCTGGCGCAGGCGCTGTCGCTGATTTTCGGCGTCGAACTGCTGATTGTGCTGAAGGACATCTGGGGCCTGGACAGCGGCAAGACCCTGGCCGTCGCCCGGTGGGCGGCCTCAGCGCTGGTGCGCCAGGCGCGGCTCCGGACGCCATCCTGACCAGGGGTGGTGGCGCCGTGAGTTGGGCATGGAGGAGGGCTGGACGAAGGCGGATGCAGGATATGAGACTTCTCCCGACGCGGACCGGATTGGGGGGTCGTCGAGGGCAATCCGGGGCGGTCGCCGCGGTAGCTCGGAGCGAATCTGGTTCGACCAGATTTGAAGGTCGGCGATTTCACTGATTTTGGGGATTGGCGTTTTGCGAACGGGATGAAGGTGGAGAACTGCCAAAAATGAAGGAAATACGAACATATAGCGGACGTTTCCAGCTTATTTTGGTGACGGCAAATTTTAAGAAAGCGCTTGACGGGCATCTTAAATTGGTAATACCAGATTAGGAAAGAAAAGGCGGATCGGGAATGACAGCCGCAGTCCATTTCGGCAGGGCGAGGAGGATCACACGGATGGCGCGTGTTCCGTCCGCACGAGGTGGCGCATCGTGACGCAGACGTCGCCTCGCGCCAGTGCCGGCAAGGGGATTGCGCTGCGCCTCGATGGGCTCAGCAAGGCCTATGGATCCGTGCGCGCCATCAACGACCTGAGCTTCGCCGTCGACGAAGGCCGCTTCTTCGTACTCTTCGGGCCGAGCTCGGTTGGCAAGACGACGACGCTGCGCACTATCGCCGGCCTCGTCCAGGCCGACTCCGGCACGCTTGAGATCGGCGGCCGCGACATGACCCATGCGCCGATCGCCGGCCGCGGCATCTCGATGGTCTTCCAGTCTTTCGCGCTTTACCCCCACCTCACGGTCTACGACAATCTCGCCTATCCGCTGCGCGAGGAGAAAGCCGCGCGCGCCGAGATCGACAAGCGGGTGAAAGAGACCGCCGAGATCCTGAAGCTGACACACCGCCTGAAGGCCAAGCCGGCAACCCTGTCCGGCGGAGAGCAGCAGCGCGTCGCGCTCGGCCGCTCCCTGATCCGCCGGCCAAAGATTCTTCTCCTCGATGAGCCGCTCACCAATCTCGACGCCAAGCTTCGGCACGAGACGCGCGCCGAGCTGAAGCGGCTGCACCGCCAGTTCGGCATGACCGTGATCTATGCCACGCCCGACGAGCTCGAGGCTCTCTCGATGGGCGAGACGATCGCCGTCATGCGCGATGGCGGCATCGTCCAGATCGGCACGCCGGACGAGCTTTACGAGCAGCCGATCCATACCTATGTCGCCAGCAAGATCGGCTCGCCGCACATGAATCTGTTCACGGCCTCGGTGCGCGCCGACACCAGGTCTTTCGACACGCCGCTCGGGACTCTGGTTCCGGCGACGGCGCCAAAGAGTGCCGATGCCGGCGAGGCCGCGCTGATCGGCATTCGCCCGAGCGACATTCGGCTCGCCGCCAAGGGCGAAGCCGGGGTTGCCTCGAAGGTGCATCTGGTCGAACCGCTCGGCGACATCACGATCGTCTCGGTCGAGGCCGGCGGCGAGATGTTGCGCATGGTGCTGCCGGAAGCGATCGCCGCCAGCATCAGGACCGGCGATTCGGCATCGATCGCCATCGATAACAGGAAAATCCACGTCTTCCGCGCCGTGAGCGGCCAGGCAATGACCTGACGCGAACGGCGAGAAGCAATCCGGTTAACCAAGGGAGGAAACGCGAATGACGGCGATGACCAAAGTGAAAGGGTTAGCGACAGCCGCAAGCTTCGCTGCCACGCTACTGGTGGGAGGCGTGACCTATGCCTCTGCCAAAGAAGTGACGTTGACGATGGCGGTGCCGGATTGGCCCCCGACCCGCATTATGAAGAAGTTCTTCGACGAGCAGTACAAGCCCAAGTCTGGCAATACCGTGAAGCTCGATGTCGACTTCATTCCGTGGCCGGATTTCTACACCCGCGTCAACGCCTCGTTGACCTCGGGCGAAAAGAAGTACAACTTCATAGTGTCGGACTCGCAGTGGCTGGGCGCCTTCGTCGAAGGCGGCTACTTCCGCAAGATCAACGATCTCATCGATGCCGACCCGGAACTCAAGGCGACGATGGAGTCGATGCATCCCGCCGTGCTCAACGCCTACTCGACCTATCCCAACAGCACGCCGAACTACTACGGCTTCCCGCAGTTCCCGGACGTGCTGGTCACCTACGGCCGCAAGGACGTGCTCTGCAACGACGACGAGCAGGCCGCCTTCAAGGCGAAGTACAATGAGAAGCTACCCTGCACCGGCGAAGAAATCGACGCCATGGACTGGAACACGTTCGAGCATGTTGGCGAATTCTTCCAGCGCAAGAAGGGCGACAAGCTCGCCGGCCAGGTGCTGGATGACGATTTCTACGGCATCGCCTATCAGGCAGGCAAAGGCTACGACTTCTCGACGAGCTCGGTCCACACGTTCGTCTGGGAGCATGGCGGCGGCATCTGGGATGAAACCAAGGCCCCGACCGGACATGCCGAAGGCGTCGTAAACTCCCCGAAGTCCATCGAGGGCATGGAGCATTTCCTCAAATTGCTGAAGTACATGCCGCCGGTGGTCAAGACCGGCACCATGGACATCTTCGTCTCGGACCAGTTGTTCCGTGAAGGCAAGGTGGCCATGAACATCGACTGGATCGGTCTCGGCGAAGCCTCACTCGATCCCAAGACGTCGAAGGTTGCCGACAAGCTGGTGTTCGGATTGGCGCCAGGCCTGCGCGGCCCCGACGGCAAGGTGAATCGTACGTCACAGATCGGCGGACAGCCTTTCGTTCTCACCACCTGGACGACGCCTGAGCAAATCAAGGAAGCGGTGGGCTTCGTGAAGTGGTGGCTCTCGCCCGATATCCAGCACCAGTTCGCCGCCGCCGGCGGCCAATCCGCGATCAAGTCGGTCTACAGCGATCCGAAGTATGTGACCTATCGTCCGTGGGACCGCGCCTGGGCGAACTCGCTCGACTGGCAGAAGGACATGTGGCACGTGCCGCAGTTCTTCGAACTGCTCACCCAGCAGCAGGACCAGTACGACCTAGCCATCACTGGCAAGCAGGACGCCAAGACCACCCTGGATAACATCGCCAAGTTCCAGGAGGACCTCCTGAAGAACGATGGCCTTATCCAGTAACCTTCCGACATAGCTGCGGGGAGCGGGCAAAAGCCGCTCCCCGTCATTGCCACGTCAGGCGCCCATATTTCGGACTCCCATGACCGCTGTTTCAAGCACGCTGCCGACACCACGCCTTACCGCGGTTGTTGCCCACAACTGGAAACTCGCCATCGCTGTCGCTGTCGTCGTGTCGGCCATATCAATGGCGGGCTTGCCGGCGGCTGTCTCCTTCTGGGTGGTGGGCGCCGCGGCGGCGTTGGTCGCGGCCGCATTTACCGTCAACGCGTATCGCCGCCACTACTTCGGCGCCCTGCTGGTCGCTCCGGCAATCGCCGTTCTGTTTGTGATGAATATCTTCCCCCTGCTGTGGTCGCTGGGCCTTTCGTTCTTCGCCTACCAGGCAAACCAGCAGACGATCCGCTTCGTCGGACTCGGGAACTACGTCCGGATCCTTACCAACGATCTCGCTGCTCACGCGACTTGGGGCGCGCTGATCAATACCGCCATGTTCGTCGTGTTCACCGTCTCCGCGCAGATGATCGTCGGCTTTCTGCTGGCCATCCTGTTCTCCAAGCAATTTCCGCTGCGCAAGTATTTGTTGATCCTGGTGCTGACACCGATGATGCTTTCGGTTGTCGCCTCTGGCGTGTTCTTCACCTACTACTATGACCCGACATTCGGGATTCTCAGCTACGTCATCAATTCCATCTCCGGCAACCAGTTCATCCTGATGAGCAACAAAGTCGGTGCCGTGGCGGGAATCGTTTTCGCCGACGCATGGATGTGGTCGCCCTTCGTCATGCTCCTTGTGCTGGCGGGCCTCGTCTCGGTGCCGAAATACCTTTACGAGGCCGCTGCCATCGACCGTATTTCCAGCTGGCGGCAATTCTGGATGATCACCTTCCCCTACATCCGCGGCCTTCTGATGTTGGCCCTTCTCTTCCGCACCATCGAGGCATTCAAGCTGGCGGATCTCGTCATCCTCCTCACCAAGGGCGGCAACGACACACTGACGATCTCCTATCACTTGATCCGCATCGCCAACGAGCAGAACAAGACGAGTGAGGGCGCGGCGATCTCCTATCTGATGCTGTTCATGGTGATCGTTCTCACCAACCTCTACCTGTACCTCGCAAACCGCCGTACGCAAGGAGCCTGACCCGTGGCCGAATCGATATTGGGAAAGCTCGGCTTCGGCAGGGCCAGCGGAGTAGACAAGGCCGGCTGGGGGCGGACGCTCGCCGTGGCCGTCGTCGCCTTTATCTATTTTCTGCCGGTGCTGTTCATCATATTCACCGCCTTCAAACCGCAGGGCGACGCGCTCCTGGTGCCTCCGACGCTGTCGCCCACGTCGCTGTTCGGCTTGATTCCGGACCATTTTGTGTTCAAGCCCACGCTCGAAAATTTTGGGTCCGTCTTTTCCCGCTCGATGACGCCGGACGGTGCCCCGGAAGCGACAGGATTCGACCGTTATTTCTTCAACTCGATCTTCATCGCCTCGGCGTCGGTGCTGCTGGCGCTGGTCATCGGCACCCTGGCGGCCTTCGGCTTTTCGCGCTATCCGCTGAAAGGCAATGACACCTACCTGTTCATCATCCTGACCACGCGCATGCTGCCGGCGATTGTGGTGATCATTCCGGTGATCCTGATGTTCCGCGTAGTGGGCCTGTCGGGCTCGTATCTCGGCATCATCATGCTCTACACCGCCTTCAACCTGGCCTTCACCATCTGGATGATGAAGAGCTTCTTCGATGAATTGTCGCCAGACGTCGAGGATGCCGCCCGCATCGACGGGTCGTCCGGAATGCGGGTGTTCTTCAAGATTTGCCTGCCCCAGGTCATTGCCGGGCTCGCCGCCACGTTCGTGTTCGGCCTGATCCTCACCTGGAACGAGTTCCTCTTCGCCCTGTTGCTCTCGGGGCCCGACACGAGGACGGTCCCGGTCGCCATGAACCAGGCCGTGTCGTCGGGTGGACGCGGCACCGACTGGACTTTGCTTGCCGCCATCGAAACCCTGTTCCTCATCCCAGTCTTCCTGGTCACCTTCTTCTTGCAAAACCATCTGTTGCGTGGCGTTACCTTCGGCACCGTGAAGCGCTGAGATGTCAACCATCGAACTCCGCAAAGTCACCAAGCGTTTCGGCTCCTTCACCGCGGTCAAGAACGTTGACCTGTCGGTGGCCGCCGGTGAGGTCGTCTGCCTTCTCGGCCCGTCCGGCTGTGGCAAGACGACGACCCTGCGCGTCATCGCCGGGCTGGAAAGCGTCACTGACGGCGAGGTCGTCATCGCCGGCAAGGTGATGAACAACCTGCCGCCCGAAAAGCGCGACATCGCCATGGTGTTCCAGTTCTACGCGCTCTACCCGTCGGCATCGGTCGGCGAGAACATCGCCTTCCCTCTCTATCATGACGGCATTTCCGGGGCTGAGCGGACTGCCCGCGTCAACCGCGTCGCCGCGATCCTCCACTTGGAGCACGTTCTCGACCGGCTGCCGAACCAGATATCCGAGGGCGAAAAGCAGCGCGCCGCCATGGCCCGCGCCATCGTCCGCGACCCCAATTGCTTCCTCTTCGACGAGCCCTTGTCGCGTCTCGATGTCGAACTGCGCCAGAGCATGCGTGGCCAGATCAAGGAAGTGCTGCAGGGCCTCTCCAAAGCGACCGTGATCGTGACCCATGACCAGCTCGAAGCGCTCACCATGGCCGACCGCATCGCCATCATGAAGGACGGCCTGATCGAGCAAGTCGGCTCACCGCACGAGGTTTTTGCCAAACCCGCCAATGCTTTCGTGGCGAGCTTCATCGGCACGCCGCAGATGAATCTTCTCGAGGCCGACCTCAAGACCTTCGCCGATGGCACGGCGGAGATGACCGTGGCCGGCATTAATCTGGCGATCCGCACGGACGCGGCAGTCGCGCGCCTGCAGCCCGGCAAGGTGACGATCGGTGTCCGCCCCCGCGCCTTCACCGCGACCGATACGGGGGACCGTGGCACCATCTCCGCCCGGGCTGAGCTCATCGAGCCCATGGGCGCCGAAACCCTTATTCATGCCCGCACGGCGGCAGGCGCCGACATCCGCGTCGTGGTGACGAGAAGCCAGCGGGTCAAGGTCGGCGAGGCGCTGAATCTACGCCCCGATCCCAGGCAAACCCATGTCTTCGATGGCGCCGGAAAGGCGGTGCGGTCATGAGCGACAGTTCTTCCGGGATGAGCCGGGCCGGCGCGTACTGCCTCGAGGTCTTCATCATTGGCCTCGGCGTCATGGCGCTGGTGCTGATCTTCCAACCCTTTTCCATCGGCCTGTACGCGGTCGGCAGCGGTCTCGTGGTGCTTGCCGGACTCATCAACAACCTGCTGCCGTTGGCCCAGCCGGGCGTCAAGGTGCGCAGTGTGGTGACCGTAGCGCTGGTCGTGGCGCTGGTCTTCTGCATTACGCTGCTGGTTTCGATCACGGCGGCGCATCTCTACGGCGTTTTCTTCCTCAATCCACCGGACCCCAACACTCTCGCCGGCAAGGCGCAGCTCGCCACGCCGCCTTTCTACAAGCAGGCTTTCGTGTGGGAAATCGCCGCCGCGGCGGTGATTCTCGCGCTGGTCGTCACCGCTCTCAACAAGACAGCGCGATGATCAGCAGCTGACGCTATCCGGCAGGTCGCGCTCGCGCCGGTCCGCGCCGGTCGGTGTGCGTCGCCCTCTCAGCTCTCACGCCGTCATCCTCCGGCTTGACCGGAGGACCCGATGCCGAGATCAAGGACCGTGTCGCGCGCGCCGCCCGCACGCTCAGGATCGAACACCTGCTCGACCGCAAGACCGACCGGCTCTCCGGCGGCGAGATGCAGCGCGTCTCGATCGGCCGCGCCATCGTGCGCAAGCCGCGTGTGTTCCTCATGGATAAGCCGCTGTCGGCGCTCGACGCCAAGCTGCGCGAGGCGCTGCGCACGGAGCTGAAGAACCTGCAGATGCAGCTCGGCGCCACGTTCCTGTTCGTCACGCATGACCAGATCGAGGCCATGTCGATGGGCGACAAGGTGGGCGTGCTCAACCACGGCCACATCGTCCAGACCGGCACGCCGCAGGAGATCTACAACAATCCGCGCGATACCTATGTCGCGAGCTTCGTCGGTTCGCCGCCGATGAACCTCATCGACGGCAGGCTGGTCAACGACCGTGCGGTGATGGCGCCGATGAATTTCGAACTGCCGCTCACAATTGGGGCCAAGACTTTCGGGGGAGCCAGGACGAGCGGCGCGACCGACGGTCGCCCGCTCGTCTTCGGCATCCGTCCGGAGGATGTCTACCTGGAGAGCGGCGCGCCCGTCGAAGCACGCGTCCACGATGTCGAGAACCACGGCGTGGAAAAGATCCTGACGCTCAGGGTCGGCGACACGATGCTGAGGGCCACCGTGCCGGCCAGGACCGATGTCGCGATCGAGCAGCCGGTGCGCTTTGCCTGGAATCCCGACAAGGTGGTGATGTTCGACAAGGGCAGCGGCGTCAGCTTGCGGCACGCCGGATAGCGGCCTTACTTCGGCAGATAGGTCTCGTAAGGCGTGTCGTTGATCAGCAGGATCACGCATTCGGTGTCCGACAGGCAGGCATCGTCATGCATTTCGTTGGCCTTCTGGGTCCAGTAGGAGCCGGGCGGCAGCTCGACCTTGGTCGCCTCGCCGCCCTGCATCTGCCAATGCGCCCAGAGACCCTTGATGACCACGGCGCGGTAGTCGGCGGTATGGGCATGGACGGGCGCGCGCCAGTTCCCAGGAACTTTCAGCAGCGTTCCGGCCGGGCCTTTCGCCCTTTCGCCCCATAGCGGACCAAGGCGCTGCGGCTGGCCCGGAACTTCGACGGCATAGGGGATCTTGCCGGCGGGTAGGTAGCTGTCCTCGAGCGCGAAGGCCCGGCCAGGCAGGATGGCGGCCGCGGCAAGCGCAAGCGATGCGAGATGATTGGGCATGGCGGTTTCCTCCGCCAACCAGCTTACGCGGCTTCGGCCGGTGGGGAATGACACGGCGTCCAAAAGACTTGGCAGTTCCTCCAGCCGGCGGCAGCTGCCTGCCGGATGTCAGGATTGCTCCGCGCCAGCGTTGCGCAAATGGCTCGGCGCCACGCCCATCACCCGCTTGAAGGCGCGGCTGAAGGAGGCTTCGGAATCGTAGCCCAACCTCGATGCCGCCACCGAGACCCTCATGCCGTCGCGGGCAAGCCATCGCCGCGCCTGGTGCATGCGCACGCGCAGCACATATTTGGCCGGCGTTTCGCCGACCACGGTGGCGAAGCGCTGCGCAAAGGCCGAGCGCGAGGCGCCCATCATCCTGGCCAGCGCCTCGACCGTCCAGTCGCGCTCCGGCTGCAGGTGAATGGCGGCGAGCACCTTGCCGACATCAGGATTGCGCACCGCGGCGATCCAGCCGGTGGCGTCACCGCAGCCATTCTCCACCCAGGAGCGGATGATGGTGGCGGCGAGCACATCGGCCAGGCGGGCAAGGATGCCGCCGGAGCCAACCCGGTCCATCGTCACCTCGCCGGCCATCGCGTCGAGCAGATGCTGGATGCCGGGCGCGTTCGCCATCAGCTTATGCGCCTGCATCAGATCGGGCATCATCTCCAGCAGCGGGTGCGAGCCGTCGAGGTTGAAATGCATGCTGCCGCAAAACAGCAGGGTCTTGCAGCCGTCGCAGCCGTTGGAGACGTCGTAGATGTTCTCGCAGACCGGCTCGATGGCGTAGCGGCCGATCGGCACCGGAGGCACGCCGGGCGCGCTTGCCAGCACGTGCTCGTCACCTCGCGGGATCAGTAGCGCGTCGCCCACCGAGAGCTCTATCCATTCCTTGGCCGGCGAGAACAGCCAGCAGCCCTGTTGGCCGATGAAATGGAACCGCGCCGCTTTCTGCGCGGGGAAGGAAACGGCCCAGGGCTGGCCCAGCACGCAGCGGCCATAGTCGACGCCGTCGAGGCGCAAACCGCGCAGCATGTCGGTGAGCGGATCGCCGGAAGCCTGCAGAACGATTTTGGACGAATTGTAATTCATTTCGGCGTTTCTAGCATGGAAACTCCAGACAGTCACTCCCTATGTTGCAGTGCAGCCAAATGTTGCGCTGCAACTCACCGGAGACCTGCCATGACCGAGCCCGCCACAGGCGCCATCGACGCTGTTGTCCTCGACAAGACCGAACCCGACGAACGAACAGAACCAGCGTGGGGCGCGGTGGTCTCGCTGGCGCTCGGCGTTTTCGGCCTGGTGACCGCCGAATTCCTGCCCGCCAGCCTGCTGACGCGGCTGGCGCAGGATCTCGGCGTCAGCGAAGGCGCCGCGGGCCAAGCGGTGACGGCGACTGCCGTCGTCGGCGCGATCGCCGCACCGACCATGGCGATCGTCACCAAGCGGCTCGACCGGCGGCTGGTCATGTGGATCCTCTCCGTCCTGCTGATCGTCTCCAACCTGCTCGCCGCCTTCGCGTCCTCGCTCACCATGCTGCTTCTCGCCCGCGTCGTTCTTGGCGTGGCGCTGGGCGGCTTCTGGTCGATGTCGGCGGCCATGGCGCTGCGGCTTGTGCCGATGCGGCTGATGCCGCGCGCTATGTCGATCATCCTGACCGGCGTCTCGGTCGCCACCGTCACCGCAGCGCCTGTCGGCGCCTATGTCGGCGATATCTGGGGCTGGCGCACCGCCTTCATGATCGCGGCGGTCGTCGGCGCGCTGGCGCTGCTGGTGCAACTCGCCACCCTTCCCAGCCTGCCGCCCACAACCGTTGCAAGCTTCCGCACCCTGATAGCGGTGCTGAAGCGGCCGATGATCCGCGTGGCGCTCCTCGTGGTGCTGCTGGTCGCGTCCGGGCAGTTCGCCGGCTTCACCTATGTACGGCCGTTCCTGGAGACGGTTCCGGTGATGCCGATCGAGACGATCTCGCTGGTGCTGCTCGCCTATGGCATCGGCGGCTTCTTCGGCAATTTCGCCGGCGCCTTCCTGGCCGAGCGCAATCTGAAGATGGCCGTCGGCCTGGCGCCGCTGCTGATTGCCTTGTCCGCGGTGGCGCTGCTTGTGCTTGGCGCTTCGCCGATAATTGCGGCGGCCGCGGTCACCGCCTGGGGCTTTGCCTTTGGCGCCGTGCCGGTCGGCCTGCAGACCTGGCTGGTGCGCGCCGCGCCCGATCAGGCCGAGAGCGCCGGCGGCCTGATGGTCGCGACCTTCCAGGTGGCGATCGCGCTCGGCGCCATTGTCGGCGGCCTGCTGGTCGATCATGCCGGTGTCGCCACAGCCTTCGCCTATGGCGGCGTGGCGACCTTGCTCGCGGCGCTGGTGGCCTTCCTGATGGGACCGAAGCAGGCCGCCGAGTAGCCAAGCCCGCTCGCCCTCTCAAGCATCGGCCCCGCGGTTCCCAGGAGCGCCGGGTCGTGATCGCAAGGCGGCCGGCTCTGCTCACTCAGGCCGAGCGGCCGTCGAACTCGTAAACTTCGATGGTCGTGGGGTCGACATCGTCCAGGCAGTTGATGTTGATATAGGCGGACCGTTCGCTGCCCTGGCTGACGTCCTCGGCGAAAGGATGGATGCCGCAGGTGCGACAGAACCGGTGCGCGATCGCAGCCTTGCCGAAGGTGTAGCGGCCGAGGTCGTCGCCCCAGGCGACCAGCTTTAGCTTGTCATGCGATACGGCCCACAACAACGCACCCTTGCGCGAGCAGATCGAGCAATTGCAGCGCACGGCCATGCCGAGCTCACCCTGGACCTCGAACGCCACCTTGCCGCAGTGGCAGCTGCCTTTGTACAGCATCAGCATCTTCCTATCGCTGGCAGGGTGCAAAGGCACGCTTGCCGGTTTATCTCTTGCATGGGCTTAGCCAGCCCAAAGTCCTTGTTTCTGCGCAGTTCCGGACGGAAAACCGCTCCACGCTTTTCCTGGAATTGCCTTTCTTGTTTCTGCGCAATTCCGGACGGAAAACCGCTCCACGCTTTTCCTGGAATTGCCTTTCTTGTTTCTGCGCAATTCCGGACGGAAAACCGCTACGCACTTTTCCTGGAATTGCTTTAAAGACGCTACATCCTTGCGGAGTCCGACATCGACATGCAATCCGTCCGCGACCGTCTCGAAACCATCCTGTCACGTCTTGCCAAGCGCGCCGCCGACGAGAAGGTCTACACGAAGCTCTATGCCGAGGCCGCGCGGGCAGCCGCCTATGCATCCGATGCCCGTCGCAAAGCCGGTGTCAGCCTTGGGCCGCTCGATGGGCGCATCGTTTCGATCAAGGACCTGTTCGATGTCACCGGCGAGCCGACGGCGGCCGGGGCGCTGATCCACGCCGGCGCCGCACCGGCGGCACGGGACGCGGCGATCGTGCGGAGGCTGCGCCAGGCCGGCGCAGTCATCCTCGGCAAGACCAACATGACCGAGTTCGCCTTCACCGCGATCGGCGACAATTTGCATCACGGCACGCCGGGCAATGCCGCCGATGCGAGCCTGATACCCGGCGGCTCATCATCGGGGGCGGGCGTTGCGGTCGGCGAGGGTACGAGCGACATCTCCATCGGCTCTGACACCGGCGGCTCGGTGCGCATTCCGGCCTCGCTCAACGGTGTCGTCGGCTTCAAGCCGACGGCGGGACGCGTGCCTTTGACCGGCGCGTTTCCGCTGTCGATGACGCTGGATTCGATCGGTCCGCTTGCCAGCTGCGTCGCCGATTGCGCCATCACCGATGCGATCATGGCGGGAGAAGAGCCGGCGGTCCTTCAGCCGGTCTCGCTCGCCGGCCTGCGCATCGGCATCCCACATGGCGTCTTGTTTGGCGAGACGCAAGCCGAGGTCGCGGAAGCTTTCGAGGGCTGCATCGACAGGATCGGGAAGGCCGGCGCCCGCGCCAACGATTTGTCCATCGATGACCTCATCGCGGAGATGCGCGCGACCACAAGACGCGGCACGATCGCCTCGATGGAAGGCGCCGAGGTGCATGCCGACTGGCTGGCGAGCGGCGCCTCCGTGCCGGTCGATCCACACGTCACCGGGCCATTGTCGCGCGCGCTGGCTGTTCCTGCTTCGGCCTATATCCGCACGATCCGCCGCCGAGGCGAACTCGTGGCAGCCATGGCGGAACGGCTGGAGACGGTCGATGTACTGGCATTGCCAACCGTGCCGATGGTCGCGCCGTCCATTGCCGCCATGGCCGGCGACGAAGCGCTGCGCGACAGGACGGAAGGACTGCTGCTGCGCAACACGCAGGTGGCCAACCAGTTCGACCTTTGCGCGATTTCCCTGCCGATGCCCGGCACCAGGCTGCCGGCTGGATTGATGCTGGTGGGCAAGAACGGGCACGACCGCCATCTGCTGCGCATCGCCGCGGGGATCGAGACGTTGCTGCGCGGGTAATCAATGCGCCGAACAATGCTTGCGTTCGCTGTCCTTGGCGGCGCGCACGACGCGGGTCGCGAGCAGCCAGGGCAAGGTATATTCCTTGCCGGTGACGGTCTGCTTCCGATTCTCGATCGAGCCTCTGACAACGATCTTGCCGGCGTAGAGCTTGCCAGAAAGGTCGAGCGCCTTGTCCTCCTGCGGCAAGCCATCGGTGTCGATCGAGACACCCTTGATGATGTTGCCGGTCGTGAGGTCGAGCGCGCTGTTGGAGGGGCAGGGCGCCTTGAAGCAGCGCAACCCGTTGTCGCAATAGACATAGCTGCTTTCGGCCGCGGCAAATGCCGGCGTGGCGCAGATCGATGCGGCGACGAAACCCAGCAATGCGAAACGGCGACCGGACATGAGCACAACGTCGCGAACAATTGGGGCGAAACCGCGATGGTCTAACCGCCGAGCGCAAAGCGTCGCCGGTAGTGCTCGATGACTTCCGGATTGCGCAAGTTGACGGGCAGTTTGCCGGCGAGCACCAGCAATGCCTCGCCGGCGGCGCCGACACCCATGCGCATCATCGATTCCTCGGTGATGCCGGCCATATGCGGGGTGACGATGACATTGTCGAAGCCGAAATAGGGATGGTTCGACGGCAGCGGCTGCGTGGAAAAGACGTCCAAAGCGGCGCCGCCGATGCGACCTTTCTGCAGGGCTTCGATCAGCGCCTCGTCGTCGACTACCGGGCCGCGCGAGACATTGATCAGCAGCGCACCGGGCTTCATGCGGGCGATGCGCTCGCGGCTGATCAGGCCGCGCGTTTCCTCGGTCAGCGGGCAGCACAGCACGACAATGTCGCTCTGCTCGACCAGCGCGTCGATCGACAGGAAGCCGACACGCTCGGGCGCCGGGCGCAGGCTGCGCGTCGTCGCCACGACGTTGAGATCGAAGCCATTGGCGGCGATATGACCGACAGCCTGGCCGACCGCACCGAGGCCGACGATGCCGATCGTCTTGCCGGCCAGCTCGCTGGTCGAGTTGGCGTGCTCACGCCCGGCGAGCCAGCCCTTGGCGCGCAGGTCGCGGTCCATCACGCGGAAGCGCCGCGCGAGCGCGAGCGCGGTGAACATCACATGCTCGGCGACCGAGCGGGCATTGACCGCGGGCACGTTCGCGACCAGCACGCCGGCGGCGGTCGCGGCCTCGACCGGGATCATGTCCAGCCCGGCGCCGTGGCGGATCGCGGCGCGCAGGCTCGCCGCGCCGGCGAACAGCTCCGGCGGCAGCGGCGCGCGCACGATGACGATGTCGGCGTCGCGGGCTTCGGCTGCCAGGGTTTTGGGATCGAGGGCGGAAGCGATTGCGAGCCGCCCGGCGCCGGCCAGCATGGCCGTGGCGCGCGGGTGCAGCGGATGCGTCGACAGGATTTTGCGCATCAACTCAAGCCTTTTCGAGCGTCGCGCTTTTCGATTCCATTGCGCGGCCTTCGATGATGCCCTTCCAGTAGCTCTCGGCGCCCTGCAGGTGCGCACTCATCAGCGCCTGGGCGAGATTGCCGTCGCGGCGCAACAGCGCCTCGTAGATCTGGATGTGCTCGGCATGCGAGCGTACGCTGCGCTCGGGATCGTTGAAGTAGATCGGCAGGCGCTGCTCGCCCATCAGGTAATAGACGCTGCAGATGTTGTGAAATACGCTGTTCTTGGTCGCGCGCACGATCTCGAGGTGGAACTCGCGATCCTCCTTGGCGAGGCCTTCGCCGGCGGCAATGCGCTCTTCGGAAGCCTTGAGGATTTCGCGCAGTCGCTCAAAGTTTTCTTCGGTGGCGCGCGAACAGGCAAGCTCGGCCGCCTTGATCTCGTGGATCTTGCGCAGCTCGACGGTCTCGTAGATCTGCACCGGATCGAGCGGCAGGCCGGCGCGGGCGAAAAGCGCCAGCGCTTCCACGCTCGCCTGCTTGGTGTCGATATAGATGCCGGACTTGGCGCGTCGCTCGACGATGCGCATGGCCTCGAGGATGGCGAGCGCTTCGCGGATCTGGCCGCGGCTGACGCCGAAATGCTCCGCCAGCTCGCGTTCAGACGGCGTGCGGCCGGACTCGTTGTCCGAGTTGGCGAAGAGATAGGCGGCAAGTTCCGCGAGAAGGTTCTTTTCTTTCATCGTCAGCCGCGTTGCGCGTGCGCCTCCAGGAACCGCTCCGAGATGGTGAATCCCAGTCCAGGCTTTTCAGGGATCGCTATCATACCGTTCTTCGCTTCGACAGTCTCCTCGACCAGGTCGTGGATCATCGGATTGGCGCCGAGCGAATATTCGATGATGAAGCTGGCGGGCGAGGCGGCGCACACATGCAGCCCGGCAAAGAAACAGGGCGCGCCGGCCCACAGGTGCGGCGCGAAACGCAGGTTGAAGGCGCTGGCGATGGTGCCGATCTTCATCGCCTCGCTGATGCCGCCGCAAAACGCCGGATCCGGCTGGAAGATGTCGGCCGATTTCAGCACCGCCAGATCGCGGAAGGCATAGCGCGTCGCCTCGCTTTCGCCTGTGGCGATCGGCGTCGAGCCCGAGGCGCGCACTTCGGCCATGCCCGACTTGTCGTCGGCGATCAGCGGCTCCTCGAACCAGGCGAGGTCGAGATCGGCGGTGAGGCCGATGAAACGCTTGGCCTCGGCGACGGTGTAGGTGCCGTGCGCGTCGACCATCAGCTCGACATCCGGGCCGATCGCCTGCCTTGCGGCACGCACGCGCGCGGCCGAAACATGCGGGGCGCCGTCCATGGCGCCGACGCGCATCTTGAGTGCCTTGAAGCCGCCCTTGGCGATGTAGGATTTCAACTGCTCGCCGATCGCGTCGGCTGGGGCCCAGCCGCCCGAGGCATAGGCCTGCATGCGCTCGACCTTGCGGCCGCCGAGCAGCCGCCACACCGGCTGCCCGAGCGATTTGCCGAGGATGTCCCAGAGCGCGATGTCGACGGCGCTGATCGCCGCCACGCTCATGCCGCGCCGCGCCAGCTGCGGCATGGCGTGGCCGGCATGCGCCGCCGTTTCATGCCGCACGCCGTTATAGAGCATTTCCCAGATGATGCCGATGTCGGCTGGATCGCGGCCGATGAGCTGCGGGGCGATCTCGTGGTTGAGCATATGGACGAGCGCGCCATAGCTTCCGGCGCTGCCGGCGGCGTTCTTGCCTTCGCCCCATCCGACCAGGCCGTCAACGGTCTCGATGCGCAGAATGGCGGCGTCGAACGTCGTCACCTGACCGAAGTCGCTGCGATGCTGCTTCGCGACTTCGATCGGGACACGAACCCACCAGGCCTGGACGCTTTTGATGCGCATGTTTTCCCTTCGGCCCCTCCGCCCGTCGGGCGGAAGGGATAAGCTTCAATCGGAGGTCTACTTGATCAGCGGCAGCAGCGTTTCGGCGGTGATGCGCATCTGGTCCGTGTAGAATTTTTCCGTGAGCACGCTTGAGCCGTGGTCCTGGATGAACTTGAGCTGCTCGGGCGAGATGTCGACCGGATTGCGCTCGACCATCTCGGGATAGGGTGCGGCCGGTGTGCGGTCGACGGGCGCGACGAACTCGTTGGTCAGCGCGCCGTCATAGCCGACCTCCTTCAGCGTGCGCACGATCTTTGGCCAGTCGATCTGGCCAAGGCCGGCGGCGAAGCGGTTGTTGTCGGCGACATGGAAGTCGAACAGGCGCTTTCCGACCTGACGGACCGCGTCATAGACGTTAAATTCCTCCATGTGGATGTGGTAGGCGTCGAGGCACACGCCGCATTCGGGGCTCACCGCGTCGGCGAGCGCCAGCGCCTGGGCGCCGCGGTTGAATAGGTAGGTCTCGAAGCGGTTGAGCGGCTCGACCGCGATCCTGACGCCGACCTTCTTGGCGTGCGTGAAGCATTCGCGCGTGGCGTCGACCACCCAGCCCCATTCCTCCGCCTCGGTGCCGTCCGGCACGACCTTGCCGACGGTCGCGGGCACCAGCGTGATGATCTCGCCGTCGAGTTCGCTCACCATGGTGAGCACGTCCTTGACGTACTTGACGGAGCGCTCGCGCTGGCCCTGGTCCCTGGCGGCGAGGTTGCGCTCGCCCAGCATCAGCGTCACCGAACCCCAGCAGCGAATGCCGTGCTCCTTCAGGAGCGCGCGCGTCTCCTTGGTCTTGTACTGCTCGGGCTCGCCGGAAATCTCGATCGATTCGTAGCCGAATTTCTTGATGCGCTTGAGCGTTACCTCCAGCGGCTCCGCCCGCATCCAATTGTGCGTCGAAAGATGCATGGTCTATCCTTCCCAGAATTCGCCAGTCACACTTACCCCGCGACGCCTCCGACGAGGCGGCCGCATGATTCCTCCCCAAGGCGTTGCCAGCATTTTCCCTGAAACTGGTTCGACCAATTGGGTCCACCATGACCTCTACAGTAAATTTTCATGCGCGGCAAGAAGTGGGCAGGGGATGC
Source organism: Mesorhizobium sp. WSM3224 (assembly GCF_000427725.1). Taxonomy (GTDB): domain Bacteria; phylum Pseudomonadota; class Alphaproteobacteria; order Rhizobiales; family Rhizobiaceae; genus Mesorhizobium. Next base: position 525,488 of record NZ_ATYO01000002.1, on the reverse strand, counting down.
CCTGTCTGTCAGGCAATGCCATGATTTTATAAGGTAATTTTGCCCGTCTGACAGCGCGTTCGTCGCTTCCTGGAGGTTTTCGGGCGCTTGACCGAAATATGAGATTTGGTAATACCAGAATGGCATAGCGCTGAGATGCTGGCAGGATTGACCAAACAGGCTGGCCCTCGCTCCAATCGGCGCTATGCTTGGTCGTGAAAACAAGAGAGGGAGGATGCCGATGCCGACAACGATGAAGGGTCCCGGCCTGTTTCTGGCGCAGTTCGCGGGCGACGCCGCGCCGTTCAACTCGCTGGCTTCGATCACCAAATGGGCGGCCGGCCTGGGCTACAAGGGCGTGCAGATCCCGACCTGGGACGCACGCCTGTTCGACCTCAAGAAAGCGGCGTCGTCGAAGGCCTATTGCGACGAGGTGAAAGGAATCTGCACTGAGGCGGGCGTCGAGATCACCGAATTGTCGACGCATCTGCAGGGGCAACTGGTCGCGGTTCATCCGGCCTATGACGCGCAAATGGACGGCTTTGCGCCGGCCGAGGTGCACAACAATCCCACGGCGCGGCAGAAGTGGGCTGTCGAGCAGATGAAGTTCGGCGCCAAAGCATCGCGCAATCTTGGGCTGAATGCTTCGGTGTCGTTTACCGGCTCGCTTGCGTTCCCCTACCTCTACCCCTTTCCGCAGCGGCCGGCGGGACTCATCGAGGAAGCGTTCGGCGAACTCGGCAAACGCTGGAAGCCGATCCTCGATGTCTACGAGGACAATGGCGTCGACGTCGGCTACGAAATCCATCCCTCGGAGGACGTGTTCGACGGCGCGACCTTCGAGATGTTCCTCGACGCGGTCGGCGGCCACAAGCGCTGCAACATCAACTACGACCCGTCGCATTTCCTTTTGCAGCAGCTCGACTATCTCGAGTTCATCGACATCTACCACGAGCGGATCAAGGCGTTCCACGTCAAGGACGCCGAGTTCAACCCGACCGGGCGGCAGGGCGTCTATTCCGGCTATCAGGGCTGGGTGAACCGGGCGGGCCGCTTCCGCTCGCTGGGCGACGGTCAGGTGGATTTCGGTGGCATCTTCTCCAAGCTCACCCAGTACAACTACGATTCCTGGGCGGTGTTGGAGTGGGAATGCTGCCTCAAGCATCCCGAGGACGGCGCCGCCGAAGGCGCGCCCTTCATCCAGCACCACATCATCCGGGTGACCGAGAAGGCCTTCGATGACTTCGCCGCCGGCACGACCGACAAGAAGTTGTTGCGGGCGATGATGGGAATCTAGCGCTTAAACCTTCCCCCTTTAGGGGAGGGGAATCTCAGACGAGGGAGACAAACATGGTCGGCGCATCGAAGTCGGAAGCGGGAGGCGGCCCGATCCGCTACGGCATGGTTGGCGGCGGGCAGGGCGCCTTTATCGGCGCGGTGCACCGCATAGCGGCGCGCATGGACAACGACTTCGTGCTGGTGGCCGGCGCGCTGTCGTCGGACCCGGCGCGGGCGAAGGCCTCGGCCGAGGAACTCGGGCTCGATCCGTCGCGCAGCTACGGCTCCTATGCCGAGATGGCCAAAGCCGAAGCCAAGCGCCCGGACGGCATCGAGGCGGTGGCGATCGTCACGCCCAACAACGTCCATGTGCCCGCGGCAAAGGCCTTCCTGGAGGCCGGCATCCATGTCATCTGCGACAAGCCGCTGGCGACCTCGCTGGCCGAGGCGAAGAAGCTTGCCGCCCTTGTCGAGAAGACCGGCAAGGTGTTCGTGCTTACCCACAATTACACAGCCTATCCGATGATCCGCCAGGCGCGCGAGATGGTGGCCAAGGGCCAGCTCGGCGACATCCGCATCGTGCAGTCGGAATACCCGCAGGATTGGCTGACCGAGGATCTCGCCGCCACCGGCCAGAAGCAGGCCTCCTGGCGCTCCGATCCCAAGCAGGCGGGCGCCGGCGGTGCGCTGGGCGACATCGGCACGCATGCCTATAACCTTGCCCGCTTCGTGTCCGGGCTGGAGCTCGATACCCTGGCGGCCGACCTCGACGCCTTCGTGCCGGGCCGCCAGCTCGACGATAATATCAACGTCATGCTTCGCTTCAAGCCGGTCGGCAGCAAGCATCCGGCCAAGGGCATGATCTGGGCAAGCCAGGTGGCGCCCGGCCATGAGAACGGGCTGAAGCTGCGCGTCTACGGCTCAAAGGGCGGGCTGGAATGGGTGCAGGCCGACCCGAACTACCTCTGGTATACGCCGTTCGGTCAGCCGAAGCAGCTTTTGACGCGTGCCGGCGCCGGCGCGATGCCGGTCGCGGCGCGCGTCAGCCGCGTGCCGTCCGGCCATCCGGAAGGCTATCTCGAAGGTTTCGCCAACATCTACCAGGAGGCCGCGCGAGCGATCCGGGCAGCAAGGCGCAAAGGCGGCAAGCCGGCTAAGGATGTCGTCTTCCCAACGATCGCGGACGGCGTCGAGGGCATGGCCTTCATCGAGGCTTGCGTGAAGTCGTCGAAGAAGAACGGGGCGTGGACCAAACTGTAGCCAAGAGCATGTGGCGAGGCCGGCGGGGAGGGAGCCGCTGGCTGTAGAGGGGAGGATGTCGATGAAAATCGGCATGTGCATGTTCTTGTGGACGACCAGCGTCTCGAAGAAACACGAGGCGCTGTTGAAGGACATCAAAGCGACCGGCTTCGACGGCGTCGAGATACCGGTTTTCGCCGGGGTGCCCGACGACTACAGGAAACTCGGCGAGATGCTCGACCGCATCGGCCTCGAGCGCACGGCAGTTTCGGCCATGGGCGATCCGGCGATGAACCTGATCTCGCCGGACGCCACGACGCGTCGGGCCGGTATCGACTACATGAAATGGGCGATCGACTGCAGCGCCGCGCTCGGCGCGGACAGGTTGAGCGGGCCGCTGCATTCGACGCTCGGCGCCTTTTCCGGCAGCGGCCCGACGGCGGCCGAGAAGAAGCGCTCGGTCGCCTCGCAGCGCGCCATCGGCGACCATGCCGGCAAGAAGGGCGTGACCATCGGGCTGGAAGCGCTCAACCGTTTCGAATGCTATCTGGTCAACACCATGGCCGACCTGTCGGAGCATATCGACGCGATCGACAGGCCACATATCAAGTCGATGTACGACACCTTCCACGCCAATATCGAGGAAGCCGACCCGATCGGCGCCTATACAAGCAACCGCCGGAATGTCGTCCATATCCACATTTCGGAGAACGACCGCGGCGTGCCGGGGCGCGGCAACATCCCCTGGAAGGAGACTTTCGCGGCGATCCGCAAGAGCGGCTATGACGACTGGCTGACCATCGAGTCGTTTGGGCGTTCGCTGAAGGACCTAGCGGCGGCGACCAAGGTGTGGCGCGATTTTGCGGAGAGCTCGGAGGCGGTTTACCGCGAGGGGTACAGGCATATCAGGGATGGGTGGAAGAGAGCGGCTTAGGCGCCTTCGTCATCGTGGGTGGAGCCAAGCCGTTCAACACCCTCCGCCGCGTTCCTTCACACCCCCCTCTGTCCTGCCGGACATCTCCCCCGCAAGGGGGGAGATTGGCGGTTCCGCTGGCGACGCCTTCTTTCCAACGCTGGAGATTGCGAAGGCCGACATGACAGCCGATCTCCCCCCTTGCGGGGGAGATGTCCGGCAGGACAGAGGGGGGTGCTGTCCGGCCGACCTGTCGTGAGATGTCATATCACGGCGTACGAGCTAACCCTGCGCAGCCTGCAGCCGATTGTAATCATGCAGCGTGCGGCTCAGCCTGCGGCGCAGGAAGTTCGAGATGTTGTCGAAGATGAAAACGACGATCAGCGTTAACAGCACCATGTAGAAGACGTTGGCCCAGTTCGAGTTGGTGCGCATCGCTTCCCACAATTTCAGGCCGATGCCGCCGGCGCCGACGGCGCCGATGATGGTCGCGCCGCGGGTGTTTGATTCCCACTGGTAGAGCGTCTGGCTGATGAAGACCGGCACCACTTCCGGCAGCACGCCGTAGCGCTGCACCAGCAGGCCGTTGGCGCCGGTCGAGGCCACGCCCTCGCGCGGCTTGTCGTCGATGTTCTCCAGCGCCTCGGAATAGGTTTTGCCGAGCGTGCCTATCTCGGTGAAGAAGATCGCCGCACTTCCGGCCAGCGGTCCGGGGCCGAAGGCGCGGGTAAAGAACAGCGCCCAGATCAGCATGTCGACCGAGCGCATGAAATCGAAGAAGCGCTTCAGCACCTGGCTGAGCAGGCCGCTCGGCGTGATGTTGCGGGCGGCGAAGAAGGCGAGCGGAAAGGCGACGATGCCGCCGAGCAGCGTGCCGAGGAACGCCATGACGATGGTCTGCAACAGTTTGGTCCAGACGTCGCCATGCTGCCACTGCGCGTTGTTCCAGATGTTGTCGGCGGCAAGAGCGAGGTTCGACGTGCCGGGCCGGAGCTCAGGTCCCGAGACGATCAGCGAGATCACTTCGCCGGCCGATTTGCCGAAGAAGGGCGAGCGCGTGTCGAAGACGAAGTTCGCCCAGCCGAGGAAACGCTTGCGCACCTTGACACGGTCGACGGTGACGCGCACCTCGCCGGCAAAACCCATCCTAGCGACGATTTCATCGTCATGGACGGTCACCCAGTCAGGCACCGGACCGGTGACGACCGGCTTGCCGCCGGTCAGCGCTATCGGCACAGTCACGCCATCGTGGGTGATCGTCGCCCTGGTCTTGTCGAAGGTGACGGACTTTGCATCGCCGTCGATCTGAACCGTGAACGTGCCGTCGGGGTTCTTGATCACCCAATCGGGATTGGGGTTTTCGCCGAGCGCCGAGAAGCGCGGATATTTGGGCGTGATCTGCGGCTGGTCGAGACGGAATTCCGGCTGCAGGTCGTAGCTGATCCACTGCGACAGGAAGAGCGGCAGGCGCTCCCAATGCGACTCACGCAGCACCTGCGGCAGGCTGAAGAACCACAAGGCGTAAACGAGATAGAGGACCGTGCCGGCGATCAGAAACAGCGGCCAGAAGCGCTTGTAGGCAGGGCGGTGGAATACGTCCGGAAAGCGTCGTTCGATCGCGCTGATTTCGTCGGCGGTCATAGCAGCCATATCAAGCGCTCATCAGGAAAGCCTGCTCGCCGACAAGCTTGCGGCGCAGCCAGGCGGAGAACTGGTCGACGAGGAAAATAGTGATGAAGAGCAGCAGCACGAGCGCCAGCGTCTTGGCGCCGAAGCCGCGCGAGATCGAAAGCTTCAACTCCTCGCCGATGCCGCCGCCGCCGACCGCGCCCATGATGGTCGAGATGCGCACGTTGATCTCGATCCGGAGCAGCGTATAGGACATGAAATTGGGCAGCACCTGCGGCAGGTCGGCGAAGCGCACGCGCTCGAACCAGTTGGCGCCGACCGCGCGCAGGCCCTCCTCGGGACGCATGTCGATGTTCTCGTTGATCTCGTAGAAAAGCTTGCCCAGCGCGCCGATCGAATGCAGGCCGATGGCGATGATGGCGGCGACCGGGCCGATCGAGACGATGGCCGCGAACAGGCCGGCGATGACGATCTCGGGGAAGGCGCGCAGCAATTCCATGAAGCGCTTGACGACAAGCCGTAGGACCGGGCTCGGCGTCAGGTTGCGCGCGGCGATGAAGGAGAAGGGCACGGCAAACACGAAGCCGATGAAGGTCGAGACCAGCGCCACGTTCACCGTGGTCAGCATCAGCTCGAAATATTCAGGGATATAGAAGCCGCCCCAGACGTAGACGCGGCCAAGCGGGAAGTTGAACTCCTGCGTGCCCTTGTCATTCGGCGAGGCGATATCGAAAAGCGCCCGCCAAACATCGCTCCAGTCCTTCGGTACCAGCCAGCTCAGGAAGTCGAGAATATGCGGCAGCCGGTCGAAGAAATGCCCGGCATTGGCCTCGTCGGCGAACCACATCGTGGCGCACATGGCGACAAGCAGCAGCGCGATGCCGAGCGCGGTGTAGAAGCGGCGCAGCGAGGTCTGGCGCCGCCAGGCGTTGGCTTGCTGCCGGGTGGCTTCGGAATGGATTGTCGCCGAGACTGTCATGATTGGAACATGCAAAAAGGGCGGCGTTTCACCACGCCGCCCTTTTCTGATGCCGTCAGCCGCCGATAGCGGCTTTGCGGGCCTCGACGATGACGCTGTAGAAGTCCGGCTTCACCGGAACATAGCCGGTGAAATCGCCACCCTCGACGCCTTCGAAGCAGGCCTTGTCCTTGGCCGGCAGGGCGGTGAAGAAGGCGGTGAGCTTGGCGGTCATGTCGTCGCCGAGCGCGGTGCGCACAACCAGCGGGCCGTTCGGGATCAGGCCCGAGCGCCACACTTCGACGAAATCGTTCGGGTCGACGGCGCCCTTGGCGACTTCCTTGTGGAAGGTGCCCGAGGTGTAACCGTTCTTGAAGTCGCCGATGCCAGAGGAATCGTCCACGGCAACGTCGACCTTGCCGTCGCGCACGGCCAGAACGTTGTTTTCGTGGCCGCCGTTGAACTGGGTCGAGGCGAAATAGGTCTCGTTGGAGGCGCCGGTGTCCTTCGGAATCTGGGTCAGCGGGATCAGGTAGCCCGAGGTCGAGTCCGGATCGGCGTAGCCGAGCTTCTTGCCCTTGGCCGACTTGATGTCGGTGATGCCGGACGTCTTCAGCGCCAGGCCAACCGAATAATAGCCGGTCGAGCCGTCGGTTTGCTTGGTGGTGAGGATCGGGGTGACCGCCTTCGGGTCCTTGAGATAGACGCTGGCGTAGCCGGATGCGCCGAGCTCGGCGAAGTCGAGCGTGCCGCCGAGCAGGCCCTGGATCACGCCGTCATAGTCGGCGGCCGGGAACAGCGATACCTTCTCGAAGCCGAATTCCGACTTCAAATGGTCGGCGAGGCACTGGTAGTTGCGCAAGCGATCGGTCTCGTTCTCGCCGCCGAGGATGCCGACGCGGAACTCCTTGATGTCAGCGGCGTGCGCGGCGCTTGCCGCCATGGCGAGCAGCGAAACTGCTCCAAAAACCATCTTCCTGAACATTTTGATCTCTCTCCTGTTGTTCCGGCTGCGCGCCGGCGGCGTTCTGATTTTTCCAAGTCTTGCCTTTGACGCTGGCGGGCGATCCGGGTTGCTCTGCTGAAATCCACGATTGGCTCGAGCCATCGGCTCGAGGCGGTGGACTCAGTAGCCAGGGAAGGCTGGTTCAAGCGGTCCGGCGGATGCGGTGATCTTCGGCCTGATGGTCACGCTGGTCGACGTGATGGCTTCGGAGATCTCGGCGCCGCTGGCATCGGCGCCGTAGACAGTGCGCACGGCGTCGCGGTCGAGGTCTTCCGGAGCGCCGTCGAAGACGACCTTGCCGGCGGCCATGCCGATGATGCGGTTGCAATAGGCGCGCGCCGTGTCCAGCGTGTGCAGGTTGGTGACGACGGTGATGCCTTCGCGCAGATTGATATCACGCAGAGAGTCCATCACCACCCTGGCGTTGAGCGGGTCCAGCGAGGCGATCGGCTCGTCGGCCAAGAGCACCTTCGGCTGCTGCATCATGGCGCGGGCGATCGCGACGCGCTGCTGCTGGCCGCCGGACAGCGTGCCGGCTGGCTGCAATGCGGTGCGAGCGATGTCGAGGCGCTCGAGCGCGGCGACAGCCTCGGCGCATTCGACGCGCGTGAACATGCCGAGCAGGTTGGAAACCGTCGAGCGGTGATTGAGGCGGCCGAGCAGGACATTGGTCAAAACGTCGAGGCGCGGCACCAGGTTGAACTGCTGGAAGATCATGGCGCAGTCGCGCTGCCAGCGGCGCAGCGGCGAACCCTGCAGGCTCGACACCTCGGCGCCGTCGAAGAAAATCGACCCATGGCTGGGATCGATGAGCCGGTTGATCATGCGCAGCAGCGTCGACTTGCCGGCGCCGGAACGGCCGATGATGCCGACCATCTGGCCGCGCGGTATGGAAATGTTGATGTCGCTGACAGCGGTGTTCTTGCCAAATCGTCGGGTTACGCCGCGGATTTCGAGCGAGGCCGATGATGCTGACATACCAAAACTCCAGTCCGTCGCCGTTTGAAGGTCTGTTAACCTTCGCTAGCGCAGGCACGTGAAGCTGGGGTGTCGGATTGATGTCAGTTTTGTTACCGCCCACAGGCTTGGCGGGGTTACTCCAGGATAAGCAATTCCTCGAAATGCTTCATATCCTTGAAGCTGCAGAAGGCCGGCGGGCGCAATTCGATCACCGAAGCCTCGCGTTCGAGGAACGACAGGCAATCGTCGAACAGATCCTGCCAGGCGGCCGCGCGTTCGTCGGCGAGCCGACGGATCTGGTAGGCGAAGGTGACGTGGAAGACATAGGCGTCGTGGTCCGGGTGGCGGTAGCCGAACGGCACCGAAAGCGCGTCGCGCCAGGCTTTCAGGATCCTGCGGTCTTCCTCGGTGGCGCCGGCGACGGTGAGGCCGGTCGGCACGACTTCGACAACTTTGATCTTGAAGGGATCGTGACTCTCGAAGCCTTGCAGCCGTTCGAGATAGAGGCGGGTCATGCCGTCGATGTCGGTGTCGAGCGGCACGTCCGAAGGCCAGTAGGGGAGGCGCCGCCGGTATTTGATGATGCCCTGGAAGAGCGTCATGTGCAGGCTGGAGATCGGCGTGAAGGCGAGGCGATCTGCATCGGGCATTGCGAGCATGCGCTCGCGTACCTCGACAATTGCTGCTTGCGAAGGCGAGCCTTCGACCAGATGGCAGACGACCGTGTTGCCGGGTTCGAGGAGGAAGTTGCCCGACGCGTCGTAACGGGTGCCGAGATGCGTGGGCGGCGCCGGGTTGGTGCCTTCAAAGAATCCGGCGAGCGAGGGTCTGATTGTGTCGAGCATGGCGATCTCCTGGGGGAGATCGTCTCGTGTCCGACTCATGTGTCAAGGATGTGAAACCCATATATGTCTACAGCATGCGGTGCATCACGAACGCATCGACATAGCCGAGCCGCGGATGGTCGAATGCTTGCGGGATCGTGCCGACAATGTCGAAGCCGAGCCGCTGCCACAGCTTCACCGCGCGCTCGTTGCTGCTGATGACGAAGTTGAACTGCATGGCGCGGAAGCCGAGTTCGACGGCCCGCTGCAAGGAATGCTCGCACATCGCGGTCGCAATGCCGCGCCCGGTCGATGCGGCCGATGTCACGTAGCCGCAATTGGCGATATGCGCGCCGCCACCGCGCTGGTTGGCGTGGAGATAGTAGCAGCCTGCCACGTCGCCGGTTTCCTCGGCCACGAACACGTCGTGGCCATCGGAAAACCAGTAGCCCAGCGCCTGGTCGCGGTTCCAGTCGCGGGGCAGCGCATAAGTTTCACCGGCCCGCAGGACAGGTTCGAGAATGGACCAGATCGCATTTGTGTCGGCCGGTGTGGCGGGACGAATGATCGGCACGGGCAGGGTCTCGCGCGAGATGGAAACGGATCAGAACCAAATAGCGGCAAGGATACGGCGGAGAAAGACCAGGACCACAAAGGCAGTCACCATTCCCGGCTCCGCAGCGGCTGTCGGCGGGCCGGCACGTCTTTTCGCAAGGGCTGCATGAACCCCTCAAACATACCTCATTTTAGCATATGCGCATGTTCATGGACACACGCGAAAACACGCCCGTCTTCAGCCGCCGTGTTTCTCCAGAAACGCTTCGGCCGGCAGTTCCCGAAAATCATCGAGCGCGGCGCGCAGCCTTGCATGGTCCCAATCCCACCAGGCTAAAGCCTGGTAGCGTTCGGCGGTGCGGCGGTCGAAGCGCTCACGGATCGGCTTTGCCGGCACGCCGCCGACGATTGTGTAGGGCGCGACATCCTTCGACACCACCGCACCCGCCCCGACCGCCGCGCCGTCGCCGACGGTCACGCCGGGGAGGATCGTCGAACCGTGGCCGAGCCAGGTGTCGTGGCCGATGGTGACGCGCTTGGCGCGGCGCTGAGCGAAGAATTCGCTCTCGTGCTCGGCGTCGTCCCAATAATCGGAAGCGCGGTAGGTGAAGTGGTGCAGCGTCGGCCGCCAGGTCGGGTGGTTGGTGGCGTTGATGCGCACGCTTGCCGCGATGTTGGAGAACTTGCCGATGGTCGCGCACCAGACGGCGCAGTCTTGCATCATGTAGGAATAGTCGCCGAGCTCGCATTCGGCGACGCGGCTGCGCTCGGCGATCTCGGTCCAGCGGCCGAGCGTCGAGTTCTCGACCTGCGCCGTCGGATGGATCAGCGGCGTTTCCGAAAGCTTCATCATGCGGCTACCTTGCCTGCGGCGAAAGCGGTGACGTCGATGACGCGATCGGCGACAGCGTCGCGCACGTCCAGATCATGGAAGATGCCGAGCAAGGCGACGCCCGCCGCTTTCTTGGCGGCGATCAGCTCGACCACGACATCGCGGTTCTTCGCATCGAGCGACGCAGTCGGCTCGTCGAGCAGCAGGATCGGATGCTCGGTGATGAAGCCGCGCGCGATGTTGACGCGCTGCTGCTCGCCGCCGGAGAAGGTCGCGGGCGGCAGGGCCCAAAGCTTTTCCGGCAGGTTGAGCTGCGCCAACAGCGAACGAGCCTTCGCTCGCGCCGCCTCCCTGTCCTCGCCGCGCTCGACCAGCGGCTCGGCGACGACGTCGAGCGCCGAGACGCGCGGCACGGTGCGCAGGAACTGGCTGACATAGCCGATGGTGCGGCGGCGCACGGCAAGTACAGTACGCGGGCTGGCGCTGGCGAGATCGATCAGGCCGTTCTCGTGCTGAACAATGATCTGGCCTTCATCGACGGCGTAGTTGCCATAGAGCATCTTCAGGATCGAGCTCTTTCCCGCGCCGGACGGGCCGCCGAGCACGGCGCATTCGCCGGCGCGGATCGAGAAGGAGACGCCCGCCACCACCGGCAGCGTGACACCGTCGCGCAGATGCATGGTGAAGCTTTTCTCGACATCGGAGACAACGAGTGGCGTGGCCATCAGAAGGTGCTCCAATCATCATTCGTTAGCGGGACAGCACCCCCCTCTGCCCTGCCGGGCATCTCCCCCTCAAGGGGGGAGATCGGCTGTCGCATTCGGTTTCGCCACTCGCCCGCGTTGCAGAACGAGCGGGGCATGAAAGCTGCTAATCTCCCCCCTTGAGGGGGAGATGGCCGGCAGGCCAGAGGGGGGTGTTCAAGCGCCATCATCACACCTGCAGGATCGAAGAAACAAGCAACTGCGTGTAGGGCGCGCGCGGGTCGTCGAGGACGCGGTCGGTGAGGCCGCTTTCGACGACGCGGCCGTCCTTCATCACCATCATGCGCTGCGACAAGAGCCGCGCGACGGCGAGGTCATGGGTGACGACGATCGCGGCAAGGCCGAGATCGGTGACCAGCCCGCGCAACAGGTCGAGCAGGCGCGCCTGCACCGAAACGTCGAGGCCGCCGGTCGGCTCGTCCATGAACACCAGGCGCGGTCCGGTCACCAGGTTGCGGGCGATCTGCAGGCGCTGGCGCATGCCGCCGGAGAAAGCGCGCGGCTCGTCGTCGATGCGATCCTCGTCGATCTCGACCCGCGACAGCCAGTCGACCGCGGTGGCGCGGATCTTGCCGTAGTGGCGGTCGCCGACCGCCATCAGCCTTTCGCCGACATTGGCGCCGGCGGACACCGTCATGCGCAGGCCATCGGCCGGGTTCTGGTGGACAAAGCCCCAGTCGGTGCGCATCAGGAAGCGGCGCTCGGCCTCGCTCATGCGGTAAAGCTCGCGCCACTGGCCATCGCGCACGCGGTAGCTCGCCGTGCCGGAAGACGGCAGCAGCCTGGTCGACAGGCAGTTGAGCAGCGTCGTCTTGCCGGAGCCGGACTCGCCGACCACCGCCAGCACCTCGCCCGGCCAGAGGTCGAAGGTGACGTTCTCGCAGCCGACGCGCGAGCCGTAGAATTTGGACAGCGCCGAGACGCGCAGCAGCGGTTCGTCGGTCATTCGGCCGGCTCCATCGTCTCGGGGGAAAGGTGGCCGCGATGGCCTTCTTCACGCCGCTTCTCGCAGTGGTCGGTGTCCGAGCAGACGAACATGTGGCCGCCATGGTCGTCGAGGATGACCTCGTCGAGATAGACATTCTCGGCGCCGCAGAGCGCGCAGGGCTGGTCGAAGGTCTGCACCTCAAACGGATGATCCTCGAAATCGAGGCTGACAACATCGGTGAAAGGCGGCACCGCGTAGATGCGCTTCTCGCGGCCGGCGCCGAACAATTGCAAAGCCGGCGAACGATGCATCTTCGGATTGTCGAATTTCGGCGTCGGCGAAGGATCCATCACATAACGGCCCTCGACCTTGACCGGATAGGCATAGGTGGTGGCGATGCGGCCGTGCCTGGCGATGTCCTCATAGAGCTTCACATGCATGAGCCCGTATTCCTCCAGCGCATGCATCTTGCGCGTTTCGGTCTCGCGCGGCTCGAGGAAGCGCAGCGGCTCGGGGATCGGCACTTGGAAGACCAGCACCTGGCCGGCCGTCAGCGGCTGTTCCGGGATGCGGTGGCGGGTCTGGATGATGGTGGCCTTCGCCGTCTCCGTGGTGACAGCGACATTTGCGACCTTCTTGAAGAAGGCGCGGATCGAGACGGCGTTGGTGGTGTCATCGGCGCCCTGGTCGATGACTTTCAGCACATCATCCGGGCCGATGATCGAGGCGGTGACCTGCACGCCGCCGGTGCCCCAGCCATAGGGCATCGGCATCTCGCGCGAGGCGAAAGGCACCTGGTAGCCGGGAATGGCGATGCCCTTGAGGATGGCGCGGCGGATCATCCGCTTGGTCTGCTCGTCGAGATAGGCGAAGTTATAGGTAGCGATGTCGGTCATGGCGATCACGTCCGCTCTGTGGTAAGAAATTGGTGCTTAAGACGCGGGAGCGGGCCCACATGGACTCCACCGGCTGGTTGCATCTTGGCGTGCTGCTGCTGTTGTTTGCCGGCATCGTGGCCTTTGTGCTGTGGAAGATGGTCCTGCCCGCGCCAAAGGCGCCTCCACGTGGCGAGACCGTTGCTGGCGCGCGTGGTTTTATCGGCTTGTGGTTCGGTGGCGGCGGGCGTTAGGGTCATTCCGCCGCCTCCCGCTTTTCCTCGGCGGTCTTGTCCTCGTTTTCCCGCGCCTCGTATTCGGCGCGCATGCGGCGAACGAGGCCGAGCTCGGCCTGGAAGTCGACATAGTGCGGCAGCTTCAGATGCTCGACGAAGCCGGTCGCCTGGACATTGTCGGAATGCGAGATGACGAACTCCTCGTCCTGCGCGGCGGCAATCACATCCTCGCCGAGCTCGCCGGCGCGCAGCGCGCGATCGCACAGCGCCATCGCCATCGCCTTGCGCTCGCTCTGGCCGAAGACCAGGCCGTAGCCGCGGGTGAATTGCGGCGGCGCCTTGGCCGAACCCTTGAACTGGTTGACCATCTGGCATTCGGTGACGCGGATCGAGCCGAGCGGCACGGCGAAAGGCAGTTCCGGAACCTCCAGCTCCAACTCGACTTCGCCGAAGCGCACCTCGCCGACGAAAGGATGGTTGCGAGCGTAGCCGCGCTGCGTCGAATAGCCGAGCGCCAGGAGAAAACCCTCGTCGCCACGCGACAGCGCCTGCAGGCGGATGTCGCGCGCCATCGGGAATTGCAGCGGCTCGCGCGTGATGTCTCCGGGCACATGGTCGAGCGGCATGTCGCCGTCGGCTTCGATCAGGCCTTCATGGGCGAGGATCGCGGAGACACGCGGCATCGCTTCGGCCTCGACCGGACGCTGCGCCGGTGTTTCGACCTTGGCACCAGCGGCAAGCTCAGGATCGAGCAGGCGGTGGGTGTAGTCGAAGGTCGGGCCGAGCACTTGCCCGCCGGGGAGGTCCTTGTAGGTGGCCGACACTCGCCGCTCGAGTTGCATCGCGCCGGTATCGACCGGATTGGTATAACCGAAACGGGGCAGCGTGGTGCGGTAGGCGCGCACCAGGAAGATCGCCTCGATCATGTCGCCGCGCGCCTGGACGATGGCTAAAGCAGCCAACTCGCGATCATAGAGCGAGCCTTCGCTCATCACCCGGTCGACGCCGAGCGCCAACTGCTCGACGATCTGGTCGAGGCGCAGCGCCGGCACTGAACGATCGCCGCGGCGGCGATCGGCCAGCAGGCGATGGGCGTTGGCAATGGCGGCTTCGCCGCCTTTCACCGCGACATACATGTCATGCCTCCATCGTCTTGATGCGGGTGGTGCGCGGCAGGCAGGCGAGTTGGCCTGGCGCCGCCAGGATGATGTCGACGCCGCGCGGGAAACGCTGGTTGTTCTGTTTCCATTGCTCGACGAAATGGCGCGGCATGCCGGTCGGCGCGATCATCGACGTCTTTTCGATGCCGGGGCCTTCGAGCAGCAGCGTCGGGCCGGAACCGAGATCGCTGGTGAGCAGGATCAGCGTCGTCGAGCGGTCGGGATATTCCTGCGTGCCTTGCGAGAAACCGTCGAGCGCCACCATTTCCGCCGGTTTGGCGATCAAGGCGAAATGCGCGTCGGCCGGCGTGTTGGCCAGGGGCGCGCCGGTGTGAAAGCCGAGCCAGGCCTTGACGGAAGCTTCGGCCTGCAGCGGCGAATCGAGCCAAAGCGGCGTGTCGTTGTCGCAGAGCGCCAATGCCACGGCGCCGGCCGTTGCCGACAACGGCGCCGGCGGATGGGCGAGCTGCTGCAGGGTCTGGACCGTGCCAGGGCGCGCCATCGCGTCCATGATGGCGCGGAAGACGACTTGCGCGTTGAAGACCGGCTCGGCGAAACCGCCGTCGATCGATTGCGTGGCGATATCCATCAGTCCTCTCCGCGCACCATGGTGAAGAAATCCACTTTCGTGGCAGCCGTCTCGACACGCCGCGTCTCGCGCGCCGCATCGAGCGCCGTGCGCAAGGGCGCGGCCAGCTTCGTCTCGACCGCCTCGCGGTGCGCCGGGTCCTGCCACAGCGCGTCGGCAATGGCTGCCAGCTTGGCCTTGCCCTTGTCGCCGCCGAGCGCATAGGAATGGCCGACCTGCCCGGTCGGCAGCCGCACCGTGGCGCGGGTGACGGTCGCCTCGCCGACATTGAAGGGCGCGCCGCCGCCGCCGATCCGACCGCGCACCGTCACCAGTCCGGTCTCCGGGCCGCGCAACAGCTCGGCCTCGGAAGGCAGGCCGGACTCGTTCCACAGGCGGGCGATCTCATCGGCCGAGGCATGCGCCAGCGTCGCCATCAAGGCCTTCCGCCCCGCCTGCTCGCGCGCTTCCTGTCCTCGCATGGCATCGCTCCTGCATATCGAAATTTGTCTATTGATATAGACAACTATACAAATTATACTTATTTCGTAACGAGAGTCCATGACGGGTGGATGACAGGCGCGGGAAATTGCTTGGGGGCGGTGAGTGATCGGACTGGCGGGCAGCATCGAAAGACGCAACGGCGTGTCGCTGTGGCGGCAGATCGCCGACAGGATCTTGCAGGGGATCGCGAGTGGCGATTTCCTCGAGAACGCGGCGCTGCCGCCTGAAGTCATGTTGGCGGCGCGCTACGGCGTCAATCGCCATACGGTGCGCAGTGCCATTGCAGCACTTGTGCAGGAAGGCGTGCTGAAGGCCGAGCAGGGGCGCGGCACCTTCGTCTTGTCGCGCAAGCGGCTGTCCTATCCGATCGGCGCGCGCACGCGCTTCTCGACCGGGCTGCAGGGGCAGACGACCGAGCGGCATATCGCGCTGTTGTCGTCATCGACAGAGCCGGCCAGCCGGCGTATCGCCGAGGCGCTGGGCATTGCGAAGGGCGCGGCCGTCATCCGCCTGGAGACACGCGGCGAGGCCGACGGTCACCCGGTGTCGCGCGCGACGACCTGGTTCGATGCCGAGCGCTTCACCGGCATCGACTCCGCCATGGCCGAGACGGGGTCGATCACCGCCTCGCTCAAGCGCTTCGGCATCAACGACTATCTGAGACACTCGACGGTGCTGTCGGCACGTCATGCCGATGCCGACGACCTTGCCGCGCTCGATTTGCAGCCCGGCGCCATCGTGCTGGTCACCGTCGCGGTCAACGTCACGCTCGACGGCCAGCCGATCCAGTTCGCGGAGTCGCGCTTTCCCGCGGAGCGGGTGGAGCTGAGGCTGTCGGCGTTGTAGAGCCGATCTCGATCGCGCTTACTTGTCAGCGGCTTGGCGTTTGAGGACCGTCTTCCCCCACTCCGTCTCGGCTTCACCCGACCTCGATGACGGCCTTGATCAATCCCGACTTCTCATGCGTCCATCTGGCGAGATCCCGCGGCGTCCCGGCGAGCGTGGTTCGATGGGTGACGAGCTTGCTCAACGGCACGGCGCCGTTGCGGATCGAGGCGGCCACATGCTCGAAATCCGCCTTCAGCGCGTTGCGGCTGCCGACCAGCGTCATCTCGCGCTTGTGGAATTCGGGGTCGGAGAAGGCGATGTCGTCCTTGACGACGCTGACCAGCACCAGCGTGCCGCCATGCGCGACATGCGCGAAAGCCGACTGCACAGACTGGGTGTTGCCGGTCGCGTCGAACACAAGGTCGAAACCTTCGCCGGCGGTTGCCTGCCGTACCAGTTCGGCAGCCGTTGCCTTCGAACTGTCGAGCGCGGCAAAGCCGAGTTCCTTTTCGGCGAAGCCGAGACGCTCGGCGCTCATGTCGAGCAGGCTGACATCGAGCCCGGCGATGCGCGCGAAGATCGCCGTGCCGAGACCGATCGGGCCGGCGCCGATCACCAGCGTGCGCGCACCGGGCATGCCAAGCGATCGGCGCACCGCGTGCGCGCCGATGGCCAGGAATTCCACCGCGGCGGCGTCGGCCAGAGACAGGCCGTTTGCCGGATAAAGGTTTTGCGCCGGCACCAGGATCTCGTCGCACATGGCGCCGTCGCGGTGCACGCCCAGCACTTCGATCTTGACGCAGCAATTCGGTTTGCCATGCCGGCAGGCAATGCATTTGCCGCAGGCCAGATAGGGATTGATGATCACCGGTTCGCCGACGCTGATTTCGACGCCTTCACCCGTCTCGACGATCGTGCCGGAAACCTCGTGGCCCATGATGCGCGGATAGGCCAGGAAGGGGTGCTTGCCTTCGAAGATGTGGTAGTCGGTGCCGCAGATACCGACATGGCTGACCGCGACGCGCGCCCAGCCGGGTGGAGGCGCACCGGGATCGGCGCGGTCTTCGAGGACAAGCTCGCCGGGCGATCGGCAGACAACGGCTTTCATGGGCAATCCGAAGCAAAAAAAGCGCGCCGGCCTCGGTCTGGCGGGGCCGGCGCGGAAGTTTCAGGGAGGATTCATTTGCCGCGACGGCGCAGACCGTCGAAGTAGACGATGACGATGATCAGCAGGCCGGTGATGATCCGCTGCCAGAAGGCGTTGACGTTGAGCAGGTTGGCGCCGTTGTTGATGGTGGCGAGGATGAAGGCGCCGAGCAGCGGCCCATGCACCGAACCCACCGCGCCGAACAGCGAGGTGCCGCCGATCACCGACGAGGCAATCGCCTGCAACTCCCAGCCTTCGGCCTGCGTCGGGTTGCCGATGCCGATGCGCGAGGCAAGCAGCACGCCGACGAAGGCCGCGCACAGGCCGGACAGCGTATAGGCCATGTAGATGGTGCGCTGCACGTTGACGCCGGACAGGCGCGAGGCCTCTGCATTGGAGCCGACCGAGAACAGATAGCGGCCCCAGCGGCTGTGGTGCAGGAACACGTAGGCCGGAATACCAACCAGGATCACCATCCAGAACAGATTGGGGACGCCGACAAAGGAATTGCGCGAGAACTCCTGGAAGGCGTCGTTGTTGATCGAGATCGAATTGCCGTTGGTCATCAACAAGCCGATGCCGCGCAGGGATGTCAGGGTCGCCAGCGTGATGATGAAAGGCGGCAAGCCCATCTTGACGATGCCGAAACCGTGGAACAGGCCGATGGCGACGCCGACCAGAAGAGTGATCAGGATGGCGAGAAAGACCGGCAGGCCGGCATTGATCAACATGGCGGCGATGACGGTGGTGAAGCCGACCACCGCGCCGACGGAAAGATCGATGCCGCCGGTGATGATGACGAAGGTCTGGCCGACCGCCAGGATGGCGATCATCGAACCTTGACGCAAAAGGTTCGAGATGTTGTTGGCCGAGGCGAAGCTCGTCGTCGCCAGCGACAGGATGACCCACAGCAGAACCAGCAGCGCCAGCAGCGTCAGCCCGAACAGGGCGTTGTAATTTCGCTTGGGTTTTTCGACGGCGATGGCCTCGGTGCTCATGTCTGACCTCCCTGCTTTTCTTGTTTCTCGGCAAGCGCCTGCGTGAGAATTTCCTCGTGATCGGCGGTCCGGAAGCCATGCGTGGCGACCAGCTTGCCGCGCCGGAACACATGCAGCGTGTCGGCCAGTTCATAAACTTCCGGCAGATAGGACGAGATCAGGATGATGCCGGCGCCTTTCGACAAAAGCGCGCTGAACAGCCGGTAGATCTCGGCCTTGGTGCCGACATCGACGCCCACCGTCGGCTCGTCGAAGATGAACAGCTTGGCGCCATGCGCCAGCCATTTGCCGATGACGATCTTCTGCTGGTTGCCGCCGGACAGGCTGGAGGCGAGCGCATTGCGCGTCGGCGTCTTGATGCGCAAGCCGGCGATCTGGCGGTCGGCCTCGGCTTTCTCCTTGGCACCGGAGATCAAAAGGTTGCTCGATATGCGTTTGTAGATCGGCAGGTTGAGGTTCATGCCGACCGGCAAATTGAGGCACAGGCCCTGATCGCGGCGGCTTTCCGGCGCCAGCGCCATGCCGAGCCGGATCGCATCGTGCTCGGAATTGACCTGGACCTCCTTGCCCTCCCACAGGATCTGGCCGGCCGATTTCCGGTGGCGGCCGTAGAGCGTGGTGACGAACTCGCTGCGGCCGGCGCCGATCAGGCCGTAGAGGCCGACGATCTCGCCGGCGCGGACGGTCATCGAGACATTCTCGAAGCCTTTGCCCGAGAGGTTCTTCGTCTCGACGATCATGGCCCCGGGGGTGAAATGCTCCTTGTGGTAGATCTGCTCGATCGAGCGGTTGATCATCATCTTGACCAGCTCGGCGTCGTTTGTCTCAGCGATGTTCCTGGTGCCGACGAGCGTCCCGTCGCGCAGCACGGAAACGCGGTCGGCGAGCTCGAACACTTCCTCCATGCGGTGGCTGATATAGATGATGGTGACGCCTTCGCCCTTGAGCCGGCGTATCAGCTTGAAGAGCTGGTCGGCTTCCTTGCGGGTGAGGTAGGCCGTCGGCTCGTCGAAGATCAGGAATTTGGTGCCACGCACGGTGGCGCGGGCGGCGGCGATCAGCTGCTGCTGGCCGATGGTGAGGTCGCCGAGCACGACATGCGCCGGCAGGTCGAAGCCCAGTCCGTCGATGATCTTCTGCGCTTCCTTGACCATGGCGCGCTGCTGCAGCAGGCCGAAGCGGGACTCCTCCTCGCCGAGGAACATGTTGGCGGCGACGGTGAGA
This sequence comes from Mesorhizobium sp. WSM3224, assembly GCF_000427725.1. Lineage (GTDB taxonomy): Bacteria > Pseudomonadota > Alphaproteobacteria > Rhizobiales > Rhizobiaceae > Mesorhizobium. The sequence goes on along the minus strand of NZ_ATYO01000002.1, from coordinate 506,083 downwards.
TGGCGGCACAGCACCACCTCCTGGTGGACGGCATTGATGCCCAGCGCCATCGCCTCATGCGGGGTGGCCAAAGCCGCCGGCTTGCCTTCCCAGACGACCTCGCCCGAGGTGCGCGGCATGACGCCGGTCAGAAGCTTGATGAGGGTGGATTTGCCGGCGCCGTTCTCGCCGACGATGGCGTGGATCTCACCCGCCTTGAAGGCGAGTTGTACAGGCTTCAGCGCATGCGTGCCGGGGTAGCGCTTTTCCAGCCCGTTGAGTTCGAGGATCGTCCTGCCCGGCTCCAGTGTGGGGGCCGGGTGCAGTTCCTGCGCCGTCGACGTCATGACAATCCTCCCAGATTGGTCTCAACCGTTGGGTATGCAGCGATACGTCTTCAAACGCGCATCTTGATTGGCAAGGTAAAGCAAGCCGGCGGATTTCCAAGCCGCCCGCGGCGGGTGTTTCCGGGGCGACGCCGCCCCGGAAACGGATAAGCAACCGTGCTCAGTTGAGCTTCGGGTTGAGCAGCGCGTCGATCTTCGGATCCTTCATGTTGTCCTTGGTGACGAGGTTCGCGCCGGTGTCGACATTGGCCTCGACCTTTTCGCCCTTCGAGGCGGCCAAGGCGGTCTTGATGCCGTCGTAACCCATCCGGTACGGGTCCTGGACGACGAGGCCGGAGATGACGCCGTCATTGAGGAACTTGATCAGCTTCTCGTCGCTGTCGAAGCCGATCAGCCCCACCTTGCCGGCAAGGTTGTTCTCGGCGATCGCCTGGCCGACGCCCTGCGCCATGATCAGGTTGGAGGCGAAGATGCCCTTGAGGTCCGGATTGGCGGTGATCAGGTCGGTTGCGATGTTGAGGCCGGTCGTTGCCTGACCGTCGGCATATTTGTCGGCGACCAGCTCGAGACCCGGATACTTGGCCTTGAGCTGCTCCTTGAACCCTTGCGCGCGCTGCTCGAGCGAGCCGGCGCCCGGAAGTGCTGTGATCAGCGCAACCTTGCCCTCGACCTTGCCGCCATTGGCGGCGCCGATCGCGGCGGCGAGACCGTCAGCGGCGACGCGGCCGCCCTGGACGTTGTCGGTGGTCAGGAAGGAGGTGAAGGCCTTGGAGTCGGCGCCGGAGTCGATGCCGATAACCTTGACCTTGGAAGCCGCCTCGTCGATCGGCTTGCCGAGCGCCTTGAACTCGGTCGGCGAAATGACGATAGCGGCCGGGTTGCCGGCGACGGCGTTTTCGAGGATCGAGATCTGGCCGTTGACGTCGGTCTCGGCCTGGGCGCCGAGTTCCGGCACGTTGACGCCGAGATCCTTGCCGGCCTTGCGGGCGCCGGCCAGCACGATCTGCCAGTAGAAGGAGGTGGTGTCCTTGACGATGATCGGAATGGTCGCGTCGGCGGCCGAAGCGGGTGCTGAATGCAGCACGCCGGCGAGCATCGAGGCAGCGGCCAGAGCCACGAAGGCACGGCGGTTGAGAAGGCTGGTCACGAATTTCATTAGGTTCCTCCCTAAAGTCGCCCGGTTGAAGGTTGCGGAAGCTCCATCTGGGTAGGCGCGGCCAAACAGAACTTTATCAATAAAAAACAGATGCCGTTTTTTGATAGAGCATCGCCATGGTCGATGCAAGCGGTGTCTGGTGCCGTTTGCGTGAAGCGGAATGAGGTTATTGGGCTCTGCCGGCTCCTCCCGGGCAGCACGCGGGCGCTTCCGTTCCTCCTTGTCAGGATGGAACAATAATTCCACAACTCTGTCAATATGGAATATTCATTCCCTCGTAAAATCGCAGAACCGTGAAGGTTGGCTCGTGTCGGCATCGCTTGCGCCGAGGTGTCGGCTGCCTGGACTAGAGCGTCGCGCCAAGATGCCAGGGCACGAACTCGTTGTCGCCATAGCCGAACGCCTCGCTCTTGGTCTTGCGGCCGGACGCCGTCTCGATGATCAGCTCGAAGAGCTCGCGGCCCATGCCGGCAATGGTCTTCTCGCCCGAGGCGATGACGCCGCAATTGACGTCCATGTCCTCTTCCATCTGGTGATACATGGTCGAGTTGGTGGCGACCTTGATCGAAGGCGTCGGCCGGCAGCCGAAACAGGAGCCGCGGCCGGTGGTGAAGACGATGACGTTGGCGCCGCCGGCGACCTGGCCGGTGGCCGAGACCGGGTCGTAGCCGGGCGTGTCCATAAACACCAGGCCGCTGCCTGAGACCTTCTCGGCATAGCCGAAGACGCCGTTGAGCGGCGTCTGGCCGCCCTTGGCGACCGCGCCCAGCGATTTCTCGAGAATGGTGGTCAGGCCGCCACGCTTGTTGCCGGGCGAGGGGTTGTTGTCGATCGAGGCGCCGTGCTTGGCGGTATGGTCCTCCCACCATTTCACATAGCCGTCGAGCTTGGCGGCGATCTCGGGACTTGCCGCGCGATAGGCCAGCAGATGCTCGGCGCCGTAGATCTCGGTGGTCTCGGACAGGATGCCGACGCCGCCGCAGCCGGCCAGGATGTCGACGGCCGCGCCCAGCGCCGGGTTCGCCGTGATACCGGACATGCCGTCCGAGCCGCCGCATTGCAGGCCGACGACGATTTCTGAGACCGGGATCGGTTCGCGCTGCAACCGGCCGACCTCCTCGGCGATCTCGGCCAGCACGCCCATCGCCTTTTCGACCGATTTGCGCGAGCCGCCAGCCTCCTGGATGTTGAAGTGACGCTTGCCCGCAGCGACGCCCTTCTGGCCGTAAAGGGTGAGCTGGTTGACCTCGCAGCCGAGCCCGACCATCAGCACGCCGCCAAAATTCGGGTGGCGCGCATAGCCCGCGAGCGTGCGGTGCAGGACCATCATGCCATCGCCGGTGGCGCTCATGCCGCAGCCCTGGCCATGCACGATCGGCACGAAGCCATCGATGCCCGGATATTTCGGCAGCAGCGTGCGGTTGGCTTCGGCGGCAATGGCATGGCAGACGGTCGACGAGCAATTGACGCTGGCGATGACGCCGATGAAGTTGCGCGTGCCGGCGCGGCCGTCGGCGCGGCGATAGCCCATGAAGGTGCGCTTGCGGTCGGCCTCGGTGGCGTGCTCGGCCTCGCTCGGCGGCACCACCGGCAAGCGGCCGCTCTCGAAAACCAGATTGTGCGAATGGACGTGTTCGCCGGCCGCGATATCCTGGGTAGCGCGGCCGATCGCCTGCGCGTATTTCACCACCGCTTCGCCCTCCGCGATCGGCTTGACCGCCACCTTGTGGCCCGGCTCGATCACGGCAGTCGCGACGGCGCCGCCCGGCAATGTGGTGCCGATATCGATGCGGCCGTTGGCGACGGCGACATTGTCGGCGGGAGAAAGAAGGATGGTGTTTGCAACGTTCACGGGCGGCTGTCCTGGGTGATCCTGGGAGTGCGGGCGGATTGACTTGCGCCCGTTAAAAGGTAATGTCTTTTATCGTGAAAAAACATTTTTGCGTCAATTGTTTTTTCGTCACGGGCAATGCGTGCCGCTCGGATGCGCGCGATTGCCGTTTTGGCAAGCCGGCGAAAAGCGTTCCGCTTTTTGGAGGCTTGCGCTAGGTACACCCATCATATCGCGCTTTCGGCTGGCCGCCGCAAGCGTTGGGGGATACGGGGCATGTCGAAGAGCAACAATGTCTACAAGGATGCCTTCAATCGCTGCCTCAGGCTGCTCGACGAATCCAAGAGCCTGCCCTCGGAACCTGAGCTCGGCACGCTGCTACGCGTCAGCCGCACCACGGTGCGCAGCATCCTTTCGCGCATGGAAGAGACCGGGCTGATCGCCTGGAACAAGCGCAGCAAGACGGTGCTGCGGGAACCGCGGCCGGAGGATTTCTTCCCGGAGGAGGAAACCGACTCGCTGGCCGAGATCATCGAGCGCTCCTTCATGCGCCGGCTGCTTGCCGGGGGGGCCGAGGCCGGCATGCAGATCAACGAGCTGGAGCTGGCGCGCGAGATCGGCGTCGGCACCACCAGCGTGCGCGAATTCCTGATCCGCTTCTCGCGCTTCGGGCTGATCGAGAAGCGGCGCAACAGCCACTGGGTACTGAAAGGTTTCACGCGCGCCTTCGCGCTGGAGCTGACCGAGATCCGCGAGATGTTCGAGCTGCGCTCGGCGGCGGCTTTCGCCGCACTGCCGCAGGATAGCGCGGTGTGGGTCGATCTCGACCGGCTGGAGGCCGAACATCGCCAGCTCGCCAGCGAAATCGCCACGCGCTTCAACGAATTCTCCGAGCTCGACGAGCGCTTCCACCGGCTGATCCATCGCGCTTCGCACAACCGCTTCATCGTCGATTTCTATGACGTGATCGCGATGATCTTCCATTACCACTATCAATGGAACAAGGCCGAGGAGCGCCAGCGCAACGAGGTCGCGGTCCAGGAACATCTCGCCTATATCGCGGCGCTGAAGTCGCGCGATCCCGCCAAGGTGGACGCTGCCTGCCGCAAGCACCTGAAGTCGGCACGACAGACGCTGCTGAGCTCCATTCCCGAAGGACGGCAGGCGCAGCCCGCCTGACGGCACATTTTGCCAGGACGTGTTTGGCGGATATAGCGCCGCGTTGCCGCAGCGCGGTTTTGCCGATTTTCCGGCCGCATCGTCCGTGTTACGGTCGATGCGTTCTGTGAGAGGCTTCCGTTGGATATCAGGCTGAGACGATGGAGCATGCCGGCCGCGTTCGTCGCGGCGCTGCTGTTGTTGCTTCAGTCTTCTCTCGGCGCCTTTGCCTTCGGCGCGCCGTCGCAGCTCGATGCATTCGGCAACGTCATCTGCACGCATGAAGGAGCCGCAAAACCCCCGGGCGGCGATCCGCACCAACAGCATATGCCGGCCTGCTGTTCGCTCGGCTGCAACATGGTTTCGACGGCGCATCTGCCGCCGCCGGTTGCCGGCGCGATCACCAGAATCCAGGCTTTTGAGGCCGTCGCCTTCCAGCTTCCGGCCTTTAGGCACCAGGACTTCGCCCGCGATCGTTCTCCGGCGAATCCGCGTGCGCCGCCGACGATAGTCTGATCCGCGGAAACTTTTCGCAGGCGCATTCATCCAAAGACTAGACTGCTCGCGGCCGCAAAGCGGCGCGATCCTCAACTTCATGGAGCAACCATGTCCAATCTTTTCCCCAGAGCGCGGGCCTGTGCTTTTCGCGACGCGCCGCCGCTCGGCCTGCAACGTCTCGGCCTCGCCGTGTTCGTTCTCCTTCTCCTGCTTGCCTGCATTCCCGGCGCCCGCGCGCATGAATTCAAGGTCGGCGATCTCGAGATCGAGCATCCCTGGTCGCGGGCGACGCCGCCCGGCGCCAAGGTGGCCGGCGGCTACTTCACCGTGACCAACAAGGGCAGCGCGCCGGACCGACTGCTGTCGATTTCCTCCGATATCTCCGACAAGGCCGAACTGCATGCGATGGGCGTCAAGGACGGCGTCATGACCATGCGGCCGGTCAGCGGCGGGCTGGAGATCCCGGCCGGCGGCAAGGTCGCGCTGAAGCCGGGCGCCTACCACCTGATGTTCACCGGCCTGAAGCGGCAGCCGAAGCAAGGCGAGAAATTCCCCGCGACGCTGACCTTCGAGAAGGCCGGCAGCGTCAAAGTCGAGTTCCTCGTCGAAGGCATGGGCGAGACGGGCGGTGGCGAAATGGGCGACATGGACATGGATCACGCCGAGTAATCCGCCAAAATCGAAATCAGAGGGACAATCCATGAAGACGTATCTTTTGGCGGCGGGCGCGCTTTGCGCGCTCGGGACCAATGCCGCGCTCGCCCACATCACGCTCGAAACGCAGGAAGCGGCTGTCGGCTCCACCTACAAGGCCGTCCTGCGCGTGCCGCACGGCTGCGAAGGCAAGGCGACCACCGCCGTACGCGTGCAGATCCCCGAAGGCGTCATTGCGGTGAAGCCGATGCCCAAGCCCGGCTGGACGCTGCAGACCAAGAAGGGCAGGTACGAGAAATCCTACCAGCTCTATGGCGAGACGCTGGCCACCGGCGTGAAGGAAGTGGACTGGAGCGGCGGCAACCTGCCCGACGAGTTCTATGACGAGTTCGTCTTCCGAGCGTCGCTGGCGGCCGATCTGCCGGCCGGCCAGATGCTCTATTTCCCGGTGGTGCAGGAATGCGGCGACGCCACCGACCGCTGGATCGAGATTCCAGCGGCCGGCCAGGACGAGGACGCCTTGGAAACTCCGGCGCCCGGCATCAAATTGCTGCCGAAGAAATGATCTCCTGGTGGCGCGCTCCGACGGGGCGCGCCACTTCCATTCGACACAACGGGTATGAACGCAGCATCCTTGCCATCGACCGCTTTCGTGAACGGTCCCCGCATCAGCCGCCTCTTGGCCGCTTTGGTGCTGGTCGCCGTGCTGGTCCTGCCGGGCCGTGCTTTCGCGCACGCGGCGCTCGTCGCGACCGACCCGGCCGATGGCGCCGTGCTGACGCAAAGTCCCGCGCGATTTTCGCTGACCTTCAGCGAACCGGTCTCGCCGCTGGTCCTGACGCTTGTGCGGCCCGACGGCTCGCAGCTTGCGCTGACATCTTTCCGTCTCAAGGACCAGACGGTCGAGATCGACAATCCCGAAACGCTCAAATCCGGCACGCATGTGCTGAGTTGGCGGGTGGTGTCGGTCGACGGTCATCCGGTCGGCGGTTCGGCGCTGTTTTCCATAGGCGCGCCAAGTGCTGCGCCGGTGGCGGGCGAAGCCGTCGATTGGACGCTGCGCGCGGCGATCTGGGCAGCCAAGCTGTTTCTTTATGCCGGCCTCTTTCTCGGCGTCGGCGGCGCGTTCGCGCTCGCCTGGCTGGCCGACGACCGGCGCTGTGGCCAACGCTTTGTTGCCTCAGCTCTGCTTCTCGGCCTCGTCGGGGCACCGGTGTCGCTCGGCCTGCAGGGCTTGGATGGGCTTGGCGCGCCGCTCGCCCGGTTTGCGGCGCCGACGGTGTGGAAGACCGCGCTGGAGACGAGCTTCGTCTGGACGGTGCTGATCGGCCTGATCGCGCTTGGTCTGGGTCTGCTGTCGCTTGCCGGGCCGCCCAGTCTTCGCAAGCTGTCGGCAAGTGCCGCGCTGCTCGGTGTCGGCGCCGCCCTCGCCGCGAGCGGCCACGCCAGTGCCGCCGAACCGCTATGGCTGACGCGGCCACTGGTGTTTGCGCACAGCGCCGCAATCGCCTTTTGGGTCGGGGCGCTGGCACCGCTCGGCCTTGCGCTGCGGCAGCAGCCGGCCGATGCGCGTGCGTTCCTCGGCCGGTTTTCGCGCGCGATCCTGCCGGTCGTCGCCGTGCTTGCCGCCAGCGGCATCGTGCTGGCGATCATCCAGGTGCGGCAGCCGGCAGCACTCGTCCACACGGCCTATGGCCGCTTGCTGCTGCTCAAGCTGGCTTTGCTGCTTTTCCTGTTCACGCTTGCCGCGGTCAACCGCTGGACGCTGACAGCGCCGGCCAAGGCCGGCGATACCGAGGTGCAACGGCGGATGGTGCGCTCGATCGGCATCGAGATGCTGATCGCGCTCGCCATCTTCGGCGTCGCCGCCGGCTGGCGCTTCACCCCGCCGCCGCGCGCGCTGGCCATCGCCGCCGCGCAGCCGGTGTCGATCCATATCCACACGCTGAAGGCGATGGCCGATCTCAGCATCACGCCGGGCCATGCCGGCGAGGTCGCCGCTTCGATGATGATCATGACGGGCGATTTCGGTCCGCTGGACGCCAAGCAGGTGACGCTGGTGCTGTCGAAGCCGGATTCCGGCATCGAGTCGATCAAGCGGCCGGCGACGAAACCTGGCGACGGCACATGGCGCATCGACAATCTCGTCATCCCGCTGCCCGGCCGATGGAACGCCAGGCTCGACATCCTGGTTTCGGATTTCGAGGTGGTGAAGATCGAAGCGCCGATCGAAATTCGGTCCGAGTAGGCCGGCTCCGGCCAAATAATACAAGTTTCAACTGTAACCGAATTTTCTCCTTCTGAAATCGTAGCGTAACCCTGCACCGCCAGATTCGCACCTCAGCAGACGGGTAGCCACAACGCGCCGGTGGATGGCCACAAGCCAGCCGGTTTGCGGTTGTGGCTTGCCGTGAAAGAGAGGTGATCATGACTAGTCAGCTTTCGCAGACAGTGTCTCGGGCCAAGCATGCAAGCGTCCAGCCGATCGTCACCACGCAGGAGCTTCCTTCCGCCGTCCCGCTGATGGCGCTTTCGACGGGCTTCTGGGCTTTCAAGACCCTTGCTGCAGCACACGAACTGGGCCTGTTCAGTCACCTTGCGGGCGGCGCCGGCACTACGGTTGCGGAGATGGCGGAAGCGCTCGGCCTGTATCCACGCCCGGCCGAGATGCTGTTGACCGGCTGCGCCGCACTCGGCCTTCTGGAGAAAACGGACGGCCGTTATCGCAATACGCCCTTAAGCGAAGCCTATCTCGTGAAGGGCAAGCCGTATTACTTCGGCGGCTTCGTGCAGATGGCCGACAAGCGGCTCTACGCGGGCTGGGGCAAACTTGCCGAAGCGCTGCGCACGAACCGGCCAACCACATGGGACCCGGCAGTGCAACCCTCGATGTTCGACGGCGAGGATCCGTTGGTGCTGGCACTTTTCTGGGAGGCGATGCATTCGCTCTCCACGATGACCGCGCGCAAGCTCGGCGAAGCCGTCGATCTCAGCCGTTTCCGCCGCCTCCTGGACATCGGCGGCGGATCGGGCGCGTACGACATCGAGCTCTGCAAACAGTATGGGACGCTGCGTGCGACCGTGTTTGAATTGCCGCATGTGGCCGCGATCGCCGTGGGAAAGATTGCCGAGGCCGGCTTGACCGACCGCATCGAAACCGCCGGCGGCGACTTCTTCGAGCAGCTTCCCGGGGATCACGACGTGCACCTCCTGTCGATGATCATGCACGATTGGGACGAGGCGAAGGACCGCGCCCTGCTGCGCCGGTCGTTCGAGGCTTTGCCGAGCGGCGGCGCGGTCGTCATCAGCGAGCTTCTCGTCAATGACGAAAAGACCGGACCGGCGCCGGCCGCGCTGATGAGCCTCAACATGCTGATCGAGACGGAAGGGCGAAACTACACGCCGGCCGAATATTCGGCGTGGCTCGAGGAAGCCGGATTCCGGCACATCGAGACGATCTGGTTCGACGCACCCGCCGCGAACGGCGCCGTGATCGGCCGCAAGCCATAAGGCGCAAGCGGAGTGGAATAGGCGCCCTGCGGTCGACGCCGAGATATACAACGAGATATACGAAATGGCGTCATCTCATTGAGAACTTCTTCTCAAGGAGTTCAAGCGCATCGCCATGCGCGCCGACAAATCGACCAAAGATCCATGCCATCATCCATCTCGCAGCAGCCGTCTCAACAGGCCTTAAGGCGCGTTGCGCTGAAACGGATTCAGGCGACGCGCTTTTAAGTCATTGTTTTGATGCATGTCGTTGTCCCAGAACCGCAGCGCAGTTCTGGGCGACATGCTTTAGTCCGCCGTTCTCTCAGTGACACAATTCGGCGAGGCGGTTGACGCCGTCGCGAAGGCCCGTCATTCATCTCCGGAACAAATGCCATCTTGGGAAGAAATGGGGCATCCCAGCAGAACGCGGCCCCAACAAAAGATCCGAAAGCAGGGAAGAAACGATGGAAAGAGCCGAAATCGGCCTGATCGGCCTTGGCACGATGGGTTCCAACCTGGCGCTCAACATCGCAGAGCACGGGCACCGCATCGCCGTCTTCAACCGCACCAGGGCGCGCACCGACGCCTTTGTCGAGAGCGCCGGTTCGCTGAAGGACATGGTCGTTCCCTGCTACAGCCTGGAGGAACTCGCCGCGGCGATCCGGCCGCCAAGGCCGATCATCATCATGGTGCTGGCCGGCAAGCCGGTGGACGAGCAGATCGCGGCACTGCGCGGCGTGCTCTCCGACAACGACATCGTCATCGACGCCGGCAACGCCAATTTCCGCGACACGATGCGGCGTTTCTCCGAGCTCTCCGGCTCCGGGCTGACCTTCATCGGCATGGGTGTGTCCGGTGGCGAGGAGGGCGCGCGCCACGGTCCGTCGATCATGGTCGGCGGCATCGAAGAGTCCTGGAAGCGCGTCGAGAAGGTGCTGACGGCGATCTCGGCCAAGTTCAAGGACGAGCCTTGCGCCGCCTGGCTCGGCACCGACGGCGCCGGCCATTTCGTCAAGACCATCCACAACGGCATCGAATACGCCGACATGCAGATGATCGCCGAGATATACGGCATCCTGCGCGACGGCCTCGGCATGGCGCCGAAGGAGATCGGCAAGGTCTTCGAAACCTGGAATAGAGGCCGGCTCAACTCCTATTTGATCGAGATCACCGCCAAGGTTCTGGCCGCCGACGATCCGAAGACCGGCAAGCCGGTGGTCGACATCATCCTCGACCGCGCCGGACAGAAGGGCACCGGCAAATGGTCGGTCATCGAGGCGCAGCAGCTCGGCATTCCGGCGACCGCCATCGAGGCGGCGGTGGCGGCGCGCGTGCTGTCCTCGATCAAGGATGAGCGGCAGGCGGCGGAAAAAGCCTACGGCAATATCGGTGTCGAGAAGATCTCCGGCGACAAGGCCGCGCTGCTCAAGGATCTGGAGCTGGCGCTGTTCGCCGGCAAGATCGCGGCTTACGCGCAAGGGTTCGCGGTGATGAGTGGCGCCTCCAAGGAATTCAACTGGAACCTGCCGATGCCGACCATCGCCAAGATCTGGCGCGCCGGCTGTATCATCCGCTCGCAAATGCTGGACACGATGGCCGAGGCTTTCGGTTCTGGCGGCGCTTCGAGCAATCTCCTGATGGCGCCGGCCTTCATCGCCATGATGAAGGAAGCGCATCCGTCGCTCAGGCGTATCGTTGCGCGCGCCTCCGAAGCCGGCTCGCCGGTGCCGGCGCTGTCTTCGGCACTCGCCTATTTCGACAGCTACCGCCAGGGGCGTGGCACCTCGAACCTCATCCAGGCGCAGCGCGACTTCTTCGGCGCGCACGGTTTTGAGCGGATCGGCGAGCAGGGTGCCTTCCACGGACCCTGGGGCAGCGGTTCAGGGCATTAACCGCGATAGGCCAAAACCTCGCTCGGCGTGCTGAGCGACTGCAGCGAGCCTGGGTCGGCGCCGCCGATCCAGCCGAGCACCGCGCGGGCGAGCTCGGAGCCGGCCAGCCGGAAGTCTTCGTTGACGACGAGCAGTTCCCGCCGGAACAAATGCAGCAGCTCCGAGGACTGTTTCGACACCACGTCGACGTCGCGGCCGAGCTTCAGCCCGGCATCCTCGATGCCGGCCACGATGGCGAGCGTCGCGGCGGCGGCGCTGCTGACAAAACCGTCAGGGCGGTCCTTACGCCGCATCAGTTGCGCGGTCCGCATCCTGATCTGCTCGATCGACTGATCGATGGAGACGGTGTTGAACGGCACCTCGCTGGCGCCCACCTCGCTCAGCGCATCGGCAAAGCCGTTCACGGTATGGCCGTGATAGGTGAGGCCAACCGGCGGCGTCACAAGGGCAAGCCGGCTACGGCCCCTGCCGGCGAGATAGCGGACGGCCTCACCGGCAAAGGCGTAATTGTCGAAGTCGTGATAGGGATGCACCAGCCCCATGTCGGTGCGGCCATGCGTGGCAAAGGGAATGCCGCGCTCCAGCATGTAGCGCGCCCGCGGATCGTTGGGCTGCGCTCGCGAGATGATCACCCCGTCGGCCGAGCCCGTCTCGACCAGATAGCGCACCGGGTCCAGCGGGTCCTGCGAGCGCGAATAGGGTGTAACGATCAAATGGTAGGGCGTGTCGGCGATCACCTCGGTGACGCCGTAGATGATGTCGGAAACGAAGCTCATCAGCTCGTGCTCGGTGTTCAGCACAAGGGAGATGACGTTGGTCTTGCCTGTTCTCAGGCGTACGCCGGCGCGGTTCGGACGGTAGCCGATCTGCTTGGCGACGAGCTGCACGCGGCGCCTGGTCTCGGCGCCGATCTCAGGCGCGTCCTTCAGGGCGCGCGACACTGTCGTGACGCCAAGCCCGGTCATGAAGGCAAGCGTCTTCAGCGTCGGCCGCTCCTTGCCCGACGTGCCGTCGTCTTTCTTCGTTACCCGTCTATCCATTCGTCCCGCCCATCAGGCGCATAGCAGCCGCAGGGCTGACCGGCAATCGTGCGGCGTTGACATTCGCGCGAACTTCAGCGTGCGAATGGTTCACTATACTGAAACGTTACAGATTGCCAATATTCGTGATTGGCCGGCGAAGCACGACCTCCGTGTTCCGGGTGTGGATCTGCGCCGAAAGCCACTGAAATCACAAAGAAATATTGGTTTAGGTCCAGTTTTGGCATCAATCGCCCGCTCCGGCGCCGATATCGCCGCCGAGGAAGAAAGGTTTTGTTCGCGCCTCGAAAAAATTTCCATCGGCTTTGAGGCGAGGGGTTGCCTACGCGGATCATTTGCCGTATCGAAAATCTGTAACGTTTCAGATTCTGGGAGGAACCGAAATGCGATATAAATTCCTGACCGCCGCGTTGGCCGTGACGGCTGCACTGAACTTCGCCGGCCCGGCGTCCGCGACCGACCTGGAAGTCACCCATTGGTGGACTTCGGGCGGCGAGGCGGCGGCGGTGGCGGAACTCGCCAAGGCGTTCGACGCGACCGGCAATCACTGGGTCGACGGCGCCATTGCCGGTTCCGGCGGCACGGCACGACCGATCATGATCAGCCGCATCACCGGCGGCGATCCGATGGGCGCTACCCAGTTCAACCACGGGCGCCAGGCGGAGGAACTGGTGCAGGCCGGGCTGATGCGCGACCTCACCGACATCGCCACCAAGGACAAGTGGACGGAGGTCGTGCGGCCGAAGAGCCTGCTCGACAGTTGCACCATCGACGGCAAGATCTATTGCGTGCCGGTCAACATCCATTCCTGGCAGTGGCTGTGGCTGTCGAACGAGGCCTTCCAGAAGGCCGGCGTGCCGTTGCCGAAGGACTGGAACGAATACGTGGCCGCTGCTCCCGCGCTTGAAAAAGCGGGCATCATCCCGCTGGCCGTCGGCGGGCAGCCCTGGCAGGCTTCCGGCGCCTTCGACGTGCTGATGGCCGCTGTCGGCGGCACCGACACCTTCCTCAAGGTCTACAAGGACAAGGACGCGAAATTCGCAGGCGGCCCGGAAGTCGCCAAGGTGTTCAAGGCGGCGGACGATGCCCGCAAGATGGCCAAGAACACCAATGTGCAGGACTGGAACCAGGCGACCAATCTGGTCATCACCGGCAAGGCCGGCGGCCAGATCATGGGCGACTGGGCGCAGGGCGAGTTCCAGGTCGCCGGCAAGACCGCCGGCAAGGACTATACCTGCCTGCCCGGCCTCGGCCTGAACGAGGTCATCGCCACCGGCGGCGACGCCTTCTACTTCCCGTTGCTCAAGGACGAGGCGAAGTCCAAGGCGCAGGGTGTCCTGGCCGAGACGCTGCTCGATCCCAAGACGCAGGTCGCCTTCAACCTCAAGAAAGGCTCGCTGCCGGTGCGCGGCGACGTCGACCTCAACGCGGCGAACGACTGCATGAAGAAGGGTCTCGCCATCCTTGCCAAGGGCGCCGTGATGCCGTGGACGGATCAGCTGCTCTCGCAGGACACCCAGAAGCAGAAGGAGGACTTGTTCTCCGAATTCTTCGCCAAGCCGGACATGTCGCTCGAAGAGGCGCAGAAGCGCTTCGCCGACATCATCGCTTCGGCCGACTGACTGCCGGCGCCCCCGCCAGTTCCCGACCCCCGCCTATCCGGGGTCGGGAGCTCGATGTCCTCTTCCCCGACCGGCCGAGATGAGCAGCAGCCAACGCCCGAGTAAGCTTTTCCGCAACCTCAACGCCAAGGTCGCATCGATCCCGATGATCCTGACCGCGCTTGTGGTGTTCGTCGGCGGCACGGCGTGGACGGTGCTCTACTCCTTCACCAATTCGAAGCTCTTGCCGCGGCTCCACTTCGTCGGGCTAGACCAGTATCACCGGCTCTGGTCGACATCGCGATGGCTGGTGTCGATCGAGAACCTTTTGATCTACGGCGCGATCTCGCTGGTTTTCTCGCTGGTCATCGGTTTCCTGCTTGCCGCCCTTCTCGACCAGAAGATCCGCTTCGAGGATACGTTCCGCACCATCTTCCTCTATCCCTTCGCGCTGTCCTTCATCGTCACCGGGCTGGTGTGGCAATGGCTGCTCAATCCGGATTTCGGCATCCAGCGCGTCGTGCGCGATCTCGGCTGGACGAGTTTCAGCTTCGATCCGCTCTACAATTCCAGCATCGTCATCTACGGCATCTCGATCGCGGCGCTCTGGCAAGGCACAGGACTGATCATGTGCCTGATGCTCGCCGGCCTGCGCGGCATCGACGAGGACATCTGGAAGGCGGCGCGGGTGGACGGGATACCGATGTGGAAAACCTATCTCTTTATCGTCATCCCGATGATGCGGCCGGTCTTCATCACCACGCTGGTGATCATCGCCGCCGGCATCGTCAAGGTCTATGACCTGGTCGTGGCGCAGACCAGCGGCGGGCCGGGCATCGCCTCGGAAGTGCCGGCGAAATATGTCTACGACTACATGTTCTTCGCCCAGAATCTCGGCCAGGGTTTCGCCGCCTCGACCATGATGCTGCTGTCGGTGGTGATCGTCATCGTGCCGTGGGCCTATCTCGAATTCGGAGGCCGCAAGCGTGGTTGACGTCGCCTCCCTGTCCGCCGGCACCGAAGCACGGCGGCGCGATGCCGCCGGCCCGAGCGGGCCGAGGCCGCGGCACGTGCTGTCGCGCCGCAATATCTTCCTTTACGGCACGCTGATCGTTATGGCGGTCTATTACCTTTTGCCGCTCTATGTGATGATCGTCACGTCGTTGAAGGGCATGCCGGAAATCCGCCTCGGCAACATTTTCTCGCCGCCGGTGGAAATCACCTTCGAGCCCTGGGTGAAGGCATGGGCGACCGCCTGCACCGGGCTTAATTGCGACGGGCTCTCGCGCGGCTTCTGGAACTCGGTGCGCATCACCGTGCCGTCGGTGCTGTTGTCGATCGCCATCGCCTCGGTGAACGGCTACGCTTTGGCCAACTGGCGCTTCAAGGGCGCCGACACCTTCTTCGTCATCCTGATCGTCGGCGCCTTCATTCCCTATCAGGTGATGATCTATCCGATCGTCATCATCCTGCGCGAAATCGGCATCTACGGCACGCTGACCGGCCTGGTGATCGTCCATTCGATCTTCGGCATGCCGATCCTGACGCTGCTCTTCCGCAACTATTTCACATCGATGCCGGAGGAGCTGTTCCGCGCCGCGCGCGTCGACGGCGCCGGCTTCTGGGGAATTTACCTGCGCATCATGCTGCCGATGTCGCTGCCGATCTTCGTCGTCGCGATCATCCTGCAGGTGACCGGCATCTGGAACGACTTCCTGTTCGGCGTCGTCTACACGCGACCCGACACCTATCCGATGACGGTTCAGCTCAACAACATCGTCAACTCGGTGCAAGGCGTGAAGGAATACAACGTCAACATGGCAGCGACCATCCTGACTGGCCTCGTTCCGCTTATCGTCTACTTCATTTCCGGCAAGCTCTTCGTGCGCGGCATCGCCGCCGGTGCGGTGAAAGGATGATGATGGCAGCTGAAATCGCCAAACCCAGCGTTTCGATCCAGGACCTGTCGCTCAATTTCGGCGCCGTCTCGGTGCTGCAGACGCTCAATCTGGATGTCGCCGAGGGCGAGTTCATCGTGCTGCTCGGACCGTCCGGCTGCGGCAAGTCGACCTTGCTCAACTGCATCGCCGGCCTGCTCGACATCTCGGAAGGCCGTATCTTCATCAAGGGCAAGAACGTCACCTGGGAGGAGCCGAAGGATCGCGGCATCGGCATGGTGTTCCAGTCCTACGCGCTCTACCCGCAGATGACGGTGGAGAAGAACCTCTCCTTCGGCTTGCGTGTGGCCGGCGTGCCGAAGGACGAGATCGCCAAACGCATCGCGCGCGCCGCCGAGATCCTGCAGATCGAGCCGCTGTTGCAGAGGAAGCCGTCGGCGCTTTCGGGCGGCCAGCGCCAGCGCGTGGCGATCGGGCGCGCGCTGGTGCGCGATGTCGATGTCTTCCTGTTCGACGAGCCGCTCTCCAATCTCGACGCCAAGCTGCGCGCGGAACTGCGCGTCGAGATCAAGCTGCTGCACCGCAGGCTCGAGAACACCATGATCTACGTCACCCACGACCAGATCGAGGCGATGACGCTGGCCGACCGCATCGCGGTGATGAAGGGCGGCGTGATCCAGCAGCTCGATGCGCCGCAGACCATCTATAACCGGCCGGTCAACCGGTTTGTCGCCGGCTTCCTCGGTTCGCCGGCGATGAATTTCCTCAAGGGGCGGCTGGAGAAGAACGGCGATGGCTGGTCCTTTGTGGCCGACGATCTCAAGATTCCGCTCGGCACGTATCAGTTCGACGGGCAACCGGAAGCCGGCCCAGCCGTGTTCGGCATCAGGCCTGAGCATGTCAGCCTGAACAGCGGCACGGGCTGGCCGTTCTCGACAGCGGCCAATGTCGAGGTGGTCGAACCGATGGGTTCCGACACGCTGGTATGGCTGCAGCTTGCGCAGCAGAAATTCAGCGTCCGGGTCACCTCGGAACGTACACCTAAAAACGATGACGCGGTGACGGTGGGCTTCGACCCGATGCGCGCTTCGCTCTTCGATGCCGAAAACGGCAGCCGCATCTAACCCCGAAAGACCATTCCCCAAGCAGAACGGACAGGACAGATGAACTGGTCATTCCAACTCTACAGCGCCCGCAATTTCCAACCTTGGAACGGCGTGGTGAAAATGCTCGGCGAGCTCGGCTACAGCCAGGTCGAAGGCTTTGGCGGCGTCTATGACGACCCTAAAGCCTTCCGCGCCGAGCTCGACAAGAACGGGCTTGCCATGCCGACAGGGCATTTCTCGATAGACGCGCTGGAAAATGATTTCGACGGCGTGCGCAAAATCGCCGACACACTAGGCATCACGCTCTTGATCTGCCCCTACCTGATGCCCGATGCGCGGCCGGGCGATGCCGCCGGCTGGCGCGGCTTCGGCGAGCGCCTGGCCAAGGTCGGCGAGACCGCGAAGAACGCCGGATACGGCTTTGCCTGGCACAACCATGATTTCGAGTTCAAGGCGCTTGCCGACGGCTCGCTGCCGCAGGACCACATCATGTCCTCGGCGCCGGACATCGGCTGGGAGATGGACGTCGCCTGGGTCGTGCGCGGCGGCGCCGATCCGCTGCCCTGGATCGAAAAGCACGGCAAGCGCATCAGCGCCGTCCACGTGAAGGACATGGCCAAGCCGGGCGAAGGGCTGGACGAGGACGGCTGGTCCGACGTCGGTCACGGCACAATCGACTGGGCGGGCCTGTTCAAGACATTGCGCGCCAAGAGCTCGGCGCAGTATTTCATCATGGAACAGGACAACCCGAACGACATCGAACGCTATGCCCGGCGCTCGATCGCGGCAGCCAAGAGCTGGCAGGAGTAATCGAAAATGGCAAACAAGCTTGGCGTCGGCGTCATCGGCTGCGGCAACATCTCGAAGGCGTATTTCTCGCTGGCGCCGCTGTTCCGCGGCATCAAGATGCGCGCCTGCGCCGATATCAACATGGATGCGGCGAAAGCGCGGGCAAAGGAGTTCAAGCTTCGCGCCGCGACGGTCGACGAGCTGCTCAAGGACGACGAGATCGACATCATCGTCAACCTGACCATCCCGGCCGTGCACTATGAAATCTCGAAAGCGGTGCTCGACGCCGGCAAGCATGTCTATTCGGAAAAGCCGTTCGTGCTGTCGATCGAGGAAGGGCTCGACCTGAAGAAGCGGGCCGAGAAAAAGGGCCTGCGCATCGGTTCGGCGCCGGACACCTTCCTCGGCGGCGCGCACCAGCTGGTCCGCGATCTGATCGACAGCGGCAAGCTCGGCCAGATCACCAGCGGCACCTGCCACGTGATGGGCCACGGCATGGAGCATTGGCATCCCAACCCGGATTTCTTCTTCCAGCCGGGCGCCGGTCCGGTGCTCGACATCGGGCCTTACTATGTCACCAACCTGATCCAGCTGATCGGGCCGGTGAAACAGGTGGCGGCTTTCGCGACGACGCCGGCGAAGGAGCGGACGATCTCGTCGAAGCCGCGGGCGGGCGAAAAGATCCCGGTGAATACGCCGACCACGATCCATGCGCTGCTCGAATTCGCCAATGGCGCGGTGATCACGCTCAACACCTCCTGGGACGTCTGGAGCCATGGCCACGCGCCGATGGAACTCTATGGCGAACTGGGCACCGTCTTCGTGCCGGACCCGAACTTCTTCGGCGGCGAGGTGCGCTTCACCAACAGCGCCAAGCCGGTGAAGAAGCTGCCCAAGTGGAACCATCCGTTCGGCGTGCCGAACGAAATGCATGGTCAAGGCATGATGGCCAATTACCGCACCGCCGGCCTTGCCGACATGGCGATCGCGATCGCCGAGGGGCGGCCGCATCGCTGCTCGATGGAACTGGCGCTGCATGCCGTCGACGTCATGACCGGCATCCTGCGCTCCGGCGCAAGCGGCGAATATGTCGCCATGCAGACAACCTGCGAGCGGCCGGCCGCACTCGGCGTCAAGGACGCGAAGGCGCTGCTGGCCAAGAAAAACTAGGTGGCAACCCCTCTCCCCGTTTCGGCGGGGAGAGGGTAAGGATATGGGGCAAGCATCGATTCAATTTCACACGAGAGCAGAGCATGATGTCGACCGAAAACCGCTCCACACTTTTCGGCATCATGCTCTAGCGGCGATCGCCGCGCCGCTCCGATCCCGAGGATTCCCATGCCCTATGTCGCCGCCGAGAACCGCTACGAGAAGATGATCTACAACCGCTGCGGAACGTCCGGCCTGAAGCTGCCGGCGATCTCGCTCGGGCTGTGGCACAATTTCGGCAACGATACGCCGCACCGGACCAAGCAGGCGATCGTGCGCAAGGCCCTTGACCTCGGCATCACGCATTTCGACCTCGCCAACAATTACGGTCCGCCGCCCGGCTCGGCCGAGACCGCGTTCGGCGAGATCATGCGCACCGATTTTGCCGGCTACCGCGACGAGATGATCATCTCGACCAAGGCGGGCTACGAGATGTGGGCCGGCCCCTACGGCGAATGGGGCAGCCGCAAATACATGCTGGCGAGCCTCGACCAGAGCCTGAAGCGCATGGGGCTCGATTATGTCGACATCTTCTATTCCCACCGCTTCGACCCCGAGACGCCGTTGGAAGAGACGATGGGCGCGCTCGACCACGCCGTGCGCTCCGGCAAGGCGCTCTATGCCGGCATTTCTTCCTACAATTCGCAGCGCACGCGCGAGGCCGCCGATATATTGAGGCGGCTCGGCACGCCCTGCCTTATCCACCAGCCGAGTTATTCGATGCTCAACCGCTGGGTCGAGGAAGACGGGCTGCTCGACACGCTGGAGGGGCTGGGCATCGGCTCGATCGTGTTCTCGCCGCTGGCGCAAGGCATGCTGAGCGACAAATATCTCGGCGGCATTCCCGAAGGCAGCCGAGCCAGCCAGGGCAAGTCGCTGAGGCCAGCCTTCATCAACGACCAGTCGATCGCCAACATCAAGGCGCTCAATGCCATCGCCGGCCGCCGCGGCCAGACTCTGGCGCAGATGGCGCTGGCCTGGGTGCTGCGCAAGGGCAGGGTGACAACGGCGCTGATCGGCGCCAGCCGGCCGGAACAGGTCGAGGATTGCGTCGGCGCGCTCAAGGCGCTCGAGTTCAGCGACGCCGAGCTTGCCGAGATCGACAGCTACGCACGCGAGTCCGACATCAACCTGTGGGCCGCTTCGGCCGAACGCCGGGGGCCGCCGCGCAAGTAGCGATTGGCGGCGCGGCACGAACGGTGCTCAGGCGCGCGCGAAGGGCGAAGCGGAAACAGTGGCAAAAGCGTTCATTCGTCGCTATCTCAGTGCCTTGAGATCGTTCGCATGTGCAAACCACCGCATGCGAACTGCGCCATGAATGGACCGGCAACATGACGGCAAGGGATACGCTGACCAAGAACCAGCTCTGCGTGCTCGAGAAGCTCGAGGCGTCCAGCGGGCCGCTCAGCGCCTATACGCTGCTCGACCAGCTGCGCGAGCGCGGTTTTCGCGCGCCGCTGCAGGTCTATCGCGCGCTGGACACGCTGGTGAAGTCCGGCTTCGTGCATCGGCTGGAAAGCCTCAACTCCTTCGTCGCCTGCGCCGAGCCCCACGACCACAGCCATTCGATGACGGCCTTCGCCATCTGCGACAATTGCGGCCAGGTGACCGAGATGTCCGACCATGATGTCGACCATCGTCTGGACGAGTGGGTGCGCTCGACGGGATTCGCGGCCAAGAAGGCGGTGATCGAGTTTCGGGGGGTGTGTGCCAAATGCCGGGCGGAAGCTGCCTGAGGGTAGGCTAGGCCAGCTAACCAGTTGATGCTGGCGGGACAGCACCCCCCTCTGTCCTGCCGGACATCTCCCCCGCATGGGGGGAGATTGGCCGTCATATCGGATTTCGCCAATTTTCAGCGTTGCAGGAATGAGCGGAGCGCTGAAGCTGCCAATCTCCCCCCATGCGGGGGAGATGCCCGGCAGGGCAGAGGGGGGTGTGAAGGATCGCGACGGCTGGATGTTAGTTTTTTAGCTTAATGCGCCTCGTCCCAGTTGTTGGCGGCCCGAGCGTCGACATGCAGCGGCACCGACATCGAGACCGCCGGCATCGGCGCGTTTTCCATCACGCGGCGCACGACGGGAATAGTCGCCTCGACCTCCGCTTCCACCGTTTCGAAGATCAGCTCGTCATGCACCTGCAACAGCATGCGAGCGGACAGCTTTGCCTTGTCCAGCGCCTCTTCCATATGCACCATGGCGCGGCGGATGATGTCGGCTGCGGTGCCTTGCAGCCTGGCGTTGATCGAGGCGCGCTCGTTGAAGGCGCGGACCGAGGGGTTGGAGGCCCTTATCTCCGGATAGTGGATGCGGCGGCCGAAGATGGTTTCGACGAAGCCGTGCTCGCGCGCGTAGGCCTTGGTTTCCTCGATATAGTCGCGGATGCCCGGGAAGCGCTCGAAATAGCGCTTGATGTAGGCGCCGGCCTCGTCGCGCGGGATCGACAGCTGGTTGGCGAGGCCGAAGGCCGAGATGCCGTAGATGATGCCGAAATTGATCGCCTTGGCGCGCCGGCGCACCTCCGAGGGCATGCCCTCGACCGGCACGTTGAACATTTCCGACGCGGTGATGGCATGGATGTCGGCGCCGTCGGCGAAAGCCTGCTTGAGCTGCGGGATCTCGGCGACATGGGCCAGCACGCGCAGCTCGATCTGGCTGTAGTCGGCCGAGACCAGCTTGTGGCCCTTTTCGGCGATGAATGCGGTTCTGATCTTGCGGCCCTCGGCCGTGCGCACCGGGATGTTCTGCAGGTTGGGATCGGAAGACGACAGCCGTCCGGTCGTGGTCGCGGCGAGCGCGTATGAGGTATGGACGCGGTTGGTGCCGGGGTTGATGAAGCCGGGCAGCGCGTCGGTGTAGGTCGATTTCAGCTTGGTGAGCTGACGCCAGTCGACGATCTTGCGCGGCAGCTCGTGGCCTTCGGCGGCGAGATCTTCCAAAAGCTGCGCCGACGTCGACCATTGGCCGGTCTTGGTCTTCGAACCACCCGGCAGCCCCATCTTGCCGAACAGGATGTCGCCGAGCTGTTTCGGCGAGCCGATGTTGATGCGCTCGCCGACGATCCCGTAGATTTCCTCCTCGACGCGGGCGGCGCCCTGCGCTAATTCGCCCGACAGCCGCGACAGGATCTGGCGGTCGACCGAGATGCCACGCTGCTCCATGCGGGCAAGCACCGGCACCAGCGGCCTTTCAAGCCGCTCGTAGACGGAAACGAGGCCCTTGGCCGCGAGCCTCGGCTTCAGCACCTGCCAGAGCCGCAGCGTGATGTCGGCCTGCTCGCCGGCATAGGCGGTCGCGCGCTCGATATCGACCTGGTCGAAACCGACGGCGTTCCTTCCCGAGCCGGCAAGCTCCTTCTTCGATGCAGGCGCGTGGCCCAGCCACTTCTCCGACAGCGAGACGAGGTCATGGCCGCCCGACGTGCCCGCATCGAGCACATAGGAGATCAGCATCGTGTCGTCGAACGGGGCGACCTCGATGCCGTGCCGGCTCAGCACGACGATGTCGTATTTCGTGTCCTGCACGATCTTGAGGACCGACCGGTCCTCGAGCAGCGGCTTGAGCAGCGCCAGCACCTCGCGGACCGGGATCTGGTCCGCCACCGGGCCGCCGCCAAGCAGGTCGCCATTGCCGCTCTTGTGGACGAGCGGCACATAAACGGCGCGGCCGGGCGCGACTGCCATGGAAAATCCGATCAGGTCGGCCTGCATCGGGTCGGACGAGGTGGTCTCGGCGTCCAGCGCAAGAATGCCGGCTTCGCGGGCTTCGGCAATCCAGGCTTTGAGCGCCGCCGCATCGCGAATGGCGGCATAGGCCGAAGGGTCGATCTTGCGCGCCGACGCCTGTTCCAGGCGAAGCGCTGAGAGCAGGGAAGGGGTGTCGCCTTGTGGCGGCGTGTCCTCGCCCCTGACCGGCACAGCCGGTTTTGCGCCGTCGTTCGGTGTGCCGGCCGGCCTCGGCGCCGATGGCGCGCCGGCGCCGACGTCGGGGCCATGCGCAGTATCGGCGCGCTCGATGGCGACGGCGGTCGCCTGGACGTCGCCAATGTCGGTTCCGGTCGCCTCGGCGACGCGGCGGGTCAGCGTGGTGAATTCCATCGTTTTGAGGAAGCCGATGAGCTTCGGCCCGTCCGGCGCATGCAGGACGAGCTCGTCCAGCCCCTCTTTCAGCGGCACGTCGTTCTTCAGCGTCACCAGCTCGCGCGAGATGCGCGCCTTGTCGGCGTTGGCGATGATCGATTCGCGCCGCTTGTCCTGCTTGATCTCGGAGGCGCGCGCGAGCAGCCCGTCAAGGTCGCCGAACTGCTCCAAAAGCTGCGCCGCGGTCTTAGGGCCGATGCCGGGCACGCCGGGCACGTTGTCGACCGAGTCGCCGGTCAGCGCCTGCAGGTCGATCATCTTTTCTGGCGGCACGCCCCATTTCTCGACCACCTGGGGAATGCCGATATGGCGATCCTTCATCGGGTCGTACATGCTGACCATGGCGCCGACCAGCTGCATCAGGTCCTTGTCGGAAGAGACGATGGTGGTGTCGGCGCCGACTTCGCTGGCCAACCGGCTATAGGTGGCGATGATGTCGTCGGCCTCAAATCCTTCCGTCTCGATGCAAGGAACATTGAAAGCCGCGGTCGCCTGGCGGATCAGACCGAATTGCGGGATAAGGTCTTCCGGCGGCGCTGAGCGGTTGGCCTTGTATTCGGGATAGAGCTCGTTGCGGAAGGTTCTCGAGGAATAGTCGAAGATGACGGCGAAATGCGTCGGCGCGATGCCGACATCGGTGTTGCGGGCATCCTGCATCAGCTTCCACACCATGTTGCAGAAGCCGAGCACGGCGCTGGTCGGCAGGCCATCGGACTTGCGGCTGAGCGGCGGCAGCGCGTGGTAGGCGCGGAAAATGTAGCCGGAGCCGTCGACGAGGAAGAGGTGATCGCCTTTTTTCATGCCGGCAGGGATAGCGCGGCCAAGCTTCGCGGTCCATGCCAAAGGCTGCGCAAACCACCAGTTCCGGCAACACCCCTGACAGACACTGTCTCGGGCAAATCGCGCCGCTCACGGGCATGTTACAAAAGTGTAATCTTCGTGCCCTTGAATCGCCACGTTCACAGACCCAAATACCGAGCATCGGCAATTTTTCGCCGAAGTCCGGAGTAAGGCCCGTCCCCCGCCTATCCCGGGCAAACTGCGGCAGCCTATCCCCCTCTCCGGGCTGCCGCATCATTTCGAGTAAAGACCGCCGTGGTTCCCCCTCCACCACGGCGGTTTTCTTTTGCCCCGCAGCCCGCGTGTCGCCTGCGCCGAAGTCTGTGGTCCAACGATCACGACTTCCCGTTTTCCGCTCGTCCCTTTAAAGCGTTCGCGATCCTTCAGATTCGCTCTATGCGCTTTAGGGTTCTGATTTTACGCATGTCTTATCCCGAAACCGGTTCCCACCTTCGGGAGACATGCTTTAGGCTCGGGCGAGAATCGAAAGGCTGCAAAAATGTCCAGAATTTCCCCCGTCCTCGATCGTCTCGACCAGAATCTCGACCAAAGCCTGGAGCGGCTTTTCGGCCTGCTCGGCATCAAGTCTATTTCCACCGATCCCGCCTTTGCCGCCGATTGCCGCAAGGGGGCCGAATGGCTGGTCGCGGAGCTCAAGCTGATCGGCTTCGACGCCAGCATCCGGGACACGCCCGGACATCCGATGGTGGTGGCGCATCACGAGGGACCGGCGGGCGCGCCGCATGTGCTGTTCTACGGCCACTACGACGTGCAGCCGGTCGACCCGATCGAGCTGTGGGAAAACGACCCGTTCGCGCCGTCGATCAAGGAGATCGAGCCCGGCCGCAAGGTGATCACCGGCCGCGGCTCGGCCGACGACAAGGGGCAGTTGATGACCTTCGTCGAGGCCTGCCGGGCGTGGAAACAGGTGCATGGCAATCTGCCGTGCCGCATCACCATCCTGTTCGAAGGCGAGGAGGAATCCGGCTCGCCCTCGCTCAAGCCCTTCCTCGAAGCGAACGCCGCCGAGCTGAAGGCGGATTTCGCTTTGGTCTGCGACACCAGCATGTGGAACCGCGAGACGCCATCGATCTGCGTTTCGCTGCGCGGCATGGTCGGCGAGGAGGTCACCGTCAAGGCCGCCAACCGCGACCTGCATTCGGGCCTCTATGGCGGCGCGGCCGCCAATCCGATCCGCATCCTGGCCAAGGTGCTCGCCGATATTCACGACAAGGATGGCCACGTCACCATTCCGGGTTTCTATGACGGCGTCGAAGAGACGCCTTCGCAGGTGCTGAAGTCCTGGGAAGGGCTCGGCGAGACGGCCGAGACCTTCCTCGGAACGGTCGGGCTTTCCATTCCGGCCGGCGAAAAGGGGCGCTCGGTGCTCGAGCTCACCTGGGCGCGGCCGACCGCGGAATTCAACGGCATCATCGGCGGCTATACCGGCAAGGGTTTCAAGACGGTGATCGCCGCGGAAGCGTCGGCGAAAGTGTCGTTCCGGCTCGTTCACAAGCAGGATCCGAAGAAGATCCGCGCCGCCTTCCAGGCCTTCGTGCGCGAACGCATCCCCGGCGACTGCTCGGTCGAATTCCACCCGCATGGCGGCTCGCCGGCGATCCAGCTTTCCTACGACTCGCCGTTCCTGACCAAGGCAAAGGACGCATTATCCGACGAATGGGAAAAGCAGGCCGTCACCACCGGCGGCGGCGGCTCCATTCCCGTGGTCGGCGACTTCCAGACCTATCTCGGCATGGAATCGCTCCTGGTCGGTTTCGGCCTCGACGACGACCGCATCCATTCGCCGAACGAGAAATACGAGCTGACCTCCTTCCACAAGGGGCAGCGGTCCTGGGCGCGCATTCTCGACGCGCTGACCCGCTGAGCCGAAAATCACGAAAGACGTGAGATTCAACTTTCTGTTGATTTTTCTCCGGATCGCGGCGAGGACGAGCTTTCTAGCGCAATATGCAGCGTCCTTACGCATCCCTAGGGATGCGTGGCGCTGCAGGCCGCGATCCGGAGAAGAGAATGACCGATATTCGTTTCCATAAAAACGACTTGCCTGACCTGTCCCGCTACAATGTCGGGGCGGTGGCCATCGACACGGAAACGCTGGGGCTCAACCCGCATCGCGACCGGCTTTGCGTGGTGCAGATTTCGCCTGGCGACGGCAGCGCCGATGTCATCCAGATCGCGCCTGGCCAGAAGAAGGCGCCGAACCTCGTCAGCCTGCTCCGGAACCGCGCGATCACCAAGCTGTTCCATTACGGCCGCTTCGACATCGCCGTGCTCTACAACGCCTTCGGGGTGATGGCGGAGCCGGTGTTCTGCACCAAGATCGCCTCTCGATTGACCCGCACCTACACCGACCGGCATGGGCTGAAGGATCTGTGCAACGAGCTGCTCGGCATCGGCCTGTCCAAGGCGCAGCAATCCTCGGACTGGGCGGCGGAGACGCTCTCGCCCGAACAGCTCGAATATGCCGCCTCCGACGTGCTTTACCTGCACCGGCTGCGCGAGGTGCTGGCCGCGCGGCTGGCGCGCGAAAACCGTATCAAGGAGGCCGACGCCTGCTTCCGTTTCCTGCCGACGCGCGCCAAGCTCGACCTGATGGGCTGGGCTGAGGAAGACATCTTCGCGCATAGCTGACGGAACCCGGTGCGTTCTTGCCGGTTCATGGAGGGGCCGGTTCACGAAGGGGCCGGTTCATGGAGGGAATGAGATGGCAGAGCGCAAATCGATAGAAAGCGCGCCGAAGGACGGCTCGAAGGTCAGCATCCTATGGAAGGACGGCGACGGCGTCGTCAACGAATCCATCGGCCAGTATCGCGACGGCGGCTGGTGGGTCTATACCGACAGCGATACGCAAAAGAAGGTCGATCCGACGAGCTGGCGTCCCGCATCGGATGGCAATGACGACCAGTAGCGATCCGCTGCCTGGTCGTTTCAAAGCGGGTGTTAGGCTCGGCCGCAACAAGGGGGCGCAATGAGGCAGAACACGCTCTATCTCATCATCGGGGCGCTGATCGTGGTTGTCATCGCGCTCGGCATCTACGTCTATCGCGAGCAGACCAGGCCGAAAGGCGTCGAGCTCAAGATCGACGACAAGGGTATTTCGATCCAGCAGAATTGAGCACGGTGGCCGGCCGGGACAGGCTGGTGCTGTGAGGGGCTAGACTGGCTTTGCGAGACGATACTGCGCCGGGGGGATTTCGGCCGGAGATACAGGGACTGCGCGGGCTCGCCGTGGCTTTTGTGGTGATCTTCCACATCTGGCCGGCAGCGCTTCCCGGCGGCTATGTCGGCGTCGATATCTTCTTCGTCATATCCGGCTTCCTCATCACCGGTATGCTCGCCCGCATGGCGCTCAGCGATGGCGGCATCTCGCTTGTCGGCTTTTACAGCCGCCGGGTCAGGCGGTTGCTGCCGGCGGCGATCGTCGCGCTCTTGGTCACGCTCGCGGGAACGCTGCTGTTCGTGTCGGACGCATGGTGGGAAGAAACCGCCAAACAGGTGATGGCGAGCGCGCTCTACGTGCAGAACTGGCGGCTTGCCGAGCAGGCCGTGGATTATCTCGGCGCCGAGGACGCGCCGAGCCCCGTGCAGCACTTCTGGTCGCTGTCGATCGAGGAGCAGTTCTACATCGTCTGGCCGGTGCTGATGATCGGGGCGCTTTGGAGGGCCAGGCGTCGCGGGTATTCACCAATCCAGACGCTCATTACCGTGCTCGGCTTGGTCTTGGCCGGTTCGCTCGCGGCTTCCGTCGCTCTCACCCGATCCGATCCGGCATGGGCCTATTTCGTCACCCACACTCGGATGTGGGAATTGGCCCTTGGCGGACTCCTGGCGCTGACCCTCGACCGGTTCCAGCCGAACCGGCGTGTGCGCACAGCGATGGCTATCGCCGGCTTGTTGGCGGTATTTGCATCGGCGATCCTGTTTTCAAGGTCGACCGACTTCCCGGGCTTCAATGCGCTGCTGCCGACGCTCGGCACGGCCCTGATCATTGCGGCCGGCGGCATACGCATCGGTCGCTTCCGCGGCCCGGATACGGCCGCGCTGCGCTATATCGGCGACCGCTCCTATTCGATCTATCTGTGGCATTGGCCGCTGATCATATTCTATGTGGCGCAGCGAGGCTCGATCGGCCTGGTCGATGGTCTTCTGCTGATCAGCGCCACCCTGCTCGTTTCCGGTCTTTCCTATCGCTTCGTCGAACAGCCCTATCGCCATTCGCGTTCATCCACGGAATGGCGGCCGCTGATCGACGGCACGGTGGCGGTGGGGCTGTGCGTGGCGGTGGCCGGCGGGCTGGTCTACGCGATCGACCAGCAGCCCATCGACGTCAGCCTGATCGGAACGATCAATTATCCGGGACCTGCCGCCTTGCTGGCCAACGCTGCCGTCCCCGAGGGCGTCAAACCACTGCCTCCCCTCAGCAAGATCGGCGCCGACGTGCCCGTCATCTACCGGATGAAGTGTCATCAGGAGCAGAAGGGGACCGACGCGACCGGTTGCCTGCTCGGGGACCCGGCGGGCACGAGGACCATTGTCGTGATGGGCGACTCCCACGCGGCGCAATGGATACCGGCAGTGGACAAAATCGCCAAAGACAGGAAGTGGAAGCTCGTCACCTTCACCAAGGCGGCATGCCCGGTAACCCGAGTTGCCTTCCTTGACGACGGCAAGCCGTATGAGCAATGCGCGATATGGCGGGAGAGGGTTCTCGCCGAAATCGCGAAGTTGAAGCCCGATTTCGCGATCACCAGCCAGAGCAACTACGCCAGCGTTACACAGGATGCGATGATCGAGGGGTTGCGCAGCGTCTGGAACGAGCTGGCCGGGCAGGGCGTGCGCGTCATCGCGATCCGCAACACGCCCTTCAGCCTGTTCGATCCACGCAATTGCCTCGGAACCGATCCCGGCAAATGTGTCAATCCACGCAGCGAGGTCGAACGGGAAAACATCTACGCGCTCGCCGCCCGGTCCGTAGCGGGGGTGACCATGGTCGACATGAACGATGCGCTATGCGGCAAGGACAGCTGCTCCGCGGTGGTCGGCAACGTCGTCGTCCTGCGCGACAATCATCATCTTACGGCCACCTATGCGTTGGCGCTTGCACCCTATCTCGCCAAGGCCGCGGGCCTTTGAGCCGCGCCGGCCGCCGCCAACCTAGCGGATTCAGAAAATCGTAAGGAATTTCAAAAGGCTGCATAAACCCTGCTTTAACGCGCCTTTAAACTGCCGCATCTACTCTGCAACCCGAACGCCATCGGCACCGGGGCAGGCAAGCAAGAGCGCATGGCGAACCGCAGAGACAGTCGCATCGAACCGAGCTTCGAGGGCTCGCCGCGGGCGAAATCCTCCGATGGCTTTTCGGTGAGCGAGGAGGATCGCGTCGTGCCGCGTGCCCGTAAATCCCCTGCAAAAGGCAAGTCCGCCAAGGCGAAATCACGCGGTCGTGGCCGCGATCGCAACCGGCGGGGGCTGCTCGGTGTTGCCACCCGTCTGGTCTATTGGTGCTTCGTGCTGTGCATCTGGGGCGGCATCGCGGCGGCCGGCATCGTCGTCTATTACGGCGCCAAGATGCCGGCGGCCACCACATGGTCGATCCCGGACCGCGCGCCCAACATCAAGATCGTCTCGGTCGATGGCGGGCTGATCGCCAATCGCGGCATGTCGGGCGGCGAGGCCGTCGGCCTGCATGAAATGTCGCCCTATATCCCCGAGGCCGTCGTGGCCATCGAGGACCGCCGCTTCTATTCGCATTTCGGCATCGATCCGATCGGGCTGTCGCGCGCCATGGTCACCAACCTCATCGGCCGGCATTTCTCGCAGGGCGGCTCGACGCTGACCCAGCAGCTGGCGAAGAACCTGTTCCTGACGCCGGACCGCACGCTGGAGCGCAAGGTGCAGGAAGTGCTCCTGGCGCTGTGGCTGGAGCATAAGCACAGCAAGGACCAGATCCTCGAAATGTACCTCAACCGGGTTTATTTCGGTTCGGGCGCCTATGGCGTGGAGGCGGCTTCGCGGCGCTATTTCGGCAAGAGCTCGCGCGACGTGACCCTGTCGGAGGCTGCACTTCTGGCGGGCCTGCTCAAGGCGCCGTCCAAGCTTTCGCCGGCGCGCGACCCGAAGGCGGCCGAGGAACGCGCGCAGCTCGTGCTCGCGGCCATGCGCGGGGAAGGCAAGATCAGCGACAAGGAATACAAGGTGGCGCTGAGCGCGCCGGCGACGCGCGCGCCTTCCTACTGGACCGGTTCCGAAAACTATGTCGCCGACACGGTCATGGAGGAACTGCCCGATCTTATCGGCGATGTGCGCGGCGACATCGTCATCGACACCACCGTGGACCTGAACCTGCAGAAGCTTGCCGAACAGTCGATCCGCCGGCTGATCGACGAGAGCGGTAAGAAGCTCAACGTCACGCAAGGGGCGCTGGTATCGATCGACGATTCCGGGGCGGTGCGCGCCATGGTCGGCGGCTACGACTATTCGACCAGCCAGTTCGACCGCGCGTCCGAAGCGCGCCGGCAGCCCGGTTCGGCCTTCAAACCCTTCGTCTACATGGCGGCGCTCGAAGCCGGACGCACGCCGGACAGCGTGCGCAACGACGCTCCGATCAAAATAGGCAAATGGACGCCCGACAATTACGGCGGCAAGTACTACGGCAAGGTCACGTTGGCGACGGCCCTGGCCAAGTCGCTCAACTCGGTGGCGGCGCAGCTCACCATGGAGGTCGGGCCCGACGCCGTGGTGGAAGCAGCGCACCGCATGGGCATCCAGTCGGATCTCCAGTCCAACACCTCGATCGCCCTCGGCACTTCGGAAGTGACGCCGCTGGAATTGACCTCGGCCTATGTGCCTTTCGCCAATGGCGGCTACAAGCCGGATATCCACTTCATCCAGCGCATCACCACCGCCAGCGGCAAGGTGCTCTACGAGAACAGTGGCGGCGGCGCGCCGCGCGTCGTCAAGGCGGACATCGTCGGCATGATGAATTCGATGATGACGGGCACCGTCGAGGTCGGCACCGCCAAGAAGGCGGCGTTCAACTGGCCCTCGGCCGGCAAGACCGGCACCAGCCAGAACTCGCGCGACGCCTGGTTTGTCGGCTACACCGCCAACCTCACCACGGGCGTGTGGTTCGGCAATGACGACGGCAGCCCGATGAAGAAGGTCACCGGCGGCGCGTTGCCGGCGCAAGCCTGGCACGAATTCATGGTCGCGGCGCATGAGGGCGTGCCTGTGCGGCCGCTGCCCGGCACGTGGAAGTCGACGCCGTCCGATACGATCGTGCCGGACGAGATCCCGTCTGCGGACGCCTCGCAGCCGCCGCCAGCGCCGCCGGCCGCCGTTGGCCAGTCACGGCCTGTCGCCCAGGCGCCGGCGCCGCGCCAGGTGCGGGCCCCGGCCGAAACGGTCGATGCCGGCGGCTTTGGCATGCCGAGCGACAGCGGGGAAACCGGCTCGATCAAGCATCCTGTGCCGCCCGGCAATGTCGGCGGCCCGGCGAAAAAGCGGCAGACCTCGATCCTCGATATCCTCGGCGGCGGCTGACGCCCATTCCGATGGGATAGGAATGGTTTCAGCTTCTTTTTTGACCATGATCTTTTCCGGAAACCGGAACCCACTTTCCGGGATCATGGTTGCGGCGGCAACTTCACCTCTCGTAATGGCAAGCGCCTTCGGCTACATGTCCGGCCGGAGACCAAGCCCATGGCCGAAACCGACAGCAGAAAAACCATCGTGCTCACCGGCGCCAGCCGTGGCATCGGCCATGCCACCGTGAAGCGTTTTTCGCGCGAGGGCTGGCGCGTCATCACCTGCTCACGCCAGGCTTTCGCCGAGGACTGCCCGTGGCCGGCCGGACCGGAAGACCACATCAAGGTCGATCTCGCCGACCAGGAGGATGTCGGGATTGCCGTTTCGGAAATCCGCCATCGGCTGGAGGCGCATGGCGGGCAATTGCACGCGCTGGTCAACAATGCCGGTATCTCGCCGAAGCTCAGGACCGGCAGCCGCATGGATTCGATCGAGACGCCGATGCATGTCTGGCGCGATGTCTTCCAGGTCAATTTCTTCGCGCCGATCATGCTGGCGAGGGGGCTGTTCAAGGAACTCGCCGCCGCCAAGGGTTCGATCGTCAACGTCACCTCGATCGCCGGCACCAGAGTGCATCCCTTCGCCGGCACGGCCTATGCGACATCGAAGGCGGCGCTCGGCTCGCTGACGCGCGAGATGGCGCATGACTTCGGCCCGCACGGCATCCGGGTCAACGCGATCGCGCCGGGCGAGATCGACACCGCGATCCTGTCGCCCGGCACCGACAAAATCGTCGAAACGATCCCGCTGCGGCGGCTCGGCGCCACTTCGGAAGTCGCCGACATCATCTTCTTCCTGTGCTCCGGCCAGGCGTCCTACGTGACCGGCTCGGAAATCCACATCAATGGCGGCCAGCACGTGTGAGCGGCTAAAGCGCGTCGCGCTGAACGGGATTCAGGGCGACGCGCTTTAGCTCTTTGTTTGTGCATGTCGTTGTCCCAAAACCGCTGCGCACTTTTGGGCGACATGCATTAGCTTCAGGCCAAGGTGAGAACAGCCTTGCCGCTGAAGCTGCGCTGCCGCAGCGCGTCCAGGGCTTGTCCGATGCTCGTCCATGGCATGGTCATCGCCACACGGGTTTCCAGCCGGCCGGCCGCGACTAAGCCAAGCAGCCAGGCAATGTCGGTGCCGATGGCTAAACCGGACGTGTAGTAGGCGAAGGTCTGAAGCCTCGCGCCCTCGTGACCCGGAACAAACTGACGGAATCCGATCGGCGTGAGCTCGCCGCTGCTCGAGCCGAACATGACGATGGTTCCGCCGGGCGCGACATGTTCAATCGCCTCAGCGAGGCTTTTGCCGCCGACCGACTCCGTGATCAGCGAAAACGGCCCCTCGGCCAGTTCGATCGACTCGGCGACCTGGCCGGCGCCCAGATTGCGAAGATCATCGTGGTGCCGGGCTGATGCGACCGCCGTCACCGAAGCGCCCTGCTCGCGGGCGATCTGGATCTGGAAGCGGCCGACCGCGCCGCTCGCGCCGGTGATCAGGACCCGCTGGCCGGCCAGGTCTCCGCCATGGCGCAAGGTTCTCAGCGCCGTCGTGCCCGCCACCGGAAGCGTGGCGGCGGAGGCGAAGCTGACTCCGTCGGGTATTGCGGCAAGGCGGTCGGTCGGAACGGCAACACGTTCGGCCCAGCCGGCCTGGTCGACCAAGGCCGCAACACGGGCGCCTGCGGCCGGGCCGGAACCATCGGCTGCCGCGCGTTCGACAATGCCGACGATGTCCTGGCCGGGTACGAAGCCATCCGGACGGATGGCGAGCAGGCGCAGTTCGCCGCGGTTCAGCGACGTTGCGTGAACCGAGACAAGCGCCTCGTTGGCCATGGGTCGAGGTTCCTCGAACTCGGTGAGCCTCAGACCGGCGGCGCTATCGGGAGATGTGACCAGGGCGAGCATGGATCGTACCTCTTGTTGCTTGCGCAGCCGGCAACGCGATCGGCTGGCGCCGCCATTGCGCAAGCCGGAGACTATCGACTTCCCAGACCGAAGAATTTAGCTATCATGGCATTCAATAGCTAAAGGCAGTCAATCATGAGACAACCGCTCCGCTGGCCCTGGCTGGACTTCGATGTCGATGACGTGCTGTCGCCGGCGATCGCCGTTGGCGTCGACGTGACCGAGACCAGGGCAGAAGTGCCCGAGCACTGGCATCGCAAAGGGCAGCTCGTCTTCGCGCTCGGCGGCGGCGTCACCTGCCGCGTTCCGAGCGGGCTTTGGATGGTGCCGCCGCATTGCGGCGTGTGGATTCCCGGCGGCATGCAACACAGCAACGTCGCAACGGCCAATGCCCGGATTTTCTTCGTCTACATCGAGCCGGGCGCGGCCGACCTGCCGGATCGGTGCTGCACGCTGTCGATCTCGCCGCTGTTGCGCGAACTCATCATCGAACTGTCGGATTGCGCGCCGGATGATGCCAGGTGCGAGTTCCTGGGAAAGGTCGTGCTCGCCGAGCTGCCGCTTATGCCTGTTCAGCAATTGCACCTGCCGCTTTCGGCCGAGCCGCGGCTAAGGCGGATCGCCGAGGCGCTGGCCGACGATCCCGCCAATCGCAGCACCCTGGCGCAATGGGCAGACCGTGTCGCGCTCAGCGAGAGCAGCCTGGCGCGCCTTGTCGTGAAAGAGACCGGCTTGAGCTTCGGGCGCTGGCGCCAGCAACTGCATCTGATCGTCGCGCTTAGGGAACTGTCCGCCGGCGCCAGCGTGCAGCAGGTGTCGGGCGATCTCGGCTATGAATCCGTCACCGCCTTCATCACCATGTTCAAAAAAGCGCTGGGCAAGCCGCCGGCAAGATATCTCAGCGACATCTCGCAAAACGGCGGTTCCGCCTTCGTCGCTTGACAAACATCAGGCGGGCTGCGGACCGATCGCCATGGCAGGCTCGGCCGGAGGATCGTTGGGTTTGCCGGTCACCACCTCGACGATGCCGCGGGCGATCTCGCGCTCGCCCATGATCACGGTGTCGGCCCCCAGGCCTTTCAGGTGGTCGACCTCGGCGTCGGAATGGGCGCGCGCAATGACATTGATCCCCGGATTGGCCGCGCGGGCCCTGAGCACGACCTGCCCCGCCTCGAAGGCGTTGGGGATGGCGAGGATCAGCCGCTTCGCGCCTTCCGGATTCGCGGCCGAGAAGACGTCCGCATTGGCGGCGTTGCCGGCGACGGTTTCCACGCCATCGGCCTTCAGCTTCGCCAGCGTCTTGTCGGCATCCTCGATGACCAGGAAGGGCAGGGCGGCTTCCTTCAGCGCGGCGCCTACGAGGCTGCCGACGCGGCCATAACCGATCAGGATGGAATGGCCGGCAAGCGCCGTCTTTGGCGGCGGTCCGTCTTCCTTTCCCGGAACGGCCTGGACCGACGCGACCTGGCCGGGCTCGGTCGCTGGGCCGATAGGCCTTGCCTCTTCGACCGGCACTGCCTTGCCGGCGCGTGTTTCGAGCCACGGCTTCATCCAGTCGACGATCAGGAACATCAGCGGATTGAGCAGGATCGACAGGATGGCGCCCGCGAGGATCAGGTCGCGGCCCTGCTCGGGCAGCAGTTTCAGGCCGACGCCAAGCTCGGCCAGGATGAAGGAGAATTCGCCAATCTGGGCAAGGCTCGCCGAAATCATCAGCGCCGTCGCGATCGGATAGCGGAAGGTGACGACGATGATGAAAGCCGCGATCGACTTGCCGATGACGATGATGGCCAGCGTCGCCAGGATCGGCCAACTATTGCTGATCAGGCTGAACGGGTCGAACAGCATACCGACGGAGACGAAGAACAGTACCGAGAAGGCATCGCGCAGCGGCAGCGATTCCTCCGCCGCGCGGTGGCTGAGCTCAGACTCGCTCATGATCATGCCGGCGAAGAAGGCGCCCAGCGCCAGCGAGACGCCGAACAGCTTTGCCGCGCCGAAGGCGACGCCGAGCGCGATGGCCAGCACCGCCAGCCGGAACAGTTCCCGGGAGCCTGTGTGGGCGACGTAATGCAGGATCCACGGAATGACCCTGCGGCCGACCACCAGCATGACGACGACGAAGGCGGCGACTTTGGCGAGCGTGATGCCGACCACGCCCCATATGCCGTAGCTGGCTGGCAGCGAGAGCAGGCTCGCATGGTCATCGACCTGCGGCTGGCCGCCGAGCACACCGGCGAGCGCCGGCAAAAGCACCAGCGCCAGCACCATGGCGAGATCCTCGACGATCAGCCAGCCGACGGCGATGCGGCCGCGTTCTGTCTCGATCAGCCGCCGCTCCTGCAAGGCGCGCAAAAGCACCACGGTCGAGGCAACCGAAAGCGCCAGGCCGAAGACCAGGCCGGCGCCCGGCGACCAGCCGAGCAACCAGGCAAGCCCGACGCCCAGCAGCGTCGCAAAGCCGATCTGGACGATGGCGCCCGGCACGGCGATGGCACGCACGGACAGCAGGTCCTTCAGCGAAAAATGCAGGCCGACGCCAAACATCAACAGGATGACGCCGATTTCCGCGAGCTCATTGGCAAGGCCGGTGTCGGCGACGAAGCCCGGCGTGTTCGGGCCGACAAGCACGCCGGCGACAAGATAACCGACAAGCGGCGGGATGCGGAAGCGGTTGGCTAAGGCTCCGAAGACGAAAGCCAGCCCCAGACCGGCGACAATGGTGGCGATAAGGGGCGTGTCATGCGGCATTGTCTATGGAGCGCCTTTCCAAATCGGGATGTCGGATGGGCGCCTGCCGAGGCTGTCGCCTTCGGCAATATGGTGGAGGGGGCGGCGATGATGCAACCGCGGTCGTGCAGAAATCGACGCTGCCGGTGGCGCGCAACGGAGAATCGGCGCCCCGCCAAAGGGATGGCCGCGAGACACGATCCAGCCTGGGGCGCGGCTTGTCGCTTACGCCGTCTGCAGCAGGTTCTCGATATCCGAAATCGTGTGGTTGGTGAGCGTCTTGGGGATTTCGGCCTGCACTTTCTCGCCGACCTCCTTGTGCAGTTTCTGGCGCATCTCGCCAAGAACCTGCGGCGGCGCAATCAGCACGACCGCGTCGAACTCGCCGCGATGCGCGAGCTTGTAGAGCCGGTCGGCAATGTCGACAGCGAAACGTTCCTTGTTCAGGCGATGCCAATCGGTCTCCTCGATGGCGCTGCGAGGTCCCTCGTTGCCGTATCGGCCCGGCTTGTCCGTGCCTTGCTCGCGCGTGGCAGGATTGTCCTGCTCCATCTCCTGCACCACTTCCAAATTCGGGAACTTGTTGCCGCCCTGGTTGCGCAGGAAGAGCGCCTTTTCGCCATCGGCCACTACGACCCACAATCCGCGTTTCAGCTTGATGCTCATGGCGCTCCTCCTTTGCTTGCCTGGCTGTCGATCGAGGCTCGATCGACAGAATAGATCGGTAGCCCAACGTGCCGCGAAGCGTGATTGTTCCAGATAACGGCAAAGGGCCACTTGCCCCCCCGCGCGCAGGCTCATTGATCCGCGATTCAACCGGAGGCGGCTTTAATCTACTAACTTAGTAGAATTTAGAAAAAACTATTTTGCCACCTGTTGGGCATTGCGCTAAAAATTGCGACGGATCAAGGCGCTTACACGAGGCGCCCCGGCGGTCTTTGCCACAAAATAGAATTTTTTTCTCCCGCCTTTCGCAGTTGCGAAAAAGCGATTGCCTGCCCCCGAAGGACGCGCGAGTGCTTGCCTTCTGGTTTTTGGCGCGCACGCGTAAAACTGCCAAACTGTTCCACTATTGCTTATTGTCATGTCGCCAGCCAACGCCAAGCTCAATGCCTTTCCCGTCTTCATGCGGGTCGACGGCGAAGCCGTGGCCATCGTCGGCAATGGCGAGGAAGCGCTTGCCAAGGCGCGGCTGCTTTCGCAATCGAGCGCGGTGCTGCGCATCGTGGCCGACAATGCCGACCGCGGCCTGCTGGATTTCATCGCGTCGACCGGCGCCGTTCATATCGAGGCTCCCTACGAGGCCGCACATCTCCAAGGTTCGGCGCTCGTGTTTGCAGCCAGCGCTGATGAGGCACTCGATCGCCGCGTCGTCGAGGATGCGCGCCGGCTCGGCATCCCGGTCAATGCAGTTGACCGGCCGGAACTCTGCGATTTCTTCACGCCGGCGCTGGTCAACCGGGCGCCAGTCGCCATCGCGATCGGCACCGAAGGGGCCGGGCCAGTCCTGGCGCAGATGCTGCGCGGGCGTATCGACCGCATGCTGTCACCCTCGCTCGGCCGGCTGGCAGCCCTTGCCGCGTCCTTCCGCGCCGCTGCCGAGACGCTGCCGAGGGGCAATCGCCGCCGGCGGTTCTGGAGCGATTTCTTCGCCGGTGCGCCGGCCAAGGCAATCGAAGCAGGGGAATTCGCCGAGGCGCACGGTGCCGCGCTCGATCTTCTGAATGCCAATGCACCGGCCGAGGGCCACATCGCGCTGGTCGGCGCCGGTCCGGGCGCCGAGGATCTTTTGACGCTGCGCGCGCATCGCCTGCTGATGGAAGCCGATGCCATCGTCTACGATGCGTTGGTGCCGGAGGCGATCGTCGCCATGGGCCGTCGCGACGCCGAGCGCCTGCCAGTCGGCAAGCGCAAAGGTTGCCAAACCAAGAGCCAGGAAGAGATCAACGCACTGCTCATCGAGCTTGGCCGCGCCGGCAAGCGCGTGGTGAGGCTCAAGTCCGGCGATCCGCTGGTGTTCGGCCGCGCCGGCGAGGAAATGGCCGCACTGCGCGAGGCAGGGATCGCCTATGAGGTGGTTCCAGGCGTCACCGCCGCCTTTGCCGCCGCCGCCGATTTCGAACTGCCGCTGACGCTGCGCGGTGTTTCGTCCTCGATGGTGTTCACCACCGGCCACGACCTCAAGGGCAACTCGCTGCCTGACTGGGCCAAGCTCGCTATCTCGGGCGCGACCGTCGCCGTCTATATGGGCCGTTCGGTCGCTGCCGAAGTCGCCGGCCGGCTGATCGAAGCGGGGCTGTCGCCGGACACCGCGGTCGCCGTCGTCGAGAATGCCAGCCTCGGCAGCCGCCGCCGTTTCCACGGCACGCTTGCCGACCTGCCGTCGCTGGAGGAGCGCGCCGACCTCACCGGTCCGGTGATGACCATCATCGGCGACGCCGTCGCCGGCGCGAACTTCGAACAATCCGAGCCGCTCGCGGCACGTAAGCATGAGGGCGCGGCTTCGGCCGTCGCCGAAGGAGTTGAGCAATGAAGGTTCTGACCGCGAACAGGCTCTCCGACGGCATCGCCGTCTGGTACGCCGATGGCGGCTGGGCGGAAACGGTCGGCCATGCCGACATTGCCCATGACAAGGCGGCGGAGGACCGGCTGGAAGCGATCGGCGCCGCGGCCGGCGCCAACAATGAGGTGGTCGACGTCAACCTGATCGACGTCACAGTGGTCGATGGTTTGGCCGAACCGGTGCGGCTGCGCGAGAAGATCCGCGCCGCAGGTCCCACCATCCGCACCGACATCGGCAAGCAGGCGAACCCGCAACCCGCCCGCGCGGCATAGAACACAGGAAAACGGGCGGACGCGCCCGGAAAGACGAAGCATGTACCGTTACGACGAGTTCGACCAGGATTTCGTGAAGGCCCGTGTCGCCGAGTTCAGCGACCAGGTGCAGCGCCGGCTTGCCGGCGAGATCACCGAGGACCAGTTCCGGCCGCTCAGGCTGATGAACGGCGTCTACCTGCAATTGCATGCCTATATGCTGCGCATCGCCGTGCCCTACGGCACGCTGAACAGCCGGCAACTGCGCATGCTCGGCCATATCGCGCGCAAATACGACAAGGGCTACGGTCACTTCACCACGCGCCAGAACATCCAGTTCAACTGGCCGGCGCTGTCCGACATTCCGGCGATCCTGGCCGATCTCGCCAGCGTCGAGATGCACGCCATCCAGACCAGCGGCAACTGCATCCGCAACGTCACCGCCGACCATTTCGCCGGGGCGGCCGCCGACGAGGTCGCAGATCCTCGCCCCTATGCGGAAATCCTGCGCCAGTGGTCGTCGGTGCATCCGGAGTTTTCGTACCTGCCCCGCAAGTTCAAGATCGCGGTGACCGGCGCCGAGCGCGACCGCGCCGCCATCCAGACGCACGATATCGGCCTGCATCTGAAGAAGAACGCCGCCGGCGAGCTTGGCTTCGCCGTCTATGTCGGCGGCGGCCAGGGTCGTACGCCGATGGTGGCGAAAAAAATCCGCGACTTCCTGCCGGAAGCAGACCTTCTGTCCTACTGCACGGCGATCCTGCGCGTGTACAACCTCTATGGCCGCCGCGACAACAAGTTCAAGGCACGCATCAAGATCCTGGTCCATGAGACCGGCGTCGAGGAGATCACGCGCCAGGTCGAAGCCGAGTGGCAGGAACTGAAGGACGCCGAGCTGAAGCTGCCGGAAGCCGACATCCAGGCGATCAATGCCTATTTCGCGCCGCCAGCGCTGCGCGACCGGCCGGAAGGCGATGCGGCGGTGAAGCAGGCGCGGCTCGATTCCAAAAGCTTCTCGGAATGGCTAGACCAGAACGTGGAGACGCACCGCCATCCCGACTATGCGGCGGTGACGATCTCGCTCAAGGGCATCGGCGAGGTGCCGGGCGACGCCTCCGACAGCCAGATGGAAGCGGTCGCCGACATCGCCGAGAAATACGCCTTCGACGAGCTGCGCGTCAGCCACGAACAGAACCTGATCCTGCCGCATGTGGCGCGCGCCGACCTCAAGACGGTCTACGACGCGTTGGTCGAGATCGGGCTGGCGACGGCCAATTCCAACCTGATCAGCGACATCATCTCTTGCCCGGGCCTCGACTATTGCGCGCTGGCCACGGCGCGTTCCATCCCCGTGGCGCAGGAAATCTCGCGCCGTTTCGCTTCGCTGGAGCGGCAACGCGAGATCGGCGAATTGAAGCTCAAGATCTCCGGCTGCATCAACGCCTGCGGCCACCATCATGTCGGCCATATCGGCATCCTCGGCGTCGAGAAGAAGGGCACCGAACTCTACCAGGTGACGCTCGGCGGCTCGGCCGACGAGAACACGTCCGTGGGCGAGATCATCGGCCGCGGCTTTTCCTCGGAAGAGATCACCGATGCCATCGAGCAGATCGTCGATACCTATCTCGGCCTTCGGCTCAATCCCGATGAACGTTTTATCGACGCCTACCGCCGTGTCGGTCCCGCGCCGTTCAAGGAGGCGCTCTATGCTGGCGAAACCAAGGCCGCTTGACCGTATTGACGACGTCGAAGCCGGCGTTGCCGCCGAAGCGGCGGGGCTCGACGCGCTGCTCGGCCATCTGAAGCCGATCGAGATCATCGAACGCGCGGCACGCGAATCCTTCCGCGGCGAGGTTGCCGCCGTGTCGTCCTTCGGCGCGGACTCGGCGGTGCTCTTGCACATGATTTCGGAGATCGACCGCTCGCTGCCGGTTATCTTCCTCGACACCGGCAAGCATTTCGAGGAAACGCTGGGCTACCGCGACGCGCTGGTGGCCGATTTCGGCCTGACGGACGTCAGGGTGATCAAGCCGGAGGAAGCGGCGCTCGAACGCGTCGACCCGACCGGCAGGCTGCACGAAACCGACACCGACGCCTGCTGCAACGTGCGCAAGGTCGAGCCGCTGGCACGCGGCGTCGAACCGTTCCGCGCCTGGTTCACCGGGCGCAAGCGCTTCCAGGCTTCGACGCGCCAGGCACTGCCGGTCTTCGAGGCGGTCGGCTCGCGCATCCGCATCAATCCGCTGGCGCATTGGACGACATCGGACCAGGCCGCCTACATGCGCGGGCATGCGTTGCGCGAAAATCCGCTGGTCGCCTACGGTTATCTGTCGATCGGCTGCTTCCCCTGCACGCAGCCGGTGCAGCCCGGCGAGGATGCACGCAGCGGCCGCTGGGCAGGGCACGCCAAGACCGAGTGCGGCATTCACTTGTCGGGGCTGGAGAAGTCGCTGACCGACGCCTCGCTTTAGGGTATATCGCTATTCACGTGATGCCGGCCGGCAAGCGACGGCTGCTGGCCGCTTGCCGGCTCGCTTGGGACTCTTTGGAACTTTAGGATCTTTGATGACTGGATCGACGACAGCGGGGACCCGCCTCTGGACTCCGGACGGCTTTCGCGAGGATGAGTGGATCCACGCCGAAGGCGCCGAGGCGCTTGCCGGCAATGGCCGCTTCATCCTGCCGCTGCAGGCTTTTCTCGGGCTCGATGAAGAGGTCCGCAAGTCGGCGCGCGAGCGCATCGGCGTGCTGCTGCAGCCCGGCGATGAGCTGGACAAGATAACCGGCCTGTTGGATCAGCTGTCGCTGGTCGCGCTCGCCTTCCCGGCTTTTAATGACGGCCGTTCTTTTTCCAAGGGTGAATTGCTGCGCGCCCGGCATAATTTCAAGGGTGCGGTGCGGGCCACCGGCCAAGTGCTGGTCGATCAGCTGCCGCATATGCTGCGGCTTGGCTTCGACGAGTTCGAGGTCTCCAATCCGGTGCTGTTGAAGCGCCTGGAGGAAGGCCGCACCGGCGGCCTGCCGGTCTATTACCAGCCGGCCGTGGAGCCGGAGCCCAAGGGGCCGAAATATTCCTGGCGGCGCAAGCGCCCCGGCTGATCTGGTCAGACCACTTAGGCGGTTTGCACTTCCCCTCCGGCCATCTTGCCCTTAGGATAGGATTATTATTTCGCGCCCCGAAATAAATAAACAGCTAAGGGAGGAAATCGGCATGGCAGGCAAGAAAATACTGATGCTCGTTGGCGAGTTCAGCGAGGAATACGAGATTTTCGTCTTTGAGCAGGCCATGCATGCGGTCGGCCACACAGTCCATGTCGTGTGTCCCGACAAGAAAGCGGGCGATGTGCTGAAGACCTCGTTGCACGACTTCGAGGGTCACCAGACCTATACCGAAAAGCCCGGCCACGATTACATCCTCAACAAGACCTTCGCCGAAGTGAATCCGGCCGACTACGACGCGGTCTACGCGGCCGGCGGGCGCGGGCCGGAATATATCCGCATCGACAAGCGCGTGCAGGCGCTGGTCAGGCATTTCCATGAGACCGGCAAGCCGATCTTCACCATCTGCCACGGCGTGCAGATCCTGATCGCGGTCGATGGCGTGGTGCGCGGCAGGGAAGTCGCGGCGCTGCATTATTGCGAGCCGGAAGTGACGCTTGCCGGCGGCATCTATATCGATGTCGCCCCGACCGGTGCGCATGTCGACGGCAATCTGGTTTCAGCCAAGGGCTGGCCTGGCCTTGCCGGCTTCATGCGGGAATGCCTGAAGGTGCTCGGCACCGAAATCCGCCACGGCGAGGCGCTGATGCGCGACGACAGGAAGGCGGCTTAGGCTTCGCTGGAGCAGTCCGGTGTTTGATCGCTGGCTTGCTCCAGCTCTTTGTGTCTACGCAATTCCGGACGGAAGGCTTCGGCGAAGTCGCCGAGCCCAGCCGCTACGCATTTTCCTGGAATTGCTCTATCGCGGCGTGCGGCTGCCGATGCCGCCCGCAGTCTTCGCCTCGGCGCGGTCCAGGCGGTCAAGCAGGTCGCGCAACCGCTTGGGCACATCTTTTTCCAGGCGAAATGCCGGCAAGGTGCGCAGCAAGCGCTTTGTCGCTTCGCTGCCCGCCTGCCGCCTAATATCGTTGGCGAGGTCGGCGCGCCGTTTGCCGTTGTTGCCGGTCATCGTCCCAAAATCCTGTGTCG
Organism: Mesorhizobium sp. WSM3224; assembly: GCF_000427725.1. Taxonomy (GTDB): domain Bacteria; phylum Pseudomonadota; class Alphaproteobacteria; order Rhizobiales; family Rhizobiaceae; genus Mesorhizobium. The sequence goes on along the minus strand of NZ_ATYO01000002.1, from coordinate 463,223 downwards.
GCTTCGAAACTCCCGCAGCCCGTCCATGGTTCCCGCACGAGCGCTCAAGTGCAAGCAAAGCTGCCCGGTACGGTAAAATTTGAATTAACTTGAAACGATAGTCTTGCATCGACCACCAGCGCTTACCCCTTGATTTTTGGCCTCCAAACCTCGATATCGGGCGCAAATCCAGACCAATCCGAATGACGGGAAACGCGATGAGCGACCAGACAAAAGACGAACGCACGCCCGAAGATATGGAAGCAACCGAGGCGTCCGCGGAGCGTGCGGAAGGTGGCGTCGATGGCGACTACGAGGCGCTTGTGCGGCTGCTGAAGGAAAACGAGGAATTGAAGGACCGCGCGCTGCGCGTCGCGGCCGAAATGGAGAATTTGCGGCGGCGCACCGCGCGCGACGTGCAGGACGCCCGTGCCTACGCTGTCGCCAATTTCGCACGTGACATGCTGTCGGTGTCCGACAATCTGCGTCGGGCGCTGGACGCGATCCCGGCCGATGCGAAGACCGGCGGCGACGCCGGCTTCAAGTCACTGATCGAAGGTGTCGACCTTACCGAGCGCGCCATGCTTGCCGCGCTGGAGCGTCACGGCGTGAAGAAACTCGCGCCAGAAGGCGAGAAGTTCGATCCGAATTTCCACCAGGCGATGTACGAGGTGCCCAATCCGGAGGTTCCGGCCGGCACCGTCGTCCAGGTGGTGCAGCCCGGCTATTCGATCGGCGAGCGCGTGCTGCGGCCGGCGATGGTCGGTGTCGCCAAGGGTGGCCCGAAGGCGGCCGCAGAGGCGAAGGTCGAGCCGGGCCCGGTGAACGAGCAGGCCGAAAAGGATGCTTGATAGCGAGTAGTGAGTAGCGAATAGGGAAGCTGGCTACCAACCGCACAGCTTCGTGGTATTCACTACTACTCGCTACTCGCTGTTCGCTACTCACTATTCGCTCACTCATGAACCCCATCGCGCTGCTCGACTATGCCGGCGTCGCCGTCTTCGCGGCGACGGGCGCGCTTGCCGCATCGCGCAAGCAGCTCGACATTATCGGTTTCCTGTTCCTGGCCAGCGTCACAGGCATCGGCGGCGGAACGCTGCGCGACGTTATCCTCAACCTGCCGGTGTTCTGGGTCGCCAACAGCGGCTATGTGCTGATCTGCGCCGTCGTCGCGGTGCTGGTCTTCTTCGGCGCCCACCGCGTCGAATCCCGCTACAAGCTGTTGCTGTGGCTCGACGCCGTCGGCCTCGCCGCCTTCGCGGTGATGGGCGCGGCGAAGGGGTTGGCGATCACCGGCTCGCCAGTCGTGTCGGTCATCACGGGCGTGTTGACGGCGACCTTCGGCGGCATTTTGCGCGACCTGCTTGCCGGCGAGCCTTCGGTTCTGCTCAGGCCTGAAATCTATGTCACGGCCGCCCTTGCCGGCGCCACCATCTTCACCCTTGGCGATCTTGCCGGCCTGCCGGCGCTGGCGTCCAGCCTGCTCGGCTTTGCTGGCGCATTCATCGTGCGTGGCGGTGCGCTTAAGTTCGGCTGGTCGTTTCCAGCCTATAAGAGCCGGCCGGGGCGAAGGCCGGAGGATATTCCGTGAGGGAGTAGGGGTCAGGGAGTAGGGTTAGTGAGTAGTCAGTAGTAACAAGAGCGCGGTCTTGGTATTCACCACTACTCACTACTCACTACTCACTACTCACTACTCACTACTCACTACTCACGCAGCGAAACGCTGGCCTTCGCCGCCATAGTAGTTGACGTAGCGGGCGCCGATCTCCTTGACCGGCATGACCACGAAGACGTCGACGGTCGAGAATTCGTGGTCAATGACACAGCCATCGCCGATGCGGGCGCCGACGCGCAGATAGCCCTTGACCAGCGGCGGCATGGCGGCGATCGCCGCCTTGGTGTTCACCGCCTCGATCGGCATCAGGTCCATGGAACAGTAGCGTCCCGGAACTGCGCGAACATCCCAGGCGGAGTTGGTGCGGCAATGATGGGCGAGATAGGTCAGCGCCTCGGCATGCGCCGCCGGCACGATGCCATGGAAAGAGGCGCAGCCGGTCATCACGCCGATGCTGTAGTGGTTGATATAGGCCCAGATGCCCTGCCAGAGCGCCTCGATGGTGCGCTTGGAGCGGTATTCCGGCAAAACGCAGGAACGGCCGAGCTCGAGGAAGCGCTGGCCGGGATGCCGCGCGATCAGCTTGGTGAGCTCGAACTCGCCCTCGGAATAGAAGCCGCCGGCAGTCGCGGCGATCTCCTGCCGCAGCAAACGGTAGGTGCCGACGATGCGGCGGTGCTCGGGGCCGGGAAGGGAAGTGTCGAGCACAAGAAGGTGATCGCAGAGCGGGTCGAAACGGTCGGCGTCGCGCCGATCCTGCGCCTGGAACAGGTCCTTCCTCGCGCCAAGCTCGTCATAGAACACCCGATAGCGGACTTCCTGGGCGGCGGCGATCTCAGCCTCGTTGCGGGCGAGCCGCACTTCAAGGTTGCCGATGCGGCCCAGCGGAGCACCGCTTGCGACGGCGTCGGCGCTACGGGCGGCGAGAAGGGCGCCGCCGGCATTCGGCCGAGTGTCACATTCAGGCATGACTGTATGCACGAGTGATTCTCCTTCGAGCCATCCCTCTTGGCACGGGGATACGGTGTAGGTGCAACAGGATTGTGACAGTACCGTGATACGACGTGGCGGGCAATACTTTGTCGGCTGGACAATACCCTCAACCGGCTATCTTACGGCCGCGAAAGCCAGGCAACCCCAGGTTTTCAAGGGGTAAAAATTTCATCAGGCGGCAACCTGGCCCTCAACCGCCTGGACGAGCGCTTCGGGATCGAGCGGTTTGGTCACGAAGCCGCTGGCGCCATGGGCGAGCACGGCATGCCGGGTCTTTTCCTGGCTGTCGGCCGAAAGCACCATGATCGGGATCGGCGGCATCGCGAGAGACTCTTCATGGCGGCGGATGGCGGCGATCGCATCCAGGCCGTCCATGACAGGCATATGCAGGTCCATCAGCACCACATCGAAGCGGAACTTGAGGCCGGCGTCGGTAACGGCCTCGACCGCGGCCTTGCCGTTGCCGACGATCTTGACGCGATGCCCGGCCTTGAGCAGCGTGGCGCGGGCGAGCATGGCGTTGATGTCATTGTCCTCGGCGATCAGCACCGACAGGCCCTGCTCGCGCCTGCGCGCCGAGGAGGCGCCGCGCGGCGCCGGCTGCGGCTGAGCGAGCGGGGAGCCATGGCTGGTCAACAGCACCCGCAAAAGGGTCTCGCCGCGCACCGGCCGGGCGAGGAAGGTGGCGTAGCCGCTGGCGCGGAATTCGCCGAGCATGCCGCGGTCCGTCGGCGCAATCAGGGTGATGGCTTCACAATCCACAAAGCCTGAGTCGCGCAGCCGCCTGAGCAGCCTCCCGTCGCTGTTTTCGAGCGCGGCGTCGATCAGTAGCACGTTGCAGCCGGCGGCGAACGGAGCGGCCTGGCTTGGCGTCGCCGCGACCTCGACGGTACCGCCATGGGCCCTGATCGTGCGGGCGATGGCATCGGCCTCGATGGCGTTTTTCGACACGATCACCGCCCGCCGGTCGGCAAGGATATTGTGCCGGTGCGGCGGCGGTTCGGTGGCCGCGACCGCCGGGATCTCGAGGACGAATTCGGATCCTTCGCCGAGCCGGCTCGAAACCGAGATCGTGCCGCCCATCGCCGCCGCCAGCCGCTTCGAGATCGCAAGGCCGAGGCCAGCGCCGCCATGCACCCTGGTCGAGGTGCCGTCGGACTGCTCGAACTCCTCGAAGATGCGCTCCATGTCCTCTTCACGCAGTCCCGGGCCGGTGTCGGCGACAGTGAAGCAGATGGTGTCGGTGGTTTCGGTGCGGGCGCGCGCCACGGTGAGCAGCACGCCGCCCGTATCGGTGAACTTCACCGCGTTGCCGATGAGGTTGAGCAGCACCTGGCGCACGCGGCCGGGGTCGGCGGTGATCATCTGCGGCACGTCGGGTTCGACATGGCAGCCGAGGCCGATGTTCTTGGCGAAGGCCTTCGCGGCCAGAAGCTCGATGATGTTGTCGGCGATTTCGCGCAGCGAAGTCGGCTGCGGCTCGGGTTCGAAACGGCCGGCCTCGATCTTGGAATAGTCGAGCAGGTCCTCGATGAGCGCGAGCAGCGCGCTGGCCGAGGTGGAGACAGCGCCGACATAGGTGCGCTGTTCGGGCGACAGGTCGGTATCGGCAAGCAGCTTCGCCATGCCCATGATGCCGTTCATCGGCGTGCGGATCTCGTGGCTGACGGTGGCGAGGAAGCGCGACTTGGCCTGGCTCGCATATTCGGCTCGTTCACGCGCGGTGATCAGCGAGGATTCGGCGCGCTTGCGGGCGGTGATGTCGCGGGCGATCGCCCGGTGCGAGACCGCGCCCGTGTCCTTGTCGCGCACCGACAATTCGATCCAGGAGAACCAGCGCGGCCCGTTCGGCGTGCGGATCGCGACATCGGTGGAGCTCAGGCATTCATGGTCGGAGAAGGCGGCGTCGGGAACGATGCCGACATCGATGCCGAGCTCGGACAGGGTCTTGCCTGCGAGATCGCGCGGGTCGATCTCGACAAGCGAGGCAAAGACACTGTTGGCATAAACGATATGGCCATCGCGATCGCGATGGACCACGAGATCGCCGAGCGCGTCGATCAGGCCGCGGAAGCGCTCCTCGCTCTCCTGCATCTCCCACATGCGGTCGGCGAGGGTCTCGATCTCGGCACGGCTGCGGGCGGCGGTCTCGTCGAGCAGGGCGGCGGTGCGCCGCTCGTCGCGCCGGCTGCGCAGATACATGGCAAGGCCGGCAAGCGCCGCGGCGGCGAGGCCGACGGTAATGATGATCGGCGCTCCTGTGAGATGCGCCAACCCGGCCAGGACGGCGATAGCGACGATCGTCAGGAACGGCAAACCTTCGTGGCTGGCCGCCGGCAATTCAGGAGCCAGCGGTGGCGCGACGAGCACCTGCCGCTTCGACGCATCGGGGCCGAGCCCGTCAGCACCCGCGGCTTTGCTGTCCTGCCTGATGTCGGAGTCCGCGACCATGCGCGAACCATGCCAGACAGAAATTATGGAAGACTGGGACGGATCGTTCGAATTTTAGCGATTGCGCGCATTCCGGTCGGCCGCGGTCGCGGACGGCAGTCGCTTTGTGACGTCGCTTTCAGCTACATATCGACGACCACGCGGCCCCGGACCTTGCCTTCGACGATGTCGCGCGCGGCACCGACAATGCCGTCGAAACCGATCGTGCGTGACAATGTCGACAGCTTCTTGAGGTCGAGGTCGGCGCCGATGCGGCGCCATGCTTCGAGCCGGACCGGCTTCGGCGCCATCACCGAATCGATGCCGAGCAGCGAGACGCCACGCAGGATGAAGGGCGCCACGCTCGACGGCAGGTCCATGCCGCCGGCCAGGCCGCAGGCCGCGATCGCGCCGCCATAGGAGGTCATCGACAGCACATTGGCCAAGGTATGGCTTCCGACCGAGTCGACGCCGCCCGCCCAGCGCTCCTTGGCAAGCGGCTTTGCCGGCTGGCTGAGTTCCTCGCGCGAGATCACCTCCGCCGCGCCGAGGTCGATCAGATAGGGGCTCTCGGCGTTGCGGCCGGTCGAGGCGACGACATGGTAGCCGAGGCTGGAGAGGATCGAGATGGCGACCGAGCCGACGCCGCCGGCAGCACCCGTCACCACCACCGGGCCGCGGTCCGGCACGATGCCATGCCGCTCCAGCGCCATGACGCAGAGCATTGCCGTGTAGCCCGCGGTGCCAACGGCCATCGCGTCATGCGCGCTCATGCCTTCGGGCAGCGGCACCAGCCAGTCGCCCTTGACGCGTGCGCGGCCCGCATAGGCGCCGTAATGCGTCTCGCCGACGCCCCAGCCGTTGAGGATCACCTTATCGCCCTTGCGCCAGTCGGCATGCGAAGAGGAGATCACCGTGCCGGCAAAATCGATGCCCGGAACCAGCGGCCAGCGACGCACGACCGGCGCCTTGCCGGTGATGGCGAGCCCGTCCTTGTAGTTCACCGTCGTCGCCTCGACGGCGACGGTGACATCGCCTTCCATCAGATCGGCCTCGGTGAGGTCGACGACGTCGACCGACTGCTTCTTCTCCGCATCGCGCGAAACGAGGATGGCTTTGAAGGTGTCGGGCATGTTTTTCTCCTCGGTTCTGGCTGGTGAGAAGTCTGCGGTTTCAACCGCGTGAGGTCAATTGCCGGGATCCTGGGGTTTCACCTCGCGCCGCCAGCCGATCAGCTCGTCGAAGACGACAAGCGCTGCGCCGATCGAAATGAAGGCGTCGGCGAGGTTGAACACCGCGAAGGACCAGACCGGCGTGTGGAACAGGATGTAGTCGATGACGTGGCCGTAGATGGCGCGGTCGATGAGATTGCCGAGCGCGCCGCCGATGATCAGGGCAAAGCCGGTTCGGGCGATGAAATGGCCGGCCGGCGTGCGCGTGGCGAGATAGAGCACGAAGGCGACGACCAGCACGGCGATGACCACCAGGCCGATATCGCCGAAGGACGAGAACATCGAGAAGGCGATGCCGGTGTTGTAGGTGCGAAACAGCGCCAGGAACGGCAGGAGATCGACCTTTTCCTGGAAGGCGAGACCGTTCTCGACCAGCTGCTTGATCCACTGGTCGAGCGCAATGGCGATGACGACCAGGACGATGTAGGGGGACCAGGATTTCACTTGGCGGTCCTCATCGTGTGTCGGGCTCGAGCTTCAACGCGCCGCGCCGGATTTCGAACAGCATCACGCCGGTGGCGACCGCCAGATTGAGCGAATCGGCGCGGCCGGCTTGGGGTATCCGGAGCAGGCGATCGCAGCTTTCGGCGAGGCTGTCCGGCAGCCCCTGCTGCTCGTTGCCCATCAGCAGCAGGACCGGCCCCCTGGAAAAATCGACCGAGCGATAGTCGACTGCGCCTTTGAGATGCGTTCCAACGACGAGACCCGCAAAATCGCGCCGCCAGGCGAGGAAGGCCGGCTCGGTTGCCTTGGCGACCGGCACGGCGAAGATCGAGCCCATCGTGGCGCGCACCGTTTCCAGCGAAAACGGGTCGGTGGTGTCGCCGACCAGGATGACGCCCTTGGCGCCGACGGCGTCGACGGTGCGGATCACGGTGCCGAGGTTGCCGGGGTCACGCACCCTGTCGAGTGCGACCCAGACGTCGCCGTCCTTGGCGCGGATGTCCTTCAGCGGCACGGTCCGCTGCGCAAAGACACCGACCACCATTTGCGGGTTTTCGCGGCGGGTGATTGCCGCCAGCACCTTTTCCGAAACTTCGAGCACGGTGCCGCCGGCGGCGACGGTGCGCGCGGCGACCTTTTCGACCGCCGCGTTGCCGCGGCCAGCCTTGGCGAAGACCAAAGTCCTGATCGACCAGCCAAGATCGAGGGCGTCGATGACGAGTTTCAGGCCCTCGGCCATAAAGGCGTTCTGCTGGTCGCGGAATTTCTTCAGCGCAAGCGCCTTGATGTCCTTGACCAGGGGGTTGGCAAGGCTGGTGACTTCCTTGACCTGCCCGACAGGGCGCGCGCCGTCATATGCAGTCATTCAAGCCACCCAGCGCGAGAACAGCGAGGTCGACAGCGCGCGGCCGGCCGATTTCTCGCGAATGATCAGTTCGCCGGATTCGACCGTGCCGCCCATCCCGGCGAAGGTATCGCGCATCAGCGCATGGATGGCGAAGAAGGAGGCGCGGATCGAATAGGCGGTGAGAACGACGGCCAAGGGCTTCGGCGTCAGGATCGAGCGGCATAGATCGGTGAGGCCCGGCAGGTCCTCAAACAATTGCCAGACCTCGCCCTTCGGGCCGCGGCCGTAGGCCGGCGGGTCGAAAAGCACGATGTCGTAACGGCTGCCGCGGCGTTCCTCGCGCTCGGCGAATTTCACCGCGTCCTCGACGATCCAGCGGATCGGCTTGTCGGCAAGGCCGGCCATTTCCTGGTTCTCGCGCGCCCAGCCGATCGCCTTCTTCGAGGCATCGACATGGGTGACCTCGGCGCCGGCGCGGGCCGCCACCAGCGAGGCCAAGCCGGTATAGCCGAACAGGTTGAGCACCTTGACCGGGCGCTTCGCTGCCGCGATCAGCTCCGCCATATGGTTCCAATGCGAAGCCTGCTCCGGAAAGACGCCGACATGGCGGAACGAGGTGAAGCGGCCGAGATAGTCGATGCCGTCATGCTTCATCGGCCAGGTCTCGCCGAGCGGCGCCTTTGGAAAGCGCCAGCGGCCGATGCCTTCCTCGTCGGTGTCGCCGGTGAAGATGGCGTCGGCGCGCTCCCACTCCTTCGCCGGAAGGGCTCGCTGCCAGATCGCCTGGCCCTCGGGGCGCACGATGCGGTAGGGGCCGTATTGTTCCAGCTTCTCGCCAGCACCGCTGTCCAGCAGCGCGTAATCGGCGTTGGGCGCGACTTCGAGGATCACTGGCAGGCGCTCGGCGGGCAAGGCGCCCTCGCGGCGCGCAAGCACGCGCGGCGCCGGCCTGGCTTCCTGCCGGTCCGTCGGTTTCGTTTCGCGGCGCTCGGCGGGCGCTGCCTGCTGGCGTCCAGCCGCGAACGCATCACGGGGGCGGGCCTGTTCCGCCCTTGCGGGATGCGGGCGGCCATCGCGGCGTTTGTCGCGAAAAGATTTCAAGAGGGATCATCTCCGGCGGTTCGGCCCGCTTCTGCCACAGCTCAACCCACCGGCGCAACAAAGGCGCTGCATTGCGATGATCGAGGGCTCACGCCTGCCGGATCGATAGCAAGCCGAGAGCAAGCGAAACGAAGCCGATGGCCTTGGCCGCTGTAACCGCCATGTGTCCGGTCTCCCAGCGCAGCCGGATGGAGTCGAAATTCCCGGGAATCGGTCCCGGCGTCCAGGTCGCAAGGACGCCATTAGCCGGTTTGACGAGAACGGTCCAAAGCACGAGCGCCAGCGCATAGAGCAAGGTGGCGGCCAGCACAAACCAAAAGGCGCGAGGCTCATCGCGTAGCATCCAGACGAGCACCGCCGGACAGACAATGGCTGCGATATCGAGCGGCGCTCCAATTAGCAGAAACAGCTGGAACTGCGCATTGAAAACGGTCGTCTCGCGCCAAAGCGCGGGCGACCATTTCGTCAATCTGGGGAGGGATTCCAAGGTATGAGCAAATGATGGTCCGAGGCTGAGCGCAGCGATAGTCACGCTGAGCACAGACCAAAATATCAGGAATCCGCGCATCTCCATTTAGGGAGAACGATGCTAAAGCGGGGGTGTTCCAACGCTATCTTGCGGCAGCGCGCGTTGCGGACCTATCGTCCGGTCGCAGCAAATAGCAAATCGATGTCCCGCTCAGAACGCCTGCTCGACCTTGTCCAGATACTGCGCCGCCACCGCCGGCCGGTGAGCGGCCACACGCTTGCGGACGAGATGGGCATCTCGATCCGCACGCTCTATCGCGACATCGCGACGCTGCAGGGGCAGGGCGCGCCGATCGAAGGCGAGGCGGGGCTTGGCTATGTGCTGAAGCCCGGCTTCATGCTGCCGCCGCTGATGTTCACCGACGAGGAGATCGAGGCGATCGTGCTCGGCTCGCGCTGGGTGGCAAAGCAGCCGGACAAGCGGTTGGCTGCAGCCGCGGCGGATGCTCTTGCCAAGATCGCGGCGGTGCTGCCGGACGACCTGCGCGAGGATCTCGACGCGACGACGCTGCTCGTCGGACCACGCGCGGAAAATACCGAGACCGTCGACCTTGGTGTCGTACGGCAGGCGATCCGCGACGAGCGCAAGCTCGGCTTCCTCTATCGTGATGCCGAAGGCGCGGCCTCCGGGCGCATGGTCTGGCCCTTCGCGCTCGCCTTCTTCGACAAGGTGCGGGTAATGGTGGCGTGGTGCGAGATGCGCCAGGATTTCCGCCATTTTCGCGCCGACCGGATGTCCGACCTGACAGCGACCGACATGCGCTATCCGCGCCGCCGCCAGGCAATGCTGAAGGAGTGGAGGGCGACGCTCTACGCACCCGGCCAGAACAGCACCAAAAACGCTTCAGGTTGATCGCTGCTGCCAGAATCTGACAGTAGGCCCGCGTATGGTTCCCAAGGTTCAGACACTTTGGAGATCAGATATGACCACGCCGAATTTCGTCATCCTCTATGTCGACAGCCCGGAAGACAGCGGTGCTTTCTATGCCAAGCTGCTCGGACGCGAGCCGGTCGAGTCCTCGCCGACCTTCGTGATGTTCGTGCTCGACAGGGGCTTCAAGCTCGGCCTGTGGTCGCGCCATACGGTGGAGCCGGCGGCCGCGGCGACGGGCGGAGGCGGCGAGATCGTGATCGCGGTTGCGGACGCGAGCGCCGTCGATGCGACGCATGCGGACTGGACTGAGCGCGGACTGAATATCTTGCAGACGCCGACCGATCTGGACTTCGGCCGCACCTTCGTCGCGCTCGATCCGGACAATCATCGCGTGCGCGTCTACTGGCCGAATGGGCAGTAGGGCAGTAGGGCAGTAGGGCAGTAGGGCAGTAGGGCAGTAGGGCAGTAGGGCAGTAGGGCAGTAGGGCAGTAGGGCAGTAGGGCAGTAGGCATCAGTTCCCTATTGCCTTACTGCCCTATTCCCCTACTGCCCTACTTTTAGCGCCTTGTAGACGGCGATGCCGGCGGCGAGATCTTCAAGTGCTGCGCCAACCGACTTGAACAGTGTGATCTCACTGTCGTTTTGCCGGCCCTGTTTTTCACCGCGCGCGAGCTCGTGCAGGTCGGCGATGATCGCTTCCGGCTTCAGCAGGCCCGAGGCCAGTGGCTGGACGATGTCGCCGGCTTCCTTGGTGGCGCCGGCGCGAGTGTCGACATAAACGCGGGCGCGGGAAATGGCGTCGTCGTCGCTTTCGCGCATCGCCGGCGTGAAGCCGCCGACGAGATCGACATGGGCGCCCGGTTTCAGCAGCGCGCCCTTGACCAAGGGCGTGTTCGAGATCGTCGCGGAAGTGACGATGTCGGCCTCGGCAAGTTCTGCATCGAGATCGCCAGCGGCATTTGCCGGAAGGCCTTCGGCGCGCAAGGCGGCCGCCGCCTTTTCGGCATTGGCCGGCGTGCGATTCCAGATGCGGATGGATTTGATCGGCCTGACCGCCGAATGCGCCTTGGCAAGGAACGGCGACAGCGCGCCGGCGCCGATCACCAAAAGCCGCGAGGCATCCTGGCGCGCGAGATAGGAGGCGGCGAGCGCGGAGGCGCAGGCCGTGCGCCACTGCGTCAGCCGCTGGCCGTCGATCAGCGCTTCGGGCTCGCCGGTGACCCCGTCGAGCAGAAGATAGAGGCCCATCACCGCCGGTTTGCCGATGGCGTTGTTGTCCGGCGACACGGTGACGATCTTGACGCCGATATGGCCCCCCGCCGAGGTGCCCGCGGCGTTGAAGTCGGTCCAGGCCGGCATCAAAAGCAGGGTCGAGGCAGCGCCGTCCGGCCGCTCGACGCCATGATGGTGGCGAACCGGCTGCACGGCGCCATCGCGAAAGGCGGTGCGCAGCGTCTCGACAAGGCCGGGAAAGGTCAGCGCGCGGTCGACCTCGGCGGCCGAAATGGTCAGCATCAGAGGCTCCGTAAAGGGCTACTTAAAGCGTGTCGCGCCGAAGCGGATTCAGGCGACACGCTTTAAGTCTTTGTTTTTATGCATGTCGTTGTCCCAGAACCGCAGCACACTTCTGGGCGACATGCATTAGTTCGTCGGCTTGGGCAGCGCCGGTTCGTTAGGCGTTACGGGCGCGCGGCTCACCGCCTTGCGCAGGTTTTCCGCCTCGAGACCGCGCTGGCGCGCGAGCTTGCGATAGCGGCCCTGCTTCACCCACGTGGCTAAGCTGCCGACAACCATGCCGATGGCCAAGGCCAGGAAAAGGAAGATGAAAAGCGGCAAGTTCAGCGTCAGCGCGGGATTGCCGGGATGGAATGGATCGAGCGTGAAGGCGACGGAGCCGCGGTTGGCGACGGCGAGCGCGATCAGGATGACGGCCAGCGGCACGAAGACAACGACGAGGATGAAGCGATTGAACATCAAATCTCCATGGAGAGGCTTCTTGAAGCGCGCATGTCTTTGTCCCGAAACCGGTCCTCACTTTTTCGGAAGACATGCTTTAAGCGCCAAGATGCCGTTTCAACTCGCCGGCGCGGCGCCTATTTGCCGCCGTTCAGCCTTTCGCGCAACTCCTTGCCGGTCTTGAAGAACGGCACCCACTTTTCCTCGACCTCGACGGATTCGCCGGTGCGCGGGTTGCGGCCGGTGCGGGCGGGACGGTTTTTCACCGAAAAGGCACCGAAACCGCGCAACTCGACCCGGTTGCCCTCGGCAAGCGCGTCGGTGATCTCGTCAAAGATCGCGCCGACGATGTTTTCGACGTCGCGCAGGAAAAGGTGCGGGTTGCGTGCAGCAATGATCTGCACAAGTTCGGATTTGATCATAGAACGTTCCCCGTAAAACCACTGCAACCGATTATCAGGATGATTTTATTGCTTTTTTGGCACGTCCCAACGGCACCTCAAGGGTGCCAGACCGAAACGAGACCGTCAAGAAACAAGCGGTCGGCGCCGAGCTCATGAATGATATCGCCGCCGGAATCGGGCAGGCCGAGGGCCTTGGCCGCCACTTTTGCCATCGACTGGGAAAACAGGAAACCGCCCCGCCTGTCCTTGTCCTTCCACTCGACAACCTTCAGCTTGCCGTCCACGCCCTTGGTCGCCAGCCAGTCGATCGCCTCCTGCTCACCGCCGACGGCATCGACCAGATGATTGGCTAAGGCCTGGCGGCCGGTGAAGATCGAACCGTCGGCCAGGGCCAGCGCCTGTTCATGCGTTATCTTGCGGCGGTCGGCGACGATGCCGACGAACCAGTCATAGCTGTCGAGGATCAGCTTGCGCACCATGGCGCGCTCGTCGTCATTGGTCGGCTTGAAGGGCGAGGGCGAAGCCTTGAGCGGAGATGATTTCACTTCTTCCAGCTTGATGCCGAGCTTATCCATGAGGCCGCTGACATCGGGATACTGGATCAGCACGCCGATTGAGCCGACGATCGAGGTCTTGCGGGCAACGATATGGTCGGCCGCGCTTGCTATCATATAGCCTGCCGACGCCGCCAGCGTGCCGACTTCGGCCACCACCGGCTTGTCGCCGGCAAGCTTGCGCACTGCCTCGAAGGTGGACTCGCCGCCGACTGTGGTGCCCCCGGGCGAATCGATCGACAGGATGACGCCCTTCACCTCCGGCGATGTACGGATGGCTTCAAGCCTTTTGAGCAGCTCCTCGTCCTCGGTGATGGTGCCTTCAATCTTGACCTTGGCAATATGGGGGACCGCCCGGCCGGTAAAATTATCGTCATAGAACCAGGCCGAGAAGGCGACCACGGCTGCCGCCAGAACCACAAAAGCGGCCACGCGCCAGAAAGTCAGCTTGCGGCGCAAGCGGCGGCGGTCGATCAGGTCGTCGGCTCTCATTGCCATCGTCAGCCTCATGGGTCGGTGGGAAAGCACGCTTTTAAAGCAAGCCTCGGCACACGGCTACCGTTTCCTGAAAGGTCCGGCTTCGAGCTTCGACGTTGACGCCGATCTCACGAAAAATTAACGCAACCGGTCTGTATCTGCTATGAAGTACAGGCCGTGCCGCCGGATTGGTCACGATTTTGCGGGCGGCAGCCGTCACATTTTTGCAGTTTTCCTCCGCTTGTGCTTGCTTGTAGGTGCCGGCATACCACCTATAGTCGGTGTTTGGGCGGACAAAGGTCCATTAGAAAAGTCATGTTGGCGCGATCTGACGAAACGAGCGATGCCGAAACGGTATCGGCTCCCGCGGCCCAAGGCGGCACGCGTGGCGATGCGTTCAACCGCGCGCAACGGCACTCGCGCCGCGTCCGCGTCCTGAAATTCGCGGTGCCGCTGCTCGCGGTCGCGATTGCGGTCGCCTTTCCGGTCTATTCCTACCTTAAAGCGCCCGTGTCCGTCTCCGTGCAGGCAGACGGCACGGCCTTTTCGAACGGCAAGCTGGTGATGGCCAATCCGAAGCTCAATGGTTTCACCAAGCAGAAGCTGCCATATTCGCTGACGGCGACCAGGGCGACGCAGGATGTCGGCCAGCAGGCCGTCATCGACCTCGAAGGCATCAACGCCAAACTGCCGGTGGCCAGCGACAACATCGTGTCGGTCGATGCCGCGCACGGTATCTACAACCGCGATGCCAATACGATGGATTTGACCAGCGACGTCAGCGTAACCACGACAGACGGCCTTGTGGCGAAATTCAAATCGATCTTCCTAGACATGGGCAAAGGCTCTATGAAGACGAGCAATCCGGTCGACGTCAGCCGTGGCGGGTCGCGCATCACCGCGGACTCGATGTCGGTCGAGGACAATGGCAGGCTCGTGGTCTTCGAGAACCGGGTGCGGGTCAACATCGATCCAGCTGCGTTGAAGGCGGCAGGGGTCAACAGTGGAGAACAGAATGCGTCGCAGTAAATCCGCATGGCTTCTGGGCGCTGCCGCATTGCTGTTTTTGGGAACGGCGCATTCGTTTGCGCAATCGAGCGCGACCAGCCAGATCCCCGGGCTCAAACTGTCGGGTGACCAGCCGATCCAGATCGAGAGCGACAAGCTCGAGGTCCGGCAGGCCGACAGCATGGCCGTGTTCAGCGGCAACGTGACCGTCAATCAGGGGCCGACCTTGCTCAAGGCCGGCAAGATGACGGTCTATTATGTCAAGGATGCCAATAACGGCAAAACTGCCGCGGCCGGCGCGTCGGCGATGACGGGCGCAGCCAATATCGACCACCTGGAGGTCGAGAACAAAGTCTACATCAAATCAAACGACCAGATCGCCACCGGCGACACCGGCAAATTCGACATGAAGACGCAGGTGCTCGTGCTTTCGGGCAAGGAAGTGGTGCTGTCGCAGGGCGACAATGTGCTCAAGGGCTGCAAGCTCACCGTGCAGATGAAGAGCGGCCTCGGCAATGTCGAAGGTTGCCCTCGCGTCGTCATGATGTTCAAGCCGCAGAAGCAGGACGCGCAGCAGCAGGGAGCGTCGAGCAAGTAATGGCCGGCGTGACTTCGCTGCTTGCCCGCCTTCCGGGGCGGGTGGCCGCACAACCCGCTGCTCCGGCGACGGTCGGCACCGACAAGGCGAAGTTCAAGGGCACCCTGATCGCCAAGGGCCTGACCAAGAGCTACAAGGGCCGCAAGGTAGTCAGCGGGGTGACGCTTGGCGTGCGCGCCGGCGAGGCGGTCGGCCTGCTTGGCCCCAACGGCGCCGGCAAGACCACCTGTTTCTACATGGTCACCGGCCTTGTTCCGGTCGATGAAGGCACGATCGAGATCGACGGCTTCGATGTCACCTCGATGCCGATGTACCGGCGCGCCCGCCTTGGTATCGGCTATCTGCCGCAGGAAGCATCGATCTTCCGCGGCCTGAATGTCGAGCAGAACATCCGCGCCGTGCTCGAGGTGGTGGAAAAGAGCCGCAAGGAGCGCGAACGCACGCTCGACGAGCTGCTCGAGGAGTTTCACATCAGCCATCTGCGCAAGGCACCGTCGATGTCGCTGTCGGGCGGCGAACGGCGGCGCCTCGAAATCGCGCGGGCGCTGGCGACACGGCCAGCCTATATGCTGCTCGACGAGCCCTTCGCCGGCATCGACCCAATCGCGGTCGCCGACATCCAGCAGCTCGTCCGACATCTCACGGCGCGCGGCATCGGCGTTTTGATCACCGATCATAATGTGCGCGAGACGCTCGGCCTGATCGACCGCGCCTATATCATCCATGCCGGCCAGGTGCTGACGCATGGCCGGGCCGACGAGATCGTCGCCAACGCCGATGTGCGGCGGCTTTATCTCGGCGAGGGCTTTACGCTCTGATTTTCGGTGGCCGGGTTGCAACTTTCGGCTATTTTAGCACTCGATAACGCTCCGGTAAGCCGGAGCTGCTAGCGTTTTCCTTGACAAGCAAAAGCCGGGCCAGTTTGTATGCCCGACCGAAAAACAATAATCCGACGCGTAGACGAGGCGTTTGAACCCCACCATGGCGCTGGCAGCCAAACTGCAGCTCAGACAGTCCCAGTCGCTGGTGATGACGCCGCAGCTGATGCAGTCGATCCGGCTGCTGCAGCTCACCCATGTCGAGCTCGAGCGCTTCATCGACGAGGAGATCGAGCGCAACCCGCTGATGGAGCGGGCCGAACCGCAGGACGATGCGGCCAGCGACCAGGCCCAGAAAAGCGAGGTCGCGCCGGAGCGGGATCCCGAAGGCGACTGGTTCGAGGGCGAGACGGAGTGGAGCGCGGAAGCGATCTCGCAAAAGCTCGATTCCTCCCTGGAGAACCTGTTTCCCGACGATCCCGGCACCAGTGAGAGGCTAGGGCCGGATCTCACGGCGCAGTGGAAGTCGGCCGCCGGCAGTGGCGCCGGCGCGGCGGCGTCATCGGAAGGGTTCGATGTCGGCGACATGGCCGCGGCCGCCGTTACGCTGCGCGAACATGTCGGCGAGCAGGTCGCGCTTGCTTCCCTCAGTCCCGGCGATCGCCTCGTCGCGGGTGAGCTCGCCGACGGGCTCGACGAGGCCGGGTATCTGCGCGCCGACCTCGATGAGATCGCGGCACGGCTCGGTACGGATGAAGCGGCGGTGGCGCGTGTGCTCGGCGTCTGCCAGACCTTCGAGCCGGTAGGCCTTTTCGCGCGCGACCTTGCCGAGTGCCTGTCGTTGCAGCTGGCGGCGCGCGACCGGCTCGATCCGGCGATGAAAGCCATGGTCGCCAACCTCGAGCTTTTGGCGCGGCGGGATTTCCAGACGCTGAAACGCATCTGCGGGGTCGACGAGGAGGACCTCCTCGACATGCTGGCCGAGATCCGCGCGCTCGATCCGAGACCCGGCCTGGCGTTTTCTGGCGGCGCAAGCGATGAGATTGTCGCCGATGTCGAGGTCCGCGCCGCCAATGACGGCAGTTGGGCGGTCGAGCTCAACGCCGACACGCTGCCGCGCGTGCTGGTGGACAATGTCTATTTTGCCCGCATCTCGAGGCACGCCAAGGACCAGGCGGAAAAGGATTTTCTCGCCGAATGCCTGCAGAACGCCAACTGGCTGACGCGCAGCCTCGACCAGCGGGCGAAGACCATTCTCAAGGTGGCCTCGGAAATCGTGCGGCAGCAGGACGCCTTCCTCGTCCATGGCGTACGGCACCTCAAGCCGCTCAACCTGCGCACGGTGGCCGACGCCATCGGCATGCATGAATCGACTGTCAGCCGCGTCACCGCCAACAAATACATGCTGACGCCGCGCGGCGTCTTCGAGCTGCGCTATTTCTTCACCGCATCGATCGCCTCGGCGGAAGGCGGCGAAGCGCATTCGTCCGAGGCCGTTCGCGACCGCATCAAGCAGATGATCGAAGAGGAAAAGCCCGCCGACGTGCTTTCGGACGACGCCATTGTCGACATGCTCAAGGAAAACGGCGTTGACATCGCGCGCCGCACCGTCGCGAAGTATCGCGAAGGCATGAACATTCCATCGTCGGTGCAGCGGCGACGGGAAAAGCGGGCGCTCGCGAATGTCGGGCGCTGAAAGAGCACCCGACGGCGGATTTTCCACAATTTCCAAGCTTCATTGACAAGCCGCAATGAAGTGTCTAGAAGCCCGCCCGCATGAGCGGGGCGGTAATCCCGCTTGCGAATGGGTCCGTCAGACACGGCCATGGACGGCCAAGAAGGCGACTTGTGATCAACCGGAAAGTTCGGGTCTAAAATCGGCGCGCATGCCGCTGCAAAGCTTGTGCGCGCGCACCACGGGTATAAACTCGGGAACAGTTTGAAGCCTGAGCAAGGAAGGTCAGTTTTCAGATGAATCTACGCATTTCGGGAAAACACATGGACATCGGCGATGCGTTCCGTACGCGCATCAACGACCGGGTCGGCGAGGCGATCGAGAAATATTTCGATCGGGGTTTTTCAGGACATGTCACGGTCATCAAATCGGGGTCGCGTTTCTCCGCCGACTGCATGGTCCGGCTCGATTCGGGCGCTTCTTTGCAGGCGACCGGCGACGCCCAGGACCCGACGCTTGCCTTCGAGGCAGCCGCCGATCGCCTGGAAACGCGGCTGCGCCGCTATAAGCGCCGGCTGAAGTCGCGCAATACCGGCAATGGCGAAGAGCCTACCGACATCGCCTACACCGTGATGGCTCCTCTCACCGACGATGAGGAAGATATTCCGGAGGACTTCGCTCCGGTCATCGTGGCCGAATCAAGCATGACGCTGCGGACCATGTCGGTGGCGTCGGCTGTCATTGAGCTCGACACCAGCGACAGCCCGGTTTTCGTTTTCCGCAATGCCGGAAACGACCATCTCAACATCGTCTACCGCCGGCCGGATGGCAATATCGGCTGGATCGATCCATCGACGACCAAAGTCGCGCAGGGATAAGAAGCCAGCCGTGCGAGGGGGCGACGACTGGCGCGGCAGGCGAGCAAGGGATTTTTCAAGCATGGATCTGAGTGATCTCATCAGCGTCTCGGCGATCATGCCGGCGTTGAAGGCGAATTCCAAAAAGCAGCTTCTGCAATTGCTGTCGGAAAGGGCGGCGGCGATTTCGGGGATTCCGGAGCGGGAGGTGTTCGACACCATCCTGCAGCGCGAACGGCTGGGCTCGACCGGCGTCGGCAACGGCATCGCCATTCCGCACGGCAAGCTCGCCGGCGTGAAGCGGATCGCCGGCGTCTTCGCCCGGCTGGAAACGCCGGTCGATTTCGAGGCGCTGGACGACCAGCCGGTCGATCTGGTGTTTCTGCTGCTTGCGCCGGAAGGTGCGGGCGCCGACCATCTCAAGGCGCTGTCGCGCATCGCGCGCGTGCTGCGCGACGCTGACACGGTCGCCAAGATCCGGGGGACGCGCGACGCGGTGGCAATTCATGCGCTGCTGTCGGACACGCAGGCTTCGCACGCAGCCTGAAGTTTTTGGATTAAATCTTCGAAGGGCCGCGGCGGGCGACCCCATTCCGTTTCGAAGGCCTAAGTCGCCTTTTATCTAACCATGATCTTACCCGAAAAACCGGGTACCACTTTTCGGGATCATGGTTTAGTGGATCGCGACCGTCGTCAGGTCGTTCTCCAGCGCACCCGCCAGCGCCCGGTCACGGGCATCGGAAAGCAGGATCGGCTGGCCGTTGGCGGCAAACAGCGCCCACAGTTCCAGGCCGGGCGCGATTTCGCCGAGGCCGGGGAAGCGGCCGCGCAGGTCATCGCTCGACACTTTCCTCAGGTAAGCGACCGAACCTTCGCCGAGATGGGCGAGTTCGCCGCTGGTCATGGTGATCGTTTCGTCAGTTCTGGTCATTTCAAGCCTCCTTGGCGCGAGGACGCCTGGATTGGCCGCCTCGCATAGAGCCATCGGCGAAGGTTAGTCTTTCACCGATATGTTTATTTTCCGTACCAGCCGCTCGGCCTCCGGCCGATCGAGATCGATCGACAGCAAGCCGTTCTTCAGTTCCGCCGCGACCACCCGCATGCCGTCGGCCAGCACGAAACAGCGCTGGAACTGGCGCGCGGCGATGCCGCGGTGGAGGAATTCGCGCTCGGTGTCGTCTGTCTGACGACCGCGCACGATCAACTGGTTTTCCTCCGTGGTGACATCGAGGTCGCTCTCGGCAAAACCGGCAACGGCCAACGTGATGCGCAGCCTTTCGGCCTTGCCGTCGTCGGCGTTGAGGCGCTCGATATTGTACGGGGGATAGCTGTCGCCGGATTTCGCCAGACGCTCGAGCGTCTTTTCCATGGCATCAAAACCCAAAAGAAGCGGGCTGGAGAAGGGCGTCATTCGACTCATTGTTACACTGTCCTCTGAAGAGCGACACAAACTGGAAAAACCCGGATGGCATTTTTCCCGATGGTCTTGATATGGTCCGCCGCGCGATCAAGTTCAAGCCACCAAGACCCCCGCCCAAAAAGACTCCCAAAAGGAATTGAAATGCCCCAATCCAGAAAGATCATCATCGACACGGATCCCGGCCAGGACGATGCCGTCGCCATATTGCTGGCGCTCGGCAGTTCCGAACTGGAGATCGTCGGCATAACGGCGGTTGCCGGCAACGTGCCGCTGAAGCTGACCCAGAACAATGCCCGCAAGATCTGCGAACTGGCCGGCAGGCCCGACATCAAGGTCTATGCCGGCGCCATCCGCCCGCTGGCGCGCCAACTCGTCACCGCAGAGGAAGTGCATGGCAAGACCGGCCTGAACGGCCCGCAACTGCCTGAGCCGACCATGAAGCTGCAGGAACAGTACGCCGTCGATTTCATCGTCGAGACGCTGATGCGCGAAGAAAGCGGCACAATCACGCTCTGCCCGCTCGGACCGCTCACCAACATCGCGCTGGCGCTGATCCGCGAGCCCAGGATCGCGCCGCGCATCAAGGAAATCGTGCTGATGGGCGGCGGTTTCTTCGAAGGCGGCAACACTACGCCGACGGCCGAATTCAACATCTATGTCGATCCGCAGGCCGCCGATGTGGTGTTCAAATCGGGCATTCCGATCGTGATGATGCCGCTCGACGTCACCCACA
The DNA here is from genome assembly GCF_000427725.1 of Mesorhizobium sp. WSM3224. Classification (GTDB taxonomy): domain Bacteria; phylum Pseudomonadota; class Alphaproteobacteria; order Rhizobiales; family Rhizobiaceae; genus Mesorhizobium. The sequence goes on along the minus strand of NZ_ATYO01000002.1, from coordinate 442,679 downwards.
AGGCGCTGACCACCTCCAAGCGCATACAGGCTTTCCGCGAGCTCGGCACCAAGGTAGGCACCGCGACGGCCGAGATGCTGGAATTCTTCGAACGCTACGACGAGGAGAAATACGGCACCGATGGCGGGCCGCTGCACGATCCGTGCGTGATCGCCTATCTGATCAAGCCGGAGCTGTTCAAGGGCCGCCGCTGCAATGTCAGCGTCGAGACCTCCTCGGAGCTGACCATGGGCATGACGGTGATCGACTGGTGGGGCGTCACCAAGCGGGAGAAAAACGCCACGGTGATGCGCGACATCGACCATGACGGCTTCTTCGCGCTGCTGGTGGAGCGGCTCGGGCGGCTTTAGAAGCGCCTCTTCCTTCCCCCCTTGTGGGGGAAGGTGGATCGGCGCGAGGCGGCGAGACGGATGAGGGGTGTTCCAGCGGAGTGAGACGCTGGCGTTCCCTGGAACACCCCTCATCCGACCGAGCTTCGCTCGGCCACCTTCTCACGCAAGGGGAGAAGGGGAGGGCGCCGCTCACTTTGCCTTGGAAAACGCCAGCCACAGCCCGCCGCCGACGAGGAAGCTGCCGCTGATGCGCGACATCAGCCTGACGCGGCTGGCCGACAGCAGCCGGCCGGCGCGGCCGGCGGCAAGGGCGTAGGTCGAGTCCGACATGGCGGCGAAGATCATCGCGGTCAGGCCCATGACCGCGATCTGCAGCGTGTAATTGCCCTGCGGCGCGATGAACTGCGGGAAGAAGGCGCCGAAGAAGACAAGCGTCTTGGGATTGCTGATCGCCACCAGGAGGCCTTGCAGGAAGAAGCCGCCGCGCGGTTTCTTGGCCGAGCCGTCGGAGTTCAGCGTACCTTTGGCGCGGAACATCTGCACGCCCATCCAGATCAGATAGGCGGCGCCGATCAGCCGCACCCATTCGAACCAGTGGCCCATGCCGGCGATCAGCGTGTTGAGGCCGATGCCGACGATGGCGATCATAATGGCAAGGCCGGCCTGGGTGCCGGCTACATTGGCAAGCCCGGCGCGCGAGCCGTGGCGGATGCTGTTGGCGATGATCAGCGTCACTGTCGGCCCGGGCACCAGGATGATGACAATGCAGGCGACGACATAGGTTGCGTAAAGTTCCAGCGACATGGTCTTTCCTCGAGCGGCGACAGAGGTGATGCGGCGGTGGCCGCGGATCAATGCACGGCGCCGCTGCCGTTGCAAGTCGCCCGTCTTGCCTACCAATCGTTCAAGCCGCTCCTGCCGACCAGGGCAGCGTCGCCTCATAGGCGGCGCCGGCTTTGAGCACGCCCAGGTCGCCGCGCGGCCGGCCGATCAACTGCATGCCCATGGGCCGGCCGTTCCCGTCGAAGCCGGCGGGCACGTTGAGCGCGGGGCAGCCGCCGAGCGTGGCAAAGGCCGAGACCTGCATCCAGCGGTGATAGCTGTCCATAGCGCGGCCTGCGACCTCGCGCGGCCAATGGGTGGTCACGTCGAACGGGAAGACCTGCGCGGTCGGCAGGGCGATCAGGTCGAAGCGCTCGAACAGCGCAAGCAGCGTGCGATGCCACGAGCTGCGCCGGACGGTCGCGGCATGGATCTGCGGCGCGGTGAGGCGCATCGCTTGCTCCACTTCCCACACAGCCTCTGGCTTCAGAAGGTGGCGTTTTGCCGGGTCGTCGTAGTGTGCCTTCAGCCCGCAGCCGCTGCTTGACTGGCGCAAGGTGATAAAAGCCTGCCACAGGGCCTCGAAGTCGACGTCCGGCACCAGCGTTTCGCTGTGGAACGACGCGTCCTCGAAGCGGGCAAGGGCGGCCTCGCAAAGATCGAGAACGCCCGGTTCCATCGGCAGGTGGCCGCCGAGGTCACCCAGCCAGGCGATGCGGCCGCCGGATGCTTTCAGCCCCAGGCCGTCGAGGAACGAAACCTCTTTGTCATGCGAAAGCGGTGCATGCGGGTGATAACCGGCCTGTTCGTCGAGCAACAGCGCTATGTCGCGCACGCTGCGGCCCATCGGCCCTTCGACGCCCATCTGGGATTGGAAGATCTCGAAGGCCGGACCGGCAGGCACAAGACCCTGCGAGGGGCGGAAGCCGTAGATGTTGTTATAGGCGGCCGGATTGCGCAGCGAGCCGCCGAAGTCGCTGCCGTCGGCGACCGGCACCATGTCGAGCGCCAGCGCCACAGCCGCGCCACCGCTCGAGCCGCCGGCGGTCAGCGCCGGGTCGAAGGCGTTGAGCGTCGGCCCGAAGACGGGATTGTAGGTGTTGGAGCCCAGCCCGAATTCCGGGACGTTGGTCTTGCCGATGATGATGGCGCCGGCCTTGCGGATGCGCTCGACGAAGAATTCGTCTTCGTCGGGAATGAAATCGGCGAAGATCGGCGAACCGAACGTGGTTCTGAGCCCCTTGGTCAGGGCGAGGTCCTTGATGGCGATCGGCAGGCCGAACAGCGATCCCGTCTCGCCGCCCCGTGCCAGATGGGCGTCCGCCCTGTCGGCCTCGGCCAAGATATCGGCGCGCTCGCGCAGCGAGACGATGGCGTTGACCAACGGGTTCACGGCCTCGATGCGGTCCAGGAAAGCGCTGACCACCTCGTGCGCCGACAAATGGCGCTGCCTGATCTTGTCGGCGAGCTCGACGGCGGACAGGCGGCAGATATCGCCTGCTGGCGGTGCGGGATGCTTGGTCACGGGACGCATGGCTTAACGGGTGCCCGCCAAAGCCGCGTCGACGTCCTTTGCCAAGGGAATCGCCGGCTGCGCGCCGGGCTTCAGGCAGGCGAGCGAGCCGGCCGCAGCGGCACGGGTAAGCGCTTGCTCAAGCGACAAGCCGGAGGACAGGCCGGCGCCGAAATAGCCGCAGAAGGTGTCGCCGGCGCCGACCGTGTCGACCGGCGTGATCTTCAGCGCCGCGATGGTAAGGAAATCATCCGGCGTGGCGGCCAGCACGCCGTCACCGCCGAGTGTGACGACGATCGCGCGGCCTGTCTTGCCGGCATAGTCGCGCATGCGGGCAGGGCGGTCGCGCCCGGAGAGCGCCAGGGCCTCGCCATAGAGATCGAACTCGGTTTCGTTGGCGACAGCGTAGTCGGCCTTGCCGAGCAGGCCTGCGGCCTCCGGACGGAAGGGGGCGGTGTTGAGCACGCTGACGGCGCCCGCCGCGCGCGCCGCATCGAGCGTGGCCTCGACCGTCTGCAACGGGATCTCGTGCTGCAAGAGCACGACATCGCCCTTTTTGAGAAAAGCCTTGGCAACATCCCCTGGCACGACCGAATCATTGGCGCCAGGCACGACGGCGATGACGTTTTCTCCGTCGGCGCCGACCAGGATCAAGGCCGTGCCGGTGGAGGCGAAGCTCTGGCCGACGCCGGAGAGATCGACATTGCCGGCCCTGAGAAGGGCGAGCGCTTCGGCGGCAAAACTGTCCTTGCCGACAGCGCCCACCATGCGCACCTGGGCCCCTGCGCGCGCCGCGGCCAGGGCCTGGTTGGCGCCCTTGCCGCCGGGCGCGGTGGCGAAGCTTGAGCCGCGCACCGTCTCGCCGGGTCCCGGCAGGCGGTCGACATTGGCGATGAGGTCGAGGTTGATCGAACCGACAACGATAATCAAAAAACTGCCTCCCGTTGAAGCGGGTCAGCCTGCACTGAAAGGGCGGACCTGCTCCAAGACTACGCTTTTGCGCAATTCCAGGAATTGCGGGCTGGGCGCGAAGCTAGCCGCAAAGCCCGCCGGTTGCCAGATCATGTCGCTGTCGGTGCCGCCTGGCCCACAGCATCATTCGCAGCGGACCGTGACCTGGGCCTGGTAGCTGCCCGCCGGGAAGATGCCCGGCGACTTCGTGGCGGTCAGATCGACCTGGACGGTATGGGTGCCGTTGGTCAGCTTTTGCGCCGAGCCGCCCGGATTATCCAGCCCCGAGCCGTCGAGGCGGAAGACGGAGGCGAAAGAGACGTTGGTGTCGCCACCGCTCGGCGCGGATGTGAAGGCAATCGGCGCCGGCGCGGACACGGAGTAGCAGTCTAGCAGGTTTAGGATGGAACACAGTGTCGAGTTCGCGGTGATGGTGGCGCCGGCGCTCGACCCGCCCGCCTGCTTGGAGCCGAAGATGTTGATGGCGGGATTCGATTTCATCGTTCCCGATGCGCCGATCATGATCGTGCAAGTGCCGATGATCGCTGCCTGCGCCGGGAGGCAGAAACCGGCAAGCGCGGCCACGCCAAGCAGCGCGCAGCTATTTTCTCTTCTTTTTCTTTTCATTGCCGGTCGTGCCTCTGATGCTCCAGCCTTCGTTGGCCCATCCTGCCGACGTCGCCGAATGGACCGTGGGGGCCGCGGCAGCAGTGCTCGTCGTGCTCGCCGTCGTCTGGCCGTCGGTGCCGAGGCCCATTTTGAGCAGCTTCAACTCAAGCTGCAGACGCTCGACTTCCAGCTCGTAGAGGCGGCTGCAATCGATGCGTTTCGGCGTCCGCCCGATCGGGATCACCACGCGGCCATATGTGGCGATGTCGCTATTGACCTGGTTGCTGTTGTTGTTGCCCCGGATGATACCGAGGTCGAGATAGGCACCGCTGCCGGAGACGGCTGAGCGGCAGGTCGTGCCGTCGCTGGCATGAACTTCGTCCTGGCCCTGTGGCAGGCTGACGCCGGGCAAGCTGAAACCCGTCTGGTTCTGGTTCAGGTTCAGGATATCCTCGGCAAATCCCTGACTTGCGATAGCCAGGGCGGGCAGCAAGGATAAGGTCAGAACCTGCGATGCCCGAAAAACTTTCCGCATATCTGTGCCCTTATCTGGGTCTGCTCGCTTGGAAAGGGGATACTCTCGGTACAGATACGCACTTTGCGTTCGCTCGCGCCGTCGAATGGGACGACCACGAGAACAGGGCGGGACGCCTGGCCAGCCAGAAGGAAGGTGCTCGGCGTGACCTTGGCGTCGACCGGCTGGAAATCCTGGTCATAGACATGGACCTCGACGCGTATGCGCTGGTTGTACGGGTTGCCTGGGAACACGCGAACGGCGAAGGCATCCGTGAAGGATCGCACCTCGCCCCGCATGGGCGTCATCGACTGGCCCGTCGCTGCAGCAGGAGACAGCGCGACAGTCAGGCCCGCCGCCAGAATTGCAATCGTTCTCAAGGACCGCTCCTTTCGCGAGAGGGCTATTCGCAGCGCAGCGTCACCGTTGCCTGGTAGTTGCCGGCGGAGAAGCGGTTTGTGCCGCTCTTGGTTCCGGCAAGATTGACCGCGACCGTCGATGTGCCCGGCGCCGTCAGCGCAGTCGCGGTGCCGGTTTCGGCAATCGTCTGCGCGCCGGAGGTGGCGAAGGTCGGCGTCCATGTCGTCGCCGTAACATCCGAGGCCGGCACGGTCGTCGTGGTTACCGGATCCACGCTGAGCGAGACGCCGCCCGTAGTATCGACCTGAGCGCTGCCGGCTGAGCCGCCGGCATTGTGCGAGCTCAGCGACTGAAGATTGCTGCTGACGGTCATCGTGCCGTTGGAGTTGATCGTGACAGTGCAGGTCGCGGTGATCGTGCCGTTGAACAGCACATTTCCAGTGGTGGCCGCCGATGCTGTCTGGCAGGCGCAGCCGGCCAGCAGGCCTGCTGCCATTGCGGCGTGCGCGAATTTCATCGAGACCCCTCTTTCGAGCCGGATGACGCCGGCTCAATGTAGGAGGATCATCTCTTTATCGTGGTTAATTTAGCGTTAAGTAAAATAATAACCGAAAGCAACCGGCAGAACAACCGGCGAAACCACAGGTTGTCGCCGGTTGTGCTCAATGAATAATATCTGAAATTATTTATAGTTACACTTCTTATACTGTAACTAGCGACTTTCCGCAACAGAGAACAAAAAAATCGATCTTCAGGACGCCACCTGTCCCGCCTCCCAGCCGAGGATGGCGCGCTTGCGCGTCAGACCCCAATGATAGCCGGTCAGCGCGCCCGACTTGCCCAGCGCGCGATGGCAGGGCACCACGAACGACATCGGGTTGGCGCCTACTGCCGCACCCACGGCCCGGCTGGCGCTCGGCGCGCCGATGCTTGCCGCGATCGAGGAATAGCTGCAGGCCTTGCCCATCGGGATGCGCAGCAAGGCTTCCCAGACGCGCAACTGGAAATCGGTGCCGATCAGCACCACGCGCAGCGGCTGGTCGGCGCGCCAGCGCGTCGGGTCGAAAACCCGCGCGGCGTAAGACTGGGTGGCGGACATGTCCTCGACGTAAGTCGCATTCGGCCAGCGGCTCGACATGTCGGCTAAGGCAGCCCGCTCGCCGCCGGCGTCACAGAAGGCCAGGCCGGCGAGACCTCGGTCAGTGACCATGATCAGCGCGATGCCGAAAGGCGAGATGTGGTAGCCGTAGCGGATGGTCAGGCCGGCGCCCCGCGTCTTGTAGTCGCCGGGCGACATCGCTTCATGGGTCACGAAGAGGTCGTGCAGCCGGCCGGGGCCGGACATGCCGAGCTCGAACGAGGTTTCCAGGAGCGGCATGCCGGAATCGAGCAGCCTGCGCGCATGGTCGAGCGTGACCGCCTGCAGGAAGGCCTTGGGTGACAGGCCGGCCCAGCGGGTGAAGAGTTTCTGCAGGCCGGTCGGCGTCTCGCCGACTTCCTCGGCAAGGACCTCGAGGGAGGGCTGGTCGCGGTAGTCGAGGCTGATCTTCTCGATGGCGCGGCGCACGACCTCGTAGTCGCTGCCTTCTGGCGTGATGTCGTTCTCAAGGATCGCGGTCGGTTTCATCTGCGTATTCATGGTCATCTGGGCGTTCATGGCAATATCTCCTTGACCGCCAATATCGTTCTTCCAAAGCTTTGCAGCCACCCGAAACTTGCCTTCCCGCGGTCTACTCCCAGATAGAGTCAGCTTCGAGCCGAAGAGGACAGTCATGGCCGGCGAAAAGGTTGATCTGACCGGGGCAAGGGAAACCTTGCTGATGACGCTTTACGGCAAGGCGCTGGAGAGCCGGCTGCCGCATTCGCTGCTCCAGGATCGCTTCGCCGACGAGGCGGTGCGCAAGATCGACTATGATTTCTCAAGGCTCAAGGTCGACAGCAATCTCGGGCTGGGTTTTGCAATCAGGGCGAAAACACTGGACGTTTGCGTTGCGGATTTCCTTGCGCGGTATCCGGACGCGATCGCGCTGCATCTGGGATGCGGGCTCGATACGCGGATATTCCGCATCGACCCGCCGCAAGGCATCGACTGGTTCGATGTCGACTACCCGGAGGTCATGGAGCTCAGGCGCAGGCTCTATCCGTCCAGGGACCGTTACCATCTGGTCGCCGCGTCGGTGACCGAACCGGATTGGCTGGCTGAAGTGCCCCGCAATCGCCCGGCGATCGTGGTGGCCGAGGGGCTGACGCCGTATCTCGCCGCCGACGAGGGGCCGCGACTGCTTGCGCGGCTTGTTTCGCATCTTGCCGGCGGTGAGTTGGCGTTCGACGCCTATAGCCGTTTCGGCCTGAAACTGATGCGCCTCAATCCGGCCATCAAGGCAACCGGGGCCGAAGTCCATTGGGCCATCGAGGATCCGCATGAATTGGAGCAGGCGGTGCCTAAACTTCGCTTCATCGGCGAGATTCCGCCCTACAAGCCCGAGCAGGGGGCCCGTCTGGGGTGGTCCGCGCGCCTGTTCGTCGGCCTTTGGAAACTTATCCCAGCGATGCGCAAGGTCGGCAGGCTGCTGCGATATCGGTTCTGAGGCGCGTGGTTGGTCTGGAGCATGATCTTATCCGAAAACCGGTGCCCACTTTTCGCTGACGCGGACCTTCGGTTCGGGATCATGCTCAGCGTGTCTTGGCGGTCGCCAGCGCGCGCGAAAAGGCGGTGGCAAAGCTTTCGCGGTCGTCGGGATTGAGGAAGCCGCCGATCGCCACGCTCTTGCCCTGCGCCTCCACCGCCATCTTTGTGATGCCGATCTCGCTGTGGCGGGCGATCGAAAACCGTGTCCAGAACGGATTGAAATGATGCGCTTCCGAACGGCCGGACGGTGCGGTCTTACGGATGTCGAGGCTGGTGCGCGAGACCGAGATTTCCTCGCGGGCGCGCGCGGCGCGGTAATTGGCGCGGAAGGCGATGTAGACGGCGATCACGTCGAGGCCGAAGAAGCCGAACACCGGCCAGGCGCCGCGCGCCAGGAAAAACGCGCCGGTGACGGCCCAGCCGAAAAGAAGCGCTCCCATCAGGATCTGGAAGCCGGTGCGGCCTAGCGAACGATGCGGAGTGAGCAGAGCCTGAAAGAATGGCTCGTCGGCCTGGAACGAGGCGTTTGTGTCGCTCATGAGGGAATACTATAGGAGGGAAATGGCGCCTCCCAAATCCAAAAAATCGTTAGCAGTCAAAAAGCCTCAGTCCGCGGTTGCGGGCGGCGGCCGAACGCCCGGCGGACGGCCGCGAAAAGCCGCTTCGCGATCGGTTTACAGCCCCGCCGAGGTGCATGAGATCTTCCGGCGTTTTTCGGTCCAGCGGCCGGAGCCGAAAGGCGAGCTCGACTACGGCAACGCCTTCACCCTGCTGGTCGCGGTGGTGCTGTCGGCGCAAGCGACCGACGCCGGCGTCAACAAGGCGACCAAGGCACTGTTCGCAGCGGCCGACACGCCGGCCAAGATGCTGGCATTGGGCGAGGCCAAGGTCGGCGACTATATCCGCACCATCGGCCTGTGGCGCAACAAGGCGAAGAATGTGATCGCCTTGTCCAAGGCGCTCATCGACGACTATGCGGGCCAAGTGCCGGAGGACCGCGACGACCTGGTCAAGCTGCCGGGCGTCGGGCGCAAGACCGCCAACGTCGTGCTCAACGTCGCCTTCGGCCAGCACACCATGGCGGTCGACACCCATATCTTCCGCATCGGCAACCGAATCGGGCTTGCCCCCGGCAAGACGCCGGAACAGGTCGAGCAGGGGCTGCTCAAGGTCATCCCGGCCGAATATATGCGCCATGCGCATCATTGGCTGATCCTGCATGGCCGCTATGTCTGCAAGGCGCGCAAGCCCGATTGCCCGGCCTGCGTCATCGCCGACATCTGCAAGTCGAAGGAAAAGACCACCGACATACCGGCGCCGCTGGTGCCGATCGCGCCGCTTGACGAGACGTTTCCGGTCGAGGCCTAGTAACCATAGCCGCGCGCCATGGCCGCGGCGAAAACCGGGATAAGCAGGAAGATGAAACCTTCGGCGCGGACATAGTTCTTCACCGAGGCCAATTCCGCCGCCGGCACCGCGAAGGAGGGATTGCCGCTCGCCTGCCTGTTCCAGGAGATGAAGCGCATGGTCGGGATGATCGACAGCAGGCCGACGATGATGAAGGCCACCATCTTTGCCCAGAACACCCAGTTGTAGACATAGAATTCCCAGCCTTTCAGACCGAAGAACACCCGGCAGATGCCGACGATGACGATCAGCGCGGCGATGATGCCGTAGTGACGGTCGATGCCGGTAAGGCGCTTGAGCATCGCCGCCCCCAAATCGCCGCGCACCAGCACGAACTCGGCGCCAATGATGCCGGCCAGCGAGAACACCAGCAGATGATGGAGAATCGCCAATACAAGATCAGTGGTGTCCATGTTCGTTCCCTGCGTTAGGCCGCCGCGACGTGGCTGGATCGTGCGTCCGAAGAGTAGCATCGTCGGTCAAAAATCCCAGACGCCGAAATCGCTGCGCTGGAGGATGATCCTGGCTTATCCTGGCCCTTGTTCGAACGCGCTGGTTTGCTATGCGCTGCCGGCTCAACGAGGAAATGCCATGAGCATCGAAAAGGAAGCCGGCGTGCCGATCCTCGAGACGGCGCGGACCATCCTGCGGCCGCACAGGCTAGGCGATTTCGAAACCTATGCCGCCATGTGGGCGGAGCCCGCCGTCACCCGTTTCATTGGCGGCAAGCCGCGCACGCGCGAGGAGAGCTGGATGCGCTTCCTGCGCCATGCCGGCCTCTGGTCGCTGCTTGGTTATGGGTTCTGGGCGATCGAGGACAAGGCGACGGGGCGCTTCATCGGCGAGGCTGGGTTCCATGACCTGAAGCGTGAGATCGAGCCCTCGATCGAAGGCGTGCCGGAGGCAGGCTGGGCGCTGGCCTCGGCCGCGCACGGCCATGGACTGGCCAGCGAGGTCGTCGGACGGGTCGTGGCTTGGGGCGACGAGGTGTTCGGGCCGCCCGGGCGCACCGTCTGCATCATCGATCCGGAAAATGGCGCTTCGCTGAAGGTGGCCGAAAAGAACGGCTATCGCGAAACGCTGCGGACCGCTTACCACGAGAAGCCCACGATCCTGTTGGAACGGCAGGCTGGAGGGGCGATTGCCTAGATTGCGTCAATGCACTAGAGGGCCGGGTTACTAGCCGACCTTGCGGCGCAAAGTCTGTGCCAAAGTCTGCCAGGTGTCTGCGGTTGCACCGCGGTCAACCCGGCCTCCCAGCAGCACCGTGGCTGCGTCGAATGGCTGGGGCCGTGCAATCGCATAGCCTTGCGCGTAGTCGACGCCGATCGCTTTCAGGGCTTCGACGATACCATCGCTTTCGACGAACTCGGCGATGGTGCGTTTTCCCGTCACCTTGCCGATATGATGGATCATCTCGACCATCGCGCGATCGATGCGGTCGTCGAGCATGTCCTTGACGAAGCCGCCGTCGATCTTGAGGTAGTCGACCGGCAAATGCTTCAGATAGGCGAAGGACGACATGCCGGAGCCGAAATCGTCGAGCGCGAAGCGGCAGCCCAACCCACGCAGGTCGGCGATGAAACGCATGGCTTCCGAAAGATTGGCGATGGCGCTGGTCTCGGTGATCTCCAGGCAGATCGTTTCGGGCGCAATGGCGTGCGCGGTGAACTGTTCGCGCATGAAGCCGAGAAATGTTTCGTCGCCGAAAGTAGCGCCGGAGAGGTTGATCGCGCAGGTGGATATCGGCGTCGCATGTGGATCGGTGCGCCTGACCGCCAATGTGGCGAAGGTGTTGCGTACCACCCAGCGGTCGATCGCCGGCATCAATCCATAGCGCTCCGCCGCCGGGATGAAGCTCTGCGGGGTGACGAAGCTGCCGTCCTCGTCGGTCAGCCTGAGCAGGATTTCGACATGCGCGCCCGTCTCGGCGATATCGTCCCGCAGCGGCGCGATCTCCTGCGCGTGCAGCCTGAAGCGGTTCTCATCCAGCGCGGCATGCAGGCGCTGCACCCAGGCCATCTCGCCGAAGCGCTCGCGCAGCGCCGTGTCGCCGTCGCTGTGGAGCTGGACACGGTTGCGGCCCTTTTCCTTCGCCATGTAGCAGGCGACGTCGGCGGCGCGCAGCACCTCTTCCAGCGTCATGCCGGCATTGGCGACTTCGACCATGCCGATGCTGACGCTGACGTTGAAGGGACGCCCTTCCCAGGAGAAATGCAGATCCTGGACCGTGGCGCGCAACCGTTCGGCGGTCACGGCCGCGCAGTCGGCATCGCAATCGAAGAGCAGCACGCCGAACTCGTCGCCGCCCAGTCTCGCCAGGATGTCGCCGGGCGGTAACTCGTTGGCGAGCAGCACCGAGATCTGGCGCAGCAACTGGTCGCCCGCGGCATGGCCGCACGTGTCGTTGACCAGCTTGAATTGGTCGAGGTCGAGATACATCAGCGCGTGCCGGCGCGGCTTTTCCGGCGCCTCCGAGATCGTGCCCGCCAGCCGGTTCTCGAAGTCGCGGCGGTTGACGAGCCCGGTCAGCGCATCATGCGATGCCTGCCACGACAGGCGCTCGATGTAATCCTGCTCGCGCGTCATGTCGTGCAGGGCCAGGACGCAACCGAGGATCTTGTGGGAAACGATCAGCGGAGCGCCATTCAGCGCCACCGGCACCACCGAACCGTCGGGACGCTCCAGAAGCTGCGGGCGCACATTGGAGCGCCGCGGCTCGCCTGCCAGCAGCCGCGGCATCAAATCGGTCTCCTCGACGCCGCTGTCCTTGTCGATGAGGCGGAACAAGGCATCAACTGGTTTGCCCTTGGCGGCATCGAGGGAGCAGGCGAGCAATTTTTCCCCGCCGGGATTCATATAGTCCAGCCGTCCCCAGGCATCGGTGCTGATGACGGCCTGGCCGATCGAGGCCAGCGTGATCTGAGCACGCTCGCGCTCGGCGTTGAGGGCGTTCTGAAATGCCTGGCGCTGTTTCATCAGCTTGCGCGTACGCCAGACGGCAAGCGCGATAAGCAGGGCGGCGGTGGCGAGATTGGCTGCGGTCAGCGCCATCTTGATAAAGCGCGATCCCTCGCCGAGACTGTCGGAGAAGGCCCTGGAAAGCGGTCCGATCTGGCGGTCGAGCTGGTGGATTTCCGCCTTCCAGAGACCGATCTCGTCCGCAGATGCCGGCCCTTTTTCGAGCCTTCGGTGCACGTCGCCGCCAAGTCTTTCGATGGCCAGGATCATTTCGTCGGCCTCCGTCCAGTGACGGATCGCGGTATCGAGATAACTCACGCCACGGAAATTCCGGAACAGCCAGATCAGGCCGGCGACGTCGTCGGGATGGTTGTTGCCGCCAAGGAAGCCAAGCCGCGCCGTATTCGTGTCGGGCTCAGCCTGTTCGAGCGCCAGCCGCGCGGCGCGATCGGCGAGCGGCACGGCGATGGCTTGGCGATATTCGTTGAAATACTCTTCCTGGCCGGTATCGGCGTAAAGGCTCAGGAAATAGATGGCGTGCTTCTGCCCTTTCGACCATTGGCTTTCGCCGCCGACATAGGCGCGGACGGCCGATAGCGTGTGGAGGCTGAGGGTGGCAACCAGTGCCTGGATCAGGACGACGGCGACGAAGGGCCAGACCAGTCCGATGAGACGCGGGCTGGCATCGGTCGATGAGAGCTTCATCCCATTCCCATGGAGCTTATGCTGGCTCCCCCGGTGTCTGTCCGACCGGCTCATCCGTCGGTTGAGACGATGTTCTTCCCCGCATGTCGTCCGGTTACTGGCGACAATGTTCCAGATAATACTCCTCGCTTAACAGGCGATAAATTCGTCCAGTATTTGTTTCATGATTTATTGCTAAGCAACAGAAGGACGCTTACGCCACGTGATGGCGATATTTGCTGCATAGTATCGATCCGCAGCGCGAGGGCACGGAAGAAAAGGTCGGCAACATCAAACCCGATAGCGTCCCGCGACAGCCGTCTCTCAGCGTTTGGTCTTCGATTTGTTGAGGGCCACGGCTTCGCGGACGAGCGCCTTCAGGGCGTCGGCGTCGATGTTGTCGCCTTGCTTGAAATCGATGGCGCGCCTGGTGTTGCCTTCGAGGCTGGAGTTGAAGAGCTTCGCCGGATCGGGCAGCGCCGCGCCCCTGGCGAAGGTCAGCTTGACGACGGCCTTGTAGGTCTCGCCGGTGCAGATGATGCCGGCGTCCTCCCAGACCGGCACGCCGCGCCATTTCCATGTCTCGATGGCTTCGGGCGCGGCCTGCCTGATAAGGGCGCGGAGCCTGGCAAGCGTCTCGCCGCGCCAGTCGCCCAGTTCCTTGATCCTTCCGTCGATGAGTTCCGACGGAGATTTGCCGTCCTGCGCATTGCCTTCTTGCATGTACGGTTCTCCTTCGAGGCTGGATAAGAGATTGCCATCGTGTCGGTTTCAGGGAGGCGGCGCTTGATCGTCCGTCCGCTTACATCCGTTCGCCGGGCAGCTGGCTCGCCTGCTTCACCCAGGAGATGAATTGCTCCTCGTCTAGAGGGTCGTTCTCATGGATGTGGAAATGGCGCGTGTCCTTGCTCTTGGATTCGCCGGGCGGCACCGGCTTGAGCGACAGGCCGCGGAAGAAGGCCACCTTGATGTATTTGGTGAAGCAATGGATGCCGAGAAACCAGCCTTCGCCCTCCATCCCGTAAAGCGGAGAGTTCCATTTGACGGCCTTCCGCACGCCGGGAACGGCCTGCACAATGAGCTGGTCGAGCCGCCGCCCGACCTCGCTCTTCCAGCCCGGCATCGCCGCGATATAAGCCTGCACGGGAGCATCGCCATAGCCCTTGGCGATCTGCGGGTTGCCGCCTGAAAGCAGGCCGGGTTTCGCGGCCGGAGATCCGGCGGTAATTTTCGGCGATTTCGCCTTCGCCATCAGATCGATCCTATATACGCTCGCGCGCCTCGTCACCGCGCCATCTCACAGCATAGGGCAGCACGAACATATAGAGGCCGCTGAACAGCAGCAGGAAAAGCGGAATCAACGGCGAATAGACGATCCAGGCGGGCGGCGGGCCCATGGCCATGGCGGCGAAATTGGCAATAACGGTGGCGGCGAAGATGATAGACAGCCAGCGGTGAAGCTGCCTGATCCGTTTGCTCCAGTCCAATCTAACCTCCCTTGCAAATGATGAGATCGATCGAGCTGCCTACCAGCGCGCCAGCTGCGAAAGCTGGATGAGGTTGCCGCAGGTGTCGTTGAGCTGGGCAATGGTCGCGCCGGTCACTTCGGTCGGCGCCATGGCGAAGCTGCCGCCATTGGCCTTGATCCGCTCATGATCGCTTTTGATGTCATCGGTGAACAGCATCAGCGCCGGCTGGCCTTGCTTGAAAATCGCCTGCTGATAGGTCTTTGCCGCCGGGTTGTCATTCAACGCCAGCTGCAGCTCGGTGCCTTCAGGGTCGTCCGGTGAGACCACCGTCAGCCAGCGAAACGGCCCATTGGTGAAGTCGGCCTTCTTGGTGAAGCCCAGAACGCCGGTGTAAAATCCCAGAGCTTTTTCCTGATCGTCGACATAGATGCTGGTCAGTTTGATCTTCATTTCGGTGTCTCCATTGCTCACGCTTGCGGTGCCGCCCGCCAGACCTGATTGTTTCTTGAACCCTTGCGGCGGACCTCAATCGATCCGCGAAAGCAACTCTTCCAGGGCCGCGAAGTTGCGCTTCCAGCCCACCGTGGCGCCGCGGTAGTACGGCTCCTGGTCGGCACGGAAGCCGATCTGCTCCATGCGCAGATGCGTGCCCGTGCTCGTCGGGGTGAGCGTCCAGGTGACAACGCTCTCAAGATCCTTGGTGTCCCAGGTATAGGACAGCGTCCTGTTGGGCTCGACCGTCTGCACCTGGCAGTCGACACCGCCCCATTCCGCGCTCAGATTGAAGCGGTGGTCCACGACCGGCTTGAAGTTGTTCTTCATCAGCCACTCCTCGATGAGATGCGGTTGGGTGAGCGCGCGCCAGATCTTTTCCGGTGCAAACGGTATCTCGCGCTCGACAATGACGGAGCGCTTTGCGGCCGGCACTTCGTTCATTGATCCATCCTTTTGAGCAGATCTTCCAGATCGTCGAACCGGCTTTCCCAAAACCCCGCCATGTCGCGCGTCCAATCCATCAACGGCGCAAGCGCTTTTAGCTGCGCGCTGTAATGGGTCTGACGCCCCTCATGACGGTCGCGTACCAGTCCCGCCTCCTTGAGCACGCCGAGATGCTTTGACACCGCCGGCTGCGACACGCCGGCCTGCGCGGTGAGGGCTCCGACCGTCTGCTCGCCCAGGCGGCAGAGACGCTCGAAGATGGCGCGCCTTGTCGGATCGGCAAGCGTCCTGAACAGCATATCGTGCGTGGCCGGCATCTGAGATCGATAACCCATTGGCTATTGATTGACGTATAACCGCCGGGATATGTATGAGTCAAGCGGCGAATGAGGGCGCCCGGCCGAAACCGCGGCTGTGGATCTTTATAGGCACGCCGGTACGGCCTTTCCCGAACGGCACTAAACAGGTGTCTGCTTATGCCGGATCGGCTGCCGGGATGATCAAATCCCTCAACAGCGTCGAAAGCTCCGGCTCGTCGATGAGCAAGGCGGCGTCTGCCGCCGGAAGCCATGCGCGCTGCCGGTTCGCGGCTTCCTGCCAGTCGGCAAGTTCCTCTGTGACCTCGAGCAGATAGACGACGACATCGACGCGGACGAAGCCGGTGGTCATGCGTTTCCAATAGGAATAGCTGCCGGCAGGCTGCTTCAGGGCCTTGCCGAGAACGCCGGCTTCCTCCTGGGCTTCGATCGTTGCCGCCTTGCGCCCGCTCTTGCCCTTCATCGGCCAGCCCTTGGGCACGATGAAGCGCCGCGTGGTGCGTGAGGTGACCAGCAACACTTCGAGGCTGCCGTCTTGCCGCAACCGAAATGGAATGGCCGCCACCTGGCGGATCCGTTGCCCTTTCCTGGCTTTGCGAACTGCTTTATTTTTGGTTGTTGCCATCCCAAATTCCGGTGAGAGCAGAATCTTCGCCGACGCTATCCGCGCGGGCAAAAACCTGTCCGCTGCAAACCTTAAAACCGCTGCCCTTGCAATCCGGCATTTTGCCAGCAAGTAAGTCGGCTAATAAACTGGAAAAAGCGGAATGTCAGCGGCAAACCCGCGAAATCGTATTGCCGACCGCTTCCATCCGACATGTCTTGTCATAGATCGGCACGTTGGGCTGGCTCCTGGGCGCGGCCGGCCGGTCCAGCTCGCGATAGATTTGCTGCTGCTGCTGATATTGCTGCCGCTGCAACCGGTTCTCGAACTGCTGCAGCTCATTCTGCTGCACCAATGCGTTGCGGTTCGTCGGGATGACGATTTGCGCGTAAGACGGTGCGGCCTGGGAAATCGCGGCCACCAGCAAGGCGCCTGCAAGAACAGCCAGGGTATGACGAAGCATCCGGTCGGCTCCCGTACGAAAAACCATGTGGTTTATATAGTGCGGCCGGCCAATGGCGCCATGGGCGACTGCGAGGGCGCTTCGCCGCCGCCGGGAATCTGCCCGGCAACCCGGCATTGCACTTGACGGAAGCCGTCGATTCGCCGCTCTATCGCGTCGGCGCCGAGCTGGAGCTCAATGGCGTCAACGGCGTCGGCTTGGCGATCAGGTACAACGGCGCCTTCGGCGAAACGGTTAGGCAGAATGCGGTCAGCGCGTCTCTGAAGGTCAGCTTCCAGCTGACGCGAGCGGCGGCCAAGAAGGGATGTCATGAGGACGAAGTACGCGTATTTGGCGGCGATGCTGGCAGCCGCCTGCATTGGCGGTGTGCCGGCGGCGGGGCTTGCCGCGCAGAACAAGACCGACAAGGTGGCGCCTGCCGCCGCTCAGCCCGCCGACGCGGCGGCCAAGCCGCAGCTGCCGGGCGGCGCCTCGGCGCTGTCGGAAACGCATGGCGACTGGACGGTCAACTGCCAGGTCACCGGCAACAACAAGGTCTGCAGCCTGTCGCATCAGCAGTTCAACAAGCAAAGCGGCCAGCGGCTGCTGGCGATCGAATTGACGACCAAGACCGGCCAGGACGCCACCGGAACGCTGGCGCTGCCCTTCGGACTTGCCTTGGCCAACGGCATTGCGCTCGAAATCGACGACAAGAAGCTGGATGGCGCGCTGCAGTTCAGCACCTGCCAGGCAGTCGGCTGCCTGGTGCCGGTGACGTTCGACGCCGATACCACGCCGATGCTGCAAAGCGGCACGACGCTGAAGATCAACGCCACAGCGGCGGACACCATGCAGCCGATCGCGTTTACCATCTCGCTCAACGGCTTCGGCAGCGCGCTGGCCCGGACGGCGGATTTGTCGGCGGACTGAGCAACGAAGGTAAGGGATTCGTCTGGGGGCGATCGGCAGAAACCGGTTGCCCTATTCGTTTCCGTCCGCCTCGCGCAAACGGTAGCCGACGCCGGTTTCGGTGATGATGTAGCGCGGCTGGTCCGGGATCTTTTCGATCTTCTGTCGTAGCTGGCGCACATAGACCCTCAGATACTGGACATCGGTCGAGTCGTTCCAGATCTGCTTCATCAGGAACCGGTGGGTGAGTACCTTGCCGGCATACTGCACGAGCATGCGCAGGATGTCGTATTCCTTGGGCGACAGTTTCACTTCCTTGCCCTCGACCTTGACGATGCGCTTCACCAGATCGACCGAGAGGTCGCCGGTGTGAAAAACCGGCTTCTCGCCCTGTTGCTGGAATTTGTGGCGCAGCGCCACGCGAATACGCGCGACGAGCTCATTCATGCCGAAGGGCTTTGTCACATAGTCGTCGGCGCCGAGCTCGAGTGCCGCGACGATGCCGGCCTCGTCGGTGCGGCTGGAAAGGATGACGACCGGAATGTCCAGGCCGTCGCTGCGCCATTTGCCGAGCAGTTCGAGGCCGGTCATGCCGGGCAGACCGAGATCGAGCAGGATCAGGTCCGGCCGCTCGGCCTGCATGAGTTCGAGCGCCGCCTTGGCGTTCGGCGCCTCGGAGACCGTGTAGCCCTGGCTGCCGAGGCCGACGCGCAGCAATTTGCGGATCGGCGGCTCGTCGTCGACGACCAGGATAGAGACGGTCTGATTTGTCATGCCGCATCGTCCGTAAGGGGTGTGCCCAGGACGGGCAATTCCGAAGGTACCGGCATGCGGATGGTGAAGATCGCGCCTGGACGATCGGTGCGGTTGGCCGCCGAAATCGTGCCGCCCATCGCCTCGATAAAGCCGCGGCTGATCGACAGGCCGAGACCCGTACCGGCGCGCACCTGGTCGCGCTTGCGCACGCGGTAGAAGGTGTCGAAGATCCGCTCCATGTCGTCGTCCGGAATGCCCTGTCCCTCGTCCATCACCTGCAGGATGACGGCGCCGTTGTCGACCCAGGCCTGCAGCCGGATGGCCGAGCCGGGCGAAGCGTATTTGGCAGCATTGTCGAGGAGGTTGAACAGCGCCTGCTCGAACAGCACCGGATCGAGCCGAAGCATCGGCAGGTCAGCCGGAATGTCGGTCTCTATCGTGTGCTCGGCGGTGATCTTCCGCGCCCGGTTCAGGGCCGAGCCGACAACATCGCCGACATCATGGAGTGCACAGTTCGGCTCCATCGCGCCCGACTCGATCCTGGTCATGTCGAGCAGATTGGCGATGAAGCGGTTCAGCCGCTCCGATTCGCTGACAACCGTCGACAGAAGTTCGGCGCGATCCTTCTCCGGTAGCGCCGGCGCGAATTCCTTCAGCGTGCCGGCCGCACCCATGATCGCGGCAAGCGGCGTCTTCAAATCATGCGAGATCGAGGTGAGCAGCGCCGAGCGCAACCGGTCGGCTTCGGCCGCCAGCCTGGCGCGGTCGACATCGGCGACGAGCTGGACGCGCTCGATGGCGACCGCGGCCTGGTCGGCCAAAGCATCGAGCAGCCGCTGCTGCTCGGGCGTCAGCAGCGGCCCCTGCTTGTCATTGTCGAGACCGACCACGCCGATGGCGGTTCGCCCTGTCCGCAAGGGCAGATAGAGACGTTTTGCGCCGGGCAAGGTGTCGGCGCCGCGGCCCGCCGGCCGGTTGTGCTCCCAGGCCCAGCGGGCGGCCGCGATGTCGGCCTCGGCCAGGGTGTCGTCCGGTGGGTAGCCGGCCTTGACGGTGATGGTGCCGTTTTCCGGCAGAAGCAGCACGACGCGGACTTTCAGCATCGAAGCGATCTGGAAGGCGGTGGCCCACAGGACGTCGTCGAGTGTACCGGCGCCGGCGAGCTTCTTGGAAAAGGAGTAGATGTCCTCGGTGGCGCGCGCCCGCGAGCGCGCGGCGACCGCCTGGCGCTGCACGCGCGCCGTCAGATTGCTGGCGATCACGGCGACGACGAGGAAGACCGTGAAGGCAACGATGCTTTCCGGGTCCCGGATCGTCAGCGTGTAGCGCGGCTCGAGGAAGAAGAAGTTGAAGGCAAGCGCGCTCAGGAAACAGGCATAGAGCGCCGGCCAGAGCCCGAACGTCACGGCCGATGTCAGCACGGCCAGAAGCAGGACGCTGGCGAGGTTGCGGACGTCGAGGAACTGGTCGAGGATCGAACTGACGGCCAGTGCGCCGGCGACATAGGCCGTCGAAAACAGATAGGGCCAGATCTGGAAGGGCTTCTGCTCGGGTGCAGCCTTCACCCGCGGCGCGTCGGCATCGCGCTCGGCACCCGAAATGACGTGGACGCTGATGTCGCCGGCATTGCGGATCAGATCATAGGTGAGCGAGCCCTCGATCAACTCGCGCCAGCGCGAGCGGGTCGGCCTGCCGACGACGATATGGCTGAAGTTGTTCGTCGTCGCGTGGCGCACGATGTCCTGGGCGACGTTCTGGCCTGGAATGGTGGTGATCTCGGCGCCGAGCTGTTCGGCAAGGCGGAGGTTCCTGGCGAGGCGGTCCTTGTCCTCCTCGGACAGGCCGGCGAGCCGTGGCGTATCGACATGCAGCGCCGTCCAGGGGGCGCGCAGCCGGTCGGCAAGCCGGCGCGCATAGCGGATGCGGGCTGCTCCGCCAGGCTGCGAGTCGACGCAGACGAGAACCCGCTCGCCCGCCGCCCACGGACCTGGAATGGCGTGCGACTGCATATGGTTGAGCAGCTGCTCGTCGACGCGCTGGGCGGTGCGGCGCAGCGCCAGTTCGCGCAGCGCCGTCAGATTGCCCGGCGAGAAATAATTCTCGATCGCGCGCTCCGCCGTGTTGGGGAAATAGACCTTGCCGTCCTGCAGCCGTTTGATCAGGTCATCGGGGGTGAGGTCGATGATCTCGATGTCGTCGGCCTCGTCGATGATGGAATCGGGAACCGTCTCACGGACCCGGACGCGGGTGATCTGGGCGACGACGTCGTTCAGGCTTTCTACATGCTGGATGTTGAGCGTGGTGTAGACATCGATACCCTGTGCGAGGACCTCCTGCACATCGAGATAGCGTTTGGGGTGCCGGCTGCCGGGCGCGTTGGTGTGGGCAAGTTCGTCGACCAGGACCAAAGCGGGACGCCGCTTCAGGATGGCGTCGATGTCCATCTCGTCCAACGTCTGGCCGCGATAGTCGACAAGGCGGCGCGGGATCACCTCATAGCCGTCGACCAGGGCCTGGGTTTCCTTGCGGCCGTGCGTCTCGACGATGCCGATCACGACATCGATGCCGTCGGCGCGCTGCGTGCGGCCCGCCATCAGCATCTCGTAGGTCTTGCCGACGCCGGGTGCCGCGCCGAGAAATATGCGCAGGCGGCCGCGGCCCTCGCGCTCGGCATGCTCGAGGAGCGCGTCGGGGGACGGTCTGTTCTGTGGGTCGGTCCTGTCGTCCGGCATCAGGTCCAATCATGAATTGCGCCGGGGATCGTGTCGATCCCCGGCGCGAAGCGGATTATTTCAGGTCGTCCAGCGCGAGGTTCAGCGCCAGAACGTTGACCACCTGCTCGCCGAGGACGCCAAGCTCGCGGTCCTCGACATTGCTGTCGACAAGCGCTTTGACCTTGGTTTCGTCGATGTCCCGGGCCTTAGCGATCCTGGGTACCTGGAAATAGGCTGCCTCCGGGCTGATGTCCGGATCGAGGCCGCTGCCGGAAGTGGTGACGAGATCCATCGGAACCGGCGCGTTCGGGTTTTCCGCCTTCAGCTTCCCGGCATCGCCCTTGATGCGTTCGATCAGCTTGGAATTGGTCGGACCGAGATTGGAGCCGCTGGAGGCGCTGGCGTCGTAGCCATTGCCGGCTGCCGACGGCCGGCCGTGGAAGTAGCGGTCGCTGGCGAAGGCCTGGCCGATCAGGCTGGAGCCGATCACCTTGCCGTCCCTGGCGATCAGGCTGCCATTGGCCTGGTTCGGAAACAGCGCCTGGGCAATGCCGGTCATGCCGATCGGGTAGATCAGGCCGGTCAGCACCGTGAAGAAGACGATCATGACAAAAGCGGGTCTGAGTTGCTTGAACATCGGGTCAATCCTTATGCGAGGCCGAAGGCCGTGACGATCAGGTCGATCGCCTTGATGCCGACGAACGGCACGATGATGCCGCCGAGGCCGTAGACCAGCAGGTTGCGGGTGAGCAGCGAGCCGGCGCCGATGGCACGATATTTCACGCCTTTCAGCGACAGCGGGATCAGCGCGATAATGATCAACGCGTTGAAGATGATGGCCGACAGGATGGCGCTCTGCGGCGTCGCCAGATGCATGATGTTGAGCGCCTGCAGCGGACCGGTGGAATGACCGGGCGCGACATAGAAAACCGCGAACATCGCCGGGATGATGGCGAAATACTTGGCCACGTCGTTGGCGATCGAAAAGGTCGTCAGCGAGCCGCGCGTCATCAGCAGGGCCTTGCCGATCTCGACGATCTCGATCAGCTTGGTCGGGTCGCTGTCGAGGTCGACCATGTTGCCGGCCTCGCGGGCGGCGACCGTGCCGGTGTTCATGGCGACGCCGACATCGGCCTGGGCGAGCGCCGGCGCATCGTTGGTGCCGTCGCCGCACATGGCCACCAGCTTGCCCTTGGCCTGCTCCTCGCGGATCAGCGACAGCTTGTTCTCGGGCGTTGCCTGGGCGAGGAAGTCGTCGACGCCGGCTTCGGCGGCGATGGCCGCTGCCGTCAGCGGGTTGTCGCCGGTGATCATGACGGTGCGGATGCCCATCTTGCGCAACTCGGCGAAACGCTCGCGGATGCCGCCCTTGACGATGTCCTTGAGGTGGACGACGCCGAGCAGGCGTCCGTCGCGCTCGACCGCGAGCGGCGTGCCGCCGGCCTTGGCGATCTCGTCGGCGATCGCCTGCAGGTCGCGGATCGTCTCGCTGGCCGGGCGTGCGCCATGCGCCGCGGCCGTCGCCTGGTTGACATGGGCGAGCACCGCGTCGACCGCGCCCTTGCGTACCGACGAGCCGTCGATATCGACGCCGCTCATGCGGGTCTGGGCGGTGAAGGGCACAAAGGCCGCGTGCAACGTCGCCATGTCGCGGGCGCGGATACCGTATTTGTCCTTGGCCAGCACGACGATCGAGCGGCCTTCCGGGGTCTCGTCGGCCAGCGAGGCGAGCTGCGCCGCATCGGCCAGCTCCTGCTCGGTGACGCCCTTGACCGGGCGGAACTCGGTCGCCTGGCGGTTGCCGAGTGTGATGGTGCCGGTCTTGTCGAGAAGCAGCGTGTCGACGTCGCCGGCGGCCTCGACGGCGCGGCCGGACATAGCAAGCACGTTGAAGCGCACAAGGCGGTCCATGCCGGCGATGCCGATGGCCGACAGCAGCGCGCCGATCGTGGTCGGGATCAGCGTCACGAACAAGGCGACCAGGATCGTTACCGAAATATAGCCGCCCGAGTAGGAGGCGAAGCTCGGAATAGTCGCGGTCGCCAGCACGAAGATCAGCGTCATGCCGACGAGCAGGATATTGAGCGCGATCTCGTTCGGCGTCTTCTGGCGTTCGGCGCCCTCGACCAGCGAGATCATGCGGTCGAGGAAGGTGTGGCCGGAGGCGGCGGAAATGCGCACGCGGATCCAGTCGGACAGCACTTGCGTGCCGCCGGTGACGGCGGAGCGGTCGCCGCCGGATTCGCGGATGACGGGCGCGGATTCGCCGGTGATCGCGGCCTCGTTGACTGAAGCCACGCCTTCGATGACCTCGCCGTCGGAGGGGATGATGTCGCCGGCCTCGACCAGCACGATGTCGCCGACCTTCAGGCTGGTGCCGGGTACCAGCTTGAACTTCGCACGATCGCCATTGGCGAGCAGCTTGGCCTGGGTCTCCGTGCGCGCCTTGCGCAGCGAGTCGGCCTGCGCCTTGCCGCGGCCCTCGGCCACGGCTTCGGCGAAGTTGGCGAACAGAACCGTGAACCACAGCCAGATGATGATCTGCAGGGTGAAGCCGAGATCGCCGCCGCCGGTGGTTAGGTCGCGGATGAAAAGCACGGTGGTGAGCAGTGAGACGACCGCGACGACGAACATCACCGGATTCTTGACCAGCGTGCGCGGATCAAGCTTGCGGAAGGCGCCGCCAATGGCCGGCCCCAGGATGCGGGCATCCAGAATGCTCGCGGATTTAGACTGGCTCATTTTTGGGCTCCAGTATCGATTTTGGTGGACGGCGCCGGATGTTCGGTCTTCGGGAACAGGTGCGGAAGGCCGGTGGCCAGCAGCCACAGCACGAACAGCACGGCCGCCATACCGAGAAAGGTTGAAAGCGTCGGGAAAGGACGAGGCTTCTCGTCCTTTCCGTTGTCGGGAGCTCCGTCACCGGTCTGGTGATGGTCGTTCCGACGGATATCGTTGAAGCGGGGCATGGTTCATCTCAGAAGGTCTGTCCATGGATCATCGCCAGGTGCTCGACGATCGGACCCACGGCGAGCGACGGGAAGAAGGTGAGGCCGCCGACGATGATGATGACGCCGACCAGCAGACCGACAAACAGCATGCCGTCGGTCGGGAAGGTGCCGGCCGAAGCAGGCACCGTCTTCTTGGCGGCCAGCGAGCCGGCGATGGCTAAAGCCGGGATAATGACCAGGAAACGACCCATCAGCATGCCGAGGCTCAGCGTGACGTTGTACCAGGGCGTGTTGCCGGTGAGCCCGCCGAAAGCCGAGCCGTTGTTCGCGGCGGCCGAGGTATAGGCATAAAGCACCTCGGTGAAGCCGTGCGGGCCGCCATTGGCCATCGAAGCCACGGCGCTCGGCAGGACCACGGCGATGGCCGTGAAGATCAGCATCGCCAGCGGCAGGCAGAGGATGGCCAGCATCGCCATCTTGACCTCCTTGGCCTCGATCTTCTTGCCGAGATATTCCGGCGTGCGGCCGACCATCAGGCCGGCGACGAAGACCGCGATCACGACGAACATCAGGATGCCGTAGAAACCGGCGCCGACGCCGCCGACGATGACCTCGCCGAGCTGCATGTTGATCAGCGGGATCATGCCGCCGAGCGCGGTGAAGCTATCATGCATGGCGTTGACGGCGCCGCAGGAGGCGGCGGTGGTGATGACGGCGAACAGGGCCGACAAGGCGATGCCGAAGCGTGTCTCCTTGCCTTCCATGTTGCCGCCGTCGATGCCGAGCGCGTGGACGAGCGGGTTGCCGGCGGCCTCGGCCCAGTAGCAGACGGCGACCCCGACGAGGAACAGCACGCCCATCGAGGCCAGGATCGCCCAGCCCTGGCGCTGGTTGCCGACCATGCGGCCAAAGACGTTGGTGAGAGCGGCACCCAGCGCGAAGATCGACAGCATCTGGATCATGTTGGAGATCGCGTTCGGATTCTCGAACGGATGCGCGGCGTTGGCGTTGAAGAAGCCGCCGCCATTGGTGCCGAGCATCTTGATGGCGATCTGCGAGGCGACCGGCCCGAGCGCGATGGTCTGCTTGGCGCCTTCCAGCGTCGTGGCGTCGACGTAAGCGCCGAGCGTCTGCGGGATGCCCAGCCAGACACAGACGAGCGTCAGCACGATGCAGAGCGGCAGAAGCACGTAGAGCGTGCAACGGGTGAGATCGACCCAGAAATTGCCGATCGACTTGCTGGAAGCGCGGGCAAAGCCGCGGATCAAGGCAATCGCGATGGCGATGCCGGTGGCGGCCGAGACGAAGTTCTGGACGGTGAGGCCGGCCATCTGCACGAGGTAGGACATCGTGCTTTCGCCGCCATAGTTCTGCCAGTTGGTGTTGGTGACGAAGCTGACGGCCGTGTTGAAGGCGAGACCGGGCTCGACCGCGGTCATGCCCGCGGGATTATAGGGCAAGGCGCCCTGCAGCCGCTGCAGCGCGTAAAGAACCAGGAAGCCGGCGAGATTGAAGAGCAGCATGCCGGTCGCGTAGACCGCCCAGTGCTGCTCTTCCTTCTCGCTCGTTCCGGCGAGGCGATAGAGGCCGCGCTCGATCGGGACGAGCACGGGCGAGAGCAAGGTGCGGTCGCCGCTGAAGACGCGGTACATGTAGCCGCCGAGCGGCTTCACGAGCAAAAGCAGGATCCCGCAATAGAGGAGGATCTGTATCCAGCCGTTAATGGTCATGATGAGTTCTCCGCGCGCCGGTCAGAAGCGCTCTGGGCGGATGAGGGCGTAAGTGAGGTAGGCAAGCAGGAACAAGGTCACCGCGCCGCCGAGGATGTAGTCGAAAAGCATGGGCTGATCCTTTGACTCAGATTCTGTCGCAGGCTTTGACGTAGGCCAAGGACAGGGCGAAGAACAAAACCCCGATCCCGAGAACAATGAGGTCCATGGCAGGCGTTCCTTGTTTTCCACTTTGTGTTCGTGTCCCGCATCGGCGGGATCAAAACTGCACGCGGACGCGCATCACCTTGCCGGTGACGGCTATCAAAGCGTTTTTTCAATGGGAAATATGGACCCGATCGCCATAAAAGTTCGAGACGGGGCGGGGAGGAAAGATATAGGAATTCTATAGGGGTTTTGGATCGGACCGGCGGGCCAGGCGCGTATTGCCAGGTAAGGCCCTCAAACTACATCGCCGGTCGCCGATCCTTCCAAGGCATTGCATCCTCCAACTGCGTGGAAAGCGCGAGCACCATCGCCTCGTCGCCGTAGCGGCCGACAAGCTGCACGCCGATCGGCACGCCGCCGGCCGACTGCCCGAGCGGCAGCGAGATCGCCGGCAGGCCGGAGATGTTGAAGGGGAAGTTGAAGACCGCGTCGCCCCATTTGGCGTTGTAGCGGTCGAGGTCGGTCTCCGACATGTCGTAGTAGCCGAAGGGGCGGGGCAATTGGGTCAGCGTCGGCGTGATGAAGATGTCGTATGCGTTGAGGTCGCCGACAATGTCGCGGCCGATCAGCCTCATTTGCTCGACATCGGAAACATGCTTGATGCCGCTGGTCGCGCGGCCACGCTCGATGACGGCCCAGGTCACCGGCTCGACGTCGTTGGGTGTGACGGGCCGCCCGACCAGCGTTTCGAGGAAACCGAAAGTGGCGGCCGTCTGCACATTGGTCATGTCGGTGTAGGTTCTCCACGCAGCATCGGCGTCGAGCGGCATATCGTGCTCCTCGACATCATGGCCGAGGCGTTCGAGCGCGGCGACCGTGGAGAGCACCGTTGCCTTGACTTCAGGATCTATCGCCGCGCCATGGGGCGGCGTGACGGTGAAGCCGATGCGCAGTTTCTTCGGTGTTCGCGCGGACAGGTTGAGCCAGCTGTCGTTCGGTACCGGCGGCGTATAGGCGTCGCCGGGCAGGGCGCCGGCCACCGCGTCGAGATAGGCGGCGGTATCGCGCACGGTGCGCGAGCAGCAGAGGAAGTAGGCGCCGCCATACCAATAGTCGCCGAAGGGGGCGAGGCTGACCCGGCCGCGCGACGGCTTCAGGCCGACGATGCCGCAGCAGGAGGCCGGCACGCGGATCGAGCCGGCGCCGTCGCTGGCTTCGGCCATCGGCACCATACGCGCAGCAATCGCGGCGGCGGCGCCGCCGCTCGAGCCACCCGGCGTGATGCCTTCCTTCCACGGGTTCTTCGTCGCACCGTAGAGTTTCGGCTCGGTGGTGATCGACCAGCCGTTCTCGGGCGCGTTGGATTTGCCCACGAGCACGAGGCCAGCCGCCTTGATGCGGCGCACGACCTCGCTGTCGGAATCGGCGACGAAGTCCTTCAGGTAGCGGCAGGAGTTGGTGAGGGGCGCCCCCTTCCAGGACGAAGCGAGCTCCTTGAGCAGAAAGGGAACGCCGGCGAAAGGCGCCGTCTTGTCGACCGTTTTCGCCTGAGCGCGCGCTATATCGTAGAGGCGGTGGACGACCGCGTTGAGCGAGGGGTTGAGGCGCTCGATCGTGGTGATCGCCGCTTCGACCAGCTCGGCGGGAGAAACCTCGCCGCGCTTGACGAGGCTTGCCAGGCCCAGGGCGTCGGAACTGGTGTAGGTCTCGAGAAGGCTCTCGGAAATCGCGGCCATGTCTTCCTCCTCCATGATGCGGTGAGAGCCAAGAAGGGCTCGGCGGACTCACCCTCACCCAGCCTCCGTTTCGCTCGGCTGACCTCTCCCCGGCGAGGAGAGGAGGCTTTCGGCGCTAATCTCTTCTCCCCAACGGGGAGAAGGTGGCCGCGAAGCGGCCGGATGAGGGGGCTGGCGCGGCCTCAGGCCAGCTCGACGGTGCGCTTTTCCGCTATGCTCTGCTCGGCCGCCAGCACGATGCGCAGGCTGTTGACGGCGGCATCCATCTGCTCGGTCAAATCGAGGTCCTCGCGGATGGCGCGCAGGAAGAAGGCCTGCTCGCGGTCGCAAAGCTCCTGGTGGCCGGGCTCGTCCTCCATGCTGACGATCTCGTCGGGCTTGGAAAAGTTCTTGTCGCCGTCGACCTGCGCGTAATGGATTTTCAGCGCGTCGGTCTTGGTGTGGCGGTCGATGTCGGCGGAATCCGAAACGTCCTCGGCGTCCTTGGCGCCGCTGCCCGATTGGCCGGCGACGATCGAGACGGCACCCTTCGGGCCGACCACGTCCTTCACGAAATAGGCGGTCTCGCTCATCATCGGACCCCAGCCCGCCTCGTACCAGCCGACCGAGCCGTCGTCGAAGGTGACGTGCAGATGGCCGTAATTCTGCTTGTCGGCCTCGGCCCATAGCTTGGCGCCGATGCCGTGCACGCGCACCGGCTTGGCTCCGGTAAGCTGGCACATGACGTCGACATAGTGCACGCCGCAGTCGACGATCGGGATCAGCGAGTCGATCAGGTTCTTATGCCAGTGCCAGGCCGTGCCGCTGCTCTGCTGGTTGAGGTTGAGACGCATCACCAGCGGCTTGCCGAGCGTCTTGCCGACCTCGATGAATTTGATCCAGGAGGGGTGGACGCGCAGGATGTAGCCGAGCACCAGCTTGCGGTTCTTCGCCCGCGCCGCGGCCACCACCTTCTCGGCGTCCTCGATGTTGGTGGCCAAGGGCTTTTCCATGAAGACATGGCAGTTGGCGTCGATTGCCTTCAACGCATATTCGGCATGGGTATTCGGCCAGCTGTTGATCGAGACCGCATCTGGCTTGGTCTCCTTCAGAGCCAGGTCAAAATCCTCGTAGAGCGGATAGCCGGCGAGTTCCTTGGGGATCTTCTTGTTGCTCTTGATCGAGCGGCTCATGATGCCGACGATCTCGAAGCCGTCGGAGCGATGATAGGCGCTGGCATGCGAAGCGCCCATATTGCCCAGACCAACCATCAATATTTTTACCCTGTCGGCCACTGCAGCCTCCCGCATTTTCGTTGATTGGGGCGGCGATTCAGTCGCCGCCCGTTTATCGCTAATGTCCGTCGCCGGGCTACTTCACGGCGGAGTCGAACAGGTGCGCCTTGATCTTGTCGACGTCGAGCGCGGCAAAGCCTTCCGACAGTTTTACACCGTCGGCGTCGGCCTTGACCTTGGCCTTGTCGAAGTCGTTGGCGGCCGGGATCAGGTCGTTGGTGCAGACGTCCTCGGCTTTCACCGGCGCGGTGATCTGGCCGATCTTGAGGATCTCGTCGAAAAAGCCCTGCCAGCTCGCCATGTCGTGCGAGCCCCAGCCGCCGCGCTTGTCCATGTCGCCGCGGAAGACGTTGATCTGCTGCAGGATCGAGGTCGTGCCGAGTTCGGGGCCGAGGTTCTTGGCCAAGGTCGGGAACTGCTCGAACACGGCCTCGACCGCGGCGCGCGGGTTCTGGTAGCCGAATTCGAGACCCATCGCCCAGCCGCGCAGATACTTTTCCAGAAACGCCTTCTTGTCGGCATCCTCGAGATCGGCGGCGCGCACGACGAAGGTGTTGGCCGGCAATTTGGAGTTCTTCACGCCGAGCCAGTATTCGAAATCGAGGCCCTTGGCGATCCATTCGGCGCGCAGGCCTTCCCATGAGAGTGCCGCATCGCCCTGGCCGCCGGCGAGCGCCGTGCCCCAGGTCGGCCAGCCGGCCTCGACATATTTCACCTTCTTGATGTCGACGCCTTGCGCTGCCAGCAGCGGATCGGTGATCGACTGCCAGGCGGCGGAGCCGAGCAGGACGGTTTTGCCCTCAAGCTTCTTAAGGTCGTTCGACCCCTCGCCCTTGCGGAAGGCGATGCTGAACGTGTCGCGCGCGCCCATATGGAACACCGACTTCAGCTTCATGCCGTTCTGGATGGCGAAGGAGAACACGCCCGGCGAGGGGAAGCCCATATCGGCCTGGCCGACATCGACGAACTTCACTGTCGCGGTGCCGTCCGACGGCCCCGGCTGCATGTCGGTGGCGAGGTCGCCGAAATAGCCGGCCTTCTTGGCCGACCAGTAGGGATAATCGTCCAGCACTTCGAGCGTGCCGCGCGGCGAGATCCAGGTGAATTTCTCATAAGCCGCCGCCTTGGCCTTCAGGCCGGAAGCGCCGAGCGCGGTGGCGGTGACGACGCCGGCCGCAGTCACCTGCAGGAAATAGCGGCGGCTGATGCCGGCCGGAGCACTGGAATGGATCGGATTTTCGTTTGTCATGGCACTCCCCTTTTGTTGATTGCTTGCCTTGCCTTTTCACCCGCCTCCCGGGCGACTTCATCCTTTCGCGCTCACGTCTCCCAGCTCGCCCATTTCTTGCCGATCAGGAAGAACAACACGTAGATCAGGATGCCGAGCGTCGAGAGGATCAGCACCACCGCGAAGAACTGCGGCATCTGGATCATCGACGAATAGGAGGTGAGCCGGTTGCCGAGGCCGAAACCGCCGCCGACCATCTCGGCGCCGACGGCGGTGAGCAGTCCGAAAATCGCACCGATCATCAGGCCGACCAGGATCATCGGCAGCGCCATTGGGGCGCGGATCTTCCAGAAGATCTGCAACGTGCTCGCGCCATAGGAGCGGGCTAAAGCGATCTTGGCGCTGTCGACGCGACGGAAGCCGGTCGCGGCATTGATCATCACCATCGGGCCGGCGGCCAAAGCCACGGCAATGATGCGCGGCGTGTAGCCGAAGCCGAAGCGCAGGATCAGCAGCGGCACCAGTGCCAGCATCGGCGTGGTGACGAGGATCAGGATGTAGGGTGCGACGATCTTTTCGGCAAAAGGGAATTGCGTGATGACAGCCGCCATCACAAGGCCGACGATGGCGCCGATGGCAAAGCCGGAGAGGAGCTCGACCAGCGTGTAGCCGAGATGCGGCGCGATCAGCGGGAATTCGTCGAACAAAGCGTAAGCGATCGAGCTCGGCGGCGGCATGATGTATTGCGGCACATGGAAGATCCGCAGCGCCAGTTCGATACCGCCGATGATCACCACGGCGACGGCTAGGATCGCAACCACTTCGGCGCCGGATTTGATGCCGGGTCCGCTGGCAAAAGCCGAAAGATTGGTCAGGCTGACATCCTGGCCATCGCCGGATTTGGCTTTTGAGAATTCCGGAATGGCATCGCCCCCGCTCACGGCCTGATCCTCACGATTTCAGCGGTCTTTTGTCCCTGCTGTTCCGAGCCCTTCGGCCGGCGTTCGCCGACGATGTCCATCTTGATACGGTTGGTGAGGTCGAAGACTTCTTTCGTCGCCATGATCTCCAGCGAACGCGGCCGTGGAAACGGCACGTCGTAGACCTTGGCGACGCGGCCTGGCCTTGTCGTCAGCACCACCACGCGGTCCGAGAG
Source organism: Mesorhizobium sp. WSM3224 (assembly GCF_000427725.1). Taxonomy (GTDB): domain Bacteria; phylum Pseudomonadota; class Alphaproteobacteria; order Rhizobiales; family Rhizobiaceae; genus Mesorhizobium. The sequence continues at coordinate 411,525 of NZ_ATYO01000002.1, read as the reverse complement.
GAAGATCGCTTCCTCGATGCTGTGGGTGATGAAGACGATGGTGGTCTTGGTGTCGAGCCAGATCTCCTCGACGAGCCGGTTCATCTCCTCGCGGGTAAAACTGTCGAGCGCGCCGAACGGCTCGTCCATCAAGAGCACGGAAGGTTTCAGCGCGAGCGCGCGCACGATTGCCGCCCGTTGCTGCATGCCGCCGGAAAGCTCGCGCGGGAACTTGTCGCCGAAGCCTTCGAGCCCGACGCGGTTGAGCAGATGCGCGATCCAGGCGCGATCGGGCTTTTCACCCTTGATCTCGAAGGGGAAGTTGATGTTGGCGTCGAGGTTGCGCCAGGGCAAAAGGTTCGCTTCCTGGAAGACGATGCCGATCTCGGGGCGCGGTCCGGTGATCTCCTTGCCGTCGAGCACGATGGAGCCGCCGGTCAGCCGGTGCAGGCCCGACATCGACCATAACAGCGTGGTCTTGCCGCAGCCGGAAGGGCCGACGATCGAGACGATCTCATTGGCTTGAACATCCAGGCTGCAGCGATCCAGCGCCAGAAGATCGCCGGAGGCCGTTTGATAGACTTTGGTCGCTGCCTGCACGCCGAGCTTCGGCGTTCTTGCGCTTGCCGTACTCATGCTCCCCCTCGGAGACTGCGCGATGCGTTGCCGGAGGCCCCATCTGTCCGCAAAATCAGTCTGTAACTATCCTACTTTACTGTCAAGCGGCGACAAAGAACGGAAGCAATCAGGTTCAATCAGTATTTATCTAAGCATATGATTTTGTGACATTTTTTGCCATCTTGCGGCGCGTGTTACTTTCCTACATACTCAGCTCGGTTGATAGCCTATGGCCAGCGGGCGGATAATCGCGAAAATGGTGGTCCAGAAACGGGCAGGGAAGGACTGGCCAATGACCGAAGCTGACAGCCAGGCGCTGCGGACCTCAGACGAGGACGGCGACCGACACGACCATGTCAGGCGCTTCCCCGACATTATTTCGCAGGTGAAGGACAGCTATGCCGAGCTGCGTCCGGCCGAGCGCCGCGTCGCCGACGTCGTGCTCGACGACGTCAAATATGCCGTCGATGCTTCCAATGCCGCACTTGCCCAGCGAGCAGGGGTGAGCGAGCCGACCGTCACCCGGTTCTGCCGCGCCATCGGCTGCGACGGCGTGCGTGATTTCAAGCTGAAGCTGGCGCAGAGCCTCGTCGTCGGCGCGCTCTATCTCAGCACCAAGCCTCAACCCGCGAACAGCGACAGCGGCATGCCGTTCTGGAACGCGGTGTTCGGCGAGGCGCGGCGCGCGCTGCAGGAAGCGGAGCGACAGATCGATCCGGGACAGCTGCAGAAGGCTGCGGAACTGATCGCCAAGGCGCGGCAGGTGACGGTGTTCGGCCTCGGCGGCAGTTCGTCGGCGCTGGCGCAGGAGACGCAATACCGGCTGTTCCGCTACGGCATCACCGTCAGCGCGCAATGCGATCCGTACCTGATGCGCATGACAGCCTCGACGCTGAAGCCCGGCGATCTGGTGATCGCGATCTCGGCCACCGGCCGCACGCGCGAGGTGATCGAAGCGGTGGAACTCGCCAAGCATTACCGCGCCAACGCGATCTGCGTGACGGCGCCCGATACCGAGCTGACGCGGGTCTGCGACGTGCGGCTGACAATGGCTGTTCCCGAATATCCCGACACGCTGAAGCCGACCGCGTCGCGCTACGCTTTCCTTGCGGCCATTGATCTTCTTGCGGTGGCGACCGCCTACAGGATCGACGGCCCAGCGCGCGAAACCGTGCGCCGGATCAAATACAACGCCCAGATCCATCGGACAGGCAAGGAGATGGAGCCGCTCGGGGATTGAGACGGGCTTTCCCTTCTCCCCTTGTGGGAGAAGGTGGCCTCGCGAAGCGAGGTCGGATGAGGGGTACTCCAGATGCCACCGGCGTCTCACTCCGCTGGAACACCCCTCATCCGTCTCGGCGCTACCGCGCCGATCCACCTTCTCCCACAAGGGGAGAAGGAAGATGCGGCGACGCCGGCTTCAACGAACCAATACTGCGCCGACTTCGGCGGTATGAAAAAGGGAACGAAGAAGAATGCTCGATATCGCACCATCGCAACAGGCGGCAACATGGCTCGGCGCTTTCGGCCGCGCGCTCGAGGCCGGCGACATCAAGGCGGTGGCCAATCTTTTCGCCGAGGATTGCTACTGGCGCGATCTGCTGACCTTCACATGGAACATCAAGACCATGGAGGGGCAGGCGGCGATCCGCGAGATGCTGAAGGCGACGCTGTCCACGGCACAGCCGTCGCATTGGCGGCCGTCCGGGGAGCCAAGCGTCGACGACGGCATCATCGAAGCCTGGTTTACCTTCGAGACGGCGGTCGCGCGCGGCGAAGGGATCCTGCGGCTCAAGGACGGCCGCTGCCGCACGCTGTTCACGGCGATGAGCGAGCTCAAGGGTTTCGAGGAGCGGAAAGGCCCCGCCCGGCCGCTTGGCATCCGTCACAAGGCCGACCCCGAGCGCGAGACCTGGGCGGAAGCTAGGGCACGCGAAGCGCGCGATCTCGGCATGCAGGAGCAGCCCTATTGCCTGGTGATCGGCGGCGGGCAGGGCGGCATCATGCTGGGCGCCCGGCTGCGGCAGCTCGGCGTCCCCACGCTCGTCATCGAAAAGAACGCGCGCGCCGGCGATTCCTGGCGCAACCGCTATCGCTCGCTCGTGCTGCACGATCCGGTCTGGTACGACCATCTGCCTTATGTTCCGTTCCCGGAAAATTGGCCGGTCTTCACGCCCAAGGACAAGATGGGCGACTGGCTGGAAATGTATACCCGCGTCATGGAGCTGAACTATTGGGTCGCCACCAAATGCATCAGCGCCGCCTATGACGAGACGGACAAGGTCTGGACGGTGGTGGTCGACCGCGTCGGCCAGCGGATCACGCTGAAGCCGAAGCACATCGTCTTCGCCACCGGCGCTTACGGGCCGCCACGGCAGATCGAACTACCGGGCGCCGACGGCTTCAAGGGCGAGCTCGTGCATTCGAGCCAGTATTCCACCGGCGAGAAATTCCGCGGCAAGCGCGTCGCGGTGATTGGGGCGGCAAGCTCAGGCCATGATGTCAGCGTCGATCTGTGGGAAGCTGGCGCCAAGGTCACCATGGTCCAGCGCTCGCCAACGACCGTGGTGAAATCCGACACGCTGATGGATGTCGGCTTCGAGATCTTCTCGGAAAAGGCGCTGGCGCGCGGCATCACCACCGACAAGGCCGACATGATCGTCGCCTCGACACCCTTCGCGCTGGTGCCGAAGGGCCAGCGCGCGCTTTATGATGTGATCAGGGCGCGCGACGCGGATTTCTACAAGCGCCTCAGCGACACGGGCTTCGCCATCGACTTCGGCGACGACGAGACAGGGCTGTTGATGAAAGCCTACCGCACAGGTTCGGGCTACTACATCGATGTCGGCGCCTGCGAGCTGATCCTGAACGGCGAGATCAAGGTGAAGAGCGGCGTCGGCATCACGTCGCTGACACTGAGCGGCATCCTGTTCGAGGATGGCAGCGAGCTCGCCGTCGACGCGATCGTCTGCTGCACCGGCTACCAGTCGATGAACGAGACGGTTGCCGCGATCGTCTCGCGCGAGGTCGCCGACAAGGTCGGCCCGTGCTGGGGCCTCGGCTCCGGCGTGAAGGGCGATCCCGGACCCTGGCAGGGCGAATTGCGCAACATGTGGAAGCCGACGGCGCAAGAAGCGCTGTGGTTCCATGGCGGCAACCTGGCGCTGTCGCGCTTCTATTCGAAGTTCGTGGCGCTGCAACTCAAGGCGAGGATGGAAGGGATTGCGACGCCGATTTATGGCGAGCCAAGTAACGCGAGACGGTGAAGAGCTGATCTCCCCCCTTGTGGGGGAGATGGCCGGCAGGCCAGAGGGGGGTGCGAAGGATCGCAACCTTCGTCGTTTTGAGATCGAACAAGAGCCGGCTGGTGGCGAATGCTACCAATTGAAATGTCGGCGGGACAGCGCCCCCCTCTGCCCTGCCGGGCATCTCCCCCCACAAGGGGGAGATTGGCTAATCATCGCCCGAAATGCTTCGCCGCCACATCGACATGCGTGTGACGCGCGTGCGGCTCAAAACGCTCCGTCTCAATGTAGTCGGGCGCCTCGTTCGGCCACCATGTGCCGCCGATGACGATGCCGTTTGAAACCAGCCGCTGATCCGAGGTCAACGACGCACCGACCGCGTCGACGAAGGTGAACCGTCCCGGCAGCAGCTTCAGCACCGCGACATCGCCGATGCCGCCGACCTTCAGCGTACCCAGCTCCGGCCTTGCGATCGCCTCGGCCGGGCGCTGCGTCGCCGCGCGCAGCACCTCGACCAGCGGCATGCCGAGCGCCAGTAGCTTCGACATGCAGACCAGGATGTCGAAGGCGGGGCCGTCGACGCAGTAGAGATGCACGTCGCTCGAGATGACGTCGGGCGCCAGGCCTTCGGCGAGCATCGCCTTCGCCACCTCGAAGTCGAAGGAGCCCATGCCGTGGCCGATGTCGAAGATGACGCCGCGCTCGCGCGCCAGCCGCATGTCCGGGCGCACCGCGCCGGAGGCGAAGACCGGGGCGTTGGGGAACGGCCGGAAGCAGTGGGTGAGAATGTCGCCCCGGCGCAGGCGCGGCAGCACTTCCGAGCGTCCGGGCGGCGGCTCGTCGATATGCGCCATCAGCGGCAGCCCGACCTTATCGGCGGCTTCGAGCGCAAGGTCGACCGGCGCGATGCCGCTGGTGCCGCCGGCATGCTTGCCGGAACGCACCTTGACGCCGACGACGACATCGGCGTGCTCGCGCACCGCCGCCACGGTCTCGCGCGGCTCGCAGAGCCTGAGGTCGCCGCACTCGCCGACCGACACGGTGTTCGAGAAGCCGAATATGCCGGCAAAGGAGATGTTGACGTAAGCTAGGATGCGGACCTTCGAGCGCTCGATGACATGGCGGCGGAAGCCGAGGAAGTTGCCGGCGCCGGCGCTGCCGGCATCGATGAAGGTGGTGGTGCCGCTCTTGGCCGCCAGTCGGTCGGCATCGACGCCGAGCGAGGTGCCGCCCCAATAGACGTGGCTGTGCAGGTCGACGAGGCCGGGCGTGACGATGCAGTCCCTGGCGTCGACGACTTTACCCGCCGCCTCGGCATCGATGGCTGCGTCGATCGCAGCGACGCGGCCGTCGGCAATGGCAACGTCGCGTTGCGCATCCAGGCCCGATGCGGGATCGATGACACGCCCGCCCTTGATCAGGAGATCGAACTGCATCGGTGCCCTCCTTTGTGTGGTCGCGATCAGACCGGCCGGTAGGCGACGGCTTCGATCTCGATCTTGATGTCGATCATCAGGCGTGACTCGACCGTGGTGCGCGCCGGCGGGTCCTTCGGGAAATGCTTGGCATAGACGGCGTTGAAAGTGCCGAAATCGCGCGCGTCCTCCAGCCAGACGGTGGTCTTCACCACATCGTCCATGGCGCAGCCGGCGAGCGCCAGCGCCGCCTTGACGTTCTGCAGCACCTGCTCGGCCTGCTCGGCGATGCCACCCTTCACCACAAGCCCGTCGCTGCCCACCGGCACCTGGCCCGAGACATAGACGAAATCGCCGGCGCGCACGGCGGGCGAGAGCGGGACATGCGATTTTCCAAAGCACTGCTTGGGCAAGTGAGCCTCCATCTTGTCAACCGACGGGAACCGGGTCGCATAGCCGTCTACCCCTGTCGGCATGATCTTCATAGAGGCAATGTCGGAAAGCAACATTTTTTCGAAATCCATGTTGCTTTATTACAGAAGGCTGAGCATCTTGCGCTCGACGACGCTGCAGCGACAGGTGGGCGACCGCCGGCGGCCGGCGCGCTCTGTTTTGTTTTACGCAATTCCGGACGGAAGACCGTTATGCACTTTTCCGGGAATTGCTTGCGAGAGGGGAGATCCAGCATGACCTTCGACAAGAATCCGTTTCCGCAGGGCGATGCAGACCGCCACGCGCTTTGGGAAATGCTGGTGCGGCGCGACATCGATGCCTTCCTCGGACAGGACTGGTCGATGGTCGAGGACGATTTCATCGCCGAGAGCTTCTTCGGCATGCATGCGCATTTCCTTGCCAATGCCGATGCCTGGCGGCTGCAGTTTCCCAGGCTGGACGTCTATCGCGACGAATGGCTGCGGCAGGCCAAGGAAACGGCCGCGACCAAATTCGCCGAACCGCTGCGCGAGGCGCTGTTCCGCGTCACCAACATGCGCGACATCGATGTCGATGGCGACCGCGCGGTGCTGCACAAGAAATTCGACGGTTCGGTCGCCAAGGCCGATGGCGGCGTCGACCGGCTCAAATGGCAGACGCTCTACTTCTGCCGCAAGGTCGCCGGCCGGTGGAAGATCGCCGGTTTCGTCGGCTACATGCCGCATCCGCTGGGAAGCTAGCGGGTCTGCCGACATTCAGGTGAGGCCGGCCTGCAAGTGGCGTCTTCCTGCGCTTCCGGTGCTCACGTACTTCAAGTACGCTCCGCTCCGGTTCTCGGAAGCCACCACTTTCGACTCGGCCTGACCTGAATCTCAACAAACCCTACTGCCCAAAGGCACGCTAGAGATGCGGCAACCGTTCGTCCGGGGAACGGTGGTCGAACACGACCCCCATGGTCTTACCAATGGCGGCCATCACAATCAGCTCGATCAGATGGTCGTCGCTGTCTTCGCAAGACGGGTCGGCATGGCGTACGGCATCGAGCATGGCGCGTGTGGACACGGTGTCGCCGGCGCGAAATTTCGAAAGAGCAGACGAAACAAGATCTTGCACCGTCGGGTCCATGACGGGCATTTCCGCAGCGACGTTCATCGGCCTCCTCCTGCCATGAACCCTCCCTGGAAAGATGATACGCCAATGGTTGGATAGCGCCAGCGAAATGGTGGTCCGACCAGTGCTCGAAAGCATGATGTGGTCCGAAACCGCTTCACACTTTTTTCGGCATCATGCCCTAGAGGCTTCGATCAGCGTCTCGACCAATTCAAGGAAACGCCTGCCGCTGGCCGATAGCGACGGCTTGCGCCAGGCGGCTGCCATCGGCAGGGCTGGTGGGCGCGGGACGACCGGGCGATAGACCACGCCCGGGCGTGCCGCCCGGGCGATGCCGGCAGTGACGAATCCCACGCCTGCGCCTGCCGCGACCAGACCCACCAGCGTCGTCATCGGTGTTACTTCCTGGACGACGCGCGGGCTGAGGCCTTCGGCCTGGAACAGTGCGATCACGCGATCATAGATGCTTGGGCCTATGGCGCGTGGCGCCAGCAGGAAAGGCTCGTTGTCGAGGTCCGCTATGCGGATCGTCGCCTGTCCGGCAAGCCGGTGCGCCGAAGGGAGTGCCAGCACCAACGGTTCGTCAGGTAAAGCGTGAACGACAAGATCCGGCGTCAATAGCGGCGGGTGCAGCACACCGAGGTCGATCTCTCCCGCTGCAAGCGCTGACTCAAGCAGCGGTGAATTCATTTCGATCAGATCCACATCGACATCTGGATGGCGGCTTCGAAAGCTTCGCACCGCCTCCGGCAGCACGCCGTAGAAGGCGATGACGGTGAAGCCGAGCCGCAGGCGGCCGACCTCGCCGCGAACGGCCCTGAGCGCCTGGGTCGTGGCGGCATTGGCGTGCTCGACCGCCTTTCGGGCGGGGCCGAGAAAGGCAACTCCGGCCGGCGTGAGCGCGACGCCGCGGCGATCCCGTTCGAACAGCTGGGCGCCAACCTCGATTTCCAGGGCGCGGATGCGCTGACTGAGCGATGGCTGGGTCAGATTCATTCGCTCGGCCGCGCGGCGAAAATGCAAGTCCTCTGCCACGGCGACGAAGCAGGCAAGCGTGCGAATGTCCATGGCGTCTCCCGATGCGAATTGCCTATCACAGATGGTGGCATTCCAATTGGATCGCAATCAATCTTGTCGCTATTTTCGGGAGGCGCAAGCAGCTCAACTGACCGTAGGGAACCGATCATGATCAGACCTGTCCTCAGTTCCATAGCCCTCTCCATTATACTGTCCGCCGCCGCGCCGTCCGTCACGGCGGCACAGCCGCTCGACCTTTCCGGGCGGATTTCAGCCTCGCGGATCGCAGTGGTCTCCGACGGTGATTTCAGCGCCCAGACCTACGCGACCGGACGGCTTTCGCCGCGCGATTCGGGTTTTCGCGACATGTTGACGGTGCTGTCCGTCGCCGACGGCAAGGTCGTGAAAGGCACGATTGCGGTCTCGAATTCCGTCACCGCGGCGCCGGAAATCCTGCAACTGAGCAAGGACGGGCAAACCGCATTCGTCACCGAAAGGCTGGGGGAGCGACCGGCGGCGGGCGACACGATCAAAGACCTCCCGCCAGGGCGACGCCTGTTCGCGGTCGACCTGTCGGACGCCGCCACGCCTCGCCTGGCGGACACAGTCGAGATCGCCGCCTTTCCCGAAGGTCTGTCGGTCAGCCCGGATGGACGCCGCGTTGCCGTGGTATCGAACACGCCGGAGGCAAGTCTCGTCCAGATCATCGGCTATGCCGACGGTCGATTCGGCCCCGTCGCCCGGTTCGATCTAGCCGATCTCGGGATATCGGGGTCAGCTGCCACGCCTCGCGGCGGCGTCACAGCGACCAACGTCCATTGGCATCCAGGCGGCCGGTTCATCGCCGTAAACATCAACACACAGAACCGCGTCGCCTTCTTCGCTGTCGGCGAGGAGAATGGTGCGCCCCGCCTGCGCCCGTGGGGCAATATTGTGAATGTGGGCGCCGATCCTTTCGTCGGCCGTTTCACGCCGGACGGACGCCATTACCTGACCTCCAACTGGGGACGCGACCTTGCCGCCGCCAACCTTGAAGGCCGCATCCCCGAGACGCCTTCGACCATCAGCGTCGTGCGTCTTGCCGATCCCGCGGCATCGATGGGCCGACATGAGGTTGTCGCCGCCATCGAGAGCGACCTGTCGGCCGAGGGAATCGCGGTGAGCCCCGATGGCCGGCTGGTGGCGACCGTCAACATGCGGGGCACCGCTCTCCCAACACAGTCCGCCCGCTTTCAGCGCCAGGCCTCCGTCAGCCTGATGAGTCTCGATCCGGCGACCGGCGGCATCGCCAAGATTGCCGACTACCCTTTCGAGGGCTCGTTGCCGGAAGGCGGCACCTTCGACCGAACGGGGGATCATTTCCTCGCCACTGTGTTCCAGGGCCATGACGGCGCGGGACCGGAAGCCGGCGCGGGGCTTGAGGTGTTCCGTGTCGTCAAGGGCGACCAGCCCGCCCTCGAACGAATCGGCCGAATCCCGCTGCCGCATGGCGCACATCACGTCGATCTTGCGGGATAGGCCACGCCATACCGGAGATAGCACCCGTACTCTTGTGCAGAACGCCGGGCGGCCAGCGATCGTATGCTCGACGCGCCGCGCTCAGGTTGGTAAGCCCGTCGCTCGCAGGGATCCGAGTCGAGACATGACCGTTGCAATCGAGATGGGGCAGACGTCGGCCGGCGCGCCGGCCGCCCTCGACCTTGAGGAACTGCTGGCGACCCGCCTGCTGGTGCAGGGCAATTCGGGTTCCGGCAAGTCGCATCTGTTGCGCCGGCTGCTCGAACAGAGCGCGCCTTGGGTCCAGCAAACCATCATCGACCCCGAAGGCGACTTCGTGTCGCTCGGCGAGCGTTACGGCCATCTGGTGATCGATGCCGAGGAGCACACCGAGCGCGGCCTGCAGGCGGCCGGCGAGCGGGCGCGCATCCACCGCGTCTCGACGGTGCTCAACCTCGAAGGGCTCGACGCCGAAAACCAGATGCGGCGCGCCGCCGCCTTCCTCGGCGGGTTGTTCGAGGTCGCGCGCGACCATTGGTATCCGATGCTGGTGGTGGTCGACGAGGCGCAGCTCTTCGCGCCCGCCGTCGCCGGCGAAGTCTCCGATGAGGCGCGCAAGCTCTCTCTCGGTGCCATGACCAATCTGATGTGCCGTGGCCGCAAGCGCGGGCTTGCCGGCATCATCGCCACGCAGCGGCTGGCGAAGCTTGCCAAGAACGTCGCGGCGGAAGCCTCCAACTTCCTGATGGGCCGCACCTTCCTCGACATCGACATGGCGCGCGCGGCCGACCTGCTCGGCATGGAGCGGCGGCAGGCCGAAGCGTTTCGCGATCTGGAGCGCGGGCATTTCATGGCGCTCGGTCCTGCTTTGTCGCGTCGCCCGCTCGGCGTGCGCATCGGCCAGACCGAAACCAGCCCGCGCAACGGCACGCCGCGGCTGATGCCGATGCCGGGAGCCGCGCTTGAAGATGCGCGCGCGATCATTCTTGCCGCACCGCCGCCGGAGACAATGCGGCAGCAACGCAGGTCTTCGCCCGATCTGCTCGACCAGCTGATGGCGGCCAAGGCCGCGTCGCTGGACATCCGCCCCGAGCCGGCGGAGCCGCAGCCGAGCGCCGAGGACCTTGCCGAGCGGCGCGAGCGGATGGACCGCATCCTGCGCGCCATCCTGGCCGAGCCGGATGCCGGCTTCCGCGTCATCGGCGTGCTCTATCAGGAGTTCGTGGTCCGCTGCCGGATCGAAGGGCTCGCTTCCGTGGTGCCCGATCTTTCGGAATTCCGCCGCATGCTGACACGGGCCCGCGCCGGCGTCGGCTCCGACATGGCCGAGGACGATGCATGGCGGGACGTGTCCGTGCGCGCCTCGCTGCTGCCCGAGGACATGCAAGGCGTGTTCATGATGATCGCCCGCGCCGCGAAGGAGGGCTGGCCCTGCCCGAGCGACGCGGCGATCGCGCGGGCCTATGGCTCGCATTCGCTGCGCCGCGCGCGGCGGCTGCTCGACTATATCGAGGAGCAGGGCCTTATCGTCTGCCAGGTCGATGGCGCCGGCCGGCGTACCGTGACGCTGGTCGAGCTCGCCTGGGCGACGGCGCCGGGCGATCCGAACGCCGCAGAGCAGGACAGTTCGGCGGCGTGACCGGATCGATGGCCGGTACTGATCCGAGATTCAACCAAGGCGCCGGACAACGGGAGCCTGAATCTCACCTCCAGTCGACTACCGCATTGCACAATTGCGCACCGGCTGCACAATAGGGCATGTCCTCCGGTTCGTTGACCATCCTTGTTATCGACGAGAACCGCATCCGTGCCTCGATCATCGAGGCCGGATTGCGGGAGGCCGGCCATCGCCATGTCACGGTGGTCCATGACGTCGCGGGCATCGCCAAGCGCATCGCCGAGATCGAGCCGGATGTCATCGTCATCGATCTCGAAAATCCGAACCGCGACATGCTGGAGAACATGTTCCAGCTCTCTCGCGCGGTAAAACGGCCGATCGCCATGTTCGTCGACCGCTCCGACCAGGCCTCGATCGAGGCGGCCGTCGATGCCGGCGTGTCCGCCTATGTCGTCGACGGGCTGAAGAAGGAACGCATCAAGCCGATCCTCGACATGGCGATCAGCCGCTTCAACGCCTTCTCGCGCATGGCGCGCGAGCTGGAGGAGGCACGCAGCGAGCTTGAGAACCGCAAGGTCATCGACCGGGCCAAGGGCATCTTGATGAAGTCGCGCGGCCTGAGCGAGGAAGCGGCCTACGCGCTGCTGCGCAAGACCGCCATGAACCAGAACCGCAAGATCGCCGAAATCGCCCAAAGCCTGGTGACGGCAGCGGGATTGCTGGGGCCTCTGGAGGGCGAATGAGCATGGACGCGCCGTATGAGATCACCGCCGGTTTCATGCCGCTCTTCGACAGCGCCGTCCTGATCGCGGCCGGCGAGATGGGCTTTGCCGCCCGCGAGGGCATCGAGCTCAAGCTGCATCGCGAGACCTCCTGGGCCAACATCCGCGACCGTATCGCCATCGGTCATTTCGACGTCGCCCACATGCTGGGGCCGATGCCGCTCGCCTGCAGCCTCGGTCTCACGCCGATTGCCTCCGAGACCATCGTGCCCTTCTCGCTCGGGCTCGGCGGCAACTGCGTCACCGTCTCCAACGCGGTGTGGGAAGGCATGGCGGCGCACGGGGCTGCGACCGACCTCGAGCCCGCGCGGGCCGGTACCGCGCTTGGCGCACTGATCCGCGAGCGGGCGGCGGCCGGCCGCGAACCGCTGCGCTTTGCGGTCGTGCATCCGCATTCCGGGCATAATTACGAACTGCGCTACTGGCTCGCCGCCTGCGGCGTCGATCCCGACCGCGACATCGAGATCGTCATCGTGCCGCCGCCCTTCATGGCCGACGCGCTGGCCGCCGGCCGCATCGACGGCTATTGCGTCGGCGAGCCCTGGAACAGCGCCGCCGTCGCCGTCGGCATCGGCCATATCGTCACGGTCAAGGCGTTGTTGTGGCGCAACAGCCCGGAAAAGGTGATCGGCGCGCGCAGGGCGTGGGCAGAGGAAAACCCGGATGCCCTGGCCGCCTTGCTGAGAGCGCTGCATCATTCCGCCCGCTGGTGCCAGGAGCCGGCAAATCGCGGCGAGCTGGCCGCGCTGATGGCGAAGCCCGCTTTCCTCGGCCAGCCAGAGGCGATCCAGATGCCGATCCTGACCGGACAGCTTCAACTCGGCGGCGGCGCGGAACGGCGCGTCGACGATTTCTTCCTGCCCTTCGACAAGGCGGCCAATTTCCCCTGGAAGAGCCACGCGCTGTGGTTCTACACGCAGATGGTGCGCTGGGGCCAGTTGCCGCATACGCCGCAGAACCTGGCCATCGCCCGCGACTGCTATCGGCCCGATCTCTACCGCTCGGCGCTGAAACCGCTCGGCGTGGCCTTGCCCGGCGCCAATGCGAAGGTCGAGGGCGCGCTGAAGGTCGCGACGCCAGTCGGCTCCGCCGGGGCGAGTCTCGTGCTTGGTCCTGACGGCTTCTTCGACGGCCAGATCTTCGATCCCGACAAGATCGACGCCTACATCGCCGGCCAGAAACGCGCCTGATCATTTGCGCGCCATTCTTGTGCATTGCACAAGAATTATGCGTGCGCTTGCGCTAATGAGCAATCTTTGCCCTGCTCGCCTTGCCGGCCGGCGCGTAGACCATTGTAGTATATATTTGAATTAATTTATGTTTTTCATCCAGCCAGAAACTGGCACAGTTCCTGCTTTGCAACAGGCAGGCTCCCCAGGAGCCACGGAACAGGCGTCCAATGGCGGGCGCCCACAGGCAAAGCTGCCGCTCAGGTCGATACGCGATCCCGGATGGACGGACGCGCACGGCCTGGCTGGCAGCTTTTTTGTTTTGACCGACCACGCAATCGACTCGCCGGTCCCAAGCGGCGCCAATGGAGATGACGATGACGAAACGGATCGGAACTGGAACGACGCTAAAGGACATGACGCGGCGCGACTTCCTCGCCAGCAGCGCAGTGACGGCGGGGCTGCTCATGGCGGCACGCAAGCTGTTTCCCTCCGGCGCCTATGCGGCGACCACCGCGCCCGAGGTGACCGGCGCCAAGCTTGGCTTCATCGCCCTGACCGATGCAGCACCCCTGATGATCGCCAAGGAGAAGGGGCTGTTCGCCAAATACGGCATGCCCGACGTCGAGGTGCTGAAGCAGGCCTCCTGGGGCGCGACGCGCGACAATCTGGTGCTCGGCGGCGAGGCCAACGGCATCGATGGCGCACACATCCTGACGCCGATGCCCTACCTAATGCACACCGGCAAGGTGACGCAGAACAAACAGCCGCTGCCGATGGCGATCGTGGCGCGGCTGAACTACGACTGCCAGGGCATTTCGGTGGCACAGGAATACGCAGCGACCGGCGTCGGCCTCGACGCCTCCAAACTGAAGGAAGCCTTCGCCGCCAAGAAGGCGGCCGGCAAGGAAGTCAAGGCCGCGATGACCTTCCCGGGCGGCACGCACGACCTCTGGCTGCGCTACTGGCTGGCCGCCGGCGGCATCGACCCCGACAAGGACGTCTCGACGATCGTCGTGCCGCCGCCACAGATGGTGGCCAACATGAAGGTCGGCAACATGGACGTGTTCTGCGTCGGCGAGCCGTGGAACGAGCAACTTGTCCACCAGGGCATCGGCTTCACCGCCGCGACCACGGGCGAGCTCTGGAAGGGCCATCCGGAAAAGGCGCTCGGCCTGCGCGCCGCCTTCATCGAGAAATACCCCAACGCAACCAAGGCGATCCTGATGGCCGTGATGGAAGCCCAACAATGGTGCGAGGCAATGGAGAACAAAGAGGAGATGGCCTCGATCATCGGCAAACGACAATGGATGAACGTGCCTGTCGCCGACATCATCGGTCGCCTCAAGGGCGATATCAATTACGGCAACGACCGCGTCGCCAAGGGCACCGACCTCTACATGAAGTTCTGGAAGGGCGGGGTCTCTTATCCCTTCAAGAGCCACGACGCCTGGTTCCTCGCCGAGAACATCCGCTGGGGCAAGTTCGCGCCGACCACCGACATCAAGGCGCTGGTCGACCAGGTGAACCGCGAGGATCTGTGGCGCGAGGCGGCGAAGGATCTGGGCGTCGCCGCGAGCGATATCCCGGCATCGCCTTCGCGCGGCGTCGAGACCTTCTTCGACGGCAAGACCTTCGATCCGGCCAACCCGTCCGCCTATCTCAACAGTCTGAAGATCAAGGCTTCGGCTTAAGCGCAAACGGCGCTGGCGCCGTTTGCGCCATCGGCGCAAGCGCAGCAAAGCGTGACGGCGCCCTTCGCGCCGTCGTCGCCAACACCGCCCACGGAGTTTTTCTGCGACATGTCCATCCAATCCGTCGAGGACACCGAGGTGAAGGCGTTTCCGGCAAAGCCCGCCGAGGTCGTCGCCTTCGCCGCCAAGGCGAGGCGCCGCATCAACCCGCTCGCCATTGCCCGCCGGTTGGCGACGGCGCTGGTGCCGCCGGCCGTCGTTATCCTCATCCTGCTCGTCGTCTGGCAGGTGGCTTGCTCGTCGCCGACGGCCAGCCTGCCGCCGCCAAGCCAGGTGTGGAACGAGGCCTATGACCTGATCGCCCATCCGTTCTTCGACAACGGGCCGCAGGATATCGGTCTGGCCTGGCGCGTGCTGATCTCGCTGCAGCGCGTCGCCATCGGCTTCGGCATGGCGGCGGCGGTCGGCGTGGCGCTGGGCGCGCTCGTCGGCCAGTCGGTCTGGGCGATGCGGGGCCTCGACCCAGTGTTCCAGATCCTGCGCACTGTGCCGCCCCTCGCCTGGCTGCCTCTGTCGCTCGCCGCCTTCCGCGACTCCAACCCGTCGGCGCTGTTCGTGATCTTCATCACCTCGATCTGGCCGGTGATCATCAACACCGCCGTTGGTGTCCGCAACATCCCCGAGGACTACCGCAACGTCGCCCGCATCTTGCGGCTCAACCAGCTTGAATTCTTCATCAAGATCATGGTGCCAGCCGCCGCGCCTTACATCTTCACGGGTCTCAGGATCGGCATCGGGCTGTCCTGGCTCGCCATCGTGGCCGCCGAGATGCTCACAGGCGGCGTCGGCGTGGGCTTCTTCATCTGGGACGCCTGGAACTCGTCACGGCTGCCCGACATCATCGTCGCCCTCGCCTATATCGGCGTCACCGGCTTCTGCCTCGACCGGCTGGTCGCAGCGGCCGGCGCCTTCGTCACCCGCGGCACGACGGCAAAGTGAGGAGGGCAGGATGGCCGCCTATCTGAAGCTCGACCATATCGACAAATCCTTCGTCCGTGGCGGCCAGGTCAGCGAGGTGCTGAAGGACATCAGGCTCACCATCGACGCCGGCGAGTTCGTCTCCATCATCGGCCATTCCGGCTGCGGCAAGTCGACCTTGCTCAACCTGATCGCCGGGCTGACCAAGGTTTCCAAGGGTGCCGTGCTGCTCGAAGACAAGGAGGTCGACAGCCCCGGACCGGAGCGCGCGGTGGTGTTCCAGAACCACTCGCTGCTGCCCTGGCTCACCGTCTACGAGAACGTCAACCTTGCCGTGTCCAAGGTTTTTGGCCGGACAAAAAGCCGGGCAGAGCGGCATGGCTGGATCATGCGCAACCTCGATCTCGTGCAGATGGCGCATGCCAAGGACAAGCGTCCGGCCGAGATTTCCGGCGGCATGAAGCAGCGCGTCGGCATCGCCCGCGCTCTCGCCATGGAACCGAAGATCCTTCTGCTCGACGAGCCGTTCGGCGCGCTCGACGCGCTGACCCGTGCTCACCTCCAGGATGCGGTGATGGACATCCATGCCAGGCTGGGCTCGACCATGATCATGATCACCCACGACGTCGATGAGGCGGTGCTTCTGTCCGATCGCATCGTGATGATGACCAACGGTCCGGCGGCCACCATCGGCGAGGTGCTTTCCGTGCCGCTCGCCCGCCCGCGCCGGCGCGTAGAGCTTGCATCCGACCGCACCTTTCTGCGCTGCCGCGAAGCCGTGCTGAAGTTCCTCTATGAACGCCATCGCTTCGTCGAAGCCGCGCAGTAGCGCCACGACCGAAACTCGCCGTCATCGGCAAAGGGACAATCTGCATCGACAATGGGCAATCTGCCGCACTGCACAAATATTATGCTGCTACGCGAGCATTCTGACTAATCTTTGGTCCGCCGCCGGGCCTGACCAATAACCGCGCGGCTACGGTTTCATATTGATTCTATTCGATAATCTTGACGACCGTCAAATTGGCACGCTTCTTGATTGTCAGACTGTAGGCCCACAAGGGCCAAGAGACACGGCGTCCAATGGCGGGCGCCACAGGCAAAGCTGCCGCTCAGGTCACCACGCGATCCCGGATGCACGGACGCGAGAGGCCTGACGGCAGCTTTTTTGTTTTGGACCCGAAACGCAATCGATGGTGCCGATCCCGCGCGGTGCCAACCGGAGAGACGATGACGAAACGGATCAGACCCTCGCTCAAGGATTTCGTCCGCCGCGATTTCCTGGCGAGCAGCATACTGACGGCGGTGCTGTTCGGCGCCGCACTGCTCTTGTTTCCCGCCAGTCACGAGGCCGAGGGCAAGGGGCCGCAAGTGACCGCGCAAGTCCCGCCGCGCTGACCATGATCAACACAACATGCGGCGCCTCCCACGCCGCAAATCGGAGCCGACCATGACCGCAAACCTCCCAGCCGCGCCCAGCCAGGACAATGCTCCCCGGCAGGCGCTCGTCATATCCACCATTGCCTTCACCGTCTGCTTCGCGGTGTGGACGATCTTTTCCATCATCGGCGTGCGCATCAAGCAGGAGCTCGGCCTGAACGAAACCGAGTTCGGCCTGCTGGTCGGCACGCCGATCCTGACTGGCTCGCTCGTGCGCATGGTGCTCGGCGTCTGGACCGACCGCTATGGCGGCCGCCTCGTCTACACCATGACCATGCTGGCCGCGGCGGTGGCGACGTTCCTGCTCGCTTTCGCCCATACGTATGGGCAGATGCTGATCGCGGCGCTCGGCGTCGGGCTTGCGGGCGGCTCCTTCGCCGTCGGCGTCGCCTATGTCTCGCGCTTCTTCCCGGCTGGAAAACAAGGCACCGCGCTCGGCATCTTCGGTGTCGGCAATGTCGGCGCCGCGGTCACCAAATTCCTGGCGCCGTTCGTGCTGCTTTCCTGGGGCTGGCAGTCGGTCGCGCTGATCTGGGCCGCGGCACTGGTGGTCATGGCCGCCGTTTTCTGGTTCATGACCAACGACGATCCGGTCATCCGCGAGCGCCGCGCCGGCAAGGCGACGCCGGTAAGAAGCTTCTGGCAGGAATTCGCGCCGCTCAAGAACCTGCAGGTCTGGCGCTTCGCCTTCTACTATTTCTTCTCCTTCGGCGCGTTCGTGGCGCTGTCGCTCTGGCTGCCGCGCTACCTGATCGGCGTCTACGGCTTCGGCATCGCCACCGCCGGCATGATCGGCGCCGCCTATTCAATTCCGGCGAGCATCTTTCGCGCCTATGGCGGCGTGCTTTCCGACCGCATCGGCGCGCGTACCGTGCTCTACTGGACTTTCACCGTCTGTGCCGTCGCGACGCTCGTTCTGTCTCTCCCCTCGGCAGACTACGTCGTGCGCGGCATCAGCGGGCCGATCGCATTCCATTTCGAGATCGGCCCGCTCGCCTTCATCGCCGTCGCCTGCGTGCTCGGCTTCTTCATGAGCCTCGGCAAGGCCGCCGTCTACAAGCACATCCCGGTCTACTATCCGGGCAACGTCGGCGCTGTCGGCGGCGTGGTCGGCATGATCGGCGGCCTTGGCGGCTTCATCCTGCCGATCGCCTTCGGCGCGCTGAACGACTTCACCGGCGTCTGGTCGAGCTGCTTCATGCTGCTGTTCCTGCTCGTCGTCTCCTGCCTGGTCTGGATGCATCTCACCGTCCGCCGGATGGAGCGCGCGGCCGAGGTCGAGACGCCGTCCCTTTCCTATGCCGCCGAATAGACCGGAGCAGACCGACATGACCGAGAAACTCGTCATCATAGGCAATGGCATGGCGCCGGGCAGGATGCTCGAGCACCTGCTGGAGGCAGCCCCTGACCGCTATGCCGTCACCATCTTCAACGCCGAGCCGCGCGTGAACTACGACCGTATCATGCTCTCGCCGGTGCTTTCGGGCGAGAAGGCGTTCGAGGAAATCGTCATCCACGGCGACGGCTGGTACATCAAGCACGGCATCACTCTCTACAAGGGGCACAGGATCGTCGCCGTCGACCGGGAAGCCAAGACCGTCACCTCGGACCACGGCGTGACCGAAAGCTACGACAGGCTCGTCATCGCCACCGGCTCGGTGCCGTTCATCATCCCGGTGCCCGGCAAGGATCTGCCCGGAGTGCTCACCTACCGCGACCTCGACGACGTCGAGGCCATGCTGCTCGCCGCCCAGTCGCGCGCCAAAGCGGTCGTCATCGGCGGCGGCCTGCTCGGCCTGGAAGCCGCGGCCGGGCTCAAGGAACGCGGCATGGACGTCACCGTGCTGCACGTCATGCCGACGCTGATGGAACGCCAGCTCGATCCGGCCGCCGGCTACCTGCTGCAGAAGGCCGTCGAGGCGCGCGGCATCAAGGTCATGACCAAGGCCAACACCAAGGCCATTTTCGGCAACGGCAAGGTCGAGGGCGTCGAGCTCATGGATGGCACGATCATCCCGGCGACGCTCGTGGTGATGGCGGTCGGCATTCGCCCCAGCATCGCCTTGGCGAAGGAAGCCGGGCTGGAGGTCAATCGCGGCATCGTCGTCAACGACCGCATGGAAACCTCGGATGCGGCGATCATGGCGCTCGGCGAATGCGCGGAGGTCGGCGGCCATGTCTATGGGCTCGTCGCGCCCCTCTATGAGATGGCCCGTGTGGCGGCAGTCAGGCTGGCGGACGGCGAGGACAAGCGCTTCGTCCATTCGGATACGCCGACCAAGCTTAAGGTCACCGGCATCGACCTCTACTCGCTGGGCGACTTCGCCGATGGTGACGACCGCGAGGAGATCATCCTGCGCGATGCATCAGCGGGCATCTACAAGCGCGTCGTGCTGCAGGACAACCGCATCATCGGCACGGTGCTGTTCGGCGAGACGGCCGACGGCGCCTGGTTCAACGACCTCAAGAAGAAGGCGACCGACATCTCGGAGATGCGCGACACGCTGATCTTCGGACAGGCATTCCAGGGGGGCGCTTCCTCGGACCCTTTGGCGGCCGTTGCGGCATTGGCGGATGATGCGGAAATCTGCGGCTGCAACGGCGTCTGCAAGGGCAAGATCACCGGCGCGATCACGGGCAAGGGGCTGACCGGGCTCGACGACGTGCGCGCCCACACCAAGGCCTCGGCCTCGTGCGGCTCGTGCACGGGCCTGGTCGAGCAGCTGCTGAAACTCACGCTTGGCGAGGCCTACAATCCGGCGGCGGTGCAGCCCATGTGCTCCTGCACGAACCTCGGCCACGACGACGTGCGCCGCCTGATCAAGGCGAAGGGCCTGAAGACGATACCGGCCGTCATGCAGGAACTCGAATGGAAGACCTCATGCGGCTGCGCCAAGTGCCGGCCGGCGCTCAACTACTATCTCGTCTGCGATTGGCCTGACCAATATGCCGACGACTATCAGTCGCGCTTCATCAACGAGCGCGTGCACGCCAACATCCAGAAGGACGGCACCTATTCGGTCGTGCCGCGCATGTGGGGCGGGGTGACCAATTCCAACGAGTTGCGCGCCATCGCCGACGTCGTCGACAAGTTCGAAATCCCGATGGTCAAGGTGACCGGCGGCCAGCGCATCGACATGCTGGGCATCCGCAAGCAAGACCTGCCGGCGGTGTGGGCCGATCTCGGCAAGGCCGGCTTCGTCTCCGGCCATGCCTATGCCAAGGGCCTGCGTACCGTGAAGACCTGCGTCGGCTCCGACTGGTGCCGTTTCGGCACGCAGGATTCGACCGGGCTGGGCATCCGCATCGAGAAGTTCATGTGGGGCTCCTGGACGCCGGCCAAGGTGAAGATGGCGGTCTCGGGATGTCCGCGCAACTGCGCGGAAGCGACCTGCAAGGATGTCGGCGTGGTGTGTGTCGACAGCGGCTATGAGATCCACTTCGCGGGCGCCGCCGGCCTCGACATCAAGGGCACCGAGGTGCTCGGCATGGTGAAGACCGAGGACGAGGCGCTGGAGGTGATCGTGGCGCTCGTCCAGATGTATCGCGAGCAGGCCCGCTATCTCGAGCGCATCTACAAATGGGCCAAGCGCGTCGGCACGGCCGAGATCAAACGCCAGATCCTCGACGACGCCGAGCGCCGCGGGAGCCTCTTCGACCGCTTCGTCTTCTCCCAGAAATTCGCGCAGGTCGATCCCTGGTCCGAACGCGTCTCCGGCAAGGACAAGCACGAATTCCGGCCGATGGCGTCGGTGGGCTTCGCGGAGGCGGCGGAGTGAGCCGGCAGGAAAGAAACAACATGAACTGGATCGCAATCGGCTCCATCGCCGACATTCCGCCACGCGGCGCGCGCTGTGTCGAAACCCCGCAAGGCAAGATCGCCGTCTTCCGTACGGCCGACGATCAGGTCTTCGCCATCGACGATCACTGCCCGCATAAGGGCGGCCCACTCAGCCAGGGTATCGTCCACGGCGCGGCAGTGACCTGCCCGCTGCACAATTGGGTGATTTCGCTGGACACGGGCAAGGCGCTGGGCGCGGACGAAGGCTCGGTCAGGACCATCCCGGTCAAGCTCGAAGGCGAACGGCTCTACATCGCGCTCGAAGCGCTGGCCTCGAAAGCAGCCTGAGGCATGGAGGACGCACGCGAGGTGAGGACCACCTGCCCCTATTGCGGGGTAGGATGCGGCGTGCTGGCCGAGGTCGCCGCGGAGGGCAAGACAACCGTCCGCGGCGACCCCGATCATCCGGCCAATTTCGGGCGCCTCTGCTCGAAAGGTGCCGCCCTTGGCGAGACGCTCGGCTTTGAAGGCCGCTTGCTCCAGCCGGAAATCCGCGGCAGGCAGACCGATTGGGACGAGGCGCTCGACCTCGTCGCCGCGAAATTCTCGCAGGCGATTGCCGAGCACGGGCCGGACTCGGTCGCCTTCTATGTCTCCGGTCAGTTGCTCACCGAAGACTATTACGTCGCCAACAAGCTGATGAAGGGCTTCATCGGCTCGGCCAATATCGACACCAATTCGCGGCTCTGCATGGCCTCGTCCGTCGCCGGCCACCGCCGCGCTTTCGGCGAGGACATCGTACCCGGCGTCTATGAGGATTTCGACTGCGCCGATCTCATCGTGCTGACCGGCTCCAACACGGCCTGGTGCCATCCCGTGCTCTATCAGCGCATGCTCGCGGCGCGCAGGGAACGCGGGACCAGGATCGTCGTCATCGATCCGCGTCGCACCGCCACCGCCGACGAATGCGACCTGCATCTGGCGCTCGATCCCGGCTCGGATGTCCTCTTGTTCAACGGGCTGCTTGCGCATCTCGTCCAGGCCGGAAAGACCGATGCCGGCTTCATCCGCGACCATACGTCGGGCTTCGACGCGGCAGCCTCGCTCGCCGGCGCCGATGCGCCGTCGATCGCGCGCGTCGCGAAAGGCTGCGGCCTGGCAGCTGCCGATGTCGAAGCCTTCTACGGTCTCTTCGCCGGCACCGAGCGAGCGGTCACCGTCTACAGCCAGGGCGTCAACCAATCGGCGCATGGCACCGACAAGGTCAACGCCATCATCAACTGCCATCTCGCCACCGGCCGCATCGGCAAGCCCGGCACGGGACCGTTCTCGGTCACCGGCCAGCCGAACGCCATGGGCGGGCGCGAGGTGGGAGGCCTGGCCAACCAGCTCGCCGCGCATATGGACTTCACGGATCAGTCGGCTATCGACCGCGTCTCCCGCTTCTGGAAGGCGCCCAGCATCGCGCGCCGCGCCGGCTTGAAGGCGGTGGATATGTTCCAGGCGGTCGCCGATGGCCGCATCAAGGCGCTGTGGGTCATGGGTACAAACCCAGCCGTCAGCATGCCGGACGCTTCACGCGTTCGGGCCGCCATGTCCAAATGCGATTTCGTCGCGGTCTCGGACGTGGCCCGCACCGACACGACGCGCTATGCCGACGTGCTGCTGCCGGCCGCCGGTTGGGGCGAGAAGGACGGCACGGTCACCAATTCGGAACGGCGCCTCTCGCGTCAACGGCCGTTCCTGCCGACGCCGGGCGAGGCGAGGGCCGACTGGCGCATCGTCTGCGATGTGGCCGAACGTATGGGCTACGGCAACGCCTTCGGCTATCGGTCGCCGGCCGAGATCTTTCGCGAACATGCCGCGCTCTCCGCCTTCGAGAACGACGGCGGGCGCCTGTTCGACCTCGGCGGCGTGGCTGATCTCAGCGAAGCGGACTACGCCGTCTTCGCGCCGCGCCACTGGCCCGCGCCGGACCGAAACGAACACGAGGCGAGATTGTTTGCCGACGGTCGTTTCCCGACCCCCGATGGTCGTGCTCGTTTCGTGCCGGTGCGGCAAGAGGCAACCGCCTATGCAGTCGATGCGGATTATCCGCTTGCCCTGAACACCGGCCGGCTGCGCGACCAATGGCACACCATGACGCGCACCGGAAACGTGCCGCGCCTGATGGCGAACGCACCGGAGCCGGCGGTCGACCTCAATCCGGCGGATGCGGCCGCCCATCATCTGAAGGATGGCGACCTGGCGCATCTTTCGACGCGCTTCGGCTTCGCCCGTGCGAGGGTGCGTGTGACGGAGGCGCAGCGGCGCGGCCAGGCCTTCATGTCGATGCATTGGAGCGGCCAGTTCGCGGCCAGGGCCGCGGCCGGCCTGTTGTCCTCGCCGGTGACCGACCCGCATTCCGGCCAGCCGGAACTCAAGCATGTTCCGGCGAGGATCGTGCGGGAAGAGACCGGCTGGGCCGGCGTGCTCATCACGCGGCGCGATCTCAGGCCAACGGGTTTCGTCCATTGGAGCCGACAGGCGGTCGAGGGCGGCTGGGTCTACGAACTGACCGGGACCGAGCCGCCGGACCAGGGCATCCTCCTGGCGCGCAAGCTGCTCGGCGTCCAGCGGCAGGACCAGCTCCTGGAATACACCGACCGCCGCGGGCTCGCCTATCGCGCCGCAGCCGTCGACGATGCCGGCGCCATGGCCGAAGCCCTGCTTGTCGCCGCTCCGGACCAGTTGCCGGTGCGGGACTGGCTGGTGTCGCTGCTTGCCACGCGCCAGCCGCTGTCGACTGCCGATCGCCACGCGCTCCTGTCCGGCCGCTCGCCGGTGCCGATGCCGGCCATCGGGCGCGTCGTATGCGCGTGCTTCCATGTCGGCGCCAACCAGCTCGCTTCTGCGGTCGCCGCCGGATGCGACAGTCTGGAAGCGATCGGGTCGACGCTGCGTGCCGGCACCAATTGCGGCTCGTGCCGCTCGGAGATCAGGGCGATCATCGATGCACGCCATGCGCAGGCGGCCGAGTAACCCATATGTGTCACGGTCGCCGGCTTCGAAATGTTCTATTTCGACCTTCGCTCCACTTGTTCCGATCCGGCGTAGGCCATAGCGCGTTTTGGCTCAGACGCCCGCGATCGCCAAAAGCCAGGCCAGAATATTGAGCAACAGACAGAGCAGCGCAATCTGCAAAGCCATCCGCAGGCGCTGGATAATTCGCCAGTTGCCGGCCATGTCCGCCTTGATGCGAAGGGCAAGCGCGCGGTGCATCGCCGTCATCGTTGTCGGCCCATCGCCATCGACATATTCACGGAGCAGTTCTTCCGGATCGAAACGGAATGAGTATTGGTGGTAGGGCCAAAGCATGAAGACGATCAGCCCGCCGATGCTGAACAGCAGGGCCACCGCAATCCATTCCCAAAGCCCGAGCCCGTCGGAAAGGGCCGCGCCGCCGAGCAGCGAGTTCGCGAATGCGGTGGCGAAGATCAGGCTGCCGGCGCGGGTGCTCATGTTCTCCACCACGGTCTGCTGATGGGTGAGACCTCTCACCGCCTCCTGATAGATGAAGGCAAGGCGGGGATCGTCGTCGGCAAGGTCGCTTGCGGCGGTTCTGTTGGTTTCGCTCCCACTCGGACGTTCTGCCATAGGCGTGACTCTCTGATACGGCAGGATGGGCAAACTTAGCTCAAATCCTTCGGCAACGGGTCAAAGGGGCCATTCGTTTAAGCACTTCCGCCTACCGGTCCTCGACGATCCGCAGATACGCCGCGGTCACGAACAGCACGATGAAGCCGAACAGGATGCGGCGGCCGCCTTCGGGCATCTGCAGGATGGTAAGCAGCGTCGTCAACACGGTCAGGATCAGAGCGCCGACGATGGTGCCCATGTAGCCGCCGCGACCGCCGAAGATCGAGGTGCCGCCGATGACGGCGGCAGCCACCGAAGGCAACACCAGCGGCTCGGCGAGCGACAGCGATGGCGCCTTGATCAGGCCGATATAGAGCAGCCCCGTGATACCGGCGAGCAGGCTCGAGACGATATAAAGCGCCGTGATCACCTGCCAGTAGCGGACGCCGGAGAGTCTCGCTGCGTGCTCATTGTCGCCGACGGCGTAGAGCAGGCGGCCGAAGCCGGTGCGGTTGAGCGTGAAGACGATCAGCACTGCCACCGGCACGAACAGGAAAAGCGCGTTGGGAAAGCCGTAGGTGACGCCGGTGCCCAGCCAGTTCAGGAAATCCGGGATTTTCGCGCCGGAAGCGATCACGGTGCGCTGGTAGACCTGCAGGAAGCCGGTGCCGATCAGGCTGGTGCCTAGCGTCATGATCAGCGGGTGGACGCGGAACACGCCGACGCCGATGCCGTTGACGAGGCCGATCAGCACCGCCGGCAGCATGGCGAGCAGGAAAGCCACCGCCGGATCCTGGTTGACGATCTGGGTCGCCATGATGAAGGCGCTCATGGTCGCCACCGTGCCGACGGAAAGATCGATGCCGCCGGTCAGCATGGTCATGGTCTGGCAACCGGCAAGGATCGCCAGCGGGATGGCGAACTTCGCCGTGTTGGCGAGCCAGCGCTCGTTGACGATGCCGGGGCGCAGGATCTGCAGGATCACCACAAGAATGACCAGCAGGATGATCAGCGGAATGAGCGGACGATCCGCCATGAAGCGCTTCAGGCGGCGACCGAACGAGACAGGCTGGGGCATGGTCGCGATGTCTGTCATGGCGTTGCTCCCACCGGGCGGCTCCGCATGGTGATGAAGGCGCCGAACATCACGACCGCGACCATGATGGCGCCTTCGATGATGGCGGTGACGTTCGGATCGATGGCCAAGAGCGTCAGGTCGGTACGCACCAGCCTCAGCACGAAGACGGCGATGATCGGCCCGAGCAGGCCACCCTTGCCGCCGCCGAGCGCGACGCCGCCCAGCACCACCGCGGCGACGCTGGCAAGCAGGTAAGGCCCGGGGATCGGCGCGCCTATCCCGGTGCTGATGGTGAGCGACAATCCGCCCATCGCGCCGAACAGGCCGGAGAGCGCATAGGCAATGATCCTGGTGCGCGCCACCGGCACGCCGCTGCGGAAAGCGGCGAGCTCATTGCTGCCGATGGCGTATATGGAGAGGCCGAGGCGTGAGCGCCTGAGCGGAATCCAGACGATGCAGAGGCAGACGACGAGCAGCACCAGCGCCTTGGGAACCCAGGCGTCGGCCCAATCCGGCAGGCCGGGGATCGGCGCGGTGCCGACGACGCTCGCCTTCAGCCATTCTGCGGCCGCGCCGCCGGGAGCGCCAAGCACAAGCAGCGCCGCGCCCTGCAACACGAACAATGTCGCCAAAGTGACCACGATGTCCGGCACGCGGGTGACGACGATGAGGACGCCGTTCAGCGCGCCGAGCACCAGCCCCATGGCGAGCACGAAGGGTATGACGAACAGCGCATATTCCTCGCTGGCGCCGTTCATCATCGAGGCGGCCGTCACGCTGGTCAGCGCCATCATCGCGGCGACCGAAAGGTCGATGCCGCCGGCGATGACGACGACGGTCTGGGCCGCGACGGCAAAGGCGTAAGGCAGAACCGCCCGCGCCAGCGAGCCGAAGTCGCCGCTGCCATAGCCCGGCTGGATCAGCTTGGTGATGACGAAGACGAAGATCAGCAGGGCGAGCAGGCCGGCGACCCAGCCCTGATTGCGGAAGAAGCGGCTCATGACGCGGCCTCCGCACTGGAACCGGGTTTGACTTCGGCAAGGATGCCGACATCCGCCCTGGCACCGCGCGGGAGGCCGTAGGCGGCCCGCATCAGCGCCGGCTCGTCGGCCTGCTCGACCGGGAAGGTATCGACGACGCGACCGCCGAAGATGACGATGACGCGGTCGCAGACACGTTGCACCTCTTCCATTTCGGATGTGTAGAACAGCACCGACTTGGCCTGGCCGGCGAGCTCGCGCAGCAGCTTGTAGATCTCCTGCTTGGTGCCGACGTCGATGCCGCGCGTCGCGTCGAAGCAAAGGATGGTGCGGGCGTTCGCCGCTATCCAGCGGGCAATGGTCACCTTCTGCTGGTTGCCGCCGGAGAGGCGCTGCACTTCGCCCTGCGCACGCGTGTCGATCTGCAATCTGGCGATGGCGCTCGAAACCACCACCTGCTCCCGGCGCATGCGGATCGGCCCCCATTTGCGAAGCGCGGCGCTGAACGGGAGCGCGATGTTCTCACGCACCGAGCGCTGCATGGCAAGCGCCTCGGTGCGGTCGCCAGGCACATAGGCGATGCCGGCCTGGATGGCGTCGCTCGGATGCGAGAATTTGACCGGCGCGCCATCGACGTCGATGGTGCCGCCCGTCGGACGGATCGAGCCGGCAAGGGCGGCGAAGAGCTCGTCCTGGCCCTGTCCCTCGAGCGCAAACACGCCGACGACCTCGCCATTGGCGAGATCGAAGGAGACGTCGTTGAGCTTGGTGCCGAGCTGCAGGTTGCGGACCGACAGTCGCGGGCGGCTGCCGTCGGCAGCCGCTACATCGCCCGCCGCGCGCGCGGCGACACGGGTCTTCTCGATGCGGGTTCCGAGCATCATCTCGACGATTTTTTCCTCGATGCCCGGTTGGATGTCGACGACACCGACCGTGGAGCCGTCGCGCAGAACGGTCGCCCGGTCGCAAAGCGCGGAGATCTCGACGAAACGGTGCGAGATGAAGATGACGGAACGGCCGGCGTCGCCTTGGCGCCGCACGACTTCAAGCACCTTCTCGGCGAGGTTCGCCGGCAACGCCGCGGTCATCTCGTCGAGCAGAAGCACGTCGGGTTCGACGGCAAGCGCGCGCGCCAGGTCGAGCACGCGCAGGATGGCCAAAGGGATATGGCGCGCCGTCTCGCGGATATCGAGGTCGGGAATGCCGAGCTCGCGCACCCAGGCGCGGAACGGCTCGACCGGCGTGCCGGTCAGCCGCAAATTGGACAACACATCGAGATCGGGGATCAGCGACGGTTCCTGGTAGACCGGCAGCAGGCCGGCGCGGCGGGCGGCGGCGGGCGAGCGGACATCGAGCTGCTCGCCGCGGATCAGGATGCGGCCGGCATCGGCGCGGATCGCCCCGGTGAGGATCTTCACCAGTGTCGACTTGCCCGCGCCGTTGGCGCCCATCAGCGCGTGCACTTCGCCCGGCAGCACGGACAGCGAGGCGTTGCGCAGCGCGGCAACGGCGCCATAGTTCTTCGCTACGCCGGTGGCGTCGAGGAGTGGGTTGTTGGTCAAAGCGTTCTCGGTCTAACGGCTCAAAATTATGCGTGCCAAATCAAATGGCAAGGACGCCAGACCTTGGTCCGGCGTCCTCGCGCTTCCGTTCAGATCAGGCGCTTATTCGCCTGGGCCCTTGCAGGCGACGATCTGATCCTTGGTGTAGGTCGTCCAATCGGGGATCGAAATCGAGACCGGCCATTCAGGGCTGAGCGAGGGATCGACGACGCTCTTCAGCTTGGCCTTGCCTTCGTCGGTGGCGTTTTCCCAGAGCTGCGGCTCGACCAGCACGGTCTGCTGCGCCGGCTTCTTGCCGTCGAGGATCTGCAGGGCGAGCGTCACGCCGGCGCCGCCGATCGAGCCGGGATTGGTGACGGCTGCGCCGACTAGGTCCTTGACCGAGCTGAGCTGGCCGACAAAGCCGGCATTGTCGGCGCCGACGACCGGCACCATGGGGGCCTGCTGCTCGACCAGCGCATCGACGATGACGTTGTCGATGCCCGAGGTCCAGATGCCGTTGATCGGGGTGCCGGTGGCGAGAAAGGACAGGATCTGCTGCTTGGCCTGATCCTGCTGCCAGCCGGTGAAGACTTCCTGCGCGACTTTCACGTCGGGGAATTCGGCGAGCGCCTTCTTGAAGCCTTTGTCGCGGTCGCTATCGGCCGAAGCGCCGGCGGCACCCCGCATATAGAACACTTCGCCCTTGCCGCCCATCTGCTGGAACAGCCACTTGGCGCCGAGATAGGCATATTGTTCCTGGTTGTTGGAGATGATGTAGGCGGACGGCTCGGTCACCGCCTGGTCGACGGCAACGACGACGATGCCGGCCTTGGTGGCTTCCTCGAGACCGGCCTTGATGCCTGCCGGATCGGCCGGGTTGACGACGATGGCGTCGACCTTGGCGCTGATAAGGTTGCGGATGTCCTCGAGCTGGCCTGCGGCGTCGGTGTTGCGGTGGGCGATGTTGAGTTTCGCCACCTCGCCCGATGCGAGCGCCTGCGCCTTCATGGCGCAGATCATCTCCTCGCGCCAGCCATTGCCCTGCACGGTGTTGGAAATGCCGATCGTGTACTTGCCGGCGGCGGCCGAAACGCCCACCGAGGCAAGCAGGGCGGCACCGGCAAGCAGCGAGGCGATGGTCAGTTGCTTCTTCATTTCAGTACTCCTCCACATTGATGTCAGTTCCAGGGCTCCGAAGCGATCGGAGCCAAGCTTTATTTGATGAAAGGGCGCAGCACATCGCGCGCAAGCAGGAAGCCGCGCTTGACCTTTTCGTCCGTCCCCTCGAAGCGGCGGTCCTCATGTTCGATGATGACCGGCCCGTCATATCCGGCCCGGTAAAGGCCCGAAAAAATCCTGCTCCAATCGATATCCCCAAGCCCCGGCACGCGCGGCACCTGCCAGCCTATGCCAGCCGAAAGGATTCCGCGCTCGTACAAACCATCATGATCAATCATCAGATCCTTGGCATGGACATGCAGCATGTGCTTGCCGAACTCGCGGATGAAGCGCTCCTTGTCGATCATCTGCCAGACAAGATGCGAAGGGTCGAAGTTCATGCCGACATCGCCGCCCCAGGCTTCGAGGATGCGGCGCCAGACATAAGGCGAATAGGCGATGTTGTGTCCGCCCGGCCATTCGTCATAGCTGAAGATCATCGGGCAGTTCTCGAAGGCGAGCTTCACGCCATGGTCCCGCGCATGGGCGATGATCGCCGGCCAGACTTTCTGCGCGTCTTCCCAATTGGCATCGACGGTCTTCGAAGCATCGCCGCCGCAGAAGGTGTTGACCAGCGGCACGCCCATGCGGCTCGCCAGCACGATCACCTTCTTCAGATGATCGGTCACCGCTTCGCGATGCGCCCGATCGGGATGCAAGGGATTGGGGTAGAAGCCGAGGCCGGAGATGGTTATGCCCCTGCCGGCGAGTTCGGCGGCAATGTCCCTCGCCTGCGAGGCCGAAGTGCCGGCGGCATCGATGTGGCTGGTGCCGGCATAGCGGCGGCTGTCGCCTGACGTTTTCGGCCAGCAGGCTATTTCCAGCGCTTCGAAACCGACCGAGCGCGCCCAGTCGACGACCTCGCCGAGCGGCGTATCCGGAAACGGTGCGGTGAGCAGTCCAAGCTTCATTGTCCCTCCCAGTTTCCTAACTATGCAGATCGCGCCGGCTGCTTCAACCGCACATCTGTTGGCTCAGCGCAGACTTGCCCGACAAAGCCTATCGGATCGCTCGAAAGCAAGCCGTCGAGCCCGGCCACGACATGCGTGCGGAATGTCGCGTTGGCGGCCAAAGACGGGTCGAAAATGGCGTCGATGGCCAGGATCGCGTCAACAAGCGCCTTGCTGTCCTGGCCGATGCGGTCGGCGATTTCCGCAATTCTTCCGGCAAAGGGATCCGACACCTGCCAGGCGCGGCCGAAACGCACGGAAGCCTTGATCAGATAGGCCATCCAGCCGGCGACCGGCACCGAAAGAAGCCTGATGCCCGCACCCTTCGCCAGCCGATCGCGAATGGGGTTGAGCAGGCGCTGCACGATCTTCTGCGAACCGTCGGTGGCAATCTGGTGGTTGCAGTGGCGGATCGCCGTGTTGGTGAGGCGTGAAAGGCTCTGCTCGACATAGGCGGCCGGCGCGATGCCGGGCACCGCATGAAGTGTCGGCAGCGTTTCCTCGGTCAGCATGCGGCGGACGAAGCCTGCCAGAAGCGGGTCGGCGATCGTCTCGAAAGTGTGCTCGAAACCGCCGAGCACGCCAAGATAGCTGAGCGTCGTCTGGGCGCCGTTCAGCACCCGCATCTTGAGATGCTCGAACGGCGTGACATCGTCGACAAAACTGGCGCCGACGAGATCCCAGCGCGGCACGCGGCCGGCGAAGCGGTTCTCGATCACCCATTGGCGGAAGCGCTCGCCGACGACCACGGCGCTGTCATGGTAGCCGAAGCGTTTTGCGATCGTATCGATGTCGGCCTCGGTCGTCGCTGGCGCGATACGGTCGACCATGGCCGACGGGAAGGCGACGTTGGCTTCGATCCAGTCCGCCAGAGCGGCGCCGCGCCGTTCGGCGAATGTCTTCACGACATTGCCGAGGATGAGGCCGTTGGCCGGAATGTTGTCGCAGGAAAGCAGCGTCACCGGCCGCCCATGAGGGGCCATGCGCAGTTCCAGCGCTCTTGCCAGAATGCCGGGCACGCTGCGCGGCGTCTCGGGATTGGCAAGGTCATGGACGATATCAGGGTGATCGAGGTCGAGCGCGCCGCTCGACGGGACGTGGCAATAGCCTTTCTCGGTCACTGTCATGGTGACCATCTCGATCTCCGGCGAGGCGAGCACGTCCAGCGCCGGGGCAGCGCTCTCCTGGCTGTCGACGACGCGGACGATGCTGCCGATGATGCGCGCCTCGACTTCGTCGTTCTGGCGGATAAGCCGCGTGTAGAGCCCGTCCTGCCGCCCAAGCGACCGGCCAAGCAAAGGCGGCCGTATGTTGATGCCGACCAGTCCCCAGCGGTCGAAATCCTTTGCCAGAAGATCGTCGGTATATTCGGCCTGATGGCAGCGATGGAAGGCGCCGACGCCAATATGGGCGATGCCCGGCTTCAGCGCGGCGCGATCATAGGCCGGCTTGCGAACCTCTGACGGCAAGCGGCCGAGCAGGGGAGGGCCGAGGTTTTCGGGCCTCACCGGTTGGCTCCGATCACCCATTGCTCCTGGTCGACCAGCGTTCCGGTCATCGGGCCGGCCGCATCGGAAAGCAGGAAGACGGCAAGGTTGGCGATGTCGGTAACGGAGAACAACCGGCCGAAGGGCTGGGTCGCATTGGCCGCGTCGAGCCAACCCGGACCATGGCCGAGCGTGTCGGCCTGCATGACGCGCTCGGCCGGCGTGTCGGTCCAGCCGACATTGATGCCGTTGACGCGGATGCGGTCGAAGCGGTGGGCGTTGGCGGCGTTCTTGGTCAGCGTCGCCAGCGCGCCCTTGGTGGCGGAATAGACGGCAAGCTCCGGCGAGCCGCAATGCGCATTGATCGACAGGATGTTGACGATGGCGCCGCCCTGTCCGCGCTTCTTCATGTCGGCAATGGCCGCCTGCATCAGGAAGAAGGGGGCGCGCGCGTTGACGGCGAACAGCGACGACCAATCGTCGAGCGTGGCATCGCCGAAGGAGGCGCGGTCGGTCAGGCCGGCGGCATTGACCAGGCCGTCGATGCGGCTGAAGCGTTCAATGCAGGCTTGTGCCAGCCGCGCTGGAGCTTCGGGATCGCCGAGGTCGGCGGAAGCGAAGCTGGCAACGGTGCCCATGGCCGAGATCTCCGCGGCGACAGCGTCGCCGCGTTTCTGGTCCCGGCCGGTGATCAGCAGTCCGGCGGCGCCGGAGCGCGCGGCGATCTGGGCGATCGCGCGGCCGATGCCTTGCGTCGCGCCGGTGACCAGCACCACCTTGCCGTCGAGACGAACCTCCATTCCTCCTCCCGGAACAAAGTTTCCATTTTTTCAAATATGGAACGGCAGTTCTTTTTAGTCAATCGTTCTCGTCAGCCTGTCCGCCGCGCGACGACGCCGTGGACCAAGGCCATGCCGACCGCCAGCGAGGCGGCGAGCGAGCGGAAGCCCGCGAAATCCTGCTCGACCACTTCCAGCCAGGTGTCGGAGAGCTTCACAAGCGGTGAAAAGGTGCTGTCGGTGATGGTGACAATGCGCGCCTTGCGCTCATGCGCGACGGCGACGAGATCGGGCGTGATCGAATTGTAAGGACTGAAGGAGACGGCAAGCACCGCGTCGCGCTGGCCTATGCAGCCGACCTGGTCGAGCGCGGTCGATCCAACATTGTCGACCAGCACGTTGCGCACGCCCTGTTGCGACAGCGTGAGCGACAGATAGGCGGTGACGGGGAAGGCGCGCTTGCTGCCGATGACATAGATCAGCTCCGCCGCCGCCAGATGGCCGACCATCGTCTCGAAACGGTCGATGTCGAATGTATTGCCGACGCGGCCGAGCGAGGCTTGGCAGGCACCGATCATGCCATTGAGGAAATGCAGGTTCGCATTCGGCTCGGCGGCCTTTTCCTGGCTGCCGTGCGTATCCGGCCAGGAGCCTTTCATCCGGTCCTTGAACAGGATCTGGAAATCGGAAAAGCCGGAAAAGCCGAAGATCTGGGCGAAGCGCACCAGAGTCGAAGGCTGCACGCCGGCCTGGTCCGCCACCTGGGCGATCGTGCCCAGAGCCACTTCGCTCGGATGCTGCCACAGGAAGATCGCGACCTGGCGAAGCCGCTTCGGGAAATGCACGGTGCCTGACGAAAGCACCGCCCGCAGCTCTTCATAGGTTTGCGGCTTGGTGTAACCCAACGCCGCCAGCGAACGGCTTCGCTTTCTCGCCGCCGTTTCCAGGCTATGCGCAGACGGCTCGCCGACCGCTCCGCGACGGCCGCTCATAGGATATGCCTCATTGTGACCCCAACCATCGGATGCGTCATCCGATCGCTGCCCTCCGGATGCGGTTCCTTTTGAAGCATGATCTTTTCCGAAAACCGGTTCCCACTTTTCGGGATCATGCTCTAGCCGGACCTGTGCAAAAGCTAACGCGGCACAATCGTTTTACAAAACAAAAAATAGAAATATCATTCGAAAACAATGGCTGTCGGTCACGGCAGGCATCCGCGCCGGCCGGCACATCGAACTTTAGGGAGAATAATCGCAATCATGGTCTATGCAACCGCCGATGGTATGTCGCGTCAACGTCTCCGGGTCGGCATGGTCGGGGGTGGCCGCAATGCCTTCATCGGCGCCGTGCATCGGCTGGCCATGAGGCTCGACGACCAGATCGCGCTGGTCGCCGGCGCGCTGTCCTCGGATCCGGACAATGCCGCGGCCTCCGCCACGGAAATCGGGATCGCGCCCGAACGCAGCTATGCCGACTACCATGCCATGGCGAAGGCCGAAGCAGCACGGCCGGACGGCATCGAGGCGGTTGTCATCGTCACGCCCAACCATCTGCACGCGCCGATCGCGACCGCTTTCCTCGAGGCCGGCATGGACGTGATCTGCGACAAGCCGCTGTCGACGACGCTTGCCGAGGCTGAAGCGCTGGTGGCGCTGACCAAAGCGAGGAAGCGCCGTTTCGTCGTCACGCTCAACAACACCGGCTATGCCATGGTCCGCCAGGCGCGCGAAATGGTCGAAGCGGGCGAGCTCGGCGGCATCGTGTCGGTGCATGGCGCCTATATCCAGGACTGGCTGACCAAGCCGATCGACGCCGAGGGCCAGAAGCAGGCGCAATGGCGCACCGACCCGGCGCGCGCCGGGCAATCGGCGGTGCTCGCCGATATCGGCGTGCATGCCTTCAACCTGGCGAGTTTCGTTTCCGGCTTCGAGGCCGAGGCGGTTTCCGCCGACCTCTTTACCGCCGTGCCCGGGCGGCGCCTCGACGACAACGCGCATGTGCTGATGCGCTGGACCGGGGGGGCGCGCGGCACCATCCTTGCCAGCCAGACCTCGCCCGGCCATTACAACGACCTCTCGGTGCGCATCTATGGCGAGAAGGCCGGGCTTGAATGGTCGGGCTCGCGGCCAGAGGAACTGCGCTTCTCGCCCTATGGCGAGGAAACGCGTACGCTGGTGCGCGGCGGCCATGGCTCGACGGCGGAAGCCCGGCGCGTCTCGCGCATGCCGGCAGCCCATCCCGAAGGCTACATCGAGGCCTTCGCCAATTTCTACCGCGACGCCGCCGACATCATCCGCGCGCATCGCTCGGGCGGATCGGTCGATCCGGCGCGCGTGGCGCAGGTGCCCGATGTGGTCGACGGTGCGCGCGGCGTGAAATTCGTGGCGGCGGCGGTGGAGTCGAACGCGGCGAGTGGAGCCTGGACGCAGGCAAGGTTTGGGTAAACGCGGCCGGATCCTTCAGATCAGTCAATCCACGTCGCGATATGTGGCAGGCTAATCCGCCGCCTAACGGTGCTCTTCGCCGATCAGCGGTGAAAGCCCGTCGAGCACAAGGCTCCGGAACATGGCGTCGACCTGAGACGGCGACAGTTTCGCCTTTCGCTCGAACCACCAGTTCAGCGCCGTAAGGAAGGCGCCGACGATGAATTGCACGACGAAGTCGCGCGGGATGGTGTCGCCGTGAAGGCTAGAGGGCAATTCCTGTCGCACCATTTCCGACAGGATCAGGCGGATTTCGTTCTCCGTCACGGCACCGCCTCGTCCGCCGGTCATCGTCCGGTAGTGGTCGGCATACCGGGCCGCATGTTCGAACATGGCCGTACTGAAGCCAAGCGGATCGTCGTGTGATGCTTCGGCTCCCACGCGTACCGTCGATTGCGCCTCCTTGAGCTCCTTGCGAAGCATCTGGAAGCCACTACGCAGGAGGTCTTC
This sequence comes from Mesorhizobium sp. WSM3224, assembly GCF_000427725.1. Taxonomy (GTDB): domain Bacteria; phylum Pseudomonadota; class Alphaproteobacteria; order Rhizobiales; family Rhizobiaceae; genus Mesorhizobium. The sequence goes on along the minus strand of NZ_ATYO01000002.1, from coordinate 376,163 downwards.
CTTGCCGGCATAATGTGCATAGAAGGTCGAGCGGCCAACGTCGGCTTCATCGATGATGTCCTGCACAGACAGGGCCTCATAGCCCTTGCGCAGCATGAGCGTCAGCAGAGCCTGATGAAGCGCTTTGCGCGTACGGGCGGCCCGCCGATCGATATCCCGCGGCATCGATCACTCCTCCTTCGCTAATCCCCGGCGCCTTTTCCAGGACGGGCAGACCCGAATTGTTCACTAACGGACGTTCCGTCCGCATCGTCTGTCGAAAATTCAGGACAGAGTGTCCATTATCATACTGATTGTTCTGAAGCTTCGCCAGCTGACAGCCACTGTGCCGGCACTCGCGGGCTCTGGTGCCGTTGAAGAGAGGACGTGACGAACATGCATCATATGCGAAGCGAAGTGCGCAATGCCGGGGCTACAATCGGCCCGGATGCCAACAAGGGTATCGGCTTTCCGCGCCTCTATGACCTGCTGGTCCTGATGCTGACCCGTGGTCGGGACCGGGCTTATCGCGAGGCTCTGCTCGACCTGGCTGGCCTGGCGCCGGGCTTCCAACTGCTGGACGTCGGATGCGGCACCGGCACCCAGGCGATTTCGGCCTGGCGCCGCGTCCAGCCCGGTGGATCGGTGATTGGCGTCGACGTCTCCGAGAAGATGCTTGCCGCCGCCCGTCGCAAGGCCGGCCGAGCGGGCCTCGACATCGCGTTTTATCATGCCGATGCGGCCAAACTGCCGTTCGAGGACGGAGGCTTCGATGTTGTCACTTTCACGACGGTGCTGCACATGGTGCCGGAAGCAAGGCGCAGCCTTTGCCTGCGCGAGGCAGCGCGCGTTCTGCCCCCGGGCGGACGGCTATTGCTGATCGACTATGCCGGTCCCGTCAGCGAGCGCGGACATATGTCGGCAAAGCACGGCCTGCATGGCCAGTTCGACCTGCATCGCCTCCGCCAACCGCTGGCGACAGCCGGTTTCGAGCGCATCGAAGGCGGTCCGCTCAACTGGCTCGGCCTGCATTTCCTGCGCGGCATCAGAGTGTGAAGATTGCGGTCACGCCATAGCGGCTGCGGCGCCCGACGTGAACTGTGGCGCAGCGAGCTAGCTTGCGACGCGAAACCGACGAGATCGAACAAACCTTCTCAGACTATCGGAATCCATTGCGCGCCCGAATGCATAGCCTTGCAGTATGTCGCAGCCCAGCCCCCTGAGCAGACGTGCGTGCTCCATTGTTTCGACACCTTCGGCAATGATCTCGATGCCCAAGGATTTGCCGATCTCGATGATCGAGGAGACGATCTGCCTTTGCTGGGGTGAGTTCACGATGGGATCCACCAGTTGGCGATCTATCTTCAGGCGGCGCGGCTGCAGTTTGAGCAGACTGACAATGGACGCATAGCCGGTGCCAAAATCGTCAATTTCGATGTCGATGCCGAGTTGCTTGATCTGCTCAACGTTCCATGTGACCAGATCGTCGTTGTCGTCGAGGAAGATCGACTCAACGAGCTCAAATGAAAAAGTTCCCTTCCCGATATTGAGGTCGCGCAAACTCTTCAGGAGTTCCTCATCGCGAAGGCGCCTCGCCGAGACGTTGACTGACACGCGCGGAATGCCAATCTTCTCGGCAGACCACGCCTCGAAATCCAAAAGCGCTTGCTGGAGGACCTTCTGGTCTATCATCGAGACGACGTTCAGTTCTTCGGCGGTCTTCAGGAAAACGTCAGGAGCCAGAATACCCTTCTGCGGGTGCTTCCACCGCACCAGTGCTTCAACGCCCACAATTTCCAGTGTCTTCGCGTCGAATTGAGGCTGGTAGAATACGATGAATTCGTTTCGCTCGAGGCCGGCCAGAATCTCGTCGGCAATCCTCTTCGTGTTGACGATTTCGCTTTGCAGCTCTCCACTGAAGAATTCATGCCGATTGCGCCCCCGCCTCTTTGCCCGGTAAAGCGCGATATCGGCGTTCACCAGCAACTGCTTGGCATCGGCATCTCTGTCGTTGTCGATTGCTATTCCGACGCTGACGCCAAAACGGCATTGATGACCGTGGTAATACACGGGTCGGCGCATCTGCTCGATAATACGGTCGGCGAGCGTGGCTGCTTGGCCGACATCATCATGCACCGTGCAGAGCACGATGAATTCATCTCCCCCAATCCGGGCGACGAAACCGTGGTCGCCGACGTTGGACTGGAGAACGGATGACGCATGCACCAGCATTGCGTCGCCTGCCGCGTGGCCGAGCGTATCGTTGATGTGCTTGAAGCGGTCCAGATCTACGTGAAGCAGCGCTGCGTAACCGCCGTCGAGCCTGGCCTTTGCCGCGTAATCCTCCAGCACCTGGTCCAGGTAACGCCTATTGGGCAAATCCGTCAGCGAATCGTGCAGGGCGATGTGTTCTATGCGCGCCCTGGCAGACTCGAGTTCCACATTTTTCGACTCGGTCAGCTGTTTTGCACGAACCAGATCGTTGTTCAGCAAAACGTCTGCCGTTACGTCCCACTCCGCGCCGACCATTCGAGGCGAATTGCTTGCAGTCTGGTAAAACATTGCCCTGGACCGGACGTGACGAATTTCGCCGTTGGGACGAACGACGCGGTATTCCGAGGAATATGTGCTCCGTCCGGCAACGGCTTTGTCGAAGTCCGCAAGCGCGCCAGGCAGATCGGCAGGATGAATGGCTTGGGCCCAGTCGGTATATCCGCGCGGCCCGCCGTCAACCTCTCTGCCGTATATTTCGTTGACACGATCATCCCACCCAAGATGGTTGGTTTCGAGATCGTGCTCCCACACTCCGATGGCCGACGCCTCCAAAGCAAGTTCCAGCCGTCGCGACAGCCGTTGCAGTTCCCAATAGTTTCGCTGCCTTTCATCAATGAGGCGGCCTGCCGCCAGGAAGGGGATCAAGATCAACGCCGCCGCCACCGCCATGATCGTCCGCAGCAGCCATGCGTTGGCGGGAGTGGCGGGCCAACCGTTCTTGGGAATGGCAGCAATCTGCCAGGAGCCCGACGGAACCAGAACATCTGCCGTCACCGGATTGCTCTTGACGACCCGCTCGTCACCGAAGAATTGGAGTCCCTTCGCGCCAAGGGCATCACTGCCGGTGAGGGCTACGTCAATTCCGAGATCCTTGTCGAGAAGACCGCTCGCCTGATAAAGGCGCTGCACGTCGACGACCGCGGAAACGATGCCCCAGAATCGGTCGGTGTTGCCTGCGCTTTTTACAAATACCGGAAATCGGCCGACGAAGGCCTGTCCTCCCTGCTGCAAATCGATCGGACCGGCGAGAATAGGCTTGCGCTCGTCGCGCGCGCGCAGGGCAGCCGCACGCTGCTGGTCGTTCTTGCGGTAATCAAGGCCCACTGCCTTCTCGTTGCCGGCCATCGGGTACATCAAGGAAATGACCAGATCGGGCGCGCCTGCAATATTGCGAAGTTGTGACTCTTCGTTGAACAGCCGGCTGGCAAGCTCAGCAAAACGTTGCTGTCCCATGTAGGGTTCGGTCGTGACTGCCGCGACCAGTCCTCGAGTCAGCTGAAGGTTGCCGTTGATGTTTCCTTCGAGCTTGGCGCGAATGACACTGACCTTGGCCAGAACGTCGGCGCGGGTGGCCTGGTCGGAGACGATTTTATTCTGATGGTCCGCGAACATCGCGCAAACGGCAATAACCACAATAGCGATCGCCGCCGGAATCCTTGCCGGTGAAAAGACCCCCTTTAGGCGGCCGAACCTGCTGGCGAAAAAAGCCAATAGGGCGAGTTTCCCTGTGCTTCTCAGGCTCTCCGGGCGAACCTGACCGAGGGAATATTAGTTCGCAATAACTTAATATTAGCCTTCACAATCCTTAAAATTTCTGTGCCTTCCGACAGTTCGGGCGCCGTTGCGCGCGGAATCCCCAGAACCCGTACATGGCGAAACTAGTGGCTATCGACCTTCTTCGGCATGATCCGATATGTCCCTGCGCCGCGCTTGGTCGCTCCGATTGAATAGGCCATCGGAATCTTGGGAGCATTTTCGGGCAGACCGTACATATCCTTGCCGGCCCTCACTGCAAAGGAAAAGTGCTGCCAGGAAACCGTCTCGTGCTCGTTGAGAAAATCGAGCGATAGCCCCGCTGCGATCAGCGCGTTCACCACGTCGCTGATCGGATGGATCCATTCATAATATCGAGGATGCTTCAAGGTGCGCTCATCGCCGGTGTAGGTCAGATCCTCGTTCCAGACGAGCGGCCGCGTCAGTGGCGTGCGCCAGTCGTGCTTCAACTCGAGCGCCGCGGCCTTGCGATTGCACTGGAACATCAAGGGATGGCCCTCGGCCAAATAGAGCCGGCCGCCGGGCCGCAGAAGATCGGCGACCACCCGGGCCCAACGGAAGGCGTCGTCAAGCCAGTTTACCGATCCCCAGGTGACGTAGACGATGTCGTAGGTCCGGTCGAGTGCTTCGACAGCCTCATACAGCGGCGCTTCCACAAAGCGAACGTCGCTGCCCGCTTTGGAGGCGAAATCCCGCGCTGCAGCGATTGCTTTTGGTGAAAAGTCCAGGCCTGTCACGCTGCCCGCGCCGAGGTTCCTCAGGCTGATCGTGTCGAGCCCGATGTGACATTGCAGATGGACGATGTCCTTGCCGAGAATGTCACCAACCTCGCGCGCTTCCAGCTCATAGAGATTGGATCCGCCAGCCAGCACATTCTCGATGCGGTAGCTGCCGGTTCTGTCGGTCGCATGCAGCTCGGCCCGATCATCCCAGTTCAGGAGGTTCGCGTCCAAAAACGGTTCCAAATGGCCCCCGATCTTCAGCCGCCGCATGGTAAACAGCTGGTTAATGCACATTGCAGTGCGCGGGCATGCGCGTCAATCCTGGATGTCGCAACGGCGCGGCGGCGGGTGGCAATGATGCTCAGGTGCTACTACGCCGGAGGGGAATTGCCGCCTGGTACCTGAATGCCGAGAGAGCTACCCCTTGATCGCCGAGCCGACGATGGAATCGACGAAGAAGCGCTGCAGGAAAACGAATAGGACCAGCGGCGGCAGCACGGCGAGCGTCGCGCCGGCCATCACCAGGCCGGTGTTGACGGCGCCGCGGTTGTAGCTCAGCAGCCGGCTCAGGCTGATGACGATCGGATAGGCGTCGGCATTGCCCTGCAGCACGGTAAGCGGCCAGAGATAGCTGTTCCAATGATAGACGAAAGCGAAGAGCGCCAACGCGGCGATCGCGGGAGCGACACTGGGCGCCACGATCTTGAACAGGATGAGCAACTCGGAAGCGCCGTCCATGCGCGCGGCGTCGATCAAATCATCGGGCACCCCGGCGATGAACTGGCGCATCAGGAAGATGCCGAAGGCGTTGGCCAGATTGGGCATGATGATGCCGGCCAGGCTGGCATTCAGCCCAAGCGAGCCGACCATGCGGTAGAGCGGGATCAGCGTCACGATCGGCGGCAGGAACATGGTGGCGATCAGCAGCGAGAACAGCAGCGAGCGGCCAGCGAAGGAATATTTGGCGAAGGCGTAGCCGGCCATCATGCTGGTGACCAGGATGCCGGCCGTGGTGATAGTGGCGATAACCAAGGAATTCCACATCGAACGGCCGACATTGATGACGCCGGCGACCTTTTCGTAGGCCTCGAGGGTCGGTGTGCGCGGGATCCAGACCGGCGGCACCTGCATGGTCTCGGCCGGCGTCTTCAGGCTGGAGAGCACCATCCAGGCCAGCGGGAATGCGGAGGCTACGGCGACCAGGAGCATCAGTGTCGCAACCAGCGCCTTGCGCCCCGACGGGCGCCTGCGGGCGAGCGAACGGGTTGCCGCGCTCATTCGCTGCTGTCCTTCCGGTTGACGAAAGCGAACAGCGCCGAGACGCAGACGATCAGCGACAGCATCAGCATCACCGCCATGGCCGAGCCAAGCCCGCCCTGCGCGCGTTCGATGCCGACGCGGCGGATGTGGTAGGTGAGCACATTGGTCGAGCCGACCGGTCCGCCTTGCGTGATCAGCGCCACCGGCTCGAACACCTGCACGGCGTTGATGATGGCGATGACGGCGCTGAACAAAAGCGTGCGGCGAAGCAGGGGCAGCGTGATGAAGCGGAACTGCTCGCGACGGTTGGCGCCGTCGAGCGTCGCCGCCTCATAGAGGCTGCCGGGGATCTGCGTCAGTCCGGCGATCGCAAGCACCGTGAAATAACCGACCTGCTGCCAGACATTGAGGAAAACGATCGAGACCAGCGCCGAGCGCGGCGAGGAGAGCCAGGGCTGCGGGCCGATGCCGACCAGGCCGAGCAACTGGTTGAGCGGGCCCTCGCTCGGCGAATAGAGTTTCGACCAGACGAGTGCCACCGCGATCATCGGCACCATATAGGTGGAAAACAGCACCGTGCGCAGCGTGGTGCCGCCGGCGACCTCACGCTGATAGACCAGCAGGCCGAAGACGACCGAAAGCGGCAGGATGAGGATGACGGACAGCGTGGTGTAGATCGCGGTGTTGAGCAAAGCAGTCTTGAAATCGCGTCCGACCGATGTCGGGCCGAAGATCTCGCGGAAATTGCCGAGCCCGATGAAACCAGCGTCGGAAAAGGGCGTCTGCGTCGACCAATCCTGGAAGGACAGCCAGACGGTCAGCAGCATCGGCAGCAGCACGAACACGCCGATCAATGTCACGGCGGGCGCAAGCATGATGCCCGCCGAAGCACGAAAAGCTTTGGCCATTCATCGGACCCAAAACACAGCCGGGCTGGAGACCCGAGCTTACTTGGCCGCGCGCTCCAGGATCGACGTGGCGTCGGCCTGCGCGTTCGCCTGCGCATCCTTGGCCGAGACCTGGCCATACTGCAACGCTTCGAGCGTCTGCTGCAGGGATTCCGAGAACTCCTGGCCGCCGGGCACGACCGGGAAGGGCCGCGCATCGGCAAGCACGGAGACATAGCCGGACAGGAATTCGGAGCCCAGCTTGTCCTTGTGCGCCTCGATGTCGGAGTTCCGTGACGGCAGGATGCCCATCGACATCAATATGTCGGACATGGCCGAGGCGCCGTTCTTGCCCGATTTCGGGCTGTTCAGCCAGGCGAGGAACTCCCAGGCCGCCTTCTGCTCTGCCTCGCCTGCCTTGGCGTTGACGACGGTCATCCAGGAATAGGAGATCGAATGCGGCTTGTCGCCGCTCGGACCTACCGGGATCGGTGCGGTGGCGACGTTTGCGAACTTGTCGCCCATGCCGGACTTCAGCGCGCTTTCCCACCAATTGGCCATGATGATCATGCCGGTCTTGCCGGAGACGAAATTGTCGAGGAACGGACCGGTGGTGTTGGCGTCGGCCGTCGCCATCGCCGGATTGCTCGCGCCGGACTTTATCAAGTCTTCGTAGAGCGCGAAGGTTTCGCCGGCCTGGGGACTGTCCAGCGCCGGCTTGCCATCCTTGACCAGGTTGCCACCATTGGAGACGAGCAGCGAGGCGAAGGGATGGACCACCCCCGCCGCCCACGAGTTGATCATGCCGAAGCCCTGCTGGCCCTTGTCCTTGTTGGTCAGCTTGGCGGCGGCTTCCTTGAATTCGGCCCATGTTTTCGGAGGCGCGGCGATGCCTGCCTCCTTGAACAGTTCCTTGTTGTAGTTCAGCGCGTAGACGTCGATCTCGTTCGGGATGCCATAGAGCGTGCCGCCGACCGACGCGGCGCTGACGACGCCGGCCGGCCAGGCGCTTTTCACCTCGGCAGCCACCGGTTCGGGGGCAGGGGCGACGAGCTTGTCCCTTGCCAGTTCCGGCAGCCACAAATCGTAGATGCCGCCGATCGTCGGACCGTCGGAGGAGCCGCCTTGCGACCGCAACGTGGTCAGCAGATCGCCGAAGGGAACGGCGCGAACGGTGATGGCGACATCCGGATTGGCCTTGGCAAAATCCTTGGCCGCCGCTTCGAGCAGCGCGACCGTTTCCGGCGACCAATGTGTCAGATAGGAAATGTTGACCGATTGCGCCCAGCCAGTCGCGGGGAGGACGATGAGCCCCGCGGCGAGAGCGAGCTTCGAAATCCAGGCAAGCGACATCCGCATCCTCCACATAGCCGTACGAGAGCAAATGACGTTATGACAAGTTTGGGCTAAGGCGCAAGCCCTTGCACGCGAACGTTTTGATTACGCTTGTGGATCAAAAATCCCCGGCAATACCGACAGCACTAAATCATTCATATAAATCAGATGGTTATGACGTCTCCTCCCGTCTGACTTCCGATCGACTGTCGGCAGTCAGCATCTTCATAGCTCTTGCGGATGGCATCATGTCGTTATAATGACTTTGCAGAAAAGCAGACAACTGCCTCCGGCCTGTTGCCGCGCGAGCCTCAAAACCGAAAATGGGAGAACTGGTAATGAGCATGTTTTCAATTCATCGGCGCGCCGCGCTCGGTCTGATCGGCGGTATCGCGGCGGCCTGTGCCGGCGTCGTCACGACACTGCCGGCCCGCGCCGACTCGACGGTGACGCTGTGGAGCTGGCGCACCGAGGACGAAGCCGCCATGCACCGCATCTTCGAGGCCTTCGAGAAGAAGAACCCTGATATCAAGGTCGACATCCAGTTCACGCCGGATGCCGATTACCAGAACCGCCTGAGCACGGCGCTGCGTGGCGGCCGCGGGCCCGATATCGCGCAGCTCAAGGCCTATGGCGAATTGCAGCCTTTCATCGAGGGCGGCTATCTCGATGCGCTCGACGACAGCGTGGCGGAATTGAAGAACATGCCGGACGCAGCCCTTGGCGGCGCGCGCGGCCGCGCCGACGGCAAGATCTACGGCGTGCCCTATTCGGTGCCGATGATGGGCGTCTTCTACAACGAGGACATTTTTGCAGCCCAGGGCATTGAGATCCCGAAGACCTACAAGGACTTCATCGCCGCCTGCGAGAAGCTCAAGGCGGCCGGCATCACGCCGATCGCCAATGGCGGCGCCAACGGTTCGGCCTGGGAGCTGGAGATCGGCGTCGGCGTTATCGGCCCGACGCTTTATGGCCCCGGTTTCTATGACGAGATGATGAGCGGCAAGGCGAGTTTCGAGGATCCGCGCTATGTCGCAGCGCTGAAGCGTTTCGCCGAGCTCAAGCCATACTATTCCGACGGGTTTGCCGGCATCGACTACACCACCGCGACGCAGCAATTCATCGGCGGCAAGGCTGCAATGTTCTTCGGTGGTTCGTTCGAGAACGGCAGCTTCAAATCGCAGAACCCGAACCTGAAATTCTCGATCTTCCCGTTCCCGGCCGACGACGCCTCGACCAAGCTCTACGCCTCGGCCTTCTCCGACGGCTCCTACGGCCTGGTCTCGGAAAGCCAGAACAAGGAAGCAGCGACCAAGGTATTGAACTACATGGCCTCGGCCGAATTCGCCCAGGCCTTCGCCGACGAGCTCGGCTGGCCGCCGGCCCGCACCGACGTCACCGTCAAGGACCCGGTGCTTGCCAAGATGATGGAGATGTCGAAAAACTCGACGCCCTACCTGACACTCGTCGGCTTCCGCTGGCAGACGCCGACCGCGTCGTCGGTGCTGCAATCCGAGATCATCGACATGGTCGAAGGCAATGTCGCGCCGGAGAAGCTGGCGGCCGACATGCAGGCGGCCGTCGCCACCTGGTTCAAGCCAAAGCAGTAAGAAGTGCCGGCCGCTCCAATCAATGAGACGGGCATGATGTCGTCCGAAAACCGCTTCACACCTTTCGGCATCATGCCCCAGTCGCCCGGCGCTTTACCTCGATAGAATGCAGCGCATGACCAAGCTCCGCCGCACGACCAGCCTCCAGCGCACGCAGCAGCGCATGGCGGTGCTGTTCATCCTGCCGGCTTTGGCCGTCTACGGGCTGTTCGTGCTCTATCCGCTGCTGTTGTCGCTGTGGGGCAGCTTCTTCACCTGGAAGGGGCTGCGCATGCAGGAGTTCGCGGGACTGGCGAACTTCTCGCGGCTGTTCGTGTTCCCGAGCGGCGCGCGGCTCTATGGGGCGCTTTGGCACAACGTGGCGTGGTTCTTCGGTATCATGGTGCTGCAGAACGGTCTCGGCCTTTTGTTCGCCTGGCTGCTTTTCCTGCGCAGCAGGGGCGCCGCCTTCTTCCAGTCGGTGTTCTTCTTCCCGGCGGTGCTCAGCCCCGTCATCGTCGGTGCGCTCTGGCGGCTGCTGCTGGCGCCGGGCGGCATCGTCGAATGGACGCTGAACGGCCTCGGCCTGCATCAAGGCAGCCTGACCGTGCTCGGCAACAGCCACACTGCGCTTGGCATGCTGATCGCCGTCGACGCCTGGAACTGGATGGGCCTGCCGGTCCTGATCTACACGGCGGGCCTGAGGCAGATCTCGCCGCAAGTGTTCGAGGCGGCGAAACTCGACGGCGCCGGCAATGCGCGCATGCTTTATTCCGTCGCGCTGCCGCTGTTGATGCCGGCGCTCGGCACGCTGACGACGCTCTCCTTCATCAACACCTTCAACCAGTTCGACATCGTCTATGTGATGCAGGGCGTGCAGGGCAATCCGAGCTATTCCACCGATACGCTGGTGACCTATTTCTACCGGCTGGCCTTCGGCGCCGAGGGTGCGGTCGGCATCACCGACATCGGGCTGGCGCTGGCGCTCGGCACCATGCTGTTCCTCATCCTCAGCTTCGGTACGCTTCTGATGCTGCGCTTCTTCGACAAGCGGACGGTCGAGCTATGAGCGCCCCGTCTCTTCATAGAAGACTGGCCCTCCAGCAAGGATTGGCTATTCCGCAGCAACTGGCGCGGCTGCCCGGCTGGGCCATCCTGGTACTTTGGACAGCGGCGGTGCTGTTGCCGCTCTACATCCTCGTCGTCTCCTGCTTCAAGACGACGGCGGAAATCTACGACAATCGGCTCGGCCTGCCGCAAAGCTTTGCCTTCGACAATTTCGTGCGCGCCTGGACACGCGCCGATCTCGGCCAGAATTTCATCAACAGCCTGATCGTCACCGGCGGCGCGGTGATCCTCACCATCGTCGTCTCGGCGATGGCCGCCTATCCGCTCAGCCGCTACAGGCTTGGCTGGAACGGCATCATGCTTGGCCTCTTTCTCTCCGGCATCATGCTGCCGATCCGGCTCGCCTCGGTGGAACTGTTCACGCTGATGCGCAGTCTCGGCCTGCTCGATTCGCTCACCGGGCTGATCCTGGTCTATTCCGCGATCCGCATTCCGTTCGCCGTCTTCATCTTCGCCAATTTCATGCGCGTGCTGCCCTCCGAGCTCGACGAGGCAGCACGCATGGACGGCGCCGGCGAGGCGCGCATCCTGTTCCAGATCGTGCTGCCGATGGTGAAGCCGGCAGTGTCGATCGTCGCCATCTTCACGGCGATCGCAGTGTGGAACGATTTCTTCTTCCCGCTGATCTTCATCTTCGACGACCGCTACAAGACGGTGCCGTTGGCGATCAGCGTGTTCGTCGGGCAGTTCCGCACCGATTGGGGCCTGGTGTTCGCTTCGCTGGCGATCTCCATGGCGCCGATCCTGATCATGTATTGTTTGCTGGCGCGCCAGATTCGCGAGGGCGTCGGCGCCGGGGGAGGCATGAAATGATCGAGGACAAGGTCTATGCCGCGCGCTCGATCCTGGTCGTTGGGGCGCATGCCTTCGACGCCGAGGTCATCGCCGGCCCGCTGGCCGCGGCGGCCGCCAAGGGCGGCGCGGAGGTCACCTTCCTGCATCTGTCGATGGGCGAGCAGGGCCATCCCCGCCTGATCCCGGAACACTATTCCTCTCAGAAGGAGGACGAGGCGGCGAAGGCGGCGGCGCGGCTGGGTGTGACGATGCGCAACATGAAGCTGCGCGACGCGTTCCTGCCCAACGACAACGCGACCGCCTTGCAGGTCTGCGACCTCATCCGCGAGGTGCAGCCGGAGGTCGTCATCACGCACTGGCATGGCAGCTGGCACAAGGACCATCGCGCGGCGGCGCACCTCACCCAGAACGGCATCTTCTTTGCCGCCCTGCCGACGCTGAAACGCGCTCATCCCGCGTATCCGCCGCAACTGCTGCTTTTCGGCGAGAACTGGGAGGACGACGAAGGCTTTCGCCCCGAGCATCTCGTAGACGTCAGTGCCGGTTTCGACGCCTGGCACGAGGCGGTGATGGAGTATGAGCTGGCGCGGGGCTTAAGCAGCTTTCCCTATGTCGACTACTACAGCGCGCTCTATAGGCTGCGCGGCTGCCTGCGCGGCACCCGCCATGCGCAGGCCTTTGCGGCGGCCTCGCACTCCTGGAATGCCGGCAGCGGGCTGTTCGCGCCGCCCGCCGATCGGGGGCGCGGCACATGAGGCGGGTTCTGGCCATCGATCTCGGCGGCACCAACCTGCGCGCCGCCGTCCATACGGGCGATATCGGCGCCCTTGCGACGCAAGTTCGCGAGCCGGCGCCGGAAAGCCTCGACGCTTTCGTCGCCCGCGTCCGCGCGCTTGCGGCTGCAGGCGAAGCCAAAGCGCTCGGGCTTGCGGTGCCGGGTCTGGTCGAAGGCTCAATCTGCCGCTGGATTCCGAACCTGCCCTGGCTCGACGGCGTCGACGTCGCGGCGCTCTTTCCCGACATCGGCGTCGCAGTCGGCAACGATGCGCAGATCGCGCTGCTGGCGGAAGCCGCTGAGGGCGCGGCCAAGGGCATCTCCGACGCGATCCTGCTTGCGATCGGCACCGGCATCGGTTCGGCGGTGCTGGCCAATGGCCGCATCGTCGCCGGCTCGCACGGCGGCGCCTGCTCCTTCGGTTGGGCTTGCGCCGACATCGAAGACCAGGGCGAGGAGCGCAACGGCTGGCTGGAGCGTGTCGCATCCGGCCGTGCACTGGACGCCATTGCCAGACAGATCGGACTGGCCGACAGCCGCCAGCTGCTCGCAGCCGCCAAGGCAGGCCAGCTTGCCGCACAGACCCTGCTCGAGGTGCCGGCGCGCCAGCTCGGCACGGCGCTCGCCGGCGCCGTCGGATTGCTCGATCCAGGCGTCATCCTGATCTCCGGCGGCCTGGCGGATGCGCTGGATGTGATTGCGCCGCCATTGCTTGCGGCGCTTCGGCATCAATTGCCGCCGCATCTGCGCGGCATCGAAGTCAAGCCCGGACTGTTCGGCTCCCGCGCCGGCCTGGTTGGTGCTGCGCTTGCGGGGCAGGTGGGAAGCGGGTGGAGGCAGATCCGATGAGCGAAGCAAGCTTTCAGCAGCCGGACCGCAGGCGGCCGGAGCCGCTCTGGTATCAGGTCGAGGAGGCGATCCGCGCCATCGTCAAGAGCGGCGAATGGGCAACCGGCGACCAGATCCCTGCCGAGGACCGGCTCTGCGCGCTGTTCGGCGTCAGCCGCATCACGCTGCGCCACGCGCTGCGCAACCTGGAGGAAAGCGGGCTGCTCAGGCGCGAGCACGGCCGGGGTACTTTCGTGCGCTCGACCACGCTGGTCGCCGGCACGCGCGAGCTCACCTCCTTCACCCAGGAGATGGGCAATATCGGCGTGGTGGCAGGTTCGCGCCTGCTCGACTGCAGCCTGACGACGGCCAATGCGGCCGCCGCCGGCGCGCTGGAAATCGAGGAGGGCGATCCGGTGGTGCGGATCAGGCGGCTGAGGCTCGGCAACAACGAGCCGATCGGCATCCAGACGGCGCAACTGGCGGCCGAGCGCGTGCCTGGCTTCCTCGATGCCGGCCTGCTCAAGGGCTCGCTCTACGAGGCGCTGGAGCGCCAGTACGGCATCGTGCCGGTCGAGGCGCGCGAGAATTATCGCGTCGGCGCCGTCAGCGCCGCCGATGCCGAGCTGCTCGGCCTGCCCGCGGGCAGTCCCGCCTTCGTCGTCGAGCGCATCACCATCGACGAGCGCGGCCCGTTCGAGTTCACCGTCTCCGTCATGCGCGGCGACCGCTACGAAATCCGCTCGACGCTGCGCGCCGGCCGTCTCCCAAACACCAGAAGCTGACACATAAACAGGAGTACAAAAGTGTCCGATCTCTACATCCCTCGTCTCGTCGCCCTCATCGAGCAGGCCTCGAAGGCCAATTCGGAAGCCTTCGGCGAGGCTGCGAGCCGTTTCGCCGACACGCTGCAAAATGGCGGACTGGTGCATCTCTACGGCTCGGGCCACTCGGTGCTGCCGGCGCAGGAGATGTTCCCGCGCTACGGCAGCTTTGTCGGCTTCAATCCGCTGACCGATCCGCGCGTGATGTGGCACAACGTGCTCGGCGCCGGCGGCGTGCGCGAGCTTTTGTGGCTGGAACGGACGGAAAAATACGCCGAAAAGTTTCTGGATCATCAGCCGCTGAACAAGGGCGATTCCATCATCATCTTCGGCCATAGCGGCCGCAATTCCTCCGGCATCGACACCGCGCTCTATGCCAAGAAGCGCGGCATCTTCGTCGTTGCCGTCACCAGCAAGAATAATCTCGACAAGCCGGCCACGCACTCCTCGGGCAAACGGCTGGCGGACGCCGCCGACCTCGTCATCGACACCTGCTCGCCGATCGAGGACGCCGTGGTGCCGATCGAAGGCTGGAGCCGGCCAGTGTCGGGCTCGTCGACGGTGCTGGCGATGATCATGGCGCACGAGCTCTTGGCGCGCACGGCCGAGCAATTGTCGAAGCGCGGCATCGAGCTGCCGGTCTTTGCGTCGCCTACCATTGCGGGCGTCACGCTGCACGACACCGACGTCATCTACGGCGTTTACCGCGAGCGCATGATCGAGGCGCAGAAGAAGCACCTGCCGACCTTCCAGGCGACGATGCGCGGAGAATGATTAGGCAGCTGGAGGCGCGTCCGGCGCCTTCCATGGGCCGTTCAAAGCCGGCGCTACCTGTCGGCGGAATGCATGGGCGGCTCGTCATTCTCATCAGGATTGGGGATCGGCTCCTCGTCAGGCAGCCGATCCGGGTCCGGCTCGCGCACCGGTCTCGGTTCCGGGATGGGCGGCGGCGTGGGCACCGGCGTTGGAGACGGGTCCGGATTGGGGAGAATGGCCATCGCGTTTTCCTTCGCTCGGTGCCTTGGCAAGCTCTGCTGCGATCCCAACAAGCGGGATGTCCTGCCCGACCTGAAATGACGGAGTTGGCCGCCGCATCCAGACGCCTCGTCGCGAGCGATCGGCGGCGCAAGCTGGCAGAACGGTCGCGCTCGCGGATGGTTCCAACTCGATCGCACCGCGCGATGGCGACAAGTAACGATCAAATGATTCCCCACGCCTGTTTCGGCTCTTGCCGGCGTCGGTCGGCGCCTTAGTTCCCGTTGAGGACGGGGGCCATCTGCCGACACAGGAGACGGCCGTGAAGCACCAAACTCTCGATCAAATCAACGCCGTTGCCGACGTTCAACCCGAAGCACCGGCTCTCATCGCCAATCGCGGTCAGCGCCTCGAGCGCTGGGCGCAACTTCTCGAACACAGTCCGAGCCGCCTCACGGCGCTCGCGGGCACCGAATATGCCCCACCCGACGTGCGTGAAAGAATGCGCGCCGACGGGTCGGCGATCACCGTCGCTTTCGAGGATCCGATCTTTCGCGCGCAAGGCTTGCGGAACGACACTTACGGCGAAGCCAAGCGCTTCTTCGAAATGAGCGACTGGCAGCTGCATGAGGTCGTCTGCCATTGCCATGTCGGTGCCAACATGCCGTCGCGCTGGGCGGCGTCGCGCGTGCGCGCGGCGATCTCGCCGGGCGCAGGCATTCTTGCCTGGCTGAGAGCGGTGTTCATGCATTAGCGATGAACACGATGTGCGCGATCGCGCCGGTTCAAGACGCTGATGGGAGCGACGGAGATTTGGGATTCTCCGCGCTCCCTCCTTCAGCTTTCGCAGCCACCAGGCGCGGTCCGTCCGGTCATGCTGTCGTCTGGATGATCAGCGTCAGCGTGCCGTCACCGTCGATATTCGCGGCAACGACCTGACTGGAGTTGAGGCCGTTGGCGCGCAGGATCGACGTCGCCTCGGGCGAGGCATCGACCGAGCTCTGCAGCTTTGCCAGCTCCTTGGCGGTCGTCCTGGTGACTATGGCTTCCGCCTGCGCCTTCACTTCCGAAGGCAAGTCCTCCATCGCCACCACGACAATGTTGGTGACGCCCTGGCCGGCATTATCCTGACCGGGTTGCGGCTGATTGGGGATAGGTTCCTGAGCTGGGGGTGGGGCCTGCGGCTGCGGATCGGCGAGTTGAGCAGAGGCGGGCTGCGCCAGAGCCATTGCCGACAGCGTCAGGACCATCGTCAACGTGCGCATCTTCTTTCCTTTCCATCTCGAAATCTGACGACACAACCCCAGGACCGGACGATGGTTCCCGGGCATCCGCCGGTTCGGCAACTTAAACGCCGCGTATGGTCCGGAAGGTGATGGAGTAGCGGTGTCGTTCGACAGGGGGGATGCTGTGTTCCCACTCGTTTCGCGCCGGGCCTGCCATGAGATAGACAGACCCGGGCTCGACTTCGATCGTTTCACGATCCCATGCGGCGCCGTTCTTGCGGCGCAGCCGGAAGCTGCAGGGCGCCAGCAGGGAGACGCCGGCAACCAGCTCGAAATGCGGCTTGTCCCGGTGCCAGCCTATGCCGGCGCCCGGACGATACTCGTTGATCAGCACTTGCGCGAACTGGGCGGCGGGGACGTCGGCGAAATCGGCGACCCTGGCGCGAACCGGCAGCAGGAAGTCGGGTATGGGCGGCGCCTCCACGACCGTGCGGCGTTCGTAATCGTAGCGCGAGCCGAAGCCGACGACCTGCCTGTTGGCAAGATGACCATGAAAATCGAACGGTTTGAAAGGCAGGCTTTGGATATGACCGATCAGCTCGTGCTCTTCGTCACGGGCAATCAAGTCCGGCTGGTAGGAGAAGCCTTCGGGCATGCTTGTCGGCGGCAGGCCTGCGGGCGCATCGAAGAGGTCGCCCTGGAAGGCGCTCGCCGCGGTTCGGCTTTTGGCAGGTGGCATGCGGCTCAGATAGGCAATCGGAGCCCTGGGGCAAGGCCGGTGCATGTCGCGGCCGTCAGCACCTCACCCTTGCCGCGCCTCATGTGGCCCCGTGCTGCCGGAAGTACCCTTCGGCGGTGTGGAGGTTGCGCTACGATTCCGAGGTGGCTCAGAAGCTCGAAGCCTATCTCGTCACGGGATCATCAACGCGTGCCCGATGCATCGATGCGCGCCACCAAGTCGGCAATCGCCAGGCTGGAGGTCAGGCCGGGGCTTTCGATGCCGAACAGGTTGATCAGGCCGTCGATGCCGTGCGTCGCGGCATCCTGGATCACGAAATCGCTGTTGGCATAGCCCGGGCCAGAGAGTTTCGGCCGGATGCCGCTATAGGCGGCCTGCAGGCTGCCATCGGCCAGATCAGGCCAGTATTTGCGGATCGCGGCATAGAACCGTTCGCCGCGCGCCGGATCGACGCGATAGTCGATTGTGTCCGTCCACTCGACGTCCGGGCCGAAACGGGCTGTGCCGGCAAGGTCGAGGGTAAGATGGACGCCGAGCCCGCCAGGCTCGGGCACAGGATAGACAAGATGCGAGAAGGGCGCGCGCCCGGCAACCGAGAAATAATTGCCCTTGGCGTAGCGAAGCGTCGGCAGGAATTGCCGGCCGAACCCTTCGAGCGAGCCCGCCAAGGCGACAGCGCCGAGGCCGGCCGCGTTGATCAGGCGCGATGCGGCGATCTCGAACTGCTCGCCGCTCGCCAAATCTGTCGTCCGCAGCACGATCCTGCCTGCCTCGACGCGGCCCGAGACGATGCGGGTGTTGAGCGACAGCATCGCGCCGCTCCGCTCGGCATCGCCGAGCAGGGCAAGCATCAGCGCGTGGCTGTCGACAATGCCGGTCGAGGGCGAGAGCAGCGCCGCGGTGCAATGCAGTGCCGGTTCCAACGCCTTGGCCTCCATGGCGGAGAGGAAGCGCAGGTCCCCGACGCCGCAGTCCGCGGCGTTGGCGCGAATTGTGGCCAGCAGCGGCTCCTGTGTCTCATCGGTCGCGACGATCAGCTTGCCGCAGCGGCGGTGCGGGATCGAACGGTCGGCGCAGTAGCGGTAGAGCAAGTCGCGTCCGGCCACGCACAGCCGGGCCTTCAGCGAGCCTTGCGGGTAATGGATGCCGGCGTGGATGACCTCCGAATTGCGCGAGCTGGTCTCGGTGCCGATGGCGTCGGCCGCTTCGAGGATCAGCGTATCGAGACCCTGCGCGGCAAGATCGCGCGCAATCGCCAGACCGATCACGCCGGCGCCCGCGATGATGCAATCGACTTGTTCCATGCTCAATCCGGCTGTTGCACATCATTGGCCGCGACGGCCGAGGCTTGTTGGCGCTATCGATCTCGATGTTGCGGCTCTTGCGGTCAGCCTGCCCGATGAGGCATCAAGCGCCATAATGCAAGGCGGAATTGCGCGACTCCTCAACGAGCGGTCCTCTTTCGTCTTGGACGCCTGCAGACAGGAGCCCGTGATGGACGCCAGACCGAATTCCCCCGAAGCCCGCGATATCCGCTACCACCTGCATGGCTACACCAACGCCCGCAAGCATCAGGAAACCGGTCCGCTAGTCATCGAAAAGGGCGACGGCGTCTATGTCGAGGACATCGCCGGCAATCGCTATATCGAAGCGATGGCGGGCTTGTGGAGCGTTGCTGTCGGCTTCTCGGAAAAGCGATTGGTCGAAGCGGCTACGAGGCAGATGTCGAAGTTGCCCTTCTATCATGACTTCGGCTCGAAGGCGCATTCGCCGCTGATCGACCTGGCCGAGAAGCTGGTGCAGATGGCGCCGGTGCCGATGAGCAAGGCCTATTTCACCAATTCCGGTTCCGAGGCCAACGATACCGCGATCAAGATGATCTGGTATCGCTCGAACGCGCTCGGCCAGCCGGCGCGCAAGAAGATCATCAGCCGCAAGCGCGGCTATCATGGCGTCACCATCGCCTCGGCAAGCCTGACCGGCCTGCCCAACAATCATCTTTCCTTCGACCTGCCGATCGCCAACATCCTGCACACCTCGACGCCGCATCACTGGCGCGACGCGGAGCCCGGCGAGAGCGAGGAGCAGTTCTCCACCCGGCTCGCCGACGACCTGGAGAAGCTGATCCTTGCCGAGGGACCTGAGACGATCGCCGCCTTCATAGGCGAGCCGATCATGGGCGCCGGCGGCGTCATCGTTCCGCCCGCCGGCTATTGGGAAAGGATCCAGGCGGTGCTGTCGAAATACGACATCCTGCTTGTGGCCGACGAGGTGATTTGCGGTTTTGGCCGTACCGGCGAGATGTTCGGCTCGCAGACCTTCGGCATGAAGCCCGACATCATGGTGCTGTCGAAGCAGATCTCCTCGTCCTACCTGCCGATCTCAGCGCTGCTGATCAACGACAAGGTGTTCGAGCCGATCGCCGACGAGAGCAATCGCATCGGGACTTTCGGCCACGGCTTCACGGGCGGCGGTCATCCGGTCGCCGCGGCCGTCGCGCTGGAGAACATCAAGCTGATCGAGGAGCGCGACCTTGTCGGCAATGCAAGCAAGGTCGGCGCGCATCTGCAGGCAAGGCTGCGCCAACTCGCTCCGCATCCGCTGGTCGGCGAAGTGCGTGGCGTCGGTCTCATCGCGGCGGTCGAGCTCATCGCCGACAAGGCAAGCAAGGCGCCTTGGGGCAAGCCGGCAGCGCTCGGCGCGCTGGTCAACGGCTTGCTGCAGCAGAATGGCGTGATCTCGCGCAACATGGGCGATGCCATCGCCTTCTGTCCGCCGCTGATCATCACCGAGGCGCAGGTCGATGCGCTGGTCGATGCGTTCGAGCGGTCGCTCGCCGCCGCCCTGCCGCAGGTTCACCCGCAGGGCTGAGAGCTTCGTCAGGCGTTCGGCGCATGGAAGGGCCGTCGCTCATCTCTTGGCAGTGCCATGCCGCGGTTGATGCAGGCGTCAAGCGCCTGCCGAGCATCCATAAACAGTTCGATCCATGGAAAAATTGTTCGGTGAGAAGCCCTCCAGGGGCGGATCGTTCCTTCTAAGGCGGGCCAGAGTCTATAAAAATTATAGACATTGGACGCCCGGCGTCGACATACCGAGAAAGTGCCACAGCATGCCCAATCCAACCGTTGTCGGTTTCTCCGGAAATTTCACCCGGCCGTCGAAGACGCGCGGCTTTGTCGAGCATGTCGTCAGGGATATCGCGGTCCGCAACAATCTGTCCGCGAGCACCTATGACATCGAGGACGTCGGAGCCTCGCTCGGCGGCGCCAGATGGGCGCGCGATCTCGATCAGCAGGGCCGCGATGTTCTCGACAAGGTTGTCAACGCCGATGTGCTGGTGGTCGGGTCGCCGACCTACAAGGGCAGCTATACCGGGCTGTTCAAGCATTTCTTCGATCTGCTCGATCCGTCGGCGCTAAGGGGCAAGCCGGTGCTGCTGCTTGCCACCGGCGGTGGCGAACGCCATGCGCTGATCGTCGAGCATCAACTGCGACCGCTGTTCGGCTTCTTCGAGGCGCTTGCCTTGCCGACGGCGGTCTATGCGACGGACAAGGATTTCGCCGACGGCGTTCTGGTGTCCGAGGCGATCCGCAAACGCGCCGCGCAGGCCGTCGATGAAGCGGGCTATGCGCTCCTGCGCCGCACCGGCGGTCAACGGGTCGCGGCGGAATAGCCAGCGCGCTTGCGACATTTCGATCGCGAAGCCAGCGCAGGATCCTGTGCACAAGCCACCTGGACGGATGTTCAACCTATCGCCCTGGTCGGTCGAGCCATCTCAGGCTCATGTTCACCGAAAGCCGCATCCTAGTCGCAGCGTTGCGTTTCCTCATGGAACAGGGCGTCCCGGCCATGCCGATGCATGACGGGATCATGGTGCCCGGGCTCCAAGGAGCAGGAGGCGAGACGCGCGATGGAGCGGGCAGCGGTTGTGATTGTTAGAGCGGTGCTGCCTGTAACCCGGAAACTGGTCGTCTAGCTTTACACGTCTGGAACCATGATTTGTCCACGGACCGACAGCGTGTCGAAGTCGTCCGTATTTCGAAATGTGTTCTCCTCTGGCTCATACTCGAAGCGAGAATGGACGCGCCCGTCTAATTGGATTAGCTCCAAGCGGTTGCGCACGACACGCCAGGCATGCTCGTTCTGATTATTGCCCTCCACGATCAGGCCACCTTCTTGAAATCGCATCCGCTTAGATCGGTCGGGCGGCTTGAAGAACAGGCGGTAAGGTCGTGCGATCAACAGGGAGCTGATGTCGCCTGCTACCGCCGGTTCCTGGTCCCTGTGAGGAACCATCGTCTTCTTTATTCGATTGCAAGCCGGTCCTAGTGCGGCCACTAGGTTGCCGTCGCCACGGCTGTCATCGTAGTCGGCAGTTGTCACCCCGAGAAGATCGGTGGGGAAATGGAGTGCCCTCTGCGAGCGGGGTTTTATTATGAAGCACTTTTCCCTCCCGATCCGGCCTACAAATAGGCCCAACTCAAACAGCACGTTGTCCCGCACCGCGTCGCGTTGCACCCCGTTCTTGACCAAGGTGTCATCGCCCCTGAAAATAAATGCGGCGGCGTCAAAGCGGGCAAGGGCTTCATAAAGAGCTTCGATACTGGTCTTGCTCAGTTCGAAAACACCCTGGGACCAAACCGTCACTTCGAGATCGTGTTCAAGGTTCTCTTGTGCTGCGTAGGCTGCGTCTAATCCTTCGACTGACGAGCCGATAAATAATCGTTTCTTCACTGGTTGCTCCCCCTCCAGTTCACAATTTCCCGAATCAGTGTGACACAAACCTGCGCCGAGGATAACGCGTATGGATATTTCTAATCTGTTCATCTGGCGACTCCCGGCTGAAAGTATGCCGCCTTGAGCCTCGTGTTACGTTTTAGCGACCTCGCCAGGATACGGCCCAACAGTTGGCGTCAATTGTCGCGTCCACTGAATAGGCGTCTTGAACCTGTGATTGCTTTGTCTCTGCAAAGCTGAGAGCCTAGTGCTCCGTTCTGCCGGAGGGATTGGGGATTGGACGAATGAGGCTAGGGCTAGCTTCGACTAGCGCCGTGATAGTGCTCCAGATATTGGCGTTCGGACCGGCCTTCGCTGAAACCGTGGACGTGACGTATCGTGGGCCGGTAGACCTCGCCAAGTTCGATCGCACGGGGAGCTAGACAGCAGCGTGGTCAAGCGCGTGTGCTACAACGCCGACCACTCCTATATGCTCGTCCGCCTCAAGCAGACTTGGTATCACTACTGCGAGATTGTCCAGGGCACGGTGTCCGCGCTGGTGGCCGCAGAGTCCAAGGGCAGGTTCTACGATTCGAGGATCAAGGTTTCGGGAGCCGGTGGCAAATTTGGATGCCGAGATAGGGTCGGTGCCGCAATTCTAGCAGGGGGGCAGGCTTGAGCAGACTTCGTAGGGTGCTCCGGTGGCTGATTGGCCGGCCGATGCTCGTTTGGATTGGGCTCGTGTTGCCGATCCTGCTGCTGGTAGTGACCGCTCGCTTCTTCCATTCTGACGTTGCGGTGCGGTCTGCTGGCTTGGCACTTCAGCTATTTGGCTTTTTGGCAGCCTACTGCGGCCTATCAGGGGTGGTGAACGAGCTGGTAGACAGAGGTCCAGTCGCGACCATCTTTGGTTGGATTGCTGTTTGGTGGGGAGAACGCCCCTTCTCGCGACGAATTGTTGCGCTCTCCACCACGGGCATCACCACTTCGGCGGTTACGTTCGGTGCGGTCAAGGTATCAAGCCAAATGAGCCCCGACGCCACGCTGGAAATGCGAATGGACCACGCCGAGCGAGGCATAGAGGCCCTCCGCGATGACCACGGTCGGCTAAAGGAAAAGTTAGAGCAGGGGCTTAGCGATCTTGGTAGAAGGGTTGATGACGAGGGCCGCCAACGAGTTGCTGGAGATGCGGGACTCACGAAACGCGTTCAGGCGGCGTTTGTCGAAGGTATTGGCTGGGATGTTTTAGGCATATGGTTCTTCGTTTTGAGCAGCTTTGTAGGTAGTTTCTCAAAGGAGATAGACTGGGTTCTTGGGGCGAGTTAGGGCTTCCCGTGTGCAATCTCTACAACATCACCACCAGCCAGGACGCCATCCGCGAATGGACCCGCGCCATGCGGGACATCATGGGGAACCTTGAACCGTCGCTCGATGTCTATCCCAACTTGCCAGGGCCAGTTGTGCGCAACGCGCCTGATGGCCAGCGCGAGCTTGCCCGACTGTTGTGGGGCATGCCGACCCCGGCAGAGCGGGTGAAGGCTAAGGCGGACTACGGCACCACCAACATCCGCAACCCGCAATACGGCCATTGGCAGCAATACGTCGGCGTCGAGAACCGCTGCGTGGTGCCCGTGACGAGCTTCGCGGAACCGAGCCCCAAGCCGAACGATAAGGACCCTGAGACGGGCATTCAGCGGAACTACTGGTTTGCCCGAAGCGAGGACGGCCTGCTGTTCTTCTTCGCCGGCTTCTGGACGCGCTGGCAAGGTGTCCGCAGGGTCAAGGACGGGCCGGGAGACTTTGAGCTTTACGGCTTCCTGACAACCAAGCCGAACGCGCTCATTGCGCCAATCCATGAGAAGGCAATGCCGGTGATCTTGACCACCAGGGATGAGGTGGAGACCTGGCTCACCGCCCCGTGGTCGGAAGCGCGGCACATGCAGCGGACAGCGCCGGACGATGCCCTGGTGATTGTTGAGAAGCCGGCCACACAGATCAAATTTCCGCAACAGGCTCCGGCGCAAGGATCGCTGTTCTAGATGTGGGGCGGTCTTCGAATTCTGTTCGAGTTTGCGCCGTGGCTTACGCTGGCCATTCTGCTTACTATTTTGGTCGTAGGGGTCGTCCGTCGCATACGCTCCTAGCCGTCACGCCAGACGGGGCGTTTCCGAACTTCTATCTTGACCAAGCGGCGCACCTTAATCCGCTCGCGCTCGGCGGCGACAGGCACGATGACATCGCATTCAATGTTGTCGTTTCGACCGCACCGTTCGCATTTCATCGCGCCGCTGAGGCGGTTCATATCGACATCGCCAAAGAGCTTCATGAGATCGCCGGGATCGTAATAGCGCCGGCCGTACCGATCATGACAATAGCCGCAATCGACCCATATCAACTGTCCGTTCTGGACGGCGGAACTAAGGAACCAGATGATTGTGCGGCGCTTGGGTGGCTGCTCGGGCATAGCGATGAAATAGGAACCTATTCCTCGCCAAGTCAATTCGACCTTGACAATTTTGTTCCCATTTTGTTCACTGATGGCATGGACCACTAGAGAGCCGATGAAATGGACCACATTGTCAGGCTCGACAGCCACCAAGAGGCTGCGTTGCAAGCCACAGCCGACAAATTCATTGCCCTTCACAAAGGCGATCCCGTGAAGGCGCTCAAGGAAATGATCGTGCTCAATGGACACCTTCAACAGCGGCTCGATGCGCTGTCCGGATCACGGCAACGCCAATGACACTTCGCTTGAACATCCCCGGAGCGACCGAAGCGGAAATGCGACGCGGTATCGAAGCGGCTGAAAAGGTTTTTGCAACTGCCGGCGTTTCGGCTGAGCAAGCAGCGTATGGAATGTTCGCCTTGGAGGGGTGGGACGACGCCAGCTTTCCCGATGACGGCGAGCCGACCGAAGACGATGACAACGCCGCTGCGATTTGGATGGAAGCCAACAAAGCCGCCATCAATGCTTGCTGTGCCGATTGGCCGGCAGATCAGGTGCCGCCGTATCTAATGCTTGAGTTGGTCGATTGAAGCAATCGCCATGGCGATATCAGCCGCGCCGATCTGGCAATCATGCTTAGGCTGGCCGCAATCAGACTGCGAAACGTTGGTGGCGTCGATCTAGAGTCGCGTACCGAAGCGATACGCAATGGCTTTGACGCCGATCACTACGGTACTGGTTAGTAGAAAGGTTAGTCGGTCACTAACCGAAATTCGCCAAACCTCAAGCTTCCCAAGGCATTTTAGGGCTTGACTGGCGGAGAGAGCGGGATTCGAACCCGCGTTACGGTTTCCCGTAAACACACTTTCCAGGCGTGCGCCTTCAACCACTCGGCCACCTCTCCGTCGTTAACATCTCGCGCGGTTGGTTTCGCCGCGCGGGTTGGGGAGATGCTCCCATGGGAAGTCTTCAACGGACATCTGGGGTGCCTTCAACCGGAGGGCAACCCTTCCCTGCGCCGCCAGCCGTCCAGGCAAACAGGCGCGGGGCTCATCTAGTCGATCCGAAAGCGAATGCCAAGCCATATTGGCATTGCGGCGGCTTTTGTCGCGGATGGCGCAAAGGCGGGCTCGGGAGGGGCCGGCGCGTTCGAATGATGTGCACAGCCCGGTCGCCCCCGCCGGCCATGCTTGACTTCGGCTCCGGCCGGCTGTCGACTGCCGCAAATCTTTGGTTTTCATGCAATCCCGGTTGGAACGGTTGCGAGCTTCCCTGGAATTGCTTGGGCGAGGGGCATCGTCCTGGCATGACATCGATCGATCAGCAACCCGCGGGGCGTCCGGACAGCGGGCTTTCCTTCATCCCGGTGGCGTGGCTCGTCATCGTCATGGGCCTGTCGGCCTATGGCCTGATCTCGAGCTGGCGGCTGATCGGCGACTTCAGCCTGCCGGATAACGTCTTCTTCCTGATCTATGGCGGCCTTACCGGCGGCGTCATCACGATCCTGTGGGGGCTGTACCTGCTTGGCCTCGCGTTCAACCGCTCGGCCCGCTTCCCGCGCCATTACACGATCTGGCAGATCGCCATCATCATCTGGCTCGTCGTGCGCGAGGCCTATGTATTGCTTGTGCCCGACTTCGTCTTCTCGGTCGAGGCGCTGGGCTTCACCGTCGCCGAGATCGCCATCGGCCTGCTCTGCATCTACTTGCTGCGCCGCGGCGCGGGCGCCGAGACGGTCTACGCCAATCCGGAAACCGGACGGCCGCCGGTCTTCGTCTCGATCCTTGCCGCGCTGCTCGGCATCATCCTCGGCGGCGTGATCGGGGCCGGCCTCGGATTCTTCGCCGGCTCGTTGATCGCGGACGCCACCCATATGAGCTGCTTCGAGGGCGCCTGCGGATTTTTCGCGGCTTTTGTCGGCCTGGGAGGCCTGGTCGCCGGCGCGATCGCCGGCGGCATTTTCGCCATCTGGCGGGTCAACCGGCGCAGGCCGGCGCCGGCTCGCTAATTTCAAGCCCGTTAATTTCAGGGGGGCCGCGATTGCGCGGGAACCAAGCACGCTCTATGTCGATTGCGGGGTAGACGGGAGCTTTCCCGGGGAGAGCGTCGATGTTGCGTTTCATCTTTCGGCTGGCGGCCATGGTTGCGCTGTCGATTTCCGTCATCATGGCGGTGATCGACACGACACGCTCGGTCGCCGCCTCGTCGCTGGTGATGACGCCGCTCAACGCAAGCTGGCTGGCGGTCTCGCCGGATACCCGTGCTGCCTTCGAGACCTTGGTGCGCGCCAAGGCCAGCCCGCTGGTCTGGGACTGGGCCTTGGCCTGGGTGCTTGCGCAACCCGGTTTTGCGGTGTTCGCGGTGCTTGCCTTCCTGCTCTACGCCATCGGTTATCGGCGCAGGCGCCGCGGCGCGCAATTCGCTCCAAGTCCCTGAAGCCACCGGAAAGCGGTGGCCGGACTGCCGGTAACCGCTTTTTCCAACAGGTCAAAATTCCACGTGAATTTTGTTTCGCGCCGTGCCAGATTGACCGCGAGCGGGAGGGGAAAACACTTCCTGCCTGGCGTCGCAAGCCCGCCGGAGAACCGGGCTGGCAGGCGGTGCATAACGGAAAAATAACCGACAGGGTGTGGATCACATGAAACGTATCGTTCTCGGCCTTCTGGCCGCAACCGCAATGGTTCTTCCGGCTTTCGCCGCGGATGTGCAGCCGGCCATCCTCTATGATCTGGGCGGCAAGTTCGACAAATCCTTCAACGAGGCGGCCTTTCACGGCGCCGAGAAATTCAAGACCGAAACCGGCGTCCCCTATGTCGAGTTCGAGGTTTCCAATGCTTCCCAGCGCGAGCAGGCCCTGCGCCGTTTCGCCGAGGACGGCCACAACCCGATCGTCATGGCCGGTTTCGCCTGGGAGGACGCGCTGAAGAAGGTCGCGGCCGAATATCCCGATCTCAACTTCGCCATCATCGACGATGCCGTCGACCTGCCCAATGTCCGCTCGCTGGTGTTCAAGGAGAATGAAGGCTCCTACCTCGTCGGCATCCTGGCGGCGATGGCGTCGAAGTCGAAGAAGGTCGGCTTCGTCGGCGGCATGGACATCCCGCTGATCCGCAAGTTCGAATGCGGCTATGTCGGCGGCGCCAAGTCGGCCGGCGCGACCGACGTCATCCAGAACATGACCGGCGACACGCCGGCCGCCTGGAACGACCCGGCCAAGGGCGGCGAGATCGCCAAGACGCAGATCGACCAGGGCGCCGATGTGGTCTACGCGGCGGCCGGCGGCACCGGCGTCGGCGTGCTGCAGGCTGCGGCGGATGCCGGCAAGCTCGGCATCGGCGTCGATTCCAACCAGAATGGCCTGCAGCCCGGCAAGGTGCTGACCTCGATGATGAAGCGCGTCGACGTCGCCGTCTACAACACCTTCATGGATGGCAAGAACGGCACCTTCAAGGGCGGCCTCGAGAATCTCGGCCTCAAGGAAGCCGGTGTCGACTATGCCATGGACGACAACAACAAGGCGCTGGTCACCGATGAGATGAAGGCCGCCGTCGAAAAGGCCAAGGCCGACATCATCTCCGGCAAGATCCAGGTGCACGACTACACCACCGACAATGCCTGCCCGTATTGATTGGGCCTGCCCCTATTGATCGGCAGCTGAAGCAAGGTTTGAACCGCCGGGCCAACGCCCGGCGGTTTCGTTTTGGAGAAGGGATGATGCGGCCGACAATCGAAGCCATGGCCGAAGGCGATGTCGAGGTGATCGCGCGGCTTCGGCTGAAGGCCTTCTTTGAAGGCACAGGCCGGACACTCGACGAAGACATCGCCGGGCTGCGCGGGCTGATCGCCGGCGATGGTTTCGAGGCGGCCTTCGTTGCGCGAGACCAGAGCCAGCCTATTGGGAGCTGCCTGCTCGTCCGCACCGAAATCGATTCGCCGCACGATCTCACACCATGGCTGGCCGGGCTGATCGTCGAGGAAGCACATCGCGGCGGCGGTGCCGGCACCGCGCTCGTCAGAACCGTCGAGGCGCATGCCGCGGCGGCCGGTGTCGGCACGCTCTACCTCTATACCTGGCAGGCGCGGGGCTTCTACGAAGCGCTCGGCTGGTCGACAGTCGAGACTTTCGAGCAGGACGGCGGACCGATGCTCCTGATGTCGCGCGACCTATAGCGTGCCGGCGAGATAACCCAGCGCAAAGGCGGCGACCAGGGCAAGCGCAATGACGAAGCCAAGCCTGCCACCAAGCGAATGCAGGCCGACGCCGTAGGGCTTGCGCTCGAGCCGGTGGATCACCACCGGCGGCGGTTCGGTCTCGGGGGCGGCAATGCCGGCGAGGCGTGTCTGCATTTGCGGCAATTCGGCAAGGCGTTGCGTGACCAGCTGCCAGCGATTGCCGCGTCCTTCGGGTGCAGCGAGATCGAGCGCGCGCAAGCGCTCGGCGAGCCGCAGCACCGTGTCGCGAAAGGCCGGATCGATCTCGAGGTCGCGCTCGGCGCGGGCGCGTTCCCTGTCGTTCATCAGGCCAAAGACATAGTCGCCGGCCCTGGCGACACGGTCGCTTTCACTGGACATGGCCGTCTTCTCCCATGCTTCTCACCAGTGCGGCGGCTTGGTCACCGGCACATCGGGGGCGGCCTGCTCCTCCAATTCCAGGAACCGATCGGTCAGGGCAGCAAGCTTGCGCTCCATGCGTTCGATCACCTTCCACTGCTCGGCGATCTGGCCGGACAGCTCCTCGATGGTCTTTTCCTGCTCGGCGGCGCGGATTTCCAGCGTCGTCAGCCGATCGTCAGCCATGGCCATGCAAAATCCGACCCTTGCGAATGTGAAGTTTCCACCCAAGCAGATATTCGTGGGATGCCCACGAAATCTGCTTATGCTCTGTTGGCTCTCGCAGGTTCTGATCGCAAAACCGTGGGACACTTTTGCGGAACCTGCCCCAGGTTCGAAATTGACAAGGGCGCGGGGATTTGTCGAGAGTGAAAGCCAATTGGCACGGGCAGGTCATCATGATAGGCATTTTGACCAAGCGATAAAAAAACTGAGTGGGACAGGCTGCATGGCGCAAGCCGCAATCGAGCTCATAGGCATCGACAAGAGCTTTGGCGCCGTGCGCGCCAACCGCGACATCAACCTGGAAGTCGCGCGCGGCACCATCCATGGCATTGTCGGCGAGAACGGCGCCGGCAAGTCGACGCTGATGTCGATCCTCTACGGATTCTACCAGGCCGACAGCGGCGAAATTCGTGTCGGCGGCAAGCCCGTATCCATCCACACCTCCAACGATGCCATCGCGCTCGGCATCGGCATGGTGCACCAGCACTTCATGCTGGTCGACAATTTCACGGTGCTGGAGAACATCATCCTCGGCGCCGAGAGCGACGCGCTGTTGAAGAAGAGCATCGCCAAGGCGCGCTCGGAACTCGAGCGGCTGGAGCGCGAATACGGCCTCGAGGTCGATCCCGACGCCATCATCGAAGAGCTGCCGGTCGGCCTGCAGCAGCGGGTCGAAATCCTCAAGGCGCTCTATCGCGGCGCCGAGATCCTGATCCTCGACGAGCCGACGGGCGTGTTGACGCCGGCCGAGGCCGACCACCTTTTCCGCATCCTCAAGCAGTTGAAGGAGCAGGGAAAGACGATCGTCCTGATCACGCACAAGCTGCGCGAGATCATGGCGATCACCGACACGGTCTCGGTGATGCGCCAAGGCACGATGGTGGCCACAAGGGTGACGAAGGAAACCACGGTCGGCGAATTGGCCGAGTTGATGGTCGGCAGGCGCGTTCTTCTGCGGGTCGAGAAGGGCGAGTCAGAAGCCGGTGCGATAAAACTCTCGGTCAAGAACCTGACGGTCAAGGATTCCCGCGGCGTCACCATGGTCGACGATGTCTCCTTCGATGTGCGCGGCGGCGAGATCGTCGGCATCGCCGGCGTTGCCGGCAACGGCCAGTCCGAGCTGCTGGAGGCGATCTCCGGCATCAGGCATGCGGTTTCCGGCGAGGTGATGCTCGAAGGCAAGCCGATCGATCTCACCGGCAAGGCCGATCCAGGCGAATTGCGCGATCGCGGGCTCGCCCATGTGCCCGAGGACCGCCACCATGTCGGGCTGGTGCTTGCCTTCGAGGAGAACGAGAATTCGATCCTCGGCTATCATGACGACGAGCGTTACCTGAAGGGGCCGTTCCTCAACGTCGATGCCATCATGGCCGACGCGAAGGACAAGATCGAGAAATACGACATCCGCCCCGGCAATCCGCGTCTCAAGACGGCCAATTTCTCCGGCGGCAATCAGCAGAAGATCGTGCTGGCCAGGGAGATGGAACAGGATCCGGGCGTGCTGATCGTGGGCCAGCCGACGCGCGGCGTCGATGTCGGCGCCATCGAGTTCATCCACAAGCGGCTGATCGCCATGCGCGACCAGGGCAAGGCGGTGCTGGTGGTGTCAGTCGAGCTCGACGAGATCCGCTCGCTTTCCGATCGCATCCTGGTGATGTTCGCCGGCCGTGTCGTCGGCGAGCGCGGCCCGGACGCGACGGAAGGCGAGCTCGGCCTCCTGATGGCCGGCGTCGAGCACCAGGAGGCCGCGCAATGAGCACGCCTTACGCCAAGCTGCCCGCCTGGGCCGACTATGGGTTGATTCCATTGATCAACCTGTCGATCGCCTTCGTCGTCGCCGGTTTTGTCGTCATGCTGGTCGGCGAGAACCCGTTCCGCGCCGCCGTCATCCTGGTCGAGGGCGCCTTCGGCAAGGGCACGGGCATTGCGTTCACCCTGTTCTATGCCACCACCTTCATCTTCACCGGGCTGTCGGTGGCGGTGGCGGCGCATTGCAGCCTGTTCAACATCGGCACCGAGGGCCAGGCCTATATTGGCGGCCTCGGCATCGCGCTCGTCTGCCTGAGCTTCGACAGCGTGCTGCCCTGGTGGGTGATCTTTCCGATCGCGATCGTCGCCGCGGCCGCGTTCGGCGCGCTTTGGGGCCTGATCCCGGCCTATCTGCAGGCCAAGCGCGGCTCGCACATCGTCATCACCACCATCATGTTCAACTTCATCGCCGCCTCGGTGATGGTCTATCTGCTGGTCGGCGCGCTGAAGCCGGCCGGCTCGCAGGCGCCGCAGACGCGCAATTTCCTCGCCGGCGCCGAACTGCCGAAGCTCAACTGGGTCATCGAATTGTTCGGCGCAAAGATCCGCTCGGCGCCGCTCAACATCTGCTTCCTGCTTGCGCTGGTCATGGCGTTCCTGGTCTGGCTTTTGATCTGGCGCACCAGGCTCGGCTATGAAATGCGCACCTACGGCCACAGCCCGAAGGCGGCGCGTTACGCCGGCATTTCGGAAACCCGCATCATCATCACCGCGATGATGATTTCGGGCGCGCTGGCCGGCATGATGGCGCTCAACCCGGTGATGGGCGACCAGCACAATGTCGCGATCGATTTCGTTTCCGGCGCCGGTTATGTCGGCATCGCGGTCGCCCTGATGGGCAGGCTGCATCCGGTCGGCATCGTGCTGGCGGCGATCCTGTTCGGCATGCTCTACCAGGGCGGCGCCGAACTTGCCTTCGAGATGCCGGCGATCAGCCGTGACATGATCGTCATCATCCAGGGGTTGGTCATCCTCTTTGCCGGCGCGCTGGAGCACATGTTCAGGCCTTACATCCAGACGCTTTTCGCCTCTCTCAGCCCGAAGTCGGTCGGCATGCAGACGGTCAAGGGGACGGGGGCCTGAGATGGACAGTTTCAACGCAATCATCCAGGTGCTGGATTCGACCATCCGCCTTTCGGTGCCGCTGCTGCTCGCCTGCCTGGCCGGTCTTTTTTCGGAACGGGCCGGCATCTTCGACATCGGGCTGGAAGGCAAGATGCTTGTCGGCGCCTTTGCCGGCGCTTCCGCGGCCGCCGTCTTCCATTCGGCGCTGATCGGCCTCGGCATGGCGATCCTGATCTCGGTCGCCTTCGCCCTGGTGCATGGCTTCGCCTCCATCACGCATCGCGGCAACCAGATCGTGTCCGGCGTGGCGATCAATTTTATCGCCGCCGGATCGACCATCATCCTCGGCCAGGCCTGGTTCAGCCAAGGCGGGCGCACGCCGGCGCTGCAGCCGGACGAACGCTTCGCGGCGATCATCTGGCCCGGCGCCGATGCGATCAGAGATGTGCCGATCATCGGCCCGATCTATGCCGAGCTGATCTCCGGCCACTCGATCTTGGTCTATTTCGCCTTCGCCATGGTGCCGTTCACCTGGTGGGTGCTGTTTCGCACCCGCTTCGGGCTCAGGATGCGCGCGGTGGGCGAGAACCCGGCTGCCGTCGATACCGCCGGCATCTCCGTCGCCTGGCTGCGTTACCGGGCGCTGATCTGCACCGGCATCCTCACCGGCGTTGCCGGCGCGTATCTCTCCATGGTGCAGAATGGCGGCTTTGTGAAGGACATGACCGCGGGCAAGGGCTATATCGCGCTGGCAGCACTCATCTTCGCCAAATGGAAGCCGGTCAACGCCATGTTCGCCTGCCTTTTGTTCGGCTTCCTCGACGCCGCCGCGATCCGCCTGCAGGGCTCGCCGCTGCCGATCATCGGCAAGGTGCCGGTGCAGTTCATGCAGGCGCTGCCCTATGTGCTGACCGTCATCCTGCTCGCGGGCTTCATCGGCAAGGCCATCCCGCCGCGCGCCGGCGGCGTGCCCTACGTCAAGGAACGCTGAGGCGGTATTTCCGTCCAGCGGCGGCCGGCATTTGAACAAGATCGTGGGAGAGAAGAACCGGATGTCGCATGATCTGTTCGAGGCGGCGAAGACGGCGATGGCCAAGGCCCATGCGCCCTATTCGAAGTTCCCGGTGGGGGCTGCGTTGCGCACCGAGGACGGCCGCATCTTCACCGGCGCCAATATCGAGGTGGCGTCCTATCCGGAAGGCTGGTGCGCCGAGACGACCGCGCTCGGCCACTACATCATGGGCGGTGGCGGCAAGATCGTCGAGATCGCGGTGATTGCCGAACGCATGGCCAAATGCTCGCCTTGCGGCGGCTGCCGGCAGCGACTTGCCGAGTTCTGCCGGCCGGAGACAAAGCTCTATCTATGCGACGAGAGCGGTGTGGCCGAAACCGTGACCATGGGCGACATGCTGCCTTACGGCTTCAGAGGCGACATATTGAAATGAAGAGCGGGCTGAAATGAAGAGCAGGCTGAAATGAAGAGCAGGCTGAAATGAAGGAAGCGCTGGATCATCTGGTCGAGAAACTGGACGGGCTGGCGCCCACGGCTGCGCTCGTGCTGGGCTCGGGCCTTGGCGGGCTGGTCGACCAAGTCAAGGATGCCAGGCGCATCTCCTATGCCGAGCTGCCGGGCTTCCCGCGAAGCGGTGTTTCCGGCCACGCCGGCGAGGTGGTTGCCGGGCATTTCGCCGGCACGCCGGTGCTGATGCTGTCAGGCCGTGCGCATTACTACGAGCATGGCAACGCGGCCGCGATGCGTCCCGCGCTGGAGGTGCTTGCCGGCATCGGCATTTCGCATTTGATCCTCACCAACGCCGCCGGTTCGGTAGACCCTGAAATGGGGCCGGGCTCGGTGATGCTGATCACCGACCACATCAATTTCTCCGGTTCCAATCCGCTGATCGGCGAGCCGAGCGACCGCCGCTTCGTCGGCCTCACCGAGGCCTATGACGCCGGCTTGCGCGGCGCGATCGAAAAGGCGGCGAACGCAACCGGCACGGCGCTGCACCAGGGCGTCTATATGTGGTTCTCCGGACCATGCTTCGAGACGCCGGCCGAGATCCGCATGGCGCGCGTCATGGGCGCCAACGCCGTCGGCATGTCGACCGTGCCGGAGGTCATCCTGGCGCGCTTCCTCGGACTCAAGGTCGCCGCCTGCTCGGTCATCACCAACCTGGCGGCCGGCATGACCGGAGCGGAGCTGTCGCATCAGGAAACCAAGGATATGGCGCCGATCGGCGGCGCGCGGCTGGCGACGATCCTGCAGCGCGTCTTCCAGGATGGCTTGCCCGACTGATGCTGCCGCAGGAGATCATCCGCCGCAAGCGCGACAACCACAGACTCTCAGCCGAGGAGATCGCGGCATTCGTTCGAGGGTTGACGGCCGGCAGCATCTCCGAGGGCCAGGTCGGCGCTTTCGCGATGGCCGTGTTCCTCAACGGCATGAGCCGCGAGGAAGCGGTGGCGCTGACGCTCGCCATGCGCGATTCCGGCGACGTGCTCGACTGGTCCGACCTGCCGGGTCCGGTCACCGACAAGCATTCGACGGGCGGCGTTGGCGACAACGTCTCGCTGATGCTGGCACCAATCGTCGCCGCCTGCGGCGCCTATGTGCCGATGATCTCGGGCCGCGGCCTCGGCCATACCGGCGGCACGCTGGACAAGATGGATGCCATCCCCGGCTACACCAGCCAGCCGGACGTTGCGCTTTTGCGCAAGACAGTGCTCGAGACCGGCTGCGCCATCATCGGCCAGACCGCGGACCTGGCACCGGCCGATCGCAGGCTCTACGCGATCCGCGACGTGACGGGGACGGTCGAATCGATACCGCTGATCACCGCCTCGATCCTGTCGAAGAAGCTTGCCGCCGGGCTCGGCTCGCTGGTGCTCGACGTCAAGCTCGGCAACGGCGCCTTCATGGAAAAGTCGCGCGACGCCGTCGCCCTGGCGAACAGCCTGGTCGAGGTCGCCAATGGCGCCGGCCTGAACGCCTCCGCGCTGGTGACCGGCATGAACGAACCGCTCGCCTCGGCCGCCGGCAACGCGGTCGAAGTGAAGAATGCGGTCGATTTCCTCACCGGCCGCTATCGTGATCGCCGGCTGGAGGATGTGACGCTGGCGCTGGCTGCCGAGATGCTGCAGTCGGCGAGGCTCGTCTCGTCCCACCAGGACGGTATCAGGCGCGCCACCGAAGCGCTTTCCGGCGGCAGGGCGGCAGCCGTCTTCGCGCGGATGGTGTCCGTGCTTGGCGGTCCCGGCGATTTCATCGAGAACCCGGAAAAGTACCTGCCGACGGCGCCGGTCGAACTGGCGGTGAAAGCGGAACAGGACGGGTTTGTGACCGGCATCGCCACGCGCGATATCGGGCTTGCCGTCGTCACGCTTGGAGGCGGGCGTTCCCGTCCGGACGACAAGATAGATCATGCCGTTGGCTTGACCAGGCTGTTGCCGGTCGGTGCCGAGCTGCGCTCCGGCGAGGCATTGGCGCTGGTACATGCCCGCACCGACGCCGAGGCCGAGACGACCGCGGCAGCCGTGCGTGCTGCTTATACGATCGGGGCTTCCAAGCCGCCCGCCGACAAAACCGTGCTCAGGCGGATATTGCCTCGGTAGAGCCCTACTGCACGAGCAGCAACGCGCCGTCCTGGACTTGGTATTTCTGCAGCCGCTGCAGGAAGCTCATGCCGATCAGATTGACCTGCAGCGCCCTGTCGTCGAGCACCATCGCCTGGACGTTGTCGACGGAGATCTTGCCGATCTGCAGGTGATTGACCATCACCACGGCGGCCTTGATCGCGCCGTTGGCGGTGTTCACCTGATGATTGAAATCGGATGGGTTGAGCGAGATGCCGATCCTGCGCGCGGTCGAGGTATTGATGGCGACCAACGTCGCGCCGGTGTCGATCATGCCGTCGATCTGGCGGCCGTTGAGTTTGAACTGCGATGTGAAATGGCCGCGCGCATCGGCGTTGACCAGCACCTGGCGGCCGAGCGGCATCGGCGTCACCGGCTTGTCCGGGACCGAAGCGAGGTTGACCTGCGGCTCGGTCTTCGGCGCTGCCGGCTGCGAGGCGACGGTCGACTTCAGCAGGCCGTCCACCAGATGCGGATTCGCCTGATAGACGATCGGAATAGAAGCCGAGGTTCCGGCAAAGATGCCAAGGATGAGAAGCTTGCGCAGCATGGATGCCCCTGGAACGTTTCATCGTTTCAAGGAAACGTTGAACCGCTTTATCCCTTTGTTTTGGAGCAATTCCGAACGGAAGACCGCCTTACACTTTTCCTGGAATTGCTCGCGTAGGTGCATCCTTAAGCCGACATGGTGTTTGCGGCTTTAACGCGCGCCGGAACCGCTGGCTTGCGTAAACAGGCGGTAAAGAAGAGCGCTCACTTTGTCCCGTACATACGGTCGCCGGCGTCGCCGAGGCCGGGCATGATGTAACCCTTGTCGTTCAACTGGCGGTCTATCGAGGCGGTAAAGATCGGCACATCCGGATGCGCCTTGGTAAAGCGCTCGATGCCTTCCGGGGCGGCAAGCAGGCAGAGGAAGCGGATGTTGGTGGCGCCGCGGCCTTTCAGCTTGTCGATCGCGGCGATCGCCGAATTGGCGGTCGCCAGCATCGGATCGACGACGATCACCAGACGGTCGGCAAGATCGCTCGGCGCCTTGAAGAAATACTCGACCGCTTCCAGGGTTTCATGGTCGCGGTAGAGGCCGATATGGGCGACGCGTGCCGCCGGCACGAGGTCGAGCAGGCCTTCGAGCAGGCCATTGCCGGCCCGCAGCACCGAGGCAAAGACCAGCTTCTTGCCTTCGAGCGTCGGCGCCTCCATCTCCTCGATCGGCGTCTCGATCATGGTCGTGGTCAGTTCGAGGTTGCGGGTCACCTCGTAGCCGAGCAGGAGCGAAATCTCGCGCAGCAGCCGCCGGAACCCGGCCGTCGAGGTCTCCTTCTTGCGCATGATGGTCAGCTTATGCTGGACAAGGGGGTGGTCGACGACGGTGACGCCCTGCATGATGTGCTCCGACTGGTTCGCAGTGGGTATCGAATAGTGAGTAGTGAATAGTGAGCCGATTTGCGAGTCCCTGACTGAGGGAAAGCGCCGGCCTTCGACCGCGCGATGCGCGCACGGCCAAATCATTACTGACTACTGACTATTCCTACTCACCGCACCTTCACGTCCAACCGGCCCAGCAGCATCGCCTTGGTCTTCTTGTCCACGAAGGCCGCCTCGATGGCCGTTCTGGTGATCCCTGCAAGCGCCTTGTCGTTCATGGCGAAATGCTCGGCGGCGATATCGTATTCGCGCTTGAGCGACGTCCAGAAATAGGGCGGGTCGTCGGAGTTGAGCGTCACCTTACAGCCGGCGGCGCGCAGCGCCGGAAAGGGATGGTCGGCGAAGCTGTCGAACACTTTCAGCGCGATGTTGGAGCCGGGGCAGCATTCCAGCACCACGCCTTCGGCGGCGATGCGCCGCACGAGATCCGGGTTCTCGATGGCGCGAACGCCATGGCCGATGCGCGAGGGGCGGATGTGATCGAGGGCCGACTTGACGCTTTCCCAGCCCATCAGCTCGCCGGCATGGATGGTGATGCCCAGGCCCGCCTCGCGCGCGATCTCGAAAGCGCGGACATAATCCTCGAAATCGCCGATGCGCTCGTCGCCGGCGACGCCGAAACCGGTCACCAGCGGATGGCCGCAGCGCGCCGCAAAGCGCGCCGCCTGCTCGATCGCCTCGACCCCGATATGGCGCACGCCGGTGACGATCATGCGGCCTTCGATGCCGGTCTTGGCCCTGGCGCGGGCCATGCCTTCACCCAGCGCGTCCGTATAGGCCTTTGGCGAGAGCCCGGCCTTTTTCGCATGGTCCGGCGAGGTGAAGACCTCGGAATAGATGGCGCCATCGCGGGCGAGGCTGGTCAGGTAATGGTCGGCGAGGCGCGCATAGTCCTCTTCCGTGCGAAACAGGTCGGAAGCGAAATCGTAGGCGGCGAGAAACGAGGTGAAATCGTGCCAGACAAAGGATCCGTCGCGGATATAGGGCGATGAATCCTTGCCATATTTGCGGGCCTGGCTGACGACGAGCTCGGGCGCCGCCGCCCCTTCGATGTGGCAGTGCAGTTCGGCCTTCAAAATCATGCGGTCATCCCGTCCGGTACGCTGTTTTGGCACAGATTCTGACCGGAAATCATGCGAAGCACGTCCCGGGCCCGTCTTGAAGGCGCGGCCGAAAACCGCGCCCTGGACAATAGCGTCGGCACCATCGATCGGCTATGGTCCCGCCGGTTTTATGACGGATCAAAATAATGTCAGTTGAGAGAACCACGGCCGCGGGCGGCATGGAAACTTCCTATGGTTTCAGGAAGGTCGGGGAAGGCGAGAAGCAGCCCCTTGTCAATGACGTCTTCCACAAGGTGGCCAATCGATACGACCTCATGAACGACCTGATGTCGGCTGGGTTGCATCGGTTGTGGAAGGACGCGATGGTCACCTGGCTCAACCCGCCGAAGCGGCCGGGCTGGAAGGTTCTCGATGTCGCCGGCGGCACCGGCGATGTCGCCTTCCGCATCGTCGAGGCCAGTCAGCGCCAGGCCCATGCGACGGTGCTCGACATCAACGGCTCGATGCTGGCTGTCGGCCGCGACCGCGCCGAGAAGCACGGCCTTGCGGCAAACACCAACTTCGTCGAGGCCAATGCCGAGGCGCTGCCTTTCGAGGACGCTACCTTCGATGCCTATACGATCGCGTTCGGCATCCGCAACGTGCCGCGCATCGAGGCCGCGCTTGCCGAAGCCTATCGCGTGCTGAAGCGGGGCGGGCGGTTCCTCTGCCTCGAATTCTCCGAGATTGACATGCCGCTGCTCGACAAGGCCTATGAGGCCTGGTCGTTCAACGCGATCCCCAAGATCGGCAAGGCGGTGACCGGCGACGGCGAGCCCTATTCCTATCTCGTCGAATCCATCCGCAAGTTCCCGAACCAGCAGAATTTCGCGGCGATGATCGCCCGCACTGGCTTCGACCGCGTCACTTTCCGCAACTATTCGGGCGGCATTGCCGCCCTTCATTCCGGCTGGAAGCTTTGAGGCGGAACCGTTTGAAGCAGGCTGGATTATGAGCAGCGTCGCCGCCGCCTTCAGGCTGGCCCGGGCCGGCTGGGTGCTGGTCCGCGAGGGCGTCGTCGCGGCGTTGCCTGGCGAAGAACTCTCCGGCATGCCGAAATTCGGCTGGCGCGTGGCGCGGCTTTTTACCCGCCGGCGGGCGCTGAGCTATCAGCGCGGCGACAGGCTGGCGCGAGCCGTGGTGCGGCTCGGACCCTCCTACGTCAAGCTCGGCCAGTTCCTGGCGACGCGGCCTGATGTCGTCGGCAACGACATGGCGCTGGACCTCGCGCTCTTGCAGGACAAGATGCACACCTTCCCGAAGGCGGAGGCGATTCACGCGATCGAAGCCTCGCTCGGGCGCAAGATCGACGATCTCTATGCCAGTTTCGGCGCGCCGGTGGCGGCGGCGTCGATCGCGCAGGTGCATAGCGCCGAGGTCGTTCGCGAGCGCACCGCTTCGCGCGCGGCGGTGAAGGTGATCCGGCCCGGTGTGCGGCACCGCTTCTTCCAGGATCTCGAAAGCTATTTCCTTGCCGCCCACCTGCAGGAGAAATACATCCCCTCGTCGCGCCGGCTACGTCCGGTGGAGGTGACCCAGACGCTGGCGCAGACCACCAGAATCGAGATGGATCTGAGGCTCGAGGCGGCGGCGCTTTCGGAACTCGGCGAGAACACCAAGGACGATCCGGGCTTTCGCGTGCCGGCGGTCGACTGGGAGCGGACCGGCCGCGACGTGCTCACCATGGAGTGGATCGACGGCGTCAAGATGAACGACATTGCCGGCCTTGCCGCTGCTGGCCACGACCTCAAGGCGATCGCCGCCAATCTCGTCCAGTCGTTCCTGCGGCACACGTTGCGCGATGGGTTCTTCCACGCCGACATGCATCCGGGCAACCTGTTCGTCGAGGCCAACGGCACTATCGTTGCCGTCGATCTCGGCATTGCCGGGCGGCTCGGCAAGAAGGAGCGGCGCTTCCTCGCCGAGATCCTCTACGGCTTCATCGTGCGCGACTATCAGCGCGTCGCCGAGGTGCATTTCGAAGCGGGCTATGTGCCGCGCCAACACAATGTCTCGGCCTTCGCGCAGGCAATCCGGGCCATCGGCGAGCCGATCCATGGCCAGTCGGCCGAGACCATCTCGATGGCGAAGCTGTTGACGCTGCTGTTCGAGGTCACCGAGCTGTTCGACATGGCGACGCGGCCGGAACTGATCCTGCTGCAGAAGACCATGGTCGTCGTCGAGGGCGTTGCCCGCACGCTCGATCCGGCCTTCAACATGTGGAAGACTGCCGAACCGGTGGTCGGCGACTGGATCGCCGGCAATCTTGGTCCGCGCGGCATGCTTACCGACGCGCGCGACGGCGCCAAGGCGTTGTTGACCCTGGCAAGGCAGGCGCCGGACCTCGCCGCCCGCACCGACCGGCTGTCGCGCGAGATCGACCTGATGGCCGAGAACGGCCTGCGCTTCGACGAAGCGACTGCCCACGCCATCGGCAAGGCCGAGGCGCGCCACACCCGCTCCGGCCGGGTGGCGCTGTGGGTGATTGCGCTGACGCTGATCTACATTGCATGGAAATTGCTCTGACCGCCATCCGCCTTGCTGCTGTCTGATTGCATTGCTATCATTGCGAGCGTGCTATCCAAAGCGAGTGCAATCACATGGCCAGCATCACGATCCGGAATCTCGATGATGAGGTCAAGGACCTGCTCCGACAGCTCGCGGCCGAAAATGGCTGCTCGATGGAGGAGCAGGCGCGGACGATGATCCGCGCCGCGGTCGAAGGCCGGGCGGGACAGGCCGACCGCATCGGCCAGATCGAGGAGGCGCTGCGTACGCTGGCAGCTTCGAAGGAGCGGACGGCGCCGGTCGTCGCCGCTGCCGGCAAGCCAGTCCTGCGAGGCTCTCTCTCCGGCAAACGCATCCTGCTCATCATCGGCGGCGGCATCGCGGCCTACAAGGCGCTCGACCTGATCCGGCGGCTGCGCGAGCGCGGCGCTTCCGTCCGGGTGGTGATGACATCGGCGGCGCAGGAATTCGTCACCACGCTGTCGGTCGGCGCGCTTTCGGCCGACCATGTCTTCACCGAACTGTTCGATCGCAATGACGAGCACGATGTCGGCCATATCAGGCTGTCGCGCGAAGCCGACCTGCTGGTCGTTGCGCCCGCCACCGCCGACCTGATGGCGAAGCTTGCCAACGGCCATGCCAACGACCTCGCCTCGACCGTGCTTCTGGCCACCGACAAGAAGGTGCTGATGGCGCCGGCGAT
The DNA here is from genome assembly GCF_000427725.1 of Mesorhizobium sp. WSM3224. Taxonomy (GTDB): domain Bacteria; phylum Pseudomonadota; class Alphaproteobacteria; order Rhizobiales; family Rhizobiaceae; genus Mesorhizobium. The sequence continues at coordinate 335,029 of NZ_ATYO01000002.1, read as the reverse complement.
GAACCCGAAGATGTGGGCGCATCCGGCAACGCGCCGCAACCGGGCGACGCTGCAGAAGGACGGCATCGCCTTTGTCGGCCCCGCCAAAGGCGAAATGGCCGAAAGCAACGAAGCGGGCGAGGGCCGCATGGCCGAGCCGCTGGAGATCGTCGCCGCGATCGAGGCGATGCTCGACGAGAAGCCGAGGCCGCTGGCCGGCCGCAGGATCATCGTCACCTCGGGGCCGACGCATGAGCCGATCGACCCTGTGCGCTACATCGCCAACCGCTCGTCGGGCAAGCAGGGCCATGCCATCGCCGCGGCGCTGGCGAAGCTCGGCGCCGATGTGCGGCTCGTCTCCGGCCCGGTTACCATCGCCGATCCGGCCGGTCTCGCCACCACCCATGTGGAAACAGCCGCGCAGATGAAGCAAGCGGTCGAAAGCCTGTTGCCGGCGGATGCCGCCGTGTTCGTCGCGGCGGTCGCCGACTGGCGCACGGCGAACGCCGCGGGCGAGAAGATCAAGAAGGTCGCGGGCGAGGGGCCGCCGTCGCTGCAGATGGTCGAGAATCCCGACATCCTGGCCGGGATCGGCCACCACGCCCGGAGGCCGGCCCTTGTCGTCGGCTTCGCCGCCGAGACACAGGACCTTGTCGCCAATGCCGAGGCCAAGCTCAGGAAAAAGGGCGCCGACTTCATCGTCGCCAATGACGTCTCGCATGAAAGCGGCATCGGTCCGTCCGGCGTGATGGGCGGCGACCGCAACAAGGTGCGCATCGTCTCCAGGACCGGCGTCGAAGAATGGCCGGAAATGGGCAAGGACGAGGTTGCGGCGCGGCTTGCCGCGCTGATTGCGGAGCGGTTGCAGCAGACCCTTGTGGTGTGAGTTTTGAGGTCGGCGGCGTCAACCCGCCGCAAGTCGCGGCCGGTTCGCTGCCGAATAGATCCTCAGCGCCGCCAGGCACCCGAAAACGCCGAGCGGCACGAAGGCCAGAAACAGCCAGCCGGCGACAGAAGCGGCCGCATCGCGGTTTAGCCCTTCGGAGAAGCCGCTGGCATTGGCGATGATGCCGGCAAGGGCGGCGCCGACGGCATAGCCGATGCGCTGCATGGTCGGCACGGCGGCCGAGGCGATGGTTTGCTCGCCCTCGCGCGCCGAAGCGACAATGACGCGCGTCAGGAAGGGCCAGCAAACGCCGAAGCCGCCGCCTTGCAGCAGGGCGCAGAGCAGGATCAGTGGGATCGACCCTGCCGGGATGGTGTAGGCGAAGCCGGCGAGGCCCGAGGCGATCATCAGCGCGCCGACGACGATGATCAGGCGTTCACGCTCCAATGGCGCATTGGCGATGACGATCGACAGGACCGACCAAGCGATCGATTCGGCGGCGATGATGTAGCCGGTGGTAAGCAACGGAATGTCGTGAAGCGTGGTCAAGAGCAGCGGCCCGTAAATGGTGAAGGTGCAGGTGGCCACAGAGAATGCCGCAACCATCGTCATGCCGCAGCCAAGCGGCGAGCGCCATGAGAACAAAGGCGACGGGAAGAGGCGCGAGCGCGGCCTGAGGGCATCGATGCGGAAGAACAGCGTGAGCCCGATCAGGCCGAGGAGGAGCAACAGCGATGAACGAAACAGGGCAATGTCGATGCCGGCGGCGGCTATCAGCATCACGCTGAGGGCGAGACAGGCGAGCGCAGAATAGGGGAAGGGCTGCGGCGTGCCGCCCGCCTGCGGCTTCGTCGCCTCGGGCGTGTTCAGCACGATGAAGCTCGCCAGCGCCATCGCCGCGCCGCCGAACGTGAAGATCCCGAAAGCCCAGCGCCACGACAGGAACTCGGTCATGATCGCGCCGAGCATCGGACCGCTGAAGGCGGCGACGCCCCAGATCGCGGATATGATGCCGAAGAGCTGCGGCCAGATGTTGCGTGGGAACAGCCGCTCGACCGAGACGAAGGCCAACGACACAAGCGCGCCGCCGCCAAATCCCTCGACCAGGCGTCCGGCGAGGAATAGCGGCATGGAAGGTGCCGTGGCGCAGATCAGCGCGCCGACCGCATAGAGGAGGGCGGCGACCATCATGTTGGAGCGCAGCGCGACATAACTGACGAGCCGGCCTGCCGCGGCACCGGCGACGATGGCGCCAAGCTCGTAGATCGCCAACGACCAGCCGACCAGCTGCACGCCTGCCAGTTCGCCGACCATGGCCGGCATCACCGTCGCCACCATCGTCTCATTGGTGGCATGCAGCAGGATGCCCAGGCTGACGAAGCAGAAGCGCGCCAGGTCGCCGCTCGCCCACAGCGCCCGCCAGTCGACCCTATTGCTGGTGATTTCGGTCATTTCCACCCCTGCTCTTGCATATATCGATGCCGGCGCATGGCACCAGAAGCCAGTGAAGGTTTCCAGCGGCGCCATGCGCGCTGTTTCAGTCAGGGCAGGCTTCTAAAACCTCAACCATGATTGAGTTCAAGCGTCTTTTTGTGGAAATCCCAACGTTTGATATTGACGGAAAGCCTCTCAGCTTCGTCATCCACGGGCGGAGCAGCAGCCGCAAAGCGGCGTCGCGAAGACCCGAGGATGCATGCCGCGACCTCGTGGAGGGCACAGCAGATCGAAATTCTCCACCGTAGCGGCGCTCAAGAGTCCCGGCATGGATCCTCGGGTCTGCGCCGCGTCGCTACGCTCCTACTCCGCCCGTGGATGACGAAGCGTTGGGTAGCCACGTTCATTTCGCCGATCAGTTCGCCGTGCTGCGCAACTGGAACTGGCTGACGCCGATGGCGATGTTGAGACCGGTCTGGGTCTGGACGCTGAGCGGCTGGCGAACGCCCCTACGAGATCACGTCGGATCATTTGCCATGGAAGATGAATGCTCGCGAACCAAATCCGGGACGTCAGTGAATTGGGCTTGGCCCCGCTTCGGATTCATGTCGGCAGCCGTCGATGGCAGGGTGTATGGTCCACTGGTTTTCCGGATCCTGCTGGGCTGCGACTGTCAGTGGCGAGCCAGCCGAATTCACGGCTTCGCACCAACGGGCAGGGCTGCCGTCTGGAATCGGAGTTTCATTCCAACTGCCGTTCCAGGCGCCGATCTTCTGGCAGTGCTTGATCGGGTGGATTTCATTCCATCCTTCGTGGGCAGAATCATAGACCCACGTCCCCTGGACGAACAGGATGTCGGCACCTCGCCTCGTCGGATCATTGACATGAAGGTCGCCGAGATTTTCGTCGAGATCGGTTGGATTGGCTGTGTCGAGAATGCCAACGATGCCTCCGACTATGACAATTGCCGCTGCGATGACCGTGAGGATCGCACATGCGATCCAACCGAAGAAGGGAATGGCGCAGGCCACCACCGCGGCGGTGGCCACGGGGATCGCGGCAAGGCACGCGATCATCAGGTCGTAGACGCCGGCTCCTTCGAATTCGCAATGAAGCACCGCAGTAGGGTCATCGTTGGCCCATTGGCGTGCCTCCAGTCCCTGCCAATCGAGGCCGGCGTTCTGGATTGCGGGCGTGTTGGCGATCAGGCGTCCGAGCGGCGGGATCTTCTCGGCCTCGGCCTGCGGCGTGAATTCAAGCACGTTTCCCGGAACCAGATTGAGACTGTAGTCGGTATCGAAGCGATCGAGACCGGACTTCTCATCGGGTGGATCGATCTTGAGCAGCCAGCCGATTGCGCATTCGTCGCCGCCGAGGCAGATCAGCCGATCGTAAAGCCACCAGCGGCAGTATGCCAGGATCGCGGCGAGTGCGACCAGAAGGACCGCCGGTCCGGCAACGACGCCGACCAGGATCAGCGGCAGCGCGACTACGGCAGCGGCGATGATCACCTGCGCATATTGCTTGCCGACATGATTTCCGACCGAGATGCATTTTGTGTATTGCCGGTAAGCCATGGCGGTTCCTACCGTTCGACATAAAGCGTCACGCCGCCGGCAAGTCCGCGAGCCGAGAAGGCATGAACGTTGACCGCCTTGCGGCCGGCAAAGCCGGCAGGCGGCTCGATATTGACGACAACGGGGATCTCTTCCCCGGGACCGAGGGCGGCTTGTGCAGGATCGAAGGTGACAAGCCAGCCGGCTGGAATGGGATGTGCCTGGCGGGTATGGCCGGCAGGCACTGCCGCGATAGTGCCGGGAAAGGTGCGCAGCGGCCGCCGGGCTGGCTTCGGGCGGGGCCGCTCGCCGCAGACTGGTAATTCAGGCAACGCATAGGTGTCGGCTTCAAGCCGAAACTCGGTCCGTTCCCGTTCGCCGTTGCGCAGACGGAACTCGAACTTTGCCGGAGAATGGGCGATGCCGACGGTGGTGTTGTCCTGCCCGAGGTTGTTGTTGGGGTTCACGTCGTCGAGCCAATCGAGCAGGACCTGGATGCAGTAATGACCGGGTTCGGCCGGCGTCCGCCATTTGACCGAAGCAAAGGCCGGATGATTTGCGCCGCCTTTGACTCCGAGATCGGTCTTTGTCTCGTCTATCCAGGTCGAGGTGGTGCCGATGCCGAAACTCAGATAGGAGAACTTCACCGGCAGATCGACGACCGGTGCCTCGGTCGAGTTGTTCCAGATACGCGCGACGACCTCATATTCGGTGTCCGGCTCCAGCATGTGCGGCGGAACGGTAATACCGCCGCGCTTGATCTCGATATCCGGATTGTCCCAGGTGACAGCGAGGCCCTGGCCCATCAGATAATACTGAGCGTAGATCAAAGGGTCCGGCCGCTTGTAAGCGGGATCGCTGATCTTGACGCAGCGCTGCGGTCCGCTTCGGTCGAGCCGGCTGGGAAGCTTGGCTCGTTCGCAAAGCAACCTGACGAGCGCGCAAATCTGGCCGGCTATCCGGCGCAAATTGTCCGGCCAATGCCTGAAGGCGTCGACGATCGCCTTCAGGAATTCCAGTATTTTGGGGACCGGGTTCACGGCCTGTCTCGGGTCGTCAGCGTCGTTGCCGACGCATATAGAACCAGATCGCAGCAACCAAGAACGGTGCAAGGATCAGAAGAAGTTCGAAAGATCCTGAGCCGCCGTCAGGCGAAAATCCGAATAACTGCTCGATGAAATCCACCACAGCCCCTCACCTGCAACAAAAATTGCAGTCAACGACGTCTTTGCATCCGTTGGGAGGCTACCCCTCTGCCGGCGATGGCCACCAACATCTCAGCTTGATAGCACAAGACAAGCAAAGTCGCCACACGCAATTGATAATCCCGCGCGTGCTTGTGTTTCCAACTGTGACGGGTGGCCCCGCATATATGCGACGAGACCGCGCCCTTTGTCGGGCGCGGTCCGCAGAATGCCGTGGTCGGGCCGCTATTTGTAGGAGTGGACGAGGTCCAGCGAGGCCACAGTGACGGCCAGATTGACGCCGGTCTGCGCCTGGACGCTGAGCGGCTCAAGCATGAAGGCGCTGTTCCATCCGCCGACCAGGACGTTGGCGCCGCCGCCGGTCACGACGCTCGCCTCGGCATTGACGCCGTAATAACTACCGGCGAGGTCGCCCGCATCATGATTGGGGGTGGCGGCCAGGACCGCCCAGACGAGCTGGCCCTGATGCGTCTTGCCGAGATCGACGCCGAGCTTGGAGATCATGCCGGTGTAAATCTCGGGCGATCCGCGATGAGAGGGCCGGAAGACGCAGGACACGCCTTTGTTCGACGTGATGACGTAGCCGACGCCGCCGTCGATGGAGCAATCGAGCGTGCCGAGCCGGAGCGTGCCGGCGCTGACCGGAGAAGCGAGGACCGTGGCGGCAAGCGCGGCAGCGGCACAGGCAAGTGTTTTGATCATTGGAAAGGTCCTTTCGCGAAATTTTGGCCCCGGCTTGAAACGATCGAGGTGCGCGGAGCGTTCCGCCGAAAACTTGGCGCGAACATGGCGAGGGTTAACGCATCGCCCTTGGCGGTTAACGGATCGCTATCGGCGTCTCCACGCCACGACAAGGCAGTCGCCGGCCCGAGCGGGCCGCGCAAAATAGCCGTTCCGGCGTCAGTTTCCGATCAGCTGGCGTTGCCGCCGGTGCGCGACAGGCCGTCCTTGGCCGGCTGGTAGTTCGGGTCGAGGTGGATAGCCTCGCGATAGGACTTGGCCGCCTTTACCTTGTCGCCGCGCCGCTCATAGATCAGCGCCTGGTTGGCCCAGGCCTCGGCGTTCTTGCCGTCGAGCTTGATGGCCATGTTGAAGTCGGAGAAGGCGTTGTCCTCGTCGCCTGTCGCCAGATAGGAGAGGCCGCGGCCGTTGTAGGGCTCGGCAGCGTCCGGAGCCAGCGAGATCGCGGTCGAGAAGTCCTCGATGGCAAATTTGTGCTGACCCTGGCTCTGATAGATCAAGCCGCGATTGTGGTAGGCGCGCGCGTCCGTTGTGTCGAGCTGGATCGCCTTCTGGAAATCGGTGAAGGCATCCTGGGTGCGGCCCGCCTTACGGTAGAGATTGCCGCGGCCGATATAGGCGGCGTCGTAATTGGCGTTGATCTGGATCGACCGGTTGTAGTCGGCAAGCGCTGCGTCCTGATTGCCGAGGAAGCGCTGGATCAGCGCGCGGTTCGAATAGGCCTGGTAGAAGTTCGGGTTGAGCTGGATGGCCTGGTTGAAGTCCTTCAGCGCCGCCTGGTACTGGCCGCCGCGGCCATAGGCCGAGCCGCGCACATTGTAGCCCTCGGGATCCTGCGGATTGCGCTGGATGACCGCCGAAAGCGAGGAGATGTTCTCGCTCGACCCTTGCGCCTTATCGACTGAGTTGAACTCGCCCGTCGGGGCCGTCTGGCATGCTGCAAGCGCCAGGCCTGAAAGCAGGGCCGCCGTCAGGGCGAAGCCGCGAAAAGCGGCTCTGCGCTCCACGGTAATTGCGTTCATCTTTGTCCTCACTGCCGCAGCGCCGTCAGTCCGTTCCCTCTCCGAACCGGCATCCATGCATAAATAAAAAGGTGGCGGCGATTCCGCATCGCGCCACCCTCGGTATCCTTCGAAAAGGACGAAAAATAGGCGTTATGAGCGCGGCGAGCGCGATGCGCCGGCGGCACCAGCCGGAGCCGGGCGCGGGGTCATCGGCAGCAGGCCCTCGCGCTGGGCGCGCTTGCGGGCCAGCTTGCGGGCGCGGCGCACGGCTTCCGCCTTCTCGCGGGCACGCTTCTCGGACGGCTTCTCGTAGTGACCGCGCATCTTCATTTCGCGGAAAATACCTTCGCGCTGCATCTTCTTCTTCAGCGCGCGAAGCGCCTGATCAACGTTGTTATCGCGGACGAGTACCTGCACGGGCAATCCTGTCTTCGGGTTTGAAATCTTCAGGCAAAACAGCAATAGCTGACATGCCTCCGCGGCGAGTTGCACCACGAATTGTGGCGGCTGATAGCAGAATCAAGCCGTCCTGTCCACCGCTGATTGCGGGAACCGCGATCAAAAACCGGAGCGCTGCGCCTGGCTATGCGTCAGGCCTCCGCCGCTGCCAGATGGAGGCGCGCGAAATCCTCGAAAAACTCGCCGTAATCGCAGGTGATTTCCTCGCCGGCCGCGATATCGCGGGTCGCGGTGGCGCCGCCATATTGCGAAAAATCCGTGTTCGGCCGCTCCGAGTGGTTCATGAAGCGCCCGTTGTCGACCTCATAGACCATAAAGCCTGGCTTGTCCGGGCTTGGATAGGCGTAGCGGTCGAGCAGCTCCCTCAGATGCGGGGGCGCGGCTTCATATTTTTCCATCGGGATCAGTCGATCGAAATCGAGATCGAGCCGCCAGATCGAAGCGCCTTTGCGGACAGGTTCGGCGGCGAAGACGCCGACGCCTTCGATTGCGCTCTGCGCGACATAGGTCCTGATCAGCAACATTGTTCCGGTCCGTTTTCGACGGGAAACGAAAATCGTCAAAACGGACCGGAATGCAAGGCCCATCGCGATATTTCGGCAGACGAGCATGGCTGCCGACAGTCAGATGAATCACGTCCGGTTTATCGAGACGCCGCCGTCGGCGAACAAGGCCGTGCCGGTGGTGAAGCTTGAGGCGTCGGAGGCCAGATAGAGCGCCGAGCGGGCGATTTCTTCCGGCTGCGCCATGCGCTTCAAGGCATGGATGCCTTCGACGAAGGCGCGCGCCTCCGGCGTCGTGGTGGTGGCGCCGGGCGTATCGGTGCCGCCGGGCAGCAGCGCGTTGACGCGCAATCCCCTTGGGCCGTATTCGGCGGCCAGAACCTGCGTCAGCCCGATCAGGCCGGCCTTGGCGGCGGCATAGGCGGCCATGCCCGGTATTCCGGCGGTGTGGCCGACGAAGCTCGAGGTGAAGATCAGGGAACCGCCGCCGCGTTTCAGCATGGCTGGTATCTGGTGCCTGGCCGCGAGGTAGGCGCTGGTTAGGTTGGTGTCCATCGTCTCGTGCCATGCCGCCGTCGCCATGTCGGGAACGGGCGCCATCACGCCGACGGCGCCGGCATTGTTGAAGGCGATGTCGAGGCCGCCAAACCTTGCGACGGCGAGTTCGACGAGCGCCTTCGCATGGGCCTCGTCCCTTACATCGCCGGCAAGGGCTGCCGCCGTGCCGCCGGCCGCCTCGATTTCGTCGACCAGTGTGTCGAGTTCGGCCTGACGGCGCGCCGCGACGACGAGCATGGCGCCCTGCTCGGCGAACAGCCTGGCGGTGGCGCGGCCGATGCCGGAACTGGCGCCGGTGACGACGGCGACCTTATCTGTGAGTACGAACATTTTTTCGGCATCCTTCCTTTGTGCCGGGCTTGCCGGCGGTTGGATGTGAGGTCGCAAATGAGGATGGCCGCGGCCACCCGAAACCCGCCAAGACCGCGGTTGCTCTACTGCCGCAACAGCCAACCCAGCCGGTCCAGTGAGAAGGCGTAGCTGAAGACAATCAGCAGAGCCATGACAATGCCCGCTGCCGCATGGCCGGCCAGATAGAACCCAGCGGCGCCGCCGAACAGTATGACAAGCTCCAGCATCAGCCTGACGGCGCCCGGCACCGGCACCGGCGCCCGGCCCGATCGGCTCGGATCGTTGAGCACCGCGAAGGTGCCCACAACACAGCCGCGACGATCGGCAAGGCGAACGCGAGAATCCAGCGCCCGAACCCGGCCGGAAAACTGCAGCCGGCCATGCCGAGGCCAAGCAGCGCAGAAAGCTCGAGCAGAAAGCGCAGGGTCAGATTCCACCAGGCGTTACCCATCATTGTCCCCCCAAGCGCGTCGCGCTGAAACGGGTTCAGGCGACGCGCTTTAAGTCTTTGTTTTGATGCATGTCGTTGTCCCAGAACCGCTGCGCACTTCTGGGCGACATGCATTAGTGTCACGCGACAGGGAGTGTCGCCGAAGACAGCCGCCGAAGCCAGATGGATGCTTCGTTTGACTGTGGCGCAAAGCGGCAAGCGCCGTCGCAAACAGCGCAAGGATGGCAGCGTGGTTTCGCTAGTGATACACCTCGCAAGCCGGGACAGGGATGCCCGGCCGCAAATCCGCGAAAGCTACTGGCGCGAGGCTGGAACGTGAAGAAATACTCGGTATTCGCCATTGCCCGCGAGGCGATGCGCGGCCACAAGGGCTGGGAAGAGCAGTGGACATCGCCCGAGCCGAAGAAGGAATACGATGTCATCATCGTCGGCGCCGGCGGGCATGGCCTGGCGACGGCCTATTACCTGGCGAGCGAGCACGGCATCACCAACATCGCGGTGCTGGAAAAGGGCTGGCTCGGCGGCGGCAACACCGGCCGCAACACCACCATCATCCGCTCCAACTATCTCTATGACGAGAGCGCCGGCATCTACGATCATGCGCTGAAGCTTTGGGATGGGCTCAGCCAGGAGCTCAACTACAACGTCATGTATTCGGCGCGCGGCGTCATGATGCTGGCGCACAACGTGCATGACGTCCAGGTGCTGAAGCGGCATGTCCACGCCAACCGCCTCAACGGCATCGACAATGAATGGCTGACGCCGGAACAGGCGAAGGAATTCTGCCCGCCGCTCAACATCTCCAGGGAAGCGCGCTATCCGGTAATGGGCGCGGCGTTGCAGCGGCGCGGCGGCACGGCGCGTCACGACGCGGTCGCCTGGGGCTATGCGCGCGGCGCCTCGGCGCGCGGCGTGCATATCATCCAGAACTGCGAGGTCACCGGCATCAAGCGCGCGGCCAATGGCGCGGTGAGCGGCGTCGAGACGACGCGCGGCTTCATCGGCGCCAAGAAGGTCGGCGTGGTCGCGGCCGGTCATTCGTCGGTCATCATGAACATGGCCGGCGTGCGCATGCCGCTGGAGAGCTACCCGCTGCAGGCACTGGTGTCGGAGCCGGTCAAGCCGGTGGTGCCATGCGTGGTAATGTCGAACACGGTGCACGCCTATATCTCGCAGTCGGACAAGGGCGAGCTGGTCATCGGCGCCGGCACCGATCAATATGTCTCCTATTCGCAGACCGGCGGCCTGCACATCCTGCAGCACACGCTGGACGCCATTTGCGAGATGTTCCCGATCTTCACGCGCATGAAGATGCTGCGCTCCTGGGGCGGCATCGTCGACGTGACGCCCGACCGCTCGCCGATCCTGGCGAAGACGCCGGTCAAGGGCCTCTATGTCAATTGCGGCTGGGGCACAGGCGGCTTCAAGGCGACGCCGGGTTCGGGGCACGTGTTTGCGCATACGATCGCGAAGGACGACCCGCATCCCATCAACGCCCCCTTCACGCTCGAGCGCTTCCGCACCGGCCGTCTCATCGACGAGGCCGCGGCGGCGGCGGTGGCGCACTGACGATGGCGCAAATGGCCCTTCAGCCGTCTTGCGATCAACCGGCCGGCGCGCGCGTCGGTCACGGCAAGTTTTAGGATCACCCAAATGCTTCTCATCCGCTGCCCCTATTGCGAGGAAGAGCGCCCGGAACTCGAGTTCCGCAATGCCGGCGAGGCGCATATCGCGCGCTCGGCCAACATTGACGCCGAGAGCGACGACGATTTCGAGAAATTCTTCTTCATCCGCGCGAACCCGAAGGGCGTCATCTATGAGCGCTGGCGGCATATCCATGGCTGCGCGCGCTTCTTCAACGCGGTTCGCGACACCGTCACCGACAAGTTCGTCATGACCTACAAGGCCGGCGAGCCGAAGCCCGCGAAGCTGCCTGGAGCCTCGAAATGAACGCCGCGTTCCGCATCTCCGGCGCCGGTCGCCTCAGCCAGGCCAGGACCGCCTCCTTCAGCTTCGATGATAAGTCCTACACCGGCATCGAGGGCGATACGCTGGCCTCCGCGCTGCTCGCCAATGGCGTGCACCTGGTCGGGCGTTCCTTCAAGTACCACCGGCCGCGCGGCTTCCTATCGGCCGGCGCGGAGGAACCCAACGCGCTGGTGCAGATCGTACGCGACGATGCACGCAAGACGCCGAATGTGCGGGCGACCGTGCAGGAACTCTATGAGGGGTTGACGGCCAATTCGCAAAACCGCTGGCCATCGCTCGCCTTCGACGTCGGTGCCGTCAACGACATCGCCTCGCCGCTATTTTCAGCCGGTTTCTACTACAAGACCTTCATGTGGCCGAAGTCGGCCTGGAAGAACCTCTACGAGCCGAAGATCCGCGCCGCGGCAGGCCTTGGCGTTTCTCCCGACAAGCCGGATCCGGACCATTATGCCGCGCGCTACGCCCATTGCGAGGTGCTGGTGCTGGGCGGCGGCGCCGCCGGCATTGCAGCCGCGCTCGCCGCGGCCGAAACGGGCGTACGGGTGATCCTCTGCGACGAGCAGGCCGAATTCGGCGGCAGCCTGCGCTTCGAGAGCGGCGCCAGGATCGATGGCGAGACCGGCTATGCCTGGGCTCAAAGCGCGATCGCGAAGCTCAAGGCCATGGACAATGTGCGCGTGCTGTCGCGCGCGACTGCTTTCGGCTATTACGCGCAGAATTTCGTCGCCCTGGTCGAGCGGGTCAGCGACCATCTCAAGAGCCCGGGCCGGGAACTCGCGCGCGAACGTCTTTGGCAGGTCCGCGCCAAGCGCGTGGTGATCGCGACCGGCGCCATCGAGCGCCACATGGTGTTCGCCAACAACGACCGGCCGGGCGTCATGCTCGCTTCGGCGGCGCGTACCTACCTCAACCACTATGGCGTGGCGGTCGGCAGGAATGTCGGCGTCTACACGGCCAACGATTCCGCCTATGCTGCGGCCATCGACCTCAAGAAGGCCGGCGTCAACATCGCGGCAATCGTCGACCTTCGCGACAATCCGTCGGGACCGGTGATCGACGAGGCGAGGACGCTCGGCATCGAGATCAATTTCGGCCGCGCCGTGGTCAGCGCCGGCGGCAAGCTGCGCGTGTCGTCGATGACCGTGCAGCCGAAGAACGGCGGCGGCGAACGGACCATCCCGGTTGACGCCATCCTGATGTCGGCAGGCTGGACTCCGTCGGTGCATCTGTTCTCGCAGTCGCGCGGCAAGGTCGCCTTCAACGACGAGACCAAGCGCTTCGTGCCGGGCACCTACGCGCAGGACTGCGTCTCGGTCGGCGCCTGCAACGGCACCGATGGATTGGCGGCTTCGGTCGACGAGGCTTACGCGGCCGGCGCCAAGGCGGCGAAGGACGCCGTCGGCAAGGATTCCAGCGGCAAGACTGGCAAGGGCGCCAAACCGAAGGTCGATGCCAGCGAGAGCTGGTCGCGCGGCATGCTGGGCGCAGCGCCCGGCGCCGGGCCGGGCACAACGATCAAGGCCTTCGTCGATTTCCAGAACGACGTCACGGCCAAGGATATCCGCCAGGCCGTGCATGAGGGCATGCACTCGATCGAGCACGTCAAGCGCTTCACCACCAACGGCATGGCGACCGACCAGGGCAAGACGTCGAACATGCACGGCCTGGCGATCGCCGCCGAGACGCTGGGCAAGCCGATCCCGCAAGTCGGCCTGACCACCTTTCGCGCGCCCTACACGCCGGTGACCTTCGGCTCGATCGTCGGACACGCGCGCGGCGCGCTGTTTGATCCGACACGCCGGACGGCGATCCATCCATGGGCGGCGCGCCAGGGCGCGGTGTTCGAGGATGTCGGCCAGTGGAAGCGCGCCTGGTATTTCCCCAAGGCCGGCGAGGACATGCACGCCGCCGTCGACCGCGAATGCGTGACGGTGCGCAAGGTCGGCGGCCTGTTCGACGCCTCGACGCTCGGCAAGATCGAGGTCGTCGGGCCGGACGCGGCGAAGTTCATGGAACTGCTCTACACCAACCCGTGGGAGAAGCTGGAAACCGGGCGCTGCCGCTATGGCATCATGCTGCGCGAGGACGGCTTCATCTATGACGACGGCGTCGTCGGCAGGCTGGCGCCAGACCGCTTCCATGTGACGACGACGACCGGCGGAGCGCCGCGCGTCATGAACCACATGGAGGACTACCTCCAGACCGAATTCCCGCATCTCAACGTCTGGCTGACCTCGATCACCGAACAATGGGCTGTCGTTGCGGTGCAGGGGCCGAAGTCTCGCGAGATCATCGCGCCGCTGGTCGAGGGCATCGACATGTCGGACGAGGCGATGCCGCATATGTCGGTGCGCGAAGGCAAGATCTGCGGCGTGCCGACAAGGCTGTTCCGCATGTCCTTCACCGGCGAGCGCGGCTTCGAGGTCAACGTGCCGGCCGACTACGGCGAGGCGGTCTGGGAAGCGCTGTGGGCCGAGGGCCAGAAGCACGGCGCGACTGCCTACGGCACCGAGGCGATGCACGTGCTGCGCGCCGAAAAGGGCTACATCATCGTCGGCCAGGACACCGACGGCACGGTGACGCCGAACGATGCCGGTCTCGACTGGGCGGTCGGCAAGAAGAAGACCGACTTCGTCGGCATCCGCGGCCTGACCCGGCCGGACCTGGTGGCGAAGGGCCGCAAGCAGCTTGTCGGCCTCAAGACCAAGGATCCGAAGGTCGTATTGGAAGAGGGCGCGCAGATCGTCGAGGATCCGAAGCAGCCTGTTCCGATGAAGATGATCGGCCACGTCACCTCCAGCTACTGGTCGGAGAACTGCGGCCGCTCGATCGCGCTGGGGCTTGTCGCCGGCGGCCGCGACCGCATGAGGCAGACGCTCTATGTGCCGATGCCGAACGGCATGATCGAGGTGGAGGTCACCGGCATGGTGTTCGTCGACGAGAAGGGAGAACGCCTCAATGGCTAAGGCCGCCGCCAGGACAAAAGCCGCCGCCGCTTCGCCTTCCGTCGAACGGCGTCCCGCGCTGGCCGGCCGCGCGCTGTCGGCGCCGGGCGTCAAGGTCGAGATATTGCCGCCGGCCGAACGCATCTCGCTGCGCGCGCCGCAGGCTTCGCTCGCGGCGCTTTCCAAGGCGCTTGGCGTGACGCTGCCGGTCAAGCCGAAGACCTCGGCAACGAAGGACGGGCGCACGGCGCTGTGGCTAGGGCCGGACGAATGGCTGATCATCGACGAGACCGGCAAGGATCCGCTCGCCGACTGCGCCAAGGTCACGGCGCTGCATTCGGCGGTCGGCATCTCGCACCGCAATGTCGCGATCTCGGTCACCGGGCCAGTGGCCGCCGCGACGGTCAATTCGGGCTGTCCGCAGGACCTGTCGCTTGAGGCGTTCCCGGTCGGCGCGGCCTCGCGCACCATTCTGGGCAAATCCGAGGCCGTGCTGCTGCGCACCGCGGCCGACGCGTTCCGTGTGGAATGCTGGCGTTCCTTCTCGGACTATGTTTTTACTTTGCTGTCGGAAGCGGCGAGCGACGCGGCGAACTGAAGTCCCGGCCGCTGACCATGTGAAACGGGCGAGGGCAGGAACGATTGCCGTCTCGCTCCGTTTCTGCGACTTGCGAGGGAGAAGCCCGATGCCGTCCAAGACCGTGCCGAAATCGCCAAAGAAAACGCCGGCAGTCCGATCGCTGGAGCGTGAAAGGCATCACGAGATTGAGGAAGAAGAACTCGAAGAGGGCCTCGAGGACACATTTCCGGCCAGCGATCCGGTGTCGATCACCGGAACTTCCATTTCCGGCGGGCCGGCAAAGCCCGGCAAGGCCAAGACCGTGCCGGGAATGAAACCACGTAAGAAATAGGACTTGGGCAGATCGCTCTGGCTACAGATAAAACGAAAAAGGGCGGCCAAGTGCCGCCCGTTTTCGTTCGAGGTCTTGCCCGAATAGCGCTTAGAGGCCGGGCACGAACCACGGGCTGACGTCGATGCCTAGCTTCGGGCTCTTCGTCTGGGCCTTGGTGGCGCCGGTCTTTTCGACCGAGCCGGTGGCATTGCAGTCGAGCTTCACATTGGCCTGGGTGCAGGCAGCGGGGGCATGCTTGGCCGGCTGGTTCGCACCGGCAAAGGCGGCGCCCGAGAAAGCCAGCACGGTGGCGAGGGTGAGGATTGTCTTCTTCATTTTCCGTCTCCAGTCATCTCTTTTCGTACATGTACGATGTAACGTACACATACGACTGCTGGAAACGGAATTCAAGAGGAAATCTGTACGTGTACGACAACTTTTTTTGAAGGTAGGAATTCAGGCGCGCGAATCAAGCGGCCGGCAGCGCAAACTCTGGCGAAAGCGGTCAGCAGTCGATGTCGGTGAGGGGAGGAACGTCGCGCGCCGACAGCCCCGCCAGCGTGAAATCGCACATGCGCTTCACATAGGCCTGCGCGTCACCGAATGGGTAGAAGGGGAAAGTGATCAGGAGCGAGATCGTGCCGTGGCCGACGGTCCAAAGCATGGTGGCGATGGCGCGCGGGTCGCCCTTGAGCTTGCCGGCGGCAACGCAGGCCTCGACGCGGCTGATCAGCACCTTCATGGCGGGGTTGCCCTCTTCCATGTCCTCATAGCTGCGCCCCTCCGGCAGCTTGGTCTTCTCGGTCATGAACACCGTGCGGTATTCGTTGGGGTTGCCAAGGCCGAAAGCGGCGTATTCGGTCATCACCGCCTTGAGCGCCTCGATCGGGTCGTCGGCGGGATGCTCCTCGATGCGCCGCGCCAGCGTTTCGAAGGCGTCCTCGGCGAGCGCGAACAGGATGTCCTGCTTGTCGGCGAAATAGGAATAGACCGACATCGGCGCGTAGCCGACGCGCTTGGCCAGCTTGCGGATGGTGAGGCCCTCGTAGCCTTCTTCCTGGACAAGCTTGTGAGCCGCTGCGACCAGTTCCGAGCGGAGCTCCGCCTTTTGTTTTTCGCGGCGTTTCTGAACGCTCAGCGCCAATGTCCGCCTGCCTTTGTCGTTGGTTGCCTGACGAAATTATATACGCTGTACGGAAACGGACAAGAGAGCGGGCTGGTTCCGCAACGTCCGTTCAAACTCTTCGGTTAACGCAATTGCGGACGAAAGCCGTCATGCCGGTTCGTGGGATAGCTCAAATGGCGCCGATGCCGCCGTCAAGCGCCAGCGTATGGCCGGTCATGAAGGAATTGGCGGGATCGGCGAGGAACAGGATACCCGGCGTGATCTCGTCGACCTCGCCGACACGCTTCATCGGCACGCCGCGCGTGAGCTCGGCAAGCGCTTCGGCTTCGGGCGCTCCGATGGAACGGACGAAGCCGTCAACCATCGCTGTGCGCGTATGCGCCGGGCAGACAGCGTTGATGCGAATTCCCTTGCTGGCATATTCGGCGGCCGCCGAGCGCGTCAGCCCGACCACGCCGTGCTTGGCCGCGGCATAGACCGACAGCTTCGGCGCGCCGGAGAGACCGGCGACCGAGGCGACATTGACAATGACGCCGCCCTTGCCGCTCTCCTTGAACTGCCGCTCCATCCGAGGAATCTGGTGCTTCATGGCATAGAAGACGCCGAGCAGGTCGACCTCCAGCACACGGCGCGCCTCTTCCGAGGTCACCTGCGGCAGGCGTACGAAGCTGTGCACGATGCCGGCATTGTTGACGGCGATGTCGAGCCGGCCGAATTTTTCGACGGCAAGCTTCACCAGATCCTCGGACAATTTTTCGTCGGCGATGTTGCCGGCAAGGTGAGCTGTCTCGGCGTCGATTGTTGCGGCGAGAGCGCCCAGCGCCGTCTCGTCAAGATCGGAGAGCACGAGCCGGGCGCCTTCGGCGACGAAGGCTTTTGCGGCGGCGCTGCCGAGACCGCCGGTCGCACCGGTGATCAGCACCGTCATCCCATCGAAACGGCCCATCGCTCGGCTCTCCCTGTTTTCAGTTCTTCCTGTCGAGCAGCTCCGCCGCGAGCATCGCGATCAGCTCCACCGCCTGGCCGTAGGTCTTGGCCTTCTCCGGATTGGAAGCATTGCCGTCCAGCGCGCGGCGATAGACGCCTTGGCAGATCGCCGCCAGCCGGAAGAAGGCAAAGGCCAGAAAGAAGGTCCAGTTGTCGATCGCCTCGATGCCGCGCCTGCGGCAGTAAACGGTGACGTACGCCTCCTCGGAGGGCAGGCCGGCAGCAGCGCGGTCGACACCGCCGAGACCGCGAAAGCCCGAGGCATGCGGCAGACGCCATTGCATGCATTGATAGGCGAGGTCGGCGAAGGGGTGGCCAAGCGTCGACAATTCCCAGTCGAGCAGCGCGATGACCTTTGGCGCGTCCGGCGCAAACATCATGTTGTCGAGCCGGTAGTCGCCATGGACAAGCGAAACGCGGCCGTCATCGGCCGGCATATGCGTTTCGAGCCACGCAATCAGCCGGTCCATGTCGGCTATGGTTTCGGTTTCGGAGGCGCGGTACTGGCTGGTCCAGCGGGAGAGCTGGCGCTCGAAATAACTGCCGGGCCTGCCGAAATCGCTCAAACCGACGGCGTCCACATCGACGTCGTGCAAGGCGGCAAGCGTGGCATTCATAGCATCGTAGATCGCGGCGCGCTCCTCATTGCCGGAAGCGTCAGGCAGCGAGGGATCCCAGAAGATGCGGCCGTCGAGATATTCCATCACGTAGAACATGCGGCCGATCGGCGTGCCGTCGCCTGAGAGATGCAGCATGCGCGGCACCGGTACCGCCGTGCCGGCCAGCGCCTGCATGACGCGGAACTCGCGGTCGACCTGATGCGCGGATTTCAGCAACTGTCCCGGCGGCTTGGCGCGCAGCACATAGCGGCCGCTGGCGGCGGTCAGGAGATAGGTCGGATTGGACTGTCCGGACTTGAATTTTTCAATCGCGAACAGGCCGGTAAAGTCCGGAATATGCGCCTCAAGATAGGGCGCAAGCGCCGCCTGGTCTATGGCACCGGCGTCGCCGCTCATGCGGTCTCGGGCTGGCGCTCGATCAAGGTCAGGGTCAGCCAGCGGGCGGTCAGCGCCGGCTTCTTCGAACCTTCGATCTCGATGGTCACGTCATGCGCCGTCTGCACCCAGCCGGACGGCCTCACCTTGGCGTCCGCCAGCACGAAGCGGGTGCGGATGCGCGCGCCCGTCTTTACCGGCGCCAGGAAACGCAGCGTATCGAAGCCGTGGTTGACGCCCATCTTGGTGTTCTCCAGAGGCGGCATGGTCTCGAAGGTCATTGCCGACAAAAGCGACAGCGACAGGAAACCATGCGCGATGGTGCCGCCGAACGGTGTCTCGCGCTCGGCGCGCTCCGGATCGCAATGGATGAACTGGTGGTCGTCGGTCGCGTCGGCGAACTGGTCGATCATGCGCTGCGTCACCGTTCGCCAGGGCGAGACGCCGACCTCCTTGCCGACGCTTGCCAGAAGCAGATCCAGACTGATCGGTTCCACGCTGATGTCCTCCGCACCCCGCCCGGATTACGATTCCTTGAATCGGGCGCTATTCCTTAAACAAAGTCATCCCATGCTGCACCGACTGGCCGCCGTCGATCGGCAGGATGGCACCGGTGACGTAGCTTCCGGCACGGCTGCACAAATAGAGCGTTGCGCCGGCAATGTCATCCGCCACGCCGATTCGGCCGAGCGGAACGTGGTTACCGACATGTTTCGCCTGCTCATTGGTGGCGGTGGCAAACGCCGTCATCCGGCTCTGGAAAGGACCGGGGGCAAAGGCGTTGACGGTGATGCGGCGGGCGGCGAACTCGATTGCCAGCGTGCGCGTCAAATGATGCACCGCCGCTTTCGAGGCAGCGTAGGAATAGGCGTCGTCGGCAAGCGGCTGGCTGCCCATCACCGAGCCCAGATTGATCACGCGGGCGGGATCCTCGTCATTGGCGGCGGCATCGAGCAGCGGCAGGAGCTCCCTGGTCAGATGGAAGACGGCGGTGACGTTGACGCCGAACACCTTGGCCCAGGCATGGTATGGGAATTCCCGCAGCGGCGCGCCCCAGGAAATGCCGGCATTGTTGACCAGGATGTGCAGGCGCTCCGTGCGCGCTTTGACCTCGGCCACAAGCGCCGCTATGCCAGCTTCGCTCGACACGTCGCCCGCAAAACCCTCGGCCTGGCCGGAGCCGCCGAGTGAGTTCAATTCGTTGGCGACTTTTGTGCAATCCTCGCCCTTGCGCGAGGCGATCATCACATGAGCGCCGGCGCGCACCAGCCCGGTCGCCACCATGCGGCCGATGCCGGTCGCCGCACCCGTCACCAGCGCGGTCTTGCCGGCAACCGAGAACAGCTTGTCCAGATAGCTCATCGCATTCCTCCGCATTCCGCCCGGCCGGGGACTCGCCAAGGACTCGCGTTGACAAGGCTAGCCGAAGTACGGTCATCCTTGCCACGGGTAAAGATTTATCTTCGGAAAGGCCGGAAGCGATGGCGGATATGAATCTCGGCATGACCGAGCGACTGAAGCCAATCCATCAGCGGGTGGCGGCGATGGTGCGCGATGAGATTGCGCCGCTCGGCGAAGAGTTTCTTGCCGAAATCGGCAAGAATGGTGACCGCTGGGCCTATACGGCCCGGCAGACAGAGATTCTGGAAGGCTTGAAGAAGACGGCGCGGCAGCGCGGGCTGTGGAACTTCTGGCTGACCGATTCCAAGCGCGGCTACGGCCTTTCCACCGTCGAATACGCCTATCTGGCGGAGGAGATGGGCAAGGCGCATCTCGGCGCCGAGACCTTCAACTGCTCGGCGCCCGACACCGGCAACATGGAGGTGCTGGAGCGTTACGGCTCAGAAGCGCATAAGCGGGACTGGCTGGAGCCGCTGCTCGAGGGCCGGATACGCTCCGCCTACCTGATGACCGAGCCGGACGTCGCCTCCTCGGATGCGACCAACATTTCGATGCGCTGCGAACGGCAGGGCGGCGACTATGTGCTGAACGGGGAGAAATGGTGGGCGTCGGGCGCCGGCGATCCGCGCTGCGCCATCTATATCGTCATGGTCAGGACCGGCTCGGACGAGGAGCCGCAGCATCGCCGGCATTCGATGATCCTGGTGCCCTCCGACAGCAAGGGCATCGCCAAGCTGCGGCCAATGCAGGTCTATGGCGACGACGACGCGCCGCACGGTCATATGCATCTCAGGTTCGACAAGGTACGGGTGCCGGCGGCGAACCTGATCCTGGGCGAGGGCAGGGGTTTCGAGATCGCGCAGGGGCGGCTGGGGCCCGGCCGCATCCATCACTGCATGCGCGCCATCGGCCAGGCCGAGATGGCGTTGGAGATGCTGTGCCAGCGCTCGGTGCGGCGCGAAGCCTTCGGCCAGAAGCTGGCAAAGCTCGGCGCCAATTTCGACATCATCGCCGAATGCCGGATGGAGATCGAGATGGCGAGGCTGCTCTGCCTGAAGGCGGCCTGGATGATCGACCAGGGCGATGCGCGCGCCGCCGCGCCCTGGATCAGCCAGATCAAGGTCGTGGCACCCCGCGTCGCGCTGAAAGTCACCGACGAGGCGGTGCAGATGTTCGGCGCGCAAGGCATAAGCCAGGATACGCCGCTGGCCCGCTCCTGGACGCATCTGAGGACGCTGCGGCTGGCCGACGGGCCGGACGCCGTGCACCGGCGCCAGGTGGCGCGCACGGAGCTGAAGAAATACACGCAGGAGAAGGTCTGACGGCCATGACGCTTCCATCGCAAATGCGGGGCCTGCTGCTTGTCGGCGACGGCTATACGAGGACGCCTTCGGCGGCCGCGCTGGAGGCGATGGAGCCCTATCTCCAACTCGGCAGCATCGCGGTGCCGGCGCCCGGCCCGTCGCAGGCGCTGATCAAGGTCAGCCTCGCTTCGATCAACCCGTCCGACATCGCCTTCGTCAAGGGCCAGTACGGCCAGCCGCGGGTAAAGGGCCGCCCGGCGGGTTTCGAAGGGGTCGGCATCGTCGTCGCCACCGGCGACGACGCCTATGCCAGGAGCCTTGCGGGAAAGCGCGTCGCCTTTGCCACCGGCGTGTCGAACTGGGGGGCATGGGCGGACTATGCGGTTGCCGAGGCCGCGTCCTGCTTCTCGCTCATCGACACGGTGCGCGACGAGGACGCTGCCGCGATGATCGTCAATCCGCTGACCGCTTTAGCCATGTTCGACACCGTCAAGCGGGAGGGCGAAAAAGCCTTCATCGTGACCGCCGGCGCCAGCCAGCTTTGCAAGCTGATCATCGGGCTGGCGAAGGAGGAAGGCTTCCGGCCGATCGTCACCGTACGCCGTGACGAGCAGATCCCGGTGCTGAAGGACCTCGGCGCCACCCATGTGCTCAACGAGAAGGCGGCCGATTTCGAGACTGCGCTGCGCGAGGCGGTGAAGGCCGAGCAGCCGCGCATCTTCCTCGACGCGGTCACCGGCCCGCTGGCTTCGACCATCTTCAATGCCATGCCGAGGCGCGCGCGCTGGATCGTCTATGGAAGGCTCGACGCCGAGCCGACGGTCATCCGCGAGCCCGGCCAACTGATCTTCCAGCATAAGCGCGTCGAAGGCTTCTGGCTGGCCGAATGGATGCGCCAGTTCCGCGACAGGCTGGGCCCGGCGGTGCTGGAAGCGCAGAAGCGCTTTTCCGACGGACGCTGGTCGACCGACGTCACGGCGGTCGTGCCGCTGGACGAGGCGATGGCGCGGCTGCCGGCCGAGCTCGCCAAGCCCGACGGAAAGGTGTTCATAAAACCATGATATCGGCGGGAGGCGGGCCGGCGGCGGCTATGCCGCGCAGTTTTCGCCATGATATGCCGGCCGCCATCAAAATGCCGGGACGGTGCTCAACTGATCCGGCTTCGAGCATTGCGTGGGGCATTCGATGACGATTTCCAAGACGGTTTTCGACCGTTTGGGGTTTTGGCTGTGGGTCGGGTCGTTTCTTGTCGTGCTCGGCCTGGTGCTATGGTCGCCCAATCCGCGTTCGGTCGTCCCTATCTATAGACATGGCAGCGAGGCTTTCCTGAGCCGCCAACCGCTGTATCAGGTCGAAGTCGCCATGGGGTATCTTTACGCGCCCGCCTTCGCCGTCCTCTACGTCCCCCTGCTGAAGCTCGGGCCGTCTATCAGCAATTTTTTATGGCACGCGTTGGGCTTCGGGGTGCTTACCTTTGCCGCAATGCGTCAGGCGCGCAAGGTCGGCGGCCCGGAGCAGACATGGCTGCTGTCCTTCGGTCTCTTCCTTGCCTTGCCGGTTTCGCTGGCGGCCCTTCGCAACGGCCAGGCGACGATCCTGCTCGCCGGAGCGTGCTGGTTCCTCACGATGTCGGCACTCGAGGGGCGCCGAGCCGAAAGCTTCTTCTGGGCCTCGCTTGCGATCATCGCCAAGCCCACGGCGATCATCATGCTGCTTCTGGCGGGAGCGCTGCGTCCCAGACTGATACCGGTGCTGGCCTTGGCGGTCCTTGTCGTGCTCGCCATCCCTTATGGCGTTGCACCCACAGGCTATACCAATGCCCAGTACCAAGATTTTTTCCGGATGCTGACTTCGATGGCGGTTGACCCGACAGGCCCCTTCGTCGCGGCCGACTTCACTGCGCCTTTCGCGAGACTTGGGATCACGCTTCCGGAGTTTGACGCGACGATCGTGCGTGTCGTCGCAGGGTTGCTTACGCTGTGGGTGGTGCTCCAGTTCGATCGCAGGCTGGACCCGAACGCCCGCGGGCTTGCCATCTTCCTCACCGCGGCGTTCTACATGTGCGTCTTCAATCCGCGGGTCGAGCAGAACACCTATGCCATGGTGGCGGTGCCTGCTGGCCTCTGCATCGCCCTGCTTTGGCGGGAGAAGGGAGCCGGGGCCACGCGCTGGTTGCTGGCGGCGCTCCTTTTCGTTACCGGGCTGACCAGTGTCGATGGGCGGCTGCACGATCTTTTCCACCCGTGGTTCTGGCCAATCGGCATCAGCATAATTGCTTGCGTGCTCATCTGCTGGTTCTGGACGCGGGGCAGACAGAAGATGCCGGCCGGCGGAGCCGCCGCGCATGGCTGAGATGCTCGACATCATCGCGCCATTCTTCAACGAGGCCGAATCCGCTGTTGCCTTCGTCGGGCTGCTCGACAAGCTCGAGGCGGCGGTGGCGGAGCGCTTCGGCATGACGGTCCGCAAGATACTCGTCGACGACGGCAGCCGCGACGGCAGCGCCGAGGCATTCGCGTCGGTGCTGTCGGGCTCCTGGGAGATCGTGCGGCTCAGCCGCAATTTCGGCAAGGAAGCCGCGGTGCTCGCCGGCCTCGATCATTCGCGGGGCGACATGGTCCTGATCATGGACTCCGACCTCCAGCATTCCATGGATATCAGCCTGAAGATGATCGGCGAACTGGTCGAGAACCCAGAGATCGATGTCGTCTATGCGCAGAACGACAGGCGCGAGGGGAGCTGGCGGCGCAGCCAGCTGGCGCGGCTCTTCTACACGCTGATCAACAGCAGCCAGCGCTTCGACATTCCCGAAAATGCCGGGGACTTCCGCGTCATGCGCGGCGCGGTGGCGCGTGCTTTGACCAGCGTGCGCGACAAGCGCCGTTTCAACAAGGGCTTGTTCGCCTGGGCCGGCTTCCGCCAGAAGGCGGTGCATTATTCGCCGGAAAACCGCGCCAGCGGCACGTCGAAATGGAGCCGGTTCAACCTGATCGCGTTCTCCCTGGAAGGGTTCACCTCGTTTTCGGTGATCCCGCTGCGCGTCATCAGCCTCATCGGATTGCTGGCGGCCTTCGCCGGTCTCGCCTATGGCGTGAAGGTGCTCTTCGAGGTGCTGTTCTACGGCATCGCCGTGCCTGGCTACCCGAGCATCATGGTCGCCGTCGTATTGCTGGGCGGCCTCAATCTGGCGCTGCTCGGCCTGATCGGCGAATATGTCTGGGTCACGCTCAGCGAAAGCAAGGATCGGCCCGTCTATATCGTGCGCGATGTCCTCCGCGGTAACGCCGAGCCGGTCGCCCGCGGCAAATGACCCGGTCGATCCGCCTGATTGCCGACGATTACGGGCTGGCGCCGGGGGTATCGAGCGCGATCCTCGAGTTGATCGAGCGCGGCCGCCTGACCGGAACCGGCTGCATGACCGGCTTTCCCGAATGGCAAGAGGCGGCGGCGCGCATCAGGCCCTTTCGCAAAAGGGCCGCCGTCGGGCTGCATCTGACCCTTACCGATCAGATCGCCGTGACCGGTCCGTCCAGCTTGGCGCCGGACGGCAAGCTGCCCGGACTCGCTTCCCTCGCGCTGCCGGTGCGGCGCGGGCGTATCGACGAGCGGGACGTTCATGCCGAGCTCGATGCCCAGTACGACCGTTTCGCCGAAGCGCTGGCTGGCCCGCCCGACTATATCGACGGACACCAGCACGTGCATTTTCTTCCCGTGGTGCGAAACTGGTTGCTCGCGCGTTTTGAGGGAAGCGCGCGCAAGCCGGCGCTGCGAGGTGCGCCGGGGCTTCCCGGCCTGGACGCGGCGACGGCCAAGATCGCGGCGATCGCCGCTCTGGCCGCGGGCTTCAACAGGTCGATGCGACGGGCAGGCTTCAATATCATGACGCCGCTTTCCGGCATCTATGACTGGCGGCAGCCGGCGAAATTCGCGCCGGCGCTGCGCGCCGCGATCGAGACTTTGCCCGAACAGGGGGTGTTCATGTGCCACCCGGGCCATGTCGATGACATTTTACGCGCGCGCGACTCGATGCAAGGCGTGCGTGAGGTTGAGTTCGCGGTTCTCTCCTCGGAGGAGTTCGGCGCCAGGCTCGACAGGGCCGGAGCCCGCGTCATGGATGGCAGCGCATGAGCACTGCCGGCCAGCCGCAGCGTTCGACCGGCAACAAGATCGTCCGCTTCGCCTTGGTCGGGCTGGCAAACACCGGCATCGACCTCACCGCATTTTTCCTGCTGCTCAAGCTCGCGGTATCGGCGCTGGCCGCCAATGTCGGCGCCTGGTTCGTCGCCGTACTCTTCTCATTCGCGGCGAACCGGTTCTGGTCGTTCGAGCGGGATCCGGACATCCGGTTGCACCACTCCTTCCTGCGTTTCGCCTCGCTGGGAGCGCTGATCTCGCTTGGCGTTTCCAGTCTTTCAATCGCCATCCTGGCTGGGACCATCGGCGTGTGGCCGGCCAAGATCATCGGCGTCGTGGTGGCGGCCGTGCTGAACTTCCTGGCCGCGCGCTGGTCGATCGAGGGCCGGCTGCTGAAGTAGTCTACTCGGCCGGCTCCGCGTAAGCGGCTTCCTCGAGCTCGCGCTTCAGCCGCGCTTCCTCATGCGCCTTGGGCGTGACGAAGCGGCCGAGCAGCAGGTAGGCGACAGGGGTGAGGAACAGGGTCGAGACGGTGGCTAGCCCAAGGCCGCCGACGATCACCCAGCCCAGCGCCACGCGCGCCTCGGCGCCGGCGCCGGCGGCCAGCACCAGCGGCACGCCGCCGAGCACGGTGCAGATCATGGTCATCATCACCGGACGCAGCCGAATGGTCGAAGCCTGTTCGATCGCCTCGCGCACGCCGAGCCCGCGGTCGCGCAGCTGGTTGGCGAACTCGACGATCAGGATGCCGTTCTTGGCCATGACGCCGACCAGCAGCACCAGGCCGATCTGGCTGTAGGCGTTGAGGCTGGTGCCCGACAGGAGCAGCGCGAAGATGGCGCAGGCCAGCCCCAGCGGCACGGTCGCCATGATGATGACGGCGCTGACAAAGCTTTCGAACTGGGCCGCCAGCACGAGCAGGATAATGACCAGCGCGAAGCTGAAGACGGCGATCATGGCGCTGTTGCTCTCGCCGAGCGTGGCGGCTTCGGCGAGCGGCAGGATGCGCGCGCCAGGCGGCAGCAGCGGCGTCGCGATCGCCTCGGCGCGGGTCAGTGCCTCGCCAAGCGCGAAGCCGTTGCCGAGATTGGCGGTGATTGCGACCGAAGGCTGCTGCTGCTCGCGCGTCAGCGACGGCGGCACGGCGCGCTCGGTCAGCGTGGCGATGGTCGACATCGGCACGAAACGGCCATCGGAAGTCTTCAGGAAGATGTTTTCCAGATCGGTCGGATCGTTGATCGGGTTGGTGGTCGATACCAGCTTCACGCCGTAGCTGCGGTCGGCAATGTAGACATCGACGACATCGTTGCCGTCGAGCATGGCCTGCAACGTGTCGGCGAGCCCGGTGATGTCGATCCCGAGATCGGAGGCGCGCTCGCGGTCGATGGCCACCGCCAGCTGCGGCTGCGTCGGGTCGACGGAGAGGCGCGGCGTCTGGAATCGCTGATCCTTGCGCATCTCCTCGACGATCTTCACCGCCGCTTCGCTGAGCGCCTTGCGGTCGTTGCCGACCAGCGCGAATTGCAGGCCGTTGCCGGCGCCGCGGATGCCGAGGCTGTTCGGCTGCACCGGGAAGACGCGCACGCTGGGCACCTGCTTCGTCAGCCGGCTGATGTCGGCCATGATCTCCTGCTGGCTGCGGCTGCGCTCGTCCCACGGCGCCAGCGTCATCACCATGAAGCCGCTGTTATAGGAGCCGTTATTGCCGGCATTCTCGAAGGTTGAGCGGATCTCGCCGGAATCGCGCAGCGGCTGGATCAGCCGCTCGACCTTGCGCATCTGCTCTGTCGTGTAATCGAGGCTGACGCCCTGCGGCGCGTTGATGCGCAACAGCACCACCGCACGGTCTTCGGTCGGCGTGAGTTCCTGGCGGATGGTGCCGAACAGCGCGAAGGCGGTGCCCGCAAAAATGAGCGCGACCAGCACCACGATCCAGGGCGCGTCGAGGCAGAGATGCAGGCAGCGCTTATAGAGCCGGTGCAAGGCGCCGCCGATGCGCGCGCCGATACCGGCGCCGCCTTCACGGTGAAGCGATGCGCCGGTCAGCATGCGCGAGGCGAGCATCGGACACAACGTCAGCGCCACCACGCAGGAGAGCAGCACCGACATCGCCAGCACGAAGCCGAATTCGCGGAACAGGCCGCCGGTCTGTCCCGGCAGGAAGGAAATCGGCACGAAGACGGCGACCAGCGTCAGCGTGGTGGCAATGACGGCGAAGAACACTTCCTGCGTGCCGAGCACGGCGGCAGCCCGGGGACCCATGCCTACATTGCGGCGGCGAACGATGTTTTCGAGCACGACGATGGCGTCGTCGACGACAAGGCCGGTTGCAAGCACCAGCGCCAGCAGTGTCAGGATGTTGACGGAAAAGCCGGCGAGATAGATCGCGGCGATGGTGCCGATCATGGCGACGGGCATCGCCAGGCCAGGGATCAGCGTGGCGCGCCAGTCGAGCAGGAAAGCGTAGATGACGACGAGCACGATCGAGACCGACAGCGCCAGCGCGATCTCGACCTCATGCACGGCGCCGTTGACGAAGACGGCGTCGTCGCTGGTCACCTTGATCGACATGCCCGCGGGCAATGTCTCCTGCAGCTTCGCGACGGCGGCCCTTACACCGGTCGAGATGTCGAGCGTGTTCGATTCCGCCTGGCGGA
Source organism: Mesorhizobium sp. WSM3224 (assembly GCF_000427725.1). Lineage (GTDB taxonomy): Bacteria > Pseudomonadota > Alphaproteobacteria > Rhizobiales > Rhizobiaceae > Mesorhizobium. The sequence continues at coordinate 307,471 of NZ_ATYO01000002.1, read as the reverse complement.
TGATGCCGAGGCCGATGCCGGTCTTGCCGTCGGAGCGCAGCGTGGTCTGGCCGATGTCGGGACCGAGCGTCACGGTGGCGACGTCGCGGATGCGCGTCGCGCCGCCAATGACGATGTTCTCGAACTCCTCCGGCGTGGTCACGTCGGCGGTCGTGCGCACGATGAGGTCCTGATTGGTCGTGGTGATCGACCCGGCCGGGGAATCGAAAGCGACCGAGGCGAGCGCCTTTCTCAGGTCGGCGACGGTGAAGCCGACGCTCGCCAGCTTGTTCTGGTCGACATCGATGCGGAAGATCTTGTCGCGGTCACCGGATACCTGGACGTCGGCGACGCCAGGAACAGCGGCGAGCTCATCCTCGATGCGGTCCTGCACGAACACCGTCATGTCCTGCACCGGCATGGTGTCTGAGGTGACCGCCAGCCGCATCACCGGGTCCGAATTCGCGTCGGCCTTGACGATGCGCGGCGCGTCGGCGGTCTCAGGCAGCTGATTGGTGATCCGGCTGACGGTATCGCGCACATCGGAGGCCGCGACGTTGAGGTCGACGCCATCGTTGAATTCGACGGTGACGCGGCTCTGGCCGAAGGAAGAGGTCGACGAGATCGACTTGACGCCGGAGACGCGCGCGACGGCGCCCTCGATCGCGTCCGTCAGCTCACGGTCGACGGTTTCGGCGGCAGCGCCTTCGAAGGTGGTGTTGACGGTGATGACGGGGCGGTCGACATCCGGCAGTTCGCGGATCTCGACGCCCCAGAAGGCGGCAAGCCCGGCAACCGCGATCAGCGTGTTGAGCACGAAGGCCATGACCGGCCTGCGGATGAAAAGCGCGGTCAGGCCCGATCCCACGGCGGCATCGCCTGCGCTGCTCATGAGCCTTCGGCCTCGGTGGCGCGATCCTCGCCGGCGATGCGGACATCGCCGCCTTCGCTGACGCCTTGCGTGCCTTCGGTCACCACCATGTCGCCGCTCACGACCGGAGCATCGATCAGCACGGTCTCCGTATTGCGCTGGATGATGCGTACCGGAACGCGCCTGGCCTTGCCGTTGTCGACGGCCCAGACATAGGCGCCGCCGGTGCCCCACTGGATGGCCAGGGGACTCACTGCCGGATAGGTATCGCCGGGGAACCGCATGCCGATCTGGAAGGACATGCCGGCGCGCAGCGAATCGGCAGGGTTGGCGATCGTCGCCTTGACGAGCAGCGTGCGGCTGCTCTCGTCGATGTGGTTGTCGATGGCCGAGACGGTGCCGGTATAGACCTGGTTGGGGTTGGCCAAAGGCGTGGCCGACAGCTGAGCGCCGACCTTGACCGCGGCGGCAAACCGTTCCGGCACCCAGAAATCGACCAGGATGCTGGAGCGGTCGTCGAGCGTGGCGATCGCCGACTGGCTGGTGACGTAGTTGCCCGCCGCGATCGGCAGGATACCGACGGTGCCTTCGATCGGCGCCACGATCGAGCGGCGCTCGAGCGCGAGCTCGGCATCGCGCAACGCCAGTTTGGCGTTGGCAAGCGTCACCTCGGCGTCGGCGACGGCAACAGGCGTGGCGGCATTGGAAGCCCTGAGCGATTTCACCCGGTCGAGCTTGGATTGAGCATCTTCGATCGCCAGCTGGGCGCGGTCGCGCGCGATCACCTCGGTTTCGGAATCGAGCTTGGCGATGACATCGCCCTTTTCGACATGCGTGCCGGACTTGACCAGCAGTTCAGTGAGGCGGCCGGACGAGTATGGATTGACGGTGACTGTTGCGTTGGCGCGGCCGGTGCCGATCGCCTGCAGCTTGTCGTTGATGGTGGCAGTGCCGGCGGGGGAGGCGACGATGGTCACGATCTGGCTGGCGCGGCTGCGTCCGGATTGGCCGGGACCGGCGGCGGCGCTTTCCGTGGCAGGAGGTGTCGCGGCGATGGCCCAGTCCATTCCCCAACGCGCCAGGATCTCCGGCGCGCCAGGATAAAATCGCGCCCAGGCGGCCACGGCAGCGACCAGAATCACAAGCGCTGCAACAATCTGCTTCCAGCTCGACATCGACACTCCAGTGGCAGGACTCGTCTGCCGGATTCCAATGGAAGCAGGCACAAGCGACGACACGGGCTGGGGGCAAAAAATCCGGCCACGCCACACCCCGATATCAGCGGTTTATGGCAATTATCACGCAGTCGTGCACATTAAATCTCGGTAATTTGAAGCCGGGTTGCCGCCTCGATCCCGATCTTTGCCGCATTTGCGCGGGCGCCGAAGGTGCTAGCGCAAGCTCTCCAGGTCGCGGATGCGTTTGGCGCCGGCGGCTTCCAATTGCCTGGTCACAGCGCCGATCAGGGTCTCGGCGACGACGAACAGAGCGGCCGACGAATCCCAGGCCGAAGGCACGGCGGTCCGCCCGGCGATCACATGGCGGGCGAAGCGGGAGATCGGCGACAGCCACTGGTCGGTAAACAGAATGATCTGCACGCCGCGCTGATGCGCCTTCTCGGCAAAGCGGACCAGGCTTTCCTGGTAGCGGCGGATGTCGAAGATCACCAGAACGTCGCGCTTGCCCATGTCGATCAGGCGGTCACGCCATATACTCTCCTGACCGGCGAGGTGGTAGACATCCGGCTGGATGATGGCGAGGTGGGCGGCCATATAGCGCGCCAGCGGATCGGTGAAGCGGCCTCCGATCAGGAAGGTCTTGCCGCGCCGATCGGCAAGCCGCGCGGCGATGTCGGCGAGCTGTTTGTCGGAGAGGTGGCGGAACGTTTCGCGCATGTTGTCGAGCGTCGCTTCCAGCATTGGCGACGCAGCGCCGCCAGAAGACGGATCGAGCGTGCGCGAAGCCGGCGACTGCAATTGCGCCGCCAGCTCATCCTGTAGCGCCGACTGGAATTCGGGGTAGTTCTGGAAGCCGAGCCTGGCGACGAAGCGCAGGATCGTCGGCGACGACACGCCGGCCGCGGCCGAGAATTCAGCGACGGTCTTCAGCCCGGTCAAGGGATAGTTGGCAATCAGCGTCTGGGCGGCGCGGCGCTCGCCGGCCGGCATCGTGCCGATGCGGTCAGAAATCAGTTCGGCAATGCTGGAGATCATCGTTTTCCCCCACCCTTTGGCCCGCTTGACGCCGTTTTGGAATTCCGCGTTTGACAAAGCCGGATAAACTGTATGAAATCATTCATAGGAGCGCAATGAGGCAAAATACGTAACATACGATACAGCGCTTTCCAGGGGACGGCAGTATGGAGAAAGCACGGCTCGCCAGCCTTGCACCGTCTGAGACCGTGAGGGTGACCAACCCCGGCGGCTCGAGCCCCTTCGTCTTCACCTGCGACCACGCTTCCAACGTCCTTCCCGCCAAATTCGGAACGCTCGGCCTGCCGGCCGCGGACCTTTCCCGTCACATCGCCTGGGACCCGGGTGCGCTGCCTGTCGCCACCCGCATGGCCGAGGCGCTCGACGCCACCTTGATCGAGACCCGCGTGTCGCGGCTCGTCATCGACTGCAACCGTCCGCTCGACGCGCCCGACCTCGTGCCGCCGGTCAGCGAGACGACAGCCATTCCCGGAAATTCGGGCCTGTCCGACAAGCAACGCGCCGCGCGCGTCGAACTTGCCTGGCGCCCATTCCACGACACGATCGCCCGGATCATCGACGGGCGGCTGGCGCGCGGCCAGGAGACGCGTCTGGTGTCGGTGCACTCCTTCACGCCGGTCTACAAGGGCAAGAGCCGGCCCTGGCATATCGGCATCATCCATGATGACGATCGCAGGCTGGCCGCGACGCTGATTGCCGCGCTCAAGCGGCTTGCCGGCGTCACGGTTGGCGTCAATGAACCCTATTCGCCGGCCGACCGCGTCTATTTCACGCTGGAGCGGCATGCGCGTTCGCGCGGCCTTGCCTGCGCGATGATCGAAATCCGCAACGACGAAATCTCCGGCGAGACCGGGCAGCGGAAATGGGCGGATCTGCTCACCGGCATTTTCTCAAATCTGGAGCCCGGGGAGGTCAAGGGCTCTCGAACCAGCGCAGTCGGAAAGTCAGTACAAACGGCCAGCTAAGAACCAAAGGGGACTTCAAAATGACAACGGACAATCCAGAGGACGTCAAAGTCCTTCACAGTATGGGCTATGCCCAGGAATTGGCTCGCCGCATGAGCGGCTTCTCCAACTTTGCCATCTCCTTCTCGATCATTTGCATTCTGGCCGGGGGCATCACGTCATTCCCGCTGGCGATGGGCACCGGCAGCGGGTTCGAGGCGACCATCGGCTGGGTCGTCGGCGGTGTTTTCGCCCTTGTGGTCGCCGCTTCGCTGGGCCAGATCGGCTCGGCCTATCCCACCGCCGGGGGGCTCTACCACTGGTCCTCGATTCTCGGCGGGCGCGGCTGGGGTTGGGCAACAGCCTGGATCAATCTGCTCGGGCTGATCTTCGTCGTCGCTTCGGTGAATGTCGGCGTCTACCTGCTGTTTCAGGGGCTCGTCGCGGGTCCGATCCTCGGTTTGGACACATCGACCTGGGGCTTCTGGCAGCAGACGGGTGCAGTCGTCATCATCACGGTCACCCAAGGCCTGTTCAATCATCTCGGTATCAAGACCACGACAAGGTTGACCGACTTTTCCGGCTACCTCATCCTCGTTGTTGCGGTGGTGCTGACGCTGACCTTCCTGATCTGGGGCGCGCATGGCTTCGATCTTGCCCGGTTGACGACTTTCGTCAACACGACCGGCGATCCCGGCGGCGGCTATGTTCCGACGGCCCGCACCGCGCTCGTGGCCTTCCTGATCGGCTTGCTCTACCCGCTCTATACGATCACGGGCTTTGACGCCTCCGCGCATACCGCCGAGGAAACGCACAATGCCCGCGTCGCGGTGCCCAGGGGCATGATCCACGCTGTCTTGTGGTCTCTCGTCTTCGGTTTCGTCATGGCGGTCTCCTTCGTGCTGGCGAGTCCCGATCTTGCGGCGACCGCCAAGGACGGCGGCAATGCCTGGTTCAACCTGTTCAACAATCTGCCGGCGCCGACCTGGCTCAAGGATCTGCTCGGCATCTGCATCGTGCTGGCGAATTATCTGTGCGCGCTGGCAGGGCTCACATCGACCTCGCGCATGATCTTCGCCTTTTCGCGTGACGGAGGCCTGCCGGGGTCGTCTTTGTGGAAGCAGGTTTCGCCGACTTGGCGCACGCCCGTCCCGGCCATCTGGCTCGGCGTCGTGCTCGCAATCGCCGCCACGCTGTACTCGCCGGCCTTTGCCGCACTGGCAGCCGGCTGCGCGTTGTTCCTTTATGTATCGTACGCCATGCCGGTGGCGGCGGGCCTGCTTGCGGAAGGCAAGACCTGGACCGAATTCGGTCCGTTCCGCCTTGGCATCTGGTCAAAGCCGTTCGCCGTCATCACCGTGCTAGGTGTTCTGGTGTTGATGTATGCCGGCATCCAGCCGCCATTCGACATCCTCATCAACTATGCCATCGGCCTGATCATCCTGCTCGCCGTTTTGTGGTTCGGAATAGAGTCTCGCCGCTTCAAAGGTCCGCCGATCGGCGCCGATATCGCCCGTCGTCAGGCGGAGATCGCGGCGGCGGAAAGGGCCGTCGGCCAGACCGCGACCTGACGGCAAACGCAAAATTGCCCGATCGGCTGAGGTCGATCGGGCATCGCGTCGACAGTCGGTTTTCAGCATTGAAGGATGCTGCCAAGTGGGCGAGAATTTCTCGTTCGATCAGTTGAAGAAGAAGTTTTCGGCGAGGGGATCTACAACCGTGCTGGCTTGCATCGTCGATATGCAGGACCGGTCCAGCCAAGAACCATAGGGGAATTCCAACATGACAACACCGGACTATACCGACGTCGACAAGCAGGAGGACATAAAGGTCCTTCACAGCATGGGCTACGCCCAGGAACTGGAGCGGCGCCTCAGCCGCTTCTCGAATTTCGCGGTTTCCTTCTCCATCATCTGCATCCTGTCCGGCGGCATCAACTCGCTGGCGCAGGCAACCTCGGGAGCCGGCGGCATCGGCATCGGCATCGGCTGGCTGGTCGGCTGTTTCGTGTCGCTCACCTTCGCGGTGGCGATGTCGCAGATCAGCTCTGCCTATCCGACGGCCGGCGGCCTCTATCACTGGGGTTCGATCCTCGGCAATCGCGGCACCGGCTGGGTAACGGCCTGGCTCAACCTGCTTGGCCTGATCACCGTGCTCGGTGCCATCAATGTCGGCACCTGGACGTTCTTCCTCGGCGCGTTCGGGCCGACGCTGGGCATTGAGGGCACGCTGACCAACCAGATGATCTTCCTGGTCATCATCACCGGCGCCCAGGCGCTGATCAATCATCTCGGCATCAAGCTGACGGCCAAGCTGACCGACTTCTCCGGCTACCTCATCTTCTTCGGCTCGATCCTGATCGCCATCGTCTGCCTGCTCTCGGCCGAGACCTGGGACTTCAGCCGCCTCTTCACCTTCCACAATTACTCCGGCGATGCCGGCAACGGTGTGTGGCCGTCGGTGTCGAATGCCTGGGTGTTCGCGCTCGGCCTCTTGCTGCCGATCTACACGATCACCGGCTATGACGCCTCGGCGCACACCTCGGAGGAAACCATCAAGGCGGCCTCTTCGGTGCCGCGCGCGATGGTGATGTCGGTCATCTGGTCGGCGCTGTTCGGCTACCTGTTCCTGGCCGCCTTCATCCTGATGATCCCGAATATGGACGACGCCGCCAAGCAAGGCTGGAACGTGTTCTTCTGGGCCTTCGACCAGCGTGTCGGCACCGGGCTCAAGGAATTCGTCTATCTCGTCGTGTTCCTGGCGCAGCTGCTTTGCGGGCTGGCCACCGTAACCTCGGCCTCGCGCATGATCTTCGCCTTCTCGCGCGACGGCGGCCTGCCGGGTTCGTCGGCGCTTTCCAAGGTCAGCCCGACCTACCGCACGCCGGTGGCGGCGATCTGGACGGCGTCGATCCTGTCGGTGCTGTTCGTTTGGGGCTCGACGGTGGTCTCGGTCGCCGGCACCTCAGCCTACACGATCGTGGTCTCATGCACCGTCATCTTCCTGTTCCTGTCCTTCATCGTGCCGATCGTGCTCGGAATGGCGGCGTGGGGAACGCCGAAGTGGGACAAGATGGGGCCGTGGAACATGGGGCGCGGCATTTTCATGCTGTTCTCGGTCCTGTCGCTGCTGTCGATGATCCTGATCTTCGTCATCGGCATCCAGCCGCCGAATGACTGGGCGCTTTACATCACCGTCGGCTTCTTCATTCTGACGGCGATCGTGTGGTTCGCCTTCGAGCGCAACCGCTTCCAGGGTCCGCCGCTCGGCGAGATCATCGCGGCGCGCCAGGCAGCAATCAAGGCGGCCGAACGGGCGGTGGGCGAGACCGGCCACTGATACTTCGCTTCATAGCCATGGCCGGCGCAACGCCGGCCATGGTTTTGTTTCTCCCTTTTCAATCGACAAGCGCTGGAGTGCCAAAGGAATGGCCGGGAATTTTTCGTTCGATCAGTTGAAGAAAGCGGTCTCGAACGGCGAGATCGACACGGTGCTGGCCTGCATCGTCGATATGCAGGGCCGGCTCTCGGGAAAACGCTTCCTGGCCCAGTACTTCGTCGATTCCGCATATGGCGAGACGCATGGCTGCAACTATCTGCTGGCCTGCGACATCGATATGGAGCCGGTGCCGGGCTACAAGGCGGCAAGCTGGTCGAAGGGCTATGGCGACTTCGTCATGAAGCCCGATCTGTCGACGTTGCGACGCGTTCCATGGCTGGAGAAGACGGCGTTGGTGATCTGCGACGTGCTCGATCATCACGACCATGAGGACCTGGCGCATTCTCCGCGCGCGATCCTGAAGAAGCAGGTCAAGCGACTGAGCGAGCGCGGCTATATCGGCTATTTCGCTTCCGAGCTCGAATTCTATCTGTTCAGCGAGACCTATGATTCCGCGCGCAAGAAGCACTGGCAGGGGCTCGATAGCGCTTCGCCCTATATTGGCGACTACCAGATCGGCATCACGAGCAAGGAAGAAGGCGTCATGCGCCGGCTTCGCAACGAGATGGAAGCGGCCGGCATTCCGATCGAGAACTCCAAGGGCGAGTGGGGTCCCGGCCAGGAAGAGATCAATGTGCGCTATGCCGAAGCGCTCGACATGGCCGACCGCCACGTCATCCTGAAGAACGGCGCCAAGGAGATCGCCCACTCCGAAGGCAAGGCCATCTCCTTCATGGCCAAGTACAATTACGGGCTCGCGGGCAACTCCAGCCACATCCACAATTCGTTGTGGAGCGCCGACGGCAAGACGCCGCTGTTCTTCGACAAGAAAGCTGAGTGGACCCTATCGAGCCTCGGCCAGCAATGGGCAGCCGGCCAGCTCAAATACGCCAAGGAGTTCACCTGGTTCCTGGCGCCCTACATCAACTCCTACAAGCGCTTCCAGGCCGGCACCTTCGCGCCAACCAAGATCATGTGGAGCGAGGACAACCGCACCGCCGGCTTCCGGCTCTGCGGCGAGGGCACCAAAGGCATCCGCATGGAGTGCCGCATCGGCGGCGCGGACTTGAACCCCTATCTCGCCTTCGCGGCGCTGATCGCTTCGGGTCTCGCCGGCATCGACGAGAAGCTGGAACTGCAGAAGCCATTCGTCGGCGACGCCTACCAGGCCTCGCGCCTGCCGGAAATCCCGAAGACGCTGCGCGACGCTACCGAGACGTTGGCCAAGTCGAAGATGCTGAAGCAGGCGTTCGGCGACGATGTGATCGAACATTACGTGCACACCGCCCGCTGGGAGCAGTTCGAATACGACCGCCGCATCACGGATTGGGAGCTGCACCGGGGATTCGAGCGGTATTAAAGCGCCGTGAGATCAGCACTGCCCTCTACGCGATAGGCGGGAGAGGGCCGCGAGCTTCCACCTTCCCGCCAGCATGCGGGAAGATGATGCAGGCAGGTGTGCAAGTTCAGCGTCAGCCACGATTTTTGATTGTTGTAAAACTGCGAGGAAGAAATGACCGAAACGGTCAAACTGAAATCCCCCATCGACGGCTCGATCTACGCCGAGAGGCCGGTCGCGACGGACCAGGCGATCAACGCCGCGGTCGAGCGCGCCAAGGCGGCGCAGGAGACATGGGCCGAGACGCCGATCGTCGAGCGCGGCAAATACATGCTGGCGATGCTCGAGGCGCTGGTTGCGATGACCGACGAGATCGTTCCGGAGATCGCCTGGCAGATGGGCCGGCCGGTGCGCTATGGCGGCGAGTTCGGCGGCGTCAAGGAACGCACCAGCTATATGGTCGAGATCGCTGAAGCTGCGCTGAAGCCGGTCCTGGCCTCAAATCCGAAGGACGGGTTCCGCCGTTATGTGAAGAAGATGCCGCTCGGCGTGGTGCTGGTGATCGCGCCGTGGAACTATCCCTATCTCACCGCCGTCAACACGATCGTGCCGGCGCTGATGGCGGGCAGTGCCGTCATCCTCAAGCATGCGGCGCAGACGCTGCTGGTCGGCGAGCGTTTCGGCCAGGCTTTCGACAAGGCGGGCCTGCCCAAAGGCCTGTTCCAGAACCTGGTCATGAACCACGCCCAGACCGAGAAGCTGCTTGGCTCGGGCAAGATCGACCATGTCAACTTCACCGGCTCGGTTGGCGGCGGACGCGCCATCGAGAAGGCCGCGGCCGGCACCTTCATGACGCTCGGCCTCGAGCTTGGCGGCAAGGACCCGGCCTATGTGCTGCCCGACGCCAAGATGGACCATGCGGTCGCCAATCTGGTCGACGGCGCTTTCTACAATTCGGGCCAGTGCTGCTGCGGCATCGAGCGCGTCTATGTGCATGAGAAGGTCTATGACGAGTTCGTCGAGGGTTTTGTCGCCGAGACGAAGAACTATGTCGTCGGCAACCCGCTGGAGCAGGCGACGACGATGGGGCCGATGGCGCAGGCGCGCTTTGCCGACCTGATCCGCGAGCAGAAGGCGGAGGCGCTGCGCAAGGGCGCCCGGGCGCATGTCAACATGAAGGTCGAGAACGACAAGGCCGGCTCGCCCTATCTGGCGCCGGAAGTGCTCACCGACGTCGACCACCAGATGAGCGTCATGCGCGAGGAAAGTTTTGGCCCGATCGTCGGCATCATGAAGGTGCGCGACGACGAGGAGGCGATCGCGCTGATGAATGACAGCCCCTATGGCCTGACGGCCTCGATCTGGACGCGCGACACGGAGCGCGCGATCGCCATCGGCGACCGCGTCGAAACCGGCACTGTGTTCATGAACCGCTGCGACTATCTCGACCCGGCGCTGGTCTGGACCGGCGTCAAGGACACGGGCAAGGGCGCCTCGCTCTCGGCCATCGGCTACGACAATCTGACCAGGCCGAAATCCTATCACCTGCGTGAAGCAATCTGACTTTTTGAAAGACTAGCCATGTCCAAGCTCATGTCCAAATGGAACTACCCCACCACCGTCCGCTTCGGTGCCGGGCGCATCAAGGAATTGCCCGAGGTGCTCGATGCCACGGGCATCAAGCGCCCGCTCTTCGTCACCGATCCGGGCCTGGCAAAACTGCCGGTCGTCGCCTCGACGCTGAAGATCCTCGACGATGCCAAGGTCCCGTACGGCGTCTTCTCGGATGTGCGGCCGAACCCGGTCGGATCCAACCTGACCGCCGGCGTCGCCGTGTTCAAGAAAGGCAAGCATGACGGCGTCATCGCCTTCGGCGGCGGCTCGGCGCTCGACCTTGGCAAGCTCATCGCCTTCCAGGCCGGGCAGACACGGCCGGTATGGGACTTCGAGGATGTCGGCGACTGGTGGACCCGGGCCAATTCGGATGCGATCGCGCCGATCATCGCGGTGCCGACCACCGCCGGTACCGGATCGGAGGTCGGTCGCGCCGGCGTCATCACTAATGAGGAGACCCACACCAAGAAAGTCATCTTCCATCCCAAGCTTTTGCCGGCAATCGTCATTGCCGATCCGGAACTGTCGGTCGGCATGCCCGGCTTCATCACCGCCGGCACCGGCATGGATGCCCTTGCGCATTGTCTGGAAGCCTATTGCGCGCCGGGCTATCATCCGATGGCCGACGGCATCGCGGTGGAGGGCATCCGGCTGGTGTTCGAGAACCTGCCGAAGGCCTTTGCCAACGGCAAGGATCTGGTCGCCCGCGCGCACATGATGAGCGCGGCGGCCATGGGCGCCACCGCGTTCCAGAAGGGGTTGGGGGCCATCCATTCGCTGTCGCATCCGATCGGCGCGCTCTACGACACCCATCATGGCATGACCAATGCGGTGTTCATGCCCTATGTGCTGGCCTTCAACCGGGACAGCATCGAGGAGCGCATCGCGCGGCTTGCCGCCTATTGCGGCATCAAAGGCGGCTTCGATGGTTTCGCCAAGGCGATCATCAAGCTGCGCAAGGAGCTCAAGGTGCCGCATGCGCTGCCCGGCCTGATCAAGGGCCTCGACATGGACAAGAAGCGCAAGGCGCTGATCGCCGACATGGCGGTGGTTGACCCGACGGCGGGCGGCAACCCGGTCAAGCTCACCAAGAAGGCGGCGCTGACGCTGCTCGAAAACGCCATCGCCGGCTCATTATGAGAGCCGGCTTTGAATGCCGAAGTTGAACAAGGGGATGTGCAAAGGAGAAGGAGAGCGGGCAAAAATCAAGGCAAATAACCATTAGCCGGAAAATTAAGCGCGGGCTAATTGCTACAGTCCGTTAAAAAGAGTTAACTTTTTTCGCCGCGGGGCTCCGGTTTCAAAAAGCCTTCATCTGGCTGTCACACGAAAACGATACCCGCATCGCAGGCGCCTAGCGGTGCCAGTTCAACGGAGAGAACACATGTTCAAGTTCACGGGGAAAGTGCTTTCCCTCTCGGCCGCGGCGCTCTTTGCGTCGACGGTGATTTCGTCCGCGGATTCGATGGACGATCTCGTCAAGGCCGCGAAGGCTGAAGGCCAGCTCACCACCATCGCGCTTCCGCATGACTGGTGCGGCTACGGGGCAGTGATCGACGCTTTCAAGGCTAAGTATCCGGAAATCAAGGTCAACGAACTCAACCCGGACGCCGGCTCGGGCGATGAGGTCGAGGCGATCAAGGCGAATAAGGACAACAAGGGTCCGCAGGCGCCCGACGTCATCGACGTCGGCCTGTCGTTCGGCCCGACCGCCAAGGCCGATGGCCTGATCCAGCCTTACAAGGTGTCGACCTGGGACTCGATCCCGGACAGCGCCAAGGATGCCGACGGCGCCTGGTACGGCGACTATTACGGCGTGCTGTCGTTCATGGTGAACAAGGACCTGGTCAAGGAATCGCCGGCCGACTGGGCCGATCTCCTGAAGCCGGAATTCGCCAACTCGGTCGCGCTCGCCGGTGACCCGCGCGCTTCGAACCAGGCCATCCAGGCGGTCTACGCCTCCGGTCTGTCGTCCGGCGCCGCCGCCGGTGAAGCCGCTGGCACCGCTGGTCTCGACTTCTTCAAGAAGCTCAACGCCGCCGGCAACTTCGTTCCGGTGGTCGGCAAGCCGGCGACGCTGGCCCAGGGCCAGACGCCGATCCTGATCAACTGGGACTACAACGCGCTTGCCGGCCGCGACACGCTGAAGGGCAATCCGCCCGTCGACGTGATCGTGCCGAAGACCGGCGTTGTCGCCGGCGTCTATGTGCAGGCGATCAGCGCTTTCGCGCCGCATCCGAATGCCGCGAAGCTGTGGATGGAATACCTCTACTCCGACGAAGGCCAGGTCGGCTGGCTGAAGGGCTACTGCCACCCGATCCGCTTCAACGATCTCGCCAAGAACGGCAAGGTCCCGGCGGACGTGCTGGCCAAGCTGCCGCCGGCTGAATCCTATGCCGCGGCGGCTTTCCCGACGCTCGACGAGCAGGGCAAGGCCAAGGAAACCATCAGCAAGAACTGGGACGCCACTGTCGGCGCCAACGTCAAGTAAGACTTGAAATCTGCCGGGCGGCCACCTGGCCGCCCGGCTTTCCCTCGAAGACGGTGCCGGGCGCATGACCGATCTATCGCTTTCAAATCAGTCAGTTGCCACCAAGCCCGCGCCGCCGACCGAGGCGACCGCTTTCCGCCTGCCGACGCAATGGTTCGGCGTGGCGCCGTTCTTCGTCTTCACCCTGATGTTCCTGATCATGCCGACGCTCTATCTGGTCATCGGCGCGTTTCAGACCGGGGAAGGCGGGTTCACGCTCGACAACGTCCTGCAGTTGGTGAGCGATCCTTCAATCAGCAATTCCTATTGGGTTTCGATCAAGATCAGCTTCTGGTCGGCTATCGTTGGCGCATTTGCCGGCCTGGCGATCGCCATCGCCATCGTGCGCGGCGGCCTGCCCGGATGGGTGCGATCCGCGACGCTGACCTTCTCGGGCGTCGCCTCGAATTTCGCCGGATTGCCGCTCGCCTTCGCCTTCATCGCAACGCTCGGCCGCGTCGGTATCGTGACGGTGCTGCTGCGCGACATATTCAACCTCAACATCTACGCGTTGGGGTTCAATTTCCTGACCACGTGGGGGCTGATCGTGGTCTATCTCTTCTTCCAGATTCCGCTGATGGTGGTGATCATCGTGCCGGCGATCGATGGCTTGAAGAAGGAATGGAACGAGGCGGCCGCCACGCTTGGCGCCACCCAGTGGCAGTACTGGCGCATGGTGGTGATACCGGTGCTGTTCCCGAGCTTCCTCGGCACCGTCATCCTTTTGTTCGCCAATGCCTTCGGCGCAATCGCCACGGCCTATGCCTTCGCCGGTCCGCAGCTCAACATCGTCCCGATCAAGCTCTATTCGCAGATCAACGGCGACGTGCTGCACAACCCGCAACTCGGCTACGCCATCGCTTTCGGCATGATCGTCATCACCGGGCTGGCGAATGTCTTCTACATCTGGTTCCGGACCCGTTCCGAGAGGTGGCTGAAATGAAGTCGGGCAAATTCTGGGCCTGGGTCGTCTTCGGCATCGGCACGGCCTACTTCTTCATTCCGCTGCTGGCGACGTTCGAGTTCTCGCTGCGCATGCGGCGCGGCGTTCATTCCTTCGATGCCTATCAGGTCGTGCTCGGCGACCCACGCTTCCAGGCAACCTTCCTGTATTCGGTGGTCGCAGCGATCTTCACAATCATCCTCGGTGTGCTGGTCGTGGTGCCGGCCGCCTACTGGATCCGTCTACGGTTGCCTCAAATCAGGCCGGTCGTCGAGTTCATCACGCTGCTGCCGCTGGTCATCCCGGCGATCGTCATCGTGTTCGGCTATATCCGCATGTACGGGTCGAATTCGCCGCTGCCGTTCCTGTCCAGCGATCTCGGCGCCAGCGCCCTGCTGGTGATCGGCTATGCGACGCTGGCGCTGCCTTATATGTATCGCGCGGTCGACACGGGTCTTCGCACCATCGATGTCCGGACGCTGACGGAAGCGGCGCAAATCCTCGGTGCCGGCTGGTCCACTATCATCGTCCGGGTTATCCTGCCCAATGTTCTGATCGCGGTGCTATCGGGCGCCTTCCTGACTTTCGCTATCGTGATCGGCGAGTTCACGATGGCCAGCCTGCTTAACCGCCCGGCGTTCGGACCGTATCTGCAGAACATCGGCGCCAACCGCGCCTACGAGCCGGCGGCACTTGCCATCATCGCCTTCGCCATTACGTGGGGCTGCATGTCGCTGATCCAGATTCTGTCCCGTTTCGCGCCGAAGTCGGCGAACCGCCCGAATTGAGCGAAAAGTACTGATCGAAAGAAAAAGCCATGGCCGAGCCATTCCTCTCAATCCAGCACGTTCGAAAATCCTTCGGCGCCACAACCGTGGTCCAGGATTTCAATCTCGACGTCGAACCGGGAGAATTCGTCTCCTTCCTCGGGCCGTCCGGCTGCGGTAAGACGACGGTGTTGCGCATGGTCGCCGGTTTCGAGGAGCCTTCGGCCGGCAAGATCGTGGTCGGCGGCAAGGACATCACCCGGCTGAAGCCCAATCAGCGCAATGTCGGCATGGTGTTCCAGGCCTATGCGCTTTTCCCCAACCTCACCGTCGCGCAGAACATCGCCTTCGGCCTCAAGGTTGCCGGCATGCCCAAGGCCGACGCCGACAGGCGCGTCGCCGAGATGCTCGACATCATCAAGCTGCCGCAGATGGGTGACCGCTATCCCTACCAGCTCTCCGGCGGCCAGCAGCAGCGCATCGCGCTGGCCCGCGCCATCGCGCCGAAGCCGAAGCTGCTTTTGCTCGATGAGCCGCTGTCGGCGCTCGACGCCAAGGTGCGTGTGTCGCTGCGCGAGGAAATCCGCTCGATCCAGAAGAAGCTCGGCATCACCACCATCTTCGTCACGCATGACCAGGAGGAGGCGCTTTCGATCTCCGACCGCATCGCCGTCATGTATGGCGGCAAGGCCGAGCAGGTCGGAACGCCGTTCGAGATCTACAACCGGCCGGCAACGAAATTCGTCGCCAATTTCGTCGGCACGCTCAACGTGCTGGAAGGCAAGGTCACCGACGCGGCCTCGGGCAAGGTGCAGGTCGACACCCAGGAAGTCTCTCTCAAGGGCAAGCTCAACGGCTCGAAGTCCGGCGACACGCTGTCGCTGGCGCTGCGGCCTGAGGCTATTTCGCTCGGACGGCAGCCCGGCCATGACGCCAGCCTGTCAGGCGAGATCGCCGAAGTGCATTTCCTCGGCTCGGTCATCCGCGTGCGCGTCGGCATCGGCGGCAACACGGTGTCGCTCGACACCTTCAACAATCCAACGACGCCGCCGCCAGCCGTCGGAGACAAGGCGGACATTTCGTTCTCGTCGGGTGACATGCTGGTTCTGCACTAGGAAAAGAGTGAATGGTGAGTGGTGAATAGTGAATGGGCGCCATCAGAGGAATCCGAGCACGTAAGATACTCTCTTCGCTGATTGCCATTCACTATTCACCATTCACTTTTGCAGTGCCAAACGCCTGGTTCCATCGTTACGATAAGCCATGGCGCTGTTCGAACTCACCCTCATCCTGCTTCTCATCGCGGTTGCGCTGACAGCGGTATCGCGATGGCTGGAAGTCCCTTACCCGTCGCTGCTGGCGCTTGCCGGGGTCGGGATTGCCTTCGTGCCCGGCGCACCGACGATCGAGATCGATCCGGAACTGGCGCTTGCGCTGTTCATCGCGCCGGTGCTGCTCGATGCCGCCTATGACACCTCGCTGCGCGACCTGAAGCGCTACCGGCTGTCGCTGGCGCTGCTGGCGCTCGGCGCCGTCATCTTCACCACGGTGGCCGTCGCCTTCGTCGGCTGGAAGATGGCCGGGCTGCCGGTCGCGGCGGCGATAGCGCTCGGCGCTATCGTCGCGCCGCCGGACGCGGTGGCGGCAAGCGCGGTGCTCAACCAGTTCAAAGTACCGCATCGGCTTACCGCCATTCTACAGGGCGAGAGCCTGCTCAACGACGCCACGGCGCTGTTGATCTATCGGATATCGGTTTCGGCCGCCATCGGCTCGCTCGTGCTGAGCGACGCCGTGCCCGTCATCCTGCTGGCGACGATCGGCAGCGTCGCGGCCGGCTACCTGTTCGGCCGCTTCTCGCTGCTCACCCTTACGCGCATCGAGGATGCGGCAAGCAGCACCGTGGTGCAGTTCGCCGGAACCTTCGCTGTCTGGATCATTGCCGACAAGCTCGGCCTTTCGGCCATCATCACCATCGTCGTCTATGCCATCACCATCGCGCGCACCGGACCGCGCCGCATGTCGGCGAGACGCCGCGTCAGCACCTATTCGGTCTGGGAGTCGGCGGTGTTCGTGCTCAACGTGCTGGCGTTCGTGCTGATGGGCCTGCAGGCCCGGTCGATCGTCGGCCGGCTGTCCGGCGACGGGCAAGGCGAGGCCTTTCTCTTCGCTGCGACGGTGCTGGCCGTCGTCATCGTGGCGCGTCTCGTCTGGGTGGCGAGTTACGTTGCGATCATCCGATGGTTCGCCCGTTTCGACAGCGAAGACAAAAGGCGGGACGCGCCGACCTTCCGCGGCGCCGTGCTCGTCGGCTGGTGCGGCATGCGCGGGCTGGTGACGCTGGTGGTGGCCATTGCACTGCCAGCCAATTTCCCCGGCCGCGATCCAATCGTGCTTGCCGCCTTCGCGGTCGTTCTCGGCACGCTGGTGCTGCAAGGCATGAGCCTGAAGCCGCTGCTGCGGATACTCAACTTCGAACCGGATACAACGATAGACCGCGAAGTGGCCGAGGCGCGTGTCGCCATCATGCAGGCCGCGCTCGACGTGCTGAGTCGCAAGACGTCGGCCGCGGCCGCCGTCGTGCGCGAGCAATATGAGGCCGAGCGACGGATCGCTGAAAATCCGGATGACGCGCAGGCAGCGACCGAATACGACCGGCTGCGCCTCTATGCCATCAAGCGGCAGCGCGACACGCTGGAAGAATTGCGCCGCAACGGCACGATCGGCGACGAGGCCTATCACCGGCTGGAAGAGGAGATCGACTGGTCGGAACTGGCGGCGTCGCCGGCGGGAAGCTATCAGCCGCTGACGACCTATTAGCGCGCGCTGGGTTCGCCGGTCCCCATTGGACTATTCCACTTGCCGCCGCGGTCCATTGCAAGGCAGTGGGCCGGGCGCTAGAGCGTTTCACCGTTTCATGGAAACGGCGAACCGCTCTGTCTCTTTGTTTGACGCAATTCCGGACGGAAAACCGCTCACACTTTTCCTGGAATTGCTCTACTGCGATCGTCGGAAGTGAGCCGGTTAATCAATGAAGCTGATCAGCTACAACATCCAGTACGGCTACGGCAGCGATGGGCGCTACGATCTCAGCCGCTGTGCCAGGCTGGTGGACGGCGCCGACATCATCGCGCTGCAGGAGGTCGAGCGGCATTGGCGGCGCAGCAATGAGGACGACCAGCCCGAGATCCTGTCCAGCCTGCTTCCCGGCTATTACTGGGCCTACGGCCCCGCCTTCGACATGGACGCCAGCGAGAAGCGCGACGGCCGCGTCGTCAACCGCCGGCGGCAGTTCGGCACGATGCTGCTGTCGAAGCTGCCGATCATCTGGTCGCGCCTGCACACGCTGCCGATGCGGCGCACGCTCAGGCCGCTCAACACCCGCAACGCGGCGCTCGAATGCATGATTCGCACACCGGCTGGACCGGTGCGTGTGCTTTCGCTGCATCTGGCGCATATTGCGGCCGAGGAGCGGCTGGAGCAGATCGACTATCTCAATGCCGAACATCGACGCGCGCGGTTCGAGGGCGGTCCCTGGAGCGGCGTCGATGACGAACCGCATCGCAACTGGTCGGATGGCCAGCCGGAGCCGGAAAGCCCGCTGGCGGCGATCTGGCTGGGCGACTTCAACATGGAGCCGGGCAGCGCCGAACACCGGCGTATCGTCGGCAGCACGCCCTACCATCGCGGCGCTGCCTATTTAGACGGGTTCGTCGATGCCGCGGCTGTTGCCAGCGAGCCAGTCGCGGACTTCCACACACACGAAAAGATCATCGACGGCAGGCTGGCCAAACGCCGGCTCGACCATTGCTTCGTCGGCGGCATGCTGGCCGGACGGGTGCGTTCGGTAACAGCCGACATCGGCGAGGTCGCGTCCGACCATTTTCCGCTCAGGGTCGACATCGATCTGGAAACGCCGGGCATCGCTCCGGGGCCGACGGGCAGGTGAACCGGACATGACGCCGTTCGTCTTCCTCGCGGTGCTCTCGGCGGCCGCCATGCATGCGATCTGGAACGCGCTGGTCAAGGTCCATCTCGACCGCTTCCTGTCGATCACGCTGATGACGCTCGGCATGGGGTTTGCGGCGCTGCTGGCGCTGCCTTTCGTGGAAGTGCCGAAAGCGGAGGTGTGGCCGTTCATTCTCGCCTCGGTGATCTTCCATATGGGCTACCGGACGTTCCTGATCGGCGCCTACAAGGCCGGCGATTTTGCTCAGACCTATCCGCTGGCGCGGGGTACCGCGCCATTACTCTCGGCGATGGGAGCCATCGTCATGCTCGGCGAGGTTCCGGCGCCGCTCGCCATACTTGGTATCGTGCTTCTGTCGGCTGGCACGCTGGTGATGTCGTTTCGCGGCGGCGTCCATCTCGAACGTTTCAATCTTCGCGCGGTCGGCTTCGCGCTCGGCACGTCGATCTTCATCGCCAGCTATACGCTCTCCGACGGCAGCGGCGCGCGATTGGCTGCCACGGCAACGAGCTATGCTGCGTGGCTGTTCGTCTGCGACGCAGCGTGGGCGCTGGTGCTGTGCGTCGTCTTTCGCGGGCCGCAGTCGTTGCCGGTGCTGGCGCGCGACTGGAAGGCAGGGCTTTTCACCGGCGTGCTCAGCGGTGCCGCCTACTGGATCGTGATGTGGGCGATGACCAAGGCGCCGATCGCCTCGGTCGCGTCGCTGCGCGAGACCTCGATCCTGTTCGCCATGCTGATCTCGGTGCTGGCGCTGGGCGAGAAGATGACGGCCTGGCGCGCGGCCGCCGCGCTCGGCATCGTCGCCGGCGTCGTCGCACTCAGACTCGGCTGACGTCCCGATCGAGCACCGTCATCACTTGCCCACGCCGTTCCGGGCTAAAACGGATGACGACAATGATGCAGACCGCGACCACGCCCGCGAACAATGCCAGCGCATAGCCGTAGCTGCCTCCGGGTGCTTCGGCGATGCCGGCCTGATACGGACCGCCATACGACGCCGCGAGGTTGCCGGCCTGGTAGATGAAACCTGGCAGCGTCGCGCGCACGGAGCCCGGAGACAGCTCGTTGAGATGCACCGGGATGACGCCCCAGGCACCCTGGACCGCCACCTGCATGACGAAGGCGCCGAGCGCCAGCATGAAGGGCGTCGTCGTATAGGCCCAGAGCGGAATTGCCGGTAAGGCGATCAGGCAGGCGAGCGTGATGGCGTTGATACGGCCGATCTTTTCCGACAACGCGCCGAACGCCAGTCCGCCGACGATGGCGCCGATATTGGCGACGATGGTGATCCAGCTCACCGTGTGCGGGTCGAAGCCGTGCTGCTTCTTCAGGAAGGTGGGGTAGAGGTCCTGGGTGCCGTGGCTGAAGAAGTTGAAGAACATCATCAGCACCACGGCATAGAGCGCGATGCGCCAGTGCCTCCGCAACTTTCAAGAATGCCCGGACGCGCCTGCGTCCGGGCATCGGCGAAGGCGGGCGATTCCGGCACATTCGAGCGGATGAAAAGCACGATCAGCGCCGGCGCGAAGCTCAAGAGGAACATGGCGCGCCAGCCGAAGGTGAAGTCGCCGATCTTCTGGCCGTAGAGCAGCCCATAGACCACCGCGGCCAGCAGATAGCCGGCGGGATAACCGCATTGCAGGATTCCCGAAACCATGCCGCGGGCGCTGGGCGGGATGGATTCCATTGCAAGCGAGCTGCCCAGGCCCCACTCGCCGCCCATGGCGATGCCGAACAGGGCGCGCAGCGCCAGGAATATGCCGAGATTGGGTGAGAAGGCGGCGAGCGCGCCGATCACCGAATAGCTGACGATGTTAAGCATCAGCATGGGCTTGCGTCCATATTTGTCGGCAAGCATGCCGAAGATGAACGCGCCGATGAAGCGCGTCGCCAGGGTCAGGAACAGCGCTTTGGAGACTGCCGGGACGTCTGTCTGAAACTCACTCGCAATATCGGTGAGCAGGAAAGTCAGAAGGAAGAAATCAAATGCGTCGAGCGTCCAGCCAAGGAAAGATGCGGTTACAGTTTTCTTCTGCTCGGTGGTGAGGTTCAAGGCGATCCTCCTTTTGCATCCGCCAAGGAACGATATGTTCCACGGCGGGCAAAAGAGAACGGGACGGCAGCCGGTTTTAAGCCGGCGAGCAGTCACATTTGCGTCACCTCAAGATCGATGACCATCAGCCCGTCGGTGCCGCCTTCAAGGGCCGCAACCAGCCGGGCGCCGGCGCGCTGATGCGCTTCGTGCACCAGATAGGCGTCACGGGCAGCGGCATCGCGGAAATCGATTGTGAAGCCATGCGTGAGGCCGCGCGCGAACGGCTCCGGGCTGACATTGGCGCTGAACTGCACCTTCCCCATGCCGTCAATGACTGTGCGCAGTGCTTCGAGGTCGGCATGGATCGCCGCACGCTCGGTTGCAGGTACGTCGTCGCGAAAGCGGACAAAGACGCAATGCCGGATCATTGTTAATGCCTCATGCCGCCTGGTTGCCTTTGAACACGGCCGGCGGCAGCGGCTCGCGGCCGAGCACGAGGTCGGCGCCTTTTTCACCGACCATGATGGTCGGCGCATTGGTGTTGGAGGAGGGGACGCGGGGCATCACCGAGGCGTCGCAGACGCGCAAGCCTTCGATGCCGCGCAGCCTCAAATCCGGCGTCACCACAGCCATCGCGTCATGGCCCATGCGGCAGGTGCCGACCGGGTGATGGTCGGTCTTGGCGGTGCGGCAACCATAGTCGAACAACTCGTCGTCGGTGGCGAGCGAGGAGCCTGGCAGCACCTCGCGCAGCACGAAGGGGGCAAGCGCCTTCTGCCGCATGATCTCGCGCGCCAACCGCAGGCCCTTGATCGACATGTCGCGATCATACGGGTCGGACCAGTAGTTCGGGTCGATCAGCGGATGGTCGGCCGGATCGGCGCTTTTCAGGCGCACCGTGCCGCGCGAGCGCGGGCGCAGGAAAGCGGAGTTCAGCGTCACGCCGGGGTTATTCAGTTTCTCGACGCCGGCCTCGATGCCGGAGCCGAGACCGAGATGGAACTGGATGTCGGGCGAGGCGGCGGTCGGGTCGGCGTACCAGAAGCCGCCGGTCTCGAACAGGCTGGAGGCGACCGGCCCTTTCTTCAACAGCAGATACTGGAGACCCGCCCATAGCGTGCGGTGCAGCTTGGCGTAGTTGTCGTAGGTATGGTCGCCGGTGCATTCGGCGATCACGAACAGGTCGAGATGATCCTGCATGTTGGAGCCGACGCCGGGCAGATCGTGGATAGGCGTCACGCCGATCGACTTCAGGTGGTCGGCCGGGCCGATGCCCGACTGCATCAGGAGCTTCGGCGAGCCGATGGCGCCGGACGAGACGATCACCTCGCGCTCGGCGCGTAGGAGCGTCTTCTCACCACCCGGCCGTTCGACGATCTCGACGCCGATGGCGCGGCCCTTCTCGACGACGACGCGCGTCACCAGAACATCGGTCCTCACCGTCAGGTTCTTGCGGTCGCGGATCGGCTTCAGATAAGCGACGGACGCGGACGAGCGCCGCGCGTCTTTCTGGGTGAGCTGGTAGTAGCCGACGCCTTCTTGGGCAGCGCCGTTGAAATCCGGGTTGAACGGAATGCCCATCTCCTGGCCGGCGCGGAAATAGGCCTCGCAGATCGGCAGCGGCGAGATCGGGTTGGAGACGCCGAGCGGGCCTTGGTCGCCGTGATAGTCGTTGGCGAAGCGCTGGTTGTTTTCGGCGCGCTTGAAATAGGGCAGCACGTCGCGGTAACCCCAGCCAGATAGGCCCTCTTCCTTTTCCCAGCCGTCGTAGTCGCGCGCGTTGCCGCGCGTGTAGATCTGCGCGTTGATCGACGAGCCGCCGCCGACCACCTTGGCCTGCGTGTACCAGAAGACACGGTCCTTCATGTGCTTCTGCGGCACGGTCGACCAGCCCCAGGAGGCGATGCCCTTGGTCATCTTGGCGAAGCCCGCCGGCATATGGATCAGCGGGTGCCAGTCCTTGCCGCCGGCTTCCAGAAGCAGCACCGAATTCGCCGGATCCTCGCTCAGCCGGTTGGCGAGAACGCAGCCGGCCGGACCGGCGCCAACGATGATGTAGTCAGCCATGGTTCCACCTACTCATAGGCGAGGCACGGAAAGCGCGCCGTCGACATCGATGGCCGATCCGGTCGAAAAGCCGAATTTGCCGGACGCAAGCGCGGCCACGACGCCGCCGATATCACCGGCCTCGCCCCAGCGTTTGGCGGGCACCAGGCCGCCGTCGATCAACGCGTCGTATTTGGCGGAGACACCGGCCGTCATGTCGGTGCGGATGATGCCCGGCCGCACCTCGAAGACACCGATGTTTTCCGCTGCTAGCCGCAGCGCCAGGTTTTTGACCCACATCGAAAGCCCGGCCTTGGAAATGCAGTAGTCGGCGCGTTCCGGCGAAGCCATGGCAGCGCTCACCGAGGTAATGGTGATGATCGACCTGGCTGAAACGGCAGGCGTCGCCAGCATGGCCTTGGCGACGGCTTGGCTGAGGAACACCGTGCCGCGCAGGTTGATGCCTAGCGTGCGGTCGAAATTCTCCGGCTTTAGCTCCAACAGGTCGCCGCGCACCACGGCGCCGACGCCGGCGTTGTTGACCAGGCAATCGATGCGGCCGAAGGCGTGCAGGGCGGCACCGACCAGCGTCGCGTGATCAGAAAGATTGGCAATATCGCAGCGATGGTAGGCGAATGCTGCACCACGCGTCGTGATGTTCTCTACAAGACGTTTGGTAGGGTCTTCGGCAAGGTCGGCGACAAGGATGTCGAAGCCGGCGTCAGCCAAAGCTTCGGCGCAGGCCAGGCCGATACCACGCACGCCACCGGTTATGATAGCCGCGGGGCGGGTCATTGGAGGTTAGCCTTGCGAAGGTCGGCGCTGCCCCTCATCGCCCTGCCGGGCACTTCTCCCCGTATGGTGACGGGGAGAAGGACGCTGTCGTCGGCGCTTTCGCCAATTGTCAGAGCTGCAGAATGGGCGCCGCGGGTGCGGCCAGCCCTCTTCTCCCCGTTTACGGGGAGAAGGTGCCGGCAGGCGGATGAGGGGCGGCGCCAGCCTATCATGTTACCAATTCCGTCTTGCGGATGTGATCAGCCACTCGCAGCGCCTGAGCCGCGATCGAGAGTGCCGGATTAACCGCCGCCGATGTCGGCAGGAAACCGCCATCGACGACGAACAGGTTCCGGTGGTCATAGGCGCGGCAGAATGGATCGAGGGGCGCTGCCGCCGGATCGTTGCCCATCTTCACGGTGCCGCACTGATGTGACGGCGTGCGCTTGTCGAAGGGGCGCGAGAGCACGATCGGATAGCTGCAGGCGCGGAAATTCTCCCGCATCACCTTGGTCAGGCCGTCCAGCGACTGCATGTTGGAGCGCCGCCATTGCATGACGATCTCCTTGCCGTCGACCAAGATGCGGCTTTCGGGATCGGGCAGGTCCTCGCACATCAGATACCAGTCGATGGCGTGACCGGCCATGAAATCGAGCGCGAATTTCGGCATCGTCTTCACATTGGCCTTGAGCATGTTGCCGTCGATCTTGCCGAGCAGTTGCACATTGCCGAGCGGTTTGCCGCCCTTGCCGTCCGACAGGTAGTAATCGTTGAGCATCAGCGTCTTCTGGTAAACGCTGTCGTTGCGGCGGCGCGGATCGATCGCCAGCATAGCGCTCGAATTGTGGCTCATGAAATTGCGGCCAACCTGGTCGGAGCTGTTGGCAAGGCCCTTGCCCCCCTTCTTGCCATCATTGGCCGAAGGCGAGCGCAGCAGGATGGCGGCGGAATTGACCGCGCCGGCCGAGAGGATGACGAGTTTCGGTGACAGCGTCTTTTGCGCGCCATTCCGCGTGTAGTGGATGGCGGCAATCGTCTTGCCGTCCGGCGCGGTTTCGAGCCAGTCAACATAGGCGCCGGTTTCGAGGCGGATGTTGTTGTCGGTAAGCGCCGCGGTCAGCGGGCCGGTCTGCGCATCGATCTTGCCCTGGCCGGTGTTCGGGAACGCGTCCCAACCGGTCTTGCCGTCCTTCAACCAGGCCTCGATGTCGACTCCGAGCGGCAGCGACGCCGGGTGCAGGCCGAGGCTCTTCAACTCGGCGCGGGCGCGCGCGATCGGCGGCTCGTCGGGCACCGGTCCAAAAGCATAGGGGATCGAGTGGAACGGCTCCGTCGGGTCCTCGCCAAGCGTGCCGCGCACGCGAAACAACTGCTCGGCCTTCGAGTACCATGGCTCGAATTCGTCATAGGAAAACGGCCAGGCCGGCGAGACGCCGCCGAAATGCTCGAGCTCGGAAAAATCCTCCTTGCGGTAGCGGATGAGCACGGCGCCGAAGAACTTCGAATTGCCGCCGACATAGTAGTAGTTGCCGGGATTGAAGGCAGGGCCGCCGGCCTCGCGCCACATCTCCTTCGGCCGGTAATGCTCGTCGACGAAGATCGACCGCGTCGAGCGCGCATGCGGCGTTGCCGGCAATGGCTCGCCGCGCTCCAGGATCAGGATCGAGGCGCCGCTGCCGGCCAAGCCGGAAGCAATCGTGGCGCCGCCGATGCCGGAGCCGATGATGACGATATCCGGGTTTGCCATAGCTTTTTAAAGGATGCGCTTCTCGGTCGCCGGATCGAAGAACACCGCCTTGGTCAGGTTGAAGGCCAGCGGCGTGACGGTGCCCGGCTGAATCTTGGCATCGGCGCGCAGCCGCGCCACTACAGCCTTGCCGCCGAGATTGGTGACGGCGAAAGTGTCGGAGCCGGCCGGCTCGATCACCTCGATGTGGCAATCGGCGGTCGCGATGTTGGAGGCATTGCGCTCCGCACCTTCCGGATCGGTCAGCGCCTCGGGGCGGACGCCGAAGATGACCGGCTTCTCCTTGAATGCCGAGAGACCCGCCGGGGCGTTGGCCAGGGGCAGCGAAATCGCCGCGCGCGCGTCTGGCTTGAGCACCACCGACAGACCGGAGCCATTGCCGCCGATCGTCGCCGGGACAAGGTTCATCGCAGGCGAGCCCATGAAGTCGGCGACGAAGATGTTGGTCGGGTTGTTGTAGATCTCGGCCGGCGTGCCGAATTGCTGCACCTCACCGTCGCGCATGACGGCGATCTTGGTCGCCAGCGTCATCGCCTCGATCTGGTCGTGCGTGACATAGACGATCGTCGTGCCGGTTGTCGCATGCAGGCGCTTGATCTCGATACGCATGTCGACGCGCAGCTTGGCGTCGAGGTTGGAGAGCGGCTCGTCGAACAGGAAGAGTTTCGGGTCGCGGACCAGCGCGCGGCCCATGGCGACGCGCTGGCGCTGGCCGCCGGAAAGCTGGCTGGGCTTGCGCTTCAGGAGGTGCCCGATCTGCAGGATCTTGGCCACCTTGTCGATCGCCTTCTGGCGTTCCGCCGCCGGCACGCCGCGCATCTCCATGCCGAAGGCGATGTTCCCGGCCACCGTCATGTTCGGGTAGAGCGCGTAGCTCTGGAAGACCATGGCGATGTCGCGCTTCGAAGGATGCAGGTCGTTGATTGCGCGGCCCTCGACCCGGATCTCGCCCTCGGTGATCTGCTCCAGGCCGGCAATGGTGTTGAGCAGCGTGGACTTGCCGCAGCCGGACGGGCCGACCAGCACCAGGAAGCCGCCCTTTTCAAGCTCGACATCGATGCCCTTCAGGATCTCGACATTCCCGAAGCGCTTCTTCAGCCCATCAATTTCCAGAAAAGCCATGATCGTTCCTTCAAGAAAGAGGGTCAGCCCTTGACCGCGCCTGCCATCAGCCCGCGCACGAAATAGCGGCCGGCGACGACATAGACGATCAGGGTGGGTAGGGCGGCGATCATCGCCGCCGCCATGTTGACGTTGTATTCGACGACGCCGGTCGAGGTGTTGACGACATTGTTCAGCGCCACCGTCATCGGCATCACGTCGCCGGAGCCGGCATAGGCGGAGGCGAACAGGAAGTCGTTCCAGATGTTGGTGAACTGGTAGATCACAGTGACAACGATGATCGGCAGCGAGTTGGGCAGCATGATGCGCCGGAATATCTGGAAGAAGGAGGCGCCGTCGACCTGTGCTGCCTTGACCAACTCGGTCGGGAAGGCCTCGTAATAGTTGCGGAAGAAAAGCGTGGTGAAGCCAAGGCCGTAGACCACGTGGACGAAGACGAGATTGACCGTCGAATTGCCGAGGCCGAAATTGAAGCCGGTCGCGTTCTGCAGGGTGACGCCGAAGCGGCCTAGGCTGCCGAGGATCGTCGCCATCGGCAGGAGCACCGACTGGAACGGGATGAAGCAGGCAAACAGCATCATGGCGAAAACCAGTATGTGGCCGCGGAAGCGCCATTTGGTCAGCACGTAGCCGTTGAGCGCGCCGAGCAGCGTCGAGATCAGCACTGCCGGCACCACCATCTTGATGGAGTTCCAGAAATAGCCCTTCATGCCGACGCAGGTCAGGCCCGAGCAAACTTCGCTCCACGCCTTTATCCATGGCGCGAAGGTCGGCGCATGCGGCAGCGACAGCATGTTGCCGTTCTGGATCTCGTCCATGGTCTTGAACGAAGTGACCAGCATGACGAAGAGCGGCATCAGGTAGAAGATCGCGAACAGCGCGAGCAGGCCGTAGATGACGATGCGGTTGATCGTCCTGGCTCTGGCGCCGCTCGACGCCTGGGGCGCAGGTGAAGAGACGGCGCTCATCGCGACTTCTCCCTGAGCTCGGAATAAAGATACGGAACAATGATCGCGGTGATGGTCATCAGCATGATCACCGCGCTCGCCGAGCCGACCGCCATCTCGTTACGCTTGAAGGTGAACTCATACATGAAGTTCGACGGCAGCCAGGCCGAGCCGCCGGGCCCGCCGCTGGTCAGCGCCACGACCAGGTCGTAGGACTTGATGGCGAGGTGGGCGAGCACGATGAAGGCGGACAGGAACACCGGCCGAAGCAGCGGAATGACGATGCGGCGGTAGAGCTGGAAGGTGGAAGCGCCGTCGATCTGCGCCGCCTTCATGATCTCGCCGTCAATGCCGCGAAGGCCGGCCAGGAACATCGCCATGACGAAGCCGGAAGCCTGCCAGACGCCGGCGATGACCACCGTGTAGATGACGAAATCCTTGTTCTTGATCCAGTCGAAATGGAAGCTCGTCCAGCCCCACTGGTGCAGCGTCTGCTCGAGGCCGAGGCCGGGGTCGAGGAACCATTTCCAGGCGACGCCGGTGACGATGAAGGAAAGCGCCATCGGATACAGATAGATCGGCCGCAACACGCCTTCGCCGCGAATCTTCTGGTCGAGCAGGATGGCCAGGAACAGGCCGAGCGCCAGGCAGATCGCGATGTAGAGGAAGCCGAAAATGCCCATGTTGGTTATCGAGGTATACCAGCTCGACGGCGGGTCGCTCTCGAACGTCCAGCGCCACAGCCGCTGGTAGGCGCGGCCGCCGGTGATGGCATAGGACGGGAAGGTCTTGGAATTGGTGAAGGACAGATAGATCGTCCATAGGATGAAGCCGTAGACGAAGATGATCGTCGCCGCGAAGCTTGGCGCCAGGACGATCTTCGGCAACAGGTCCTGCAGCCGCGAACGGACGGAGGCGCCAGGGCGGGCGTCGTGCTCCGGTGTCAGCTTGATCTGGGTTTCGGCAACTGTGCTCATCGGCTCATCCAGTACCGGTTGGTCGGAACCTGCCCGGCGCGAAACGCACCAGGGTTTGTCCCGCACCTTTTGTCGACGGGAGATCTCCCCCGCCGAAGCGGGGGAGATGAGTTCAAGTTGAAGCCTTACTTGGCGTCGTCGATTGCCTTGACCAGTTCGGTCACGGCCTCGTCGGAGGTCTTGATCTGACCATGGACGAATTTCGACACGACGTCCTTGTAGGCATTGGCGACGGCCGGCGGGGCACCGTAGCCCTGGGCCAGCGAGCCGAACAGCGTGCCGCCTTCATTGGCCTTCTTCAGGTCGGCGATGCCCTTCTTGCCGCAAGCGTCGAAGTCGGTGTCCGGCACGTCGGTGCGAGCCGGGACCGAGCCCTTCACCACGTTGAAGGCCGACTGGAAGCTCTTCGACAAAGTGGCGGTGGCAAGTGCCACCTGGGCGGCCTTGCGGTCGTCCGGAACGTTGAACATGCCGAACATGTCGGAGTTGTAGATCACCGAGCCGTCAGTGCCCGGGAAGCGGTAGCAAAGGAAGTCGGTGCCCGGGGTCTTGTTGGCGGCGTGGAACTCACCCTTGGCCCAGTCGCCCATGACCTGAACCAGCGCGTCGCCCTTGATGACCATGGCGGTGGCGAGGTTCCAGTCGCGGCCCGAGAAGTTCGGATCGACATAGGCGACGAGCTTGGCGAGATTGTCGAACGACTTCTTCATCGTGTCGGACTTGAGCGAGTCCTCATCGAGGTCGTTCATCGCCTTCTTGTAGAACTCCGGACCGCCGGTCGACAGCACGACGGAGTCGAACATGGTGGCTTCCTGCCAGTTCTGGCCGCCGAGCGCGAGCGGGGTGACGCCGGCAGCCTTTGCCTTGTCGAGCAGGGCGACGAAGTCGTCGAAGGTCTTCGGCTCGGTGCCGCCGATCTTGTCCATCACCGCCTTGTTGATCCACAGCCAGTTGACGGAGTGGACGTTGACCGGAGCGGCCACCCACTTGCCGTCATAGACGGAGAACTTCTGCAGCGCGGCCGGGACCGACTTGTCCCAGCCTTCCTTCTTGGCAGTCTCGGTCAGGTCGCCCATGACGCCGGCGGCGGCATAGTCGAGCACGGTGTAGCCGAGCATCTGCGAGGCGGTCGGATAGTTGCCGGCCGCGACCATCGCCTTCAGCGCGGTCATGGCGGCGTCGCCGCCACCGCCGGCTACCGGCACGTCCTTCCAGGCATAGCCTTCCTTGGCCAGATCCTGCTTCAGCACGTTCAGAGCAGCCGCTTCGCCGCCCGACGTCCACCAATGCAGCATCTGCACTTCCTTGACGTCCGCGGCATGCGCCGAGAACGCAAAGCTCGTCGCAAGAGCCGTTCCGATAAGCAGTTTGCGCAACATGTACTACCTCCCTTGTTGCATACACATAACCGGCGGGTGTCCGCCGGGGTTCTCCCAACTCAGCCGACCCACCATCCGGTGCGCTGGCCTTGATGAAACTGGATAGTCTTTTCTTCGGTATAGTCCTCGACGGCGCGTTTGCCGAGTTCGCGTCCGAGACCGGACTGCTTGTAGCCGCCGAAGGGCAGTTCGGGATAACCTTCCATGAACGTATTCACCCAAACCGTCCCCGAACGCACACCGCGCGCCACCGACATGCACGTGTCGATGCTGCCGCTCCATACCCCTGCCGACAGACCATAGGGCGTGTCGTTGGCAATGCGCAATGCCTTTTCAATCGTTTCAAAAGTGAGCACGGACAGCACCGGTCCGAACACTTCCTCGCGGGCGATCGCCATGTCCTGCGTAACGTTGCGGATGATGGTTGGATCGAGATATTGGCCGGCATTGGATGCGAGCCGGGCGCCGCCGGCAAAAACGTTGCCGCCGTCGGTTTTCGCCGCCGTTACATAGCCGGCTACCTTTTCCATATGGTCGGCCGAGATCATGGCGCCGACCTTGGTGCGGTCGTCCAGCGGATCGCCGACGCGGACCTTTGCGGCAAGCGCCTTGACCGCGCCGAGGAACTCGTCGGCGATCGCCTCGTGCACGATCAGGCGGCTGCCGGCATTGCAGCATTCGCCGGCGTTGAAGAAACCGCCGAACACCGCGGCATCCGCCGCCGCTTCGAGGTCGGCGTCGGGAAAGACGATCTGGCCGTTCTTGCCGCCGAGCTCCATCGACACCTTCTTCAAGGAATTCGAGGCGGCGGCCATGGTCATCTTGCCGACGCGGGTCGAGCCGGTGAAGGAGACCATCTCGACCAGCGGGTGGCTGACCATCGGCGCGCCGACATCGGTGCCGAAGCCGGCGAGGACGTTGACGACGCCTGCCGGCAATCCAGCCTCGAGCAGGATGTCACCGAGCACGAATGTCGAGGCCGACGTCATCTCGCTCGGCTTCACCACCGCCGTGCAGCCGGCGGCGAGCGCGAAAGGCAGCTTCTGGCTGATGATCAGGAAGGGGAAATTCCACGGCGTGATGAGCGAGACGACGCCGATCGGCTCGCGCAGCACCACGCCCAGCATAGTGTCGCCGAGATTGGCGTAGCTTTCGCCAGAGAGTGTACGGGCAAGCGAAGCGGCGTAGCGCCAGATGTCGACGGCGCCGCCGATCTCGCCACGCGCCTGAGCGATCGGCTTGCCGGATTCCAGTGCATCGAGCCTGGCGATCTCTTCCAGCCTGGTTTCGATCAGGTCGGCGGCCTTCAGCAGAACCGCGGCGCGTTCGGAAGCCTTCATGCGCGGCCATGGGCCGGTTTCGAAGGCCCTGTGCGCGGCCTGCACGGCGGCGTCGACTTCAGCGGCGCCTGCTTGCGCGTAGCGGGACACGACAAAGCCGTGGCCGGGGCTGGCGCGCTCGATGGCGCGGCCGTCGCGGGCGTCGACATGCTTGCCGTCGATCAGCAGCTTGTAGGCCTTCGGCGCTTGCGATGCCTCGGCCGGCATGGAGATGTTGAGCGGTGCGTTCATCGTTCTTCTCTAAGATCTCGAAAATTCCGGCTTCTGCTTGGCCTTGAAGGCACCCACGCCGGCTTTGAGGTCGGCGGTGAGCGCGATGAAGCCGCTAGCCAGCGCCTCGGTCGCGGCGGCATCCTCCTCGCCCTCGGCAACGCCGATCATCAGCTTGGCGGCTTCCGTCGCCAGCGGGCCGCGCTCGGCGATTTTTTCAGCCCATGCCTTGGCTTCATCGAACGCCTTGGCGGTTTCGACAACGCGGTCGACGATGCCAAGCGCCAGTGCCTCGGCCGCCAGCAAAATCTCGCCGCCAAGCGCCATGCGGCGCACGACTTGAGCGCCGAAGCGGCGCACGGCGCGCTGCGTTCCGGACCAGCCCGGCACAACGCCGATCGAAGTCTCTGGAAAGCCGAGCTTCACCTGGGTTTCGGCGACACGGAAATCGCAGGCGGTGGCAAGTTCCAACCCGCCACCCAGCGCATGGCCGGAGAGCACTGCGATGGTGGGCTGCCGAAGCCGCGCCAGCCGGTCGAAGACGCGGTGGCCATAGCGCACCCATTGCACCTGGAAGTCGGCGGCTCTCATCGCGGCCCAAGCCTCGACGTCGCCGCCGGCGCAAAAGCCCTTGCCTTCGCCGCGGATCAGCACGACGCGCACGCTCTCGGCCAACTCCGCGTCATCAAGCGCTGCTTCGAGCGCGCGCAGCATCGGGATGTCGAGCGCGTTGAATTTCTCGGGCCGGCGCAGCGTGACGATGCCGATCGCGCCGTCCTTTTCGAAGGTGACGAGACGCTCAGCCATGCGCGCCTCCGAGCGAGGCGCCGCCGTTGAGCGACAGGCCGATCGGCCGGTCCTGATAGAGCGCCGCGGGCGTGACCTTGAGGTCGTTGGCCAGGCCAAGCGGAATGTCGGCCTGCGCCAGCACATCGCGTTCAAGATCGATACCGGGCGCGAGTTCCGTCACCATCAGGCCATCAGGCGTCAGCTTCATCACGCAGCGTTCGGTGACGTAGGTGATGTCCTGCCCTTGCGCGACCGCGCGCTTGCCGGAGAAGGAGATATGCTCGACCTCGTCGACCACTTTCTTGACCTTGCCTTCCTGGTCGATATGGATGCCGCCATCGGCCAGCGAGAGCTTGGCGCCGGCATTGAAGAAGCCGGAGAAGACGATCTTCTTCGCCCGCGACGTGATGTCGACGAAGCCGCCGGCGCCGGCGGTGACATGCGGCCGCGCCGAGAGCTTCGAGACGTTGACCGAGCCATGGCGGTCGATCTGCAGGAAGGACAGCAGCGAGGCGTCGAAGCCGCCGGCCTGGAAATAGATGAACTGATGCGGCGAAGGCATGATCGCCTCGGCGTTCGAGGCGCAGCCGAACTTGAAGTCGAGCAGCGGCACGCCGCCGACCGCGCCCTGCTCGATCACCCAGGTGACCTTGCCGTGCTGGCCCTCCTCGAGAAGGATGCGCGGCACGTTGGCCGAGATGCCGAAGCCGATGTTGACGGCCATGCCGTCGCGCAATTCCATGGCGACCCGGCGGGCGATCACCTTCTGAACGTTCATCTCCGCGTTGCGGAAGGTCGACAGCGGCCGGAAGATCTCGCCCGAGATCGCCGGGTCGTAAGGTGTCAGCGTCGTCTGCAACTGGTCGGGCGCCACTACGATATGGTCGATAAGGATGCCTGGAACGCGCACATCATGCGGCTTCAGCGTGCCGTTCTCGACGACGCGCTTGACCTGCGCGATGACGATGCCGCCATTGTTGCGGGCAGCCAGCGCCTGCTCGAGGCCGCCGAGATAGGCGCCTTCATGCTCATAGGTGAGGTTGCCGCGTTCGTCGGCGGAAGTGGCGCGGATGATGGAGATGTTGGGAACGATGGCGCGGAAATAGAGCCATTCCTCGCCGTCGAACTGCTGCACCGAAACGATCGGCTCGCTGGCCGCGGCGTTCATGGCGCAGCCCTGGTGGCGCGGATCGGCGAAGGTGTCGAGGCCGACCTTGGTCAGCACCCCGGGCCGCTTGGCGGCGGCCTCGCGATGCATATCGAACAGGATGCCGGAAGGCACGTTGTAGGCCGCGACCGAATTGTCGCCGATCATCTTCCAGATCTGCGGCGGCTCGGAAGAGGAAGGACCTGACGGATAGGAGCCGCAGAGCGTTCGCTTGAGCAAGCCCGGCTTGGCGAGATGGTCGATGCCCTTGATGCCGTACATGTCGCCGGCGGCGATCGGGTGCAACGTGGTGATATGCTTCGGATGGCCTTCCGCGTCGAAGCGCTCGCCGATCGCGGCAAGCACTGCGTCCGGGCAGCCGAGGCCGCTCGACGACGACACCGATACAACCATGCCGTCCTTGATCAGGCTGGCGGCGTGGGCCGCCGAGACGAGCTTGCTCACGCGAGACCCCCAAGTTGCGGGTCGATCGTCACGGCCTTGCCGGTCTTCGACGAATGCAGGGCGGCCTCAGCGGATGCGAGCGACCAAATGCCGTCCTCGCCGGTGGCCGAAGGCTGGCCTTCGCCGCGGATCGCGGCGTGGAACTGGCGCAGCGAACGCGTGTAGAGGTCCTCGCGGTCGAAGCTCAATTCTTCCTCGCCCTTCGCGGTGCGCAGCAGCACCGAGCCGACCGGCTTCTGCGTCATCACATTGGTAGCGATCAGCGAGCCTTCCGATCCGTGCACCTCGAAACCGGTGCCGGCGAATTTCGTCGTGAAGCCCTCATGCGATTGTGCGATGACGCCGGATTTGAAGCGCCAGATGCACATGGCGCCATCCTCCAGGCCGCCGCCAGCCATGCCGGCTGACTGGGTGAAGGCCGAGATCTCGACCGGATCGTCACCGAGCACGAAGCGCAGCGTGTCGGCATCATGGACGGTGATGTCGAGCACCACGCCGCCGCCGGCCTCGGGTCTGGTGATGCGCCAGCCCTGCAGGTTTTCCGGCAGGTAGACGGAGTGGAAGACGCGCGCGGCGACCGGCTTACCGATGCGTCCGGCGGCAATCGCCTCGCGCATGGCTCGATGGGCGCCGGCATTGCGCAGATGATGGTTGGTGCCGAAGACGATGCCAGCCGCCTTGGCGGCGGCGACCATCTTGCGTGCATCCGAGCTGTTAAGCGCCAGCGGCTTCTCGCACATCACATGCTTGCCGGCTTTGATTACTGCAAGCCCCTGTTCGAGGTGCAACTCGTTTGTGGTCGAGATGTAGACGGCGTCGATGTCGGCAGCGAACAGCGCGTCGAGCGTCGAAACGGCCGCCGGGATGCCATTTTCCCGGGCATAAGCTTCGGCGCGTTCCGCGCTGGAACTCATCACGGCAGCGACCTCGCCATCGGCTTGCGCGCGAATGGCATTGATCATGAACTGTCTGGCGATCGTGCTGGCGCCGATCAGTCCCCATCGCACGCTCATGCCGCGTCTCCCACTTGCTTGTTGCGATCCGGGCCGCTGCTTTCCCGGATGACGAGACTGACGGCGCCGATATGGTCCTCGGCGCGCGTGGTGCGCGACTGGATCATCTTCAGCATGACGTGGGCCGCGCGCTCGCCGAGGCCGGCGGTATCGACAGCGACGCTGGTCAGGGCCGGGCTGTAATGCTCGGCCTCCGTCACGTCGTCGAAGCCGACGACGGCAAAGTCGGCTCCTGCTTCCAGATTGCGCCGGCGCAGCGCCAGCATTACCCCGAAGGCAACGGCGTCGTTGAAGCAGAGTGCTGCCGTCGGCGACTCGGCCGCAGCAAGTGCTGTCTCCAGGCAAGCCATGCCGCCCTTACGGCTGGTCTCGCCTTCGACGATCAACCGGTCAGCGGAAGGGATGCCAAGCGTTTCGCAGGCCTCGAGGAAACCGCCCAGCCGCTCGTGATAGACGACGAGGTCCGATGAGCCGCCGAAGAACGCCAGGCGGCGATGACCCTTGCGGATGAGATGCTCGGTGGCGAGGACGGCGCCGCGATGATTGTCCGGCGTGATCACCGGGATGCGGCTATCGGGCAGC
The DNA here is from genome assembly GCF_000427725.1 of Mesorhizobium sp. WSM3224. GTDB lineage: Bacteria > Pseudomonadota > Alphaproteobacteria > Rhizobiales > Rhizobiaceae > Mesorhizobium. Next base: position 272,293 of record NZ_ATYO01000002.1, on the reverse strand, counting down.
CGGCGCATGGCAAAGACGATCGGCACGCCCGCCGTCTCGATGCGGCGGAAGGCGCCCGGCGTGGTGCCGCGCGCCGGCGAGACGATCAGGCCGGCCACACCCTGCTCCATCAGCGATTTCAGCACCTCTTCCTGGCGCACCGGGTTCTCCGCCGTGTTGGCGATGAAAGGGACCACGCCCGCCGCCTGGAAGACGCGCTCCATGCCGACCGCAAGCTCGGCGAAGAAGGGGTTGGTGAGATCGTTGATCACCATGCCGATGACGTTGGAATGGGCCTTGCGCAAATTGGCGGCGCCGCGGTTGTAGACATAGCCGACATCCTCGATCGCCTTGCGCACCTTGACCGCGGTTTCAGGCCGGATCAGCCCGCTGCCTTGCAGCACGAGCGACACCGTCGATTTGGACACGCCGGCCTCGCGGGCAATGTCCAGGATCGTTGCCTTGGCCCGGCTGGCCATCCTCGTCCCATCCTCCACATTTTCTGAGCGAATTTATTGGAACGTTCTAAATCATCGTTCGAAATCGGAGTCAATCGAGAATCTCGTGGGATTCCAAAAATTGATTGGAGCGGTTCAAAAACACAGGCATCGCAAGGGTTCTTAGGTTCAGCGCTGCTCTCGCCGACTCTGAATGTCCGGAATCGTAAAGCTTATTGATTTATTGGAACGTTCCATTTATAGCGGCCGCAACGGGAGAGTTCGATGGACATCACCTTGCCTGCGGAAAACGGCGACCGGGTCAGTTACCGGCTTGTCGGCAAACCGGTCGAGCCGAAAACAGGCGCGCATTTTTCGCGCATCGCCTATGCCGCCGCCCATGTCGTCGCCGACCCCTTCGCGATGAGCAATCCGTGGTCGCGGCCGGCGGTCGACTGGGACAGGACCATGGCGTTTCGCCACCATCTGTGGCGCCTCGGCTTCCGCATCGCCGAGGCCATGGATACCTCTCAACGTGGCATGGGTTTCGACTGGGCGAGCGCGAAGGAACTGATCCGCCGCTCGATCGCGGAGGCTAAAACGGTGCCGGGCGCCGACCTCGCCTCGGGCGTGGGGACAGACCATCTGGCGCCGGCGGCGGCCAAAACGCTCGACGACGTTGTTGGCGCCTACGAAGAACAGTTCGCCTTCATCGAAGGCGAGGGCGGCAAGGCGATCATGATGGCGAGCCGGGCGCTGGCGGCGGTGGCAAAGGGGCCGGACGATTATGCCCGCGTCTATGACCGCATGCTGAGCCAGGCGTCGGGCAAGGTCATCCTGCACTGGCTGGGCGACATGTTCGATCCGGCGCTCAAGAGTTATTGGGGCAGCAACGATTTCGATACCGCGCTCGACACGGTCGTGGCCATCATCGAGCGGCACGCGAGCAAGGTCGAAGGCATCAAGATATCGCTGCTCGACGCCGGCAAGGAAGTGCTGCTGCGCGACCGGCTGCCCGACGGGGTCGTGATGTTCACCGGCGACGATTTCAACTATCCCGACCTGATCGCCGGCGACGGCAGGAGACACTCGCACGCGCTGCTCGGCATCTTCGACGCCATCGCCCCGGTCGCCAATGCGGCGCTGGCCAAGTTGGCGGGGGGCGACAAGGCCGGTTATGACGCGCTGATGGCGCCGACCGTGCCGCTGTCGCGAAAGATCTTCGAGGCGCCGACCGAATACTACAAGGCCGGCATCGTCTTCATGGCCTGGCTGAACGGGCATCAGGATCACTTCACGATGGTGGGCGGCATGCAGTCGGCGCGCGGCATATGCCACTACGCGGATGTCTTTCGCCTCTCCGACCAGGCCGGTCTCTTAGCCGACCCTGACCTTGCCGCCGCCAGGATGAAAACCCTATTGGCTGTGGCCGGCATCTGAGCCGATCCCCCGCGCGGGGATTTTGCGTTCCGCCGGCAAATCTGTATTCGCTTGCCAAAGTCGGCGCCGGAGAAATCGGTGCGCTTCTGGAATTGCTCTAAAGCAGGTCGCGTGAAAAAGGATTCACGCGACCTGCTTTAAGTCCTTGATTTTAAGAATGTCTTTGTCCCGAAACCGGTCCCACTTTCGGGAGACATGCTTTAGGAGTGGGCGCTATGGACAAGAGCTTCGATCTCAGGGGAAGCGCATTTTCGTTGGCGGTCATCGCGGCATGGTCGGCTCGGCGCTGGCGCGCAGTGCCGCATGAGAAATCAGGGTCGCCGCAATATCCAGAATGGCGGGATCGCGCAGTCCGGATGGAAGACCAGCTTCGTTGCTTCCGGTTGCATGCCTGCGGGCATGGTTTCGCCGCCATCATGCCGCGCCAGATCGTCCAGCAAGGGCTGGATGCGCTCCTCGTCGAATTTTTCGCCGCGTATCGTGGCCAGCGTATCGGCATGTGCCGCCACCCAGCGCAGAGCCTCGACCAGCCCCTGTCCGCCCCTGGCCCGATAGCCCCAGAGATCGTCGCCGACCGAGGACAGGATCCGCGCCAGCGTCGTCCATCCCTGCAAGGCAAACATGGCGTAGTGCCTCGGGCGGGTGCGCGACAGTTCCTCGGGCAGGCGGCCATCCGCCGCGATCTGGTCAGCGATCCTCTCGCGGGCATAGAGTCCCGCTTTCGCAAGCGCCGCGCCGTCGCCCAGGAACGCTGCGATGGCCGCCCGTTGCAGATCGAAGAAAACACCGTGATTGTTCAGCCGATAGAATTCAAATTTCGCGGCCGGCGCGGTATCCAGCCATTCGCAATATGAAGAAAGCCAGGCTCTGAAGCCCTGACTGTCGCGCTCGTCCAGCGCTCCAGTCCGCTCGATCAACCTGACCGCATCGAGGAAGAAGTAGAGATCCGCGAGTTCAAGAATGCCGTATCCCGGGCCTTCATTGTTGTCGCGCCCGCGTCGCACCTGCGCATAGCGCATGTTCGGGTTCATTCTGGTCTCGGGGTCCACGAACCACGTACGGACGAGCCGTGCGGCATGACTGGCGTAGCGCAGGTCCCCAAGCACGGTCGTCGCTAGGGCAAGCACGGTGGTGTCGTCGAGAACCCGCTGCAGGCGGGTTCGATCGTAGGCTTCGCTGCCCGCAGAATACAGTGCTGTGCCGGGAGCGTGTTCGCCGTCGCGCCGGATAAAGGGAAGACCATCCGGCTTTCGCGGATCCGGCCACCAATATGGTGCGGGCTGGAAATAGTCGTGCCGATCGCAGCTCGGGGCACAGCCGCTCTTGTCCATGACGCTGAACGGACCGCGAAGGAGCGCCTGCTCGGCGCCGGCGCGCAGCTCTTGCTGAACATGCGGGTTTTGCCCCTGGCGCGCGGCGACGAGCATGTCCTCGTCGTAGTAGGCCAGGCGCGCGGGATCGAGCTTTTGGGCGATCGCGCTGGCGTCGCAGCGGTCGAGCATGCCGACGATCGCCTCGTCGCGCTTGCCCAACCGGGCGCGGAAACCGGCCCGGCCGACTTCCAGATGCGAACGCCCTGAATCCAGGCGCGCAACCCAGCCCGCATTCTGGAAAAGCCCGGCATCCGCCGCAAGGCGGGGGCGCGGGATGTCCCATGCATCGTCGCGAAAGCGGTCCCATAGTCCGGGGACGCCGAGCCGCCACAGCATCTCGATCTTCGGCCGGCGCCCGTAGCCGTAATTTTCGTCGAACAGCTCGGTCGTGTCGCTTCGAAAAATGATCTGCGGCTCTTCCTCCGCCGGCGGCGTGAAGGTCTCGTCGAGGAGGAGCGCGTTGTCGACGATGCGCGCCATCGGCACGACGACATAGCGAAAATAGGGATTGTGTTCGATCGCCGTCCGGATCTGCTGGAAGGCAGGCGCTGTCAGATAGCAATTGCCGTCCCAGGGCATCAGCCATTTGGCCCGCCCGCGGGCAATTTCCAGCGCCGCGTTGCGCGCGCCGTTATTGTTCATCGCATAGAGGTTCTTGCGGTGCCGGACATGCGTTTCGTAACGCGACGCATTCTGCCCGCCCGGCCGGTTATCGGCGTTGGAAAGCCTGGATTCGTTCGCCGCCAGTCCGTCGGTGTTCCAGGGGATTTGCCGATAGGTGTCGAGCTCGAACGGGATTGCGTGAAAGCTTTGCCCGCGGCTTTGCAGCAGGTCGACGATGCGCGCTTCCTCGCTAGGGTCGACAATCCGGTTGACGATCCAGAATTTCTCGCAGTCCGGGAACTCAGGTTCATTGTCCAGGATGAACCGGACATTGTCGTATGACTGGCCCTTCCTGTGCCGCGGTTCCAGGTCATTGCCGATGATGCGGACGAGCACGAAGCTGTCCTTCACAGGGGCAGACCGCGACACCTCGTAAGCTCGACGGGCAGCACCGACGCGCTGTCGTGCCAGACGATCGCGGACGGCTTTGTTTTTCGCCCGTTCGCGAATGCGGGCGAGGGTGGCAAGCGGCGCGCCGGCGAGTTTGCCTGCGCGCTTGAGCTCGAGATAGACGCGCAACCAGACCGGGCGCTTTGTCGGGCCAGAGCTCACGAGTCGAGACTCGCGGCTGGAAATCGCAGTCCGCTTGCAATTGCTGGCTGACAGAAGAACAGAGCCTCTATGGAATGATCCTCCAGAACTCGGCTCTGCGTAGCCTGTTAGTCGGATCGTGTCACGGCTCTATTCAATAGATGCGCCGCTCAGCGTCGAACCGTGTGCTCGTCTGTTCGAAGGGGATCTCGGGTAGCAGCTACGAGCGGCTGCCGGGGGATTCTGTGCCAGAATTATTGTAAGGATGGTGGGCGTGACAAGGATTGAACTTGTGACCCCTGCAATGTCAATGCAGTGCTCTCCCGCTGAGCTACACGCCCATCCGAAGCCGCGCATACACCACTTTTGATCCGGCGCGTCAATAGTGGGAATGTGGAAAGACGGCTTCCGTTTGTCGCATCGGCGCGGCGCGCGCCGATGGCTGCCGAAGGTGGCTCAGGCCGCCTGCAGCATCTTCTCGACCTCGTTGACGAGATCGCGCAGGTGGAAGGGTTTCGACAGCACCTTGGCGTCCTTGGGCGCCTTGGAATCGGGATTGAGAGCCACCGCGGCAAAGCCGGTGATGAACATCACCTTGAGGTCCGGGTCGATCTCGGTAGCGCGGCGGGCAAGCTCGATGCCGTCCATCTCCGGCATGACGATATCGGTCAGGAGCAGCGAGAAAGGCTCCTCGCGCAGCCGCTCATAGGCGCTGGCGCCATTGTCGAAATCGCTCACCTGGTAGCCGGCGCGTTCCAGCGCCTTGACGAGGAAGCGGCGCATATCGTCATCGTCTTCCGCCAGCAGAATGCGTGCCATCATATCCCGTCCGAATCACCCGCCCCAAGCCTGCCGCCGGGCAAGGCCGTTAACCATCCTGTATATGAGGTTGCGTCGGTAAACATCAAGTGAATGAAGGGCATCCCGCATCCGCTTCGAGGTGCGGTTTCGCCGCCTGAAATGCTGGACATGCCGAACGCAAGGTGGCAGTTTTACGTCATGATGCAATACTGTTTCCTGGTACGTGCAAATTGAAGACGGCAGCCGAGGATTTTTCGGTCGTTCCACCCTTCGAAATCCGATCGGGCGCCGAACAGCGCGTCCCTTTCCTCTTCAACTCACCGCATAGCGGCCGCCATTATCCGGAGCGTTTCCTGGCCATGGCTCGGCTTGACCGCAACGCCATCCGCCGGTCGGAGGACTGCTATGTCGAGGAGCTTTTCGGCGGCGCCGTTGCACTCGGCGCGCCGCTGCTGGCGGCCAATTTTCCGCGCGCCTATCTCGACGTCAACCGCGAGCCCTGGGAACTCGATCCACGCATGTTCGCCGAGCCGGTGCCGTCCTTCTGCAATATCCGCTCGGCCCGTGTCGCGGGCGGACTGGGCACGGTGCCGAAGCTGGTCGGCGAAGGGCTCGACATCTATCCCGGACGCCTGCCGCTGGCCGAAGCCGTGGCGCGCATCGAAGCGGTGTACAAACCTTACCACGAGGCGCTGAAGCGGCTCCTGACCAGGACGCATGCCAGGTTCGGCTACGCCGTGCTGATAGATTGCCACTCGATGCCGGCCAGCATCCGCGTCGGTGACAACGGCGCGCGGCCCGACTTCATCATCGGCGACCGATTCGGCATTTCGGCCTCGCCGGCGCTCACCGAAATGGCGATTGGCCTGCTTGTCGGCATGGGCTACACGGTCGCGCACAACAAGCCCTATGCCGGCGGGTTCATCACCGAGCATTATGGCAGGCCGGCGCGGCATCTGCATGCGCTGCAGGTCGAGGTCAATCGCGGGCTTTATATGGATGAGCGGACGTTCCAGAAATCGGCCGGCTTCGATGCCCTGGCCGACAACCTGACCCGCTTTTCGGCCGACCTCATGTCGATGCCCGACGATCATTTCGTCGATCTGCCGCTGGCGGCGGAATGACGGCGCGGTCGGCGCGCCGAGTCCCTTTATAAACGCAATTCCGGACGGAAAACCGCTTCACACTTTTCCTGGAATTGCCCGAAAAAAAGACCGCATCGTTTTCACGACACGGTCGAAGTCTAGGGAGGAAACGCCCAAGGAGGGCATGGACAGGATAACCTGTCCGATGACAAAATTATTGTGCGGCGCACAAATGTCAATCGACACCAGGCTTTTTTAATTCAATATGATGTGGAAATTCCGCTTCGGCGGCTCAAATGTGGCATTCGGGCAACAGATAGCGGCCGCTTGACTGGTCTTCGGCGCGCCTGTTCTGCGAGAAAGAGCGGCTGGCAAAGGCCGCGATGGGGAGAGCGACTTGGATATCAGCCTCGATTTCATGCGGCGCATCGCGCATGCCGCCGCCGCGGAAACCTTGCCGCGCTTCCGCAGCCAGGGGGTGGTTACCAACAAGCTGGCGGGAAGCTTCGATCCGGTAACGGAGGCCGATCGTGAGGCCGAGCGGGTGATCCGGGCGCTGATTTCCTCCGAATATCCCGATCACGGCATTCTCGGCGAGGAACATGGCAGCCAGAACATAACCAGCCGCCATGTCTGGGTGATCGACCCGATCGACGGCACGCGCGCTTTCATCTCCGGCATCCCGGTCTGGGGAACGCTGGTCGGACTGACCGTCGATGGCGACGCGGTCGCCGGCATGATGTCGCAACCTTTCACCGGCGAGCTGTTTTATGCCAACGCTTCCGGTTCGCATTTCGAAGGACCGGGCGGCCCGCGCAGGCTCACAACCCGAAAAACGACCGAGCTCGGGCAAGCGACGCTGTTCACGACCACGCCTGCTCTGTTCAAGGACGATGCGCGCAAGCGCTACGACCAGTTCGAGACAAAGGTTCAGCTCGCCCGCTACGGCACCGACTGCTACGCCTTCGCCATGCTGGCGGCGGGCAGCGTCGACATCGTCGCCGATCCGGGCCTGAAGCCCTACGATATCGTCGCGCTGATTCCGATCATCGAGAAGGCCGGCGGCGTCATCACCACTTTCGAAGGCGGGCCGGCGGAAAACGGCGGCGACATATTGGCGGCGGCGACGCCCGAGCTTCATGCGGCGGCAATGGCCGCGCTGCGCGGTTGATCCGCGCCGCGGCGACGGCCGGCGGCGACCGGATTTAAAGCGCGATCAGGCGGCGTCGCCGGTGCCGGGGATGAAGGCATCGAAAGCCGCCAAGAGCTGTTCGCGGTAGATGTCCTTCTCCTGCAGGAGCTCGTGTTCCGCGCCGTCGATCATCAGCAGCGAGCCGACGCGCAGTTTCCTGGCGTAGGCTTCAACGGCCCTGGTCGAGACCACGCGGTCGGCGCCGGCCGCGACGATCAGCATAGGCACCTGGACCCTTGCCATGAAATCCGGATCGCTGACGGCTTCCGCGGCCGCGGCGGCGGCCTTCAGCCAGCGGATGGTCGGGCCGCCGAGCGCGAGCTGCGGCCAGGCCTCGTAGATCCCGACATTGCGCCGGTAACGCCCGGGATCCGACGTCACCTTGTTTGCCTCGAAAGGCGGCGGCACTTTCGGCCGTGGACCCATGGCGGCATAAAGCCGGCCGAGACCCAGTGCGCAGAAGACCGCGCAGACGCGCCGCAGCGTGCCTATCGAAACCGGCAGGTCGGGCACGGCGAGGAAAGGCGCCAGCAGCACCATGCGCCGCACGCGATTGACCATCGACGGCGAGGCAAGCAGCGCAATCACGGCCCCCGTCGAATGGGCGAGGATGTAATAGGGGCCGCGGCAGTCGGGCAGCACGATCTCCTCGAAGAATTGCTCGAGGTCGCGCGTATAGTCGCGGAAGCTGCGGACATAGCCGCGCTGGCGGTTACGCAGCAGCCGGCTGGAATCGCCTTGGCCGCGCCAGTCGAGGATGGCGACGCCGAAGCCGCGATCGGCGAGGTCGCGGATGGTCTCGAAATATTTCTCGATGCATTCGTTGCGCCCGGTCAGCAGGACCACCGTGCCCTGCAGCGGGCGAGCGACGGCGGCAAAGACGCCGTAGCGGATCTTCTTGCCGTCAGGTGTGGTGAAGAAGCCGCCCGCGGCATTCTGCGGCGCGGGATTATCCTCGGTGTGGTGGAAAAGATCCGTCATTCGGCGCGTCGCTGGTTGTTCTTGCCCGGACGGGCGAGGCGTCGGCATGGTGATAGACGGCCAGGCGGCAAAAGCAAAGGCGTTACGAACGTGGAAGGCCGGAAGTGCCTGCGGCGCACTTCCGGCCTCTGTCGATCCGGGAGGAAGGGACGTTGCACCCGGTTCGGCCTCGTCGCGGCACCGCAGTGAAGGCGCCGCTTGTCTCTTCGTCTTGACGCAATTCCGGACGGAAAGGTTACGGTGAAGTCGCCGAGCCTGACCGCTTCACACTTTTCCTGGAATTGCTCCAACTTGGCCGAAGCTTAGCGAGGCCTGGCTGAACGGATGCCGAAGCCCGGGTTCATCTGCCGTTCATCAACATGGCGGTTTTGCGCCGGTCAAAAACCTTGAAATGGCTTTTTCCGCTTCCCAAATGAGGGTTGCGGCCGCCGATACCGGGGCCGCTGGCCTATCCGGAACGCCTTTCGAGGGTTTCGCACCGGGCCATACGCAAACCATGTTGCTCAACAGGAGAACACCTTATGCGTCACGTTGATTTTTCCCCGCTTTATCGTTCGACCGTCGGCTTCGACCGGCTGTTCACCATGCTCGACTCGCTCGGCCAGCCCGAGAGCGTGCAGACTTACCCGCCCTATAACATCGAGCGCACCGGCGAGAACGCCTATCGCATCTCGATGGCCGTTGCCGGCTTCTCGGAAGACGAGATCTCGATCGAAGCCCACCGCAACGTGCTGACCGTCAAGGGCGAGCGCAAGGAAGAGAACAACAGCGAGGGTTCCGAGCTGCTTTATCGCGGCATTGCCTCGCGTTCCTTCGAGCGCCGCTTCCAGCTTGCCGACCATGTCGAGGTCCAGGGCGCTACGCTGAAGAACGGCCTGCTCTTCGTCGACCTTACGCGCAACATTCCCGAGGAGCTGAAGCCGCGCAAGATCGCGATCACCCAGTCCTCGGACAAGGCCAAGCAGATCGAAGCGAAGGCCGCCGCGTAACCCGCGAGCCCGATCCAAGACCCAAGTCTCCCTCCCGAGACGAAAGCGGCGCCGCGAGGCGCCGCTTTTTGTTGTGCCATCGGCAACGAGGCTTTCTGGCCCTTTTGAAGCACGCAGCGACGGATCATGAAGGGCGATGTCCGATTTTTCCGTGTTGCCGACGGCCACGATCGCAATCACCTTCCTGCTCGCCGGTATCGTCAAGGGCGTGACCGGCATGGGCCTGCCGACGCTGGCCATGGGATTGCTGGGCACCATGATGCCGCCGGTGACGGCGGCATCGCTGCTCATCGTGCCGTCCTTCATCACCAATGTCTGGCAGCTTTTCGCCGGCCCGAGCTTCTCGGCGATCCTGCGCCGTCTCTGGCTGATGATGGCCGGCATTCTGGCGGGCACGATCATCGGCGCCCGGCTGCTTGCCGGCGACAACGTCAAATGGACCACGGCCGGCCTCGGCGCGGCTCTCATTCTTTACGCCGCCTACACATTGCTGGCGCGGCAGCCTTCGGTTCCTGTGAGAGCAGAGCGCTGGTTTTCGCCTGTCGTGGGTTTCCTCACCGGCCTGGTTACCGGCGGCACCGGCGTCTTCGTGGTTCCTGCCGTCCCTTATATCCAGGCGCTGGGCCTGAGCCGGGACGATCTCATCCAGGCGCTCGGTCTTTCCTTCACTGTGTCGACGATCGCCTTGGCGCTGGGCCTTGCCTCGCATGGCGCGTTCGACGCCGGACATCTGGCGATGTCCTCGCTTGCCGTGCTGCCGGCCTTGCTCGGCATGTGGCTGGGGCAGATCCTGCGCCGGAAGATCAGTCCGGCAACCTTTCGCAGATGGTTCCTGATCTTCCTGATCCTGCTCGGCTTCGAGCTATTGCTCCGGCCCTTCCTGGCCTAGAGCGTTTCACCGTTTCACGGAAACGGCGAACCGCTCTATCTCTTTGTTTTAACGCAATTCCGGACGGAGGCTACGGCGAAGTCGCCGAGCCGGTAGTGGGTCAGTTTGAAATTAGCCCGGACCAAATTCCAAGCTGAGCTTTACCCGGCTTAGGTCAAAGCCGATGAGCGCGGCAATCTCGACGCGAAGGCTTTCCATTCGTTCAGCTATGCTTTCAGGCTGTTCGTTTTCATCCGGGGAAGAGTCAGAGTCTGGAGTGGCATCGCCATCTCGTAGCCAATCCTCGGTAACGTCTAGCTTCTCGGCGAGCGCCGATAAGGTTTCTGGACGAGGGAACGTATTGCCTTGCAGCCAGTTCCACACCCCTGTTGGGGTGTAGCCAACCAGCCGAGCTATGTCCGACTGGCTAAGCCTGTTGACGATCATTTTTGCGCGCAGGCGCTCCGGGAATGTGTCCAAAAGGAAAACACGTTTTCTTATCGGCATTTTGAGCCTCCTTTGTTGAAGGCTCGTTGATAGAGCATGCCTTTATATTTTTCAACTTCAAATTTTCACTTAATTCATTTTCTTGTAGGGACCGCGCGCTGTCGGCTTGTCGGCTTCCTTCGCTTCGATCAGCGCGACGATATCGCCAATCTCCCAAAGTTTGCCAGTCACGCCAGCGGCCATCGCCGGGGTCATGCGCAGCGACGAATGGATGCGAACAAAATTGTAGTACATGAAGTGAAGCGCCAGGGCATTGGCGTGAGCCTCCACCTTTTTAGAAAGGCCATTGGTCAGGCGCGTAAAGCGGCGCATATGCATCCGCATGGTTAGGTTCTGACGCTCGGCAAATGACGTGCTGACATGTTTGATGTCTGGATTGCCTTCGATCCGTTCTTTCCGCGCACCAGTGCGTTCGGCAGGGCTATAGCGGCCCTTGGCGCTGTCAGGCGAAGCGCCATAGAGCTTGATCAGCATGGCGTAGTCGATATCGCCGCCGAATGCGCCTTCAACGGTCTCCAGGTATGCCCTGTGGCCGTCGCTGGTCAGCTGGACGCGATTGGCGAGGCGGCGCGATAGATCGTCCATGAAGCCCATTGCATATTCACTGTCGCGACCGCCGACCAGCCAAGACATGACAAGCTTGGTGTCGGCATCGATAGCCGTCCACGTCCAAGTGTCGCCAGCACCTTCCGGGGCAGCTTTGGCGGCCGCGACGTTCTTCTGCTTGGCATAGGTGAACGACCAGATTTCATCGACCTGAATGCGCTTGCTGGTCAGATTGCGAAGAGCTTGGTCCTGATATTGTGCGCAAACCTCGCCGGCATCAGAGAGAAGTTTTGCCACGGTGTTTTTGCTGGTACCCATGACGCGGGTAATGGCGCGGATCGACTGACCTTCGCAAAGCATGTGAAGGATGCGTGACCGGGCTTGGGTGTCCAACTTATTCATACTGACCATTATGCATAAGCGCTCTTGCTATGCAACAATTATTACGCTATCCGGGATAAAGGGTATTGAGAATTTTTCCTCGGCACTATATAAAAGGAACGTGAGGCATGGAGATCGATTTTGCCGACGATGATCTCGATAAGTTGGAGGTGGACCCGAGCTTTACGGCAGGCTTTGGCCGGGACGTTGTGCGAGGATTCCGCAAAGCCTTGTGGGCTTTGCGCCAAGCTGTTGACCAGCGGGACCTTTATCGTGGCGGACTCAGATTCGAAAAGCTTCAGGGGAGAAGGGGCCACCAGCATTCGGTGAGGCTAACCAAGCAGTGGCGGCTCATTATTGAGATCGTCACCGACAACGAAGGCACCCGACTGCGGGTAATTGAAATAGCGGATTATCACTGATGCCAAGGATCATGACTGACCGAACGCCGGCTGAAACTTTCACTCCGGGCGAGTTCCTTAAGGACGCCTTGGAAGATTTGGGCTGGTCGCAGACTGAGTTTGCGGAAATCATCGGCCGTAAGGCCAACGTGGTGAATGAGATCATCACGGGAAAGCGTTCTATAACTCCAGATACCGCCAGAGAGATTGCGGCGGCACTGGATACGACGGCGCAGTATTGGTTGAATTTGGAGTCTGCCTATCAGCTGTCGAAAGCCTCGCCGGCTGATGACCGTATTGCTCGTGAAGCCGAGATGCGGAGGCGCTTCCCCGTGCGGGATTTGGCTAAGCGTGGCTGGCTTCCGCTGCGCCCCGGCGAGAGTATGGAGGCATCAGTTTGCCGCTTCTTCGGAATCGCCTCGATTGGCGATCCCATCACCGGATCGTTCGCCGCATGGAGGAAGAGGAACAACGAAGAGATTTCCACCATCCAACTGGCTTGGCTTATCCGCGTAAAGCGCCTTGCAGAAGCGATGGTCGTGCCGAAGTTCTCGCAAACACTACTGCGCGATGCGCTTGTCCAGCTTGAAGCCTTGATGGTTGATCCGGAAGAGGTTCGCCATGTGCCGCGTATCTTGCATGATTGTGGCGTGCGATTTTTGGTTGTGGAACCGCTTCCCGGCTCGCGTATTGATGGGGTGTGTTTCTGGCTGGACAAAAACAGGTCGCCGGTCATTGCCCTATCGCTTAAGGGTGGCGACCAGATCGACCGCTTTTGGTTTAATCTACGGCATGAGATCGAACACATTTTGAGGCTTGAAGGCCGAGATAATCCGGTCATCGACAACTTCGAAGATGATGACCGACTTGCCGACGAATCCGAACGTGCAGCCGATGCTGCTGCGGCGGATTTCTGTGTGCCGAAACTGAAGATGGAAAGCTTCATTCGTCGGCATGACCCGATCTATTCCAAGCCAGGGTTGATTGGGTTTTCGAAATTAGTGAAGCGCCATCCCGGCATCGTGGCCGGGCAAATACAAAAACACCTCAACAGATGGGACTTATTCAAGCAGTACCAAGCCAAGGTGCGGCATGTCCTCATACGTACGGCTATGACCGATGGGTATGGGGTTACACCGCATCTGAAGGAGATCTGAAGCATGACTTACAGCAAGCAGATGCAGAAAATCGTTGCAGAGTACCGCATGTCCGGCGAGCCATGGCCGGCAGGCACCAGAACAATGGCCGCTTGGGCTATCCGAACCGGACGATGGGAATTGCCGGAGTCGGCAGCCATCTCCAAATGCGCCGAAGATTTGCAGTCGGCCATGCGCGAAGACTACATTACCGACAAGCGCGGGAGGAAGGTTCGGAAGCTGCACCCCGCCACGATCAAGTCGGGCGGTCAGCAGATGGTTTTGTGGGACGACATTCGAACCGCCCCGCGCCATCATATGCAGATGTCTTTTCAGCAGCGCCGTCGCGGGATCGTCGGTGACGTTCGGCAGCTGAAGATCGACGTCGATAGCTACAATGATGCGAGGGACGAAGAGCCCATCCAGATGGATTTTGACTTCACGATGGACTTGGCCGAAATCGAGGCAGCAGAGGCAGCCTAATCGCCGCGCTTTCTCCAACGGGCCGATGCGGCTAACCTTGCTGCGTCGGCCCGTTCTTCTGCCGACATGCGGTCGGCCCGCACACGACCGCCAATCTTACCGCCGCGCCGCCCTAGCTCCACAGCGGCTTTGTTCTTGTGATCCTCTTCGGCAGGCGCTTCGCCAGTCGCGATATCAACAATCGACTTCGCCAACTGGTTCGGATCGCGCGGGCGTTTAGGGGATTTAGGTCCAGTCATTCGGGCACCATCAATTCCCATTTCATGTAGTCACGAGTGCCTTTCCAACTGTGGACCTCTTCACCACATAGCGTGCAGTTGAAGGTGCCCTTGTCGCGCTCCGGAAAATCCTTGTAGTGCGCTTTGTACCGCGCCCCGCATTTGCAGGTAAATTCGTCAGTGCCGGTGCTCCAGGTTCCCATATCACCAATATGGCATCGCCGAAGGCGAGTTCAAAGACCGGATTTCAAACTGACCCACTACCGCCGAGCCCGACCGCTCACACTTTTCCTGGAATTGCTCTAACGCATCCTATTGGCCATTCGCCGCGATAACAGCCTCGACGTTCTGCCGGTGGACGGCTTCGTATGGCTCGAAATACTCGGTCGCGGTCGTGGCGAATATGTCGGCGCCGAAGGTCCTCAGATCCTGTTTCGCCAGGTCGGGGTCCTGCCGGCAGGCAAGCAGCTTTCGAACATAGGTCTCAGTCGCCGCGATGAAGCTTCTGTCATAGCCGCCGGCCTCGATTGCCTCCAAGGAACCGTGGTTGGGCAGGATCCGATCGAACCGCCAGCCGGCCATGCGCTCGAGGTCGACCAGATGCTCGTTCAGGCGCGCCGGCTCCGAGACATAGGTGACGGAGTCCTCCAGCGTGTCGCCCGCCAGCAGCAGGCCGGCGTCGGGCATCAGCAGCACCGTGCCGTCACGACTGTGGATTTCGACCTGGCGCAGTTCGATCGGGATTGATCCGACCGTCAGGCTGAGGCTGTTCTCGAACATGCTGTTGGGCAGCACGAGCGGCTTGATCGGCGGATTGCCGCCCTCGATGTCGACCCGGCCGCGTTCAAGTGCCGCGGCAGTGAGGCGATTGGCGATGATCTCGCAATCCTTGAACACCTCGTTGCCGGCAATATGGTCGTCATGCCAGTGGCTGAGCACGACGCGTATCGAGGTTACGCCCATCTCTTCGAGCGTTCGCCTGATGTAGCGGGCATGCGGCAGGGATATGTGCGTGTCATAGACAAGCGCGTGCGATCCATCGACGATCGCATAGGTGCAGATGCCGAGCGTATAAGCGCCGTCATCGAGCCAATTGGGCTCCTCCGACCAGATGCGAACGCCATCGATGCGGCCATCGTAGAAGCCCAGCACGTTCGGCGCCGGACGAACCAGCCGCATCGTTGAGCCAAGGGAAGGCTTGGTCATCCGCTCGCTCTCCATGCCGTAAAGATCAGGCGATCAACTGGCCGAAACGATCGACTTCGTCGGCCGTCGTGGCAAAGCTGGTGACGAAGCGATAGAGCAATTCGTCCTCGCCGATATGGCCTTCGAAGCTATGCGGCTTGTGCCAGTCATAGAAGGCGGCGCCCGCTGCTTGCAGCCCTTCGGCCTCCGTTTTTTTCATCACGGCGAAAACCTCGTTCGCCTGCGGCAGCCAGGCCAGCTTGGCGGTTGCCGAGTCCTCGATCGCCGCCGCCAGGCGCGCGGCCATGGCATTGGCATGGCGGGCCGTGTCCAGCCACAGCCCGTCCTTGAAATAGGCGTCGAACTGGGCGGCGATGAAGCGCGACTTGGATAACAGCTGCGCGGCCCGCTTGCGCAGGAAAGCCAGTTCCTTGGCCCGGTCGAGATCGAACAGGACCACGGCCTCGGCGCACCAGCAACCGTTCTTCGTGCCGCCAAAGGAAACGATATCGACACCGCGCTTCCAGGTCATTTCGGCGGGCGTCGTCTCGAGGGCGACCAGCGCGTTGGCAAAACGGGCGCCGTCCATATGCAGCGGCAAAGAATAGCGCTTCGCGATTTGCGAAATCGCGGAGATGTCGTCGAGCCCATAGACCGTGCCGACTTCGGTCGACTGGGTGATAGAGACTGCAGTCGGCCGTCCCCAGTGGACGATCTCTGGTGCGAAACGGGAGATCGCCCGTTCGAGGTTGTGCGCGTCGATCTTGCCCAACGCACCGTCGACCGCATGAAGCCGCGAGCCGCCGCTGAAATATTCCGGCGCGCCGCATTCGTCCTCGACGATGTGCGATTCACGGTGCGCAAAGGAGATGCCACCGGGTTTGCTGTAGGCAGTTAGCGAGAGCGAGTTGGCGGCGGTGCCGGTGGCGACGAAGAACACCGCGACCTCGCGCTCGAAAACCTCGCTGAAATGCCGGTAGACGGCCAGGTCGAGTTCACCATCGCCATAGGCGGTCGAAAAGCCGCCGGCGTTGGCTGACAGTCCGCCGGCGATATTGGGGTGGACGCCCGCCCAGTTGTCGGATGCAAAGAACATCGAGAGGTCCATATCGTTATTGGCAAAAAGCGGCGCGACTTGACCGCTTTGGCCGTCGAAGCGCAAGGGCCAATCGCTGGCAAAGCGGTGAAGCCAGCCAGCAGCCGAAAAAGGCCGGGACCAAAGCTTACGTTTCCAGCGCTTGTCACGAAATTTTGTGTCGCGGCGCCGCCAAGATTTTTGTGAATCGGTCTTGTGTGGCTGCCGGATTTCTGCCATAAAAAATTTAGGACAGTAGTGCTGTCTTATTTTGTCGCACAAAACAGGCTGGACTGGCGTATCATCACTGCCATTCCGGCCATTGTCGCGAGCGGCGGGTAGACGGCCCGGCTCTGGCCTGTACGATACCGGATGCGAACCGGGCGTATAGCCATATGGTTCGATGGATTTCGCGAGACGTGCAGCAGGATGAAGGGGAAGCATTGTGCTTCCCAAGGCAAACCAGCGCCCTGAGACAATTCAGGTCAAGGTGAAGAACGGAGGATAGGACGATGACGGAACTGACGCCATCTGCGATGAACGGCCAGGCCGCGCAGACGAAAGCGCCAGCCGTTAAAAATACCGTCCTGACCAAAGACCTCCGAACTGCCAACGGCATGACCGCGCAAGGCCTTTACGATCCGCGCAACGAGCATGATGCCTGCGGCGTCGGCTTCATCGCCAACATGAAGGGCGTGAAGTCGCACCAGATCGTCGAGGACGGTCTGATGATGCTGGAGAACCTCACCCATCGCGGCGCCGTCGGCGCCGATCCGCTGGTCGGCGACGGTGCCGGCTTGCTGGTTCAGATCCCGGACGGGTTCTTCCGCGAGGAGATGGCGGCGCAGGGCGTCGAGCTGCCGCCGGCCGGCCAATATGGCGTCGGCCATTGGTTCATGCCGCAGGACGCGGCGCTTCGCGCCCACATCGAGGAGATCATCGCCGAATCGGCGCAGTCGGAAGGACTGCCGCTTATCGGCTTCCGCGACGTGCCGGTCGACAATTCGTCGCTGTCTAAGGCGCCCAACATCGTGGCGTCCGAGCCGTTCCACCGGCAGGTGTTCATCGGCCGCACGGCCGACATTCCCGACGACGAGGAATATGAGGCAAGGCTCTATCTGCTGCGCAAGGTGATCTCGGGCCGCATCTATGCCGAGAACGACAACAAGGACATCGGTTCCTATTGCGTGTCGCTGTCGGCGCGCACCATCGTTTATAAGGGCATGTTCCTGGCCTACCAGGTCGGCGCCTATTACAAGGACCTCAAGGATCCGCGCTTCGAAACGGCGCTGATCCTGGTCCACCAGCGCTTCTCGACCAACACCTTTCCGTCGTGGAAGCTGGCGCACCCCTACCGCATGGTCGCGCATAATGGCGAGATCAACACGGTGCGCGGCAACAACAACTGGATGGCGGCGCGCCAGGCCTCGGTCGATTCCGAGCTGTTCGGCAACAACATCTCGAAGCTGTGGCCGATCTCCTATGAAGGACAATCGGACACGGCGTGTTTCGACAACGCGCTCGAATTCCTGTTCCAGGGCGGCTATTCGCTCAGCCACGCCATGATGATGCTGATCCCGGAAGCCTGGGCCGGCAACAAGCTCATGGACGCCGACCGCAAGGCTTTCTACGAATACCATGCCGCCCTGATGGAGCCGTGGGACGGTCCGGCAGCGGTGGTCTTCACCGACGGCCGCCAGATCGGCGCCACGCTCGACCGCAACGGCCTGCGCCCGGCGCGCTATATCGTCACCGATGACGACCGCGTCATCATGGCTTCGGAGGCCGGCGTGCTGCCGGTGCCGGAGGAGAAGATCGTGCAGAAGTGGCGGCTGCAGCCCGGCCGCATGCTGCTCATCGATCTCGCGAAGGGCCGCATCGTCTCCGACGAAGAGCTCAAGTCGGAGATCGCGACCAGGCACCCTTACAAGACCTGGCTGGCCAACACGCAGCTCATCCTCGAGGATTTGAAGCCGGTCGAGCCGCGTGCGCTGCGCAAGGATGTCAGCCTGCTCGACCGCCAGCAGTCCTTCGGCTACACGCAGGAGGACACCAGGCTCCTGATGGCGCCGATGGCGACCACCGGGCAGGAAGCTGTCGGCTCGATGGGCACCGACACGCCAATCTCGGCGATGTCGGACAGGTCGAAGCTGCTCTACACCTATTTCAAGCAGAACTTCGCCCAGGTCACCAACCCGCCGATCGATCCGATCCGCGAGGAGCTGGTGATGAGCCTGGTGTCCTTCATCGGACCGCGGCCGAACATCTTCGACCTCGTCGGCACATCGCGCCGCAAGCGGCTCGAAGTGCGCCAGCCGATCCTGACCAATGGCGATCTGGAGAAGATCCGCTCGATCGGTCATACCGAAGACCGTTTCGACACCAAGACGATCGACATCACCTACGGCTCGAACGAGGGCGCTGCCGGCATGCAGGGCGCCATCGACCGGCTCTGCGAGCGGGCGGAGGCGGCGGTCGCCGGCGGCTACAACATCATTATCCTGTCCGACCGCCAGGTCGGCCCGGATCGCATCGCCATTCCTTCGCTGCTGGCGACGGCGGCGGTGCACCACCACCTGATCCGCAAGGGCCTGCGCACGTCGGTCGGGCTGGTCGTCGAATCCGGCGAGCCGCGCGAGGTGCATCATTTCTGCTGCCTGGCCGGCTACGGCGCCGAAGCGATCAATCCTTATCTCGCTTTCGACACGCTGCTCGACATGCACAAGCGCGGCGAGCTGCCGGAAGAGGTCGACGAGTACGAAGTGGTCTCGCGCTACATCAAGTCAATCGGCAAGGGAATCCTCAAGGTGATGTCCAAGATGGGCATCTCGACCTACCAGTCCTATTGCGGCGCGCAGATATTCGACGCCATCGGGCTGAAGTCGGATTTCGTCGTGAGGTATTTCACCGGCACGGCGACGCTGATCGAAGGCGTCGGCCTGGACGAGATCGCCACCGAGACGCTCAGCCGCCATAGCGATGCCTTCGGTAGCGATCCGGTGCTGCGCAACAGCCTCGAAGTCGGCGGCGAATACATGTACCGCATGCGCGGCGAGGCGCATATGTGGTCGCCTGACGCCGTCGCCACCTTGCAGCACGCCGTGCGGCAGGGCTCATGGGATACGTTCAAGGACTATTCGGCGCAAATCGACAGCGCGACCGCACGCGCCCAGACCATCCGCGGCCTGTTCAAGATCAGGCCGGCGGACGAGACCGGGCGCAAGAAGGTGGCGATCGAGGACGTCATGCCGGCGGCCGAGATCGTCAAGCGCTTCTCGACCGGCGCGATGTCGTTCGGCTCGATCTCCAGGGAAGCGCATACGACGCTGGCGCGGGCCATGAACACCATCGGCGGCAAGTCGAACACCGGCGAGGGCGGCGAAGAGGCCGACCGTTATCTGCCGCTGCCCGGCGGCGGCAAGAACCCGGAACGTTCGGCGATCAAGCAGGTCGCCTCGGGGCGGTTCGGTGTCACGGCGGAGTATCTGGTCAATTCCGATGTCATGCAGATCAAGGTAGCCCAAGGCGCCAAGCCCGGCGAAGGCGGTCAGCTGCCTGGCCACAAGGTCGATGCGACGATTGCCAAGGTCAGGCACTCGACACCCGGCGTCGGCCTGATCTCGCCGCCGCCGCATCACGACATCTATTCGATCGAGGATCTGGCGCAGCTGATCTACGATCTGAAGAACGTCAACCCGGCGGCCGATGTCTCGGTCAAGCTGGTGTCGGAGGTCGGCGTCGGCACGGTCGCGGCGGGCGTCGCCAAGGCGCGCGCCGACCACATCACCATCTCCGGCTATGACGGCGGCACCGGCGCGTCGCCGCTGACCTCGCTCAAGCATGCCGGCAGTCCCTGGGAAATGGGCCTGGCCGAAACGCACCAGACGCTGGTGCTCAACGGCTTGCGCAGCAGAGTGGCGCTGCAGGTCGACGGCGGATTGCGCACCGGGCGCGACGTCATCATCGGCGCGCTGCTCGGCGCCGACGAGTTCGGCTTCTCGACCGCACCGCTGATCGCGGCCGGCTGCATCATGATGCGCAAGTGCCACCTCAACACCTGCCCGGTGGGCGTGGCGACGCAGGATCCGGTGCTGCGCAAGCGCTTCAAGGGCGCGCCCGAACACGTCATCAACTTCTTCTTCTACGTGGCGGAAGAGGTGCGGGCGCTGCTTGCCGAAATGGGCTTCACGCATCTCGACCAGATCATCGGCGACACCGATCTCCTGGAAAAGCGCGACGTCATCCAGCATTGGAAGGCGCGGGGGCTCGACTTCTCGAAGATGTTCTTCAAGCCGGACGCGCCGCATGAGGCGCTGCACTGGACCGAGCGGCAGAAGCATCCGATCGACGACGTGCTCGACCGCAAGCTGATCGAATTGGCGAAGCCGGCGCTGGATGCCAAGCAGCCGGTCAAGATCGAGGTGGACATCCGCAATGTCGACCGGTCGACGGGCGCCATGCTGTCGGGCGAAGTGGCCAAGCGTTTCAGGCACAAAGGCCTGCGCGAAGACACGATCCAGGTGAAGCTGACCGGCACCGCCGGCCAGTCCTTCGGCGCTTTCCTGGCACGCGGTGTCTCCTTCGAGCTCGTCGGCGCCGGCAACGATTATGTCGGCAAGGGCCTGTCGGGCGGCCGCATCGTCATCCGCCCGCCGGACGAGGCCAAGATCGTGGCGGCGGACTCGATCATCGTCGGCAACACGGTGCTTTACGGCGCCACCGAAGGCGAGGCTTACTTCGCCGGCGTCGCCGGCGAGCGTTTCGCGGTGCGCAATTCGGGCGTGGCGGCCGTCGTCGAAGGCGTCGGCGACCATGGCTGCGAATACATGACCGGCGGCATCGTCGTCGTTCTGGGCAAGACGGGGCGCAACTTCGCCGCCGGCATGTCGGGCGGCGTCGCCTATGTGCTGGACGAGAAGGGCGATTTCGCCGAGCGCTGCAACATGGCGATGGTCGAGCTGGAGCCGGTTCCGGAAGAGGACGACCTGATGGAGAAGCTGCTCCACCACGGCGGCGACCTCGACCACAAGGGTCGCGTCGACGTGTCGGGCGACATGACCAGCCATGACGAGGAACGTCTCTACCAGCTGATCTCGAACCACGTGCATTTCACCGGTTCGGTGCGCGGCCGCGAAATCCTCGACGACTGGCAGAACTTCCGGCCGAAATTCCGCAAGATCATGCCGGTCGAATACCGCCGCGCGCTGATCGAGATGGAACGCATGCGCATGAGCGTGGCGGCGGAATAGGTTTCGGGCATGGCCGGGAAGATGACTTTCCGGCCGCCATCCTCACAAACAATCCTGACCCCGGACTGCGGTTGCCATGACAGCCTTATGGGGTTAACGGGTGCGCCGACAAAAGCGTGCCTTCGGACAGCAGGGACTGGACTATGGGCAAGGTAACAGGCTTTCTCGAGATCGACCGGCAGGTGCACAAGTACCAGCCTGCCTCGGACCGCATCCGGCATTTCCGCGAATTCACGCTGCCGATGTCGGACAAGGAGGTCGAGAAACAGGCCGCGCGCTGCATGGATTGCGGCATTCCGTTCTGCCATGGGCCGACGGGCTGCCCGATCCACAACCAGATCCCGGATTGGAACGATCTCGTCTACAATGGCGACTGGGACAACGCGATCCGCAACCTGCATTCGACCAACAATTTCCCGGAGTTCACCGGCCGCATCTGCCCCGCGCCTTGCGAGGAAGCCTGCACGCTGAACCTCGAGGACATTCCGGTCGCCATCAAGACGGTCGAGCAGGCGATCGCGGACAAGGCCTACGAGACCGGCCATATCCGGCCCTATCCGCCGGAAAAGAAGACCGGCAAGCGGGTTGCCGTCGTCGGTTCCGGCCCGTCCGGCATGGCGGCGGCGCAGCAACTCGGCCGCGCCGGCCATGACGTGCATGTCTATGAGCGCGAGAGCCGCCCCGGCGGGCTGATGCGCTACGGCATTCCGGACTTCAAGATCGAGAAGCACTATATCGACCGGCGCATCGAACAGATGCAGGGCGAGGGCGTCACATTCCATTGCGGCGTCAATGTCGGCGTCGACAAGCCGGTCGCCGAACTTCTCGAAGAATATGACGCGGTGCTCTATTGCGGAGGCTCCGAAACGCCGCGTCCGGCCGGCATTCCGGGCAGCGATCTCAGCGGCGTCTATGACGCCATGCCCTATCTGGTGCAGCAGAACCGCCGTGTCGGCGGCGAGCCGATCCAGTCGGTGGCGTGGCCCTCGCACCCGATCATCGCCGGCGGCCAGCATGTCGTCGTGGTTGGCGGCGGCGACACCGCGTCCGACTGCATCGGCACCGCTTTCCGCCAGGGCGCAGTACGCGTGACTCAGCTCGACATCCGTCCGCAGCCGCCGGAGAAGGAAGACAAGCTGGCGGTATGGCCGTACTGGGCGACGAAGATGCGCACGTCCTCCTCGCAGGCCGAGGGCGCCGAGCGCGAATTCCAGGTGGCGACGCTCGAATTCATCGGCGAGGACGGCCAACTGACCGGCGTCCGCTGCTGCGAGGTGGACGACAAGCGCAAGCCGATCGCCGGCAGCGAATTCGTGATCCGCGCCGACCTCGCCTTCGTCGCCATCGGCTTTGCCGGACCGGCGAGCGACAGCCTGATGAAGGAGCTCGACGGCGAGATCAAGGTCGTCACCGACAGCCGCCGCTCGAACAATGTCGAGGCTAACGACCGCGACTATCGGACCAGTGTCGACAAGCTCTATGCGGCAGGCGACGTGCGCCGCGGCCAGTCGCTGGTGGTGTGGGCCATCCGCGAGGGCCGCCAGGCGGCGCGCTCGATCGACGAGGCGCTGATGGGATCGACGGTGCTGCCGCGCTGAGGTCGGACGCGTTCTATGAACGTCAAATGCTTCCGCTCGGGCGAAAAAATGCTCGGGCTAGCTGACCAGTAGCGCTGCCGCCCAGTAGGCGCCGACGGCCATCTGGACCGCAAACGCCGAAAATCGGACCTTGACCGCCGTTGGGCTTGTCGACGTCAAATGAATGATCGACTGCGTGACACGAGCCGCGAGGAACCAGTACGCAACAGGATCGGTGATCGAAACGCGAGAGGTCATGATTGCCAGCGCCATGAGACCTCCGAATATGGGCAGGCCCTCGACGCAATTCGCATGAGCCCGCGCCAGTCGCTGCATAAAGGGCGACAGGCCGGCGTTGTCGGGGCTGAAACCATTTGCTGGCACCCGGCCTGTCGCAACGAGATAGGTCCGCACGACCTCCATGCAGATGAGTAAGCAAAGCGTCCAAGCCATGAACCCGGTCAACGCGTAGCCCGTCGCTGACATTTCGCCCCCAATCCTGACCGCAGCCATCGGATATTGCCACCAGCGGATAATGCCATTATTCCACTTGGCGCGGAATGCTTGCAACGCCGTGCACGGCCGCCCTTATCGTCTACGCTCGCGCGCTCACAGGCTCGGTCATCCCGAGAAAATGACGGCCGTCGCGCACACGATGTCCGAATGACCTGAGAGGCCGTCTCACGGCGGCTCCAAGGCCTTGAGCGCCGCCGGATACGCATAGCGGCTGCCGTCATAGCGCAGCCGATAGGTCCGCTTCACCGACTTGCCGGGATGGGACTGGCACTCACCATTGTTGTCGGGCAGCGGATTGTCGGTATCCATCCGCTCGACAACCGTGATGTCGTGGTAGCCGTGATGTTTGGCCGGGCTCATCGCCAGGCTGACCTGACTGGTATGGAAGGATCCGGCGCAATTGGTATCGCCCTCGCCGCCATTGCCGGCCACGACCAGGCCATCGAGCACCATCCGCAGGGAATCGCCACCGACGGCATAGAGCCGCAGGTCGGTTTCACTGAAGGGGTCAGGCAGCGAATTGTTCGCCATTTCGATGCGCAGGCCGAAGGCGGTGACATCGGGCGCCAGCGCATAGCGGCCGGTATCGAGTTCGACCTTGCGGATGGCGATGGCATCGTCATTCATTAGCCCAGCCTGGAGCAAACGCTGGCGCACCTGCCGGCTCTTCCTGTCGACGATCAAAAGCTCGATATCGCCGGCATGCGCGTAGTCGCTGGGTTGGGAACTGTCCATCAGCGGCACCGCGACCAAGAGCAGGTCGTCATGGGCGGGCCAGATCTTGCAGACCAGATCGAATGGCGTATCGCCCTCCGTCGGGGCGATGCTCGTATGGGGCTGGAGCGTGAACAAGGCGCCGTCGGCGGTCTTTCGGGCCTGGGGATAGGCCTGCTGCACCAGGGCGGCGGCATCGCCGCAATCGCCGGCTGCTGCCCGCGCGGGCGACAGGCTGCCGGCAGCGGCAAGGCCGAGGAAGAGGGTTTGCAACAGTATCCGCATGGAGTTCTCACGCGCAGGGGCCAGGTTGGGGCAGGACTGTCTACGCGAGATTGGCGGCGGCGCACAGCGGTATCGGCGATGCCGTCCATCGGCGGGTTCTAAAGCGCGTCGCGCCGAAGCGGATTCAGGCGACGCGCTTTAAAGTCTTTGTTTTGATACATGTCGTTGTCCCAGAACCGCTGCGCACTTCTGGGCGACATGCATTAGACGCCAGCCTTTCGCCATCGCGCGAGGCGTTCCTTGGTTTACGCAATTGCGGACGGGTTCGCCGACACTCTTTCGAATTGCTCTAAGGAGTGATCGCCGTCGTCGTGTCCGACCCGGCGGCGGCCGCGGTGGCCGGTTTCGGCGGCCAGGAAAAATCGTCAGCGCGGCCGGGCGAGGCGGCGGGCGCCTTGCCCTCCTTGATCAGCTTTTCACCAGGCAGGTTCGGATCAGCCTTGGCCGGCGGCGCGGCGCCGAGCAATTCCGAGCCGCCATCGAGCGCCGGGTCGCCAAGCAGCATCGGCGCGGTGCGGTCGACGATGACGGGCGCCGTTGCCGGCGCCGGCGCCTCGACCGGAGCGCCGGTCGGCGCCGACACGGTCGTGATGCTTCCCGGCGCCGCAAGGCCGAGGATCTTGGCCAGCGGCTTTTCGGTGTAGAAGGCGAGCTTGCGCTTGCCGGCCTTGGTGACGTTGATGCCGTCGTCGGAACGCAAGCGAACCGGCTGGCCGTTGATGTCCGGGCCGGAGGTGACGAAAGCGCCGTTCTCGTCGACGAAGCCGTCCCAGACATCGACGAATTCGCCGCCATGCTTTTCGGCGGCCGAGTGATAGATGTCGTTGAAGGCAAGCATGTCCGAGTTCATCTTCGCCACCCGAAATGCCGGCATGCCGACCCACAGGAACGGCACCTTGGCGTCCTGTATCGCCTTGCCGAGCGCATCGGTGCGGCGCTCATATTCCTTGGTCCAGTTCTCCGAGCGCGGCTGCTCGCGCACGTCGCCGACCTTCATCTGCTGGCGGTCGTTGGAGCCCAGCATGACGATCACGGCCGCCGGCTTCTCGGTCTCGATCAGCGACTTGATCTCGGCCGGCCAGTTATAGAAATCGTCGCGGACGAAGCCGGACGAACCGTTGCTGCGGGCCACGATCCTGACGGCGGGATTGTCGGCAAAAGCGGTGTCCAGGCCTTCGGCCAGCCCACTCGCCAGGAAATCGCCGACCACCAGCACGACACGGGCGTCGTTTGTCTTCTCGACGATCGGCGTCTCCGGCTCGGCCGGCGGGCGCGGCTTGGATTTCTTCTTCGGTTTCGGCCTTGCTTTCTGGATTTCGACCGGTGGCTCGACCCGTTCGCTGCGGCGCGGGAAAAGGAGATCACGCAGCGACCAGCCGTGGCTCTCCTCCTGCGCGAACGCAGGGGCGTGGAAGGCGCCGGCGGCGGTGACGACAAGCACGGCAAGGGCGAGAATCAGGATCGGCGCCCGGCGAATGCTTTGCCTGATACGCGCAACCGTAACCAATCACCTCTCCATCCCCGGCGCATGACCAGGCAGACATGGGAAAGTCATGCGCAAGCCGAAGCGCTACAGCATCCTTACGGTATTTGAAAGGATGCTTGGCGCCTTAGAGCGGTTCAGCGTTTCATAGAATCACCAGTCCGCTCCAAGTATCTTATTTGCGCAATTCCGAGCGGAAAACCGCTGCGCACTTTTCCTGGAATTGCTCTGGACGGCTCTACTGCTTGCGGAGCCATTTGAGCACTTCCATGCTCGGATAGCCATCCTGGCTCAGGCCGACCTTTGCCTGATAGGCAATGATGGCGGCTTTCGAGCCATCGCCGATCTTGCCGTCGAACTTGCCGTCATAATAGCCGTGCTCGGAAAGCCGCTTCTGCAATTCCTGCCGCTCCTCGAAGCTGAGCTTGGTGAAAGGCCGTTGCCAGTCCTGCACCAGCCCGGTGCCGCCAGAGATCTCGTCGGCCAGGAGGCCGACGGCCAAAGCGTATTTGTCGGCATTGTTGTAGGCCTTGATGACGGAGAAATTCCGGATCATCAGGAAGGCGGGGCCGCCCCGGCCGTCCGGCACCTTCAGCGTCGCCTTGTCGGTCAGGTTCTTGAACGGCTTGCCGCTGGCCCTGGCGACGCCGAGCGCCTGCCATTGGGCGATCGTCTTGGCCCCGCCAGGCAATTTGCCTGCCGGTATGGTGACCTCATAGCCCCAGGTCTTGCCGGCCTGCCAGCCGTTCTTCCTGAGCAGGTTGGCGGAGGTCGCCAGCGCGTCGGGGATCGAATTCCAGATGTCGCGCTTGCCGTTGCCGTCCATGTCGACCGCATAGCGCTGATAGCTGGTCGGGATGAACTGCGTCTGTCCCATCGCGCCGGCCCAGGAGCCCATCAGATGGCTTTCGTCGATGTCGCCGGTCTGCAGGATCTTCAACGCCGAGATCAGCTGGGTGCGGGCATATTTCGATCGCTTTGGATCGCCATAGGCGAGCGTTGCCAGCGAACGGACGA
The DNA here is from genome assembly GCF_000427725.1 of Mesorhizobium sp. WSM3224. Lineage (GTDB taxonomy): Bacteria > Pseudomonadota > Alphaproteobacteria > Rhizobiales > Rhizobiaceae > Mesorhizobium. The sequence goes on along the minus strand of NZ_ATYO01000002.1, from coordinate 245,181 downwards.
CGTTGCGCATGATATCGTCGCGCTTGAGCGTCTCGCCATAGTTCGATTCCATCGACCAGATGGCCAGAAGGATGTTGCGGTCGACACCGAACCGCGCCTCGATGCGATCGAGCCACGGCTTCCACTTCTTCGCCATCGCCTGGCCGTTGGCCACCGACTGGTCATGCACCCGGTTGTCGAAATAGTCCCAGGCGGGCGCGGTGAATTCCGGCTGGGTGCGGGCCTTTTCCAGCACGACCGGGTCGGGCTCGAGGCCTCTCATGGACTGATCGTAGACAGCGCCCGAAACGCCGCCCGCGACCGCGGTGGCGCGGAAAGCCGAGACCCACTGGCGGAACCCGGCATCGGCGAAAGCGGGTCCGGACATCAGCAAGGCCAGCGTGAGGCCGGCGGCCGTCACCAGTGCCGTCAGGCGCCTTGCGGTGCTGCGAACGGACATCATTTCCTCCTTCGTCAAATCAGGAAGGATCATTCAACGCCGAACCGGGTTAGCATTTAGTTTACCATAGGTGCCGCCGGGAACGAAAAGAGGTGTCAGGGCTTTAGTTCTCACAGTCGGCCTGGCGGTTCGGTAGTCCAACATTCCGGCGTTAAAATGATTCCGCCGTGAAAGTGTCAGGGGGATTGCGGAGCGCGCCGCCGAGCGGATAATTGATTGAAACGCAGGGGTGTCAGCATGAAGCGTGTTCGCAAGGCAGTTTTCCCGGTCGCCGGCCTCGGCACGCGGTTCCTTCCGGCCACCAAGGCCATCCCGAAGGAAATGCTGACCGTCGTCGACCGACCGGTCATCCAATATGTGGTCGACGAGGCGCGCGAGGCCGGCATCGAGCATTTCATCTTCGTCACCGGGCGCAACAAGGCGGTCATCGAGGACCATTTCGACGTCCAGTTCGAGCTCTATGACACGCTTGCACAGCGCGGCAAGGACGACCAGCTTGCCCGCCTGCAGCGGCTGCAGCCGGCGCCGGGACAGACGAGCTTCACGCGCCAGCAGGTGCCGCTGGGCCTCGGCCACGCCGTCTGGTGCGCCCGCGAGCTGGTCGGCGACGAGCCCTTCGCGCTGCTTTTGCCCGACATGATCATGCAGTCGGAAAAGAGCTGCATGAAGGACATGGTCGAGCTCTATGCCGAGACCGGAAACAACATCATCGCCGTGCAGGAATGCGACCCGGCCGAGGCCCACAAATACGGTATCGTCGGCCGCGGCGAGGACACCCATCACGGCTTCCGCATCACCGGGATGGTCGAGAAGCCGAAGCAGGGCACCGCGCCCTCCAACCTCTTCATCAACGGCCGCTATATCCTGCAGCCGGAGATATTCGGCATCCTGGAAAGCCAGGAACGCGGCGCCGGCAACGAGATCCAACTGACCGACGCGATGCTGAAGCTGGAGAAAAAGCAGGCTTTCTACGGCTATCACTACAAGGGGCGCACCTTCGACTGCGGCTCGCCGGAGGGTTTCGTCGAGGCCAATGTCGCCTTCGCGCTCTGGCGCAGCGACATGAATGGCAGCATGGCCGACGTCATCCGCACGCTGCTGGATGAGGTTCAGCCGGAGGAGCGCCGCGGGGCCGCTTCTTAGGCCTGCCTTCCGTCGAACTTTACCGCTGAACCTTCAGCCCGAGATACACGCTATTGGCGGTGTAGTCGCGTCCGGGCAGGTTGCTGGTCAGCTTCTCGGTCCTGACGCGGGTGGTAATTCCGGCATAGCGGTTCAGCCACCATGTCAGCCCGGCCTCGGCGCTCAGGATCAGGTCGTGGCCGTCGGAGCCAGTATAATCGCGCCAATCGAGGCCAAGTGCTGAATTCGCCGTCAGATTGGCGCGGATCTGGCGCTCGCCGGTCAGACGGCCGGAGTAGAGGATATCGCCGCTCTCGCCGGCCGTCGTGGTGGTCTCGACGTTGGTTTTTCCGGTGAGTCCGATGATCGTGCCGCGCTCGGGCGACCATTTCAGGCCGGCGTCGATGCTCGGACCCGCCACAGCCGGAAGGCGGTCGTCGTCGATCGCTTCACGCAGCCAGCCAACGGAAAATTCACCGGACAGCTTCTCGCCCATGTCGAGCTCGAGCCCGGCGCGCGCGCCAAGCCTGGTCGAGGACCGTTCGAAGCCGTCGGCGTCGACGCGCAGGTCATAGATGCGTCGCCCGGCCTCGACCTCCGTGAAGGGCGTCAGCGCCGGCGAAATCTCGTAGCCGGTGCGCAAGGTCGCCGTGTAGAGCGTGGAGTCGCGGTCCTTTTGCGATATGCTGGTCCCGTCTGAAAGTTCGGCGTCGCCGTAGAAGTCGTGCGAGACCGCGCCGGTCAGCGCATAGTGCATCTTGCCGACGCTCTTTTCGATGCCGAGGCTGCCGTCCACGGTCTGACGCAGCGGCTGTTGGGTGACGCCGGCGATCGCGTCCGGCGAGGAGGCGGATTCCGGTGCCGCCTCATAGCCGAGCTTGGCGATGGCGCGCAGCTCGTTGTCGAGGTCGACATTGAGCTGGCCTTCGATGCGGCCCTGCGCGTCGTCGATCTTCTGGCCGGAGACGGTGTTGCGGAACAGGCCGTAGCCGGTGATCAAAGCCGAATTCTCGCGCCAGTCTGAGGTCGCCGTGAAACGCAGCGCCGTCTCGGATAGAACCGCTGATTTGCCGGTGCTGCTGGAATCGGCGTTGGACGTCGCGGTGAAACCCTGCTCGAGCGTCGGCCGGAACAGAAAGGTGCCGATCTTGACACCGGGAGCGGCGAAGGGATCGTCCTCGGGCTTGATCTTCTGGCCCTCGATGGATGCCGTGCGCTCCGCTCCGGGATCCAGCTTCTGCCTGTCGACGCTGTCGATGGTGACCGCGCGGCGGTTGGCATCCTCCTCATCGGCGGCGGCGTCGGCCTGGCTGCTTGTGCGGGCGGTGGCAGCGGTGGTCGTGGCGTCCGTGGCCGTTTTCTTCTTAGCTTTTTTCTTGTCGACCGCCTTGGTGTCGGCCTTTGCCTTGGCGTCCTGCGTGCGCTGCTTCGCCGTCGAAGGCCGGCGCGGTTTTACCGGCGCCGTCGTGCCGGCCGATGAGTCGTCGGTTGCCTGCGGCTGCTGGTCGAAGATGCTGTCCGTTGCTCCCGCGGCCTGGTCGTCATCGGGAACAGCGCCGGGGCTTGCCGGCTGATAGGTCGTCGTCGTGTCCTGGAGGGGCACCGCGGCGGGCGAGTTCTGATCCTGCGACCCTTGCGCCCTCAACTGCCTGGCCTTGCGCTGCTGGTCGGCGAGTATGGCCGATTCGGAAACCTCGCCACGCAGCTCGGTTTCCTGCGAAAATGCCGGAACCGGGCGCAGCAAAGCGAGAGCGCTTGCCGTCAGCAGCAGTGCCGCAATGGCAATGCCCCTTCGACCGATTTTCGTTTCAGGCTGGCCCCCGGACATCGTCACCACTGCTTGCGCGGCGCGGTTGCGCCATACTTACCGAACCGTAAATGCGGATGGTTAACGGAGGGTTGAGAGAGCCGCCCTGGAGACGTCCGGATCGGCAGACCGCGGCAATTCCGTTGGACAGGGGCGCGGCAAAGCGCTAATCGCTTGCCCCATGCATGCGGGGTCCCCAGAAAGAAAGCAGCCGGACAGGCAGGCTGCGATCGAATCGGCGCTGAGAACGGTGGCGACGGAGCAGGCCGGTGTGGCGGCGCTGGCCGCCGCGCTCGCAAACGGACTGGCTGAGCCATTCGCGGCAGCCATCGATCTGATTTCTCGGATCGAGGGGCGTGTCATCGTCACCGGCGTCGGCAAGAGCGGCCATATCGGTGGCAAGATCGCAGCGACGCTCGCCTCGACCGGAACGCCGGCTTTCTTCGTCCATCCTGCAGAGGCCAATCACGGCGATCTCGGCATGATCGCCCGGGATGACGCCATCATTGCCATGTCCTGGTCGGGCGAGAGCAAGGAACTGATGGGCATCGTCGCCTATTCCAGGCGCTTCTCCATCCCGCTGATCGCCATCACGTCGGGCGAGAGCTCGGCGCTGGCGCGCGCCGCCGACGTGGTGCTGCTGCTGCCGGCCGTGCCTGAGGCCTGTCCGCATGGGCTGGCACCGACAACCTCCGCCTTGCTGCAGCTCGTCATGGGCGATGCGCTGGCGATCGCGCTGCTCGAGGCGCGGGGCTTCACGCCGGACCATTTCCGGACCTTCCATCCTGGCGGCCAGCTCGGCGCCAATCTGACCCAGTTGCGCGAGATCATGCATGTCGGCGAACGGTTGCCCCTGGTGCCGTCGGGCACCGGCATGCGCGAAGCGATTGCCGAGCTTTCGCGCAAAGGTTTTGGCTGTGTGGCGATCACCGGTGCTGACGGCGCGCTTGTCGGCATCATCACAGATGGCGACATCCGCCGGCATATCGGCACCGATCTTCTGTCGATGAGCGTCGATCAGGTGATGACGAAGAAGCCGAAGACGGCGGCCCCTGACACGCTGGTCGCGACGGCGCTGCAAACGATCAACGCTTCCGCCATCACCAGCCTGATGGTGGTCGAGGGCGGACGGCCGGTCGGGCTCGTCCATTTGCACGATCTGCTGCGGATCGGCGCGGCTTAGAGCGTTTCACCGTTTCATGGAAACGGCGAACCGCTCAATCCCTTTGTTTTGACGCAATTCCGAACGGAACGTTACGGCGAAGACGCCGAACTTAACCGCTCACTCTTTTCCTGGAATTGCTTCCAGGATGCATTGAAATTCAGGCGAGGTTGGCCTGACCTGAAAATCTCAACGCATCCTGACGTCGCCTCGGTTCAGACCGCCTCTACCGTCAGATCCAGATCGGTGTCGGCGGCGCCCGTCACGCGCACCTGTGTCCCGGCCGGCAGATCCGGGCCTGAGACACGCCACAGCGTATCACCGAGCTTGATGCGGCCGCGGCCGTCCTTGATCGGCTCGGCAAGCGTGGCCATCTTGCCGACCATCTGCGCGCCACGGCGGTTCAGCAACGGCTGATCGGTCGGATCGTGGCGGCCGCCAACGAGCTTCTTGCCGACGTAGGCCGAAACCAGTGAAAGCGCGAGGAAGGCGAGCACCTGAACTTGCCAGGTCCAGAAGCTCGCGTCCCAGATCAGCAGCGAGATCGCGCCGATGAGCAGCGCCGCGATGCCGATCCACAGCATGAAAATGCCGGGAGCGATAACCTCCATCACCAGCAGCACGAAGCCGAGAACCATCCAGTTCCACGGGCCGAGTTCGAACACAATGCGGTCGAGCATGGGAGCAGCCTCCTATGAACTCAGCTCTCGCTCGGGCGAACCACGGGCGGGCGGGCGGCCTGCCGTTGCGCGCCGTTGCTGCCTTCGCTCCTGAACACTTCCTTGGCAATCTCGCCAATGCCGCCAAGCGTGCCGATCAACGAAGAAGCCTCAAGCGGCATCAGCACGACCTTGCTGTTGGCGGCCGAGCCGATCTTGGTCAGCGCTTCCGTGTATTTCTGGGCGACGAAGTAGTTGAGAGCCTGGACGTCGCCTTTGGAAATGGCTTCGGACACGACTTGTGTGGCGCGGGCTTCGGCTTCAGCCGAGCGTTCGCGAGCCTCGGCATCGCGGAACGCGGCTTCCTTGCGACCCTCGGCCTCCAGGATCTGCGACTGCTTGAGACCTTCGGCGGCGAGGATCTGCGCGCGCTTGTTGCGCTCGGCCGTCATCTGCCGTCCCATCGATTCGATGAGGTTGGCCGGCGGATTGATGTCCTTGATCTCGACGCGGGTGATCTTGATGCCCCATGGGTGCGCGGCCTCGTCGACCACGCGCAGCAGGCGCTCGTTGATGGCGTCGCGGTTCGACAGAAGCTCGTCGAGGTCCATCGAACCCATGACCGTGCGGATGTTGGTCATCGTCAGGTTGAGGATGGCGTTCTGCAGGCCGGCGACCTGGTAAGCCGCCTGCGCCGCGTTGAGGATCTGGAAGAAGGCGATGCCGTCGACACCGACAATGGCATTGTCGCGGGTGATGATTTCCTGGCTCGGGACGTCGAGCACCTGCTCCATCATGTTCATCTTGGCGCCGATGCGGTCGACGAACGGGACGATGAGATTGAGGCCCGGACTCAATGTCTTGGTATAACGACCAAAACGCTCAACCGTATAATTGTAGCCTTGCGGGATTGTCCGGATGCCCTTGAAAAGCACCAATACGACAAGTGCAACAAGAGCAATGATGGCAATATCGAAACCGCTGAAACCCATTTCGTTTCTCCCCTCAAAAGGCGGCGACCTCACAGAATCACTTAAGTGTGTTTCCGCAACGTTACAATCGGGTGATCGCTAATATTGGTTAGCGGCGGGTTTTGCGCACCGGTTTCGAGCCTGTCGGTGAAACCGGTCACACCCAGCCGGAAAGCTCGCGCCGCACCAGCGCTTCAATGACCGCCATGCCCTCGGCGCTGTCGTTGAGACAGGGGATATGGGCAAAGTTCTCGCCGCCGGCGTGATGGAAGGTTTCGGCCGCTTCACGGCCGATCTCGTCCAGCGTCTCGATGCAGTCGACGGAAAAGCCGGGATTGACGACGGCGATCGATTTCACGCCGTCCTTGGCCAGCTTCTCGACGGTCACGTCGGTATAGGGCTGCAGCCATTCCTGCGCGCCAAAACGCGACTGGAAGGTGGTGATGAGTTTCTTCTCGTCCCAGCCGAGCCTTGTCCGCAGCAGCCTCGTCGTCTCCAGGCAATGCGCCCGGTAGGGGTCGCCCTTGTCGGAATACGGCTTGGGGATGCCGTGGTAGGAGGTGATCACCACCTCCGGCACGAAATCGAGCGTCGCCAGATGCTTCTCGATCGAACGGGCAAGCGCCTCGATATAGACCGGTTCGTCATAATAGGGCGGCACGCTGCGGATCGCCGGCGCGCGCCTGATCGTCATCAGCGCGCGGAACAACTGGTCGTTGGCAGTCGCCGTCGTCGTCGCCGAATATTGCGGATAGAGCGGAAAGGTGAGGACGCGCTCGCAGCCCTGCTCGACCAGCTTTTGAACGACGCTTGCTGTCGAGGGACTGCCGTAGCGCATCGCCCAATCGACCACCACATCGGGCAGGTCGGCCAGCGCCGGGGCCAGTTTCCCGGCCTGGGCGCGGGTGAAACTGCGCAGCGGCGACTCGTTCATCTGCCGGTTCCAGATCCTGGCGTAGTTGGCGCCGGATTTCTTCGGCCGGGTGGTCAGAACCAGTCCATAGAGGATCGGATACCAGATCGCCTTGTTGAGCTCGATGACGCGCGGGTCGGAGAGGAATTCGCGCAGGTACCGCCACATCGGCTTGAAGTCTGTGCCGTCGGGCGTGCCGAGATTGACAAGCATGATGCCGACCTTGCCCGGTTTGACCGGCGCGGCGGCAGCCTGCGCCGGACCGGCGGTCTCGGCGGCTTTCGCATCGGCAGGGTTGGCAAGCGTCATCGACTGTCTCCGGGCGCAACAGGAGCGGCTCAGCTTTCACCGACCACAGGGTCGTAGCAATGCCTGTTTAGCGCAATTCCGGATAGAAAACCGCCGCGCGCTTTCCCTGGAATTGCTCGGGCCGCGAAACTAACGATGCCGCGCCGGTTTACAATGCTGCGTCTGGCCGCACCTTCCGAGCTGAAAACTGGCCCAGCTAAAAACAGGACACCCGCCCTGTTTCCAGGACGGGTGCCGTGAATTTCCTGGAAGGCTTACTTCGCGGCCGGCGGAATGGTCAGCGTCGCGCCGAGCGGCAGGCGGCGCGGCCTGTAGTCCTTGTTGGCCTCGGAGATCAGCTTCCACTTGGTGGCGTCGCCATAGGCTTTCTTGGCCAGGTCCCAGTAGGTGTCGCCAGTGGCGACGGTATGGTTGGTCTCGGCAGGCTTGGCTTCAGCCGGCGTTGCTTCCGCTGGCTTGGCCGGCTCGGCGGCAGGAGCAGGCGTTGCCGGGGTGGTCTCGGCGGGCTTCGACGGTTCCGCTGCCGGTGCGGGCGCCGTCGCCGCAGCCGCCGGTTCCGCAGGCTTGGCGGGTTCCGCCGCCGCCGTCGTTGCCGCAACCTCGGTGATGCGGCCGTCGAGCTTCGGCGTGTAGGGCCGATGCGCGCCGAGATAATCCGCCACCACCTGTTCGAGGCCAGGACCGTAGTCATAGGCATCGGTGGCCTTGTCGGCGAAGACCTTGTAGCCGTCGCCACCCTGGCGGACATAATTGTTGGTGGCGACGAGGTACTGCTTGTCCGGGTTGATCGGCGTCCAGGCGCCGTTCTCCATCACCTCGACCGATTTGACGCGGCCGGCATTGGGCGCCACCGACTTGTCGAAGGAATATTTGAGGCCGGCAACCTGTGGGAAGCGGCCGGCGCCGTCCTCGATCTGGCTGAGGCCGCTTTCGAGGCCCGCGACAAGGTCCTTGCCCGATATCTTGAAGGTCGCCAGCGTGTTCTGGAACGGCAGCACGGTCAGCACCTCGCCCATGGTCACCGTGCCCTGGTCGATCGAGGCGCGCAGGCCGCCGCCATTTGAGATGACGATCTCGACGCCCTGGCCCTTGACGCGGTCGAGCACGGCATCGGAGACGAGATTGCCCATCTCGCATTCGCGGGCGCGGCAATTCTCGCGGCTGCCGTCGACCGGCTTGGTGGTCTCGGCGACCTCCTTGTTCTTCAGCGCCTCGATCGGCGCGCCAAGCTCCTTGATGCGGGCCAGAACGGCTGGATCGGGCGTGATCGACTTGTCGAGAAAGATCGGGTCGCCGCTCGCTTCCTGGACGACGCCATTGTCGTCGAACACGACCTTGAATTCGCCGAGATATTTCGAATAGGACGCCGCCTGTACCACCGGCACCTTGGAGCCGTCGGGGTTGTCGACCATCGTCGGATACGGTCCCTCGGCTTTCGGATCGGTGTTGGACAGAAGCGTATGGCTGTGGCCGCCGACCACCACGTCGATGCCCGGGATCTTGGCGATGACGTCGCGCTCGCGCCGGTAGCCGATATGGGTGACGGCGATGATCTTGTTGACCCCTTGCGCCTTGAGTTTTTCAACCTCCGCCGTGATCGACTTGACATCGTCCGCGATGGCGATGTTCGGGCCGGGCGAGGCGAGTTCCGGCGTGTCGTTGGTGACGGCGCCGATGATGCCGATCTTCTGGCCGCCGACCTCGACCACGATCGACGGCTTGATCTTGCCCGCCGCGCCGGACTTGTCGTTGGGCAAGACATTGGCGCTGACGATCGGGAAATTCGCCTTGTCGAGGTAGGGCACCAGCGCGGTCTCGCCGTCGTCGAATTCGTGGTTGCCCAGCGTCACCGCGTCGGGCTTGATCTGGTTGAGGAATTCCTCTTCCACGGCTCCCTTGTAGGTGGTGTAGAACAGTGATCCCTGGAAGCTGTCGCCTGCATTGAGCATCAGCACGTTCTGTCCTTCGAGCTTCTTGCGCTGCTCAGCGATCGCGGTGATCAGCCGGCCGGCGCCGCCGATGCATTCGCCCTTGGTCTCCTCGTCGGCGGAACAGGTCGACTCGTATTTGTTGTTGCCCTCGATGCGGCTGTGCCAATCGTTGAAATGCAGGATGTTCAGTGTGTAGTCGGCAAAAGACACGCCCGCCGACAGGCCAAGCGTCGAGGCGGACAGGGCTAAAATGGCGGCAATCTTCTTCATCTTCGTCTCCCGGATGAGCTGACTTCCAAGGTGCTTGAAGCGCGCCGCGTCCAATCGGATTCGAGCGATGCGCTTCAAGGTTTTCCTTTCGTGCATGACGTTCTCCCAAAACCGCTGCGCACTTTTGGGCGACATGCATTAATCCCCTCGCTTGACTGGAAAATAACAGTCAGCTTCGGGTCATGTTCACACCGGGTTCCGGTCGACGCAAGTACAAATCAGGGTGATGTCTGCCGGCGCAAAAAAGGACGGCGGCCTGCGCCGCCATCCCTGTCGGCTGGATATTCGCGAGCCCTCAAGCCCGGCGCGTCAGCACGAAATTCTGGCCGCTGGCGCTGGTGCAGTTGAGCTGGCTGGTGGAGACCATCAGGCAGTTGAAGCTGACCGGCGTCTGGCGGATCAGCGACGTGCCGTGGATCTCGACCGAGGTCGGTCCGGTCATGGTGTAGCTGCCCTCGGACAGCTTCTGGCCGGTATCGGTCGCGACGGTGTTGAAGCTGCCGGCAGCGAAGGTCGATAGGCCGGTGCCCTTGGCGTCGATCCAGTTGCCCTCGACGCCCTTGGGCGCCGCTGCGATCGGCTCGGAAGGGCCGGTGGTGGTGCAGGCGGCCGCAGCCAGAAGGCTTGCCGCGGCGCCTGCCGAAAGCAGTTTGCGCGCAATGGTCATTTTGAAAATCCTCTCCTCAGTCCGCCGATACTCAATCGCCCGATTTCCGGGCGATTGCAAGGCGCAGAGACGCGCCGGCCGAACCGCTATCGGACCAGAATGTTGCGGAACTGCCACGGGTCGTCCTTGTCCAGGTCCTCCGGGAAGAGGCCCGGACGATGGTCCAGCGGCGTCCAGTCGGTGTAATAGCCCCTGACCGGCCCGAGATAAGGCAACTGCACTTCGAGGCAGCGGCGGTAGTCCATCTCGTCGGCTTCGACGATGCCGGCCGTCGGGTTCTCCAGCGCCCAGACCATGCCCGCGAGCACCGCGGAGGTGACTTGCAGGCCGGTGGCGTTCTGGTAGGGGGCGAGCTTGCGCGCCTCGGCCAGCGACAGCTGCGAGCCGTACCAATAGGCGTTCTTGTCGTGGCCGTAGAGCAGCACGCCAAGCTCGTCGACGCCGTCGACCAGCTCGTGCTCGTCGAGCACGTGGTGAACTGGCTGCGGCTTGCCGACGGCGCCGAACATCTCGTCCAGCGACAACAAGGCGTCGTTGCAGGGGTGATAGGCATAGTGGCAGGTCGGGCGGTATTGAACCTTGTCCTTCTTCGAGCGAACGGTGAAGAAGTCGGCGATCGAGATCGCCTCGTTATGCGTCACCAGCAGGCCGTATTGCGGGCCCGGCGTCGGGCACCAGCTGCGCACGCGCGTGTTGGCGCCGGGCTGTTCCAGATAGATCGCCGCCTTGGAGCCGTGCTTGTGCTTCTTGCCGTTCTTCGGCATCCAGTTTTCGTGCGTGCCCCAGCCGAGCTCGGCCGGCTGCAAGCCTTCCGAGATGAAGCCCTCGACCGACCAGGTGTTCCAGAACACGTCCATCGGCTTCGGCTTCTTGGTGCGCTGGGTGTCGCGCTCGGCGATATGGATGCCCTTGACGCCGGCCTTCTTCATCAGCTTGGCCCAGGCCTCGCGGTCTTCCTGCGCGGGCTCCGAAAACTCGAGACCAAGATCGGTGGCGAGGTTGACCAGTGCCTTCTTGACGAACCACGAGACCATGCCGGGATTGGCGCCGCAGGTGGAGACCGCCGTCGCGCCGCTCGGCTTGTCATGCTTTTCCTTGATCAGCGCCTCGCGCAGCGCGTAGTTGGTGCGGCTGGCATTGTCGGCCTCGGCGTCGAAATAGAAGCCGAGCCACGGTTCGACGACGGTGTCGATGTAGAGCACGCCGAGCTTGCGGCACAATTTCATCAGGTCCACCGAACCGGTGTCGACCGACAGGTTGACGCAAAAGCCCTGGCCGCCGCCATTGGTGAGAAGCGGCGTGAGCAGCTTCTTGTAATTCTCCTTCGTCACTGCGTCCTGGACGAAGGTGATGCCGCGCTCGTCGAGCAGCTTGCGGTCGGTGTCGCGCGGGTCGATGACCGCCATGCGCGACTTGTCGAACTTGAAATGGCGCTCGATCAGCGGCAGCGTTCCCCGCCCGATCGAGCCGAAGCCGATCATCACGACAGGACCGGTGATTTCGCCGTAAACGGGCCAGTTTTCATTCGCCATTTTTTCGCGCACTCCTTCAAACACATGCAAAACCGGGCGCTTCCGCAGGACGGCCAAGCGCTACAACCACAGATCATTGTCATAAACCAGCGAAAAGCACCAACGCCGGTCAAGCCGGCTTCGCGGCGTGGTTAAGCCTATCCGGCCATGCTGTCGAGGAACGCAACCAGCCTGTCGCGGTCGGCGGTCAGGCCTTTGTAGTCGAGTTGTTGCTGGTCGAGAGTCTGAAGCTGCTCCGCGAACGAGGCGGCCAGCGTTGCCAGATCCGGGTGGCCAGCGAGCACCTTGAGCGGATCGAGATGGATACGGATGGTGAACAGGATGTAGCGCGAAGTAGGCAGCTTGCGCAGCGTCTGGCGTTCGACGCGGATGAAGGCATGGGCGTCGATGTCGCCATCGGGGAAGCGGCTCGGGCGGTTGGTGGCGCGGTCGATGCGCTCGAGGTTGGAGAGCGGATGATAGAGCGAGTCGTCAGCCTGGATCGACCAGTTGAAGCGCTCGACCGCCTGGCCCTGCAGGCCGTCGAACATGCGATTGATGAGATCGGCCGGCCGCGTGCCGGGTCCGAAGCCGGGCACCGGTGCGTGGATCTCCTGCAGCGGCTTGCCGAATTTTTCCTGAAGCGACCATGACGAAGGGAAACAGAGCGAGCCGGCGGCGAGCCGCCAGCCGCGATCGTCGCGACGCATCAGGATCAGGTCTTCCTGGACGAGCAGCGAAGCCCTTGCGAGCGGCGCCTCGCGCAGGGCAGGGGGCAGCCTGTCGATTGTCCCCTCGAAACCAACCGGCTCGGCGCCGTCGCGGCGGTGCGTGCCGGGATGCGCGGCTTCGAGATGCGCGACCAGCAGGTCCAGCACTTCGCGTTGAGCGTCGCGGGTGCCGTCTTCCGCGACAAAGACCTTTTGCGGGATCTGGGTGTAAAGCCGCTGCTTTTCGGCGAGATGCGGCAGCAGGAATTCGTCGACCTCGATCCAGCGATCGAATTCGAGCGGCTTCAGCCCGATGGTGAAGAGTTTTGAAGACCCGTCATAGGGCGTGTGGGTCGGCTGGCGAATGGTCATGCTTTTTCTCAAAAATAGGAACGGCTGACGGTTTCAGTGTCAGCCAAGCCGCGCCGGGATCAGCCCGCGCAGCGAGTTGCCGACGAAGATCGCCTTCGCCGCCTTCAGATCATCGAAGCTGTAGATCGCTTCCACGGCGCGGCCTTCGTCCAGAAGCGCGCCGCGCAATATTCCAGGCAAAAGGCCGCAGTCGAGGCGAGGCGTGGCGAACGGGCCGCCGCCGAAGTCGGCGAAGACATTGGTGATGGTGCCCTCGCAAAGTTCGCCGCGCTCGTTGGCCAAAAGCACTTCGTCGGCGCGGGTGACGAGATATTCAGCCCGCGCCTGCTGGTAGGCCTCGCGGCGGCTGGTCTTGTGGCGCAGCAGCATGTTGGCGGAATCGAGACGGATCCGAGCCAGCTGAAGCCGCCAGACCTTGTCCGCGGGAAGCGGTTCATAGGCTTGAGCGGCGACCGTCGCTTCGCCATTGCGCTGCAAGGCGAGGCGCACACGCAAAGCAACCCTGTGCCCGTTGACGGCGTTCGAAAGCACTTCGCCGATCCGCTCGGGATCGCAGGCGAAGCCCAGTTCGGCGGCGGACGCATAAAGCCTCGCAAGGTGGCGCTCGAAGCGCAGGAAGCCCGAGCCTGGCTCCCAGCGCATGGTCTCGATCAGTTCGAAGCCGGCACCGTCCCTGTCGCGAAGCGTGCTTTCAGAAGACACTCCTTATACTCCTCCTCGGCGGTGGAATCGAAGACGACGCCGCCGCCGACATTGTAGACGGCCTCGCCGTCGGCAAAGAGCGAGATGGTGCGGATCGCCACCGAAAAACGCATCCTGCCGCCAGGCGCGATCCAGCCGATGGCACCGCAATAGACGTCACGGGGTGCGTCTTCCAGCTCGTGCAGGATTTCCATGGCGCGGATTTTCGGCGCGCCGGTGATCGAGCCGCAGGGAAAGAGCGCGGCAAAGACCTGGCGGATGCCGATGTCTGGCAACAGCTTCGCCCGCACCCGGCTCACCATCTGGTGCACCGTCGGATAGGTTTCGATGCGGAACAGTTCCGGCACGGCCAGCGTGCCGACTTCGCTGATCAGCGAGATATCGTTGCGCAAAAGGTCGACGATCATCCGATTCTCGGCCTGGTTTTTTTCGTCGTTGCGCAGGAAGGCTTTCAGCTTCGCATCTTCAGCCTTGGTCGCGCCGCGCGGCGCGGTACCCTTCATCGGGTGCGTCTCGATCATGCCGTCGGCATCGATCTCGAAGAACAATTCGGGCGAGCGCGACAAGACGATCGGGTCGCCGAGCGAGACCAATGCGCCATATTTCACCGGCTGGCGTTCGGTCAGCGCGTCGAAGGCGGCGAACGGATCGCCGGACCATTGCGCACGGACCGGGAAGGTGAGGTTGCCCTGGTAGCAATCGCCCTTGCGAATATGGTTGTGAAGGCGCGCGAAGCGGCCGGCATAGTCCTCGGCGGACCATGTTGCCCTGGCGTCGAAAATCGGGCCGTTGCTGGCGGACGCCTGTTCTTGCGGCACCGCTTGTTCGACCGGCGCATCGAAGACGCCGAGGCAGATCAGCGGCGCGCGGCGGCCTTCGGGCAGCAGCGGCACCAGCTTCGGCTCGAGCAGGTAACCGGCCTCGTAGGAGAAATAGCCCGCCAGCCATTTGCCGGAATCCGAAGCGGCCTGCGCTCGCTCAAACGCCGGCATGAACTCGTTGGCGTCATGCGCGACGATGACCTCATCCGGGCTGTCGAAGACCAGTTGACGAGCGGTCGCGTCGTTGCGGAAAATAGCTGCGGGCAGGGACATGAGCCTCGGATGCGGACAAGAGCGCCGTCGACCGCTCTATATGGGGGCTCGCCGAGGCGCAATCGAGGGAACGGCGTCGGGCGGCGCAAAGGTGACTGGCCCAAAACAAAGACGGCGCTCCGTGAGGAGGCCGTCTTTCTGCCAACCTGGCTGATTGCTCAAGTGTTGCTTGCGGTTCCGGCCGTCGGGAATTGGCGGGCGAATTCGGTCTCGTCGCCGGAGGCGAGCAATTTCGCCTGCTCGATCCATTTTTCGCGCGCGATGCGACCGTCAAAATTGAGCACCTCCTCGATGCGCTTGACGTCGGCGTCGGTCCAGGCGGCGATCTGGGCGTAGGTGGTGACGCCCTGGCCCTTGAGCAGCCTTTCGTTGACCGGACCGATGCCGATCAAGCGGCGCAGATTGTCGGCCTTGCTGGATGCGGCCTGCGGCGCGGCCGCTTTCTTTGCCGCTGGCGCTGCCGCCTTCTTTGGCGCGACTTTCTTGGCCGCAGGCTTCGGCGCTGCCGCAGTCTTTGTTGCGGCCGGCTTCTTCGCGGCGGCCGACTTCGCCGGAGCGGCGGATGTCGCGGCTGCCGGGGTCGACATCAGCGCCGCCGGCGCGGGCGCCGCGGCCTTGCCGGCGCCAGCCTTGGCGGCCGGCGCGTCACGCAGCCGGCTTTCGAGATCGGCGCGAGCGCGGCCGCAAGCATCGAGCTCGCCCTTCAACCGATCGCTATCGGCGCGCAGCCTGTCGCGCTCGCTCCGCGTGCGATCGAGATCGCCACGCAGGTTGTCGAGCTCGCCGCGCAGGCGGCCCCAGAGGAACCAGCCAACCAGGATACCCACAACGAACGCCAGCAGCATGTAGAAGAAAGTGCTCATTTCTCTCTCCAGTCCGATCTGTCGGCCGAGGCCCGGAAGGCGAGCTTGCCGCGAGGATCATCAAAGGTTCCGTGGTCGGCGGAACCACCGGCTTCCATCGAGCCATCGGCGTTCAGCCTTGTCCGGGCCGACGGCCATCATCGCATTCGCCTTAGCGCCGCGCCAGCCACCTCTGGCCTGCGCGATGCGTCCGGCTGAGCTTGAGGCCGGACGCTATCATATGGTTTGTCGAAAGCCAGTTGAAAAACGCTCGGAGAGTTATTCAAGAACAGCTATTTAGAGCAAGAATAGATCGTCGCTAATATGCGCCACGGCTAAACTATTGTGACCGATGCTCGCTGCCTGGTTGCTGTCACTTGTCGAGCGCCTCCAACTCGTCGATCAACGAACCGATCACGCCAAGGCCAATCTGCCAGAAAGCCGGATCGGTGGCGTCGAGGCCGAAGGGCGCCAGGAGTTCGGAGTGATGTTTCGTGCCGCCGGCGCGCAGCATCTCGAAATACTTCTCCTGAAACCCATGCTCGGCATTCTGGTAGACGGCGTAGAGCGAATTCACCAGGCAATCGCCGAAGGCATAGGCATAGACGTAAAAAGGCGAGTGGATGAAGTGCGGGATATAGGTCCAGAAGACCTCGTAGCCCTCGCGCAGCTTGATCGCCGGCCCCAGGCTCTCGGCCTGCACCTCCAGCCAGAATTCGCCGAGCCTGTCCGACGTCAGCTCGCCATTCTTGCGCTCTGCATGCACCTTGCGCTCGAATTCGTAGAAGGCGATCTGGCGCACGACAGTGTTGATCATGTCCTCGACCTTCTGGGCGAGCATGGCCTTGCGTTCGCGTTTGTCGCTGGTGTGTTCGAGCAGCGAGCGGAAGGTCAGCATCTCGCCGAAGACCGAGGCCGTTTCGGCCAGCGTCAGCGGCGTCGAGGCCATCAGCGCGCCCTGGCCGGCGGCCAGCACCTGGTGCACGCCATGGCCGAGCTCATGCGCCAGCGTCATCACATCGCGCGGCTTGCCCATATAGTTGAGCAGCACGTAAGGATGCGCCGACGGCACCGTCGGGTGGGCGAAGGCGCCGGGTGACTTGCCCGGGCGCACCGGCGCGTCGATCCATCTGCGATCGAAAAAGCCGCGCGCGATTTCGGCCATGTCCGGTGAGAAGCGCTGGTAGGCCGAGAGCACCGTGTCCCTGGCGTTGTCCCAGCTGATCACCGCCTGCGGCGTCTCCGGCAGCGGCGCGTTGCGGTCCCAGTGGTTCATCACCTCCATGCCGAGCCAGCGCGCCTTCATCGCGTAGTAGCGATGCGAAAGCCGCGGATAGGCCTCGCGCACGGCCGCGGCCAGCGCGTCGACCACATCGCGCTCGACGCGGTTGGCGAGGTGGCGCGAGTCGGCGATATCCTGAAAGCCGCGCCAGCGGTCGGAGATTTCCTTGTCCTTGGCCAAAGTGTTGGTGATGAGCGTGAAGGTGCGCAGGCTCTTGCGGAAGGTCGCGGCGAGTGCCTCGGAAGCCCGGCGGCGCACCTCGCCATTGGCGTCCTGCAAACGGTTGAGCGCCGGCTCAAGCGTCAGTTCCTCGCCGTCGACGTCGAAACGAAGGTCGGTCATCGTCTCGTCGAACAAACGATTCCAGGCGCCGCGTCCGGTGACAGACTTTTCGTGGAACAACTGCTCGACGCGGTCCTCGAGCTGGTAGGGTTTGTCCTTTCGGAGGTCGAGCACCCAGGGCCGGTAATGGCCGAAAGCCTTGTCGGCGGCTAAAGCGCTCTCGATCGCCGCGTCGTCGATCAGGTTGAGCTCGAGCGCGAAGAACAGAAGATGCGCGCTGGCGTCCGTCATCTTTTCCTGGACGTCGCCGTAGAGCTTGGCGCGCTGCGGATCGGCGGTGTTGCCGGCATAGACGAGGCCGGCATACGAGACGATGCGGCCGATCAGTTCCTCAAGCGCCTCATAGGCTTTCAGCGCCTCGCCGAGCCGGCCGGCGCCGCCGCGCCCGGCTTCCGCGGCCAGCGTGCCTTTCCAGCGGGTTTCGAAGTCGATGGCGTCGCTGGCCACCTTGGCGATGTCGCGCTTCAACTCGGGCGCTTCCATGCCGGAATAGAGATCGGCGAGATTCCACTCCGGCAGGTCGCCAAGCTCCGCTGCGCCCTGTCCCGACGCCGTCGCTGCAAGCCGCCGACCATGCATCATGCGCATCAACAACACCTTTTTTGGAACCAACGGGCCAGAATCAAGGGGAAAGGAGAAGCCGGTCAAATCCTAAGGAATTCGTTCACCGGGTTTTTTGAAACCTTATTTAGAACCCTGTGCCAAGATGATCCATGGGGATTTTCTCGGGCGGACGACTCAAACAGTCATGACAGGTTCCATACTCATAGTCGATGACGATCCGGTCCAGCGCAGGCTGGTCGAGGCCGCGCTGACCAAGTTCGGCCACACCGCGATCGTCGCGGATAGCGGTGACGCGGGCCTCGACGTGCTCGACGGGCCAAACGGGCGCGAGGTCTCCGTCGTCATTCTCGACCTTGTCATGCCCGGCCTCGACGGCATCGGCGTGCTGAAGGCGATGCGCGAGCGCGCCATCAACATTCCCGTCATCGTGCAGACGGCCCAAGGCGGCATCGAGACGGTCGTCTCGGCGATGCGGCACGGCGCCTTCGACTTCGTCGTCAAGCCGGCATCGCCCGACAGGCTGCAGACCTCGATCTCCAACGCGCTCAAGGTGGAGGCCGTCGAGGACGAGATGAAGCGCGTATCGCGGCGACGCGGCGGCGGCCATCTCACCTTCAAGGACATGATCACGCGCAGCCCGGCAATGGACCGGGTGATACGCCTCGGGCAGAAAGCGGCGGCCTCCAACATCCCGATCCTGATCGAGGGCGAGTCCGGCGTCGGCAAGGAACTGGTGGCGCGCGCTATCCAGGGCAGCGGCGATCGCCGCTCAAGGCCGTTCGTCACCGTCAATTGCGGCGCGATCCCGGACAATCTGGTCGAATCGATCCTGTTCGGCCACGAGAAAGGCTCCTTCACGGGCGCCACCGACAAGCATACCGGCAAATTCGTCGAGGCGAATTCCGGCACGCTGTTCCTCGACGAGATCGGCGATCTGCCGATCGACGTCCAGGTCAAGCTGCTGCGCGCCGTGCAGGAAGGCGAGGTCGATCCGGTCGGCGGCCGCTCGACCGTCAAGGTCGATATAAGGCTGATCTCGGCCACGCACCGCAACCTTCTGCAGCAGGTCAAGGACGGCAAGTTCCGCGAGGACCTGTTCTACCGGCTGAACGTCTATCCGATCTTCGTGCCGCCGCTGCGCGATCGCCGCGACGACATTCCCCACCTTGTCCGGCACTTCATGGAAAAGGTCGCTCCGACCGATCCGCGCCGCCGCCTTTCCGGCATATCGGCGCAAGCGCTTGCGATGCTGCAGGCCTATGACTGGCCGGGCAACATCCGCCAGTTGGAGAATGCCGTCTTCAGGGCGTCTGTGCTTGCCGAGGGCGACGTGCTGACCGAAGAGGAGTTCCCGCAGATCCGGGCGCAGGTGGAAGGAACGGTACATCTCGAAGCAGAACCGGCATCCGCCATCGCCGAAACAACCGCGGACGCGTCCCGGCAAGCGGACGAGACTGTTGCCGACGCAATGGGGGCTGCCTTGTTCGACAGCGAGGCGCCCGCCAGGCTGCAGCCGCGTTCCGGAACGCTTCGGGCGCTCGACGAGCGCGGCAATGTGCGGGCGCTGGCCGACGTCGAACTAGAGATGATCAAGCTTGCGATCGACCATTACAACGGCCAGATGAGCGAGGTTGCCCGCCGCTTGGGCATCGGCCGCTCGACGCTCTACCGCAAGTTGAAGGAATATGGCATTGATCCTGAAGCTGGCCGCGTCGACCGGCTTGCCTCATGACTGGCAAGCCACGAACCAGCTTGCCCGCTTAAAATCCGAGTCAAATTGTCGCTTTTGACGTGAAAGCCCCGGGTTTTCAGCGGTTGACCTTGCTGAGGATCACGCATTAACGCTAACGGTAACAGATCGTGTTCTGGCCGAGGCCGGATTCGTGATCTAAACCAGCGGTTTACCACGAAATGCTGTGCATCATTTTTGACGGGATATCGCCACGGTGTTACCGCATTTCGGCTTCAATAAACGATGATTAACCATTAGGATCGATATTCGGATGTGAAAACGACGCATCCGTTTGGTCAAATCCGGGGACAAACGGCAGCCTGCAAGGCCATTTGATTTGAACAAAGTCGAACGACACAAAGACGGGCGGCATTTTCACATGAGCGTCTGGCCGAGGTGGCTGACGTTCGTGATTTTGGCCGTCGGGTTTCTGTCCGCGGCGACACCAGGCGCCCGGGCCGAAGTTCGTACGCTCAAGCTCTATCACCTGCACACGCACGAAAAAGCCGAGATCGTCTACAAGCGCAATGGCCGCTACGTTCAGGAAGGCCTGCGCAAGATCAACATCATCCTGCGCGACTGGCGCCGCAACGAACCCACCAAGATGGACCCGCGGCTGCTCGACCTCGTCTGGGAAGCCTATCGCGAAAGCGGCGCGACCGACTACATCCAGGTCGTCTGCGGCTATCGCTCGCCGTCGACCAACGCGCTGTTGCGTTCGCGCAGTCGTGGCGTCGCCGAGAAGAGCCAGCATATGCTCGGCAAGGCAATGGATTTCTACATTCCCGGCGTGCCGCTGAAGAAGCTGCGCAACATCGGCCTCAAGATGCAGGGCGGTGGCGTCGGCTATTACCCGACCTCCGGCTCGCCCTTCGTCCACATGGATGTCGGCAATGTGCGCCATTGGCCGGGCATCAGCCGTCAGGAACTGGTCAGCCTGTTCCCGAACGGCAAGACGCTGCATGTCCCGAGCGACGGGCGCCCGCTGCCCGGCTATGAGCAAGCGGTGGCGGCTTATCAGGCGCGCAAGGGCTCCGGTACCCCGAACATCGAACTGGCCAGCGCCGGTGGCGCGACCAAGCGCTCCGGCGGCCTGCTTGCCGCCTGGTTCGGCGGTGGCGCCGACGAGGCCGATGACGACGCGGATACCGGTGATGGCGGCGCTGCGCCTCAGGCCAAGGCCGTGAAGCAGGTCCAGGTCGCTACCGCAGCCACAGCGCGCAACAGCAATCTTCCGGGCATCGCGATTGTCTCGCCGAAGGATGCCAGGCGCGCCAACATCCCGCAGATCGCGGATGACAGCGCCGACGATTCGCAGCCGCAGCAGGATACGCCGGAGACGATCATCGCCGCGCTGCCGCCCAAGGAAATCCCGCTGCCCGACTTCGCGCCGCGCCCGAAGGCCGATGTCGGCCAGCAGGCACCGCAGAATGTCCCGTTTGCCATGGCGGATGCCTCGGCGACGACGGTGCAAGCGGTTTCGACCGCCCAGGCGCCCGCGCCGGACAAGGTTCCGTTCGGCACAGCCAGCGCGGCAGACGCCGCGAACGATCCGGCGCAGGTGGCGGTCAACAACATTCCGCTGCCGACCTGGCGTCCTGACCGCTCGACGCCGGCCGAACTGGCGCCGAAGGACAGGAACGTGCTTATGGCGCTGGCCGAAACCGCGTCGCAGGACAAGCGCGCGACCGATGCGTTCTCCGTGCTGCCGGCCGCCAAGCCGCAGCCCGGCAAGCAGGATGAGATCAAGGCCGTTCTCGAACAGGCCAATGCGACGGTGGAGGCCGGTGGAGCCGGCGCCGAATACCAGCTCGCATCGCTGACCGAACCGGAGCCGCGCTCGGCATTCAACGATCCGTCAGGCGTCGATGCGGCCTCGCCGCGCCAGGCCATCGCCGCCCTTCCGGCAGGCAGCGATCCCGCGCAAGCGATCGGCGCCGGGGTGAAGACGACGCGCAAGGAGGCCAGGGCGTCTGCTCACGACCTGAAGCCGGAACCGAAGGCCATGGTGGTGGCGGCGGTGCCGCAGGCCGCGCGCTGGGCGTTGGGCGCCGGCGTGAACATCGCCACGGTTTCGGATCCGACGACGGCACCGCGCTATGCCTACAACATCGTGCACACCCCGCCGAGCGAGGTCTATACGGCCGGCTTCCAGGCGGATGACCAGGTGCCCGACGCAAGTCGTTTCACCGGCAACGCGGTGAAGTTCCTCTCGGTCGCGCGCTTCCAAACGAAGTAAGCGGATCAGCCTGGCCGCCGCAAAGCCGCGTTGGCGGCTTTGTTTTTGCCATGGCATCATGAGGCCACCCATATTCCCGCTTCGTCTAATGGTAGGACAGCGCCCTTTGAAGGCGTGAATCGTGGTTCGAATCCATGAGCGGGAACCAGCCGACCACGACCTGACGGTCACCGAGAAGGTCAAAGTCTGCGGATAATTGAATGCCAAGCCATTGGCCCGGTCGGCGCAAGCCGGCCGGGTTTTTCATGCCGCGTGAGATGGTTCAGTCGACTTCCAGCGTGGCCGCTTCGCCTCTGGCAAGAAGCCGCGCGGCGTCGCGCGCGGGCGGCAGTCCGAACTGGCGCGCATATTCCCGGCTGAATTGGGAAGCGCTTTCGTAGCCGACGGTGAAGGCGACATGCGCGGCATTGCCCGGTTGCGCGATCAGCAGATGCCGCGCCTCCAGCAGACGCAGCTGCTTCTGATACTGGATCGGACTCATGGCCGTCGCCGCCTTGAAGTGGCGATGAAACGCGGCGTTGCTCATATGCGACAGCGCGGCCAGCTCCGTCACATCGATCGGCTCGTTGTAATGCGCCCGGATCCAGGCGGTGGCGCGGCGGATCCGCGACAGGCGCCCGTCGGCATGTGCGAGCTGACGCAGCTTCTCGCCTTGCGGGCCTTGCAATAGCCGGAATGCGATCTCCCGTTCGAGCATGGGCGCAAGCACCGGAATTTCGGCCGGCCGGTCAAGCAAGCGCAGCATCCGGCGCCAGGCGTCGAGCAGTTCGTCGTCGGCGGAATTGGTGACGAAGCTGTCGCCGCCGACAGCCGATCTGTGGTCGATAAGCAGGCTGGCGATCAACTCGACGTCGAGGGCGAAGGCGACGGCCATGTAGGGCCGGGCGCTGCTGGCCTCGATCAACTGACTGGTCGCGGGCGTCTCCACCGCATAGACGAAATAGCTGCCGGCGCTATAGGCAAGCGTGCGGTCGCCGATCAGCACCGTTTTGGTCCCTTGCAGCACAAACAGCACGGTCGGCTGGCAAAGCTCCGGCAGCGGTGGCGTCGGAACCTCGCTGCGGCCGATCGTGACGCGCGGGACAGCCGTCCTCGTCCGCCGCCCGCGTGCATGCCGGCTGGCAATCGCGATCAATTCCCGCAGTGCTTCATTCATCGTTGCAGCATTGCCGATCCCTGTGGGCCGCGCAACGACGCGCAAGCCCAGGCGACGCGAAGACGCGCGCCGGTGACGCGCAAGCGCGCGCCGGTGACGCGAAGACGCGCACCAGAGAGGATTGGGCAAGAGCATGAGAGCTTCCGGCGCGTAAAATCGGCAGTTCCACGTCATTTCCAGGCTCTGCAAAGGAGACAAAGGATATGGCAACACAGAAAAATGCGCTGGTGACCGGCGCCAATAAGGGCATCGGACTCGAGACAGCCCGGCGGCTGGCCGCGATGGGATACAAGGTGTGGCTCGGCGCTCGCGATCCCGAGCGCGGCGAGACCGCGGCACAGGCGCTGCGCGATGAAGGGCTCGACGTCGAGTGGCTTGCGCTCGACGTCGCCAGCGACGACAGCGCGGCGGGCGCGGCCAAAGCTGTCGCGGCGCGGGTGCCTGGCCTGGACGTGCTGGTCAACAACGCCGGCATCGCTCCTGGCTATGTCGATGCGCTCGGCCCGGACGGCCGCTATGAGCGGCCACCCAGCCGCGAGGATGTCGCGGATATGAAAGCCACCTTTGACGTCAACCTCTTCGGTCCGGTGCGGGTCACCCAGGCCTTCCTGCCGCTGCTTTTGGCATCATCGGCTGCCCGCATCGTCATGGTCAGCAGCTATCTCGGATCGCTGGCGCGCGCGGCCGGCAACAGCCAATCGCCCAATGTCATGGGCTATGGCAGCTCGAAGACGGCGCTCAACGCCATAATGCTGGCCTTCGCCAGGGAGCTCGCGCCACGCGGCGTCATGGTCAATGCCGCCGCCCCCGGCTACACCGCGACGGACCTCAATGCACACAGAGGCGGCCGTACGGTGCAGCAGGCAGCCGAGGTCATCGTGCGGCTGGCGACGCTGGAGCCCGGCGGACCGACGGGCGGCTATTTTGATGAGAACGGTCAGTTACCCTGGTGAGCAACTAAGCTACTTGGCGAGCTTGCTCGCCCCACGCGCCAGCGCTTCGATCTCGTCCCACTTGCCGGCCTTGATGAGATCGTCCGGCGCGCTACCTTGCTTCGCGATTATACACCGAACGCAAAATCACCCCGGAGCCTCAGCATATTAGCTATTGCTTTTTGAAAAGAAGTATCGTTCAATTATCTTGGGATATATTTAGATGGGAGGGTTTCCGTAATGGACAGGCGAGACTTTATGAAGTTTTCGGCCGCAGCAGGATTTGTTGCTGCAGCAACAGAGACGTCAAATGCCCAGAAAATTCATCTTAGCGATGAGAGTCGCAAGGAATTTGAAGAGTTACTATCCGTTCAACCGGGTATGGATCGGCAATTACTTGCTGTAACAGACTTCGCAGGTGACCCAGAAGGGCCGTTGGATCGGGTATATTATTGGAATAACGTCGCTCTTAACTTATCTGCTACGGATCATACCCCTCCTGCACAATTGCCGGAGGGTAGCGATCCGTCGCAGAAACCGGACCCAAGGAGATTTGGCGAACAACTCGGCCCCCACCGGGCGTCGTATGCCATGGCAATAATCCAGATTGCTGTCTTTGAAGCGGCGAACGCATTCTCAAAAAAATATAAGGGCTACACAGGGTACAGTGCCACGGCCACACCCGAAGCAGGGGCGTCGATCGACGCGGCAATCACACAAGCCGCATATGATGCAATGCGACACCTTTACCCGTTCAAGAAAGACGACCCCAAAGGCCTCTTCGATCGCGACATCGCGCGAATTTCGAACACCGTGGATGTTAAAGCCACCCAGGCAGGCCAGAAGGTTGGTCAAGCGGCTGCAAAGTCGATCATCGAGATGCGAGATGGCGACGGGAGTGATCACACGGAAATCAACTTTAAAGACTTGCCAGTCGACGACGGGCCACGCAAATGGTCGATCGATCCTGTCAGCAAAATCGAGACAGCGTTGGGGGCCAAATGGCCGACCGTGAAGCCATTTGTGCTCTCCAAGGCGGACCAGTTCCGATTGTCTGATCCACCAAACCTCACCGACGAAAAATACATCAAGGCCTTCAACGAGGTGAAGGACATCGGACGAAAAGGGGAGTACCCTGCTGACACCTCACGCCGAAAAGGCGAAACGTTTCGCGCGATCTTCTGGGGGTATGACGGAACGCCTAATCTTTGCGCGCCGCCCCGGTTGTATAATCAACTGATACGAACAATTACAAATGACAAGAAAATATCCGATGCCCTAGAGCTTTCCCGGGTATTCGCGCTTTGCAATACAGTGATGGCGGATGCCGCAATCGCCGCTTGGGACTCGAAATATCACCACCGCTTTTGGCGGCCTGTCACTGGCATACAATGGACCGGAATGGGTGGGGACACATCCAACGTGCCCGATCCCACTTGGGAGCCTCTTGGATCGCCTAATACCGATTCAATAAAAAGTAATTTTACCCCGCCCTTTCCCGCATATCCGTCCGGGCACGCTACATTCGGTGGGGCGTTGTTTACTGCGTTGAGGTTGATCTTCCCCGATACCGGCGACGATACCCCGTTCGTTTTGGTTTCGGACGAGTTCAATGGAAAACACAAGGGAATCCACGATAAGGCCAACCGACCCTACCTGCCTTTGTCCTTCGTCGCCCTGGAAGATGCCGAGTTCGAGAATGCATTCAGTCGTGTGTGGCTTGGTGTCCATTGGCGATATGATGGAGAGGACGGGATCGCTTTGGGGCGAAATGTCGGCAAGTTTGTAGTTGAGAACTCTTTCGGGACCTAGTCTTCTTCCCAGAAATTCTGAAGCGATGCGTGGCGTAGACCGTCCTCGCCACGCAGGTGTTTGACGCGCCCTATCAAGCCCCGCTTGACCCACTGCGTCGCCGGCCGCTTCATGCCCTTCGGCGCCAACCCGGCGTGCTCCTGACACCACCCGCTGCCCGCATCGTCATGGTCAGCAGCTATCTCGGATCGCTGGCGCGCGCGGCCGGCAACAGCCAATCGCCCAATGTCATGGGCTATGGCAGTTCGAAGACCGCGCTCAACGCCATCACGCTGGCCTTCGCCCGGGAACTCGCGCCGCACGGCGTCATGGTCAATGCCGCCGCTCCCGGCTACACCGCGACGGACCTCAACGCGCATAGAGGCGGCCGCACCGTGCAGCAGGCAGCCGAGGTCATCGTGCGGCTGGCGACGCTGGAGCCCGGCGGACCGACGGGCGGCTATTTTGATGAGAACGGTCAGTTACCCTGGTGAGCAACTAAGCTACTTGGCGAGCTTGCTCGCCCCACGCGCCAGCGCTTCGATCTCGTCCCACTTGCCGGCCTTGATGAGATCGTCCGGCGCGACCCAGGAGCCGCCGACACAGATGACATTGGGCAGGCTCAGATAATCGGCGGCGTTCCTGGCCGTGATACCGCCGGTCGGGCAGAATTTCACGTCCGCCAGCGGCGAGGCGAAAGCCTTCAGCGAGGCGATGCCGCCTGACTGCTCGGCCGGGAAGAATTTCAGGAAGCGCAGGCCGGCCTCGCGCGCCGCCATGATCTCGCCGGGCGTGATGGCGCCGGGCAGCAGCGGCACCGGGCTGTCCTTGGCCGCGTCGAGAAGCTGGCTGGTGATGCCCGGGCTGACGATGAACTTCGAACCGGCGGCGGCGGCTTCATCGAATTGCTTGGCATCGAGAATGGTGCCGGCGCCGACGACTGCGTCCTCGACCTCGGCGGCGACGCGGCGGATCGCTTCCAGCGCATCGGCCGTGCGCAATGTGATCTCGATAGCCCGCAGGCCGCCACGTGACAAAGCGCGGGCTAGCGGCACCGCGTCCGCGACATTGGCGATCTTGAGCACCGGGATAACCGGCTGACCATTGAGAAGCGACAGGAGCTTTTCGGTCTTGCTGGTCATTTGCTGATCTCCATTTCAATCGATTTCAACCGATTAGCAGAAGGGGTATGCCAAGTCCACGAAACGCGGCGTGTCGTGATGCCGCGTCGCCGGCCCTGTGTTGCTTCGCCTTGAAACCGCTTTCAGCACGGTCTAGGGGCATGGTCATGACAACGACCCTAGAAACTCAGCCGGTTCGCGTCGCCGCGCTCTACAAATTTGCCCGGCTCGACGGATACGAGACCCTGCGCGCCCCGCTCGCCGCGTTCTGTTGCGGGCGAGGTATCAAGGGCACGCTGCTTCTGGCGCGTGAAGGCATCAACGGCACGGTCGCAGGCGGTAAGGACGCGATTGCCGCGCTCATGGACCATCTGCAGGCGATCGAAGGCCTTGCCGGGCTGGAAGTCAAATACAGCGGCGCCGCCGAGATGCCGTTCCACCGCATGAAGGTGCGGCTGAAGCGCGAGATCGTCACCATGGGCGTCGAGGACATCGATCCGGCGGCCAGCGCCGGCACCTATGTCGCGCCGGCCGACTGGAACGCGCTGATCTTAGATGCCGATACCGTCGTCATCGACACGCGCAACGCCTACGAAGTCTCGCTCGGCACTTTCACCGGTGCGATCGATCCCATGACCACCAGCTTCCGCGA
Source organism: Mesorhizobium sp. WSM3224 (assembly GCF_000427725.1). Taxonomy (GTDB): domain Bacteria; phylum Pseudomonadota; class Alphaproteobacteria; order Rhizobiales; family Rhizobiaceae; genus Mesorhizobium. Next base: position 217,889 of record NZ_ATYO01000002.1, on the reverse strand, counting down.
GTTCCCTGCCTGGGTCGAGCAGCACCGCGGAGACTTCGAAGGCCGCAAGGTGGCGATGTTCTGCACCGGCGGTATTCGCTGCGAGAAGGCGACGGCCTATGTGAGGTCGCTTGGCCTCAAAGATGTCTTCCATCTCAAGGGCGGCATCCTGAAATATCTGGAGGACGTTCCGGCCGAGGAAAGCCTGTGGCAAGGCGAATGCTTCGTCTTCGATGAGCGCGTGTCGGTCTCGCATGGGTTGGCCGAAGGCGAAGCCGAACTCTGCCGCGCCTGCCGGCACCCGCTGACGGTCGAGGACCGGCTGTCGCCGAAATTCACCGCCGGCGTCTCATGTCCGCATTGTTTTGAAGCGCGGTCCGACGAGGATCGAGAACGCTATGCCGAACGCCATCGCCAGGTGGAACTGGCGCACGCGCGGGGCGCTAAGCGCCACATCGGAAGCTGAGCGTGTTGCCGGAAGATCAGCTCACCGAATAGCGGTCGATCGCCCAGAGCCACGTTCCGTCGCGCTGACGACGAGCGACCTCGCTGGTTATGCTGCCGTCGGGCAGTCTCGTCGACGTCAGCGCCAGGTCGCCGTTGACGAGGGCGGGGCGCTGCTCGCCGCGCTGGAACTTGCGACCTGCGGCGATGCCCTGCTCGAAGAGCGCACGGATAGCATGCCGGCCACGAACCGGCTCGTCACCGCCGCTGTCGACGACGGCGTCGGGCTCGAACAGCGCCAGCATGCCCTCGATGTCGCCTGCCCATTGCCGATCGATCAGCAAACGTTCCAGATCCTGCGGATCGCGCACCGGCGCGCGGTTTTCTGCATTCGTCATCCGAACGCTCCTTTTCCGAAATTGCCGCGATCCTACACGAAGCATTCCACTGTTTCGACACACGAGGACCCCGCCCGAGCGGGCATCGTGTGGGCGAAATGTCCGCCCGTCATTGTAATGCCAATGCGCGGGGCCTACCTCTTGCCGGTCCGAAACCTTGCCCGGCCGCATTTCGCCGGGCCAATCTGGAGGCACTGATGCTCGACCCCAAGAAGCTGCTCGACGACCTTCTCGGCTCGCAAATTCCCGGCACGGGATCGACCGTCCGCGACAAGGCGGGGCAAGCGGTGCAGATGGCCAAGGACAATCCGCTCGCCGCCGGCGCGCTGGCGGCGGTGCTTCTCGGCACCGGCACTGGCCGGCAGGTGACGGGCACGGCCATCAAGCTCGGCGGCCTGGCCGCGATCGGCGGCCTCGCCTACAAGGCCTATCAGAACTACAAGGCAGGCAAGGAACCGGCGCAGGCGCCGGCGTCCGGCGAACCTGAGTTGCTGCCGCCGCCGGCCGATACCGCTTTCGATCCTTCGCAGGCGCCGCAAGGCGAGGCCGAGTTCACGCTGACGCTGGTCAGGGCAATGATCTCGGCGGCGAAAGCCGACGGCCATGTCGACGATGACGAGCGCAAGAAGATCGCCGACAAGCTCAAGCTCGCCGGCATCGGCGCGGAAGCCGAGAAATTCCTGCTTGCAGAGCTTGAGAGCCCGCTTGATCTCGACACGCTTGTCGCCGGCGCCAAGACCGATGCGCAGAAGCTGGAACTCTACACCGCCTCGCGGCTGACCATCGATCCCGACACACGCACCGAGCGCGGCTATCTCGACCTGCTTGCAGGACGGCTCGGCCTGCCTGACGCCCTGGTCGATCATGTCGAGGCGACGGTCTCGGCGGCAAAGGCGCCGGCCGGCGCGGCGCCCAGTTCGCCCTGGTAAAGCAACAGGGTTGCTGGTGAGCAACAGGTTGCTGGTGAGCAACAGGGTTAGCGCCTGCGATTGCCCTTAATCTCTCGTTAACCGAGCAAGCGCATCATTCTAATCAGTCGGACCGGCTTTTCCTCCTCCCAAGCGCGGTTCAGATCGGGGCGGTCGCCAATGACCGCCCTTTTTGTTGGCCTCTTTCTTTATCGCCAACAACTGCTTGAAATGATCCCCGCCATTTGCGATGCCACGTCTTTCCATCCATGACCGGAAGGGACTGCGATGACCGCCATAGCAGAGAAGACCGCCATCGTTACCGGCGCCGGCACCGGCATCGGCAAGAGCGTCGCGACGGCGCTGCTCAAGGCAGGCTGGAACACCGTGTTCTGCGGCCGCCGCAAGAAGGTGCTGGAACAGGCGATCGCCGAGGCCGGGAAGACGCAAGCCAAGGCATTGGCCGTCGCCTGCGACATCAGCAAGGCCGCAGAAGTCGACGACATGTTCGAGACCGTGCTCGAGGCCTTCGGCCGCGTCGACCTGCTCTTCAACAATGCCGGCATGGGTTACAAGTCGACCCTGATCGACGAGATCCCGGTCGAGGTCTGGAACGACGTCGTCGGCGTCAATCTCACCGGCTCGTTCCTGTGCGCGCGCGCAGCCTTCGGCGCCATGCGCCGGCAAAAGCCGATGGGCGGCCGCATCATCAACAATGGCTCGGTGTCGGCCTATGCGCCGCGGCCCGGTTCCGCGCCTTATACGGCGACCAAGCACGCGATCACCGGGCTCACCAAGACGCTGGCGCTTGACGGCCGGCCCTTCGACATCGCCTGCGGCCAGATCGACATCGGCAATGCGCTGACCGAGATGGCGCAGCCGATGACGGTGGGCGTGCCGCAGGCCAACGGCTCGATCGCCGCCGAGGCGGTGATGGATGTGCAGCGCGTCGCCGACGCGGTGCTGCATATGGCGAGCCTGCCGCTCGACGCCAACGTGCTGTTCATGACAGTGATGGCGACGAAGATGCCGTTCGTCGGCCGGGGCTGAAGCTTTACTTCTTCAGGAACGCCTCGATCCGCTCCAGCGCGCGCAGGATGTTTTCCTCGGAATTGGCGTAGGAAAGCCGGATATAGCCTTCGCCGAGCACGCCGAAATCGGGGCCGCCGATCAGCGCCACGCCGGCGTCCTCCAGCAGGGTCGAGGCAAGCTTCTTGGCCTTCCAGCCGGTCTTCGACACGTTGGGGAAGGCATAGAAGGCGCCCTTAGGCGTGATGCACGAAATGCCGGGCAGCGCGTTCAGCCCCTCGACCACGATCTTGCGGCGGTTGTCGAAGGCGCGCATCATCTTCTCGACATCGTCTTGCGGGCCGTCGATCGCCGCGATGCCGGCAAACTGGCTCGGCGCGTTGACGCAGGACCAGCAGTTCACCGCCAGCTTGCGCACCTTGTCGTAGAGATGCGCGCCCTTTTCGCCGTTCGGCCAGATCGACCAGCCCATGCGCCAGCCGGTCATCGCCCAGGTCTTCGACCAGCCGTTAAGCACGATCAGCCGGTCGCGGATTTCGGGGAAATTGAGCAGCGAGAAATGCGTCTCGCCGTCATAGGTCATGACGTCGTAGATCTCGTCGGACATGATGGCGACCTGGGGGTGCTTCTCCAGCCCCTTGACCAGCTTCTCGATCTCGGCGCGGGGCGTCACGCCGCCGGTCGGATTGGCGGGCGAGTTGAGGATCAGGAGCCTGGTCTTCGGCGTGATCAGCGCCAGGGTCTCGTCGGCCGAGAAAGCAAAGCCGTTTTCCTCGCGGATCGGCACCGGCACCGGAGTGGCGCCGGTGAACTCGATCATCGAGCGGTAGATCGGAAAGCCGGGATCGGGGTAGAGGATCTCCGCGCCGGGCTCGCCGAACATCAGGATCGCTGCGAACATGGTCGGCTTGCCGCCGGGCAGGATCATCACGTTTTCCGGCGACACCTCGACGCCGGTGGTGGTCAGCGTGCGGCGGACGACGGCCTCGCGGGTGGCTAAAAGGCCGTTGGCGGGCGTGTAGCCATGATGGCCGTCGCGCAGCGCCTTGATCGCCGCCTCGACGATGTGCTGCGGCGTCTTGAAGTCAGGCTGGCCGATGCCGAGGTTGATGATATCGCGGCCCTGATGGGCAAGCGCGGTGGCCCTGGCCAGCACCGCGAAGGCATTTTCCTCGCCGAGACGGTCGAAGGCCGCGATCGTGTGGAGCATTTTTCCCGTCCCTGTGGTTCTTTCTATGAGCGAGCGTTTTTGTGAGCGTCCGCCAGGAAATGTCAAACGGATTGGAGTTCCCGTGCCAGAAAATATTGGGGTGTCGGAAAATCTCAAAAATTGGCAGCCGCGTCCGCGTCCGGAACGCAAGGCGATCGAGGGGCGCACGGTCAGGCTCGAACCGCTGAGCGCGGCCAAGCATGGCGACGGTCTCTACGAGACCTCCTCGGTTTCGGATGCCGGCGGACGTTTCGCCTGGCTGCCCGACTACCCGCCGGAAACCCGCGCAGCCTTCCAGCCATGGCTGGACAAGGCGGAAGCGAGCGAGGATCCGCTGTTCTTCACCGTCATCGACAAGGCGAGCGGCAAGATCGCCGGGCGCCAGACGCTGATGCGCATCGACGCCAACAACGGCGTCTGCGAAATCGGCAACATCTATTGGGGGCCGCTGATCTCACGCAAGCCGGCCGCGACAGAGGCGCAGTTCCTGTTTGCGAAATATCTCTTCGACGACCTCGGCTACCGCCGCTACGAGTGGAAATGCAACAACCGCAACGAACCCTCGAAGCGCGCCGCCGAGCGCTTCGGCTTCAGGTTAGAAGGCATTTTCCGCCAGCATCTTGTGGTAAAGGGCGAAAACCGCGATACGGCGTGGTATTCGATCATCGACAAGGAATGGCCCGCATTGCGCAAAGCCTATGAGGCCTGGCTCGATCCGGCGAATTTCGATGGCGAAGGCGGCCAGAAGCGGCGGCTGGAGGATTTTCGCGCCGACTTTGGCGCGTAAACCATGATCCCGAAAAGCGGGAAACCCGTTTTCGGAAAAGATCATGGTCGGTGACAGGAGTTTGGCGATGGCGCACGGTTCGCATGATCACGGCTCGGCCGGTCATAGCCATGGACCCGGCCACGTGCATGGCTCGACCGACAAGAAGCGGGTGCTGATCGCCACTTGCCTGACCGCCGGTTTCATGGTCGCCGAGGCGCTGGGCGGCTGGCTGACCGGATCGCTGGCGCTGGTCGCCGATGCCGGGCACATGCTGGCCGACGCGATCGCGCTAGGCCTTGCATGGTATGCCTTCCATCTGACGGGGCGTCCGGCCACCGGGCGCCTGACCTATGGCTTCGCCCGGGTGAAGACGCTGGTCGCCTACACCAACGGCATCGCCATTTTCGTCATCGCGCTCTGGATCATCTACGAAGCCTGGGGGCGGCTGATGGCACCTGCGCCAGTGCTCGGCGGGCCGATGCTGGTGGTGGCGGTCGCGGGCCTGCTGGTCAACATCGCTTCCTTCTTCGTGCTGCATGGCGGCGACCGCGAGAGCCTCAACATGCGCGGCGCCATCCTGCATGTGCTGGGCGACCTGCTGGGCTCCGCCGCGGCAATCGTTGCCGCTGTCATCATCATCGCTACGGGCTGGACGCCGATCGATCCGATCCTGTCGGTGCTGGTGTCGCTGCTCATCCTGTCGACGGCGTGGTCGCTGATGCGCGAGGCCGCGCATGTGCTGCTCGAAGGCGTGCCGGCAAGCCTCGACCGCGACCTGATCGCCAAGGATATCGAAGGCGCCATCAAAGGTGTGCGCGAGGTGCACCACATGCATGTCTGGTCGCTCGACGGTACCTCCAACATGGCGACGCTGCACGCCTGCCTGAATGACGGCGTCGACGCCCATGTGGCAGTCAGCGCCATCAAGAAGCGGCTTGCGGTCAAGCACGGCATCGAGCATGCCACGGTCGAACCGGAATTCGGCCAATGCGCAGACAGCCATAACGAGCACGACCACCATCATGATCACGACCACGCGCATGGCGCGCCCGCCGACCGCCGGCACTATCACTGAGCGCGCCGTGATGACGAAGCCGAACAGCCTCGAAACGAGGAACGCCCGCTGATGGATCGTGACACCCGAAATTCGGCGATCGCCGCGGCCGTGATACTGCTCCTGTTCGGTCTCGCAGCCTATTTCCTGCCGACCATCATGCTGGCCGCGGGCAAGATATCGACGGTCCTGGCGGCCGTCATCGCCGTGATCTTCATGGTCGGGCTGTTCGTGGTCCTTTGGCTGCGCGGACGCAGCCAGCGCAAGAAAGGTCTCTGAGGATGAGAATTCTGATTACGGGTGCCGCAGGCATGGTGGGTCGCAAGCTTATCGCGCGACTGGCCAAGGACGGCGTCTTGCGTGGGCGGAAAATAACGGCACTCGACCTGCATGACATCGTGGCGCCGCAGCCGCCGGCGCTTGCTGGCATCGATGTCTCGATCCATACCGGCGATCTTTCCGCGCCCGGCGCGATGGCGGCTCTCGTGGCTTCCCGCCCGGATGTGGTCTTCCATCTCGCCGGCATCGTGTCGGGCGAGGCGGAGGCCAATTTCGATCTCGGCTACCGGGTCAATCTCGACGGCACGCGCGCGCTGTTCGACGCGGTGCGGCTGGCGGCGTTTGCGCCGCGGCTTGTCTTCACCTCGTCGATCGCCGTGTTCGGCGCGCCGTTTCCCGATGTCATCCCGGACGAATTCCACCCGACGCCGCTCACCTCATACGGCACGCAGAAGCAGATGAGCGAAGCGCTGCTTGCCGACTATACGAGGCGCGGCTTCTTCGACGCCATCGGCATTCGGCTGCCGACGATCTGCGTTCGGCCGGGCAAGCCGAACAAGGCCGCGTCGAGCTTCTTCTCCGGCATCATCCGCGAGCCCTTGAGCGGCCAGGAGGCGATCCTGCCGGTGCCGCGCTCGGTGCTGCACACCCATGCCAGCCCGCGCTCGGCGGTCAATTTCCTCGTCCATGCGGCCGAGATCGACGGCCAAGCGGTGGGGCCGCGCCGCAACCTGACAATGCCCGGCGTCGCCGTCACGGTCGGCGAGCAGATCGAGGCGCTGGAGCGCATTGCCGGCGCCGAGGTCGCGAGGCGGATCCGCGAGCAGCCCGACGAGACCATCTGGGCCATCGTCAAGGGTTGGCCGACGCGGTTCGAGGCGAGGCGGGCGCGAGAGCTAGGCTTTGCCGCCGAAAGCAATTTCGACGAGATTATCCGCGCTCATATCGAGGATGAGCTGGGCGGGAAGGTCGCTTAGCTCAGACGCCGCCGGACAGGCTGGCGGACAGAAGCAGAAGTCCAACAACGAAAATGAAGGCCGCGCCGCCGATCTCGACGATGGAATGGATGTGGTTGCCGAGGCGGCTGTCGCCGGCGAAATAGACCGCCCAGTTCTTGGCCGTCACCGCGATCGTCGCCAGGGCCGAGACGGTGATCGCGGTTCCGATCGACATCGCCAGCACCGACAGCAGCCCGCCTACCCACAACCCGTTAAGCAGCGCGAAGCTCAGCACGATCAGCGCGCCGGAGCAGGGGCGGATGCCGACTGCAGCCACCGCCGACCAGGCCGTTCGCCAGTCGAAGCGGTCGCCCGAAAGCATTGCGGGGTCCGGCGCATGCGAATGACCGCAGGTCTCGCAGATTTCGCCCGGGCCATGGTCGTGTGCGGCGTGATCATGATCATGATCATGATGCGCGTGCGGCGCATGCGTAGCGTGAGAATGCGCGGCGTGCGCATGCGCTCGGGAATGGCCTGCATGGGAATGTGCATGAGCGTGCGCGTGCCCGGCATGGGAATGCCCGCCATGCGAATGGCCTGCATGAGCGGCCGACAGGCTGTAAGCGGGCGTTCTGCCGAACAGCCGCAGGATCGACGGGCCGAGCTTGCGCCAGAGCAGCCAGGCGCCGAACAGCGTCACCAGCACATAGCTCGCGATTTCGAGGAACCATGCCGCGTCGGTCATCGACACGGCGGTGCCGCGCAGCACGAAATAGGCAAGCACCATGACGACAACCGCTGTGAGGCCCTGCAGCAGCGCCGAGACGAAGGAGAGCATGATGCCACGCTTCAGCGCGACTTCGTTGGCGACCATGTAGGACGAGATCACCGCCTTGCCGTGGCCGGGTCCGGCGGCGTGGAAGATGCCGTAGGCGAAGGACAGCCCGATCAGCAGCCAGAGCTTGCTGCCGTCCTGGCGCATCGCCTTCATGGCGGCGGCCAGCGAATGGTAGAATTCCTGCTGCTTGAGATTGATCCACATCAGGATGTGGGCGAACGGGCCGGTGGCGGTCGGCGCCATGCCGTCATTGGTGCCGATGCCAAGCGAGCTTTGCGCATGCGCAACGACAGGCAGATAGGCGATCACCAGGGCAGCGGCCAAGAGGCCGAGCGCTAAGCGGATATTCGTGGGATGTCCCACGAATATCCGCCTGGATTCCCTTGTTTGTCGCAGGTTCCGGTCGCAAAACCGTGCGACACTTTTGCCGAACCTGCTTGCGCGCAGCGACGGTTTCATCACCAAATCATCCTTCCGGCGGGCAGTTCAACTCGAGCTTGGTGGCGAAGATCTTGCTCATGTCGGTGCCTGTCGGATCGTTGAAGAACGCATCCGTCAGGGTCTTCTGGTTTTCCTTGATCGCCTCGTCCGGGTCCGGACGAACGACCTTCTTGGTGCAGGTCGCGGGCAGGCCTTCGACGGTAAGGTTGGCGTCGTCGGTGAAGTCGATCGCCGTATAGAAGGTCGGATCGTACACGCCGATGTCGATCTTGCCCGTGAGCTTGATCGGCGTCTTCGGCTGCGACTCGAACAGGATGATCAGCTGGTCGTTGTCGAAGTTCGCCATCAGATGCGGTGGAGGCACCATCGGCACGTCCCTGCCGTCCTGGGTGACGAGCTGGAAGTAGTTGAACTCGGCCAGCGAGGAATGGACGGTGTCGGCCACTTCCTTGAGCTCTTTGTCGTCAAGCTTCAGATCGGAGTTCTTGTCGAACTCCATCATCACCGTACTCGAAAACAGGTCGTCGAAGCGCCAAAGGTGGCGCAGCGCCGTCACACTTTGGTGATCCTGGCTGAGGATGACGTCGAGGCGGGCTTCGGCGAAGACATGCGGGTGCACCTCGGCTGGCTCGACCGCGGCAAATGTCACTGCTGCGGCCGAAGCCAGCATGGTTGCTTGCCGTTTCAGGTGCATTCCGGGCCGCGATTCCATCGACTTCGGGGGTGAAACGCGAGAGTTAGCATAAAGGGGGCGAAATTGGGACGCGGGCTATCACACTGCGTCGCGCGTCTTGAACCAGTGCACCAGGAAATCGACGAAGACGCGGACCTTGGCGGGCAGGTAGCGGCGGTGCGGATAGACGGCGAAGATGCCGCTGCCCGAAAGGATGCGGTCGTCGAGCACCGTTACCAGCCGGCCACTCGCGACGTCGGGCGCGGCGATGAAATCCGGCAGAATGGTGAAGCCCAGGCCCGAAACGGCGGCGGCTCTCGCGGCCATCGGGCTGTTCACCTCGATCGGACCCGATACCGAGACGCTGACCGAATCCTCGCCGTCGCCCTTGAAGCGCCAGTTGGCTAAAGAGCGACCATTGGTGTCGACGATGCAGGGCATGTTGGAAAGGTCCTGCGGGCGCGTCGGCGTGCCGTGCTTTGCGATCAGTTCGGGAGACGCGCAAAGCTTGATCGAAAACGGCCCCAGGCGCCTGGCGATTAGCGACGAATTCTCCAGCCGCGAAATGCGCACCGCGACATCGAAACCCTCCTCGACAAGGTCGACGAACCGGTCGTCGAGATGGATGTCGAGCACGATGTCGGGGTGCTGCTTGGCGAAGTCGATCAGCGACTGACCGATCGGCGCGTCGGCGAAGGTGCGGGCGGCCGACAGCTTGATCCTGCCGCGAACGTCGCCGGAAGACTGGCGCACCGCCTCGGCGAGGCTGTCGACCTCGCGCACGATTTCCGAAGCGCGCTGATAATAGGTGTGGCCGGCTTCGGTAAGCGAGAACTGGCGCGTGGTGCGGTTCAGAAGCAGCGCGCCGAGCTCGTCCTCCAGCTCGCGTACATATTTCGACAGCAGCGCCTTGGAGCGGCCGATCTTGCGCGCCGCGGCCGAAAAGCCTTCCGCCTCGACCACGTCGATGAAGGCGCGCATGCGGGTCAATGTGTCCATGGTCAGACCTTTCGTGCCGCGTCGAGAATCTTGCGGCCGAGCCGTATCAGGGCAACGTCGCTGCCGGAAGGGCCTAGCAGCGACAGGCCGAAGGGCGCGCCGTCGACGGAGCCGACCGGCAGCGTGATCTGCGGGAAGCCGGACAAGCCGGAAAGGCACAACAGGTGCAGCGCCCTTTCGCGATAGGCCTGGAACTGTTCTGGCGTGCTCGAAGCGAGCGGTGCCGCGCCGGGAACGGTTGGCAGGACGAGGAAGCCGTTGTCGCCGAGCAAGGCGCCGAGCTCGGCACGGAAAGCCAGCCGCCGCGCCGTCTCGGCGGCGACAGTTCCGGCATCGATCGTGCGGCCGAAGCCGAAGCGTTCCGCGACGCCGGGGCCGAGGCGGCCGCCGGACGATATCCAGGCGCCATGCTCGCGCCAGGCCTCGAAGGCCTGCAAGCGGCGAAAGCACCAGTAAAGCTCATCGGGGAACGAGGCGAACGTATGTTCGGTCTCCGCCGGCCGGCCAATGACGCCAGCGGCCAACGCCTTCATGCGCGCATATTCCGCGGCTTCCGCCGGACCGGTCACGAAGGCGTCCAGCCAGCGGATCGACAGCGGGCGGCTGAGCGGGTGCTGGTGCGGATCGCGGCCAAGCAGCAGCTTGCCGACCGCCTCATAGGTCTCGATGTCGTCGGCGAACCAGCCGAAGGTGTCGAAGCTCGACGCCAGCTTCATTGCGCCGTCGAGCGGGACGCGGCCATGGGTGGTTCGCAGGCCGATCAGACCGCAGAAGCTCGCCGGCGCGCGGATCGACCCGCCGGTGTCGGAACCGGTGGCGATGTTCGCCAAGCCGCCGGCAACCGCGGATGCCGAACCCGAGGACGAGCCGCCGGTGACGCGCTCGGGCGCCGCGGGATTTACCGGAAACGGAAAATGCGAATTCTGCCCGAACAGCGAGAAGGCCAACTCGTCGGTCTGCGTCTTGCCGACGAATCGCGCGCCTGCGTCGAGAATCATCTGCACGGGTTCCGCGGTGCGCAAGGCGGTATGCGCTTCCTCGAACTTTTGCGGGTTGCCGCAGCCGGTTCGGTAGCCGGCGACGTCATAGATGTCCTTGACGGCCAGGCGCAGGCCGGCGAGCGGGCCCGATTCCGCATTCGCGACAGGCATTTGGCGCAGATCGAGGAAGGCGTTGAGCGGGCCTTGGGTTCCTGGCATCGTTCGATATCCGGATACGGTGACGCGTACATTGTTCGATGCCAGAAATTTTACAACCTGCGCTTACGATTTTTATTGATTGTGAAACCCTTCGCTCCTATATCGCGCTTGCCCAAAGTCGCACGTGCCTGTGGGTGTCCGCCGATCCTCGAATGGTGAGGGAAATCGGTAAGGTAACTGGAGCCAACCCCTCCAGTCGGTCTAGCGGCCAACCGCCAGCCCGAGGACACCTTGAAGCAACGACGGTGCGGGCCTTTCTGGTTCTCTTCCGGTTGTCCAAAGACCGGGGTTACTAAAGAGGCACACCTTCATTGCCGGCAGTGCGGAGCGGGTTCTCCCAATCCAAGCCAAGGCAGACAAAGCGAACCGAGGCCGGGCAAGGCTGAGGTTCATCGCCGCGAGACGGCGCTTCATGGTTCCGGGGTCTCCACCGGCTGGTTCCATGGATTTCCGTCCCGCCTTTGTCCACCGCGTGTTCGCGAGGCCGACAGCCCGCGTCCGCACCCTTGTGCGCGCCGAAAGGCGTGATGGAGAGACCCCGATGGCCACCCAGCGCATCCTTGACTTCCTCGCCACCCGACGTCCGAACGGCCCTTGCCTCGTGGTCGACCTCGATGTCGTGCGCGACAATTTCCGCGCCTTCGAGAAGGCGTTGCCCGATTCCAAGATCTACTATGCGGTGAAAGCAAATCCGGCGCCGGAGATCCTGCGCCTGCTTGCTGCGATGGGCTCGTCCTTCGACACCGCATCGGTTGCCGAAGTCGAGATGGCGATGGATGCCGGCGCGCCGGCCGATCGCATTTCCTTCGGCAACACCATCAAGAAGGAGCGTGACATCGCACGCGCCTACCAGCTCGGCATCCGCCTGTTCGCCGTGGACTGCGTCGAGGAGGTGGAGAAGATCGCCCGCGCCGCTCCCGGCTCGCGCGTGTTCTGCCGCGTTTTGACCGACGGTGAAGGCGCCGAATGGCCGCTGTCGCGCAAATTCGGCTGCGTGCCGGCAATGGCGGTGGACGTGCTGCGCCATGCCAAGGGCCTCGGCCTCGACGCCTATGGCGTGTCGTTCCATGTCGGCTCGCAGCAGACCGACCTGACCGCCTGGGACCGCGCGCTTGGCGACGCCAAGAAGGTGTTCGCGACGCTCGCCGAGGGAGGCATCGTCTTGAAGATGGTCAACATGGGCGGTGGCTTCCCGACCCGTTACCTGAAGGACGTGCCGGTCGCCCAGGCCTATGGCCAGGCGATCTTCTCGGCGCTGCGCAAGCATTTCGGCAACGCGCTGCCCGAGACGATCATCGAGCCGGGCCGCGGCATGGTCGGCAATGCCGGCGTCATCAAGTCGGAAGTCGTGCTGATCTCGAAGAAGGCCGACAACGACAATGTGCGCTGGGTGTTCCTCGATATCGGCAAGTTCGGCGGTCTCGCCGAGACCATGGACGAGGCGATCCGCTATCCGCTGGTCACCCGCCATGACGGCTCGGAGACCGCACCTTGCGTGCTCGCCGGCCCGACCTGCGATTCGGCGGACGTGATGTATGAGAAGACGCCTTATCCGCTGCCTTTGTCGCTGAGCATCGGCGACGAGGTGCTGATCGAGGGCACCGGAGCCTACACGACCACCTATTCGGCGGTCGCTTTCAACGGCTTCGAGCCCCTCCGATCCTACGTGATCTGAGCAGTTCGCAAGGAACCGCTCAGATCATCCCAGGTGGGCGCCTGTCGCCCGCCCGGGCTCGCTTGTGGAACAGATCTCCGCTCGTGAAGGATCGCGGACATGGATATGGCAAATTTCATCGTTGACAGTGGCGCGGTCGGAATCTTCCCCCTTGAGGGGGAGATTGCCGGCGCCTTCGTCATCGTTGGCGAAGGCGCCGGCGACGCCGCGGCGCGCGAAACGCTGCTCGACCGCGCCATGGGGCCGAACCGCAAGAAGAAGTCGTCCGAGAAGCTGCGGCGCGGCCGCCGGCCTTCGGAAGGCCTGGCCTTTGTCGCGCGCAACGCGTCGGGCGCGGTCGTCGGCACGGTGCGGCTTTGGGATGTGAGGCTGGGCGAGGGCGGCCCGGCGCTCCTGCTCGGCCCGCTCGCGGTCGAGCCGGGATTGAAGAGCGGCGGCATCGGCTCGGCGCTGATGCGGCACGCGGTCGCCGAAGCCGCGCGGCTCGGCCATGGCGCGATCCTGCTCGTCGGCGACGCGCCCTATTATGGGCGGTTCGGCTTCTCGGCCGACCGCACCGGAGCGCTCGCCATGCCTGGCCCCTATGAGCGGCACCGGCTTCTGGCGCTGGAGCTGAAGGACGGCGCGCTAGGCGGCGCCAAGGGCACGATCAAGGCTGCCGGCCGCAAGCTCAAGGGGCAGGGCTTCGTCGCCTGACGGTATCGAACCCGCTTGAAATCATCGAAGCGGCGTCACCTCTAGGGTGGCGCCGCTTCGGTTTGAGCGAGATGTCAGCCGAGCAGCTGGCTCAGCGCCATGGCGACCGTCATGTCGCCTTCGACCTTCAGCTTGCCCGACATGAAGGCCATGGTCGGGTTGAGGTCGCCGGCGATCAGCGAATCCAGATCGTCGAGCGAGAGCTTGACGGTGCAGTCGGTCGGCGCGTCGGTGGTCGAGACGGTCGCGCCGTCGATGACGATGACGCCGTCGCTGCCGGTGTCGAACTTGACCGAATGCTCGAAGCCCGCGCTTGCCACGCGCGACTTGATCTTGTCGGCAATCTCCTGAACGCCCATGGCGGTTCTCCTCGTTGGTTGCGTTGACGCGCACCGGCTTGTCGAGCCGCTGGGCGAGGTAGGCGCGCCGCGCCTGCGCGGTCGCCTGTCACCGGCGCATATAGCTTCGAGTTGACGTTAACGTCAACGCGGTCACCATGCGTCATGTCGCATCACGGGTAAGCGGTTTGCCGCCGCATACTTCTGGGCGACATGCATTGGACGGGCGATCAATGTTCCTGGAAGGGCTTGGTCATTGCCGCCGCTGTGTCGCCGGCATTCTTGCGGCGGCGAAGCGCGTTGTCGCGGATATCGTCCTTGGAGAGGAAGTTGACCTGGTCGATCAGCACCTCATGCACCAGATCGACGCCGACGCGGGTGTTGATGGTTTCGCGGATCGACTTGCGGAAAGCGTCGAGATCGATCGATTCCTTCTTGGTGAAATCGATCTGCGGGTTGGAATAGAGATAGGAATAGACCTGGTCGGTAATCAGCGCCTGCGCCGGGATCGACAGCTTCTTTATCTGGTCCGGTTCCACCGTGTAGACGAGCTTGGTGAGGAAGTAGCCCTCGATCCTACCGTCGCGCAGCAACGGCACCGAGATCATGTCGGCCTTGACATAGTCGAGGCCGCCCAGCATCGGCTTCGGCGGTTCGCCGACGCCGCGCTGGCCGGCCGCCTGGAAGGAATAGAAGACCGCGCCAAGCGTCACGGCGCAAATCCACAGCGCGGCGGCGATGAATTTTATCATGTTCTATTTGTTGGTTCGAGCATGATCTTGTGCGAAAACCAGCCTCCACTTTTCGCTGACGCGGTCCTGCGGTTCGGGATCATGCCCGCGCCATTCCGAACTCGCCCACCGAATAGGTGCCGTCGGTATCGGCGCGCTGGATGGCGTTCCTCAGGAGTGTGGCGACCTCGTTGACGGCGTTGAGATGGGCGAGGATCGCCGCTTCGTTCTTCGCCAGTTTCTGGCGCAGCCGCAGCAGACCTTCGCGATGCTGCTCGAGGAATTCGATCTCGTTGGTGCCCTTCATGGCACGGTTCAGCTCGTAGAGATACCGGCTCTTGCGCGCGTTAGAGGCCTTGAGATCATAGGCTGTTCCGCTGCGGATACCAGCGGTCTCCTCTTCCACGACTTCCTCGATGCGGCCGATGATGGCGGCAAGGTTGCCGGGTCGTGCGGCGGCGGGCGCTTCCATTGCGTTGGTCCGCGCCGGAAGATTGGAAAGGTCCGTTTGGTCGGCCATGTAGGTCCCTAGATCTTGATATCCGTTTTTATGGTCGTGTCGTCACCGGTCATTGACCGTGTGGCTTTGCGCTCAAGCTCCTCGAGCATCGATGTCGAACGCATGGTCTGGTGGTCGATCTCGGTTTTCTGCGGCCCGCCGGCAACCGGGCCGACCGACACCTTGTGCTTGCCGTCGAGATAATGGTCGGCCAGCATCGATTTGGCGATGCCGATGCCGCCATGCGCGGCCATGACATCGGCTACCTTTTCGGCGAGCTGCGATTTCCACATGTCGCCGGCCAGGCCCTTGCCGTAAACGCCCTCGGTGTCCTTGGGCATCATGTTCTGGACGAAGGTCGTCAGCACCATCGCTTCGAAGCGCTGGAACTTTTTGGCCGGATTGGTGGCTTCCGCCTTGTCGGCCGTGGCGCGCGAGAGCACGGAGCCGGCATCGGCCGTGGCGGATGGATCGACAGAGAACGGTGCCGAGGTGCCGTTTGCCCTTCTCGCGAGCGCCGCGCGCGCGGCCTCGACATCGGCCGGCTCCGCTGCGCGGGCAACGTCCATGACGATGTCGCTGGGTGGGGAGATGGCCAAGAAAGTCCGCCCTTTGCCGGTTCTGTTATCTGCACAATGACTGAACAAGCTTGTGGCAGGCTTGCGGGAAAAGGGAGGCGGAATGCGGATGTGTGGGTCGGTCGCCTGCTTCGCGCTACGAGGGGCGGCCCGGCCGGCGGCGGGTTAACGCGCGAGCCGGGCCTGACCGGCGGGGGCACGGAAAAGATACAGGGCGCCGGCTAAAGGCGATTGTACGCCCGTTCAGCATCCAGGACGCTTGCACAAGGAGGTATGTCGTACAAGCAATACGTGTATCGCTACACCCTAGTGAGTAATGGGGGATGAAACTGGCTAATCATCCCCCCAGATAGGCCCGCACTTCCGCGCTCCCGCCGTGCTCCAGCTGCCATCCGATCGACCACAGGCCGCTGTCGTCAAACATTTCCAAAACTCGCAACCGTTCTTCGTCGTCGGGGTATTGCCTTTTCAGAAGTGCGTTGACCGCCTCCACGTTCCCGCGCCGGTATGCCTGGATGTAAATGTCATCAGCCATTTCAAACACCTCGTACGTATGGCTCGATGCTGCCTCTGTCCCGGCCCAACTCAAATCAGCCATTCGGGCAGCCGGCTTACCACTTGATGAGGAGCCCCACTGAGCACGCTTGGCGGCACCCCTTATGTCGTTTTGGAACCAAGGGATGCTGGCAGCAGTTTTGCTCATGATGAGTTCCGCGGAGCGCTGGGCGGACGACGCAACTGGGATTGGGGTTTACCGGATGATAGAAAACGGAGCGGCGGACCCCGCTCAAGTCGCGCTTTTAGCAAAGGCGGTGATCGAGTTCTGCACCAGCCACCAGATCGTTCGCATCGATCATCGCGAGCAGGTGGCGGGCAAAGTGATGAGCCTGTTCGGTCGAGGCGTCACCGATCCCGATCAGATTTTGATTGCCCTTGAAAAGGATAGTTCAATGTCTCGCCTGCGCCGGCTGACGAAACGGCTATCACAATCTGGCAGCCGGAGGAAAATCTGATCCTATGGAAAGGAGGGCGCAACGAGCCTGCCCAAGTCGCATCAGTTAAATGCCGACGTCATTAAATGCTTCGTTGTCTGCCTTGTAGATAACGTATGGGCTAGGCCTAACGAGCGCAATGAGGCGCAAAGCGGATGTTCACGTGACGTTCCGCTCAACACGATACGATGCGAACGTGGCTGCGCCGAAGTCTGAATAAGACTCAGGCAGGCTATTGAGGGATGAAGTTTGCTTTGTTGCTCAACCCGAGAGCGCTCCTAGGGCACCGGAGGCCTTTCACCTTGCAAATCCACGATGTTCTGCAAGCGCTTGCGGATTGACGATATCAGCGTCTCCTTCACCGCTCATCATGGCCCACAGGTTCTTGGCCGCATGCCAGCCGATTGCCTGGGTTCCTTCTGTCGTCCAGGCCGCGACATGCGGCGTGCACAAAACATTGGGCAGCGAAAACAATGAATCGTCGGTTTTCGGCGGCTCCTGGTCGAACACATCGAGGGCCGCACCCGCGATTTGGCCGTTGGCCAGCGCTGCTCGCATGGCCGTGTAGTCGACCAGCGATCCGCGCCCGGTGTTGACGACGATGGCTGTCGGTTTCATCCGCGCGAACGCGGCGGCGTTCAGGATGTGATGATTTTCCGGGCTCGGCGTTGCGTGAAGTGTCAGGAAGTCGGATTGCTCCACCAGTGTGGAGAAGTCGACGAGTTCGATGCCCGCAGGCGCTTCGTTCAGGAAAGGATCATAGGCAACGATGTGGGCCTCCCAGCCCGACAGCCGTTGCGCTACGCCGCGTCCGATGCGGCCGAGCCCAAGGATGCCGACGGTTGCGCCGCGTAGCGTCGCGCCATGGGTCAGGCCGCGCCATCCGCCACGCCGCATGAAATCGGGCGTCCACGTGCCAAGTTGTTTGGCAACTGCCAGCATCAGGGCGACCGTGTGCTCGCTGACCGTAAAGATCTGAAAATCGTTCGGCGTGCTGGAAACCAGAATACCGTGCTCGGTAGCGGCGTCGATGTCGATGCTGTCGACGCCAATGCCGTATTTGGAGATGTAGCGCAGACCGGGAAGCGCCTGCATGACGCGCCTGGTGATGCGGGTGCCGCTTGCCCCCATCAAGGCGACACAGCCAAGTGCCTTGGCAATTAGCTCATCCTCGGTGAAGCGTTTGAACGGCATTTCCCAGAGCGCATTGCCGAAAATGACGTTGACCCCACGCTCGCGCAGCCAGTCCAGCGAGGCGTCAGTCGGATCGTAGCGTTCGAATGCGAGAACGCTGGGCAAGCCTTGAGCGCTCATGATGATGATCTCCTCAAATGCTTTCGAAGCGCGGCGAAACGCATAGGCGTTCTGGATAGCGAGGCGGCGCCCGCAAGAGTTAGGGCCGCCCTTTCCCAACAGTCCATCGCATATTAGCAGGCACTGTTACATGCCAAGCGCCTGATTGACAGTACCTGGCCCGCGCCTTCGCGCAGCCACTATCTCCTGCGATGTGCCTGCTTTTGCCCAATCGCGACCAAGCCAGCTGCAATGGCCGAAATTAAGCGCACCACGGCCTCCAGCCGCCTGCGACGTCAGCTTTCAGGAAACGGCAAAACGGATCTATACGGCCTAGATTGCGGCGCAAAGCGGATGTTCACGTGGTGTAGTCCGTGAGTCGGGTTACAGGCAGAATTGCCGAGCTACTCTTCGGCCCGCTTCTGCGTGATGAGATCGAGCCGTTCGCGGTCGGAGCGCTCGCGCTCGTCGCGGCGGCGCACGTCCTTGTAAGCGCGTTCGACCATGTTGGTGCGCGCCGTGGCGGTGGCGATCAGCGACGCCTCCTGGCGCGCATCCTCCAGGTTCTGTTTCTGCCGGCCGAGCGCGTCGGTGATGCGGCGATGGTAGAGCGCCGGGAAAAGGCCCGCCAGCGAGCCGTCGGTGTCGAAATGTTCGATCAGTTCCTTGGCCTCCGCTTCCGCCCTGACCGCGGCCGCGAGGAAGCCGGCATGGCGCGTCTCGTGCAGCGCCTTCAGTTGCTCCTGCACCTTGACCAGTTTCTTCAGGCGGTCTTTTCGCGTGGTCATGGCTATCTCGCCAGCGTGAGGTCGACGAAGCCGTCGACGAACAGCGACAGCAAGGTGCCGACGGCGAAATAGAAGATGATCATCCCGCCGGCGATGACGAACGGCAGCGAGATGAAATAGACCGGGATCTGCGGCGTCAGCTTGTTGACGAAGCCGATCGTCAGATTGACCAGGATGGCATAGGCGACGAAGGGGCTTCCCAGGCGGATGACCAGGAAGAAGGCGTCCGACACGGTATCGGTGACGTCGACGAGGGCGGCCTGCGGGTTGAAGAAGACGTTGACGGGGGCGACCGTGTAGGAGGCGACCAGCGCCTTGACGATCTCGTGGTCGAAATCGAAGACGAAGAGCAAGAGCAGCGCCGAGAACGAGATGATGGCGGCAAGCGCTGCCTGCGGTTCGGGCTCCTCGATCGCCGGTCCGCCCGAGCCGCCGTAGCCGATCATCATGGCTATGGCCGAGCCCATGAAGCGCAGCGCTTCCATGTAGAGCCTGGTCATGGCGCCGATCAGCCCGCCGACCAGAAGCTCGGAGACGATCATCGGCGCCAGCACCTGCGGGCGCGGATCGACGAACGGATAGATGCGGTCCCACAGGAAAGCGAGCAGGCCGCCGGTGGCGGCGAGCGAGACGAACAGCCTGATCTGCAGCGGCACGCGGGCGCTCGACAGGCCGGGCATCAGCATGAAGCAAGCGCCGATGCGGCAGAAGGCCAGGAAGGCGGCGATGATGACGCCTTGCGAGAGCGTGTTCACGAGATCGTTCCGAGCACCTTGATCTCCACGCCCTTGGCGATCTCGACATGGCTGAGCACCGGGAGCGTCGTGAACAGCCGCTCGATGATCATGCGCACATAGGGACGCGCGTCGGGCGCGGTGACGAGCACGAAGCGCTCGCCGGCCTCGAGATGCTTGCGGATCGCCTTGGTCGCGTCCTGGCCGAATTCCTCGAGCTGGCGCGGATCGATGTCGAATTCGCGCACCTCGCCCTTGGCGTCGCGTTTGAGGCTCTGGTGGAAGGCGAGGTCCCAGCGGTTGCCCAGGCGCAGCACCTTGAGCGTGCCGCTCTCGGACAGGTCGCCGCAGATCTGCTGCGCCATGCGGATGCGCACATGCTCGACGATCTGCTCGGTGCGGCGCACATGCGGCGCGATCTCGGCGATGGCCTCGATGATCAGATGCAAGTTGCGGATCGAGACGCGCTCGGCGAGCAGCAGTTTCAGCACGGCCTGCAGGCCCGGATAGGAGATGTGCGAGGTGCAGATCTCGTCGGCGAGCTTGCGGTATTCCGGGTCGAGCCGCTCCAGCAGCGCCTTCATGTCCTTGTAGGACAGAAGCTGCGGCAGGTTGTTGCGGATGACCTCGGAAAGATGCGTGAGCAACACCGACATGTTGTCGGCGAAGGTGAAGTTCTCGCGCTTCAAGTCCTCGGCGAAGGTTTCGAGCACCGAATAGGCGCGCATGCCGAAGGCCGGCTCGCGGATTTCCTCGCCGGGGATTTCCGGCACGCCGCGCGTGCCAAGCAGCACCATGATCTCGCCGACGCGCATCTGGTATTCGGCGACCACCGTGCCGTGCACCTTGATCTGATAGCTCTTCGGCGGAATGGCGAAGTCGTCGACGACGCGTATTTCCGGCACCACGAAGCCGTATTGCTGGGCAAATTTCTTGCGCATCTTCGACATGCGGAACACGAGTTCCTGATGCGCCACCATCAGCCTGGTCGAGAGCTGCTTGCCGATCAGGAGCTCGATCTCGGCGGTGACCAGCGAGGCCTTGACCGAGTTCTTTTCCTCTTCGACCTTGTTGGCCTTCTCCTGCGTCTTCAAGGCCTCGACGGCAGCAAGTTCGCGGTTCTGGCGCAGCGGGATGATGTAGCCGAGGCTGGCCATGGCGCCGGCGAGCGCGAAGAAGGGGAACAGCGGCAGGCCGGGCATCAGGCCGAGGATGACCAGCAGCGAGGCCGCGACGTAGAGCGCGCGCGGATGCGCGCCGAGCTGGCCGAACACCGCCTGGTTGGTCGAGCCGCGCGTGCCGCCCTTGGAGACGAGCATGCCGGCGGCGAGCGAAACGATGAGGGCCGGGATCTGGGTGACGAGGCCATCGCCGACCGACAGTTTGATGAAGACGTCGGCCGCCTGGCCGAGGCCCATGCCATGGCGCAGGTAGCCGATGGCGATACCGCCGACGATGTTGATGGCGGTGATGATCAGGCCGGCGATGGCGTCGCCACGCACGAATTTCGAGGCACCGTCCATCGAGCCGAAGAAGGAGGATTCTTCCTCCAGCTCGCGGCGGCGCAATTGCGCGGTCTTCTCGTCGATCATGCCGGCGGAAAGGTCGGCGTCGATCGACATCTGCTTGCCGGGGATGGCGTCGAGGGTGAAGCGCGCGCCGACTTCGGCGATACGGGTGG
Source organism: Mesorhizobium sp. WSM3224 (assembly GCF_000427725.1). Classification (GTDB taxonomy): domain Bacteria; phylum Pseudomonadota; class Alphaproteobacteria; order Rhizobiales; family Rhizobiaceae; genus Mesorhizobium. Next base: position 196,726 of record NZ_ATYO01000002.1, on the reverse strand, counting down.
CGCCCTTGGTGATGACGATGAAGTTCACCACGATCAGGATCATGAAGACGATGAGGCCGATGACGAAGTCGCTCGACATCACCAGCTTCGAGAAGCCGGAAATGACATAGCCGGCGGCATGCGTGCCCTCATTGCCGTGCGACAGGATCATGCGCGTGGTGGCGATGTTGAGCGACAGCCGCAGCATCGTGGCGATCAGCAACACGGTCGGGAAGGACGAGAAGTCGAGCGGTCGCTGGATCCACAGCGAGACCATCAGGATCAGTACTGAAAGCGCGATCGAGAAGGCGAGGCCGATATCGATGAGGAAGGCGGGGATCGGCAAAAACAGCACCGCCAGGATGAAGACGATGCCCAGCGCGAAGAAGACGTCGCGGCCGTTCTTGGCCACCGCGCCGGGCGCAAGTGTTTCGCTGATCGCCATGTCGTCCTCAAATCCAGAGCCGCCACACACACAGCAGGCCCGCCGACCGTAACCGGCCAAGCTTGCGCGAAGGTGGGAGAGTGGCTACGGGACCTCATCGCGGCCTTAAAGCGCGTCGCACCGAAATGGATTCAGGGCGAGGCGCTTCAAGTCTTTGTCTTGATGCATGTCGTTCCCCCAAAACCGCTGCGCACTTTTGGGCGACATGCATGGCGAAAGGAAGTCACATGCTCCTGATCATCGGCACGGTTCGGGTGCCGCCCGACGGGCTCGAACAAGCGAAGCCAGCGATGCAACGGATGATCTCGGCGAGCCGCGCCGAGCCGGGCTGCCTCGGCTATTCCTACGCGCAGGATGTGCTGGACGCCGGGCTCATCCATGTTTCGGAAGCGTGGCGCGACCGCGCCGCGCTCGAAGCGCATTTCAAATCGGCGCATATCGCCTAGTGGCGCGCGAGCTGGGCCGAGCTCGGCATCGGCGACCGCAAGCTCACGCTTTACGAAACAGACAGCGGCGCGCCAACCTGACAGCGACAGGCTTCAGGACTGTGCCGCGTCCGCGGTCGCGACGGCGACCAGCCAGCGCCGCACGGCCCGTTCCTCCTCGGCGGAGAGGCCGGCGGTCAGTTGATCTTCAAGCTTGTACACACGTTCCCGGCATTTCTTCAGCAAGGCGTGGCCGTCTTCGCTGAGGTCGAGATGCTGGATGCGGCCGTGGACCGCATGCGGCCGACGGATGAGGGAGCCGGCCTTTTCCAGATTGCCGACGATCACGCTCACCGTCTGCGGCGTCAACACCGCCAACCGGGCGAGCTCGGCGTTGGATATGCCGGGATAGGCCGAAACCATGGTGAGGGCCGCAAACTGCGCCTGCGTCACGCCGAATTCATCGAGCGCCCGCTCCACCTTCAGGCGGTAAGCGCCAGCCGCCTGGCGCAGCAGATAGCCCAGATAACCTTCCTCGCCACGCTTGCCTTCACCGGGAGCTGGAATGGACGGATTGCCCTTGCGCATGATGTCATAGCTCTTATATGTTGTTCGTATGCTGATATTGCCGCGACAAGGAGCGAAAGACGATGGGCTATCGTATTTTTCTTGCCGGTGGCTCGGGCGCGATCGGCCGCCGGTTGATTCCGCAGCTGCTGGCGGCCGGTCATCAAGTGACTGCGACGACGCGACAGGCGGCAAAGACCGAGGATCTTCGAGCGCTTGGCGCCGATCCGGCGGGCGTCGATGTGTTCGATGCGAGCGCGCTGCGCGCCGCGGTCGTGGCGGCGAAGCCGGAAATCGTCATCCATCAGCTTACCGACCTGCCGCCCGGGCTCGATCCATCGAAGATGGCCGAGGCGAGCGTAAGAAACGCCCGCATCCGCGATGAAGGAACCCGCAACCTGGTCGATGCGGCGAAGGCGGCCGGGGCGAAGCGGCTGATCGCGCAAAGCATTGCCTGGGTCTACGCGCCGGGGTCCGAACCGCATGCCGAGACGGATCCGCTCGACAGCGGCGCGGAAGGCGGCCGCGCCGTCAGTGTCGCCGGCGTCATTGCGCTGGAAAGGCGTGTGCTCGGCGCTTCGCCAATCACCGGCATCTTGCTGCGCAACGGCCATCTCTACGGGCCGGGCACCGGCGCGGAAACCGCCGCGGACCCGGCGGTGCATGTCGATGCCGCCGCTTACGCGGCGCTGCTTGCCGTGGAGCGGGATGCGCAGGGCGCGTTCAACGTCGCGGAGCCGAACGGCTACATCACGACGGAAAAGGCGGTCAGCGAGCTCGGCTGGCGCGCCGGCTTTCGCCTTGCCGGCTGAGCGAAGGAGTTGCTGCCATGATCGAAGACGTCTCGTCCCGAAGCCTCACACTGCTCGGTGTCGCCACGATCTCTGCCGGGCTGCTTGGCATGGCTGTGGTCCACAACAACACGGCAATTACCGCCCCTGGTGGAATGGACGCGCTCATCCACATGATGGCGGCCGATGCCGGGAAGGGGGCCGCAGCGCGCCCGACCACTACGGTCAGGCCGCTCTCCTGCGAAAAGCTGCCGAATGTGCCGGGGCATTCGATCACCACGGCGCTGGTCGAATTCCCTCCCAATGCCTATACGCCGCGACACCGTCATCCCGGCTCGGTCACGGCCTTTGTCATCAAGGGAGCGCTACGTTCGCAGATGGAAGGCGGGCCAGCGATGACCTACACAAAGGGCCAGACCTGGTTCGAAGCGCCCGGCACGATCCACGCGTTCGCCGAGAATGCCAGCGCCAACGAGCCGGCGGAGCTGCTGGCGATCTTCGTCGCCGAGGATGACTGCGGCCCGCTGACCATCCCTGTAACCTGATTAAGTCTATCTCCTTGGTCGCGCGAAGAGTCTTGCTAGGGCTATTTCGCGCAACGCCAAAATGGCGCCACAAGCGGTCGGCATTGCGGTTGCCACGCAAAGCCGCCGCGCGTATCAGGCACGGCAGTTGTTTATCTTTCGCATACCGGCGAGCCGCCCCGTTGCCTGCCAGAAACGACCCACAAGTCTACGCCCGCCGGCTTCGCGCGGTGCTGATCAGCTCGCTCCCCGTGCTCGAGGCACGCGGCATCGTGATCGTGCTGATGGCAGGCATGGTCGGCGTGATCGCGGGCGCGCTGGTGACCGGCATGAGCGCGCTGGTGCAGGGCATGCACTACCTGCTCTTCGACGTGCAGCCGGGCGGCCGGCTTTCGGCGATGTTCTCGCTTTCCGACCCGGTGCAGGCGATGTTCCCGGCCATCGGCGGCTTGCTGCTCGGCCTTTCCGTGATCTGGCTGCGAAAGCGTAAATTCCGCACGCCGGTCGACCCGATCGAAGCCAACGCGCTCTATGGCGGGCGTATGTCGCTCACCGACACTTTCATCATCGTGGCGCAGACGATGATTTCCAGCGGCTTCGGCGCCTCCGTCGGATTGGAAGCCGGCTATACGCAGATTGGCTCCGGCATAGCTTCCCGACTGGCGCGCGCCTTCCGGCTGCGCCGCAACGACGTCCGCATGCTAGTCGGCTGCGGCGCGGCCGGCGCGATCTCGGCCGCCTTCGACGCGCCGCTCACCGGCGCCTTCTACGGTTTCGAATTGGTCATCGGCATCTACTCCGTCGCCAATGTGGCGCCGGTGATGGCGGCGGCGATCTGCGCCTCGCTGACGGCGGAAGTGTTCGGCGGCGTGCCGTTCCCGCTGGAACTCTCAGGCCTGCCGAATCTGACCGCCAGCGAGTATGTGCCGTTCCTCCTGCTGGGCCTGCTCGGCGGGGCTGCCTCGATCGCGATCATGCATCTGGTGAGCATCGTCGAGCGGCTCTTTGTGCGGTTGTCGATCGACGCGTCGGTGAGGCCCTTCATCGGCGGCATCTTCGTCGGCTTGCTCGGGCTGGTCACGCCACAAGTGCTGTCCAGCGGCCATGGTGCGCTGCATCGCGAGTTCGCCATGAATTACGCGCTTCCGGTGGTGGCGAGCGTCTTCGTGATGAAGCTGGCGGCCTCGGCCATCTCGCTCGGCTCCGGCTTCCGCGGCGGCCTGTTCTTCGCGTCGCTGTTCCTGGGAGCGCTGCTCGGCAAAGTCTTTGCCGGCGTCATGGCGCTGACCGCGCCTTCGGCCGGCATCGACCCGGCGGTCGCCGCGGTCGTCGGCATGACCTCGCTGGCGGTCGGCGTCGTTGGAGGTCCGCTGACGATGACGTTCCTGGCGCTGGAATCGACCCGTGACCTGACACTCACCGGCGTGGTGCTGGCGGCCTCCATCATGTCGGCGATCCTGGTGCGCGAGACCTTCGGCTACTCCTTCTCGACCTGGCGTTTCCATCTGCGCGGCGAAACGATCCGCAGCGCCCATGACGTCGGCTGGATGCGCAGCCTCACCGTCGGCTCGATGATGCGCAAGGATGTCCGCACCGTTCCCGCCTCGACCACTCTTGACGAATTCCGCAAAGAGATCCCGCTTGGCTCGGCGCAGCGGGTCATCGCCGTCGAGCAGGCCGACCAATATGTCGGCATGCTGCTGGTGCCGGAACTGCACAGCGAGCGCTCCGACGGTGAGACGCCGGTGAGCGCGCTGGCCCAATTCAAGGACGCGGTGCTGGTGCCTTCGATGAACGTCCAGACCGCCGCCGAGACCTTCCAGCGCACCGGGGCTGAAGAGCTGGCGGTGGTCGAGGACTTCGACGAGCGCATCGTGCTTGGCCTGCTCACCGAAAGCCATCTGATGCGCCGCTATGCCGAAGAACTCGACAAGGCGCGGCGGGACCTGGCCGGCGAAGGTTGACCCGGTCGACAGCCCGGCCAATAAGACCACTCCTGAAAGCCATCCCATGCAAGTCAAGCGCAACGGCGACATCTCGTTCTGGTATGCGGATATCGGTGCTATCCCCGCGCCACGCCCGTCTTTGCCGGGCGACATCGAGGCGGATATCGCGATCGTCGGCGCCGGCTATACTGGACTGTGGACCGCCTATTATCTGAAGAAGGCGAAGCCATCGCTGCGCATCGTGCTCATCGAACGGGAGTTCGCCGGCTTCGGAGCCTCAGGGCGCAATGGCGGCTGGCTGTCGGGCGGCTTCGGGTGGTCGCGCGAGAAGTACCTTGAGGCGTCGACACGACAAGGCGTGACCGCCATGCAGAAGGCAATGGCCGGCTGCGTCGACGAGGTGATCCGGGTGGCAACCGAGGAAGGCATCGAAGCCGACATCCGCCGCGTCGACAATCTGACGGTCGCCACCAATCCGGCGCAGCTGGAACGCGTGCGCGAGGAATGCGAGACGATCCGCTCCTGGGACGCCGACCCCGAACGCATCGAACTGCTCGACGCCGCGGCCGCGCGGGCACGCATCAACATCCGAAATGTACTCGGCGGCTTCGTCATCCGCGGCCAGGCGCGGGTGCAGCCGGCCAAGCTGGTGCGCGGGCTGGCGGCGGCGGTCGAGCGTCTTGGTGTTTCGATCTATGAAAAGACGGCGGTGACGACGATCGCCAAGGGCGGCGTTACCACGGATCGCGGCACGGTGCGGGCCGGAACCATCATCCGCGCCACGGAGGGGTTCACCGCCGGAATCCCCGGGGAAGAGCGGACCTGGCTGGCGCTCAACAGCGCGCAGATCGTCACCGAGCCGCTGTCGGAAGAGATCTGGCGCAAGATCGGCTGGGAGGGGCATGAGCTGCTCGGCAATGCCGCACATGCCTATTGCTACGCCCAGCGCACGCGCGAGGGGCGCATCACCATGGGCGGGCGCGGCGTGCCCTACCGCTACGGATCGCGCACCGACGTCAACGGGCAGACACAGCAGGCGACGATCGACCAACTGCACAGCATCCTGACCACGCTCTTGCCGCAGACCACGGCCTGCCGCATCGATCACGCCTGGTGTGGCGTGCTCGGCGTGCCCCGCGACTGGTGCACGACGGTCGGCCTCGACCCCACGACACGCATCGGCTGGGCCGGCGGCTATGTCGGGCTCGGCGTGTCGAGCTCCAATCTGTCGGGACGCACGCTGACCGATCTCGTGCTCGGCCAGGATACCGAGCTGACGCGGCTGCCCTGGGTCAACCGCAAGGTGCGGCCCTGGGAGCCCGAACCTCTCCGTTGGCTGGGCGTCCACTCGATGTACCGGCTTTACCGCATCGCCGACCAGCGCGAGGCTGCGGGACTTGCGCGTACCTCGAAGCTTGCCGCCCTGGCCGACAGCATCACCGGCCACTAGAACGGCTCCGCCGAACCGCCCCTTTCCGGACATGCGATCAGTGATCGATCGGGCCCTTGGGTGAGACAAGCGTCGTGCCCGCGGTGGTTGGACGCTCGATCATGCGGCGCACGCGCGGCGGGTGGTCGCCGCTGTGCAGGGCGCGGATGCGTTCGCCGACCACGGCGTCGGCATGAGTAGCGCGCCGGTTGTGGCGGATATACTCGACCCAGGTCGGCGTATGGTAATGCTCGATCCACACCGACGGATTTTCGAGATCCCGCGCGAGCGTCCAGTTGCGGGCGCCGTCGCGGCGGCGGATGCGGCCGCGCTCGGCCATGGTGGCCAGGAATTCCGGCACGTCGTCCTCGCGAATGATGTACTCGATCATGATGGCGATCGGGCCGCTGCGCGGCTTGAGATCAAGCGCCAGCATCGGCTCCTTGAAGCGGTTGAGCGGATCAAGGTTGAGGACGGTCTGCCGCGGCAACGGCAGGACGAAGCCGATGGCGCCGCCGGCAAGCATCGCGACCGCCGCCGCGATCAGCGCGGTTTCCGCGCCATGCGCGTCGGCGACGACGCCCCAGATCCAACTGCCCAGCGCGATGCCGCCGAAGGTCGCCGTCTGGTAGATCGACAGCACGCGCCCGACCACCCAGCGCGGCGTCGACATCTGCACCGTGACGTTGAAATGCGAGAGCGCGATCACCCAGCAGGCGCCGCCGATGAGCAGGCCGGCGGAAGTCTGCCAGGCATTGTGGCTGATGGCGGCGTTGAAGGCGCACACCGCAAAGCCGGCAAACGCCATGCGCACCATCACCTCGCTGGACAGCAGCTGCCGCAGCCGCACGCTGATCAGCGCGCCGCCGACCGCGCCGATGCCGAAGGCGCCGAGCATGATGCCGTAGGTCAGCGCATCGCCCTTGACGACGTCGCGCGCCACCAACGGCAGGAGCGCCAGCACCGCGCCGGCGCTGAAGCCGAAGGCCGAACCGCGGACCAGCACCTTGGCGATGTTGGGCGACATGGCGACATAGCGCAGGCCGGCGCCCATCGCCGCGCCCAACGACTCGCGCGGCAGGGTTTGCTCGGGCAGCGCCGGCTTCCAGCGGAACAGCACGACGATCAGGCCGATATAGCTGATGGCGTTGGCGGCGAAGGCCGCGGCCGCGCCAGCAGCAGCGACGATGACGCCGCCGATCGCCGGACCGACGCTGCGGGTGATGTTGAAGCCCAGCGAATTAAGCGCGACCGCCGCCGGCACCTTGGCGCGCGGCACCATGTCGCCGACCGACGCCTGCCATGACGGGCTGTTCAGCGCCGTGCCGCTGTCGATCAGGAAGGTAAAGGCAAGCAGCGTCCACGGCGTCATCCAGCCGAACCAGGTGAACAAGGTCAGCAGCGCCGAGACGACCAGCATGAAGGTCTGCGCCACCAGCATCACCTTGCGGCGGTTGAAGCTGTCGGCAATGGCGCCGGCAACGAGCGCGAACAGCATGATAGGCAAGGTGGTCGAGGCCTGGACCAGCGCCACCTGGTACGACGAGGTGGCGATCGTGGTCATCATCCAGGCGGCGCCCACGCCCTGGATCAGACCGCCGAAATTCGACACCAGGCTGGCCGACCAGACGGCCCGGAAGATGCCATGCCGGAACGGCGCCAGCGCGGAGACGCGTTCGCTTTCCGGCTCGTCGTCGATCATGGTTGCGCCTTCGTCCGCTATATAAGTTCGCCGCGCCCGGAAGGGCCGGCGACTCGCCAAAGAGTGCGACCCAACAACAGGATGGCAAAGGCGAAAATGCGTCGGCGAAGGTTTAAACCAAGCGTCTGGCCGGTCTGGACCAATTTCCGCCTATTTCCCGTTTTTCGCCTCGGCGCGAAGAGCCTCGGCTAGCCCGCCGGTCGTCTCGCCGCCCATGTAGAGCCTGAGCAGCATTTCCATGCCGACCAGGCGCAGGCGCGACGTTTCCTGGCTCCTTGCCATGTCGATGAGGTCGTCCAGTTCGGAAGAAGACCATTTCATCACGTCGCGCAGCAGGCCGCCGCGCAGCAGCCCCTGCGTGCCGGCTGAAAAAGCGTCCGCTATCTCGAAACCATTCTTTGCGGCACGAATGTTTTCGTGCGGCAGGTGGCGTTCGGCGACCTTTTTGAGCAGCCACTTGCCGGTCCCGTCGCGGTATTTCTGCCGGCGCGGCAGATGCAGGGCGAAGTCGATGAGCCGGTTCTCGAGGAACGGCACCCTGAGCTCGACGGAAGCCGCCATGCTCAGCCGATCGTGCCGATGCAGCAGGTCCTGCAGGTGCGAGTAGAGGTCGTAAAAGCAGCTTGCGAGGAAGGCGCGGTCATCGAGCGGCTCGACGCCTTCCAGCCTGTCGAACAGCTTCGTCTGCAGGAAGTTCAGCTCGGGCGACAGGGCTCGTAGCGCGATGGCGCGGTCCGTCGGCGAGCCGCGACCGATCGAATTGCGGAACGGCGTACGGCGCAATTCCGCAAATTTGCGGTCGCGCCTGGCCTTGGAGCGGAACAGGCGCTGCAGCCAGGACTGGCGCCAGAGCTTCATCGTCGACGCCTGCCATTTGTAGCCGCCGAAAAGCTCGTCGGAGCCCTCGCCGGTGAGCAGCACCTTGACGCCGTCGGCGCGGCACTGTTCGGCAAGCGCCAGCAGCGCGGCATGGCTGGCATGCCAGCCATCGGTCTCGAGATGCCAGACCGCGCGCGGCCAAAGCTCGAGGAACCGGTCTCTGTCGAGAGAGACCCGGCGCAGGCTGACGCCGACATGGCGACCGGTCCGCTCGGCGTCTTGCGCCTCGCTGCGGCCGAGCTTCGGGTCGACGACATAGCCGTGCAGTTCAGGCCTGAAGCGTTTGGCAAGCGCGGTGATCAGGCCGGAATCGATGCCGCCGCTGCAGGCGGTAGCAAGGCTGGTATCGGCGATGCAATGCAGCTCGACGCTTTGCTCGAGCAGCGTCTGAAGCGTCGCAGCGTGTTCAGCGTCGGACGTCTTGTCGCGGGCGATGCGCGAAGTCTCCAGGACGTCGAGGACATGCCAGAAGCGGCGCTTCTCGATGCCATCTCCGGTTATCTTCCACAGGCCGGCCGGCGGCAGCCGCTCGACGCCGTCGAAGACGCTGTAGCTCGAATCGCGGCTCTGCCAGGCCAGCCGCAATGTCAGCTCGCGTGTATCGATCCGACGCGGAAAGTCTTGGCAGGCGAGGATCGCCTTGTCCTCGGAGGCGAATAACACGCGGTCGCCGGTTTCGGCGATCGACATCGGCTTGATGCCCAGCCTGTCACGGGCAAGCCACAAGGCGCCGTCGCGGGCATCGAAATAGGCGAATGAGAACATGCCGTCGAACAACGGCACCGCCGTTCGCGGACCCCACTGATGCAAGGCTTGAAGCACCACCTCGGTGTCGGACACCGTGCGGAATGTCAGGCCCTCCGCCTCCAGTGTCTTGCGCAGCGCGCGAAAATTGTAGACCTCGCCGTTATAGCAGATGACACCGTCGCCCGACGCGGTCAGCATCGGCTCGCGCGCGGCGGGCGATGGGTCGATGATGGTCAGCCGGCGGTGGCCGAGCGCCAGGCGGGCGTTGTTCCAGTTGCCGTGGTCGTCGGGACCGCGATGCGCCAACACCTGCATCATGCGGGCGATATCGGAAAGGTCGCCGCTGCCGATCGGATCGCGTTTTCGCCAGACGCCGGCTATTCCGCACATGGCCTGCCGGCTGTTCTTGCCTGATGCATCGCTTCCAGAAAAATCGCCCGAGACAACGACGCCGGCCGATGCCGGCGCGCTTACAATCTAGCTGCAACAAACGTCGCCGCAAGCGATCTTGCGGCTTGCGCGCCGCTCCCCACCGCTTCGCGTCAGAAACCGTGTTCGATGCGCTCGAAGATGACGTTGGTGAAGGCCGAGATCTGGCTGCCGATGAACGGGCCGGTCAGCGCCACCACAAGCATGATGGCGACGATCTTCGGCACGAAGGTCAACGTGATTTCCTGGATCTGGGTCAGCGCCTGGATGAGCGCGATGCCGATGCCGACCGCCATCGCCACCAGCACGACCGGGGCGGAAGCGGTAAGAACCGTCCACACCGCGTACTGGACGATATCGAGGGCGTCGGCCTCGTTCATGGGCCGACTCTATGCGAAACCGGCTCTAAATCAAAGAAATGGAGCATGATGTCGTCCGAAACCGCTTCGCACTTTTCGGCATCATGCTCTAGGCGGCAGGCTTGATCGACACGCCGGCGCCGACGGGGACCTGGGTGCCGTCCTGCAGCACCGCGATCAATCCGCTGCTGGAGAGCGTCACCGAAGCCACCGTTCCGGTGGTCTTGCCGTCGGCCGAAGTGATCGAGCGGCCGATCAGCGCGTCGGCCTGCGACAAGGCCGAGGACTGCATGATCTGGTCGAGCTTGGTGTTGGTCTGCACCGACTGCTCGACTTGGGAGAAGGTCGCGAGCTGGGCGACATACTGCGTCGAATCCATCGGCTTGGTCGGATCCTGGTTCTTCATCTCGGCGATCAAGAGCTTCAGGAACGACTGGTAATCCACCGCCGTCTTCGACGTCTGCTGGCTGGCCTGGTTGGCGCCAACCGGGATCGTTGTCGTCATGTCGACGGCCATTTTATGCTCCTACAGCCAATGCGCGCGGCGCTTCGGGAATGTCGTCATTGTCTTCGAGCACCTTGCGCTCGAGTGGATAGAGCGCGCGGATCGCCTTCAGCGCCTCATAGATATCATCCTCGCCGACCATGCGGTCGATCTGCTTCAGGCCCTTGCAGATGTCCTGGTTGTCGAAGCTTGCAATCAGCATCGGCAGCGAGCGGCGGAACATGTCGCGCGCCTCCGCGGCGCCCACCGGGTTGATCAGCATGATCTGCACGATGAAATAAAGCTGCCTGAGCGGCGTCGAGGCCTGGTCGGCCTGGATGACATGGCTTTCGAGCAGGAACTGCACGTCGTTCATCAGCTCGATGGTGACCTTGCGATCGACGCGGATGACCGCGCCGTTGATATAGATCTTCTCGTTGGGCTTCAGCGAAATCTTCAGCGTGTTGGTCATTGGATGCCGTCTCGGATGATCTGGGAGACCTCGATCAATCCTTCGAAATTGTTGGTGCGGCCCTGGCGGATGTCTTCCGTCTCGCGCAGCAGCCACAGGCCGATGGAGATCAGGTTGGCGCGCAGCTCCTTGGGCAGGGCGTTGTCGCTGGAACCGAGGTCCTCGACGAAGGTGGTCCAGACGCGGTTGGTGAAGTGCAGCGCCTCGACCGCTTCCATGGAATCGGTGCCGACGGCGGCCGCCGCAGCCAGCATGTCGATCGATCGGGTGAGCAGCTGCCGCTCCCGGTCCTTGGCATCGGCGACGGAGTCGGTCTGGATGTCGGCGTAGGAGAATTGATACATGGTCGGCGCTCTGGCGTTCCGGTTTCTGTGTTCAGGTCAGATAGTTCAGCAGGCTGAGCTGCTGCAGACGCGCGGTCAAGGCGAAGGACGTCTCGATATGCTGCGTCAGGTCGGCGACGCGAGTGGCCGCTTCCGTCGGATCGACGCCTTCGAGATCGATGATATGCTTCTCGAAGAGGTCGACCTGGGTCTTCATGCGGTCGCTGGCATCGGAGACGCGCTGCTGGGCGAGGCCCGTTTCGGCCCGCACCTGGGTGATGCCGCCGATGGCTTCGCCGACAAGCGTCTGGGCGCGGGTGACGACCGCGTTCTGCGCGGCCTCGCCGATGCTGCCGGTCATCAGGCTGCTGACCATGGCGGCCGCCATTGCGAGCTTGCGGATGCCCTGCTCGTTGGCGCTGACCGAGGTCTGTGTGGTTTCGTTGAGCGAAATGCGGCTGGTGATCTGATTGTCGGTGGCGCTCGACCAGTTGGTCTGCCAGCCGGAACCCAGGAATTGCGGCTCGACCTTCGTGGTGATGAAGTCGTCCATCTGCGCGGCGGTGATGTTGGCCGCGGCCGGAGCGGTCTGGGTAAAGCCGAAATAGCTCGAAAAGGCGGCATCGAATGCAGCCTTGGCCGGCGAGCCTGCGGCGTTGAAATCGTCGATCGGCTTGACGTCGGTGTTGGTGCCGGCAAACAAATATTCGCCGTTGACGCTGGTGTTCAGGATACCCGTCATCTGCTGCAGCGCCGAGGCGCCAGCGGTCTGCAGGATATTGGTCGAGGAGTCGCCCGACACGCCGCTGGTCAGTGCCGACAGGAAACTCTGCGCGGTATCGGCGATCTGGCCCAGCGAATCCTGGGTCGATGTCAGGCGCGCGGTGACGAGCGCGTTGGAATCGACGATGCCGTTCAGCCGGTCGAGATCGCGCTGGAAGGTGACGGCCTGGGTCGTGCGGCTGCCAAGCGCCAGGCCGATATCGGCGACCGCGCCGGTCTGTGATTCCTTCGTCGCCTTGACGAGGTCGGCCTGCATCTTTGCTTGCTGGTAACGCAGCGCGTTGGAGATGGCAGCTGAGGAGACGGCTGTCGCTTTCATGAATTATCCTACCGCGCTCATCAGCGCGTCCAGCATATCGCTCACGGTCTTCATCATATGCGCGGAGGCCTGATAGGTGTGCTCGAGGTCGAGAAGCAGCGACATCTCCTGGTCGACATTGACCCCGGTGTCGTTGGACAGCGCCTCGGCCGTGCGTGCGGCCAGCGCCTGCTTGCTGTCGGCATTGGTCGAGGCCTGCTGGCGCACGCCTTCGAACCAGCCGATGGCATTGGCCGCGTAGTCGGAGATACCGGAACTGACGGTGATGCCAGCCGAGCTATCGAAAGCCATCGGTTGATCCAGCTTGTCGCCGTAGCCGATCAGCAGGTCCGAATAGGATGCGTCGCCGCCGGAGTTGGCGACATAGGCAACGCCGTTGGCGCCGCCGTCGCGCAGCAGCGCGGGATTGCCGCCGGCACTCGGATCGAAGGCGGCATTGACTCTGATCGAGCCGGCGAGGCCGTCGACCAGGGTGCCGGCGGCCGGAATTGCCGGCGCGCCGGACCAGGTGAACAGGCCGGCTGCGTTGGGCTGCGACGACGAGGTTTCGGCAAATGCCGTGACAAGGCCACGCGCGATTTCGTCGAGCTGGCTCTGCATGGTCGAGGCGACGCCGTCGCGCAGCTTCAGCAGGCCCGCAAGCTTGCCGTCGGCGGTGGCGCCGTCGGCGGTGCCCGCCGAAACCGGCACGTTGTCGATGTAGACCGTGTTGCCTGGTGTGCCGGCCGTGTAACCGGCCGACGGCGTGAAGGTCACCGAGCGCGGTATGGTCTCGAACAGCGTCGAGCCATCCTTGGTGGTGATGACCATGTCGTTGTCGCCGCGCGTGAAAGTCGAAACCGGGACATATTCCGATATCTTCTTCAGGAGCGCGTCGCGCTGGTCGAGCGCATCGGACACGTCCGTGCCCGAACGGGTGCCTGAGATGACGGACTTGTTGGCGTCCTGGAACTGGCTGAGCAGCGAGTTGAGGTCGTTGACGGCGGTGGCGATCTGGCTGTCCGCCTGGGTGCGGAAATCCTGGATCGCCTTGGTGCCGCTGTTCAGCGAATTCACCACCTGCTTGGCGGCGTCGACGACGCTGGTGCCGAGGTTCTGGTTCGATGGCGTAGTGGCGTAAAGCTGCAGGGATTGCTGCAAATTGGCGATTGCGGTCGAGGGGGACGACGCGTTGTCGACCCCGTTGACCGACAGATCGAGCTGATCCATGCCGTTGTAAAGCGCGCTCTGGCCGCTCCATGCCGACAGCGCCGAAAGGTTCTGGCGGAACAGGAGGTCATTCGCGGCGCGCTGGATTTCCACCATCCGGGCGCCGGGCGCCGTGCTGGTCACGACAGCGATGCGGCGGGTATAGTCCGGGTTCGACGCATCGGCCACATTGCGCGATACGACGCTGGTTTGCTTGGACGTGGCCAGGAGCGCCGACTGGGCAATGCTTAGTGCGGAGGAAAGCGACATGCTGATCTTTCACGGGCGGGCGCCCGTCGTTTATCTCTTCAAGTTGACGAGGACGTCCATCAGATCCGAACCGGTCTGGAAGACCTTGGAATTGGCGGTGTAGCTGCGCTGCGCCGCAATCATGTTGGTCAGCTCCTCGGCGATATCGACGTTGGAATTTTCAAGTGCTCCGGAAACGATGGAGCCGAGCTTGCCCTCATTGGCGAAGCCGATCCGGACGGCGCCGGAATCGGTGCTCTGCACATAGACGTTGCCCGGCATGGCGGTGAGGTTGTCGGGGCTCTGAACGTCGGCCAGCGGGATCTTGAAGAGCGCCTTGGTCGAGCCGTCCTCGAACTGCGCGTAAATGACGCCGTCCTGGCCTATCTGCACCTTCTGGATCGAGCTCGGCGCGTTGCCGTTGACCTTGGCATCGGCAACGGTGAAGCCGGTGCCGAGCTGGGTGAGCTTGGAAAGATCGAGGTTGAGAGTCGAGCCGCCCGGCACCGTGAAGGAGATGTTGCCGGTGCCGGTGAGCTTGCCCGTGGTGGTGTCGAAGGTGAGGTTCTGCGATGCCAAGGCGCCGCCGGCATAGGGGAAGGAGGTGCCTGGGGTAGCCTTCGACTGGTCGAAGACCGAGACCTGCCATGCGCCGGTGCCGGTGTTGGTGAAATAGACGTCGAGCAGCTTCTTGTTGCCGAGATTGTCATAGGCAACCAACGAGGTTTTCGACGTGTACTGCGAGGCCGGATCGTTGGCGGAGGGCAGCGGGCCAGAAGGCGGCGTCGCACCCGCCGGCAGGTTGCCCGAGAAATTGCCCGCGGTGCTCGGCGTCGCCGTCATTTGCTGGTCGGAGATCTGCACCGGCACTAGGCCCTCGAAGCCGTTGGCGGTCGCGGCCGGCTCGCCATTGGCGTAGCTATAGGCCATCAGCTGGTAGCCGGCGGCGTTGACCAGCCTGCCCTGGGCATCCGGAACGAACGAGCCGGCGCGCGTCAGATAGGGCGTGCCGCCGGCATCCTGCACGACGAAGAAACCGTCGCCGTTGACGGCGAGGTCGGAGACCGAGGTCGTGTATTGCATGACGCCTTGCGAGTTGATCGCGGAGCGGATCGTCGTCGTCACGCCGCCGGAATTGTAGGCGCCGCCAGTGCCCGGCATGATCAGCGTCGAAAACTCGGCCGAAGAGCGCTTGTAGCCGGTGGTATCCGAATTGGCGATGTTGTCGGCCGTGGTGGACAAGCGGTTGGCCTGGGCGTTCATGCCGGAAACGCCGGTCCGCATCATTCCGTAGAGGCTCATCGATACATCTCCGCAGTGCCTGGGTAGGAGGCCATAAAGCTATGCCTCGTGTCTTGCGCGAGGCTGGCGGGATGAGCCCTGGGCGGCCATCAAAACACCAGCCGGTAGCCGAGAAACCTTTTGGAATCGATCGGATCGCGGCCGAGTTTCTCACGCAGCTTCTTGCGCAGTTTCGAGATGTGGCTCTCCACCACGTTCTCCTCGACCTCGTCATCGAAGATGCCGTAGATGGCATTGAAGACCTGCGTCTTGGTCACGCGCCGGCCGCGGTTGCCGGCCAGATATTCCAGGATGCGCCGCTCGCGCCGCGGCAGCGGCAGCGGCTCGCCGTTGATCTCCGGATCGCGGCCATCCATGAAGATGCGCATCGAGCCGACTTCGGTGTAGGCGGCCTCTTCGGAACCGCGGCGGCGGATGGCGGTGATACGGGCGAGGATCTCGCGGATATGGACAGGCTTGCGGACGACGTCGTCGACGCCGCTTTCGAACAGCCTGAGCGTATTTTCGAGCGAGTGATGTTCGCTGAGCGCAATCACCGGCGCGCCGGTGCGGTCGCGGATCTGGCGCGGCGATATCGCGCCGTCGCGGCAGTCGCCGATGAGAAAGGCCCTGACGGATCTGAGATCGGTGTCGGCGGCGGAACTCACCCACTCGCCGAATTCGCCTGGCGCGAAGCCAGCCGTGGCCACGCCCTCGCGATCGAAAAGTGAAGAGTAACCCTCTGTCACGAGCTCTCGCTCGTCAACGATCACGATCATCGGCCCGCCCTCCGAATCAATGCATTTGCCCCGTGCGTAAAGGGGTAGCCGGCTCGACGAATCCTGAACAACCATCATTTCTTGTAACTATTTTCTTGGGAGTTTTTTTGGGACCCGTATAAAAGGGGTTGTGCAGGTGTATCCGCGCCGGCAGTCGGCAGACGAATATTGGCGCCGGCGGATAGGCCGGCGAAGGCCGATCGGCATTCAGGATTCGACAACTATTGGTTGCAGAAAGCGCTGGCATTCGGCGTCCATTTGCCGAAGCCGGTGGCGACCATGTTGGCGATGACGCGGCAGACATAGACCTTCTGCGCAGGGTCGTTGTCGGGACCGGCATGGTAGCGGGCGACAGCCATCGACCAGGTCATATGCCGGGCGTGCAGGCTCGCCAGGAAGCGTGCCGCGTAGTCGACGTTCTGATGCGGGTCGAGCATGTCGTCGACGCTGCGGAAATGATCGCCGTGATAGTGGTGGTTGATCTGCATGCAGCCGAGGTCGATCAATGTCTTGCCCTCGCGGCGGGCATTGCCGAACGTGGCGAGCGCTTCAGTCCGGCTGCGCGGAAAGACTGCTTTTCCCTCTATATTCAAGGCATTAGGCTGAAGGCTGCCCTTCTTACCGGTCTCGGTCAGGCCGACCGCATAGAGAATGCCGGCCGGCACGCCGTAGCGATCGGCGGCGCGCAGGATTTCCGGCTCGCAGGGATTGGCGGCGGCGTTGGCCGTGCCGGCAGCGAAACTAGATAAACATATCGTCGCCAGCGCGCTCGCCAAGAGGCGAAGAGGCACGCCCGAAATCCTGTGCGCCATTGCCCTCGTTCCTTCCCGGTTGCCGACCGCCTCCCGCGCCGTTGCCGCCCGAGTTCCCGGGTTGGAACGAAGGCTGGTCGCGACCTGTCGACATCGGCATGGCGCTGTTCGCGTCGGTGCGGCTGGCTGCGTGCGCTGCTATCGAAGGTTGCAGAATGGTAACCTTGTCGACATCGAAGCCGAGGCCGCGCATGGACTTGACGATGGCATCGCTGTCGGCGGTCAGACGACGATATGCCTCGTGTGTCTCGGGCTTCATCTCAATCGAAAGTTGCTCCCCCGAGAGCCGCAGGCTGGCAATGACCGATCCGAGCTCCGAAGGGTGGAGCTCGATCTTCAGCACATGTGTCGGAACGGCAACAGAATTGGTCGCCTGCAAGCCCCTCGAGGCGCTCGCAAAGGCCTGCTGAACGCCCTTGTCGGAGGCAAGCGCTTCAACCAGCGCCGACGTCGTCTGGCCGATCGGGTTTTGCGCCGGCGCCGGGAAGCTCTGCTGGCTGACGACGTCCATGCGTCCGGCCGAGGAAGATGGCTTGGCCAGTGGCTGCTGCGCGGATTGAGACTGTTGCGAGGCCTTGGAAGCGGAGGTTGGCCGCCAACCCAGGGGCGGCAACGTGCTATCGGCCGATGGCTCGTCCCCTTGCTTCGGCAACGCATTGGCGTCGCGCCGGCCCGGCATGTCGAGGACCGCTTCCGCCTTCACCGGCTTTTGCCCGAAATCCGGCCCGGACTCTTCCGCTCCCGTCGAGCGGGCGGATCGCGACTGCGGCTCAGCGGACCTGTCGACTGCCGCACGCTTGCCCGCGCGCAGCCGCAGCTCCAGCGAGCCGCGCTCGCCAGCGCCCTCTTCACCGTCAGCGGAAGCCTTGCCGCCCGAGCCCGACGATTGCGCGAAATGCTTCATGTCGCTCAGCGCCATCAGCAAAGGCAAGCGGTCCTGCAGCGGCGCGGAATTGCCGGCCTGCGCCGTGGCATCCTTGCTCGCCGCCGACTGCGCCTGCTCGGCCTGGCCGTTGTTTTTCGCGGACTTTCCAGACGCCGCTTTGTGCGAGCCGGTCTTCCCCTGCGGGTCCGGCTCCTCCTTGGCGTCGTCGGCTGGTGAGCGCTTTGCCGGATGAGCGTCCGGCATGACCGGTCCGCTCGTGTGCCTGTCCTGCGGCCGATCGGGCTTCTCTGTCCCGTGCACCATCTCTCCGAAATCCTGATCCCCATCCTTGCCGCCGGCAGCGTGCTGCCGGGGCTGGGTCGAAGCGAAGCCCGGCAGGGTCTGGTTGACGCTGGTCATTTTGGGGCTGCTCCAAGTAGTTGGTCGATCTGGTCGAGCTGACGGCGCGTGCTGGACAGCGTCGCATCGATAGGGTCGTGCGCATCTGGGGCTGTCGCAGGCGCGGACACCGGCACCACCGGTGCGGCGCCAGCCTGCACCGGTGGTGCCGGCATCGTTGCAGCGATTGGTTGCGCTGGTTGTGGGGCAAGGGGCGGCTGAGCCGCCGACGGCATGTCCTTGGCTTGATCAACCGCCGCGACCGCCGGCTGGTCCGGCATCGCCCCTTCCACCGGAGGCAAGTCCGCATCGGCTTGATTGCCGGACGAGGCTTCGGGTGCCGGGTTTGCCTCGTCTCTTTTTGCAACGGCTGCCGCAGCTTCTGCCTTGGCGGCCGCTTTCACCGGCGCCACCACTTCGCCCGCGACAGCCTGTGCGGCGTCAAGCAGGTCGCGGTCGCTTTGCGAAAGCTTGCCGCGATCGATTTTTCCGAGCTTGGCGCGCACGTCGTCGACACTGGCCGACGTCATGGTGGAAAGGCTCGAGTAGAGCTGGGTGCGTGGGTCGTCCTGGTTGCCGTTGCCGTTGCGGCCCAGTTCCGCTTTCTCCGAGGCGAACGCCGAGAGCTCTGTCATCCCGTCGATCGCGGCACGGCGCGCGATGCGCAGGTAGATCACCTTTTCGCGCTCGGGATCCATCATCGAGGTGATGTCGGCGATCTTGTCCTGGCTGATCGCCATGTGCAGCGTCATGACGCCCGAAACGAAAGCATCGGCGAACTGGCTGGCGTAGGGCGAATAGAGATAGGACGCGACATACTGGGTCGAAGCCAGCGCGAAACGGGCGGCGTCGCCTTGCGTGGCCGCGATGCCCACGGAGCGGCGAAGCGCTGCCTCCTCGACCAGCGTGCCGGGGCTGAGCAGGCGCGCCTCGTCCAGCAGTGCGAGCGCCTGGGCCGGATCATCGGTCGCAAGCAGCGAGCCCTTGACCAGTGCCAGGAAGGCGCCGATGTCGGCGGGCACGCTCATCGGATCGATCGGTTTCAGCATGTCGATCGCCTCGGCCGGCCGCCCGTTGAGATAGGCGACGACGCCCTTGGCGATGGCGAGGCTTTGCGGGTCTGCTATGGCGCGCGCAGCCGCCGCCGCGACCGTCACCGGATTGCCGCCGCTCATGCCATAGACGAGCAGGGCGCGGAAATTCTTCGGCTCCTTGAAATCCTCGGCATTCGCATCGCGCATCCGGGCGTCGATCATTTCGAGGAGTTTTGCCTGCATCGGCAGCGCGGCATGATCACCGCCGGCAATACGATCCTGGATCAGCTGCAGCGAACGCACCAGCTGATAGGGTTGCAGGGCGTCCTGCGCGGAGGCCACCGACGGCGATCCCGCGGCAGTCAATAACAGCGCCAGAGCAATTCCAGGAAAAGTGCGACACGGTTTTCCGTTCGGAATTGCGTCAAAATAAGGAGTTAGAGCGGTTCGCCGTTTCGATGAAACGGTGAAATGCTCTATCGCCCGGCCGATGACGGTTCCGCCCCTCATCCGCCAGCCGCCATCAGGATTTCGATACGGCGGTTCGCGGCCGCCATAGGATCGGAGACGATCTTGGGCTGCCGGTCGGCGAAACCCGCGACCTCGGTGATGCGGCTTTCGTCGACACCGCCGCGCACCAGCATGTAATAGGCCGAATGAGCGCGCGCGGTGGAGAGCCGCCAGTTGTCGTAAGTGTCGCTGCGGAACGGCCGCGCATCGGTATGGCCGCTGATGGTGATGGTGCCTTTCTTCTCGTTGATGATGTGGCCGATCTTTTCCATCGCCAGCACCAACTCGCGGCGCGGCATCGCCGAGCCGATCTCGAACATGCCGAAATCGAGCTGGTCGGTGATCGAAATGACGACACCTTTGTCGGTGGCCTCGACCGAGACGCCGTCGGCGAGCTTTTCGCCCGGCGCGAATGCCTTGGCGAGCTCTTTCTTGATATCGGCCGCTTCCTGGAGGGTGGCCTTGCTCGGCGCCTTGTCGCCCTTGCCGGCAGTCTGTTCGGCTTCGGCCTTTTCCGCCTTCGCCGCTTCGGCCTTGGCGTCGGCGGCTTGGGCCTCACGCTTGTCGGCTGCAGCTTTCTCGCCTTGTGTTTTCTCGCTCTTTTTTGCTTCGCTTGACGGCTTCCCGGCTTCGGCCTGCACGGCTTTTTGCCCGCTCTTGGCATCGGCCTTTTCCGGGGTAGCCAGCGGCTCGAGCGGCGCGGCGGTCAGTGGCGGAGCTGCGGGGGCCGCTTTCACCTTAGGCACCGCGACCGTGGCGACCTTCTCGCCGGGCTTGACCGGATCGCCATCGACCTTGGCGCGTTCGGCGGTGGCCTCGGCGCCGGGCGTTGCCACCTGCTGCGACCAGAAATCCGGCGCGAACGGATCGCGGTAGGATTCGCCACCGGAAGCACCGGTCGCCGGGCCAGCCGCCTGTGCGCCGCCTTCGCCCTTGGCGCTGACGTTCTGCAAGACGCCGGTATCGGCGGCGACCTCCGCCAGCACCGCATAAGGATCGGCAAACAGCTTTTCATCGGAGAGCTGGGCGTCTTGCGCCCCTTGCTTGGTCTGCCGTCGTTCGGAGGAGCCGGCGCCGCCCTTGCCGTCATCGCCCGCCTTGGTCGCGCCCTCCTGGGGGTTGTCCGCGGTCAGCCCTACCTTGCTCGGACCGTCGCCGAGATCTTCCAGGCCCTTGCGGCTGGAATTGCGATCGATCAGCTCGACCGGATTGAAATAGCTGGCGACGGCTGCCTTGGTCTGCTCGTTGGCGGCGTTGATCAGCCACATGACGAGGAAGAAGCACATCATCGCCGTCATGAAGTCGGCGAAGGCGATCTTCCACACGCCGCCATGGTGAGCGTCGTCATGACCGTCGTGACTGCGCTTGACGATGATGATCTCGTGCCTGGGCTCGGCATGGTCGATGGCGCTCATGACAGAACCTCGGACAAGGACGCCGACCACTCGGCGATACGCGTCTCGAATACCGTTTCGTCGATGATGACGGTCAGGTCGAAGCCGGGTGCCTCGGTGAAGTCGAGATTGGCGACGCGGGATCCGAGCGCCGCACTGAGCGGCTCGAACAGCGAGAGCGGTCCCCGAACGCCGATGCGCACCGCCTCGCCATCGGCGACCGCGGCGCTGATGGCGCGCGACAGCGCCGCGAGCGAACGTTCCTGCAGGTCGTCGCTGAGAAGGCCGCCGACGATGCGGGCGACGGTCGCGCCGGCAAGCTCGGCGACGCGCCGCTCCATGGCGTCGATCCGCGTGGCGACAGCGGTGCCGAGATCGCCGCCGAAACTTTCAAGGAAAGCTTTCGCCGCATCGTCATTGGCCTGGCGTTCGGCGTCGAGCGCCGCCTGGTGGGCGAGCGCAAGGCGCGCCTCAAGCGCTGCCTCCGCGTCGGCCACCGCCTCGGCGATCAGCGCGCCGATATCGGCCTGCGGCGCCGGCGCGGCCGGCCTGTGTTCGGCGTCGCGTGCGGTCGGTGCCGGGCTGGCTGCCGAGGTCCGCGAACCGAAGTCGGGCAGGAGATCGAACAGGGCTGCCGAGGCCATGGCCTAACCCACGGCTTCCGGGACCGCTGCCCATTTGCGCAGAATCTGCGCGGTGCGCTCCTCATTGAGGTCGACCATACGCGCAAGCCGCTCCTGCGGCGCCGGCCGGATTTTCTGGCGCAGATCATCGAGCGGGTTCGCGCCGGCGCGCGCGCCGGGCGGGGCTTCGGCGGTGATTGCGGCGATCGGCGCATCGGGTGTCGGCAGCGAGCGCTGCACGTCATCGAAGCTTGGGCCGGCGATGGCCGCGGGCTTCGCCGATGCCGTCAGCGCGGCGGCCATCGGCTTCAGGCCGAAGAAGGCAACCAGGAAAACGACGACGATGAAGGCGCCGGCATTGATCAGCGTGCCGGTATAGGTGCCGATCGAGGCGAGGATGCCCGGCTGATCGATCGGCTCGCCGTCGAGGCCGTTGATGAACTCGACCGCCGACACGTCGATGACGTCGCCGCGCTTGTCGTCGAAGCCGGTCGCCGAGGCCACCATCTTCTGGATATCGGTGACGCGCTTGGCGATCTGCTCCGGCGTGGCGTCCTTGCCGAGGATGGTCTTCAGGCGATCCTGATTGACGACGACCGCGATGGACATCTTGTTGACCGTGTAACCGTTGGAGACGGTGGCGATCTTCTTCGAGTTGATCTCGTAGTTGGTGATCTCCTCCTTGCGATCGTTCTGCGAAGTGGATTGCGGTCCTTCGGTGCTGGTAGTCTGGGTCTCGGGCAGGTTCTGCTCGACGCTGGTCGGGGTCGAGGCCTGTTTCTGGTTGCTGGCCTCGTTGGTCTTCACCGATTGCACCGAACGCTCGACGCGCGAGTTCGGATCGAAGATCGTCTCCTCGGTCTGGCGGGTGTCGGTGTTGACGTCGGCCTTGACGCTGGCGCGGAAATTGTCGGGGCCGAGATAAGGGGTCAGCGCGCGGCGGATGTTGTCGCCGATCTGCGCTTCGACCGTCTGCTCGACGCCGAGCGTGCGCGCCGCGCTCGTGTTGGAGGGATCGTCGCCGGCGGCCAGCAGGTTGCCGTTGGAATCGAGCACGGTGACCTTGTCGGCCGAGAGGCCGGGAACGGCCGCGGCGACGAGGTGGCGGATCGACATGGCGCTCTTCTCGGCGTCGCTCCCGGCATAGCGGATGACCACCGAGGCGGAGGGCTGCTGCTCGTCGCGGCGGAAATTTGCGCGCTCGGACATCACGATATGGACGCGCGCCGCCTTGACGCCGGAAATCGACTGGATGGTGCGCGCGATCTCGCCTTCCAGCGCGCGCACGCGGGTGATCTGCTGCATGAAGGAGGTGAGGCCGAGCGAGCCGACATTGTCGAACAGCTCGTAGCCGGCATTGGCGCTGGTCGGCAGGCCTTTCTCGGCAAGCAGCATGCGCGCCTGCGCGGTGGTGCCGGCGGGTACCAGTACGGAGGTTCCGTCGGAGCCGACATCGAAGCCGATGCCGGCATCGGCCAGCACCAGGCCGATCTGGTTCACGTCGGAACGCTCGAGGCCGACATAGAGCGTCTCATAGGCCGGACGGTTGAGATAGACCGAGGCGATCCCGATGACGGCCATGACCAGGGCCGCGATGCCGCCCATGAGCGCCAGACGCCTGACGCCGAAGCTCTTGAAATTCGCGATGATGCTCTGGATCTGTTCAGGCACGATTCAACCGCTCCCAGCATGACTGTCCGCCGGAAGACTAGACCGCGAAGCTTGTGCGAGGATGATAGGCGTGCTGCCGAGAACGAGCGAAGTGCCGACCGGCGACCTTCCCGAGAAACGAAAAAAGGCCGCGCTTCAGACGCGGCCTTTTTCGTCGGGCGGGGGGGAGATCGGGAGGCTTAGCCGTTCTTGAATAGCTGCAGGATCGACTGCGAGGAGCTGTTGGCGATCGACAGGGACTGGATGCCGAGCTGCTGCTGGACCTGCAGCGCCTGGAGGCGGGTCGATTCCTTGTTCATGTCGGCATCGACGAGCTGGCCGACGCCGCGATCGATAGAGTCCATCAGGCTCTGCGTGAAGGTCTTCTGCAGGTCGATGCTGCTCTTGGCCGCGCCGAGGATGGTGGCGGAGTCGGTGAGTTGACTCATGACCTTGTCGATCTTGCCGATCATCTGGGTGATGATGTCGTCGGTCACGCCCGGCGCCGTGATGTCAAGATTGAAGGCGGAGACGTTGTCGATCTTTGCGACCGTGCCCGTGACCGCGGCCTGAGCGGCGGTGTTGGCGGCGACGTCGCTGGCGCCAGTGGCAATCTGGGCGGCATAGGCGGTGTCGTACTGGGACTGGGCCGCCGCGGTGGCATAGACCGACGTCTTGCGGTCGAGGGTTCCCTGGTTCTTGACTTCGGTGGCGAGGCCGTTATCGAACAGCTTTGTCCTCTCGATATCGATGTCGATGGTTCCGAGCGAGATGGCGCCAGACGAAGAGCGATTGAACGAAGAGACGATCTGGGCGTCGGGCTGGACGCCATCATTGGCGGTCGTGACCTGCTTGGACGTCACCGAAAGGAAATTCGATCCGGAGAAGGTTGCGGCATCGGCAAAGGACTTCATCTGCGCCTGCAGCGCGGTGATTTCGGTCTGCGTCTTTGCCTTGGCGGCATCCGTCTGGCCGACGGTCGACAGCAGCTTGGTCTTGATCTTGCCGATCGTATCCAGCGCATTGTTCATGCCGGTATAGGCGGTGTCGACTTTCGAGGCGCCGAGGCCGAGCGCATCCTGCACGGTCGAGAGGGCCTGGTTGTCGGAGCGCATCGTGGTGGCGATCGACCAGTAGGCGGCGTTGTCGACAGCCTCGGAGACCCGGTAGCCAGTCGAGATCCGGGCCTGCGTCTGCTCGAGCGATTTGTTGGTGGCGTTGAGGCTTTGAAGTGCAGTCAACGCCGCAGCGTTCGTCATGATGCTTGCCAAGAAACTCGCTCCTTCTCAAAAAGCCGGCATGCCACACGGCCGGGTCTCGACCTGCCATCGGTTGCGATCGTGCCGATTCGACAACCTAAGTCATTGGTTAACCATACCTAGCGCGATATGGTTAATGGCCTGTTAAAAGTCAGCTTTGAGAAGTTAAGGAACGAGGGTTGCGCGAGCCTTGAGCAAACGCAAATCGGGCCGCGCTTTTGGCGCGGCCCGATTGTCTGATGTAGCCGTTTGAGAGCGATCAGCCGCGGAAGAGCGACAGGATCGACTGCGACGAGCCGTTGGCGATCGACAACGCCTGGACGCCGAGCTGCTGCTGAACCTGCAGTGCCTGGAGACGGGTCGATTCCTTGTTCATGTCGGCATCGACGAGCTGGCCGACGCCGCGATCGATGGAGTCCATCAGGCTCGAGGTGAAGGTCTTCTGCAGGTCGATGGAGCTCTTGGCGGCGCCGAGCTTGGTGGCGGCGTTCGTCATTGACTTCAGCGCAGCGTCGACGACGTTCATCATCTGCGCGATCTGGGTGTCGCTTGCAGCGGTCGTGCCGGAGAAGATCTTCAGGCTGGCGACCGTATAGGTGTCGGTGGCCGCCGCAGCAGCGCCGAGCGTCGGGGCCGAGGCGGTCGCCACGACGCTGCCATCGGTGCCGAGGCGGTTGGCGTCGAGGATACCCTTCGACACGCCGGCAGCAGAGCCAGCTTCGTACAGCTTGATGCTTTCCACGTTGACGTCGATCGTCGAGATCGAAACCGCGCCAGTGGCGCTGCGGTTGAAGGCCGAAACGATCTTGACGTCGGCCGCGCTCGTGGCGGTGGCGCCACTGTTGACCGACAGCATGTTGGTGCCGGAGAAGGTGGCGCCATCGGCATACGCCTTCAACTGATTCTGAAGAGCGGCGATTTCGACCTGGGTCTTTTCCTTGGAAGCATCCGTCTGGCCGTAGGATGCGGTCAGCTTCTGCTGGATCTGGTTGATGGTGCTGATCGCGCTGTCCATGCCGGTGTAGGCGGTGTCGACTTTCGATGCGCCGAGGCCGAGCGCGTCCGAAACGGTGGACATGGCCTGGTTGTCGGAACGCATCGTGGTGGCGATCGACCAGTAAGCGGCGTTGTCCGAAGCCTGGGAGACGCGATAACCCGTCGAGATGCGGGCCTGGGTGGTGTCGAGGTTCTTCTGGGTGGCGTTCAAGCTCTGCAGAGCGGTCAACGCCGAAGCGTTGGTCATGATACTGGCCATGGTACTCGTACCTTGTTTTTACACGGATTTTTTTGACATACCGGCATGTCCGGTATGACGGTGCGGCATCATGCCAATGATCTCTGAAACCCGATCACCCGCCATCTGCGAGCAATATGCGGGCCAGTCCCTACCAAACAGCTAAATCGCAGGGTTAATCGAAAATATATTGCCTAAAGTTCGAGCCAGTATCCCGGCGCTGGGCCTTTGCGGCGTCAGAGCAATTCCAGGAAAAGCGTCAAAAGGTTAGGCTCGCCTACTTCGCCGTAGCCTTCCGTCCGGAATTGCGTCTATGTGAAGGAGCGCACCAGGCTGCCGACCAGAAGGTTCCAGCCGTCGATCAGCACGAAGAACAGGATCTTGAACGGCAGCGACACCACCGTCGGAGGCAGCATCATCATGCCCATGGCCATGGTGACGGTGGCGACGATGAGATCGATGACGAGGAACGGCAAAACGATGAGGAAGCCGATCTCGAAGCCGCGGCGGATTTCCGAGATCATGAAGGCCGGCACCAGGATGCGCAGGTCGACGGTCTCGCGCGAGACGGTCTGGCCGCGCTCGCGGGCGAGGTCGGCGAAAAGGTCGAAATCCTTGTCGCGCACATTGCGCAGCATGAAGTCGCGGAACGGGCCGGAGATCTTGTCGAATGCCTCGGCCTGCGTGATCTGATTGTCCATCAGCGGCTTCACGCCGGTGTTCCAGGCCTGGTCGAAGGTCGGCGCCATGACATAGAAGGTCATGAACAGCGACAGCGAGATCAGGATCAGGTTTGCCGGCGTCGACTGCAGGCCGATGCCGGCGCGCAGGATCGAGAAGGCGATGACGAAACGGGTGAAGCTCGTCACCATGATGAGCAGGCCCGGCGCCACCGAAAGCACGGTCAGCAGGCCGAACATCTGGATCAGGTAGCCAATGGTCGTTCCGTCAGCCTTGCCGATGCCGCCAAGATCGAGCTGCTGGGCCGCGGCGACGGAAGTGGTGACGACGACGAGCGCCGTGGCTATGAGGAATTTTCTCATTCGAGCAGCATCGTCCTGACGAGAACCTGTTTGACGTGACCGCCGCTGCGCAGCGCCGCGCGCTCGTCGAGATCGGCCTTGAGATGCTGGTAGCCGCTGGCGCCCTCGATCTGATGCAGCTTGAGCGTGCGCACGTAAGCGAGCAGATCCTGGTGGATCTGCTCGGTCATTTCCGGCGGCTGCGGGCCATCATAGAGCAGCGAAGCCTCCAGCCGGATCCAGACCTCCGACGGCGAGGCGAGATTGGTGGTGATCGGCGCCAGCGGAACCAGCGCCGGCCCTGCGGCCGGCTTGCCGGTTTCGGCGGGCTTCTCCGCCGTGCCAGCGTTTTCAGGAGCCGCGGGCACCGGCGCCGGCGTTTCGCCCTGCTTGAGATAGCCGCCGGACACCCAGCCCATGCCGACGGCGGCACCCGTCATGACTAGCAGCATGGCGAGCTGGATCACCACGGAAGGTCCCTTCCTGGGCTGGACTTGCTCGACATTCGCCACGACCGCGCTCTCCCGGCCCTAGAAAGGAAGAACCTGGTCGAGGACCTGCTGGCCATAGGCCGGCTGCTGGACCTCGCTCACGCGGCCACGGCCGCCATAAGAAATGCGCGCCTCGGCGATGCGCTCATAGGGAATGGTGTTCTCCGCGCCGATGTCGGACGGACGCACCATGCCGGCGATGGTCAGCACCCGAAGCTCGTAGTTGACGCGGACCTCCTGCGAGCCCCTGATCATCAGATTGCCGTTGGGCAGCACATCGGTGACGACCGCGGCGACATTGAGTTCGAGGTTTTCCGAGCGCTTGATCTCGCCGTCGGCGTTGGTCTCCGTGCTGGAGCTGAGGCCGGCGTCGCCCTTGCCGCTGGTGCTCGCCGCCTCCCAGCCGAGATTGACGTCGTAGCCGAGCTTGCGCGCGGCGGTGCGGCTGCGATCGTTCTGGTTCTTGAAATTGGCCTTGTCGTTGAGCCTGATGTTGACGGTCAGGATGTCGCCGGCGCGCAGCGCGCGGGGATCGGTGAAGAGCCGGCTCTGGCGATCGTCCCACAGCGAGAATTTCTTCGGCCGCGCGGCGGGCGGCTCGGGATAGCTGTAAGGCCCGGAGGCACCGTCGCCGATACCGGAACCGACGGGCGACAAGGCCGGCTCCCTGCCGATCTCCTTGAAATTGGTGCCACAGCCGGACAGCGCCGCGACAGAGACCAGGGCGAGCAACTTCAACTTCATGACGGATCAACCCTTCGCGCCGCGCTGGCCATGATGCCGGTGAGCGTCGCCGCCGCCTTCTGGTCCATTTCGTTCAGGATGACGCCGGCCTTGCGCGAATCGAGCTTCATCAGGATCGCCGCCGCGAGTTCGGCATTGACCATCGCCAGCCGTTCGGCGGCGGCGTCGGGCTTCATGCCGGCATAGATCTTGACGACGCCGTCCTCGGCGCGCGCCAGGAACACTTCGCGGCGCTTCAGCCATTCCTCATACTCGGACCGCTTTGCCTCCAGCGCCTTCATGCGCTCGTCGATGCCGGCCTGCAGTTGCTTCAATTCCTCGGCCTGCAGAGCGTAGCGGCGGTCGCGCGCGGCGTCCGCAATGTTGGAACAGAAGCGCTGGATCTCACTTTCGTCGGGTGCCTTCCCGCCTGTAAGCGCGGCTGGCTGCACCGGCTCCTGCTCGCGCGTGAGCTGAGCCGGCTGGACCGGCGCCGGTCCGCCGGGCAGAACCTGCCGAACTTCCTCCGCGCCGACGGAGGCGCTGCCAAGAAGCGCGGCCGCTGCCGCGGCGGCGACTATTGCGAGGGGGCGGTGCATCTTCGAGGAGAGGAACTTGATCATCGGCGTGCCTATTGGAGAACCAGGTCGGCCTGCAAGGCGCCGGCCGATTTGATGCCCTGCAGGATGGCGATGATGCCGTCGGGCTTCACGCCGAGGCGATTGAGGCCGGAGACGAGCGTTTCGAGGTCGGGGCCGTCGAGCACGGCAACGCGCGCGTCGGGCCGGGTCGCCTCGATGGCGGTGAAGGGCTCGATCGCGGTCTCGCCCTTGGAGAAGGGTTCCGGCTGGACCACCTTCGGCGCTTCTGTGATGCGCACGGTAAGCGTGCCATGGCTGATCGCAACGCGCGAGATCCTGACATTGCTGCCGATGACGATGGTGCCGGTGCGCTCGTCGATGACGACGCGGGCAGGGGCGTCCGACTCGACGACGAGGTTCTCGATCTCGGCATAGAAACGCGCGGCGGAGACATTTTTTGGCCGCCTGATCTGCACGGTGCGGGCATCGCGCTCGGCGGCGACCCGCATGCCGAAGCGCTGCGAGGTGTAGTCGTTGATGGCGTCGGCGATGCGGATGGCGGTGGAGAAATCGGGATTGCGCAACTGCAGCGTAAGCACGCCCTGGTCGTCGAACTCGGCCGGCACCGCGCGCTCGACGATGGCGCCGTTCGGCACGCGGCCGGCGGTCGGCACCCCTTGCGTCAACTGCTCGGCCTGGCCCTGCGCGACGAAGCCGCCCACGATCACGGAGCCTTGGCCGACAGCGTAGATCTCGCCATCGGCGGCCTTCAACGGCGTCATCACCAGCGTGCCGCCGGCGAGCGAGGTAGCGTCGCCCATCGAGGAGACGTCGATGTCGATGCGGCTGCCCGACTGCACGAAGGGCGGCATGTTGGCGGTGACGATGACGGCGGCGACGTTCTTGGCGCGCGCTCTGCCGCCTTCGGTGGCGATGCCGAGATTTTCCAGCATGGCGCGGATCGACTGTTCGGTGAACGGCGAGTTGCGCAGGCTGTCGCCGGTTCCGGCAAGGCCGATGACCAGACCGTAGCCGACAAGCTGGTTGTCGCGCGCGCTCTGCAGCTGGGCGATGTCCTTGATGCGCGCGGCGACCTGGCCGGGCGGCAGCGTGCTCGGCCCGGTCGAGACCCGAAACATGCGTTGGGTCGTGGCCGGATCATATTCCGGATCGTCGTAGACGCCGCCATTTTTCTGCGCGAGCTCGCGCTTGGCCTTGGGCGTCAGCCCATCCGCCAAAGCCGGCTGAACACCGATGGCCGCGGCGAGCAGAAGGGCAAGAACGCGCGTCACGAAGCGCCGACCTTGACGGTGCCGTCGGCCATCACGGTGCCGGAAATGATCTTGCCGCTGTCGATGTTGCGGATCTTGATCTGGTCGCCGGCGGCACCGGGCTGCAGCGTGACGCCGGCCGCCGAAATGGTCAGCGCGCCGGCGGTGAAATAGACCTGGACGGAAGCGCCCTGTCCGACCAGCCAGGCGTCACGGATGGCGGCGACCGGGATATAGCGGCCGGGCAGAAGCGTGCGTTTGGCAACCTTGCCCTGGAGTTCCTCTGCTTGCGTCGCCATGCCGTCCGGCTTGTGCTTGCCGGGGATAAGCGTCACCTGCTTGAGCGAGGCGGTCTCGATGGTCTCGCCGGGATAGATGACCCGGTTGGGGATCAGCACGGCCTCGCCGACGGGTTGGCCGGCGGCGATCTGGTTTGCCGACTGGCCGGTCGTGTCCTGCGCGAAAGCCGGCGTGCCGGCGGCCACCAGAACGGTGGTCAGCGCGGCACGGCGGAGCGCGGAGGAGATCGGCCCGGCCATTATCCGTTACCTGATGTTCTTGGAGACAACCGAGGCCATGTCGTCGGCGGCCTGGATGACCTTGGAGTTCATCTCATAGGCGCGCTGCGCCGAGATCAGCTCGGTGATTTCCTTCACTGGATCGACGTTGGAGGACTCCAGATAACCCTGCTGGATCGTGGCAAAGCCGGGATCGCCGGGAACGCCGACATTGGCCGGGCCCGAGGCTGCCGTTTCCTGGAAGAGGTTGTCGCCGAGCGGCGCCAGGCCCGCCTCATTGGCGAAGTTGACGATCTGAAGCTGGCCGAGCAACTGGAGATCGGTCTGGCCGTCGATGCGGGCAAAGACCTGGCCGGTCTTGTTGACGATCACCTCGACCGCGTCGGTCGGCACGGTGATGGCCGGAATGACGTTGGCGCCGTCGACGGTCACCAACTGCCCGGTGGCGTTGGTGTTGAAGGCGCCGGCGCGGCTGTAGAGCGTGCCGCCGTCGGCGCCCTCGATCTGGAACCAGCCCCTGCCGGTCAGCGCCAGGTCGAAGCTGTTGCCGGTGCTGGTCAGCTCGCCCTGCGTGTGGACGTTGCGCACTGCTGTCGTCTTGACGCCGAGACCGATCGAGACGCCTTCCGGCACCAGCGAGGTGTTGGAACGGTTGGGCACCCCTTGAGTGCGGTCGACCTGGTAGAGCAGGTCGGAGAATTCGGCCCGCGCCCGCTTGTAGCCGGTAGTGTTGATGTTGGCGATGTTGTTGGCGATGACTTCCAGGTTGGTCTGCTGGGCGTTCATGCCGGTGGCGGCGATGGCGAGTGCTTTCATGATACTAAATACTCATGCGGCTGATTTCGAGGTAGGCCGAGACGACCTTGTCGCGGATCGCGATGGTGGTCTGCAGCGCCTGCTGAGCGCTCAGCACCGCATCGACGACCTGGCGCGTATCGGCATCGCCCTTCAGGGCCTGTATCGACATCTGTTCGGCGCCCTGGAGCGTGTTGACGGTCTTCGTCGCGGCCTGGCCGAGGACTTCCGCGAAGGTGCTGCCGATGCTTTCGCCGGCTTGTGTCCCGACGCCAACTTGAAGCAGGCCGGGCGCGGCTGAGTCAGCGCCGCCGATTGCTGGTTTGAACTGTAGTGCCCCGATACCGCCGATCATTTACTGGTTCCTCATCAGGTCGATGGTCATGGAAATCAGATCGCGAGCCTGCTTGATGACCTGCAGGTTGGCTTCATAGGAGCGGTTCGCCTCGCTCATGTCGGCCATTTCGACCAACGTGTTGACGTTGGGCATCTTGACGTACCCCTTGGCGTCGGCGGCCTCGTTGCCGGGCTGGAATTCGATCGGGAAGTCCGAGGGATCGCGGGCGATCGAGCTGACTTCCACCATCGAGCCGCCGCTTGCGCGGTCGACCTCGGACTGGAATGTGATCGTCTTGCGGCGATAGGGGTCGGCGCCGGGCGTGCTGCCGGTCGACTGCGCGTTGGCGAGGTTTTCGGAGACCACGCGCAGGCGCTCCGACTGGGCGCCAAGGCCGGATGCCGCGACTTTGAGGGCTGCAGTAAGGGCGTCCATGCTCAGCTCTTCACCACCATCGTCATCATCGAATGGAAGGCCTTGACGATCGCCGTGTTGAGTTCGAAGGAGCGGCGGACCTCGCCTGCCTTCATCAGCTCCTGTTCGAGAACGACGGTGTTCTTCGACGGCATGATCGCGCCGTCAGCGTCCTGCGGCTTGACGTTGAAGCCGGCGTTGGCCGCTTCGGCGCCAAGATGGCCCGCCTGCGTGGCGGCAAGCGTCACCGCGGTCCGGTCAAGGACCTTTTCGAACGGCTCGACATCATTGGCCGTGTAGCCAGGCGTGTTGGCGTTGGCGATGTTGGAGGCAATCGCCGACTGACGCACGGCCAGCCATTGCGACTGCCGTGTGGCGAGATCAAAAAGATTTACGGGTTCCATGGGAATCTCCCGGGCAAGTACGCACAAGACTAGGCGGTCAGTCTTGCGCGGACCTTGCGCGGGACGGCCATGCGGCCGGGTCTCACTTGGAGAGCTGGATCACCTTGTCGGTGCTGGTGACGATCACCCACTTGCCGCCGCGCTGCTCGATCGAGGCAACGCGGCTGGAGTCCGGCAGGGCGGAGCCGCGCTGAACCAGCCACAGACCCGTATCGTCCTCGATCATGGCGCGGCCGTTGGCGACATGCACCATCTTGAATTCGGAAGCGGCAGCCGGGAAGGGCTGGTCGCCGGGCGCCGGCGCGGGGTCGTCCTGCACCGTTCCGGTGGCAAACAGGTCGATATCGGGATTGGGAACGTCCTTGGCCGCCAGCGGTCCGCTGCGTTCGGCCACAATGCCGCCGCCCTGGCGTCCGGAATTGCTGCCGCTGCCTCCGAACTTGATGGACTGGACGCCGAACTGCTCCTGGTTGAAGAAGATGTACCAGGGAAACAACGCGCAGATCAGGCCGAGCGTGATGCCGAGCGCGGCGATGACAAGATCGCTGCGGCGGTCGGCGCTTCTGTCGACCAGGCGCGGGAACTGGGCTTTCGGCGGCTCCGGCCACTCGGCGCGAGGAAAAAGCCCGTTGAGCAACGAATCACGGCTGGCCTCTGCCACGTCCGCGGTCTCGGCGGTGGATGCCCTCGGCGGATGCGGCCTGTTGGCTCTGCTCAGAAGCGCCGTTGCCTTCTCCGTCCTGGCTCGCGCGGCCTTATTCCTGGCAATTCTTGCTTCGTCGGCCTGGGCCCTCTCCGCTGCTTCGGCCTCGGCAAGCCTGTCGCGCAACATGCGCTCGGTGTATTGGAGCTCAGTCTCCTTGATCGCCATTCAGCTTCCCCTTGAGATGGCGGGCGAGGTCGGCGAACGGATCGGCGGATGCGCGGTCCCTCGGCGATTGCGTCAGCGCCTCGTAAATCAGCGGCACCTGTCGTACCGCGATGTCGAGCTCGGTATCGGCGCCGGTTTGGTAAGCACCCAGCAGACGGATGTCACGCGTATCCTCGAAGCGCGCGATCATCGATTTCAGCTTTGTCACCAGCATGCGCTGCTCCGCGCTCCAGGCCTTGTCGGCAAGGCGCGAGATCGACGACAGCGGGTTGACCGGCGGGTAGCGGCCCTGCTCGGCGATCGCGCGGTCAAGCACGACATGGCCGTCGAGGATGCCGCGCACCGAGTCGGCAACGGGGTCGTTGTGGTCGTCGCCGTCTACCAGCACTGAGATGATGGCGGTGATCGACCCCTTTCCCTCGGCACCCGGCCCGGCCCGTTCGAGCAGCTTCGGCAGGTCGGTGAAGACCGAGGCCGGATAGCCGCGCGCGACCGGCGGCTCGCCGGTTCCGGTGGCAACCTCACGCAGCGCATGGGCAAAGCGGGTGATGGAATCCAGCACCAGCAGCACGCGATGGCCCTGGTCGCGGAAATGCTCGGCCACGCACATGGCGGTATCGGGCGCGCGCCGGCGCATCATGGCGCTTTCGTCGCTGGTGGCGACGACAGCGACGGTCTTGGCCATGCTCTCGGCGCCGATCGTATCCTCGAGGAACTCGCGCACCTCGCGGCCGCGCTCGCCGATCAGCGCCACGACCACGGTATCGAAGGCCTCGGCGCCGGCGAGCATGGCAAGCAGCGTCGACTTGCCGACGCCGGAACCGGCGAAGATACCGAGCCGCTGGCCGAAGCAGAGCGGGGTGAAGATGTCTATCACCCTGACGCCGGTGAGGAAGCCGGTGCCGACGCGCTGGCGCGACAGGGCGCCGGGCGTCGCGCCATGCACTGCATTGGCAGCGTTCGGCCTGGCCAATGATGGGCCGCCGTCAATGGCGCGGGTCAAGGCATCAATGGCGCGTCCGCGCCAGGAAACATGCGGCGCGACCGCGAGCGGGCCACGGCGAAAGACGGCGTCGCCGATACCGGCATCGGCGCTGCGTTCGAAGGGCGCGACCACCACCTCGTCGCTGCCGATCTTGACGATCTCGCCGCGCCGTGCGCCGGCCTTGCCGCGCTGCTCGACGATGTCGCCCAGCCTGGCAATTCCGGACAGGCCGCGGACCTTGTAATGCGTCGGCGATATCTCGGCGACGCGGCCGCCGCGCGAAAGCAGCGCCTGCGGATCGTCGAACCGCCGCCAGACGCGTTCGAGCGCGGCCAGCCTGTCGGTCCGTCCGGTATCCGCCGGGTCGTCGGAAGCGCGCAACAGGGACGAGCCGGTCGTCATGGCGTCACTTCGAGCCGAGCGTCTTGATCGCGTCGTCGGTGGAGGAATCGGTCTGCCGCATCAGCGCCGCCGTGTTCTCGAAAGCGCGCTGCACCTGGATCAGCCGGGTCATTTCCAGCACCGGGTTGACGTTCGATTCTTCCAGAAATCCCTGCGCTATGCCGACGTCCGAGCGATCGGTGACAGGTTCGGGCGTGCGCGCCGGAACGACGCCCGAATTGCCGTAGCGGACGAAATTCTCGCCGGGGTCGAAATTGTAGAGGCCGATCGCCCCGACCAGCAGGTCGTTCTGCCTCAGCGAGCCGTCCGCGCCTGCCTTGGGCGGGCCGTTGCGCGGATCGAGCTGGATCGGCGCGCCGCCGCCGTCCAGCACCGGATAGCCTTCGATCGACATCAGCTCGCCGTTCTCGTTCATGGAGAACCGGCCGTCGCGCGTCATCACTGTGCCGGCCGGTGTCTCGATGGCAAACCAGGCGTCGCCCTGGACGGCGAAGTCGAACGGGTTGCCGGTCTCAGTCAGCGCGCCATGCGCGCCGGAGAGATAGGTGTTGCCGGACGAGGCGAAGGAAACCGACTTGGGCCCCGTGCCGGAGACGATGTCCTCGAACTTCACGCCTGTGGCGCGAAAGCCGATGGTCGAGGCATTGGCGACGTTGTCGGCGATGGTGTCGAGACGGCGCTCGAGCGCGATCTGCGAGGAAAGGGCGACGTAAAGGCTGTCCTGCATGATCTTCTTCTCAGAACTTCAACTGCTGCATGGCCATCATCAGGTCGGTAGAGATGCCGACACTGGTCGGCTGCGCGAACAGCACGCTGACCGACGTCACGGCCGTCGAGGTCGGGTGGTTGATCTCATACATGCTGGTGAAGCGGGTCAGGAACTTGCTGAGTTTTTCGGGGTCGGTGAAGTCCTTGATGTCGAGCTTCTGCTCGAACAGCTGCGCCTGCTTATCGATATCGGCGGTGGCGAAGGAATCGGGCAGGCCGAGCGCGGTTCGCACCACGCTGGCCAAAGCGGTGTCGGCCAGCACGTCATACCAGCTGGTGATGTTGGGCGCCTTGCGCTCGAAATAGAGCGCCAACCGGACGCCTTCATTGGTCTTGCCGGCATCTTCCTCGAGCGTCTGGCGCATGTACATGTCGACGGTAGGCTGCTGCGCCGGATTGATGGTGGTGGCCGCTTCGCCGTACTGCTCGAAGTTGAAGGCGGCGGCGAGCCCGGCATAAGCCTTGTTGGTCATCTTGTTGGCGACACTGTCGGGGTCGCGAATGCCGCCGGCCAGCACGCTGCGGATGAGATCCTTGCTCTCCTTGGACGGATCGAGCCCGTAAGCGGAGAGCGCGTAGTTGTACAACCGGCTGTTGGCCATCAGGTCATCGATGGATTTCACGTTCGTGACGTTCGCCAGGTAGTACGCAGTTTCCGACTTGATGTAGTCCGCATTGGGCTGGATCAGGCCAAGCGTCGACTCCGTCGTATAGATCTTCGGCGTGTCTTTCTGCACCGTGTCGCGCGACGTGGTCTGATCGCCATATTGCGCGAAGTCGAAGGCCGTGACGAAGTTGGCGTAGCGTTTGTCCTTCAGCTGGTTCGCAGGGCTGACGGGATCGCTGACGCCGCCCTCGAGCATCGTGCGGATCTGCCGCGGTGTTTCGGTGGACGAATCCAGTCCGTAGGAAGCCATGGCGAAGGTCAACAGGCGCTTGTCGGCCATGAGGTCGTCGATCGATTTCACCTTGGAGATGTTTGCCGCGTAATAATCGGCTTCGCCCTTGATGTAGTCGGCGCTAGGCTTGACCAACGTCAATCCAGCTCCGGTGACGTAGCTCTTGGGCACCGCCTTCTGGACATCGTCGCGTGTGGTCGTCTGGTCGCCGTACTGGGCGAAGTTGAAGGCGGAGACGAAGTTGGCGTAGCTCTTGTCGGCCAGTTTGTTGGCGGGGCTGTTGGGGTCGCTGACGCCACCTTCCAGCATCGCCCTGACGGTCGCCGCCGGTTCGGTTTCGGCATCCAGCCCGAATGCAGCCATCGCATATGTCAGCAGGCGGCTGTCGCCCATCAGATCGTCGATCGACTTCACCTTGGAGATGTTGGTGGCGTAGTAGGCGGTCTCGCTCTGGTAGTAAGAGAGCCCCGGCTGCGAGGCGCCGATCTGGACTTGCAGCGCGTAGTTGCTGGTCACCAGTTGTTGCGCCTTGTTGTAGACGGTCGCATCGGCGCCGTTGGCGGTGAAATTGAAAGCGCTGACGAACTGGGCGTAGCGCTTGTCGGTCAGCTTGTTGGCGAAACTGTCCGGATCGGAAACGCCTTCCTTGAGTGCCTTGACCATGAAGGCCTTGGCGTAGTCCATGTCCTCCAGCCCGTAGGCTTTCATGGCATATTTGAACAGGCGGTCGTTGTTGACGAAATCGTCGATCGATTTCACCTTGGTGATGTTGGCCAGATAATATTGGGTATCGCGATCGACCGTCGGCTGTTGCTCGATGCGATCGATCGATTTGTTGATGTCTTTGGCAATCAACTGATAGCTGATGTAGGTATTGAGCAAGGACACGCCTCCGGCCGAAGCTATCCCGGCACAATAACGCCACTTCCTTGCGCGAAGCTGAATCGCATCCGCTGCCTTCGATTCAAGCCTCACACAAGGCACGGGGACTATCCCTGGTCCGCGATGTGACATGCGGAAGGACCAGTCGTGGGCATTCTGATCGGACTTGTGGTGACGCTCGGCTGCGTTCTCGGCGGCTTCATGGCCATGGGCGGCCATCTGCATGTGTTGCTGCAGCCATGGGAAGCGGTCGTCATCTGCGGCGCGGCGCTCGGCACTTTCCTCGTCGCCAATCCGATGAAGACGGTCAAGGACACCGGCAAGGGCATTCTCGAAGCCTTCAAGCAGGCGGTGCCGAAGGAACGCGACTACCTCGAGACGCTGGGCGTTCTGCACAGCCTGATGCGCGAACTGCGATCGAAGTCGCGCAGCGAGGTTGAGGCGCATATCGACAATCCGGAAGAGTCCGCCATCTTCCAGGCTTTCCCGACCGTGCTGAAGAACCACGACCTGACGCATTTCATCTGCGACTACTGCCGCATCATCATCATCGGCAATGCCCGCTCGCACGAGATCGAGGCGCTGATGGATGAGGAGATCCAGACGATCCGCACCGACAAGATGAAGGCCTATCACGCGATGGTCGCGGTCGGCGACGGCCTGCCGGCGCTCGGCATCGTCGCCGCCGTGCTCGGCGTGGTGAAGGCGATGGGCGCGCTGGACCAGTCGCCGGAAATCCTCGGCGGTCTGATCGGCGCGGCGCTCGTCGGAACCTTCCTCGGTATCTTCCTGTCCTATGCGGTGGTCGGTCCGGTCGCCACCAAGATCAAGACGGTGCGCGAAAAGAAGAACCGCCTCTACATCATCGTCAAGCAGACGCTGCTTGCGTATATGAACGGCGCCCTGCCGCAGGTGGCGATCGAGTTCGGCCGCAAGACCATATCCTCCTACGAGCGCCCGACGATCGACGCCGTCGAGCAGAGCACCATGAACGCTGGTGCCGCCGAGAAGAAGGCGGCCTGAGCATGCAGCATCTCAGACAGGGCCGCTTGCCGTCATGACAAGTCCGGGCAGTCCTTCGCAAACCCGGGCTTTGATCATCGAGCGCCTCGTCGGTGACAGCGGCGAGGCAGCGCAGGTGATCGGCGTCGGCCGCGGCATGGCCGAGCGGGCGCTGCCGCTGTTGCAGAAGGCGCTTGCCGGCGAGCTCGGCGCGCCGGTCACGGTCGATCTGCAGGCGGTGGAGGTCAGCCGCGTTCCAGAGGCGCGCGCACGCGCCGGCGAGGCCTTCGCGCTGAGCATCATCCCTTCGCCGGCCTCGGCCGACGCCATGACGCTGGTGATGGACGCGCAGGCGGTTGCTGTCATGGTGAGCGCGCTGTTCGGCGGCGATCCCGATCAGCCGGTCGCGCCGATCGAGCGCGACCTGTCGCAGATCGAAGCCGATGTCGCGACCACTGTGTTCCAGGAGGTCGCCGCGGCGCTCAACGGATCCGGCAAACGCTCGCTCGACCTGCGCCTGCCGGTGCCGAAGGCAATGTCCGGCAACGAAGCGAGGCGGCGCGTGCTGCGCGACGGCGCCGCCGTGCGGATCGCCTATGGCCTGTCGACGCCGTCCGACAGCGGCACGCTCACAGTGATGATCCCGCAGCGCCTGCTGCTTACCTCGCGCGGCGGCGAGGCTGCTGCTCGCGAGGACGGCGACACCACGGAGTTCGACTGGCGGGCGCGCTTCTCCGAAGAGGTGATGCGCTCGACCGTCCGGCTCGAGGCGACGATGCCGCTCGCCAGGCTGACGCTCGGCGACCTCGCCGCGTTGGAGCCGGGCCAGGTGATCGAATTCGAGGAGAATGCGCAGCTCAACGCCAGGCTGAGCGCCCGCGACAAGACGCTGTTTGTCTGCGAGTTCGGCAAGCTGGGACAGAACTACACCGTCCGCATCAGCCATCCGCATGATGCCGGGCAGGATTTCATCGACGGACTGATGCCGGGCTGACGCCGGGCCCGGGATTTATGGAGACGACAGATGGTAAAAACCAACGTGGAAGCCGAAGCCGATCAGCCCGACGAACAGCTCGACAAGGCCATCGAGGAACTGCGCGGCGTTCTGCGGGAAGAAGAAACTCGCCCCGATGCCGCCCTTCATTCGGGCGCCAATTCCTCGATCATCATGACCATTCCGGTCGACGTGCAGATCATCCTTGGCAGCACGGAGATGCCGGTGTCGGAGTTGATGGCGCTGCAGAAGGGTTCCACGGTCGCGCTCAACCGCCGCATCGGCGAACCCGTCGATGTCGTGGTCAACGGTCGCAAGATCGCGCGCGGTGAGATCACGGTGCTGGAAAGCGATCCGACGCGCTTCGGCATCCGGCTCACCGAGATCATCGCGGCGACGAAGAGCGCCTGAGAATGGTCAGCGGGCGGATCAATCGGCAGCGAGGGCAACACGCATGACGACGGCATTGGCGCTCACACGTCCGCAAAAGGCGGCAGCCATACTGGTGGCCATGGGCAAGCCCGCGGCCAGCCGGCTGCTCAAATTCTTCAAACAGGATGAGCTGAAGGCGCTGATCGAGGGCGCGCGTCTGCTGCGCACCATTCCGCAGGCCGACCTGGAGCGCATCGTCGCCGAGTTCGAAGCCGAGTTCACCGAGGGCGCCGGCCTGCTCGATTCAGCCGACCGGATGGATACGATCCTGAACGAATCGCTGTCGCCCGAGGAGATGAGCGCCATCATGGGCGACAAGAAGTTCGAGCCGGCCGCGGAAGGACCCGCGCCGATATGGCCGGACCTCGAAAAGCTCGAGCCGGCGCGGCTCGGCACCTTCCTTGCCGGCGAGCATCCTCAGACGTCGGCCATGGTGCTTTCGAAGCTCGCGCCGCAGACAGCCGCCAATGTGCTGCTCACCATGGAAAAGCCGATGCGCAGCCAGATCATCAAGCGCATGGTGACGATGGCCAACATCCCGGATACGGCATCCCGGATCGTCGAGAACCAGTTGCGCGTGAGCGTGCTGTCGCAGAAAGCGAGCAGGGACACCTCTGCCGGCCAGGAACGCGTCGCCAGCATGCTCAACGAAATGGCGAAGCCGGAACTGGACGACCTCATGCAGGACCTGGAGCAAGTCGGAACGCCAGATCTCGCCGGCGTCAAGTCGCGGCTATTCGCCTTCGACGATCTGCCGCTTCTGCCACAGAAGGCCCGGGTCCTGCTGTTCGACGGGCTGTCGACCGAACTCGTCACGCTGGCGCTGCGCGGCGCGCCGCCGGAATTGGCCGAATCCGCGCTGTCGGCAATCGGCGCGCGCTCTCGCCGCATGATCGAGTCCGAACTTGGACAGGGATCGGAAGGCATTGCGCTCGCCGACATCATGGCGGCCCGCAAGAGCATATCGGTCGCAGCCATCCGGCTGTCGCGCGAAGGAGCTTTCGAGCTGCCTTCGACGCAGACCGCCACCGCCGAAGCCGCCTGACGATAAGCGGCCGGTCAGAGCGCCATGGCTGAAGCGGTCGACAAGGATTCCAAAACAGAGGAAGCCACAGAAAAGAAGATCCGCGACACGATCGAACAGGGCAAGCTGCCCCATTCGCGCGAGACCGCGATCTTTGCGTCCTTCCTCGCCATACTGGTTTTCGCCGTCTTCTACGCCAAGGACGCAGTTGTCGATCTCGGCATATTCCTGTCGACGTTCCTGGAAAAGCCGGAAGCCTGGCCGATGGACACCGAGACCGACGTCATCTCGCTCTACAAGCAGGTGATGACCGAGATCGGCCACGCCGTCGTCAGCCTGCTGGTGCTGCTGACGGTCGCCGGCATCGGCGCCTCGATTTTCCAGAACATGCCGCAAATCGTCGGCGAACGGATCAGGCCGCAGCTGTCGCGCATCTCGATCGCCAAGGGCTGGAGCCGGATGTTCGGCGTGCAGGGATGGGTCGAGTTCCTGAAATCACTGGCCAAGCTTGGTTTCGCTATATCGGTGCTGAGCTTCACGCTGTCGCAAGATCACCGCAAGCTGCTCGCCGGCATGATCACCAATCCGGTCTCGTTCGGCCTGGTCATCCGCGGCATCTTCGTCGACATATTGGTGGCGATCGTTTTCGTCATGGGGCTGATCGCGGTGGTCGACATCGTCTGGTCGCGTTTCCACTGGCGGCGCGACCTGCGCATGACCAAGCAGGAGGTCAAGGACGAGATGAAGCAGTCGGAAGGCGATCCGATCGTCAAGTCGCGGCTGCGCTCGCTGGCGCGCGACCGGGCGCGCAGGCGCATGATGACGGCGGTGCCGCGCGCGACGCTGGTGATCGCCAACCCGACGCACTATTCGATCGCGCTGAAATATGTGCGCGAGGAGGATTCTGCTCCCATCGTGCTGGCCAAGGGACAGGATCTGGTCGCGCTCAAGATCCGCGAGATCGCCAGGGAGAACAACATCCCGATCTTCGAGGACGTGGCGCTTGCGCGCTCCATGTACAAGCAAGTTTCGGTTGATAGTGTGATCCCGTCGCAATTCTACCAGGCAGTCGCCGAGTTGGTGCGGATCGTCTACTCGAAGAAGGCCGCGCGCAAGGCAACCCAATGAACGGACGCCGCTAATCCATGGACCGGCAACCACACGCCAATTCCCGCGAGCTGATCGTCGCCAGCGCCATCGAGGCCGTGGTGGGCGAATTGAGGCTTATCGACGTTGCCGACTATATCGCCTTCATCCGGCTCGAGCATTTCGCCTGCCTGTCGGACCTGGTGGATTCGGCCGCCGAGCTCTACTTCCGGCCGGGCACGCTGCGGCTCGGCCATGGCGGCGAGGCGCATGTCGACTGGGGCGGCAGCCCGCGCATCGTGCTCGATCTCGAGCTCCGGCCGCGCGGCGTGACGGTATATTTCCAGCTGACGCTGACCGAGCACGAGGCTTCCGTGGTGGTCAACTACGTGTCGTTCGAGAAGCCTGGCGAGACGCCCGAGCACAACACTGCCTTGCTCGATGACGCGATCGAAGAGGCACGCATCCGCAGGACCGAGCCGCTCGCCTTTTGATGCGGTCGCCCCAATTCTCGCCGCGCGCTTGGCGCGGCTATTCGATCAGGCCGAGCCGCAGCGCCTTGGCGACCGCCTGGTTGCGGTTGACCGCGTTGAGCTTCTGCGTCGACTGGGTGAGATACTGGTTGGCGGTATGCACCGAGAGCTTGAGGAGCTTGGCGATCTCTTCGCTGGTGTTGCCGTTGGCGGTCAGCTTCAGGCACTCGAGCTCGCGCTTGGAGATCGAGCGCGTCCTGCCGGCGTCGCCGGGGCGGATGCGGGCGACCGCCGCGAACAGCGCGAAGGAGCGTGCGTGGATCTCGCAAAGCAAGTCGTCGGACAACGCGATCTCGGAGCCCAGGAAGACGACCAGCCCGCATTGACCGCGATCGGCATGCACGGGAAAGGCGATGCCGTTGGTGCCGGGCGCCAGCGGCGCGGCCGGCTCGGCCCAGGCAAGTGACTGCAAGGCCTGCCGCGATCCGGCGGTACCCTCGTCGGCCCACCAGCGCGGGGTCGTCGAGAGCCGGCTGTGGCGCACCATATCCTCGCCATTGGCGCCGGAGATGAATTTGGTCGCGACCGCCGTGCCGGGATAATCGGAATCGAAACATGCCACGAGACGCTCGCGCTCGGGCGAGGGGCTGACGAAATAGAGGCCGAAGGCCGAAGCGTTGATATCGACGGCGATCCAGCGGCAACGGCGCACTGCATCCGGGATGGTGGCCGCGTGATGGGTCTCGGAACCGAGCGAGAAGGCGCCGAACGGGCTGCGCTGATCGTTGAAAAGGGCCTCGGCGGCCTCTCTGACCTGTGCGTGCTTCAAATGATGCCGCTCCTGATCGCCGTCGCGATCGCCATCGCGCGGTTGCTGGCCGCAAACTTCTGGATTGCGTGCGTGATGTAGCTGTTGACGGTGTTCGACGAGACGCCGAGGATGACGGCCACCTCATCGGTGGTCTTGCCTTCCGAAACCCAGAACAGGCATTCGCGCTCGCGGTCCGACAGCGGATCCTGCATGGACGCCGCCGCGATCAGCTGCGG
Source organism: Mesorhizobium sp. WSM3224 (assembly GCF_000427725.1). Taxonomy (GTDB): domain Bacteria; phylum Pseudomonadota; class Alphaproteobacteria; order Rhizobiales; family Rhizobiaceae; genus Mesorhizobium. The sequence continues at coordinate 153,425 of NZ_ATYO01000002.1, read as the reverse complement.
AATGCCGGAAAGCGCATAGCAGCATTTGAGCTGCGCCTTCATCAGGGCGGTCAGGTCGATCTTGCCCGCCTCGGCAGCCGAGAACAGCACAAACAGGCGCTGCCGGCCGACATTGAGCCGCAACGAATAGATCTCAGCGTGGCCAAGCACGTCGAGCAGCCGGGCCTCTTCCCCGGTCAGCAACGCGGCGGCGTCAGGCGCGTGCGCCGCCACCAGCGGTCTTGGGCGTATGCCGGGCGCCACGGTCAAGGGGCCCAGCGCCAGGTTGGCGATCAGCCTTTTGCCGATCAGCTCTATGGCGTCGAAGATCCAGTTCGAGGAGACGATGCGCGCATCGTTGCGGTCCTGGTCGTGCACGATGGCGACCAGCATGTAGCTGTCGGCACCGATATCGGCGGCAAGCTGCATGAAAAAACTGGTGAGATCGCCGCGCGACGTCAGGCGCGAGCCTGAAGCATCGGATTGGAGAAGCGCGGCGGGACTGCTCATTTGTATTCTTGGATTCTTGCCGGAATCGATCCTTGTGCCCGGTGTTGGCGAAGCCAACGGCCGGACCCGAAACGCGTCACGTTTACGAAGACACACTCACGGGCGCGAACGGCGCCCAACCGCGCCGAATCCCTCTAGGGAACGCGAAACCGTCCGCGTCTGGTGCCGGCCTGGCGCCGGAACTCGAGACTTTGGGTGGTCGCCGCGCCCCCCATGGACCGGCTGATTCGGGTCTAATCTACCCGCAGTTGAATCTGACATCAAACGCGATTTGACAAAATCGAATCCAATGGACTCGCATTGCGACTCAGCGGCCCGTCGTCGCGTTACTTGAGGGTGATTTCAAAGTCGAACCCCGCCGATGATTCCCGGCAGGGTCGCAAAAAATACGCCTCCCGGACTGCATCCGAGGGCGTGTGTCCTTCGATCGGAGGCGGCTCAACGATCCTCGAAACCCGTCAGCACGCCGACGGCGTTGATGCCGATCTCTTCTACCGCGTAGCCGCCTTCCATCACGAACAGCGTCGGCAGGCCGAGCCTGGCGATGCGGCGGCCGATCTTGGGATAGTCCTCGTTCTTCAGCTTGAACTGGCTGATCGGGTCTTTCTCGAAGGTGTCGACGCCGAGCGAGACGATGACCACATCGGGGGCGTATGCCGCAAGCTTGGCGCAGGCGTCCTCCAGCGACGCGCTCCAGCCGTCCCAGCCGGTGCCGAAGGGCATCGGGTAATTGACGTTGAAGCCTTCGCCTTCGCCCTCGCCGCGTTCGTCGGCATGGCCGAGGAAGAAGGGATACTCGACCATCGGATCGCCATGCAGGTTGAGCACCTGGACGTCGCCGCGGCGGTAGAAAATCTCCTGCGTGCCGTTGCCGTGGTGGTAATCGACATCGAGGATCGAGACGCGTTTGGCGCCCTGGTCGCGGAACCATTGCGCGACGACGGCGGCGTTGTTGATGAAGCAATAGCCGCCCATGAAGGCGGCGCCGGCGTGATGGCCGGGCGGGCGGCAAAGCGCGAATGCGGTCCGCTCGCCGCCCTTGACCAGGGCGGCGGCTGTCAGCGCGACGTCATAGGACGATTTGATCGCCGCCCAGGTGCCTTCGACGAAGGTCGCGCCGGCATCGAAGGAATAGTAGCCGAGCAAGGCATCGACGCGCTTCGGCGGCACGTCGCCACGCAGGCCGCGCGTCGGCCAGGTGAAGCCCATGGCCGACCCCTTGAAACCGGCGGCGACCCATTCCGGCCACACCGTCGGCAGGAAATCGATGTAGTGCGCCTCATGCACGCGCTTGGCGGCCGCGAGGTCGTGCTCGACCGGTCCGATGATTGGCCCGAGCTTCTCGCTCTCCACCCGCGCCTTTATGAATTCTGCCCGCGACGGCTTCTCGAAACCCGGCACGATCGCCGACGTGACCAGTTCCATCTGCCCGGCGTGGCCGGCGTGGAGAGGAGAGAAAACTGTCTTCATTTTGGGAGTTGGCTCGCTCTTCGGGTTCAAGTTTCGGTGGCTCTCGAACAGCTTTGTGGCAGAGGTTTCCGGCGCCGCCAAGAGGCATCGCAAATTGTTGTCTGAGGCCAGCATGGGACGGCTTGCCAGACGCCAATACTCTGCTAGCCTAGGCGCAAATGGGAGAAAATGATGCCGCAAACGGCCGATCTGATCGTCGAGAACGCCAGTGTATTGACGATTGATCCGGACACCCCTCGCGCTCAGGCGATTGCCATCAAGGGCGATCAGATAATTGCGATCGCAGATCGCGATAGCGTGCGCGATTATAAAGGCCCCGGCACGCGCGTCATCGATGCCCAGGGCGGTTCCGTCCTGCCGGGCTTCATTGAAGCGCATATGCATCTGTTCGGCGGCGCGGCCGAGCTCGACAATCTGCATCTGGCGGGCGTGCATGGCTTCGACGCGCTGCGCGACGCGATCCAGGATTTTGCCGCCAAGCGCCCGGACGCCAGGCTCCTGATCGGCGCCGGCGTCGACTACGCCATCCTGCCGGAGCCGGTGACGCGCCACGATCTCGACCGCATCATTCCCGACCGGCCGTTCGCCATGTCGGCCTCCGACCACCACACGATGTGGGCGAACACCAAGGCGCTGGAAGAGGCCGGGCTGCTCCATGGCAGGCAGGTTGGGCAGGGCAATGAGATCGTCATGGGCGCGGACGGGCTTGCCGCCGGCGAGCTGCGCGAGGGCGAGGCGTTCGGGCCAGTCCTCGACCATTACGGGGCAAGCAGGACGCGACTTGGCCTCGAAGGCGCCGAGCCGGATCCATATCCTTCCGCGAAGGAATTGGCAGCCGATCGCGACCTGATGCATCGCGGCCTTGAGTGGTGTGCCAGGCACGGCATCACCTCGATCCAGAACATGGACGGCAATCTTTACCAGCTCGAGCTGCTGGCTGGGTTGGAAAGAGAGGGCCGGCTCATCTGCCGCACCAAGATCCCGTTCCACTTCAAGAACTTCATGAAGCTGGACATGCTGGAAAAAGCCTCGCGGATGGCCGCGACGTACAATTCCGAGTGGCTGTCGTCCGGCATGGTCAAGGTCTTCTATGACGGTGTGCTGGATTCCTGGACGGCGGTGATGGTCGACGACTATGCCGACCGGCCCGGATGGCGCGGCGAGCCGTTGTTTTCGCCGGAGCATTTCGCCGAAGTGGCGGTCGAGGCCGATAGGCGCGGCCTGCAGATCGCCGTGCATTCGATCGGCGACGGCGCGGTACGTGCCGTGCTCGACGGCTACCAGGCGGCGTTGAAGAAGAACGGCCGGCGCGACAGCCGGCACCGCGTCGAGCATATCGAGGTGACCACGTCGTCCGACGTGCCGCGTTTCGCTGAGCTCGGTGTGCTGGCGTCGATGCAGCCAGCGCATCCGCCGGGCGCGCTGAACTTCCCGATGGAGCCGACGATCTCGCGCATCGGCCGCGACAAGTGGCCGTTGAGCTATGCCTGGCGCACGCTGAAAAACGCCGGCGCGCGCGTGGTGTTCGCTTCCGACTGGCCGGTTTCGCCGGTCGATCCGATCCTGTCCATCCAGGCGGCAGTCATGCGCAAACCTTGGGCAGAAGGGATGCCGGACCAGAGCTTCTCGGTGCAGGAAGCAATAGAAAGCTACACGGTCGAGGGCGCCTATGCCGAGTTCATGGAACACCGCAAGGGTCGCCTGAAAGTCGGGTATCTCGCCGATATCGTCGTTTTGTCGGCTGATATCGAGACGACGGCACCGGAAGCGCTGCACACGGTGCGTCCGGTGACCACCATCTGTGGAGGGAAGATCACCTACCAAGCCTAACGATGGCATAGGAATTGCTTAATTGAACTCGACACTCAGATCGAGTCACTGCTCCGCAGTTGCCAAGCCGCCAAGCTTATGGTGACAATCAAAAAGGAACACACCTGCCGACAAGAGCAGGCTCTCTCAATGGGGTAATCGTGCCGGAACATCCGGGTAAGAACGCGATCGAAGTTCGCGGTGTTCGCAAGGTTTTTGGAACCGGCGAAAACCAGGTAGCCGCCCTCGACACGGTATCGGTGTCGATCCGCGAGAACGAGTTTTTCACGCTGCTCGGACCGTCCGGATGCGGAAAGACGACACTGCTGAGATTGATTGCCGGCTTCGATTTCCCGACCGCGGGCGAAATCCTGCTGCACGGCCAGGACATCGCGCCGCTGCCACCCTTCAAACGACCGGTCAACACCGTCTTCCAGAGTTACGCGCTCTTCCCGCACATGACGGTGGCGCAGAATATCGGCTTCGGGCTGGAAATGCTCGGCAAGCCAAAGGCGGAGATCGAAGCGCGCGTCGCCCAGATGCTGAAGCTGGTCAAGATGGAGGCGTTGAAGGCGCGCCGCACCAGCCAGATTTCGGGCGGCCAGCAGCAGCGCGTGGCGCTGGCCCGCGCGCTTGCGCCGCAGCCGAAGGTGCTCCTGCTCGACGAGCCTCTGTCGGCGCTGGACTACAAGCTGCGCAAGGAAATGCAGATCGAGCTGAAGCGGCTGCAGAACGAGACCGGCATCACCTTCATCTTCGTCACCCACGACCAGGAAGAAGCGCTGACCATGTCCGATCGCATCGCGGTGATGTCGGCCGGCAAGATCCTGCAGGTCGGCACGCCGCGCGACATCTACGACCGGCCGGCGGAACGCTTCGTCGCCGACTTCATCGGCGAGACCAATTTCCTGCCGGGCACTGTGGTGTCGAAGAAACCCGGTGTGGCGACGGTCAAGTTCGCCAGCAACGCGACGATCTCCGCCGGCTATCCGGAAGGGTTCGATCCATCGGGCGAGGTCACGCTGGTGGTGCGCCCCGAGCATGCCGATCTTGTGCCCGATCCGGCAAAGGGCACGATTGGCGGAACGCTTTCCAACATCGTCTATTTCGGCACCGACACGCATTATCACGTCAAGCTCGACGGCGGCGGTGAGGATTTCATCGTGCGCCACCAGAACAGCCGTTCGAGCGCGGTGACCTTCGAGACCGGCGCCAAGGTCGGCATCCAGTTCGAGGAGGACGCCGCCCGCGTCCTGAAAGACTGATGACGACAGCCACGCTCTCCCCAATCCCGCTCTCCAAGGCCGCATCGTTCGAGGCCCAGGCGGAGAAGGCCGGCGCGCGGCGCAACCGGCTGCTGTCGCTGCCTGCGCTGATCATCATCGGCATATTCGGCGTGCTGCCGCTCATCATCATCTGCGTGTACTCGTTCCTCGTCGCCGCGCCCTATGGCGGCGTGCAGTGGCAGTTCTCGACCGACGCCTATCTGAACTTCCTGTTCCAGCGCGACATTTTCGACGACACGCTGCAATTCACGCCGGACTTCCTGATCATCTACCTGCGCTCGTTCCTGTTCGCGGTGGTGACGACCATCATCTGCCTGCTGCTCGGCTTCCCGACCGCCTATTTCATGGCGACCCGGTCGCCGGCGCAGCGCAATTGGTGGGTGCTTCTGATCACCATCCCGTTCTGGTCGAACCTTCTGGTGCGCACGCTGGCGATCATGTTCATCATCCGCGACGAGGGCCTGATCAACAACGCGCTGATCGGTTTAGGCGTGATCGATAAGCCGATCACCATGCTCTACACCAACTTCGCCATCCAGCTCGGCCTGCTCTACGCCTTCCTGCCGTTCATGGTGCTGCCGCTCTATTCCAGTCTCGAGAAGCTCGATTTCCGGCTGATCGAAGCGGCCTACGATCTCTACGCGACACGTCGGCAGGTGCTGTGGCGGGTGATCATTCCGCTGTCCAAGCCCGGCATCATCGCCGGCTGCCTGCTGGTTTTCATCCCGGCGCTCGGCGCCTATGTGACGCCGCTGATCCTGGGGGGCGGCGTGCACCTGATGATCGGCGATCTCATCGCGCAGCAATTCGGATCGGGGCGCAACTGGCCGCTCGGCTGCGCGCAGGCGCTGATCCTGATGGCGGCGGTGCTGGTGGCGCTTTTCTTCTATGTCCGCAACACGTCGGGGAAGCTGCAGCATGGCTGAACCCCGCATCATGGACATCAAGGACCAGCCGGGCTTCCGCTCGGTCGCCATCATCTGCCTTTTGGTGCTCTATGTACCGGTGCTGATCCTGATGATCTTCTCGCTGAACAGCGGTTCGCTGGTCACGCAATGGGAAGGCGTCTCGCTCAACTGGTACGGCAGCGCGCTCGTCAACGGGGAGTTCCACAGCGCCGCGAAGAACACGCTGATCATCTCGGTGACCGCGACGATCGTCTCGACGATCTGCGCGACGCTGGCGGCGATCGGCATGACCAGGGTCAAGCCATGGCGCGGGCTTGCCGCGGCCTTCATGGTCATCAACCTGCCGCTGATGGTGCCCGAGATCATCACGGCGGTGGCGACGCTTTCCTTCTTCGCGCTGATTGCCGGCACGTTCGGGCTGAATTTCGGCATCGGCAATCTGATCCTCGCCCATACCGTGTTCTGCATCCCCTTCGCCTATATGCCGATCAGGGCGCGGCTCGAGGACATGGACCTGACGCTCGAATACGCGGCGGCAGACCTCTACGCGACGCCGTGGAACGCCTTCAAGCGCATAACGCTGCCACTGCTGGTTCCCGGCATCATGTCGGGCGGGGCACTGGCCTTCATCGTCTCCTTCGACGATTTCACCATCACGCAGCTCGTCGCCGGTCCCGGCCAGACGACACTGCCCCTCTACATCTGGAACCAGATCCGGCGACCGATGACGCCTGAGATCAACGCCGTCTCCACGATCCTGCTCCTGGTGTCGATCCTGTTCGTCTCGGTCTCGTTCCTGATCGCGCGGCGACGCGCAAAATGACTTGAGAGCTCCAACACAACAATGGGAAGGCAAGGAGAAACATAAAATGTCTAAAAAACTGATGGCGGCCGTTTCCGCGGCGGTGCTGTTATGGGCCGTGCCGGCGCTCGCCGACGGCGAACTGCACATCTACAACTGGGGCGACTACACCAACCCCAAGCTGATCGATAAATTCCAGAAGCAGTACAACATCAAGGTGACGCTGGACGACTACGATTCCAACGAAACCATGCTGTCCAAGGTGCGCGCCGGCAATTCCGGCTACGACATCGTGGTGCCGTCCGATTACACCGTGAAGATCATGGTCGAAGAGGGCCTGCTCGAAAAGACCGAGCCCAACGCGATGCCGAACGGCAAGAACATCGATCCGCGCTTCCTCGACGTCTATTGGGATTCGGGCCGCCACTACACTGCGCCCTGGCAGTTCGGCACGACGGCCTTCGCCGTCAACACCGACAAGTTCAAGGGCGACATCAACACGCTGGCGATCTTGTTCAATCCGCCGGATGAGCTCAAGGGCCAGATCAACGTGCTCGACGACGTCAACACCGTCATGCACGCGGCCGAGCGCTATGCCGGCGTGCCGCGCTGCGGCGCCGACAAGGCCAATCTGAAGAAGGTCAACGACATCCTGATGGCCGCCAAGCCGTCGTGGAAGACGTTCAGCTACGATACGATCACCAAGATCACCTCCGGCGACGTGATCGTGACCGAGCAGTGGAACGGCGCGACCTATCGCTCGCGCAAGGCGATGCCGGCGGTCAAATATGCCTATCCGAAGGAAGGCATCGAAGGCTGGATGGACAATGTCGCGGTGCTGAAGGGCGCCAAGAACCTCGACAACGCCAAGCTGTTCCAGGACTTCATCATGGCACCGGAGAACGCGGCCATGATCTCGGATTTCGCCGGCTACGACAACGGCATTGCCGGCAGCCATAAATTCCTGCCGCCGGAATTCGCCAATTCGCCGGAACTCAACCCGCCGGCAGGCGCGCCGACGCCGGAATTCGTGCCGCCGTGCCCACCGGATGTGGTCGAGATCTACAACAAGATCTGGACCAACCTGCGCAAGTAATCTGCAGGAATGCATGACAGGAGGGGAGGCTCCGGCCTCCCCTTCGCGTGACTGTTTCTGCGCATGTCGTTTTCCCAAAACCACCGCGCACCTTTGGGCGACATGCATTAGTGCGTTTCACCGTTTCATGGAAACGGCGACCCGCTCTATCTCTTTGTTTTGACGCAATTCCGGACGGAAAGTTACGGCGAAGTCGCCGAACCCGACCGCTTCACACTTTTCCTGGAATTGCTCTGGGGAGGACAGGATGACGTCTTACCGCAACTCCGATCCGCGGCCGCCAATCATGCAAGGATCGCCGCCCACGCTGGTGCCGCCGAAGCTCGATTGGGACCGGCCGCCATGGAACCGCTGGGCCTTCCAGCACATTCGCGAATTTCTCCCGACGGTCGAGGTCTGGCGCGGCAACGGCCATCGCCATCGCTTGGAGCGCGCGGAAGTCGATCTCGACGATCTGCCGGTGGTGGACAGCAAGGGTGCTGCTACCACGCTCGCCGGCTTGCTCGACGAAACCTATGCCGACGGCTTCCTGGTGCTGAAGGACGGCAGAATAGCCTATGAGCGCTATTTCAACGGCATGGACGAGCGCACGCTGCACCTGTCGCAATCGATGGCGAAGTCGGTCACCGGATCGGTGTGCGGCATCCTGGTCGGGCGCGGCCTTATCGATCCTGCCAAGCTGGTGGCCGACTATCTGCCGGAACTCGGCGAAACCGGCTGGGCTGGCGCCACCGTGCAGCAAGTGCTCGACATGACGACGGGCGTGCGCTTTTCCGAAGAATACACCGATCGCTATTCCGAGATCGGCCAGGTCGATGTCGCCACCGGCTGGAAGCCGGTCCCGCCGGGCAGCGACCCGAAGTTTCCTTGGCCTTCGCATCTGTTCGAGCTGATCCTGCGGCTGAAGGACAAGGTGCGCCCGCACGGCGAGGCCTTCGAATACCGCTCGATCGAGACCGACGTGCTCGCCTTCATCATGGAACGGGTGAGCGGCAAGCGCCTTGCGCAGCTTGTCTCGGAAGAACTCTGGCAGAAGCTCGGCGCCGATGAGAGCGCCTGCTTCACCGTCGACAGTGCCGGCTATGCGCTGGCCGACGGCGGCTTCAACGCGACGCTGCGCGACTATGGCCGTTTCGGGCAATTGATCCTCGACAATGGCGGCGGCGTGATTCCGGCCGAATGGGTCGAGGCGACGCGCAGCGGCAAGCATGGGCCGAATTTCAGCCCGAGCCTTCCGGACGGCAGCTATCGCAACCAATTCTGGATCGAGGATTCGCGCTCACGCTCGCTGATGTGCCGCGGCGTGTTCGGCCAAATGATCCACATGAGCTGGGAGCACAGGATGGTCGTGGTGAAGCTTTCGACTTATCCGGATTTCCTCAATCCCGCCTATTCGGTGGCGACGCAGAAGGCGGTGCATGCCATCGCCGCCGCGCTGACCTGAAAGCCTTAAGATGGAAACCGGGAGAGTATCATGACCGGCAAAACCGCGTTCGAGACCAAATACGGCTTTGCCCGCAAGGATGTGCGGCTCGACACCTGGCGGTTGGCGCCGTTCAGCCGATGGTCTTTCCAGAATGTCGGCGAGTTGGTGCCGAGCGTGCATGTCGAGGCCGCGCCGGGCGGCGAGGAGCCAGCGAAATCCCTTGGCAGCTTGCTGGACGAAAAGGTCGGGCTGGCCGGCGGCGCCGAAACCGTCCAGGCCTTCCTCCAGCGTTCCGATACAGACGGGCTGACGATCCTGAAGGGCGGCAAGCCGGTCGGCGACTGGACGGCGCCCAACATGGCGTTCGGAGCGCGCCACATCATCTTCTCGATCAGCAAGTCGGTGACTGCGGTGCTCGCCGGCATACTGGAGGGCGAGGGGGTGTTCGACCCGGAAGCGCCGGTGACAGAGTACATCCCCGAGGCCAAAGGCTCGGCCTATGGCGACGCAAGCGTGCGCCATGTGCTCGACATGACAGTCAGCCTCGATTTCGAGGAAGCCTATCTCGATCCGGAAAGCGCCTTCGCCCGCTATCGCCGCGCGATGCTGTGGAATCCCGGCGGCGGGTCCGAGAGCCTGGCGGCATTCCTGCTGACTCTGCCGCGGCTCGCCGAGCCGCACGGTCAGACCTACCGCTATCGTTCGCCCAATTCGGACGTGCTCGGCATGCTGGTGGAGCGGGTATCGGGTAAGCGCATCGGTGATTTGCTCAGCGGGAAACTGTGGCTGCCGCTGGGCGCCGCGAGCGAGATGTCGGTGACGGTCGATATGGAAGGCACGGCGCGCACCGCCGGCGGCATGTCGATGACGCCGCGCGATCTTGCCCGCATCGGCGAGATGATGCGGCAGGGCGGGACAGTCAATGGCCGCCGCATCGTGCCGGAAGCCTGGGTGCGCGACACGGTTACCGCCGGCGGCAGCCATGAAGCCTGGCAGCGCGGCACGATGGCATTCCTGTTCCCGAAGGGGCGCTACCGCAACAAATGGTACCAGACCGGCCACGACAGCGGCGCGTTCTGCGGCATCGGCATCCACGGCCAGTGGATTTACGTCAATCCGAAGACGGAAGTGGTCATCGCCAAGATGTCGTCGCAGCCTGAGCCGGTGGACGATCGGCTCGATGTCGATATCGTCGCCTTTCTCGAGGCGTTGAGCGGGATGGTCTGAGCGGAGCCGGCGGCGCCTCGAACCTATGTTTTCCTGTGGAACCTAGCGACCCAACGAAAACAGAGCGGTTGGCGCAGCAGGCATCCCGGCCTATGGTCGCCGCTCTTTTCGGCAGGGACCAGCATGGCATCGGACATCAAGCGCATCGCAGCAATCATCGCGGCCGAGATCAGGGCGCGGCCGGAGCAGGCAGCGGCGGCCATCGGGCTGCTCGACGAAGGCGCAACGGTGCCGTTCGTGGCCCGTTACCGCAAGGAAGTCACCGGCGGCCTCGACGACACGCAGTTGCGCGACCTTTCCGAGCGGCTTTCCTATCTGCGCGAGCTCGATGCGCGGCGCGAGACGATCGTCGGCTCCATCCGCGAGCAGGGCAAGCTGACCGAAGAGCTCGAGGCCAAGATCGCCGCGGCAAGCACCAAAGCCGAGTTGGAAGACATCTACCTTCCCTATAAGCCGAAGCGCCGGACCAAGGCCGAAATCGCCAGGGAGCGCGGGCTCGGGCCGCTGGCCGAGGCGATCCTGGCCGACCGGTCGGCAGTGCCTGCCGAGCTCGCGCTCGCCTATGTCACGGAAGAGGTGGCCGACGCCAAGGCGGCACTCGAAGGCGCGCGCGACATCTTGTCGGAACAGTTCGCGGAGAATGCCGACCTGGTCGGCAAGTTGCGCGCCTATATGAAGGAGCGCGCCTTCCTGCGCGCCCGGGTCGTCGACGGCAAGCAGGAGGCGGGCACGAAATTCTCCGACTATTTCGACCATGTCGAGCGCTGGTCGGGCGTGCCCAGCCACCGCGCCTTGGCCATGTTGCGCGGCCGCAACGAAGAGGTGCTGTCGCTAGACATCGAGGTCGATGCCGATGACACCTCGCCAGTGAAGCCGGTCGAGCGGATGGTCGCCAATGCCTATGCCATCGGCGGCAGCCTGCCGGGTGATCGCTGGCTGATGGAGGTTGCCGGCTGGACGTGGCGGATCAAGCTTTCGCTGCACCTGACGCTCGATCTGATGCGTGACCTGCGCGAACGGGCCGAGGAAGAGGCGATCCATGTCTTTGCCCGCAATCTCAAGGATCTGCTGCTCGCCGCGCCGGCAGGGTCGCGGCCGACCATGGGGCTCGATCCCGGCATCCGCACCGGCGTCAAGGTTGCGGTGGTCGACGGCACCGGCAAGCTGGTGGTGACGACGACGGTCTATCCGTTCCCGCCAAGGAACGATGTGCGCGGCACGCAGGCCGAACTTGCCGCCCTCATCCGCCAGCACAAGGTGGAGCTGATCTCGATCGGCAACGGCACCGGCAGCCGCGAGACCGAGAAGCTCGTGGCCGACATGCTGTCCGACATGCCTGTCGGGCCGGGTCCCAAGCCGCTCAAGGTGATCGTGAGCGAAGCAGGCGCCTCGGTCTATTCCGCGTCGGCCACGGCGGCGGCGGAGTTCCCCGGCCTGGATGTTTCGCTGCGCGGCGCGGTGTCGATCGCCAGGCGCTTGCAGGATCCGCTCGCGGAATTGGTCAAGATCGAACCGAAATCCATCGGCGTCGGCCAATACCAGCACGATGTCGATCAATACCGGCTCGGACGCTCGCTGGAGGCGGTGGTGGAGGATGCGGTCAATGCCGTCGGCGTCGATCTCAACACCGCCTCGGCGCCGCTGCTGGCGCGGGTTTCCGGCCTTGGCCCGTCGCTTGCCGATGCGATCGTCGCGCATCGCGATGCGACCGGCCCCTTCGCCAGCCGGAAAGATCTGCTCAAGGTGTCCCGGCTCGGGCCACGCGCGTTCGAACAATCCGCCGGCTTCCTGCGTATCCCAGACGGAAAAGAGCCGCTCGATGCCTCGGCGGTGCATCCGGAAGCCTATCGCCTGGCGAAGAAGATCGTCGCCGCCTGCGGCCGCGACGTGCGCGCGCTGATGGGCGACAGCGCCGCGCTCAAGGCGCTCGACCCGCGCGTCTTCGTCGACGAGCGTTTCGGCCTGCCGACGGTGCGCGACATCATCGCCGAGCTGGAAAAGCCTGGACGCGACCCGCGCCCCGGCTTCAAGACGGCGACCTTCGCGGAAGGGGTCGACGACGTCAAGGATTTGAAGCCAGGGATGCTGCTTGAAGGCACAGTCACCAATGTCGCGGCATTCGGCGCCTTCGTCGATATCGGCGTGCACCAGGACGGTTTGGTGCACGTGTCGCAACTGGCCGACCGCTTCATCAAGGACGCGCATGAGGTAGTGAAGGCGGGCGATGTGGTGAAGGTTCGGGTCGTCGATGTCGACATCAAGCGCAAGCGCATTGCGCTTTCGATGCGCAAGGACGGCGGCGAGGCGTCTCGCGGTGGCCAGCGTGACAGCGGCGGCGGCAAGCCGGCGCCGCGCCCGACGGCGCCGCAGCGCCAGCCGGAAAAGCCGGCACAGGGCGCGTTCGGAGCGGCGCTCGCCGAGGCGATGAGGCGCAAGTAGTTACCACGCAAGGACAGCCGGCTCCTTGGTGATCTGACCCAGCAGCCAGTCGCGAAAACTGGCGACCGGCGGATGACCTCGCTTGTCGTGCGGCACGACCAGATAATAGGCGCTGCGGCTTTGTATCGGCTGGCCGGGGGCGGGCACCAACTGGCCGCGCTGCAATTCTCCGGCAATCAGGATTTCCGGCAGCAGCGCCACGCCGAGCCCGGCCATACAGGCTTGGGCGACCGTGCCGAATTGCTCGAACTGCATGCCGGGGCCAGTCGGCGCGCTCAGACCCTGCTCCTCGAACCATTCGCTCCAGGCGCCGGGCCGCGTCGCCATGTGCAGCAGCGGCAGGCGACCGATATCGGCCGGCGTGGTGATGTCGCGGTTGGCCAGGAATTCGGGCGAGACCACCGGCATCACGGTTTCGCGCATCAAAAGCGTGCAGTCGGCCTCCGGCCAGTCGGGCATGCCGTGATGGATCGCGGCATCGAGCCGTTCGCGGGCGAAGTCGAAGCGGCCGATGCGGGTGGCGAAGTTGATCGTTATGTCGGGGTTTCTGGCGACGAAATCCGGGATCAGCGGCATCAGCCAGCGCGTGCCGAAGGTCGGCAGGATGGCAAGATTGAGAACACCACTATGCCGATTGCTCATCAATCCAAGCGCGGCATCGCGCAATTGGCCGAGCGCTGAACGCACCGCTTCGGCGTAGATCTCGCCGGCCGCCGACAGCCGGACATTGCGGCTGTCGCGCTCGAGCAGCCGCCGGCCGAACTGCTCTTCCAGCAGGCTGATCTGCCGACTGACGGCGCCTTGCGTCAGGTCGAGCTCGCGCGCTGCGGCGGTGAAGGAGCCGAGGCGCGCCACCGCCTCAAAGGCGGCAAGGGCGGCGGTGTTCGGCAAAAGACGGCGTTGGACGTTCATGATCTATTACTAACGCTCATTGATCAGTGATGCAATTTCGTTTGATTTTTCCCTTGCGGAGGCCGATAAGCCGGGCACCTCAAAAACTTGCCGGGAGAGCGGGCCATGGCCGCCGAGAAGAATGCCTTCGTGTGGAACGATCCTTTCCTGATCGAGGACCAGCTTTCCGAGGATGAGCGCATGGTGCGCGACGGCGCCGCCGCCTTCGCCGCCGACAAGTTGGCGCCGCGGATCGAGGAGGCCTATCTCGACGAGAAGACCGACCCGTCTATCTTCCGCGAGATGGGCGAGGCCGGCCTGCTCGGCATCACCATCCCGGAAGAATATGGCGGGCTCGGCGCCGGATACGTGACCTACGGGCTGGTGGCGCGTGAAGTCGAGCGCATCGATTCCGGCTATCGTTCGATGATGAGCGTGCAGTCGTCGCTGGTCATGTACCCGATCCATGCCTATGGCTCTGAAGAGCAGCGCAAGAAATACCTGCCGAAGCTGGCGTCGGGCGAATGGATCGGCTGCTTCGGCCTGACCGAGCCGGATGCCGGTTCCGATCCAGGCGGCATGAAGACACGCGCCGAGAAGACCGCGAACGGCTACAGGCTCTCCGGCTCCAAGATGTGGATCTCCAACGCGCCGATCGCCGATGTCTTCGTCGTCTGGGCGAAGCTGAAGGGCGACAACGGCAAGGATGAAATCCGTGGCTTCGTGCTGGAAAAGGGCATGAAGGGGCTGTCTGCGCCGAAGATCGGCGGCAAGTTGTCGCTGCGGGCGTCAATTACCGGCGAGGTGGTGCTGGAAGGCGTCGAGGTCGGCGAAGACGCGTTGCTGCCCAATGCCAAAGGCCTCGGCGGCCCGTTCGGCTGCCTCAACCGGGCACGCTACGGCATTTCCTGGGGCGCCATGGGCGCGGCCGAGGATTGCTGGCACCGGGCCCGGCAATACGGCCTCGACCGAAAGCAGTTCGGCAAGCCGCTCGCCGGCACGCAGCTGTTCCAGAAGAAGCTCGCCGATATGCAGACGGAGATCGTGCTCGGCCTGCAGGGTAGCTTGCGCGTCGGTAGGCTGATGGACGAAGGCAAGATGGCGCCGGAGATGATCTCGATCGTCAAGCGCAACAATTGCGGCAAGGCGCTCGACATCGCCCGCCAGGCCCGCGACATGCATGGCGGCAACGGCATCCAGATCGGCTACCACGTCATGCGCCATGCGCAGAACCTGGAGACGGTCAACACCTATGAGGGCACGCATGACGTGCATGCGCTGATCCTCGGGCGCGCGCAGACCGGTATCCAGGCGTTTTTCTAAGCCGGCAGCGCTGCTTAAATTAGGTGCAGCGCAACATCTCTGCTTGGAGAATGGCCAGCACTTATGTCAGGGTTCGGCCACTGAAACGCCGAACCCCGGGGCACCATGGCAATTCTGGCAGCCGTCCATCACCTGACCCATTACAAATATGACCGGCCGGTCATACTCGGCCCCCAGGTGATCAGGCTGCAGCCGGCGCCGCATTCGCGCACCAAGGTGCTCAGCCATTCGCTGAAGGTCGAACCGGCAAACCACTTCGTCAACCTGCAGCAGGACCCCTACGGCAACTTCCTCGCCCGCTTCGTCTTCCCGGAGCCGGTGAGCGAATTGAAGATCGAGGTCGACCTCGTCGCCGACATGACGGTCTACAACCCGTTCGACTTCTTCGTCGAGGAATCGGCCGAGATCTTTCCGTTCGACTATCCCGAGGAGATCAGGGACGACCTTGCCATCTACCGCATGCCGGAACCGGCTGGGCCGCTGCTCTCGGCATTCCTGGCGACGATCGATCGGAGCCCGAGGAACACCGTCAATTTCCTCGTCGACCTCAATGCGCGGCTGCAGCGCGAGATCGCCTATATCGTGCGCATGGAGACTGGCGTCTTTTCGCCGGAGGAAACGCTTGCCGCGAAAAAGGGCTCGTGCCGGGATTCGAGCTGGCTGCTGGTGCAAATTCTGCGCAACCTTGGCATCGCAGCCCGCTTCGTTTCCGGCTACCTGATCCAGCTCAAGCCCGATCTGGTCGCGCTGGACGGACCGCCCGGAACCGCCGTCGACTTCACCGACCTGCATGCCTGGTGCGAGGTCTATCTTCCGGGCGCAGGCTGGATCGGTTTCGACCCGACTTCCGGGTTGCTGACAGGCGAAAGCCATGTGCCGCTCGCCGCGACGCCGCATTTCCGCAACGCTGCGCCGATCTCCGGCATGGCAAGCTTCGCCAATGTCGATTTCGACTTCGACATGCGCGTCGACAGGATCGCCGAGCATCCGCGCATCACCAAGCCGTTCTCTGACGAAAGCTGGGAAGCGCTCGACGTGCTGGGCGAAAAGGTCGACGCGGCGCTGAGAGACGGCGACGTGCGCCTCACCATGGGCGGCGAGCCGACTTTCGTTTCGATCGACGATTTCGAAGCCGCCGAGTGGAACACGGCGGCCGTCGGCCCGACCAAACGCGACAAGGCGGATGAGCTGATCCGCCGGCTGCGCGAGCGCTTCGCGCCGGGCGGCTTCCTGCATTACGGCCAGGGCAAATGGTATCCGGGCGAGAGCCTGCCGCGCTGGACCTTCTCGCTCTATTGGCGCGCCGACGGCGAGCCGGTGTGGCGCGACCCTTCGCTGATTGCGCGCGAGAAGAGCAGCGCCGCGGTCGGGCCCGAGCAGGCCGAAAGCCTGCTGACGGCGATTGCCGGCGAGCTCGGCATCGACAAGGCGATGGTCAGCGAGGCCTATGAGGATCCGGCCGAATGGCTGCTCAAGGAAGGCAAGCTGCCGGACAATGTCGATCCCTCCAACTCCAAGCTGGAAGACCCGGAGGAGCGCAGCCGCATGGCGCGCGTCTTCGAGCGTGGCCTGACCAAGCCGTCGGGCTATGTGCTGCCGGTGCAGCGCTGGAACAGCCAGGCCGCGGAACATCGCTGGCGTTCGGAGAAATGGAAGACACGGCGCGGCCGGCTGTTCCTGGTGCCAGGCGACTCCCCGGTTGGCTACCGCCTGCCGCTCGGCACGCTGCCTTACGTGCCGCCGGCGCAGTTCCCCTATATCGTGCCGGTCGATCCGTCGCTGCCGCGCGGCCCGCTGCCGGCGCGCGAGGCGATTTTGCCTAGGGCTGCTCCAGCAGAGCTCGAAGGCGCCGACGAAATGGCGCGCCGCCAGCAGGCGGTGTCGTTCACCGCCACGACCGGCCAGCAAGACCGCGTCGAGCAGGAGATCACCGAGATCGGCGGCGCGGTGCGCACCGCGCTTTCGGTCGAACCGCGCGACGGGCGGCTCTGCGTGTTCATGCCGCCGGTCGAGGCGCTGGAAGACTATCTCGAACTGGTGGCAGCGGCGGAGAACGCGGCCAGGACCATCGGGCTGCCGGTACACATTGAAGGCTACGGCCCGCCGCACGATCCGCGCCTCAACGTCATCCGCGTGGCGCCCGATCCGGGCGTCATCGAAGTGAACATCCATCCGGCCGCCGATTGGCAGGAATGCGTCGCAACAACCACGGCCATCTACGAGGAAGCACGGCAGTCGCGGCTCGGCACCGACAAGTTCATGATCGACGGCCGCCATACCGGCACCGGCGGCGGCAACCACGTCGTGGTCGGCGGCGCCACGCCGAACGACAGTCCGTTCCTTCGCCGGCCCGACCTGTTGAAAAGCCTGGTGCTGCAATGGCAGCGGCATCCGTCGCTGTCCTATTTGTTTTCCGGCCTGTTCATCGGCCCGACCAGCCAGGCACCGCGTTTCGACGAGGCGCGGCACGATTCGCTTTACGAGCTGGAGATCGCGCTGGCGCAGGTGCCGCATCCGGACAAGGGCGCCGCACCCTTGCCGTGGCTGGTCGATCGGCTGTTCCGCAATCTTTTGACCGACGTGACCGGCAACACGCACCGTTCGGAAATCTGCATCGACAAGCTATTTTCGCCGGATGGCCCGACCGGTCGGCTCGGGCTGGTCGAGTTCCGCGGCTTCGAGATGCCGCCCAATGCGCGCATGTCGCTCGCGCAGCAATTGCTGGTCCGCGCGATCATCGCCCGATCCTGGAAAAACCCGCTCGATGGCCGCTTCGTGCGCTGGGGCACCTCGCTGCATGACCGTTTCATGCTGCCGCATCATGTCTGGGCGGATTTCCTCGACGTGCTGGAGGATTTGAAGCAAAACGGCTTCGACTTCCGCCCCGATTGGTTCGCGGCGCAACTCGAATTCCGTTTTCCCTTCTGCGGCGAGGTTCAGCATGCCGGCGTCAAGCTGGAGCTAAGGCAGGCGCTGGAGCCCTGGCATGTGATGGGCGAGCAGGGCGCGATCGGCGGCACGGTCCGCTTCGTCGATTCCTCGGTCGAGCGGCTGCAGGTGAAGACGGAAGGCCTCAATCCGGAGCGCCACGCCGTCGTCTGCAACGGCCGCATCGTGCCGATGAAAGTGACCGGCAATCGCGAGGTCGCGGTCGCGGGTGTGCGCTTCAAGGCCTGGCAGCCTGCGTCCGGCCTGCATCCGGCGCTGCCGGTCAACACGCCGCTGGTCTTCGACATCTACGACCGCTGGTCGGGCCGTTCGGTCGGCGGCTGCGTCTATCATGTCGCGCATCCGGGCGGCCGCAGTTACGACACCTTCCCGGTCAACGGCAACGAAGCCGAGGCGCGGCGGCTTGCGCGATTCGAACCGCGCGGCCACACGCCGGGTGCCTATGTGCCGGGTGAAGAAGAAGCCTCTGAAGAGTTCTCGATGACCCTTGACCTCAGGCGGCCGGCGAGACTCTGATCGGGAATGGCCAAGGGGAATCAGAAACGGGTGAGCGGCAGGCCGCGGGCGCAGAGCCTGCTGGAGCGGTACCGGCCGATCGAAGGCGTCGTCGACGAGATGGTCGACGCGTCAGGCAGCCCGCGTCCGGCCTGGCGCAGTTTCGTCGACGCGCTGGACGAGCTTGGAGCGGAGCGGCTTGGACAACGGTTTGCCCGCGCCGATCAATATCTGCGCGATGCGGGCGTCTATTATCGTGTCTACGACGAGGCCGGCGCCAATGAACGGGAATGGCCGCTGGCGCATGTCCCGTTGCTGATCGACGAGAAGGAATGGACCGAGATAAGTGTTGGTCTCGTCCAGCGTGCTGACCTGTTCGAGGCGATCCTTGCCGACATTTATGGGCCGAACCGGTTAATCGAGAAGGGCATCCTGCCGGCCGGGCTGATTGCCGCAAGCCCGGAATATCTGCGCCCTGTCGCCGGCATCCGGCCGGCCAGCGGACATTTCCTCCATATGGTCGCCTTCGAGCTCGGGCGCGGGCCGGATGGCCGCTGGTGGGTGTTGGGCGATCGCACCCAGGCGCCGTCGGGCGCGGGCTTCGCGCTGGAAAACCGCGTCGCCACCACGCGTGCGCTGTCCGAAATCTATGGCGAGATGCATGTGCACCGGCTTGCCGGCTTCTTCCGCCGTTTCCGCGATGCGCTGAACGGCATGGCGAAGGATTCCGGCGGCCGCGTCGCCATCCTGACGCCGGGACCGCTCAACGAGACCTATTACGAGCACGCCTATATCGCCCGCTATCTCGGCATCATGCTGCTCGAGGGCGAGGACCTGACCGTCTCCGACGGCCGGCTGATGGTGCGCACCGTTTCGGGGTTAATGCCGATCGGCGTGTTGTGGCGGCGGCTCGATGCCGCCTTCGCCGATCCGCTGGAGCTTAGGCCGGAGTCGCAAATCGGCACGCCGGGGCTCGTCGAAGCGATCCGGCGCGGCACGGTCTCAGCGGTCAACGCCCTGGGTTCAGGCCTGGTGGAAACGCGGGCGCTGCTTTCCTTCCTGCCCAGGATCGCGCGGGAACTGCAAGGTGAAGACCTTTCGTTGCCGAACGTCGCCACCTGGTGGTGCGGGCAGCAGAACGAACGCGACCACGTGCTTGCCAATATCGACCGCTTGGTGGTTGGCCCGGCGCTGTCGACGCGGCTCGCCTTCGAGGACGATGGCGCGACCAGGCTCGGTTCGGCGCTTTCGGCGGGGGAACGGGCGGAACTCGTCGCGCGGATCGAAGCCGACGGCGCCGGCTTTGTCGGCCAGGAAGCGGTGACGCTCTCGACCACGCCGGTGTTTGTCGACGGCCGGCTGGAGCCGCGGCCAGCCAGTCTGCGCGTCTATCTGGCGCGAACACAGGAAGGCTGGAGCGTAATGCCCGGCGGCTTCGCCCGTGTCGGCTTATCGCTCGACCCGACCGCGATCGCCATGCAGCGCGGCGGCCAGGCGGCGGATGTCTGGGTGGTCAGCGACAAGCCGGTGGAGCGTGAGACGCTCCTGCCGCAGGAGCATGACGGCTTCACCCGAACCACGCCGGGCAGCCTGCCCAGCCGCGCGGCGGAGAACCTGACCTGGCTCGGCCGCTATATCGAGCGCTCGGAAGACACGGTGCGGGTGCTGCGCGCCTATCACGTCAGGCTGGCGGAGACGTCCGACCCCGAGATGCCGTTGCTTGCCGATATCAAGGACTATCTCGAGCCGTTCGGCATCGACGTCGAGTCGGCGATCCCGTCAGGGCTGATCGACACGCTGGACAGCGCCGTCTACAGCGCAGGGCAAATCCGCGACCGCTTTTCGCCGGACGGCTGGCTGGCGCTGAAGGATCTGTCGAAGACCATCCATAGGTTCGCCGGCATCGTGGCGCCCGGCGACGACGCGACGCGCGCGATGACGGTATTGCTGCGCAAATTGGCGGGCTTTTCCGGCCTGCTGCACGAGAACATGTACCGCTTCACCGGTTGGCGCTTCCTGGAGATCGGCCGCAGGCTGGAGCGTGGCATCCAGATCGCCCGCACGCTAGGCCGGCTGACCAGGAAAGAGGCGCCGGAAGGGGCGCTCGACATGATGCTGGAGATCGGCGACAGCGTCATGACCCATCGCCGGCAATACCCGGTGCGGGCGGGGCGGCGCACCGTGATCGACCTTTTGGCGCTCGACCCGCTCAATCCGCGCTCCATCCTGTTTCAGCTCGAGCGGCTGAAGGCGGAAATCGGCCTGCTGCCCTCGGTTGGCGGCGAAGGGCATATGTCGCCGGCCGCCAAGGAGATACTGCAGCTCAACACGGCGATCGCCGTCATGGAGCCGTCGGACATGAGCGCCAAGGTGCTCGACGACTTCGCCGGCCAGATCGGCGATCTCTACAGCAGTCTTTCCAGAGCCTATTTCGGGTAGAGCATCTGCAGCGAAAAGGACCGCCTCCAATGCTCTATCTCTTTGTTTTTACGTTGTTTCTGGCGCAAGGCTGCGGCCAGGACGCTGAGCCCAATCGCGGCGCGCTTTTGCTGGAATTTCTCTAGTGCTCTACGACATCAAACTTCATCTGCATTACGATTATGCCGGCGCCGCCGGCGGCGGCCGGCACCAGGTTCGGGTCATGCCGCAGACGATTGCCGGGGTGCAGCGGGTAATCGCCGCCTCGCTGTCCTTCGCGCCAACGCCTGCGGAGCGCGCCGATTTCACCGATTTCTTCGGCAACAACGTCACCTCCATCGCCTTTCGCGACGCGCATGAGACGCTCGACATCCGAATGAGCGCACGTGTCTCGGTCTCGCGGCCTGAGCCAGGTCTCGATGTCTCGCCCGACATTCATGGCCTGCGGGCCGAACTGGAGGCGGTGCGCTTGCTGGCGCCGGCTTCGCCGCATCATTTCCTCGCCGCAAGCGACCACGCTGGGATCGACGCGGCGATCACGGCCTATGCGCGGCAAAGCCTCGCCGGCTCGGCGGTCGCTACGGCGGTCGATCTTTGCAACCGCATCCACCGCGACTTCACCTATGACGGCAAGGCGACGACGGTGCAGACCCGTGCCAGCGACGCCTTCGCGCTGAAGCGCGGGGTCTGCCAGGATTTTTCGCATATCATGATCGCCGGTCTGCGCGGGCTGGGAATCCCGGCCGGTTATGTCAGCGGCTTCCTGCGCACCATCCCGCCGAAGGGCAAGCCGCGGCTCGAAGGCGCCGACGCCATGCATGCCTGGGTCAAGGCGTGGTGCGGGCGCGACGCCGGCTGGCAGGAATTCGACCCGACCAACGGCATGCGGGCGAGCAACGATCATATCACGGTCGGCTACGGCCGCGACTATTCCGATGTGGCGCCGATCGTCGGTGTGTTGAAGACGACGGGCGGCCAAGCCGGCGAGCAGGCGGTCGACGTCATTCCGGTCGTCGTCGAAAAGGTGTGACGACAAACCCGATTCCCGATAGGCGCTTCTCAAGCACGACTGCCGTCGGTATCCTGGGCACTCCAATCAATCGGCTACGACTATCTGGCGGACGAGGCGGGAATGATCCTCGAGGCCGTACCGGCCGGGCGAGAGTATTTTCCCGCCCATGCCGACGATGGCGGGCTCTTGATGGCGGATGTATCGGCCATCTGGCACGGCTGAGAAGTGCTTTCGGAACCAGTCACCGGCGCGCGGCTTTATCTACGGACAATTTCGCGGAGCCCGCATGTTGCAGCGGTCACAATCGTCCCCGGCCCGTTCAGCTCGGGACGAGGAAACGCGGAGGAACGGTGCGCAGACCTCCGCCGAGAGCGCGTCGCTCATCTATGTGAGCGATGCCGATCCCGGCATCCGCAGGTTGAGGAAAGGCGCGGGATTTTCCTACCTGGGACCCGATGGCAGAGCCGTCGACGAAACCACGCTTGCCCGCATCAAGACGATCGTCATTCCGCCGGCCTGGACGGATGTGTGGATCTCACCCGATCCGGACGGCCATATCCAGGCGACGGGCCGGGACCAGCGCGCCCGCAAGCAGTACCGTTATCACCCGCAATGGACCGAGGAACGCGACGGCGTCAAATATTCGAGCCTCGTCGCCTTCGCGGAAAGCCTGCCCGCTCTCAGGCGTCAGATCGATGCCGATTTGCGCCGGCACGGGCTGCCTCTGGAGCGCGTTGTCGCCTCGGTGGTCTGGCTGCTCGACAACACCATGATCCGGATCGGCAATGCGGCCTATGCGCGGGACAACAAGAGTTTCGGGCTGACCACGCTGCGCGACCGTCACGTCGAGATCACGGGTTCCAGCCTGCGCTTCGCCTTCAAGGGCAAGTCCGGCAAGGAATGGAAGCTGAGGCTGGTTGATCGCCGCATCGCCAAGATCGTGCGCGGCGCCCAGGATCTGCCCGGGCAGAAACTGTTCCAGTATCTCGATGAGGATGGAGATCGGCGGCCGGTGCGCTCGGAGGACGTCAATCGCTACATTCGCGAGGCTTGCGGCGCCGATTTCAGCTCCAAGCATTTCCGCACCTGGGGCGGTACCATTCATGCCGCCTCGCTGTTTGCTCAGACCGAGCTTCCTGAAAACAAGACGCAGCAAAACCGGGTGATAAACAGCGTCGTCGACAAGGTCGCCGAGCGGCTGGGCAATACCCGTGCCGTCTGCCGCAAATGCTATATTCACCCCATGGTGTTCGAGGCGTGGGCCGAAGGGCGCCTGCTTGACGAAATTGCTGAAGCCAACAAGCGCAAACGGCTGATGTCCGGCCTCGACGAGGAAGAAGCGCTGGTGCTCAGATGGCTGCAGGCGCACGGCGCCTGACGACCGGCCGGAAAGGTCGCCAAGCTCGTGATCGCGCGCTGAATTTTTTTATCGACCTTGTGTCGGGAAGGGTCCTACTGTCGCGTCCTTTGATACGGAAAGGACCTGCCATGCTCTACGCCATCCTCTGCTACGCCTCCGAAGACGTTGTCTGTTCCTGGAGCAAGGAACAGGACGACGAGGTCATGGCAAAGCTCCTCAACGTGCAGGATAAATACGCCAAGGCCGGCCGGCTCGGGCCGGTGGCGCGCCTTTTGCCGACGACTGCCGCGACCACGCTGAGAAGGGTCAAGGGCGAAGCGATCGTGCTCGATGGCCCGTTCGCCGAGACCAAGGAACAATTTCTCGGCTTCTACACGCTCGAATGCCGCGACCTCGACGAAGCCGTGGAGTTCGCCCGTGAGCTTTCCGAGGTCAATCCGAGCGGCGGCTCCTACGAGATCCGGCCCGTTTCGGTATTCAATCCGACAAAGGTCGCCGTATGACCGAGCTTGCCTGGATAAGCACCGCAATCGGCAACGCCCGTCCGCAGGCGATGGGCGCGCTGCTGCGCTACTTCCGCGACCTCGACGCCGCGGAGGAGGCTTTCCAGGATGCATGTCTCAGAGCGCTCAACAACTGGCCGAAGAACGGGCCGCCGCGCGATCCGGCCGCCTGGCTGATCTTCGTCGGCCGCAACAGCGGCATCGACGCGGTGCGCAAACGCGCCAAGCAGGCGCCGATGCCGGAAGAAGACCAGATTTCCGATCTGGACGACGCCGAGAGCGACATCGCCGAGCGGCTCGATGGCGCGCATTACCGCGACGACATCCTGCGGCTCCTGTTCATCTGCTGTCATCCGGATTTGCCGGCGACGCAGCAGATCGCGGTGGCGCTGCGCATCGTCTCCGGCCTCACCGTCAAGCAGATCGCGCGCGCGTTCCTGGTCGGCGAGAGCGCCATGGAACAGCGCATCACCCGCGCCAAGGCTCGCATTGCCGATGCCGGCGTGCCGTTCGAAACGCCAGGCGCCGTCGAGCGTTCGGAGCGGCTCGCCGCTGTCGCCGCGATGGTCTACCTGATCTTCAACGAAGGCTACTCGACCAATGGCGGCGAGGCGCCGGCCCGCGCGCCGCTTTGCGAAGAGGCGATCCGCCTCGCCCGTCTGCTGCTCAGGCTCTTCCAGGCCGAACCGGAGATCATGGGGCTGACCGCGCTGCTGCTTCTCCAGCATGCGCGCGCGCCGGCGCGTTTCGACGAGAATGGCGAGATCGTCCTGCTGGAGGACCAGGATCGGTCGCTCTGGAGCCGCAAGATGATCGACGAGGGCCTGGCGCTGGTCGACAAGGCGCTGCGTCACCGCAAACCCGGCCCTTACCAGGTGCAAGCGGCAATCGCGGCACTGCATGCCCGCGCGGCGACCGCCGAAGACACCGACTGGACCGAGATCGACCTGCTCTACGGCCTGCTGGAGCAGATGCAGCCGTCGCCGGTGGTGACGCTGAACCGCGCCGTTGCGGTCAGCAAGGTCCGCGGCCCGGAAGAAGCGCTCGCCATGATCGAGCCGCTTGAAGACCGGTTGTCGGGCTATTTCCACTTCTTCGGGCTGAGGGGCGGGCTGCTTATGCAGCTTGGCCGCAACGAGGAGGCGCGTGTCGCCTTCGACCGCGCCGTCGCTTTGGCCAACACCGCCGCCGAGGCGGCGCATATCCGCATGCATATCGATCGGCTGATCAAGGAAAGCGCCGAAAAGTCTTCTTTCCAAAAAGCGCGCTGAGCCGGCTCCAGATCGGGATGACGTTTCGTTGAATCGTCATCCTGATCTAACTCTTTGTTAGAGCATGATCCGAAAATCGGTTCTCGGGATCATGCGCTATCGTCTGGCCCAATTTCGCGACCCGGCCTTGGACCATGCCGGGGTGGCGGTTTTTCCCCGAAACGAGTAATGCCACGCCATGAAAGCGCCCGGCTGTGCCCAACGGTACGGACCACGACATGGCGCATGGCTTCCACTTCCGCTCTATGAGAGGCGGGATCTGAAAGGGACAAAAAATGACATTGGCGAAGGAAACGGCGTCACTTCTGGAGAAACTCGGTGTTGCCAGGGATGCGCTTTCGGGCGGCGACCTGATCGTGCGCAGCCCGGTGACGGGCGAACAGGTCGCGGCGCTGAAGTCGATCTCGGCCGCCGATGCCGGCAAGGCTATCGATGCCGCGCACAAGGCCTTCCAGGCCTGGCGGCTGGTGCCGGGCCCGAAGCGGGGCGAACTGGTGCGGCTGCTGGGCGAGGAATTGCGCGCGCATAAGGACGAGCTCGGCCGGCTGGTGTCGATCGAGGTCGGCAAGATCCCGTCCGAGGGGCTGGGTGAGGTTCAGGAAATGATCGACATCTGCGATTTCGCCGTCGGTCTCTCGCGGCAATTGTATGGTCTTACCATCGCCACCGAGCGCCCAGGACACCGCATGATGGAGACCTGGCATCCGCTCGGTGTGGTCGGCGTGATTTCGGCCTTCAACTTCCCGGTCGCGGTGTGGTCGTGGAATTCCGCGCTTGCCTTCGTCTGCGGCGACTCGGTGGTGTGGAAGCCGTCGGAAAAGACGCCGCTGACGGCCCTTGCCTGCGAGGCGATCTTCAAGCGCGCCGCCAAGCGTTTCGGCGCCGACGCGCCGGAAGGCCTGCTGCAGGTCCTGATCGGCGACCGCGTCGCCGGCGAGGTGCTGGTCGACCATCCCAAGGTGGCGCTGGTCTCGGCGACCGGCTCGACCCGCATGGGCCGCGAGGTCGGTCCAAGGCTCGCCAAGCGCTTCGCCCGCGCGGTGCTGGAACTCGGCGGCAACAATGCCGGCATCGTGTGCCCCACCGCCGATCTCGACATGGCGCTGCGCGCCATCGCCTTCGGCGCCATGGGCACGGCCGGCCAGCGCTGCACGACGCTCAGGCGCCTGTTCGTGCATGACAGCGTCTATGATGCGCTCTTGCCGCGGCTGAAGAAGGCTTATCAGTCCGTGTCGGTCGGCAATCCGCTGGAAGGCAAGGCGCTGGTCGGTCCGCTGATCGACAAGGCGGCCTTCGACAATATGCAGAAGGCGCTGAAGGAAGCCGAAGCGCATGGCGGCAAGGTGACCGGCGGCGCGCGCGTCGAAAACGACCATCCAGACGCTTATTATGTGCATCCGGCGCTGGTCGAGATGCCGAAGCAAGTGTCTCCCGTGACGGAAGAGACCTTCGCGCCGATCCTCTATGTGATGAAATATTCCGATTTCGACGAGGCGCTGGAGCAGCACAACGCGGTCGGCGCCGGCCTGTCGTCTTCGATCTTCACCCGCGACCTGCAGGAATCGGAGCGGTTCCTCGGCGTCGACGGTTCGGACTGCGGCATCGCCAACGTCAACATCGGCACCTCGGGCGCCGAGATCGGCGGGGCGTTCGGCGGCGAGAAGGAGACCGGCGGCGGCCGCGAGAGCGGCTCGGATGCCTGGAAGGCCTATATGCGCCGCGCCACCAACACGGTGAACTTCTCCAAGGCGCTGCCGCTCGCGCAGGGCGTGTCCTTCGACATCGACTGAATCGGAACGGCGCCGCCAAAGCGGCGCCGTTTCTCAGAAAGCCTTGCCGGTCGCCGGATCGAAAAGACGCAGCGTGTCCGCGTCGAAGGCAAACGCGCATGGCTGGCCCTTGGCGACGCGGGCTTGCGGCGGCAGCGTTGCCGTCAGCCTTTGCGTGCCGATTCGGGCGGTGGTGACCTGCTCGGGGCCGGTCAGTTCGACGACGTCGATCTCGACCGGCAGCGACAGGTCGCCACCGTCCGGATCGAGGCGGAGCGCTTCCGGCCTTACGCCGACAATGACCCGGGCGCCGCCACGGGCCGCATTTGCGTAGCGTGCCGGCAGCGCCAGCCGCGCATCGGTGCCGGCTATCGCGAGCGTGCCGTCCTCGACAACCGCTTCCAGCATGTTCATCGCCGGCGCGCCGACGAAGCCCGCGACATAGAGCGTCGCCGGGTGATTGTAGATCTCCTGCGGCGTGCCGAGTTGCTCGATGCGGCCGTCGCGCATGACGGCGATGCGGGTCGCCAGCGTCATCGCCTCGATCTGGTCGTGCGTGACATAGACGACCGTGGTGCGCAGCATCTCGTGCAGGCGCTTCAATTCCGTGCGCATTTCGAGGCGCAGCTTGGCGTCGAGGTTGGACAGCGGCTCGTCGAACAGGAAGACCTGCGGCTTGCGCACCAGCGCCCGGCCGATGGCGACGCGCTGGCGTTGGCCGCCGGACAGCTGGCCGGGCTTGCGGTCGAGCAGGTTCTCGATCTGCAAGAGCCTCGCCGCCTCGCGCACCGCCTTGTCGCGCTCGACGCCAGGAACCTTGCGCATCTCCAGACCGAAGCCGATGTTGCGGTGAACGGTCAGGTTCGGATAGAGCGCGTAGGACTGGAAGACCATGGCGATGTCGCGGTTCTTCGGATGTACGCCAAGCACCGACCGGCCGCCGATCAGCACGTCGCCGCTGGTTGCCTCGGCGAGACCCGCGATGATGTTGAGCAGGGTCGACTTGCCGCAGCCCGACGAGCCGAGCAGCACCAGGAACTCGCCGTTTTCGAGCGCGATGTCGATGCCTTTCAGCGTCTCGACGCTGCCGTAGTTCTTGCGGACATCGCGGATTTCAAGCGCGCTCATGAACGGCATCCTCGAACTGGATCGGCCCGCCATAGTCGCGGGGCAAGGTTGAGATGGCGCGCGACGCCACCCGGATGGCGGCGGACAGGCAGTCCTTCAGCGGCCGGCCTTGTGCCAGTGCAGCCAGGAAGGCTGCGTTGAAGACGTCGCCGGCGCCGATCGTGTCGACGACAGCAACGCGCGGGGCTGTCGCCTCAATGAGATCGCCGTCGGCGCCGATGGCTATCGCGCCGTCCGGGCCGCGTTTGACGACGACCGTCGCTCCATCCTTCATGCCGTCGCGGATCCTGCGCGCCGCTTCCGCCGGGATTACCAGGCCGGCCAGCGTGGTCGTCTCGACCTCGTTGAAGAGGGCCAGTTCGCAGCGCGACAGCCAGCCGCGCGCCGCGGCGCAGTTCGCTTCCGTCCAGCCGTCGATCGGCCAGCCGGTGTCGAGCGCGACGGCGATGCCATGCGCATCGGCCCAGTCGAAGAAAGCGTCGTAGTCGCGCGTCAGGTCCTCGGTGAGGAAAGAGCCGCAGAGCAGCGCATGGCCGCCGGAAAGCCGTTTTCCATCGAGCACGGAGAGCACGTCACCCAGGCTGAAGCGGGGCAGGTGGCCGCGCGTGGTGAAGAAGGTGCGCTCGCCATCGGGATGGGTCATGCCGACCGACAATGTCGTGCCTTCGGGACGAACCGGCCATTTTCGCGCGCGGCCTCCGAAGGCTTCCCGCAGCCAGCGGCCAAACTGGTCGTCACCGAGATTGGCGGCGATGTCGAAATCGATGCCCAGCGCCTGCCAGGCCAGCGCCGTGTTGCCGGCCTGGCCGCCGACCCGCAGGTCGTCATGGTCGACGACGGTCTCGGTGCCTGCTTTTGGCCAGGGCGCGACCGGCCCGACGATCAGGTCGACATTGACGTTGCCGATCACCGCAAGCGGCCGCATCATTCGCTCCGCGTGATCTTGGTGGTGCGCACCGGCGTGCCGGCATTCTCGACGCGGGAATCGGCGAAGGCGATCATCAGGCGCTGCGCCACCGGCAGCATGGCAAAGATCGCAGCGAGCCCGGAGGCGGGCTTGAACCTCAATGTGACGGCGCCTGCGACTTCCGGTTTGCCGGAGGCATCGAAGACAATGAGCCGCGCGCCGGCCTCTACGACCGAGGCGGCCATGGCGGTGACGAGGTCGGATGTCGGATCGTCACCGCGGAAGAGGACGATGCCGATTCTTTCGCTGAGCATCTCCATCGGCCCATGGCGAAGCTGGCCGCCCTCGAGGGAGTAGCAGGGCAGGCGCGACAGTTCCGTGAGGCCGAGCGCCAATGCTTCAGCCACACCTTGAAGGCTGCGGCCGGATGTGACCACGGTCGCCACGTTGGCGAGGGCCGCAAGCGCTGCGTCGATCGCAACCGTCTCCGGCACTTCAAGCGCAGCAAGCGCGGCGTCGGGATCGTCGCCCAGCGCGGCCAGGATGGCGAGATGCAGAGCGAAGGTCACGGTCAGGCTGCGGGTCGCGGCAAAGGCGAGCTCGGTACCGCCGGCGCCGACGAGGCAAGGCACAGTCCGACCCAGGAACGAGCCTGCCTCCAGCGTCAGCCCGAAGGTCTCGGCGTGATCGGCGGTCTCGGCAAACCAGCGCAACACTTCGGCGCTTTCGCCGGACTGCGAGGTGACAATCACCGTCTTGCCGACGAGCGGCAGCGGCTGGCCGAGTTGTTCCGAAAGCGGCAGCGCGATGGCATCGATGCCGTGCGCGCGATAGAGCGGCTCGACAGCGCGGGCGACGGCATGCGAGGCGCCCATGCCGAGCAGGACGAGCCTGCCGTTGCGCCTTATCGAGGTGGCGACCTTGGCAGCCACCTCCCGATTGCTCTCGAACGAGGCAAGCGCGTCCTCATGCTGGCGCGCCATCTCGCGGTCGATCGCGACAAGGCCTGCCGGGCGTCTCTTTTCTGCAGTCATCATTATCCTTTCACGCCGCCGCTGGTGAGACCCGAGATCAGCGCGCGTTGCATGACGAGGCCGATCATCACCGGCGGCAGGGCCGCAAGCACACCGGCGGTGGCGATCAGTCCGTAGTCGGAAACGCGGCCGCCGGCGAGATCGGCGATGGCGACCGTCAGCGTCTTTGCCCGCTGGTCCGAGGTGAAAAGCAAGGCGTAGAAGAATTCGTCCCAGGCAAGCAGCACGGCAAACAGCGCCGATGTCGCCACCACGGGTGCCGCCAGCGGCAAGGTGATGATGCGCCAGGTCTGGAACAGTCCCGCTCCGTCGATCATGGCGGCGGCCTCTATCTCGCGCGGGATGGAATCGAATCCCGATTTCATCAGCCACGTGGTGAAGGGCGCGAGGATGGTCAGATAGATCAGCGCCAGGCCGAAGACATTGTTGAGCAGGCCGAGATAGGACAGGCCCATATAAAGCGGCACGGAGAGCGCCACCGGCGGCAGCATGTAGGTGGCGATCACCATCGACAGCGACCAGCCGATCGAAGGCGTGCGCGAGACGGCCCAGCCGGCGGGCACGGCAAGCACGACTGCGGCGAGCGTCGCCATGCCGGCGACTTCCAGGCTATTGCGCAGCGATGCGGTGAAGGCGGCGCCGGCACTGTTCTCGACCGTCGACAAAAGCTGCGCGTAACGGGAGAAGTCGGCCACTTGCGGCCACCAGCGCAGCGGCTTGGCGGCGAGATCGGCCGCCGGCGATATGCTCATGACGAACAGCCAGGCGAGCGGCGCCAGGATCACGGCGGCGAGCAGGATGGCGCAGACATAGATGAAAGCGCTGAAGACCGGGCCCTTGCGTTCCATCAGGTCGCGCTCCCGGCGGTCTTGCGGACCAGCGTCGCGTAGGCGACCGCAAGCACGGTGACGAGCAAGGTGACGATCAGCGCCAGCGAGGCGCCGGAGCCGGCCCGCTGGAAAGAGAAGGCCTCCTGATAGACGAGGATCGACAGCGAGCGCGTGCTGTTGGCCGGGCCGCCGCGGGTCATCACCCAGATGATGTCGAAGACCTTGAACGCCTCGATGGTGCGCAGCACCAGCGCCACCATCAGCGGCCCGGCGAGATAAGGCAGGATGACAAAGCGGAAGCGGTTGAACGGGCCGGCGCCATCGACAAGCGCCGCGGCGGTTATGTCGCGCGGCACCGCCTGCAGCGCGGCGAGCGCGATCAGCGCCACGAGCGGAAAATTCTTCCAGCAATCGGCGACGATCAGCGCGGCAAGCGCCGTGCCGGGCTCGCCCAGCCATGAGCGGTAGTCGCCAATGATATTGAGCTGCGTCAGCGCGGCATTGAGCGCGCCATATTCGGGATTGTAGATCAGCCGCCATAGCGTCGCGTTGACGACGGTGGGCAACGCCCAGGGCAGGATCATCAGCCCGCGCAGCACGGCGCGGCCGCGAAATTCCTGGTTGAGCAGAAGTGCCGCAAGAACGCCGAGCACCATCTCGGCGGCGACCGAGACGACCGCGAACCAGGTGGTGGTCGAGAGCGTGCGGGTGAAATTCGAGCTCGTCAGCATTTTGGTATAGTTGTCGAAGCCGACGTAGTTGCCCGCCGTTCCGACCAGCTGGGCGTCGGTGAAGGAAAGCCTGACGGTATCGACCAATGGCCAGCCGATGACGGCGACCATGATCACCAGCAGTGGCAGCATCAACAGCCACGCGCGAAGCGTCATCCAGGTGCCTGACATCAGAGGCGCCTCTCTTCCTTCATCCGGTCAGAAATGGCACGGGCGGCGCTCGTGGATGAGGCCGCCCGTGCGTCGAGAAACCGAGATCAGAGGCCGCTGTTTTCGGCGGCGCTCTTGAGCGCGTCTTCCGGCGTCGTCTGGCCGAGCAGCGATTCCTGGATCGCCTGCTGCAGCGCCGTCGACAGCTGCTGGTATTTCGGCGTGGTAGGGCGCGGATACATGGCGGCGAGACCAAGCTTGGCGGCGGCGATCAGCTCTTCCTGACCCTTGGTGACGGCCGGATCGTCATAGGACGAGGCCCAGATCGGCAGCGAGAGCTTGGCATACTGGTTCTGCGTTGCCTGCGAGGTCATGAACTCGATGTATTTCCAGGCTTCGTCCTGATGCTTCGACACCGCCGTGATGCCGAGGCCCATCGAGCCGTTCACAGCCGAAACCTCGCTGGTGCCGGCAACGCCCGGCGCCGGCACGACGCCGACCTTGCCGGCGACCTTGGAGTCCTTCGGATCGTTGGCCATGTTGTACATGTAGGTCCAGTTCAGCGCGAAGGCGGCATCGCCGTTCTCGAATACCTTGCGGACATCCTCTTCGAGGAATTCCTTGGAATTCGGGTTGGTGAGGCCCGACTTGTAGCTGTCGACCATGTATTTCAGCGCCGACAGGCCGCCGCCGTTCTGGAAGTCCGGCTTGCCGTCCTTGAGGAAGTCGCCGCCATAGGCGCTGACCAGGGTCGTGTAGTCGCAGATCGCGGCTTCGGCCTGCGACCAGCTCCAGGCGATGGGGGTCTTCAGCAGGCCCTTGTCCTGGATGGCCTTGGCCTGCTCGCCAAGCTCTTCCCAGGTCTTCGGCGGCGCCTTGATGCCGGCCTTCTCCAGGATTTCCTTGTTGTAGAACAGGTATTTGGTGTCGAGGATCCACGGCATGCCATAGTACTTGCCGTCATACTGAACGGTGGTCCAGGCGCCGGGCAGCACGCCCTTCTTCATGTCGTCGGTGATCTTTGACGATACGTCGACCAGCACCTTATTGGTCGCGTATTCGGCCGGCCAGATGACGTCGAACAGGACCACATCGTAGCCGCCGCCCGACCCTTGCGCGAGCACCGTCTTGTCGTGCAGGCCTTCATAAGGAACGAATTCGAGATTGACCTTGATGTCAGGGTTGGCCTTGGTGAAGGCTTCCGTCATCGAGCGCACGTCGGCTTCGCTATAGGCCGCCTGCGCCATGAAGAGCGCGTTCAAGGTGGTTTCGGCGAAGGCGTGAGGGACGAAGAGTCCGCCAACGAACACCGCACCCAGAAGTGTCTTACCGATCGATTTCAGCATTTGTCTTTCTCCCATTTTCGACAGCTGCGAGTGGGCGGCGAAGGCTGTGCCGCTTCCTCGAATGCGCCTCGCGTGTGACCGGATCTGTCCCGAACGGCGTGCGGCGAGAGCTCGAGGCATCTGCCGTCTTTTTGTCGAACCGCCTGGGTTTCACCTATTAAGTCAATTCGCTTGACTTAATTAGTCGATCAATCTTTTAATGGAGTCAAGAGGGGAAACGACAGTGCACGACATCAGTCCGATCCGTGCCAAAAGCGGCACCAACCAGGAAGGCACGAGCGCGCATAACCGCCGCGTCATGATCGAGGCGCTGCGGCTCAACGGCGCGCTTTCGCGCGCCGACCTGGCGCGGGCGACGCAGCTTACCAAGCAGGCGGTTTCCAACATCATCGAGGATCTCGAGCAGGATGGCCTGGTCGTGGCGCTGGACGCGGTGCGCAAGGGCAGGGGGCAGCCTTTCACGCCCTACCGGCTGGTCCCCGAGGGCGCCTTCGCCATCGGCCTGCAGATCGACCGGCATCTGACGCGCGTCGTGGTGGTCGACCTTGTCGGCAAAGTGATCGCCCGCGCCGAGGCGGGGCTGCCGTTCGACGAGCCATCGGCGGGCGTCAAGATCATCCTCGGCCTCGTCGACCGCGTCAGGCGCGAACTGGCTTCTTTGTTTGCCCAGTCGGAGCGGCGGCTGGTTGGACTGGGCGTCGCCATGCCGGGGCCGTTCGGGCTGAAGAACCCCGACAACAAATGGATGATGCCGGCCTGGCAGCAATTTCCGCTGGTGGAGGCGCTTGCGGCCGGTACCGGGCTTGATGTCGGCCTGCAGAACGATGCGGCTGCCTGTGCGACGGCGGAGCGGATCGTCGGCGCAGCGCATGGCGTCGACCACGCCGTCTGTCTTTATGTCGGTTATGGCATAGCCGCCGGGCTGATCCTCAACGGCGAACTCTATAGCGGCGGCAACGGCAATGCGGGCGAGGTCGGCATGGCGCTGCTTTCGCCGGCCGGTCCAGGCTCTACGCCGTTGGAGCACCGTGCCTCGCTCGCCTCGCTCTACCAGCATCTCGGCGTCGACCCCACCGAGAAAGGGCTTTACGAGAAGCTTGGCGCGCTGTCGCTTGCGCAAGACCCAAGGGTCATGGGCTGGGTCGAAAGAGCGGCCTCCGACCTGCGCTGGAGCGTGCATCTGATCGAAACGATCTTCGATCCGCAAACGGTCATCCTGACCAGCAGCGCACCCGAGGCGCTGGCCCGGCTTCTGCTCCAGGCCATGCATCCGCTGCTGCCATCGATTGCGGATCGCCCCGTTCGGCGCCTGCCACGCCTGCAACTCGGCACCACCGACCCCTGGGCGATCGCCGTGGGCGCCGCGGCCGAGCCGATCAGCCGGGCCTTCGATCCGCGTTTTTCCGCTATTCTCAAGGCCGGGTAGGAAAGCGCAAGTCAACGGGTCCCGGGCGTCGTGCTGGCTGCAAAGGCCGCGTCGAAGGCCTCGTCGACGACCGCGAGCTTGGACGCCTGAACGGCCATGTATTCGTCGAAGAACTGCCGCGAGACCCACATCACGGAATGGCCGCGCTGGCCGACCCAGCCGATGCTGCCGAGCGTCTCGGCGTCATGGAGTTTGCGCGCCAGATGGGTGCGCGAGAGCTTCAGCCAGTGCGCGAATTCACTGACCGAGATGACGCTGGTCGGTATCCGGTCGAGATGAGCGTCCTCCGGATCGACACCCGACATCAGCCAGTCCATGACGATGCCGCCGTTATTCAGCCAGATAAATAACGAGAAGGTCTGACTTGGTTCCCGCACGTCCTGGCAGGTCAGCAATCCGTCGGCGATCAGCGGCTGCAATGTGGGCAGCATGTCGGGTCGATCGAGAAAGGTCGCCAGCCGGCTTCCGCTGTCTATCTGGTCCAGCGTTCTCAGATGCGCATGGATCCAGCCGGTGAAGGTCTCGATGGTGCCCTGAGTGACCCGCAAGGGGTGGGCACGGCCATCACCGCTGACCGAAATATATTCGGCGATGTTGTAATGCAGCATCTCCTTGACGAAGGCTTCGGCGGTGTTGCGGCTGGCGACGGAATTGCGGCGCACGACCTCGATGAAGCGCGCGATCGTCATTTCGGTGCGGCGGTCATTGGGATCACGCCGGAAATGCAGGGCAAGGCCGACATGACCGAGCAGCCAACGCTGCTGGGTGGCAAAGACGGCGGCCAGCCGCGGACTTGTTTCGTAAATATGAATGAGCGCGCGCGACTGTTCCTGGACACCGCGAAGCGCTGCCGGATGACGGGCGATCTCTGCGGGACTCAGCGGCATTTCCTGTGGCACTCCATGCGATTCCAAGCAACGACAAAAGAAGATTCCCAGTCTTCGCCGGTTGTGTCCAGTTGTTCATTGGAACAAAGGCGAAAGAGTTGCCGCAGGCCGCGTTGTTGCGACCAAAGCCAGCACAGCAAACGCGCCGGTCGACAACGTTCCGATGGTCGGGCTCCGCAGCCTTGCAGTCCGCCGATGGCGGCCTATCCTGACGGCTGATGCCTGACCATGGCGCCCCCGCCGCCGACAGAGTGAAACGATGCCGAGAACAATCCGGACGCTGACCGCCAGCGAAGTGGAAACGCTCGTCGACTGGGCGGCAATAGAGGGCTGGAATCCAGGTATCGGCGATGCCGCGGCGCTACGGACGGCCGATCCGGAGGGGTTCATCGGCGCCTTCGTCGGCGGTGAGATGGTGGCCGGTATTTCGGCTGTCGCATACGGCCCGAGTTTCGGTTTCATCGGCCTCTATATCTGCCGGCCAGACCGGCGTGGCGAAGGCCATGGCAAGGCGGTGTGGGACGCCGGCATGGCGCGCCTCGGCGACCGCATCATCGGTCTCGACGGGGTGGCCGAGCAACGGGCCAACTACCAGCGCATGGGCTTCGTGCCTGTCTATGAGACCGTCCGCTACAGCGGTCGCCCCGCGGGATTGCCCGACGGTGGCGACATACAACCCGTGACGGCCGCCGACACGGCCGGAATACTCGCATACGATCGTCAGTGCTTCCCGGCGCCGCGGGACGCCTTCCTTCGGGAGTGGCTGCGGCAGCCCCGGATCGCGCTGCTCTCCGCCGGATCAGCCGGCATCGCCGGCTATGGCGTCGCGCGCCGGTGCCGCGAAGGTTTCAAGGTCGGGCCGCTGTTCGCGGACGGGACGGACCATGCCCTGGCGTTGGTGGCGGAGTTCTCAGGCAGGATCGGCAATGAGGCATTGCATATCGACGTGCCGGCCAGCCAGGTTCAATTCACCGCCATGCTTCAGGCCGCCGGGATGGCTGCGGGCTTCACGACGACACGCATGTACAAGAGCGGCAAGCCCGGCAACGTCCGGTCGATGGTTTTCGGCATCACGACGCTGGAGTTGGGCTGAACGCCGGCGGCACGCCAGAGGCTGCCGAGACCATTGTTTTGCCTGGCTGGTCCATGCGACATGGCCCGATGACGTGATTTGGGGGCATGGTTGCCTGTGCCCGGCGCGGCGTTTCGTGGAGGTTATCGGATGGCTGGCAGGACGGTTCTGATCGCCGGTGGCGCCGGGGGCATGGGCCTTGCGACCGGACTGCGCCTTGCGGCCGACGGCGAGCGGATCGCGCTTGCCGATCTTCCCGGCCCCAAGCTCGACGCCGCCGTGGCGAAGATCGCCGCGACCGGAGCGGATGCGATCGGTTTGCCGCTCGATATCCGCTCCGTCGCTGCCTGCCGCGACGTGGTGAGCAGGGCCAGGAACTGGGGTGGCTCAATCGACATTCTCGTCAACGCCGCGGGCGTTTGGCTCGAGGGACCCGCAAACGGGGTCGAGGAAGACCAGTGGGACCTGGTGCTGGACGTCAATCTCAAAGGAGCGTTCTTCCTGATCTCGGCGGCCATCCCCCATCTGTCGGCGGCGCAAGGCGTGATCGTCAACATCGCGTCCGACGCCGGCATCGTCGGCAACAACGGGGCAGCCGTCTATTGCGCCTCGAAGGGCGGCCTGGTGCTGCTGACCAAGGCCCTTGCCCTCGAACTCGCCCCGCAAGGCATCAGGGTCAATGCCGTCTGTCCCGGCGACACGGCAACGCCGATGATCGAATATCAGGCCAGGACTTATGGCGCAGGCGATCCCGACGGCTACAAACGCCGGCTTCTGGGGCACTATCCGCAAGGCGACAGGGCAAGGTTCATTCAGGTGGAAGAGATTGCGTCCTTCATCCACTATCTTTGCCAACCGGACGCGGCGCCGATCACCGGGGCCGCGCTTTCGATCGATTTCGGCGTCAGTGCCGGCTACTGACCGATTGCCGCGCCGGAATGGCGGCACTTGCGTCGTGGAGAGGAAATGATGGTGTTTCGCAAATCCCGCAAGGCGCTGGTGACCGGCGCGGGGGCTGCCGACGGCATCGGCATCGCGACAGCGCGGGCGCTGGGCGAGGCCGGTCTTTCGGTCGTCATCACCGCTTCGTCCGCGCGCGTCGGGCAACGGGCAGAGGAACTGCGGGCGGATGGGCTGGATGTCCGCGCTTTCGTGGCCGACCTGACGCGCGCGGGCGATGTCGAGCGTTTACGCTCCGAGGCGGGCGAAATCGACGTACTCGTCAACAATGCCGGGATGGGCACTGTTGGCCAGCCGGCATTGCAGCGGCGGTTTCTCGATCTCAGCGAAAGCGATTGGGACCGCGGCATCGATGTCAGCCTGAAAACCGCGTTCTTGAGCACGCGCGGATTTTTGGCCGGCATGGTGCAGCGCGGCCATGGGCGCGTCGTCAACATGGCCTCGGTGACCGGGCCTTACGTCTCCAATGAAGGCGAGGCGGCTTATTCCGCGGCCAAGGCCGGCATGATCGGGCTGACGCACGCGCTTGCCCTCGAGGTCGGCCGCAGCGGCGTCACGGTCAACGCCGTGGCGCCGGGCTGGATCGCGACCGGCGCCTCGACGCCGGAGGAACTCGGCGCTGCCCGCAACACGCCGCTTGGGCGCGCCGGCAGCCCCGGGGAAGTCGCAGCGGCCGTGCTGTTTCTGGCATCCGACGCAGCCAGTTATGTCAACGGCGCCGTTCTCGTCGTGGATGGCGGCAACATCCTGCAGGAACGCAAGGGATGACCGCGAGCGCGAAAGCAAAAATGTGGGGAGATGGTAGCGGGAGAGCGCTACCGCCTTTCCCCCCACTCTGCCTCGCCGCATTTCGCACTTCGCTGCCGCGCGTAACGCGAAGCGACCCGAGTCGTGACATGGCACCGGTCCACGGCAAATCTGACCTGAAGAGATCCCAATTCCTTTCGCCGAAGCCGACATTCAATTGGGGTGCCACAGGGTCTCGAATTGCTGGTCAGATGCTATCTCCGCCGAGTGTTGGGAAAACGGGGTGGTTCCACACACTGCGGAACCGGTAGCTCGATGCTCTGACCTCGGGTACTTTCAGACGATGAATCTAGCACTCCGTCGCATCGTCCTCATCGTCGCGCTGCTCAACCTCGCCTACTTCGGGATCGAGTTCGCCGTAGCGCTCACCATCGGGTCGGTGTCTCTATTCGCCGACAGCATCGATTTTCTGGAAGATGCCTCCGTAAATCTCCTTATCCTGCTCGCACTCGGCTGGTCGTTGCGCTCTCGCGCACGGGCGGGGATGGCACTGGCGCTCATCTTGCTCGTGCCCGGCCTGGCAACGCTCTGGACGGCGTGGGAGAAGTTCAACATGCCGGTGCCGCCGCAGCCGATTGCCTTGACCTTGGCGGGACTCGGCGCTCTCGCCGTCAACCTCTCCTGTGCCTACATGCTCGCCGCGTACCGTCATCATGGCGGTAGCCTCACGAAGGCGGCGTTCCTGTCGGCCCGCAATGACGCTATCGCCAACATCGCCATTATTGCTGCCGGCCTGGTGACGGCCTTGTTGTGGCAATCGGCGTGGCCGGATCTGATCGTGGGGCTGGGCATCGCAGGGATGAACGCGGATGCGGCGCGCGAAGTGTGGGAAGCGGCACGAGAGGAACACCGGGCCGAAGCGTAATTCGCGCTTTCATGCCTCAACCGATATGTATGGTCGAATATTGCGGCTTATGCCATGTTGCCGAAAAACGGTGGGATTGCGCATGGCACAAAACAAGGCGTTGGCATTTGGTGGCGGGACGATCATTGGCGCACTGGGCGGATTGATCGGTCTTGGCGGTGCAGAATTTCGTTTGCCGCTCCTGATCGGGGCGTTTCGATTTGCGGCGCTGGAAGCCATCATCCTCAACAAGGCCATGAGTCTCGTAGTGGTGGCATCTGCACTGCCCTTCCGCGCCCGCACGGTGCCGTTCTCTGAAATCGCTGCGCATTGGACCATAATTTTGAACCTGCTGGCGGGAAGCCTGCTCGGGGCTTGGCTCGGGGCAGGATGGGCAACGCGCCTCAAGTCGGGCAATCTCTACCGCGTGATCGCCGTGCTTCTTGTCGTGATCGCCGCGGTTCTGATGTTCGGCCACGATGCGAGGTCCGGCGCACCCCTTTTGAACGGGGCTGCGCAGGCGGTGGCAGGCATTGCCGCCGGGTTCGTCATCGGCGTCGTGGCGTCGCTGCTCGGGGTAGCTGGGGGTGAGCTGTTGATCCCGACCTTGGTGCTGCTGTTCGGCGCCGATATCAAGCTGGCAGGAAGCCTCTCCCTCGCGGTAAGCTTGCCGACCATGCTCGTTGGCTTCACCCGTTATAGCCGGGACCAGAGCTTTTCTGTCCTTGGTCGCAACAAGACCTTCTTGCTCGTCATGGCGACGGGCTCCATCGTCGGCACGCTCATCGGAGGCCTGCTGCTTGGTGTGGTGCCGAGCCCCTTCCTGCTGCCGGCCCTAGCTGCGATCCTGGTGATTTCGGCCGTGAAGATTTGGAGGCACGGCTAACCGATTCCCGTGGACGGCTGGGTTGTCAGCCGCAGCAGCCGCCGGCTTTGGTGGGCGCCGCCATATCCTTGAAAATCACACAGTCTTGGCCGGGACCGCCGGCACAGGCGACGTTGCAGCGCGTCACAAAGCTCTCCAGCCGTCGTTCGAGCAACCGCAGTTCGGCGAGTTTCTGGCGCACGTCGTCAAGATGCACCTGGGCGATGTCGCGCGTCTCGACACAATCGCGGTCAGTGCTGATCGATAGGTCCAGCAGCACGCGCACCTGATCGATGCCGAAGCCGAAGTCCCGACATTGCTTGATGAATGTCAGCCGCCCCAAATCGTTGTCATCATAGCTGCGTTGTCCGCCCGCCGTGCGTGATGCGGGAGGCAGCAAACCAATCTCTTCGTAATAGCGGATGGTCGGCGTCGTGACGCCGGTAGCCTTGGCGAGCGTGCCGATGGTGAACACGCGGACGTGAAGGTTCATCGCAAAATACTCCTTGAACCTCAAGTTACTTGAAGGAGTACGGTATCTTCATACTGATGCGAAAGGAAGATTTTGTTGATGGGCTTTTTCGCAAATCGTGTCGCCCTCGTCCGTTGGACGTCGGCCATGCTGGCGATCTCGGCGCTTCTCTTCGCCGCAGCTGTCTTGATGGAAGGGAGCGGGCATCGGGAGCCCGCGGGCATGGCCGCGCACGACGAAGCGGCCGAGTCCCAGGAACAGGGCGGCCATGATGAAGCGGCCGAGAGTTCTCCTGCGAAACAGGGTGGTGACAGCGCCGACGTCGGCGAAACGGACGGTCACGCCGAGCAAACGATCCTTGGTATCAACCTCGAAACCCCTTGGCTGGTATGGGGGTTCGTCGGCGTTTCGATCATGCTCGCCGCCGCCGTTCTGAAGCTTGGCAAAGCGACCCTCTTGCTGGCCATTCTGCTGGCTGGTGCTGCGGCAATTCTCGATGGCCGCGAGGTCTTCCTGCAACTCGCTCGGGCCAACGCAAGCGTGGCGAGCCTGGCAGCGCTGACAGCCTTCGCTCATGCTGCGGTCGTCATCCTCGCCGTTTTGGCCTGGCAGGCCGCTTCCACTCACGCCGGCCCGGCAACAGGGAGAAATACGCAATGAATGTTGACAAGACGACCACAGGCTTCGGCCTTTTTCTGGTAGCCTGCGCGGCCTGCTGCGCGCCCCTGATTGCGCCGCCGATTGTCGCCGCCATCGCGGCCAGCGGTGCCGGCTTGGCATTGATCGGCCAGCTTGGCCTGGCTTTGGTGGTTGTCGCCGCCGGTGGGCTTTATCTTCTCTCGCGCCGGAAGGCCGCGCCCAACGCGACGTTTCAATCATTGATGGCACAAGGCGAGTGCGGCTGTGGCCCGTCTTGCGCCTCTGCGGTTGAGAACGATGCGAGTGATGCCCTGTCCATCGCTTGCACTCTTGGCGCCTCTGATTTCAAGGAGCGAGTTGCTGGCATTCGCGCGTTGGCTCGCCGGTCGCTTCACCACACCGAGCGTACGCCGCTGTCACTCAAACTCACCTATGGGCCGGAAGCACTGGAAGAGGTCAGAAATCTGATGCGCAAGGAGCAAACCTGCTGCGCGTTCCTAACCTTTGACCTGAAGAGCAATTCTCGCGGTGTGATCCTGAACATTACCGCACCACAGGCAGCGGCCGAAGCGGCCGACCTCTTGTTCGACCACTTCGCCCCCGAACTCGCTGCATCCAACCTCAAGGAGACTGCATAGCATGCAACGTCGTCACTTTCTGATGCTTTCGGCTGCTGCCGGTACTGTTGCCGCTGCGTGGCCAGCGCTGGCCCACAATGGCGACGAAACCATTCCTGGCTTCGACGAAGCGCTCAAGGCCGGCGTTCCGGTGATGGTCCACATCACTGCGCCATGGTGCGAAACCTGTCAGGCGCAAAAGCCGATCGTGGCGGCGCTGCTGGCCTCGCCGGACTTTAAGAACATGAAGAAGTTCGATGTCGACTTCGACACGCAAAAGGAAATCCTGGCTCGCTACCGCGTGCAGATGCAGAGCACGATGATCGTCTTTAAGGGTGGCAAGGAGGTCGACCGACAAACCGGCCAAACCGACCCGGCGGTCATCGAAGCGCTGCTGCGCGAGGCCCTGTAACATGCTGCTTGCCCTGCTTGCCGGCGTCCTGTCGATCCTTTCACCCTGTGTACTGCCGCTGCTGCCGGTCGTGCTGACCGGGGCGGTGGCCGAACATCGACTGGCACCGTTGGCCCTGGCCGCCGGCGTCGCCATCTCCTTCACCGCAATAGGAGTGTTCGTCGCCACCATCGGCTTTTCAATCGGCCTTGACATGACGGTGTTTCGATCGGCCGCGGCTGTGCTGTTGATATTGGTTGGCGCTGCGCTGCTCGTCCCGCGCTTCCAGACCCAGTTTGCCACAGCCGCCGGCCCGGTGAGCAACTGGACGCAAAACCGCTTCGGTGGTTTCTCGACCTCCGGCATCTCGGGTCAATTCGGCGTTGGGATGCTGCTCGGCGCGGTATGGACGCCCTGCGTCGGGCCGACACTAGGTGCCGCTTCGATCATGGCCGCGCGAGGTCAAAATCTCGGCATGGTGGTGCTGACAATGCTGGCATTCGGCATCGGCACATCATTGCCACTGCTGGCTCTTGCTCTGATGTCTCGCGAAGCGTTGCAACGCTGGCGGGGTCGGATGCTCGGCGCGTCCAGCGGTGTCAAAATGGCCCTCGGTGCGCTGCTGGTCGTGGCCGGTGTTATGACGCTGTCGGGGTTCGACCGCACGATACAAATCGGCCTTGAACGGGCTTTGCCGGATTGGCTGGTGGCCATCACCACGAGCCTGTGACAAGTTCGGACGGCATGCCCATCCTCCTCAGCTCCTTCCTGACGTTCGCAGCGGCCGCGCTCGCCGAGATCGCCGGTTGTTTTGCCTTCTGGATTTGGCTGAGGCAGGGGAAATCGATCCTGTGGCTGGCCCCAGGGCTCGCCTCACTTGTGCTGTTCGCCTATCTGCTGACGCTGGTGCCGAGTAACTATGCCGGCCGCGCCTACGCCAGCTATGGTGGCATCTACATCGTCGCGTCGCTGCTCTGGCTGTGGGTCGCCGAAGGACATCGGCCGGATGCCTGGGACGTTTTAGGCGGCGTAATCGCGTTGGTGGCCGTTGCAGTGATCCTTTTTGGGCCACGTGTTGAACCTTAACAACGCTTCCTTGGCTGCTCGGGGCGCGCATTCTGGCGCCGCAGGCCGATCTTCCTCTACCAAACGACCGTCAAGGGGCCTGAAGCTCGCGGCCAAGGACGCGGCAGGCTCGTATGGTAGCGGTGGGGTTTTGAACCCCCGAGACAAAATGCCTTTTATTATCAACAAGCTAAGGAGAATCAGGATTACCTGGGTAGGTATCCCTCCAACCCTTCCGCCAAAAAAATATATTAATATCAGATGGTTACGTGGCGATGATGGTAGCGGGAGAGGGACTTGAACCCCCGACCCCAGGATTATGATTCCCGTGCTCTAACCAACTGAGCTACCCCGCCAGGGTGGCAAATGGCTCGAAAAACCGCCCTGAATGGGATGGGTGTTTCAAGGCGTTCGCCAAGGTCGCGCGGATATAAGGTTGGGAGGGTGAGCCTGTCAAGCTTGGAAGCGGCCGAAGTGCCGGCATAATCCGGCCAGCATAATCTCATCCCGGACAAGCTTTGCCGGGCAGGCACTCAGCTCATGTCCCGGGGTTGAGTTCGGCGGGGCAGATCGCTATGTCTCGGCCATGAAATTCTAGAGTTTGAGCGAATGAAGCCGCGCATCGCCGTCCTCGGTTGCGGATACTGGGGCAGCAACCACATCCGCACCCTCAAGGCGCTTGGCGCGCTCCATGCCGTTTCCGATGCCAACCGCGCTCGTGCCGAAGGCTTCGCCAGCGAGCAGGACTGCCTGGCGATCGAGCCGGACAAGCTGTTCGAGCGAGCCGACATCGACGCCATCGTCATGGCGCTGCCGCCGCAATTCCATGCCGACACCGCGGTGCGCGCAGTCGAAAGCGGCAAGGACGTGCTGGTCGAAAAGCCGATCGCGCTGACGGTCGCGGACGCCGAACGCGCGGTGAAGGCGGCAAAGGACAATGGCCGTGTCTTCATGGTCGGCCATGTGCTGCGCTTCCATCCCGCCTTCGAGACGCTGAAGGCGCTGATCGACAATGGCGAGCTCGGCGAGGTGCGCTACATCCATTCGCACCGGCTCGGCCTTGGCAAGTTCCATACCGAAAACGATGCGCTCTGGGATCTGGCGCCGCACGACCTGTCGATGATCCTCGCCATCACCGGCACCGAGCCGATCGAGGTCAGAGGCGAGGGGGCGGCGCTGCTCGACAACCTCAGCGACTTCGCGCATCTGCATATGCGCTTCCCGAACGGCCTGCGCAGCCATCTCTTCGCCTCGCGCCTCAATCCCTATCGCGAGCGGCGGCTGACGGTGGTCGGCACCAAGGCGATGGCGGTGTTCGACGACGTCGAGCCCTGGGAGCGCAAGCTTGCCGTCTACCGCCACGCGGTCTGGCAGGACAGTGGCCAGTGGGCCTTCACCGCCAACGAGCCTTCCTACGTGCCGGTCGGCGAGGGCATGCCGCTGACGCGCGAACTTGCCCATTTCATGCAATGCATCGAGACGCGCGCCGAACCGCGCACCGACGGCGAGGAAGCGATCCGGGTGCTGCGCATCCTGACCGCCGGCACGGTGATCCATACCGGTTCGTCCGCCTGAGGCTGCACCGAAACAGCCTCAATCCGCCTGAAAACGCCGGGCTGACGGAAGTGGGGTCTTACTCGGCGGGAATTTGGGCCGGCCTTGCCGCTAGCCTTGACAGCATGGCTTCGGCCTCGGCGCCTCGTTCCGAGCGCTCGATGAAGCCGCCACCGAACACCCGCGCGTCGTTGCCGTCGTCGCAATAGAGCACGCAGGCCTGT
Organism: Mesorhizobium sp. WSM3224; assembly: GCF_000427725.1. Classification (GTDB taxonomy): domain Bacteria; phylum Pseudomonadota; class Alphaproteobacteria; order Rhizobiales; family Rhizobiaceae; genus Mesorhizobium. The sequence continues at coordinate 108,533 of NZ_ATYO01000002.1, read as the reverse complement.
CCGGGGGCGATGCCCGATTCGCCGTCGGCCAGCTCGACCGAAGTCACGCCGTCGCGGTGATGCAGCACTGCGGGGCGCGGCGGCCTGGTCGAACGGACTTTGGCGAAGAGCTCGATCCCGCCGGCCGGAATGCCGGACAGCGGTCCCTCGCCGAGCCAGTTCATGTTGCGCAGGTAGATCTTGTGCGTCTCCAGCGCCTCGCGCGGGCCAACGATGACTCGCGCCCGGTCAGCGTCGAGATGAACGACATAGAGCGGCTCGCCGGAGGCGATGCCAATGCCGCGGCGCTGGCCGATCGTGTAGCGCAGGATGCCTTCGTGGCGACCGAGCACGCGACCGTCGATGTGGACGATGTCGCCGGGATTGGCGGCCGCAGGCTTCAGCTTGGCAATGATGTCGGAATATTTGCCCTGCGGCACGAAGCAGATGTCCTGGCTGTCCTGCTTGGCGGCGACGCTCAGCCCCATTTCCTCGGCAATGGCGCGGACCTGCGGCTTCGACAGGCCGCCGAGCGGAAAGCGCAGGTAATCGATCTGCGCCTGCGTGGTGGCGAACAGGAAATAGCTCTGGTCGCGGTCGGCGTCGACCGGCCGGTAGAGCGCACGATGCGCGCCATTGGCGCGCGAGCGGATATAGTGGCCGGTGGCCAAAGCGTCGGCGCCGAGATCCTTGGCGGTCGCAAGCAGATCGGCGAACTTCACCGTCTGGTTGCAGGAAACGCAAGGGATGGGCGTCTCGCCGGCGACATAGCTCTCGGCGAACGGATCGATGACCGCCTTGCGGAAGCGCTCCTCGTAGTCGAGCACGTAATGCGGGATGCCGAGCGTTTCCGAGACGCGGCGGGCATCGTCGATGTCCTGCCCGGCGCAGCAGGAGCCGGCGCGGTGGGTGGCCGCGCCGTGGTCGTAAAGCTGCAGCGTCACGCCGACGACGTCATAGCCCTCGCGCTTCAGGATGCCGGCAACCACCGACGAATCGACACCGCCCGACATCGCGACGACGACGCGGGTTTCTTCGGGGCGGCCGGGGAGATCGAGGCTGTTCATGATGCTTTCACTGTGCGGCGCTCAATGCCAATGGCTGGAATATAGGTCAAGCGCCACGTATGCGCCAGCTTGCGGCCCAGGACGGGTGATCGGCAAAATCAGGGCCTGGAGGCCGGTGTTTCAAATTCTAAACGGAATCCTAACCGGGCGTTCACGATCCTTACCTAGTGATTAGGGTTCGCTTAGGCAATTTTTAAAGCTGTGGCGGTACGGTGGCGGGGATTGGGTCTTTGAGTTTTTAGTAGAGAGTACGATGACCGATCTGGTTAGACCTAGAGTCAAGTATGTTATTGGGCCCGACGGCAGCCCTCTTACCATCGCCGATCTGCCGCCGACCAACACCAGGCGCTGGGTTATCCGGCGCAAGGCGGAGGTGGTTGCTGCGGTACGCGGCGGCCTGCTCAGCCTCGAGGAAGCCTGCCAGCGTTACAAGCTCACCACCGAAGAATTTCTCTCCTGGCAGGCATCGATCGACGAATACGGCCTTGCCGGGCTGCGCACCACGCGGATCCAGCAATACAGGCACTAGGCCGGATAGCCGCAAAACAGAAAAGGGCGCGGAATTCCGCGCCCTTTTCGCTTTTTGCAGAAGCCTCAGGCCGTCAGCACAACCTTGCCGATCGGCCGCGTGGCGAGGAAGGCGTGGGCAGCTCCCGCCTGATCGAGCGGGAAGGTCTTGGCCACGTGTGGCGTGAGCTTCCCGGCATCGACGAGCTTGGCGAGTTCGACAAGGCCCTCGCGATCGGGCACCACGGACATGCGCTCGACGCGGACGCCGCGCGCGCTGGCCTTCGCCCTGGTGGCGTCGTGAACGTTGAGCAGCGACACCAGAACGCCGCTATCACGCAGTATTTCCAGCGACTGGTCGGCATGGTCGCCGCCGATCGGATCCAGCACCAGATCGACCTTGCCGACCTTCCGGGTGAAATCGTCCTTGGTGTAGTCGATCACCTCGTCGGCGCCGAGCGAGCGAACGAAATCGAGCTTGTCCGGGCTGACTGTGGCAATGACATAGGCGCCGCGCGCCTTGGCGATCTGCACCGCCAGATGGCCGACGCCGCCGGCACCGGCATGGATCAATACGCGTTGTCCCGCCTGCAGGCCGCCGTGGCGGAAGAGGCCCTGCCAGGCCGTCAGGCCAGCCAGCGGCAACGCCGCGGCATGCGCATGGTCAATGGCGGCAGGCTTCGCGGCGATCTCATCCGCCGCCGCCGCGGCGAGTTCGGCATAGGCTCCAGCCTGTTTGGGAAAGCGCGGCATGCCGAACACGTCGTCCCCGACTTTGAAGGCGGTCACGCCGGCGCCGAGCGCCGCGACGGTCCCCGAAATGTCCCAGCCCAGAATGAATGGCGGCTCGCCGAGCAGCGGGTAGAAACCGCCGCGCACGGCGCCATCGACCGGGTTGATGCCCGTCGCCTTGACACGGATCAGCACTTCACCCGGCTTGGGTGAGGGGTCTGGCCGTTCGGCCACGAAAAGAACGTCGGGTCCGCCGACGGAAGTCTGGATAACGGCACGCATGAACGCCTCCTGTTGGGTGGATGTGCCACTATCATTTGGATAGTAATATCCCATTGTCTAGTATGTACCTTTTGTATATATAGGTACCTCATGGATAGTGAAGAAAACTCTTGCCTAGGCTATGACGCATTCCGGCGGACATGTCCGTCGCACACCGTGCTCGAGATGCTGGCCAGCAAATGGGTCTATCTGGTGGTTTGCGCGCTGCGCCAAGGCCGGAAGCGCAATGGCGAGCTTGCCCGCAGGCTCGAAGGCATCACGCCGAAAATGCTGACGCAGACATTGCGGGTGCTGGAGCGTGACGGCCTAGTGCGGCGACAGGTTTATCCGGTCGTTCCGCCACGCGTCGAATATGAACTGACCGAGCTCGGCCAGAATCTGGCGGGACTGCTCACCCAGATCAGGTCATGGGCCGAGCAGCATGCACCTGAGATCAAGGATGCCCGTTCCAGGGCGGTTGCCACAAATGAAGGGGAACTGGTCGCTTAGACCAGCGGTCTTCCGCGGCAAATTCGGCCGGAGCCGTTCGGGCCATCGCGTGACGCGTTGCGCGGAGGCGCCGATGATACCGGGACCTGGCCGGATCAGCCGATCATGGCGCTGCGGCCGCCTGTTTCGGTCTCACGGATCTTGGTGTCCCGCGATTCCAGCATCTCCGCCTTGGACAGCTCCGCTTCAGCTTCGCCGAGTAATGATTCGGCAGTGCTGCGCTGCTGGGCGAGGTCGCTTTGTGAATTCCTGAGATTGTCGCGGCGCAGGCGCGCCGCCTTGGCGAAGGTCGGATAGGCGAAATGGTTGATGTCGGTGATGCCGGCTTTTTTCTCTTCGGCGATGATCTGCGCTTCCAGCTCGACGGCCATGCGTTCGAACTCGGCGATCATCATGTCCAGCTGCAAGAGCTGCCGCCGCTTCTCATTCACCTGAAACTGCTTCAGCCGAACGAGGTTTTCACGTGACTTCATGACTCGATACTCCGCAAACGCACAACTGCAATACCGTTCAATCCGCCCGGAACGACCCAAGCGCTGCCCGTTTCCACCGGCTTTCCCCGGGCTATGGGAAACAAAGCCCTAAAGATTTTTGCCGGCGGTAACCATTCGTTTACGGGCATTGTTAATCATACGGGCGAGGACTTAAGGCCGGGTAAAAATTCCGGCAGCGGCGGGAAGCCCGGGCCAGCGAGTCTCTGGAGTCACTTAGACTGACTTTTTAATGTGGTGCATTAGCGATTTTGGTCTGTGATTCGTTATTAGATTCAAGTGGGTGTAGAAAGGGGTTAAAAAATCTGGTATCGTGGATGGCACGAAATTAGGATTTGTTAACCAGTCGGTGGCACCTTCTGTTCAGGCAATCACTGCTCCGGGTCCCGGACGGGTCGTAACACGGTCCGGCAGCAGAAAAGGGGAATGAAATGCGTGTTCTGCTGATTGAAGATGACAGTGCAACCGCACAAAGCATCGAACTGATGCTGAAATCGGAAAGCTTCAACGTCTATACGACCGATCTCGGCGAAGAAGGTGTCGACCTCGGCAAGCTCTACGATTACGACATCATCCTTCTGGACCTCAACCTCCCCGATATGTCGGGCTATGAAGTCCTGCGCACGCTGCGCCTCTCCAAGGTCAAGACGCCGATCCTGATCCTCTCCGGCATGGCCGGCATCGAGGACAAGGTGCGGGGCCTCGGCTTCGGCGCCGACGACTATATGACCAAGCCGTTCCACAAGGACGAACTGGTGGCGCGCATCCATGCGATCGTGCGCCGTTCCAAGGGCCATGCCCAGTCGGTCATCACCACCGGCGACCTGGTGGTCAATCTCGACGCCAAGACGGTCGAGGTCGGTGGCCAGCGCGTGCACCTGACCGGCAAGGAATACCAGATGCTGGAGCTGCTCTCGCTGCGCAAAGGCACCACGCTCACCAAGGAAATGTTCCTCAACCACCTTTATGGCGGCATGGATGAGCCCGAGCTGAAGATCATCGACGTCTTCATCTGCAAGCTTCGCAAGAAGCTCGACGCGGCGTCCGGTGGCCAGAACTACATCGAGACGGTGTGGGGCCGTGGTTACGTGCTGCGCGAACCGGAAGATATCCGCGTCAGCGCCTGAGCGACCTGATGATTTCAAAGAAAAACCCGGCTCAGGCCGGGTTTTTTGTTTGAAACGCTTCCGGCGAATCAGGCGGCTATCTTCAGGACTCGGAAGCTTTCGAGCAGTTGCTCACGGTTGAAGGGCTTCAGCAGATAGCCTTGAGCGCCGGCGCGCTTGGCGCGCATGATCGCCGCGACATCGACCTCGACCAGCGAGACCAGGATCTGCGGCTTGGTGGGAGCTTCGATAGCACGAATGCGGCGAATAAGGTCCACGGCCCGGACGTCGGTCAGTCCGCCATCGATGACGATGACATCCGGCATGTCGCTGGCGCAGATTTCCGCGGCCTCGACTCCGGTCGACGCCTCGATGACAATTATGTCCGAGCCGCCAAGAATGCGTCTTGCGACCTTCCTGATGACGCTCGAATCATCGACGAACAGGCAGCGTTTCATGTCCGGGTCCTCTTTGCCATCTGCCGAACCGGCAAACCTCCGGGTAACCGGAAAGCACCATAGGCCCAATCTGGTAAAGAAGCCGAAAAGCCGTTAGGTAAAGTTTTTCCAAAGAGGCATGCCGCGCCGTTTTGGGCCGTGGCGCCGTTACGGCAATGGACGCAAACATTGCTGCGCCCGTGCTGTCGGCACAAATATCAGCAACAGGCGATACTTTGTCGTTTCTTGATATTATGCAGCCGTGAGCACGATCTCGTCGGCGGTCGCGTGGATCGAGATCGTCATATTGGCCTCGCGCGCCAGAAGCAGCGTGTAATAGGGCTGGACCGAATGGGCGTCGATCGGCTCTTCCGGCTTGTGTCCGGAATGCAGTTCGAGGAATTTCGGCGGCACACGCAGCATCGGACCGCTGGCCGACAGCGAAAAACGCGGTTCGGTTTCGAGATTTTCCAGCGTGATCACCAGCCTGCCGCCGCGCGGGATGGCCGCGTGAGCGACAAGAATGAGGTTGAGCAGCAGCTTGACCTTGTTCTTGGGTAAAAGCGCGCGGGGGCCGTTCCATACCAGTTCCGGCTTTTCGTTCTTCAAGAAGGCGATGGCCACGGCCTCGGCATCGCCGGTGTCGATCATCATGCCGGCGGAACCCGCGGCGCCGAAGGCGATGCGGGCAAACTGCAGTCGCGCCGAGGCGTTTTTGGCGCTCTGGCGAATGAGCTTCATGGCGTCTTCGTCGGCGCCGCCTTCGTCGAGCAGTTCCAGGCCGTTGTTGATTGCGCCGACCGGCGAAATGATGTCGTGGCAGACACGGCTGCAGAGCAGCGCCGCGAGATCGGGCGCGGAAAGGGTAAAGAGCTCGGCCATCGGTGAAATCCCTGCTTAAATCTCTTGTTCATGGCCGAGCGACCGTCTTCGCGCCCCCCTCCACGCGAATCACGCTCTTTTCCAAGACTTTCTGAATACACAGCGCCCGAGCGCGCATCAACAAATCCCAAATTGTCGATGGCGAAAATGGTGTGTTCACGGGGGGAAAACCCGTCTCCGGGGCGAAAGCGCAGCCTTCGAACCGCCATCTTCCTGTGAGAGCTTAATGGTTGAAAAAGGATTACGGCATAGTTTGCCCGTGATAGCCACTTTGAACGGCCGCCAAGAGCCGCAGGGGTGCGAGGCGTCGGCGAAAGTGCTCCCTGACGGAGATTGGAAGCATGTTTTCCCGATACTACGACCGGACGTTCGTCCGTGTCCTCACCATGACCATAACACTCCTGGGGGCTCTTGTCCTTTCGACCGCGGCGTCAAGGGCTCAACAGTACACCGCCCAGGAGATCGTCGATTCCGGTCATAAATTCTTCGGCGAGACGTCCGGGGGGCTGGCAACAGTCGTCGAGAAGATCTTTGCCTCCTACGGGCTGCCCAACGGCTACCTGCTGGGCGAGGAAGGTTCCGGCGCCTTGATCGGCGGCCTGACCTATGGCGAGGGGACGCTCTACACCAAGAACGCCGGCGACCATAAGGTGTTCTGGCAAGGTCCGTCGCTCGGCTGGGATTTCGGCGGCGAGGGATCGCGGGTGATGATGCTGGTCTATAACCTCGACGACATCGGCAGCCTCTATAACCGCTTCGGCGGCGTTGCCGGCTCCGCCTATGTCATTGCGGGCGTCGGCTTCAACGTGTTGCAGAGCAACCGCGTGCTGATCGTGCCGATCCGTACCGGCGTCGGCGCCCGTCTCGGCGTCAATCTCGGCTATCTGAAGCTCACCGAGAGACCGACCTGGAACCCGTTCTGATCGGGTTCTGCCCGTTGCAATCGCTCGGACAGTGCTGATCGCGCCGCGGCAAGCTCTTGCCGCGGCGTTGAATTTCCGCCATGCCAAGATGACACAATCCAGCGATTGCCGCTCCGTAAAGTGGATAGCACGCCTTGGTCCAGTCGGTTCTGTTCTTCGTCCTCGGTTTCCTTTGCGCCGTTTTTCTGGTGTCGCTGATCGCGCCGGCGGTCTGGCGGCGGGCCGTTGTCCTGACACGCAGGCGCCTCGAGGCCTCGCTGCCGCTGACGTCCGCCGAGATCCTGGCAGACAAGGACCGGGTACGGGCGGAATATGCCATGACGACGCGCCGGCTGGAGATAACCGTCAAAAACCTGCAGGAGAAGGTGGCCGAGCAGTTGGTCGAGATCGGTCGCGGGCACGAGGCCTTGAAGGGGCTCGCGGTCGAAAAGAAAGACAAGAACCAGGCGCTCTCCGATCTGCAGGCCAAAAATGCGGAGCTCAGGCAGCGCGAGGAGGATTTGCACCGCCTGTCGGAAAAGCATGCGCAGACGGAGCGGGCGTTGGAGAAGCGCGCGCTGGAGTTGCAGAAGCTCGAGCAGATGTATGACGACGCCAGCTTCTCGTCCTCGAACCGCCAGATCGAGCTGGTTGCCCGCGAATCGGAGCTGGAAAAACTCGCCAGCGACATCGCGACGCTGCGCAGTCAGCGCAAGGAGGCGGACAGGCGAAACCAGGAGATCGCTTCGGAGAGCAGGGCCGCGCGCGAAGCGTTGAAGGCCGAGAAGAGGAAAACGGCCGAGCTCGAGAAGAAGGTCGAGCGGCTGCTTGCCACGCTCGCCGACCGCGAGGAAAAGCTCGACCGGCGCGAGAAGGACCTCGCTCGAATGCGCGACCGTTCGAAGGAGACCGCCGCCGCGAACGGCGTTGCGCGGCTGGCTGCCGGCGCCGATGCGAAAGGTGACGATGTCGACAGGGCAATCGCCAGGCTCGAGGGCGATCGGGAACGGCTGGAGGCAAGGCTGACGGCGCTGTCGCGCGAGAACAAGCAGCTGAAAACCGACCTTGCCGCCTCGGGGACGGCAATGTCCGAACCGGCAGGCGACGCGCCCCCCGGCGCCGGCCTTCGCGAGCAAATGAACGAACTGGCGGCCGAGGTCGTCAATCTGACGATGAAACTCGACGGGCCGGATTCGCCTATCGCCAAGGCCCTGGCGGGCGACGGGCAGAAAAATGGGGGCGGCATCAGCCTTGCCGACCGGGTAAGAGCGCTGCAGAAGGCCGGCTCGGCCAACTGAGGTGTGTTGATATTCAGGTGAGGCCGGCCTGCAAATGCCGGGTTCCTGCGCTTCCGGTGCTCACGTACATTAAGTACGCTCCGCTCCGGCCTTCGCCGGCCGAAGCCTTCATAAGTGTTTCCGCCCGACGAAGGCTACGGCCGGCGTAGGCCGGTTCTTGGAATCCGCCATTTTCGACTCGGCCTGACCTGAATCTCAACACACCTCAAAGCGTCGCAGCTGTTCGGCTCCAGGTCGGGACCACTACCGCTTCGAAAAGTGATGCAGGGCGATAGCCGACGCGGCGGCGACGTTCAGGCTGTCGAAGCCCTCCGCCATGCCGATCCTCACCGTGTGCAGCCTGGCGAGCAGATCCGGCGGCAGGCCTTCGCCTTCGGTGCCGAGATAGAGCGCCAGCCTGGCCGAACGTTCCGCGGCACGGATATCGACGGTTCCGCGCGGCGAGAGGGCGAACTGGCTGAAGCCGAGCCGGTCGAGCGCCGCGATGAAGGTTGCGCTATCGCCGAAGGACGCGAAGGGAACTTTCAGCGCCGCGCCGACCGAAACGCGGATTGCCTTGCGGTAGAGCGGGTCGCAGCAGGTCCGGTCGAGCAACACCGCGTCCGCGCCGAAGGCCGCGGCATTGCGGAAGATCGCCCCCATATTGTCGTGATTGGATATGCCGACCAGGACGACGGCCAAGGCGCGCCGGGGCAAGGTTTCCACCAGAACCTCGGCAGGTGCCGGATCGCCACGCACGCCGATCGCCAGGATGCCGCGATGCATGTGGAAGCCGGCGATCCGGTCCGTGACCTCGCCGCCGGCGACATAGACCGGAAAATCCGCGGGAGCCTTGCGCAAGACCGCCTGCAGGCCGGCCAGCCGGCTTTCGAGGACAAGGGCCGACTCGGCGGCGAAGCGCCCGGTCGACAGCAAGAGGTCCAGCACCACCTTGCCTTCGGCGACGAAGCGGCCGTGCCGGCCGACGAGGTCGCGCTCGCGGATGTCGAGATAGGCGGCGACGCGCGGGTCCCGGGGATCGTCGATAGGGATGAGGTTCACACATGCCTCGCCGAGGGTTTGTCAGCGAGGTAATGAGCGACTGGAGCCGCGGGTCAAGCCCCGGCGCGGCGCAATCGATAGGCCATCTGGGAAAGGTCGCCGTCGCCGAAAATGCCTTCCAGCATGCGCAGCAATTCGCGAACCGCCTCGGATTTACAGGAATAGTAAATCATCTGGCGGTCGCGCCGGGTCTCGACGAGATCGAGCGCCCTCAGCTTGGCGAGATGCTGCGACAGCGCGGACTGGCTGAGTTGCACCTTCTCGGCGATGGCGCCGACCGACATTTCGCCGTCGATCAGATGGGCCACGATCAGCAAGCGCTTTTCGTTGCCCATAAGAGTGAGAAAGGCGGCAGCCGATTCCGCATTGGCGATTAGCTTATTTGAGATCATCGATCCCCCAAGGGTCCTGGCTCATCCTGACGCCAGGGGGCAATGGCGCCTGATTCCACAATGTTCAGATGTCGATAGGCGCTGCTGAATCAGCGTCATTACAAGGTAGATCATTTCGTTTAAATCTCAAGCGTTGCTTTCCCCGGTGCGCGATCAACTATCGCTCTTGCTCTGCCGCGCGTCCCGTCTTGGCCATCTCGACCAGCACGGAGCGCAATTCGTGGGCCGTTCGCAGAGGTTGGGGAAAAAAAATCCTGCAGGTCGCATCCGAAGTGGCGAGATCCATGCCGTCGGCGTCGAAGCCGGTGGCGATCCACCCTTCGCCTTCGGCGCGGCCGAAATGACGGGCATAAAGGGCAATCGCGTCGCGATGATCGGCATTCATATGGTCGAGCGCGGACTGTTCGCTGCCGGCGAACTCTTCGACAATGGGACCGCCGGTGATGAAATCATCGCGGTCGAGAAGATAGGCCTTGCCGAAGCCGCCATTCAGCCTGGCGCGCTCAGGCTCGAGCCGGAAGAACGAGAAGTCGCCGAGCCCGGCATAGAGCTTTGCTTTCGGATTGCGGTTGAGGTAGCGCCGTTCGGCTCGGATTTGATCGGCCGATCCCTGTTCCAGCCGCCGTGCCCGGCATGCCAGGCCGATGCGCGGATACGCAAGCGGATCACCCTTGCCGGGTTCACCAAGCAGCAGCGAGCAGCGCGGATCGGCGATTAGAGCACCGGTATGCGCGGACAGCATCGAGATCAGGATCAGCGGCGCGCCGTCGATGTCGGTGGCGACGCCAACCCTGCTTGCCAGCGGTGCGCCGGTGCCGGGCTCGATCACAGCGAGCGCGCCGAAACGCGCTGAGCGGATCAAGGTTTTCGCCAGCCTGATCGCCTCGGCGTCGGTGTCGCGAATGACATCTTTTTTCGGCTCGGTCACAAGCTCACCCGGGATAAGTTGATTTCCATTGTCCGGTTATCGGCCGAGTATACCCGCCTTTGCAAGGGCCTCGATTTCCTGTTCGTTCAAGCCGAAGCGGGCCAATATGCCTGCGGGCTCGCGATCGGCGGCGGTAGGCACCGCGGCAAGCGCTTGTAAGCCTTGCGAGAAACGCGGCGCCGGCGCCGGACGCTCTAGCCGGCCGGACTTCACAAAGGACTGCCTGGCGCGATTGTGCGGGTGGTGCCTGGCTTCGACCAGGGACAGCACGGGCGCCACGCAGGCATCGGTCGGGGCGAAAAGCTCGGCCCATTCGTCGCGCGTTTTCTCCCTGACCCGGCCGGCAATGGCGGCGCGCATCGCGGGCCATAGCGACTTGTCGTATTGGCCGCCGACAAAATGCCCGTCGAGCGGCAGCAGCCTGGCGAATTCGGCGAAGAAGCGCGGCTCGAGGCAGCCGACTGCAATGTGCCTTGCGTCCGCCGTCCCATAGGTGTCGTAGAACGGCGCGCCGGAATCGAGCAGGTTCTCGCCGCGCCTGTCGCTCCAGAGACCCGCCGCCAGGTAGGCGTGGATCGGCGCCGCGAGCATCGAGGCGCCCTCGATCATCGAGGCATCGATGACCTGGCCCTTCCCCGTCAGCGAACGCTGGAAAAGCGCGGCGAGCGCGCCGGCGACCAGCGTCATAGCGCCGCCGCCTTGATCCGCGACGAGGTTGAGCGGCGGCACCGGCGGCGCCTCCCGCCTGCCGATCGCGTGCAGCAGCCCGGCATAGGCGAGATAGGTGATGTCATGCCCGGCTCGGCCGGACAGCGGCCCATCCTGGCCGAAGCCGGTCAAGCGGCCATAGATCAGCGCCGGATTGTGTTGGAACAGGTCGTCAGGCCCGAGGCCAAGCCGCTCCATCACGCCGGGACGGAAGCCTTCGACAAGCAGGTCGGCGCGTGCCGCCAAGCGCAGCAACAGTTCCACGCCCGCCGGACGCTTCAGGTCGAGCTTGAGGATGGAACGGCCGTGGCGGTCGAGATCGTATTCTTCCGGCAGGCTTAAAAGCGGCTGGCCGGCGTCGGCGCGTTCGATGCGTAGCACCTCGGCACCCATCTCGGACAGTATCAAGGCGGCAAGCGGCAGCGGACCGAGCCCGGCCAGCTCGATCACTTTCAAGCCGGCGAGCGGGCCGGTCTTTTCGCTGGGAACACCGGCGCCTGTCGGCGAGCCAGTCATCCCGCTTATTTCGGCGCCATGCGGATGGCGCCGTCGAGCCGGATGGTCTCGCCGTTGAGCATCTGGTTCTCGACGATGTGGAGGGCAAGGGCCGCATATTCAGACGGCTCGCCGAGCCGGGGCGGGAAGGGCACGGAAGCACCGAGCGAATCCTGAACCTCCTGCGGCATGCCGGCCATCATCGGCGTCTTGAAGATGCCGGGCGCGATGGTGCAGACGCGAATGCCAGAGCGGGCGAGGTCGCGCGCCACCGGCAACGTCATGGCGACAACGCCGCCCTTGGAAGCCGCATAGGCGGCCTGGCCGATCTGGCCGTCATAGGCGGCAACCGAAGCGGTGTTGACGATGACGCCGCGCTCGCCGCCGCTCAATGGATCGAGCCTGGCAGCCCGGTCGGCGACGAGGCGGATCATGTTGAACGTGCCGATCAGGTTGATCTCGATCACCTTGCGGTACTGGTCGAGCGGATGGGGTCCGTCCTTGCCGATCGTCTTCACGCCGATGGCGATGCCGGCGCAATTGACCAGAATGCGCGGTTCACCGAGCTTTTCAGCCACCTCGGCGATTGCGGCCGTGGCGCTGTCGCCGCTGCCGACGTCGCATTGCACGGCAATGCCGCCGATGTCGGTCGCGACTTTCGCCGCGCGCTCGATGCCGACGTCGAGGATCGCGACACGGGCACCCTTGGCCGCAAGCGCGCGCGCCGTCGCCTCGCCAAGGCCCGATCCGCCGCCGGTGACGATCGCGATCTGGCCGTTCGGGTTCATGCAAGCCTCCCAGGATTTCGGGTTATGCTACGAAGCCTGCAAAGGAGGCACAATCGCAATGCTAGGGTCCATCGACGGTTGCGCATTGGCAGCCGAGCGCGCCAAAGCCGGGACGAATTCCGCAATCCTTGTCGTGTCGGCGTGACAGACATCGCCGGCAAAGCGGGCGACGGCGCCCGGCTTGATTTCATGGTGCAGCAGCCGGTCGAGATCGACCGGGCGCGGCAGGGTTATCTGCCCGCGCGGAAAGCGCTTGAAGCCGAGCGGTCCGTAATATGGCTCGTCACCGACCAGAATGACGGCAGGCGCGCCGGCCTTCCTCGCCGCTTCCAGCGCAATCGCGACCAGCTTGCGGCCGATGCCGAGATTCTTGAAGGAAGGGCGCACCGCAAGCGGGCCGAGCATCATGGCGCGTCCGGCGCCCGCCGCCACGCGCGTCATGCGCACGGAAGCGATCACCGCGTCGTCCTTGACGGCGACAAACGACATCGAGCGGTCATGCCCTCCCGATTCGCGGATCTTGTAGGCGGCAAGCACGAAACGACCGGGGCCGAAGGCCTCGTCGTTGATGGCTTCGATTTCAGCATCATGCGCCGGGGTTTCCGGCAGGTATTTCACGTCGGCAAGGCTCATGGTCTTTGCGTTCCGGTATGCGAGGAAGGTTGCTGCAAAGCGGCAGCGTTCGCCAGTCAGCGCTTGCTAAGCGCGGGCGCCCTGTCGTCGTCGGTCAAACCGGATCGAGGCAAAGTCGAACATGGGCGCCTCCGCTAGCACCAATTTTGCGCCGCTGCAATCGGCGCTTTTCGCCTTTCTTTCATGTCGTTTGACGAACTGGTTCGTCGTTGACGAACTGTTCAGCGCCTGAGGGGGTTCGCCAGCCCGGCCGTCAGCCTAGATAATGCAAGCCACAGGGAGATTTTCACATGGGATTGCTTGTCGAAGGCAAATGGCAGGATCGCTCGCCCAATACCGACAGCGGCGGGCGGTTCGTGCGGACGGAGTCGCAATGGCGCGACTGGATCACGCGCGACGGTAGGCCGGCAGAAGGCCGCACACGCGGTTTCAAGGCGGAACCCGGCCGCTATCATCTCTATGTCTCGCTCGCCTGCCCATGGGCACACCGCACACTGATCTTCCGCGCCCTGAAGAAGCTCGACGGCATCATCTCGGTGTCGGTTGTGCACCACTTCTTGGGCGAAAACGGCTGGACCTTCAAAGCCGAGGACGGCGCCACAGGGGACACGCTCTACGGCCTCGATTTCCTGCACCAGATCTATGCCAAGGCCGATCCGGCCTATTCAGGCCGCGTGACGGTGCCGGTGCTGTGGGACAAGCAGGAAAAGACGATCGTCAACAACGAATCCTCCGAGATCATCCGGATGCTCAATTCCGCCTTCGACGAGTGGGGCGATGCGGGCCTCGACTTCTATCCGGCGGCGCTGCGCGCTGAGATCGACAAGATCAATGCGCTGGTCTATCCGGCGATCAACAACGGCGTCTATCGTGCCGGCTTCGCCACCACGCAGAAAGCCTATGAGGAAGCGTTCAGCGCGTTGTTTTCGGCGCTCGACGAGATCGAGGAGCGGCTGTCGAGACAGCGCTATCTGGCGGGCGATCGCATCACAGAGGCGGATTGGCGGCTGTTCACCACGCTGGTTCGTTTCGATCCGGTCTATGTCGGACACTTCAAATGCAATCTGCGCCGCATCGCCGACTATGCGAACCTGTCGAACTATCTGCGCGACCTCTATCAGGTGCCCGGCGTGTCGGGCACTGTCAACCTGCAGCACATCAAGGCGCATTATTACGGCAGCCACAGATCGATCAATCCGACGAGAATCGTTCCGCTGGGGCCGGAGCTTGATTACGCCGCGCCGCATGACCGGGGCAGGTTCAGAAAGGCGGCGTGACTACCAGTAAGCCGAAGGCCGCTCGCGGCCGAAAATCTCAGCTAACCGTCGCCTCGTCGCCGGCGTCGTATCTTCCGGCAAGCGTTCAAGCGGGAAAAATCCCGCCTCGGCGATCTCATGATCCGGCAGTTTCGGCGCCTTCTGGCTGAAGGCCTCGATCAGATATAAGCCGACATGGTCGCGGCGACTGGAGTGGCGGTTGAAATGCATCGACTTGAACGCCGGGGGAGCGGTCAGGGCGATGTTGCCTTCCTCGGCGAGCTCGCGCGCCAACGCCTCTTCCAGCGTCTCGCCCGCTTCGACACCGCCACCCGGCAATTGCCATCCCGGAACATAGGTGTGGCGGATCAGGAAAACCGAATTGGAGGCACGGTCATAAACCAGCCCGCGCACGCCAAGCGTCATCGGCCGGCGCAGCAGGAAATAGAAATGGAACAGCCTTGCCCGCAGCCCCGGCCAGCCGGTCTGGCGGAATACCTCGTCCGGATCGGTTCGGCCATTCATCCAACGATCCCCAGGCGAACAGCAAACGGTGAGTGGAAAGCCTCGTCGGCGTCGCTTAAGAAAGGACCATGTTCAGGCTCGCGCATATTTCCGATGCTCATCTGGGACCGCTGCCCGATGTAACCTATCGCGACCTCGCGTCCAAGCGCGTGCTGGGCTATGTCAACTGGCAGCGCAACCGCCGCCGCCATATGCATGACGCGGTGATCGACACTCTCGTCGCCGACATCAAGGCCGGTGCGCCCGACCACCTCGCCGTCACCGGCGACCTCGTCAACCTGGCGCTCGACGGCGAGATCGAGATGGCGAAGCACTGGCTGGAGACGCTTGGATCGCCGCACGACGTTTCCGTGGTTCCCGGCAACCACGACGCCTATGTGCCGGGCGCCTTCGACAAGGTCTGCCGGGCGTGGGCTCCCTGGATGACGGGCGACGGGGTCAACAGTCCGGTCGACCGCAATTCCTTTCCGTATCTGCGCGTGCGCGGCAACGTCGCGCTGATCGGCATCACCACGGCGCGCGCCACCGCGCCCTTCATGGCAAACGGCTTCTTCATGGAGGGGCAGGCCGAGCGGCTCGGCCAGATTCTCGACGATACGTCGAAACAAGGGCTGTTTCGGGCCATCATGATCCACCACCCGCCGGTGCGCGGCGCGGTCCCGCAGCACAAGCGGCTGTTCGGCATTGCCCGTTTCCATAAGATCATTCGCCAGCATGGCGCGGAACTCGTCCTGCACGGCCACTCTCACCTGCCGTCCTTGTTCACCATCGGTCCACGTGGCGCCAAGGTGCCGGTGGTCGGGGTTGCCGCCGCTGGCCAGGCGCCCGGCGGCAAGCACCCGGCGGCGCAGTACAACATGTTCGAAATCGATGGCGAAAAGGGTAGCTGGCGTCTTCGCCTGATACGCCGCGGCCTGACCGGCCCGGCCATCCCGCCTTCGGACCTTCAAACCATGGACCTCGACGTGCCGGCCGGCGCCGCGCGCCGGATAGGGCAGCTCGCAGTTTAATGCATGTCGCCCAAAAGTGCGCAGCGTTTAGACGCGACGCGCTTTAATAGAAACGGCGGACTGACCCGTCTCTTTGTTTTTGATTGCGGACGCAGGGCTACGGCGAAGGCGCCGAGCCCAACCGTTCCGCGCTTCTCCCGGAATTTGCCCAGGTCAGAAGCTGATCTTCATCTGCATGATGCGGTCCCAGAACAACGCCAGCGAAACCGCCAGGCCGACAAGGGCGCCAGCGGCGATGAGGCCGAGGCCGGCGAAGAAGGTCGTCCAGCCGTTGCGACGGGTCTCGGATCGAATAGGCGGCTCCGCTTCCTGGACCACGGGACGATGCAGGCCGTGAACAGCGCTCTCCATGCCGCCCTCTATCACATGCTGCCGCTCGACGACACGCTCCGCCACGTAGCGCGTCACCGCATCGGCGACGGTTTTCATATCGGTCGATTCGGCCAGCACCACGCGACCGACGCGGGTATCCTTGAGAAAGCGGTAGGTGCGGCGGTCGCGTCCCATGGCGACGTGGCTCACCGCATCGATCCATAGCCGCGGCTGCAGGCCCGACGAGACGGCGAAGTCGAAGCTGTCCATTTCGGCCGGAACATCGGCAAAGACCGGGGCAAGCTCGGCTGCCAAGAGATCGAGCCGCATGCGGTGCGCCTCGCGCATGTCGACGACCACGTCATCGCGGTCGGCGAAGGCGTTCTTGACGTCGCGTATGGCGTCCGAAAGCTTTCGCGACGGCTCGCTCGGGGTGATTTTGTCGCCTGCGTCCATCATGGCGGCAGCCTCGCTGTTGGTTAACAGCGAGTTAACACAGTCGCCGGCAAAATGCACTGCCGACGACAAGCCGCACGACTGCTTCGATCCAGCCGGAGACCCGTCGCGGATATTTTCGAGCTGGTCCGGAGCCAGCAGGAAATCGCTTTGCAATCAGCTCGCCGCGGCACCCAGCGCCGGACGCAACCGTCTGGCGCGCCGTCGCGTGTTGCGGCGCACGATCTCGGCAACCAGGTCCGGAGCCTCTTCGACCAGCATGTGACCCGCGTCAAGCACATGGTGCAGATGGAAGTGCGACGGCAGGGCCTCGGTCTGCTCGACAGGCAGGAGCGGATCCTCCGCTCCCCAAACAACCATCACCGGCATGTCGAGCGTATCCAGTTGCGCGCCGGGGATGACCCCTTGCCGGCCATCCCTGGTCATCGCTGCGGCCATATCGATCAGGGTCTGCAACTGGCCAGGCCGTCTGCGCATCCGGCAGAGCGCGTCCACGACGTGGTCGGGCGGCACGCTCCGCGGGCCCAACATGGCTGCGAGGCTGGCGCGGACCTGTTTCCTGCCGGCTGCGGCAGCATAGCGGCGCAGCAAGGTTGCGTTGATTTCCGGGCCGAAGCCGCCGGGCGCCAACAAAGTGAGCGAGGCCACTCTGCCGGGCTCGGCAAGCGCCATCAGCGTGGCGATCGCTCCGCCCATGGAGTGACCGACGAGATGGATTTTGCCCGACTGGCGGGCGGCGAGATCGGCGAGGATGGCTCGTGCGGCCGGCTTGGCGCCGCCCATGCCTTCGCATTCCAGTGAATGACCATGGCCCGGCAGATCATAGACCAATAGCCTCGCCTCCGCGGCCAGCGACGCCATAACGTCGCGCCAGATCTCACTGCAAGCTCCGAAGCCGTGCAGCAAGATGATCGTCTTCGGACCAGCGCCGCCTTCGGCGGCATAGGGGAATGGAGGCATGAAAATGGAACGCTGAGCAAGGCAGGCAGCTATTTGAAATTATGGCTGAATTGCTCCCGATCGAGACCGATGGCCAGTAAAATTTTCGCGACCGAAGCGATTCGTACGATATAATACATTAGCATATCATAATATTTTCAGAATTCCGGGTGGCCCACACGGACGGAAGTGTGCCAAAGCGCGCCGCGCTGGAACGGATTCAGGTGACGCGCTTTAAGTGTTTGTTTTGATGCATGTCGTTGTTCCAGAACCGCTGCGCACTTCTGGGCGACATGCATTAGCTCGGGTTGCCGATCCCTGCGGCACGCAAGGATTGCACCAGCCGATCGGTGAGATCCGCAGGGTATTTGCGGTCGGCGAATGTCGCGCGCGGGTCGGCGGCGAAATTCGGGAATTCGGCGGTGAGTTCGTTGGCAAGCTCGTTTGCCAGCTTGTCACGGCCCGAAATCCTGGCGCCGATCAGGCGCGCGGCCAGATAATGCGGCTTGGATGCCGTTGTGCGCAGCGACTCGCTGGCGGTAGCGGCCTTCTTCAAGTCGCCTTGCATGAAGGCTCCGACGAACAGGCCATAATCCCACCATGTCGGGTGGCCGCTGAAGGCTTCGACCGCGCGGCCCAGGATCGGCGTTCCCTCATCATACTTGCCGGCGAAGATCAGTCCGTAGCCATAGGCTGCGGCCATGCCGAGGTCGTATGGGTTGAGTTCGTAGGCCTTGCGCATCCATCGGGTCGCTTCGTCCGTATTGCCCAGGCGGCTGTTGAAAAAGCCGTAGGCGCGGTGCGCGTGCGGGCTCATCGGTCCCATTTGAATGGCGCGATGGCCGAATGCCATGGCCTGCTCGATGCTGGCGCCGGGCGGGTAGGCGTAGTGGTTCGTCGCCGCTTCCAGATGCAGGGAGGCGAGCTCGGAATAGACCAGGGACGACTTGGTGTTCTCGCCGACCAGCTTTTCCAGGCAACGATAGGCGGCCTCGTGCGTCTTGGCGCTCTGGTCGAGATAGTACCGATCGCTGAGCACCAGGCATCCGATCTGGCTCGTCCGGACCCCGCTTTGATCGATATAGCTGTAGATCGCGCCGGACGCCGGAACGGTCGAGGTCAGCAGGCTGGCGATGCTGCTTTCGACAGCCGAAGGCGCGGTGTCGGTGGAGGTAAGGTTGCGCGACAACAGAACCCGGCCCGTCGCAACGCTCTGCAATTCGACCGTGACGTCACCGGCGGCGGGCCCTGGAACAACATCGAAGACGAAACTGATCGGATCGGCGGACTGGTCGCGCGTTGAATCCGCATCGCGCCCGATGAAATCGATGGTGTCGAAACCGGCAAGGCCGGCGCGCAGCGACGATGCGACGCGAGCCGCCTCCGCCCCGTCGGCTTTCACGGCAATGTAGATCAGCGGCAAGGAGTCGAATATCGGCTGGGCGGCGCCGCCTATAGCCGCCGTTTCGACCGTCGCGGCCGCGTCGCCGCCAAGGAAGGCATTGCTCTGACGAACGATGAGCACGCCGAGCATGACAATGACCAGAGCCATGGCAGCCCAGAAGAATCGCAGTTGCCGCGTGAGCGACTGTGCCGGTGCCGCCGGCGCCATGAGCGCCACGGGCTCGCCCGGCGCGGGGCTATCGAAATATTCGGTTGCGGCAGGAGCGGCTTCGGCCGATGCGTCGGGCCGCTGCGCGATGTTGCCGGTAGTGGACCTGGCGTCGCGAGGCAGCCGGATTGCGTTCAGCTCGTAGGAAGGGACATAGCCGCCGCGCGGAATCGCGATGCGCACCGGCTCGGCGACACCTTCATTAGCGAAATACTGCTCCAGGAGTTCGCGCAGGCGACCGGCCTGGACCCTGACCACGGCGTCGGTGGAGGCGTCGAAATCGCCGTCCTTGCCGAAGACGTCCATGGCGATGGAAACACCCTTCAGCCTGTCGGCCTCGCCGGCCTGCTCGCGTTCGACCAGATAGCGTAAAAGCCTGCGGGCACGCTCGGAGCGTCCGAACGTTTCGCTGGCAAGCAGTCGCTCCAATGTCTCGCGCACTGCGGGGGCGGCAGGCGGGGCATGCTCCAAGTGTCGAACCTTTCGAAGTCGGCACAGGTTAGGGAGCGATCATATAGCGCTCGCGCCGGCGCACAAGGATGCTTCTATTATGCGATCGCGTAAGCCCACCGGAAATTCCCATGCCGGTTAACGAATGGCAGGCTTTCGCGCCCGTCTTTGAAGCGCGTGCGCCACGCTCCATCGCTGGATCAGATCGGGCGGCCTAAAAGCGCGTCGCGTCGAAACGGATTCAGGCGACGCGCTTTTAAGTCTTTGTTTTGATGCATGTCGTTCTCCCAAAACCGCTGCGCACTTTTGGGCGACATGCATTAAAGCGGTTTGCCGTTTCGCGGAAACGGCAAACCGCTCTATCTCTTTGTCTTGTCGCAATTCCGGACGGAGGTTACGGCGAAGTCGCCAAGCCTGACGTTTCACGCTTTCCAGGAATTGCTCTAGCGGCCGATGATCCGGTTGGCGGCCGAAACAACGGCCTCCAGCGAGGCGGCGACGATGTTTGTGTTGATGCCGGCGCCGAACAGCTTGCCGCCCGGATACTCCATCTCGACATAGGAGATCGCCGAGGCATTGGAGCCGCGCTGCAGGGAATGCTCGGAATAGTCGAGCACCGACATGTCGACACCGACATGACGCGAGAGCGCGTCGACAAAGCCGTCGATCGGGCCGGTGCCGGAGCCGGTGATCGTCATTTCCTTGCCATTGTCGATGATGTCAGCCTCGACCATGCGGCGGCCCTTCACCTCGGTGTCGGGATAGGTGCGGTGATCGAGGAATTTCAGCCGCGCGCCGGGTTGGTCGACATAGGTTTCGAGGAAGCGCTCATGGATGCGCTTGACCGGCACTTCCTTGCCTTCCGCATCGGTGATCGCCTGGATCGCCTGGCTGAACTCGATTTGCAGATTGCGCGGCAGGTTGAGGCCGTAGTCGGCATGCAGCACATAGGCGATGCCGCCTTTGCCGGATTGCGAGTTGATGCGGATGATCGCCTCGTAGGTGCGGCCGACATCCGCCGGATCGATCGGCAGATAAGGCACTTCCCAGATCGGCGTGTTGGCCTTCTTCAGCGCCTTCATGCCTTTGTTGATGGCATCCTGATGCGAGCCGGAGAAGGCGGTGTAAACCAATTCGCCTACGTAAGGATGTCGCTCCGGGATCTTCAGCTGGTTCGAATATTCGTAGACATCCTTCATCCGGTTGATGTCCGAGCAGTCGAGCTCCGGATCGACGCCTTGGGTGAACATGTTGAGCGCCAGCGTGACGATGTCGACATTGCCGGTGCGCTCGCCATTGCCGAACAGCGTGCCTTCGACGCGGTCGGCGCCAGCCATCAGGCCGAGCTCGGTGGTGGCGATGCCGGTGCCGCGGTCGTTATGCGGATGCAGCGAGACGATCAGGTTTTCACGGTTGTCGAGGTTGCGGCACATCCATTCGATGCGGTCGGCATAGATGTTCGGCGTCGACATCTCGACCGTCGAGGGCAGGTTGATGATCAGCTTGTTGTCGGGGGTCGGCTTGACGATCTCGGTGACGGCGTTGCAGATTTCCAGCGCGACCTCAAGCTCGGTGCCGGTGAAGCTCTCCGGCGAATATTCGAAGCGGAAGCCTCCGCCGGCTCTGGCGGCCATGTCTGTGATCATCTTGGCGGCGTCGGTGGCGATGCGCTTGATCCCGGCTACGTCCTTTTCGAAGACGACGCGGCGCTGCAGCTCGCTGGTCGAATTGTAGAAATGCACGATCGGGCGGCTCGCGCCCTTCAGCGCCTCGAAGGTCCGCGTGATCAGTTCCGGCCGGCACTGGACCAGCACTTGGAGCGATACATCCTGCGGCACGCCGCCTTCCTCGATGCACCAGCGGGCAAAGTCGAAATCCGTCTGCGAGGCCGAGGGGAAGCCGATCTCGATTTCCTTGAAGCCCATGTCGATGAGCAGCGCGAACATGCGCGCCTTGCGTTCATGGCCCATCGGGTCGATCAGCGCCTGGTTGCCGTCGCGCAGGTCGACCGAGCACCAGATCGGCGCCTTGTCGATAATTTTGTTCGGCCAGGTACGGTCGGTCAGACCGACGGTCGGGTAGGATTGATATTTACGTGCCGCATCCGGCATGTGGCCGGCCGCGCGCTTCCGGCTTTCAGCCTCGCCGGTGCGGATTTCTTCTCGTGCGTTCATCGTCATTTCTCCCGGCGGCCCGCATGCCCGCTTCAGGCGGATGGGTGGCGAGCGTCGCCTTTACCAAAATTCGTTCGCTTGATGTGACTTTGCCAAAGTCTGGCCAAGGAGCATGCGCCTTAGGCGGCGGTTTCGACCGCCGGGCGCTCCTTCAGCGAACCCGGCGATCGCCGATAAGGCCGAGAAGAAGCAGGGTCGAGGCGAGCGCGCGCGCGGTCTCGCCGGCAAAGCCGGTGCGAGGAGAAGCGACGGAGCGGACGCGCGTGGTCATGGCGGTTCTCTTACAGGAGCGGCCCGGCGGAGGCAAGCGGGACGCATGGGCGGAACGCATGGACGAACGCATTGTGTCCAATATGATCGCCGATGCGGATAGTCTTCCCCGCGCCTCGCAAATGCGCCAGACTTGACCACGAAGACTTGACTACGAAGGCTTGGCTACCGCGCGAAGCTCCGGGGAGGGGCCGTCCATGAATTTCGTGTTCTTCTCGCCGCATTTCCCGGCCAACGGCACGGATTTCTGCGACCGGCTGAAAAAGGCCGGCGCCACCGTGCTCGGCATCGGCGATGCGCCCTACGAGACCTTGAATGGCAAGCTGAAGGCGGCGCTTTCGGAATATTACCGCATCGCCGACATGGAAGATTACGATGCCGTGTTCCGGGCGATCGGGCATTTCATCCACAAATGGGGCCGCATCGACCGCTTCGAGTCGCTCAACGAGCATTGGCTGGAACTCGAGGCCAACATCCGCACCGACTTCAACATCTTCGGCACCAAGCTCGACTTCGTGAAGAACCTGAAGCGGAAAAGCCGCATGCGCGCCTTCTTCCGCAAGAGCGGCGTCGAAACCATTCCGCAACGCAAATGCTCCGACCGCGGGGGCGCCATGACCTTCATCCGCCGTGTCGGCTACCCGGTTGTGGTCAAACCGGATTCGGGTTCCGGCGCCTCCCACACCTTCAAGATCTCGAACGCCAGGGAACTCGACCAGTTCTTCAGGGACAAGCCGGAGGGCGTGACTTTCGTCATGGAGCAGTTCATCGAGGGGCTGGTGGTGACCTTCGACGGACTGGTCAATCGGGACGGCGAGGTGGTGTTGGCTGCCAGCCACCGTTACGATCAGAGCATCATGGACGCGGTCAACCGCGACCGCCATATGAGCTACACCTGCTTCCCCGAGATCACGCCTGCGGTGGAGGAGGCGGGCCGGAAAATCCTGAAAGCGTTCGACGTGCGCGAGCGCTTCTTCCACATCGAGCTGTTCGAAACCAAGGACAATCGCGTCATCGCGCTCGAGGTCAACATGCGCCCGCCGGGCGCCTGGATGACGGACGCCATCAACTACACGTTCGACATCGACGTCTATGCCGCATGGGCCGACATGGTGGTCAAGGATGCCGCCGGCGGCCCCTACAAGGGCAAGTATTTCACCGCCTATGCCAGCCGCAAGCGCCATATCGATTATTTGCACAGCCATGCGGACGTGCTAGCCGCCCATGGCGACAAGATCGTCCATCATCAGGCCATCGAAGACGTCTTCAGCCGCGCAATGGGCAATTACGCCTATCAGATGCGTTCGAAAGATCGGAAGGCGCTGCGCCAGGCGGTCGACTATATCCACGCGGAAAAGGCCTGAACCGATGGACATCTCCTATCACAAGGGTCATGCCCGCAATCTCGGACGCAATATGGAATACAAGCGCTACGGCCATGCCGGGCGCCCGGTGGTGGTGTTCCCGACCTCGCAGGGACGCTTCTACCAGTTCGAGGATTCGGGCGGGGTCGCAGCACTTGGCGAGTTCATCGACACCGGCCGTATACAGCTGTTCACGCTGGACGGCGTCGATTCGGAATCCTTCTTCGACAAGCATGCCGATGCCGCGCATCGCATCGCCCGCCACGAGGCCTATTTCCGCTATTTGCGCGAGGAGGCGCTGCCGGAGCTGCAGGCGATCGCCGCCAAGGCCAATGGCGGACGCAGCCTGAAGCCGCTGTTCTGCGGGTGTTCGATGGGCGGCTACCACTCGTCGAATTTCGTGTTCCGCTTTCCGGAACTGGCGAGCGGCGTGATCTCGCTGTCCGGCGTCTATTCGGCCCGCGACTTTTTCGGCCGAACGCTGGAGGGCAACATCTATTTCAACTCGCCGCTCGACTATCTGCCGGGCATCGTCGACCAGAAGCTGCTCGGCCGGCTCAGGGCGCTGCGGCTGATCTTCTGCTGCGGGCAGGGCGCCTGGGAAGAGCGCATGCTGGTCGAGACGCGCGAACTGGAACAGGTGCTCCGCGACAAATCCATTCCCGCCTGGGTCGACTATTGGGGCGGCGACGTCAGCCATGACTGGCCATGGTGGCACAAGCAACTGGTCTATTTCTTCGGCCGCTGGCTGGATGACGACCTGATGCACAGGCTCGACTAAGCTATGCCTATTCAGGCGATGCCGGCCTGATCTGAATCTCAACACACCTTGAGTGCACAGACCAATGACCACCCCCGATCCGATCCGCCGTTTTGTCGAAGCCACCAACGCCGGCGATACCGAGCTCTTTCTGGGCACATTCACCGACGACGCGTTCCTGAGCGACTGGGGTCGCGATTTCCATGGCCGCGACGGGGTCGCGCGGTGGAACCAGTCGGACAATATCGGCGTGCAGTCCAACCTTCGCATCGTGCGCGTCGCGGAGCGCGACGGCGTCTACCATGCCCGCGTCGCCGTGACCGGCAATGGCTTCAACGGCGAGGGCGACATGGCCTTCACGCTCGACGGCGACCGGATCGCAAGCCTGGTCATCAGCTGAGGCCGGAGGCGCCGCGCCGCTTCCCGCAGCCTCGGAAGCGACTCGCCTGACCGCTAACCTTCCTGGCAAGCCGGGAGAGGAGTGACGTCTTGTTCCGCCGCCGATCCGCGACGCAGGCCGACAAAGACGATGACGGCGGTAATCACGGTGATCGTCGCCAGCACCAAGAGCAGCCGGTCGAAAGCCGTCTCGTAAGCATGGACCAGCAAGGCAGCGCCCGCCGTGGGCAGATGCTGCGCCGTTTCGCCGACACTGCCGGTGACAAGCAACTGGGCCGCCGCGGCAGCTTCGGCAGGGGCGGCCAATCCCTGGGCGCCGAGCTGCGTGGCGGTGAAGCCCGACAGCGTCGCCATGACGATCGCCAACGCCACGCCCTCGCTGGCGACGCGGGTGGTGTTGAAGATGCCTACTGCCATGCCGGCGCGCTCCTTCGGCACGACGCTGACGGCAAGTCCGTCCATCAGTCCCCAAGGCAAGGCGATGCCGATACCGATCAGGATCAGCGGGGCCACCAGCGCGCCGTCCGCCGCCGGCACGCGGCTCAGCCATACAAGGCCGGCCGCCGCGACGAGCAGGCCAACACCACAGATCGTGGCCGGAGCGATCCAGCGCGCCGCCTGGCCGGCGAGCAGCGGCAATACAAGCAGCGGTCCGGAGAG
Organism: Mesorhizobium sp. WSM3224; assembly: GCF_000427725.1. Taxonomy (GTDB): domain Bacteria; phylum Pseudomonadota; class Alphaproteobacteria; order Rhizobiales; family Rhizobiaceae; genus Mesorhizobium. The sequence continues at coordinate 83,189 of NZ_ATYO01000002.1, read as the reverse complement.
GCAGATCATCAATTGCCCCGCCTTGATCTCGCTCATTCCTTCGATGCCGATGAAACGGATCGGCAAGAGCACAAGCAGGACGACGAAGGCATAGGCGGGCGCGGCGGCCAGGAACTGCACGCCGACGAAACGCGGGAAGCGAAACAGCGTCAGGTCCAGCATCGGCCGGCGCATGCGCCGCTCGACAATGACGAAGGCGGCAAAGCCGATAACAGCCAGGCCGAGAAGCGCGATAACGAGAGGATCGGCCCAGCCGCTCTGCGGCGCCTGCAGCACGCCACAGGTCAGCGCCGCAAGCGCGATCGTGAAGGTGCCGGCTCCCGCCCAGTCGAGCCCGGTTGCATCCGGGTCGCGCGATTCGGCGACGGTGCGCAGGCCAAGCGCGGCGGCGGCAACGCCAAGCACCGCCACCAGAAGAAAGATCGCGCGCCAGCCGAATGCGTCGATGAGCAGGCCGGAGGCAACGGGGCCAAAGGCGAGGCCGATGCCGAAGCTGGTGCCGAGGAAACTGAAGGCGCGCAACCGCGATTGCCCGTCGAATTCCTGGGCAAGCGCGGAGGCGCCACCGGCGAAGGCGGCAGCGCCGCCGATGCCTTGCAGGGCTCTGAACATGTCGAACCAGACGATGCCGGGCGCCAGCGTGGAGCCCAGCGCGGCAAGGACATAGGTGGCGAGGCCAGCGAGGAAGATCCGCTTGCGGCCATGGTTGTCGGCCAGCGCTCCGGCAGCCATCAGCCCGGCGCCGAAGGTCAGCATGAAGGCATTCGTCACCCAATTGAGCTCGATCGGACTGCCGCCAAGATCGGCGGCAATGCGCGAGAGCGCCACGGCGGGACCGGTGAAGCTCAACGGCATCGTCATGGCGGCAAGGCAAACCGACAGCAGCACAAGCCATCTCCCGGCCGGGTCGGTTCTGGTCATCAAAGTCATGGATTTTCCCATCTGAAGCGGGATTTTTGGCGTGCCGCGGATGGCGGCGCCGGTTGCAACGACAAGATAGGCCGGCGACATTTCCGGCAAAATAGTATTAGATCTCCGGTCATACCGGACTAGAACGCTCGAATAGGCTCACCATGGATCGTCTGAACGGCCTTCTGGCTTTCGCCCGCACCGCCGAGCTCGGCAGTTTCGTCACCGCTGGGCGGGCGCTCGGCATCTCCGCTTCCGCCGTCGGCAAGAGCGTCGCCAGGCTTGAGCAGGAGCTCGGCGTACGGCTCCTGCAACGCAGCACGCGGCGCATAGGCCTGACCGAGGAGGGCAAGCTGTTCAACGAGCGGGTGCGCCGTATCCTCGACGATATCGAAGACGCGGAGGCGATGCTGTCGCGTACACGCGAAACGCCGCATGGGCGGCTACGCATCTCGACCCCGATCGTCACCTATCATCTGCTTTTGCCGGTGCTGTCGGAATTCATGGCCCGCTACCCCGAGATCGAGCTCGATATCGATTTCAACGATCGCATCGTCGACGTCATAGAAGAGGGTATCGACGTCGCGATCAGAAGCGGCGAGCTGCCCGATTCACGATTGGTGTCGAGGCCGGTTGCGCCCTTTCGCATGATCCTGTGCGCGGCTCCTTCCTACCTTGATCGCCATGGCACCCCTCGCACGCCGGCGGATCTCGCGGCGCATTTCGGCATACACTTCCGCTTTCTCAACAGCGGCAGGCTGCTGCACTGGCCGTTCACTGCCGGGAGCGCCGCGCCGCAGATCCGCTCGATGCTGACCTGCAACAACATGGAAGCATTGAAGGGCGCCACGCTCGCCGGTCTCGGCATTGCCTGCATGCCCGATTTCCTGGTGCGCGAGGCGCTGCATGACGGAAAGCTGCGCACAGTGCTTGATGGCCATGTCGACGGCCGCGGCCAATTCCGCATGCTGTGGCCGTCCAATCGCCACCTTTCGCCGAAGGTCCGCGTCTTTGTCGATTTCCTCCCCGAGCGGCTTGCGGCCGGGCGATAAGTCTCAGCAGGCGGCTTGCGATCAGTAGATCGTGCGTCCGCCGGAGAGGTCGACTGGTCGCAGAGCCGCGACCTTGCTCAGCAGTGTCGAGATTTCGCGGCGGTTCAGCCGGCCTTTTCTTGCGACGGCAGTCCGAAGCCGCCGACAGGATGGGTCTCGACCTGGAATTCGAAGCCGGCGATGAAGGGACGCGCCTTGGCGATCGCGGCCTGGACCTCCGGCAATTGCAGCGAGGCCTTGTGGCTCGCCTGGTCGGTCCACACCTCGGTGACCCAGATCGCGTCGGCGTCGACCGGATCGATGGCGATGATGTAGCTCAGGCAGCCGGGGAGCGCGCCGGTGCTTTCGCGCAGCACATCCATGACCGCATCGCGCTGGCCGCGCGCCGCCCGCATCTTGCCGATCAGTCCGTACATGCCTTGATCTCCCTCCAGGTTGCAGGCTGCATCAAGTATGCAATCGCCAGCTCACGGCATCAACTGGCCGCCATTCACCTCGATCACCTGGCCGATGATATAGCCGCTCAACAGATCGGACGACAGGAACAGATAAGCGCCGACGCAATCCTGCGCCGTGCCGGCACGCCCTTGAGGAATGGTGGCGACCATGGCCTTGATCTGCTCGGCGTTCGAATAACGTTCGTGAAATGGCGTCAGGATAGTGCCCGGCGCCACCGCGTTGACGCGGATGCCGAAGCCGATCAGCTCCTTGGCCATGCCGCGTGTCACGTTGGAAACGAAGGCCTTGGATGAGCCATAGAGGCCGGCGCCGCCGCCGGCGCCGTTGCGGGCGGCGATCGAGGACGTGTTGATGATGAAGCCGCCCTGGCGCTTCAGCCACGCGATCGCCTTGCGCGAGGCGGTCAGCACCGAGCGGGCGTTGAGGTCCATGACCGCGTCGTAATGCACCTCGGTCTGGTCGGCATAGGCGACGCGGCCGAGCATGCCGCCGGCATTGTTGACCAGCCCGTCAAGCCGGCCGAAATGCTGGGCACTTTCCTCGACAACGCGTTCTACATCGGCGGCAATCGAGAAATCGCCCTGGGTCACAAACACCTCGCCGCCGTCGTCGCGGATGGATTTGGCCAGGCTTTCGGCGGCCTCGCGGCTCGCATTGTAGTGCAGCGCGACCCGGCATTTCTGCGCCGCGTAGGCACGGGCAAGTGCTGCGCCTATGCCGGTCGAAGCGCCGGTGACCAGCACCGCCTTGCCGGCAAGATCGGGGATGGCAAGTGTCGTCATGTCGGCTGGCCTCCAGGTTGGCGTCTTTCGTAGGCCATTGCCGGCCTGCCGTTCAAGTCCGAGCGTATTCAGGGTCTGAGATAGACATAGCCCTGGTGCTGCAGCTCGGCGAGCTTCACGACGCCGCCCTTCTCGGCGACCTCGAAGCCCGCCAGTAGGTCGGTCAGCGTGATGTCCATGCCGTGCAGGGTGTTGCCGCAAGCTTGCGGGACCAGTCCCTGCTGGACAAGGCCGGCAAAGCGGCTGGAAACCGCGCCGGAAGCGCCCTTGGACTTGAAGGCTGCGAGAGCCGGACCGTGCACCACAAGCACGATATCGACATTGCCGCCGGTGCCTTCATAGTGGTTCTTGATGTTGCCGAGGACGAAGTTGACCTTGTCGGCGTCGCTGAGGTGATAGACCACTTTCAGCCTTTCCTCAGTTGTTGCCGCATTTGCCCGGCTCAGGCTGAAAAGGCTTGCAGCGCCTGCAAGACCGGCGCGAAAAATATCGCGGCGCAGCATGGTATCCTCCCTTCACTCGCCCACTTGCGCAATTTCGCATGGTCCGGGCGGCACTCCTAGACTAGCATAATGCCAGTCCTGTAGGCGGGAGGAGGATCATATGACATCGTGGAGCGTGGTAGCGAGAACCGCGGCGGGCGCGGCGCTTTGCACTGCCCTTGCCATTTTTGCCGGGGCGGCGCGCGCCGACGACGCGCTCGGCCTTAAAGAACTCAGCTCCAACGGAGCCGACGCCTGCTTCGGCCGCGTCTACGATGCCGCTCATCTCAAGGCGCATCCGCAACAGAAGGTGGCGCGCATCTTCTTCTTCTACGGCCATGACCCGGTCAGCCGTCCGAACGAGGAGCCGGCCACCAACGCCGACAGCTCCTATAACGGCTTCCTCACCACCACCGTGCGCGGCGCCAAGGCGCCGGAATGGGCCAGCGGCTGGTGCAACAAGAACGACCCGAGCGATCCGTCGAGCGGCATCCGCTGCGGCATGGAATGCGACCGCACGCTGGCCTCGCTCAAGGTCGACGACAGGGGCCGGCTGATCCTCACCAACGTACAGCCTGACGTGTATCTTGACGCAGGCGCTGAGGAGGAGGACGGCAAGGCGAAATACAACGAGCAGGCGCTGGGCAGCGAGGACGACAATTTCAAGCTCGATCCCATGCCGGCCGAGACCTGCAAGGCAGAGTTCGCGCGAATCGATCCGATCGACCCGGCGCTTGGAGATCCGTTGCGTGTGCGGCTTAAGCCCGACCAGCCGTTCTGCTTCGGGCGCGATTACGACGACGCGCATCTGAAGTCGCATCCCAACCAACTGACGCAATCGATCCGCATCTTCCGCGGGTCGGTCGAGCTCGCCTCTTTTGCCGCAAGCGGGGATACCGCAAACTGGCCGGACGGGGCGGACATCGCCGTGTCGGTGACGACCAGGGGGAAGGGGGCCAAGGTCACGCAGACCTATTCCTGCCAGGGCGAGGCGGACCAGTGGCGCTGCTCGGCCAGCTCGAAGATGAGCGATTTTGCCTGCGACATCTCGCAGAAGGAGATTTTCCTCAAGCGTGGCGGCAACGGCATGATGATGCTGGCCAATCCCAACAATGCGATCGCGGTCCTCGATCTCTGCTCGAAGGCGGCGAATGGCAAGACCAGGTCCGACGACAAGGTCTATCGGCTGCAGCCGATGCCGCAGTCGGCCTGCGCGCCGTGAGGTTTGCCGATGATTGAAGAAACGCTTCCAACGGACTGGCACTGGCTCGATCAATTCATCGGGCCGCTCGGCGACGATTTTGTCGGGGCGGTATTGGAACGCCCAACGGAACAAATGCGTCCAGCTCTGGACGACATCTTCAATTAATCTTTTGCTTGAGGGATTGAAGCTCGACCTACGCGAAAGGCACCGCTGTCGTGCCCTTCGGCAGCTTTGCCTCGTCGTCCGGCTCGACATGGATGGTGACGCGCACCGAGGGAATCTCGGCCTTCAGCGCGTCCTCGATGCGGTCGCAGATGACATGGCTGGCGCCGACCGTCATGTCGGCATCGACGACCAGGTGGAACTCGATGAAGGTGGCGCGCCCGGCTATGCGCGTCTTGAGATCATGCACCTCCAGCGCGCCCTTCGAATTGGCCGAGATGATGTCGCGGATCTGCATGTTCTCCTGGCTGTCAACGGCGCGGTCCATCAGCCCGTTCATCGACGAGCCGATGACATGCCAGCCCTGCCACAGGATGTTGAGCGCGACGATCACGGCAAGCGCCGGGTCGAGGATCTGCCAGCCGGTGAGCACCGCGCCGACAAGGCCGGCAAAGACGCCGACGGAGGTCACCACGTCGGTCATGATGTGCTGACCGTCGGCGACAAGCGCCGGCGACCTCGCGTTCCGTCCGGCGCGGATCAGCGTCCAGGCCCAGATCGCGTTGATGATCGTCGCCACGCCGTTGACGGCAAGACCTTTCCAGGGCTGTTCGATCGGGGCCGGATGCTGCCAGGACCGCCAGACCTCGTTGAGGATGAGCAATGCCGCGACGACGATCAGCACCCCTTCGAGCACGGCCGAGAAATATTCGGCCTTGTGATGGCCGAAGGGATGGTCCTGGTCCGCGGGCTTGTAGCTGACCTGGATCGCCCAGAAGGCGGCCGCCGAAGCAATCACATTGACGATCGATTCCGCCGCGTCCGAATAGAGCGCGACCGAACCGGTGATGTACCAGGCGGCAAGCTTCAAGACCAGCACGACGCAGGCGACGAGGATCGACCAGAAGGCGAGCCTGGCAACCTTCTCCCGGCTCGCGGCTTTCGCCGCGGCCGCCGTCGTGTCCTGCGTTGCGGCCATGTTTCCTATGCGGCCTTTTCCTTGGCCTTGCGCGGCAGATGCGCGACGATGTTCTCGATGATGCGCATGCCGGCATTGTGACCGAGCGTCATGATCGATTCCGGATGGAATTGCACCGCCGCGATCGGCTCCTTGCGATGCTCGAAGGCCATGATGACGCCGTCCTCGGTCTCGGCGGTGACCACGAAGCCGTCTGGCAAGCGCACCGGATCGGCGAAGATCGAGTGATAGCGGCCGACGGTCACTTCCTTGGGCAGGCCAGAGAAGATGATGCCGGGCTTCGAAACGCGGATGCGCGACGGCTTCCCGTGCATCGGGATGTGCAATTGCCTGAGCTCGCCGCCATAGGCCTCGGCCAGCGCCTGCAGGCCGAGGCAGACGCCGAAGATCGGCAAGTCGCGGGCGCGCGCTCGTCTGATGGTGGCGGCGCAGTCGAAATCCTTCGGCGTGCCTGGGCCGGGCGACAGCACGACGAGGTCCGGCTTCAGCCGCTCGAAGACCTCCTCCGGCACCGGCGAGCGCACCGTGGAAACGTTGGCGCCGGTCTGGCGGAAGTAGTTCGCCAGCGTGTGGACGAAGGAGTCCTCATGGTCGACCAGCAGGATGTTGACGCCGTCGCCAACGCGCGCGGTGGTGCGCTCGGTTCCGGTGGCGTTGCCGGTCTTGGCGTCGCGGATGGCGGAGAGCATGGCGGATGCCTTCAATTCGGTTTCAGCTTCTTCTTCCTCGGGAACGCTGTCGAAGAGCAATGTGGCGCCGGCGCGCACCTCGGCGATGCCGTCCTTGATGCGGATGGTGCGCAGCGTCAGTCCGGTGTTCATGTCGCCGTTGAAATTGACCATGCCGATCGCCCCGCCATACCAGGCGCGCGGGCTCTTCTCGTTCTGCTCGATGAAGCGCATGGCCCACAGCTTCGGCGCGCCGGTGACGGTGACCGCCCAGGCGTGCGAGAGAAATGCGTCGAAAGCGTCCATGCCTTCGCGCAGCCGCCCCTCGATGTGGTCGACGGTGTGGATCAGGCGTGAATACATCTCGATCTGGCGGCGGCCGATGACGCGCACCGAGCCCGGCTCGCAGACGCGCGACTTGTCGTTGCGGTCGACGTCCGAGCACATGGTGAGCTCGGACTCGTCCTTCTTGGAGTTGAGCAGCTTCAGGATCTGCTCGCTGTCGGAAATGGCGTCGTCGCCGCGCTTGATGGTGCCCGAGATCGGGCAGGTCTCTACGCGGCGGCCGTTGACGCGCACGAACATCTCCGGCGAGGCGCCGATCAGATATTCGTTTTCGCCGAGATTGATGAAGAAGGAATAGGGTGAGGGATTGATCGATTTCAGCTTGCGCGAGATGTCGGAGGGCTGGGTCTCGCAGCGCTCGTAGAACATCTGGCCGGGCACGACCTCGAACAGGTCGCCGCGCTTGAAGCTCTCCATGGCGCGGCGCACCAGCTTGGCGTATTCGCCCGGCTCGTGGTCGCCGCGCGGCGGGATGCGATCGGCAGTCTTGAACGGCTCGGCATGGGCGTCGCGCGGCAAGCCTTCGGTCGAAAAACCGTCGCCGGAATAGTCGTAGCGGTCCGTCCAGGCCGCGGTCGAATAATGGTCGACGACGAGGATCTCGTCGGGCAGGAACAACACCAGGTCGCGCTGGCTTTCCCTGCGTTCGAGCTTGTGGTCGACAGGGTCGAACTGGAAGGCGAGGTCGTAGCCGAAGGCGCCGTAGAGGCCGAGATTGGCATCCTCGGAGGTCTTGAACAAAGCGGTGATGGCACGCAGCACGGTGAAGACCGATGGAACGCGGCTGCGCTCCTCCTCGGTGAAGACGCGGCCGGGCTTGGCGACATCGAGACGAATGAGCGTTTTCGAGGTCTCGGCGATCGTCACTTCGCTCAAGCCAGCCAGCGCCTTGCCGATCACCGGCAGCAACACTTCGCCGCGTTTGTTCAGCGCTTCGATGCGCATCGTGCGGCCGCGCGCCGAAATCACCAGCGGCGGATCGATGATGGCCGTATCCCAGCGCGTGTAGCGGCCCGGATATTCGTAATTGGAGGAGAACACCGCGCCGCGGCGGGAATTCAGGCCATCGACATAGGCATCGATCGCGCCTTCATAGGGCCGGTCGTGCCGCTCGCGGGTGATCGTCACGCCGCCCGCGGTGACGAAGCGCTCCGCCCCGTTGTCCAGAACCTTAGTCGTCATTGCCGTCTCCATCAGCGTTTTGGGCAACGGACCCGGGAATGGCTTGAAAAAACAAATGGCCGCCCGGACATTCCGTTGCGGCCACCCTCTCTTTACGCACGCGCGTTCGAACCGGCCGCTGTCAGCGAGCCCACCACCAAACGGTCTTGTTCGAACGCATGTTCATGCCGACTCCCATAGCGGCGAATGACTGGATCGGCAAGCGGAATCAGGGAACTCGTCGGACGAGGCAATCGCCTGCTGTGCGAGGTGCAAGAGAGCTTAAGCCGGCTTCGATATCTCGCGCTGCCGGCAGAGATGGGCGGTCGGCCGATCCTCGCGGTCGGACCAGCAATCGATCGCATGTGAGCTCATGAGGCATAAGTTTGATCAAAACATGAAAAGTTCGATGATCCGTCCTTGACATCTCAGCGCGTCCTGTAACGTTCGATGAATAGGTATGATCAAATCACCGAAGGGCCAACTGGAATGCCGCACGACGAAATCGATACTCAAAACGCGCTGCTCCTGGCCCGCCGCTTCTCGATGGCAGGGCGACGCGCGCTCGTCACCGGCGGCAGCATCAGCATCGGCCGCGAGATCGTCAGGGTTTTCGCGGAGGCCGGCGCCGATGTGGCCGTCCATTCCGCCCGCGCCGCCGACATTGCGTTCGGACAACCCGAGGCGGCCGCCGACGCGGTGCGCGAAGTCCGTGAAAAGGGCCGGCGAGGGGTCGCGATCGACGCCGATTTCGCCGAGCCCGGCGAGGCGACACGCTGCGTCCAGGATGCGATCAAGGCGCTCGGCGGCATCGACGTGCTCGTCGTCTGCGCCTCCATCCAGTACCGGACGCCTTTTCTCGAACTGCCGGCTGATCAGGTCGAGCGCCAGATCCAGATCAATTTCAGGGCGACGATCGAACTCTTCCAGGCTGCGCTGCCCGCTATGAAGGACAATGGCTGGGGCCGGGTGCTGACGATTGGAAGCATCAACCAGACCCGCCCCGAATCCGACCTTGCCGTCTATGCTGCGCTGAAGAGCGCGCAGCACAATCTGTCATTCAATCTCGCCAAGGACTACGCACCGCACGGCGTGACGATCAACAATCTGTCGCCGGGCCTTGTCATCACCGAGCGCAATCGCTGGCGGCGCCAGGATGCGGCAAAGTGGGCGGATATCCAGAAGAATTCAGCGCCGATACAGCGGGCGGGGGAGGCAAGCGAGATGGCTGGAGCGGCACTGCTTCTGTGCTCCGATGCCGGCAGTTTCATCACCGGCATCGATCTGCAGGCGACTGGAGGACGTCACCTCGGCTGGCAATAGCGGCGCGTTTCCGAGTCCGGAGCAGTTGATCGTTTCGTGGAACGCCAAACTGCTCTGACCATTGTTTTTGTGCAATTCCCGACGGAAAACAGCCGCGCACCTTTCCTGGAATTGCTTTAGCCGGCGAACATCAGTTCCGGCAGGCCCGCCACGCCGGCGTCGATCGCCAGCAGGGATCCGGCAAGTGGCTGTTCCGCTCGTTCCATCTCATTCAGCGTCTGGGTCGCGGTGGTCACATAAAGGGTTCGCAGTCCCTCGCCGCCGAAGGCGCATGACGTCGGCTGGCTGACCGGCAGTTGCACCAGCCTGTCGAGCGTGCCGTCGGGCGCGAAGCGTGCGAGGGCGCCGCCCTGGTAACGTGCATTCCACAGGAAGCCCTCCGCATCGACCGTCGCACCATCGGGCCGGCCCGGCGCCGCCTGCGCGGCGACGAACTTCGACCATTGGCCGACGCGCCCATCGGCCGGATCGAAGTCCGCGCGCTCGATGTCGCCCTTCCTGGTATCGGCGAAGTAGAGCGTGCGTCCATCCGGGCTGAAAGCGAGCGCATTGGGCACGGCGATCCGCTCGCGGAGCAGAGTCGGGCGCCCTGTCGCGTCGACCCGGTACAGCGCGCCCGATGGATGCAATCCGTAGTCCCACATGCTGCCGCAGATTATGCCGCCGGCGGGATCGCACTTCATGTCGTTCAGGCGATGTTGCGGCGGCCCGTATTCGACCGTGGTCAGCGGGGTGAGCCGGCCGCTGTCCGGATCGAAAAGGCGAAGGCCCTGGCCGAGCGCGACGACCACGCCGCCCGTCGCCCGCGGCACGACGGAGCCGATCACGTCGGGCATCGGCCATGAGGTCACGCTCCCGCTTTCCGGCTGCAGCCTATGCAGGCAAGGGCGGCGCAGATCGATCCAGAAGAACTCGCCGGTATGCGGATGCCAGGTCGGCGCTTCGCCCAGCGTGTCGCCCGTCTTCGCGGCGACGTCGAACTCTATGGCGACAGTCATTGCAGGCCGATGTCTGGCTTAGGATTGACGGCGATCCTGTCCAGAAGGTCATGCTTAGCCTTCTCGATATGCGCTCCCATCAGCAAGGCGGCCGAGCCCGCATCCTGGCGCTCGATGGCGTGGATGATGTGGCGGTGGTCGTCGATGACGCCGTGGAAGCGCGCCTCGTCATAGCCGTAGCGCTGCCAGATCGCCGCCACCAGGAGCCAGTTGCGATCCACCATCGACAGGGCGCCGGGATTGCCGGCGGCTTCATTGATGACGCCGTGGAAGATGTTGTTAGCATGGGGGACGGCAAGAAAGTCCTCGCTCGCCACACGTGCCTCCAGCAATTCCTCGGCTGCTTTCAAGTCGCGCAAATGCTCGGCGGTGCGGCGCTCGCTGGCGCGCCGCGCAAGCATGGTCTCGATGGCGCTGCGGATGTCGAAAAGGTCCACAACGAAGGACATGTGGACGGTTCTGACGCGGGCGCCGCGATTTGGCTCCAGCACCACCAGACCGGTGCCGCTCAGCGCGCGCAGTGCCTCGCGCACGGGCATGTGGCTCACGCCGTAGCGGCTCGCCAACTCATCGATCCTCAGCCGCGAACCGAACGGAATGACTCCGGAGATGATGTCGTCACGAAGCAGTTTTTGAACGTCGGGAATCCGCGCCATATGTCCCCGCTACCCGGATTTGAGCAAATATTGCTCGCACGGTCGTCAAGAGAAGTCAATTTTGCCCTTGCCAACGGAACATTTGATCAAATATGAGATTTGCCAACAGATCGCCCCGAGCGACATTATGGAAACGCCAGATGCCTTCATTTGCCTCCGATAACGGGGAAATCGATCGCCTGCCGTCCTTTTGCGGTTTCAAGCGGGCCGATGGCAGCGCCGGAATCCGCAATCACGTGCTCATCCTGTGCATCAACGGGCTTGCGCTGCGGGTCAGCGAGCGGATCGCCGCCAGCCTGGAGGGCGCGCTCTTGGCGGCCACGAGCGGCGGCAGGGGCCATGTCGAACCGGATCTCGGATTGCACGTTGATCAACTTGTCGGCCTTGGCCGCAACCCCAACGTGGGCGCGGTGCTGGTCGTTGGTGTCGACGCGGCGACGACCGCGGTGGTTTCGGCCCGCATCTCAAAGAGCGGCAAGCCGGCCGCCAGCGTCTCCTTCGCCGAGCAGGAGGAAGACATGCTTTCGGTCCTGGAGCAGGGCATCAGGCGAGGTGCCGCGCTGCTGCGCGAGGCCTCCCGCGCCCGTCGCGAAACTCTGCCGGGAACAAAACTGGTCGTTGGCGTCGAATGCGGTCATTCCGACGCAACCTCCGGTCTGATCAGCAATCCGGTCGTCGGCGCCGTGGTCGATCTCCTGGTGTCGCATGGCGCGACCGTCATTGCCGGCGAGACCGTCGAGTGGCTGGGTGCCGAGCACATCCTGGCCGGTCGCGCCCGCGATCCGTCGATCGCGCAGGAAATCCTGCGGGCGGTGGAGCGCAGGGAAAGCTTTGCCAGCTCGTCGGGCCGCAGCCTGACCGGCAACAATCCCGGCGAGGAAAATATTCGGGGCGGGCTGAGCACGATCGAGGAAAAATCGCTCGGGGCGGTGGCAAAGACAGGGAGCTGCCGCATCGACGGGATGCTAGCCGTCGCCGAGCCACCGGCCACCGGCGGGCTCTATCTGATGGACGGCCCGTCCTTCTCGCCGGAATCGATGACCGGCTTCACCGCGGCCGGCGCCCAGCTCATGCTGTTCACGACCGGGCCCGGCAACAGCACGGCGAGCGCGCTCGCGCCGACAATCAAGATCACGGCCAGGCGCGAGACCGCGCGCCGGCTTCTCGAGCAGATCGATTTCGACGCCAGCCCGGTCTCGGAAGGAACCGAGACAATAGACGAGGCCGCTCGACGGCTGCTCGCAACGATATTCAATGTCGCCGGCGGCACGCTCACCTTCGGCGAGATATTGGGAGAGGGACTGGAAGTTCCGACCCGGATACGGGGTTCGCTTTGAGCGTGGTCTCCTCAACAAACGCGAAAGCGGCCGGCCCCACGCGGCTGGGCGGAGTGTTGGTCTATCTGCGCACGATGGCACTGTTCGTGCTTGCTTGGTACGCCGGATCGCTGCTCGTGCCGTCGAAACTCCTGCTGCCGTCGCCGCTGGCCGTCGCTGCGGCGCTTCGTGACACCGCGCTCAACGGCGAGTTGTTCGGCAATGCGCTGATCAGCCTGGCAAGGCTTTCCGCCAGCATGCTGGCCGCGGTCGTCATTGCCGTGCCGCTCGGTCTGCTGATGGGCCGAAGCCGCCTGTGGAACGACCTGCTCGAACTGCCAGTCGAGATGCTGCGGCCGATCGCCGGCATCGCGTGGATACCGCTTGCGCTCTATCTCTTCGGCATCGGCCATCGGCTGCCGCTGTTCATCATGTTCTACACGGCGTTCTTTCCGTTGCTGGTCGGTACCGCCGCGGGCGCCGCCGCCGTCGACAGGCGCCTCATCGCCGCTGCGCGCACGATGGGCCTGTCCAGGTCGACGATCATGCGGCGCGTCATCGTGCCGGCGGCGCTGCCGGCGATCCTTGTTTCGGCTCGGCTTGCGGTGGCGGCGTCCTGGACCGCCGTCGTCGCCGCCGAGCTGGTCGGCGCGCCGAACGGACTGGGCTATGCGATCGAGTATTATCGCAGCATGTTGTCCACACCGACGGTGATGGCCTTCATCGTTACGATTGGCCTGCTCGGCTTCCTGACCGACAAGGGCCTGCGCCAGCTTTCGAGGGTCCTGACCCCGTGGGCGCAGACCGGAGCGGCGCAATGAAACGCGTGGCGCTCCGCCTCCTCGTTCCGGTGCTGCTCCTTGTGGGCTGGCAGCTTCTCGCTTCGGGCTCGGTCCAGGCGCCGCGCCCCAGCACCGTGCTCGAAGCCGCGATCGCCATGGTGCGGACGGGCGATCTCCTCTCCGGCCTCGCCACCAGTCTCGGACGCGTCTTTGCAGGCTTTGCGATAGCCGCGTGCCTGGCAGTTCCACTCGGCATCGCCATGGGCAGCATGCCGACGGTCGAGCGCAATCTCGATCCTCTGGTGGAGACGTTCCGCCCGATCGCGGCCCTCGCCATCCTGCCGCTCGTCATCCTCTGGCTGGGCTCGGGCTCGGGCGCCGCTGTCGCGATCGTCGCCTATGCCGCCTTTTTCCCGATCCTGATCAACGCCATCGCGGGCGTGAAGCGCATCGAACCCAGCCTGATGCGCGCAGCGCTCACCATGGGGCTCACGCCGCTCACCCGCATGCGCGTGGTGCTGCTGCCGGCGGCCTTGCCGTCGATCCTCGTCGGCATGCGCATCGGATTGGGGATTGCCTGGACGGCAATCATAGCCGCCGAGCTTGCGGTCGGTGCCAAGTCCGGCAGCAGCGGCGGCATCGGCCAGATGATGTTCGTCTTCTACGCCTACTCGATCGATCTGAACGGCATGGTCGTCTGCATGATCGCGGTCGGCATCGTCGCCTTCACCCTCGACCGCGCCTTGCGCTGGGCACTCGCCATCACCGTACCGTGGAGCCGGATATGAGCACGCCGAAAATCCGGCTCGATGCGGTCAGCAAGTTCTTCGGCGGCTCGGTCGTCGCCGTCGAGAAGCTGTCGCTGGACATCAGGGATGGCGAGTTCCTCGCCATCGTCGGACCCTCGGGCTGCGGCAAGACGACGGTCCTCAACATGCTGGCCGGCCTCGAGCCTGCGACGTCCGGCACCATGATGCTGAACGGCAAGCCGATCGAAGGACCAGGCGCCGAGCGCGGCGTGATGTTCCAGGACTACGCGCTGTTTCCGTGGCGCACGGTGCGTGGCAATGTCGAGTTCGGACTGGTCTACGGGCCGGCCGGGCAGGGGCTTTCGCCGGCCGAGCGCACCGAGCGCGTGGAGCGCACCATCGAGATGGTAGGGCTCACGGGCTCGCAGGAGAAATATCCGCACCAGCTCTCGGGCGGCATGCGCCAGCGCGTCGCGCTGGCGCGGCTGATGGCGAACGAGCCGGAGATCCTTTTGATGGACGAGCCGCTGGCCGCGCTCGACGCGCAGACACGCGTGATCCTGCAGGACGAATTGCTGCGGATCTGGGGGCAGGACCGCCCGGCGCCGGAACGGCGCACGGTCGTTTTCATAACCCATGCCATCGACGAGGCCGTGTTCCTGGCCGATCGGGTGGCGGTGCTGAGCAGCCATCCCGGCCGGCTGAAGCAGATCGTCGACATCAACCTGCCGAGGCCGCGTGGCGACGCGACCCGCCGCTCAGGCGAGTTCGCCAGGCTTTGCCAGTCGATCTGGGAGCTGATCCGCGAAGAAGCATATCGCGCAACGATGAACTGACACGACAGGACGGAGGAATGTCATGACAAGATTTACGCAGAGCATTTTCACCCGGCGCATGTTCCTTGCGGGCGCCGCCGCGGGCGCCTTGGCCATGCCCGCGATCGTGCGGGCGCAGGACCGCAAGGCGGCGAAAGTGTCGATCGGCCGCCAGCCCTACGCCGCCGGCAACTCGCCGCTGACACAGCGCATGATCAACGAGAAGCTGCTGGAGAAGGCGGTGGCCGAACTCGGCTATGACCTGACGGTCGACTGGCGCGACTATCCTTCAGCCCTGCCCATGGTCGAGGCCTTCGTCTCAGGCGATCTCGACATCGGCATGTGGGGCAACACGCCGATCGTGCGCCTGCTGTCGCAGGCGCAGCCGATAAACATCCTGACCGTGGGCGAAGGCCACATGCGCATGGTGCTCGCGACCCGCAAGGGTTCGCCGATCAGGAACATCGAGGACCTGAAGGGCAAGACCGTCGGCGCGCTGGTCGGCGGCGACCCCTACAACGCGCTCTCGCAGATGCTGCTGCAGGAACTGGGCGACGCCGATCCGCGCGCGTTCAACATCAACATCGTCAACACGCCGACGCAGGCGGTGGCCGCATCCCTGCCGCAAGGCATGGACGCGTCGGTCGTGATCTACCCGGCCTTCCTGAAGGCCAATGCCGAGACCGGGCTGACGGGCATCATGAATTCCTTCGGCTACACCGAGGCCGGCTACAGCGGACCGGCGGGCGAGGGCGAAGGGCACTTGCTGCCGGGCGTCAAGAAGTCGAAATTCTACCCCGACGGCTACTATCTGCACCGTTCCTTCTGGATCTGCAGCGACCGCATCGTCGGCGATGACGCGCCGATCGGCCAAGCCTTCCTGGTCGCCGCTCAGCGGGCGCTGGCGGAACTGCAGAAAATCGATCCGAAGGACATTTCGCAATCAGTCAACAAATATTGGGGGCTCGATCCCACGCTTGGCGCCAAGGTCATCGGCGACGAAGTGCTTTTCCAGCGCGGCTGGATCTGGCCGACGGAAGGCGATGCGGCCGCGGTCAGCCAGATCTCCCAGTTCATGGTTGCGGGCAAGATGATCCCCGAGGCGCTGAGCTGGGATCAGGTCAAGGCGGCCTTCGGCAAGGCGGCTCCGCTGCTGCAGAAGGCCTATGAGGGGACCGGCAAGGTGCCGGACGAGAGCGGCTTCACCGACAAGAGCGCCAAGGACCTGCGTGGCCTGCCGGCCTGGCAGCTCGACCAGTGGAAAGCGCCCTCCTGAGGCGCGTCCCCAGAGCCCCATCCCGGGGAGATCGGGATGGAGTTCTGTCTACCTGCTTGAGCATGATCTTTTCCAAAAACCGGACTCCGCTTTTGGGATCATGCCGTGACGTTAGTGAAGGAAAGCATTGATGACCGAAATAGGTTTTGTCGGGCTTGGAACCATGGGCGCTCCGATGGCCCGCAACGTCCTCAAGGCGGGATTTGGGCTCACCGTGTTCGATCTCAATCCGGCGTCGGTGGCGAAGCTCGTGGACGCGGGCGCCCGGGCGGCGGCGTCGCCGCGTGAGGTGGCCGAGCGATCGGACGTGGTCATCACGATGCTGCCGGACGCGCCCGACGTCGAGGCGGCCGTGCTCGGCGACGACGGCATCGGTCATGGGCTGAAATCCGGCAGCCTCTATGTCGACATGAGCACGATCGACCCGCAGACCACGCAACGGGTCGGGGCGTGGCTCGCCGCGCGCGGCGTCGACATGATCGACAGCCCGGTGGGCAAGACCGTCGAGCACGCGATTGCCGGCACGTCGACGCTGATGATCGGCGGCGATGCCGCGGTGCTGGAGCGCGCCCGTCCCATCCTGTCGGCGATGGGCACGGACCTCATCCATTGCGGCGCGCTCGGCATGGGTCAGGCCATGAAGCTCACCAACAATCTTCTGGCCAGCGTGCTGATCACCGCCAGCTCGGAGGCGCTGGTCGCCGGCGCCAAGGCCGGGCTGACGCTCGACACGATGATCAGCGTGCTGAAGACGACGATGGCCTGGAACCAGCAGCTCGCGGTCGCCATGCACAACCGCGCGCTCAAGGGCGACTTCGAACCAGGCTTCATGATCAAGCTGGCCCATAAGGACTGCCGCCTGGCGCTGGCGATGAACCAGGCGCTCGGCCTGGAAGCGCCGGTTGGCGCCGCCACGCTTGCGGTGCTTGCGGAGACGATGGACGCCGGCATGGCCGGCAAGGATGTCGGCGCGGTGCTGAAACTCAGGGAAGACGCGGCCGGCGTGCAGGTTCGGCTGGCAAGCGCATGACGGTGTCGGGCGCCATCGTGCTGCATGCGGACGACGATGTCGCGGTGCTGGTCGGGCCGGTCGAAGCAGGGGCTAGCGTTGCGACGCGCGGGGCCCGCGAAGGGCTCTTGCTCACGGCCGGCGCATCGCTCGATGCCGGGCACAAACTGGCGCTGCGCGATCTGCCGGCCGGTGCCAGTATCCGCAAATACGGCGAAGTCATCGGCCGGCTGACGGCGCCCGTCGCCGCCGGCGACCATGTCCATGTGCACAATCTGGAAAGCCTGCGCGGCCTTTGATCCGAGGCTTCCCGTCGACGGATGAGGGCCTCAGTCCTCCAGCGTGCCCGAGCGCGCGTCGCTGCTCCTGCCGTCGCCGGCGAGCTTCAAAAGGTCCTCGCCGGCGCGGATGATGCGGCGCGAGCGGCGGGTCAGGATGAAGCCGGACTGCGGGGCAAACACTTCCGTGCGGCCGCCGGCCTCGCCGGGCGCATGGACGATCGTCGCCAGCCTGTCGCCTTTCCTGACGCGGTCGCCGGGCTTGACGTCGTAAAGGATTGCGCCGGCCCGAGGCGAGGGCATCATGTCGATGTTTCCCAGCGGGACCACAGGGCCGGAAAATTTCTCGAATTTCGGGACAGATGGGTCCTGAACGACGCCACGCGTCACCAGCAGGCGGTAGAGGCCCTCGGCATCGGACGCAGCCAGGGCGCCATCGACATCGAGCATGCCGCGATATTCGACCGTGGTGGCGACGCGCCGGTCGAAGCGCGCGACGCCTGCGGGCACGTTCTGGTAGGGCATGATCGAAGCGCCCTCGAAGGTGCCGGTATTGTCCTCGCTCCACAGCAAGACGGCTTCGGCGCCCATCGCGGCGGCACAGTCGGCCATATGCGGCCACAGGCTGGTGTGGATGTAGAGATAGGCAAGGCCCTCGTCGTCGCAGTGAAGGTCAAGGACGATGTCGTTGCCGAGCGAGAGCTGGACGAGCCGGTTCTTCAGCCGGCGATCGGCGCCGCCAAGGCTGACATTCGGCAAGAGCCTGGCGTCGGGCGCCGCAAGCAGCGGAAAGGAGCGGTTGAAATTGGTCCTTGTGCCGAGATTGAAGCGGCCCTGATGCTCACCGAAATGATATTGCGCTCGCCCGATCGGATTGGCCCAGGGCACGATCGTGATCGGGCCCTTGATGCGGCCCTCGGCCTCCGCCTTGACCAGCATAGGCATCAGCGCGTCGATGGCGACGACGCCCGGCAGTTCGCCGGCATGCAGCGCCGCCTGCAGATAGGCGGAAGGGGCCGCCTTGTCCTTGCCCTCGAAGCGGAAGACCGGAAATTCGTAAGCGACGCCCTCGCTGTCGCCGGCGATGCGTTCGATCGTTTTCTGCATGGGACATCTCCGCCTGAAGAGGTTTCACCCATGCATTTTTGCGATCGGACTGTCGAGTGGTCCAGCCGCGTCGCGCTGTCGGGGCAGCAGGGCAACGGCGAAGACGCCAAGCCTGCTACGGCGAAGACGCCGAGCCTTATTCGGCCGGCTGCGCCTGCGGGACGGCGTGGCGGTCGAACGCCTGCGACAGCACGGCTACCGCGACGGCCATAAGGGCGAGCGCGGCGCCCACCAGCGGCAGGTTGGCGTAGGACACGCCCCAGGAGATGGCGAGGCCGCCGATCCAGGCGCCACCGGCATTGCCGACATTGAAGGCGCCCTGGTTGAGCGTGGCTGCAAGATTAGGCCCTTCGGAAGCCGCTTCGACGACGCGTATCTGCAGGGGCGGCACGACGATGAAGATCAGCATGCCCCATAGGAAGACGATCGCCACGGCTACGCTTGCGATGGCGCCGAACACGGTGAAGACGAGGAACAGCAAGGCCATGGCGAGCAGTGTGGCAATCACTGTCGGCATCAGCTTCCAGTCGGCCAGTCTGCCGCCGATGATGTTGCCGATGGTCATCCCGGCGCCGAACAGCAGCAGCACCCAGGTGACGGTCGCCGTCGACAGGCCGGAGACGTCTGTCAGGTAAGGCTTGATGTAGGTGAATACGGCGAACAGGCTGGCGGAGGCGAGCGAGGCGATCAGCATCGCCAGCCAGACCTGCAGCTTGCCGAGCACGCGCAGTTCGCCGAGCAGACCGCCGCCGCTGGGTTCCGCGACATCCGACGGCACCAGCCAGGCGATGGCCGCGACCGAGATCAGGCCGATGCCGACCACGGCGAGGAATGTGGCGCGCCAGCCAAAAGCCTCGCCGAGCGCCGTGCCGGCGGGAACCCCGAGGATGTTGGAAAGCGTCAGGCCGGCGAACATCAGGGCGATGGCGCTCGCCCGTTTGTTGCGCGGCACCAGGCTCGCGGCAACCACCGAACCGATGCCGAAGAAAGCGCCGTGGCCGAATGCGGTGAAGACGCGCGCCGCCATCAGCAGCCAATAGTTCGGCGCGATGGCGCAGAAGAGATTGCCGATGACGAAGAGGGTGGCGAGGCCGACGAGCACCGGTTTGCGCGGCAGGCGCGCGGTCGCCATGGCCACGATCGGCGCACCGAACACGACGCCCAGCGCATAGCCGGTGACCAAAAGGCCGGCCGAGGGGATCGAGACGCCGAGGTCGGCGGCCACTTCCGGCAGCAGACCCATGATGACGAATTCGGTGGTGCCGATGCAGAAGGATGCGATGGCAAGCGCTAGGATCGGCAGCGGCATGGGATATCCGGACTGAATCGGTTCAAAATCGAGACTGGCTCTGGATGCGCTCGGCGCGCAAGCGTCATTGTTGCAACGCAGCAATGCAGAAAGACGAGAGCGGCTTTGCGGGGGGAACCTGGAGCTCTAAGCCAGCGGTTCCAGCTCCTGGGCGATGGTCGGCAGCAGCTCCGAGACGGTCGGGTGGATGTGCATGGCGCGCGCCAGCGTCGAGATCGGCGCCTTGGCATACATAAGGTCGAGCACGCAGTGGATCGCCTCGTCGCCGCCCGGCCCAAGCACGGAGCAGCCGAGGATTTCTCCGGTGTCGGCATCGGCCAGGATCTTCATGAAGCCTTGCGTCTCACCCTTTTCGACGGCACGGCCGACACGGGTCATCGGCCGCTGGCCGACCAGCGCGCGGCGGCCGGATTTCTTCACGGCGGCTTCCGTCATGCCGCAGCGTCCAAGCGGCGGATCGATATAGAGCGCGTAGGCTTCGATGCGGTCGCTCACCCGTCGCGGGTCGTTGTCGAGCAGGTTGGCGGCGACGATCTCGAAATCGTTATAGGAGGTGTGGGTGAAGGCGCCCTTGCCGTTGCAGTCGCCCATCGCCCAGATGCCAGGCACATTGGTGCGCAGCTGGTCGTCGACGACGATGAAGCCGCGCTGGTCGACCTCGACGCCGGCCTTGTCGAGACCGAGATCGTCGGTGTTGGGCGTGCGTCCCAGCGCCAGCAGCACGTGCGAGCCCACCGCCGCCGGCCTGCCAGCGGCGAAGCTGACGGCGATATCGCTGCCTTGCCTGGCGAAGCTTATATCGCCGGCGCCGACATGGACGGCGATGCCTTCGTTTTCGAGGATCGACAGAATGGCCGCCGAGGTGTCCTCGTCCTCGCGGCCAGTCAGCCGCGGCGCCTTCTCGATCACGGTGACCTCGGAGCCGAAGCGGCGGAACATCTGGGCGAATTCGAGCGAGATGTAGCTGCCGCCGACAACGATCAGATGGCTGGGCAGCACATCGAGATCCATCATCGAGGCGTTGGTGAGGTAGGGCACCTCGTTGACGCCGGGCAGGTTGGGCACCGAGGCGCGGCCGCCGGTGTTGAGGAAGATTTTTGGCGCGGTCAGCAACTCGTCGCCGACGCGCACGGTGTCGGCGGATTCGAAACGCGCGTGGCCGCGATAGAGCGCGCAGCCCTTCATGCCGGCGATCCATTTTTCGAGATTGCCGCGGGCGTCATTGGTGACCTTGTCCTTGCGCGCCTTGATCCGCTTGTAATCGACGCCAACGGGGCCCGAGAGCGCGACGCCATAATCGGCGGCGCGCCGGGCGAGATGCGCGGCATAGGCGCTCGCCACCATCGTCTTGGTCGGCATGCAGCCGGTGTTAACGCAGGTGCCGCCGATGAATTTGCGCTCGATCAGCGCAACCTTCATGCCGGCGGCCTCGAGCCGCCCGACGAGCGGCGGGCCGGCCTGGCCGGCGCCGATGACGATGGCGTCGAAGCTCTTCGCGCTCATGCCACCGCCGCCACGATCAGCAGCCCGCCGATGATGGCGACCGCATCCTCGATGAAGGCGGCGGGCGGGTCCTTGCCGAAAGCGGCGGCCAGCCGGCCGCGCGCCTCGGCGCCGCCCAGCGTGCCGATCACCGCGCCGATCGCGCCGGCGATCAGGCCGCCGATGGTGGCGCCGGCCGTGGCGCCGATCACCGCGCCGCAGAAGGCGCCGACGACAATGCGCGTGCCGAACTGCTGCGGAACCTTGCGGCTCGGCGTCGACGGCAGCTGGTCGGTGATCAGCTCGACGATCGCCAGGATGGTGAAGATGCCGACGGCAATCCAGTGGCCCATGAAGCTTGCCCAGGTGCCGGCAACCGGCAGCCAGCCTAGCCAGGCGCCCCAGGCAACGGCTGCCGGCGCGGTCATGGCGCGCAGGCCGGCAACGACACCTATCAGCAGTGCAAGGCTATAAAGCATGATCGACCCCCTCAAGATCGGAACCTCGCACGGTTCCAGGATAGCAGGCTAGCATAGGCCAGGCGTTTGGCCACGGGCTTTTGCCTGACGATGGATTATGCTTTGGCAGCAGACAGATCCGAGGTGCGGCCATGACGGTAAGCGAACGAACGAAGATGGCGGCGGGCGAATGGTACAGCTGTATCGACGATGAGCTGGAGGCGCTGCGCGTCACGGCACGCGACGCGCAGTTCGAGCACAACGGCCTGCCACCCCGGCAGCGCGGCAATATGGGTCCTGCCTTGCGGGCGCTGCTCGGCGGCGTCGGCGAAGAGGCCCGCATCGAGGCGCCGTTCCACTGCGCCTATGGCTTCAACCTGTTCCTCGGCGATCGCACTTTCCTCAATGCCGGCTGCACCATCCTCGACACGGCGCCGGTGCGCATCGGCAACGGGACGCTGCTCGGCCCCAATGTGCAGATCTACTGCGCCGAGCATCACCGCGAAGCCACTGGACGGCTGGCCGGGCTGGAGATCGCCAGGCCGGTGACGATCGGCGACAGTGCCTGGATCGGCGGCAACGCGGTGATCCTGGCCGGCGTCAGCATAGGCGAGGGCGCTATCGTTGGCGCGGGCGCAGTGGTGACGCGCGATGTCCCGGCCAACACGACGGTGGTTGGCAATCCGGCGCGCGCGGTTAAGCGCCGCTGAGCACGTTTGCGGTTTGAGCAACTCTTGAAAATTCGCGCCTGTACTGCATCGGCGACGTTCTGAGCCGCGCGGCGAAGTGCTGGCGCAGCGACGTGGCGCTGCCGAAGCCGGCTTCGAAGGCCACCATGTCCATCGATTTGTCCGTCTGCTCCAGCAGCCTTTGCGCCAGCGCGACACGCTGGTCGGCAAGCCAGTCGCCGAAACTGGTGCCGATCGACTTCTGGAAGCGGCGCGTGAAGGTACGGCGGGTGAGGCCGGCCATGTCGGCGACGCTGTCGAGACTGTGCGGTTCGCCGGGTGTTGCCCGCACCTGGTCGAGAGCCTGCGTGAACCGGTCGGCGTTTGGCGTCGGCGCGAGCGGGCGCTCGATGAACTGTGCCTGCCCGCCCTGCCGGTGCGGAGAAAGCACGACGTGGCGGGCAAGCCGAAGTGCCGCTTCCGCGCCATAGCGGGCGCGCACGATATGCAGGCAGCAGTCGAGACCGGCGGCGACGCCGGCGGAGGTGACGATGTCGCCCTCGTCGACATAGAGCACCTTCGCATCGATCTCGATGTCGGGATGCAGAGCCTGTAGCTGATCCGTATAGGCCCAGTGGGTGGTCGCCTTCCGTCCGGCAAGCAAGCCAGCGCCGGCAATGGCGAAGGTGCCGAGACACAAGCCCACGATCAGCGCGCCGCGCCGATGCGCGCGTAGCAGCGCGTCCTTGAACGGCGCGGCCAGAGGCGCCTCGAGGTCTTTCCAGCTCGGAATGATGACGATGTCGGCCTCGTCGAGCGCGGATAGTCCATGCGGCACGACGATGCTCAGTCCGGCATCGGTATGAATAGGCCCTTGCTCGGCCGCGCAGACACGGAAGTCGAAGCGCGGCAGGCCAAGCTTCGTGCGGTCCGCGCCGAACACCAGGCAAGGCACGGAGAGATGGAACGGGCTTATGCCGTCGAAGGCGACAGCGGCAATGATCGGGTTCTTCATGGCGGACATCGTTTGGGTTGATTGGCGAATTGTCCCAATTCTTTCGAACGATGTCAATTGGGCCGCTTTCGGCTCGCGAAGCATCCGCCTAATTTTGGCCCATCAACCCGGTCGAAAGGAAACCGCCGTGTCAGCACCTGCCATCCAGCCGCGCCGCGCGCTCGTCGTCGTCGACGTCCAGAACGACTACAACGGCGGCAATCTCGCCATCCAGCATCCGCCATTCACCGACAGTGTCGCCAACGTGGCTCGCGCGATGGATGCCGCCGCCGCCGCCGGCATCAAGGTCGTCGTCGTCAAGCAGATGGCGCCGGAGACCTCGCCGATCTTCGCCAAGGGCAGCCATGGCGGCGAACTGCATCCGGAGATCGCCAGGCGCGCACGCGACCATTATGTCGAAAAGACGCTGCCGTCGGCCTTCACCGGCACGGATCTGGAGGCCTGGCTGCGCGCCAACGCCATCGATACGATCGCGGTCGTTGGCTACATGACCCACAATTGCGATCTGTCGACCATCATCCACGCCGTGCATATGGGCTTTGCCGTCGAGTTCCTTTCGGATGCCAGCGGCTCGGTGCCTTACGCCAACAGTGCCGGCTATGCGTCGGCAGAGGATATCCACCGGGTGGTGAGCGTCGTTTTGCAGTCGCGCTTCGCGGCGGTGCTGAAGACCGCCGAATGGGTCGATTGCCTGAAAACCGGCGCTTTGCCGGAACGCGACACGATCTACGCATCGAACCAGCGGGCGCTTGCCCGCAACGCCGCGTAGCTCGGGCCGCCTTCGAACAGGCAAAGGCGCCGCCGAGATGCGGCGCCTTTGCTTTGACGACGAAATTATCCAGGACAGCGTGACCCATTTCACGGAAGTCGTCCCGGTTCTTCCGGAGAGTCACCGCGCATGTGAATAAGCGCGGTTGGCTGGGGGCTGAATTGAAAGCGCGCGTTGCACGAAGCTTGGTTGTCCTGGCTCTCGCCGCCGGCGCAGCGCTGCTGCCGTGGCCCGCCTTCGCACAGGTTCCGCCGCACGCACCCGGAACGATCTGCTTTACCCAATTCTTCTGGTGCTGGGCGCAGCCGCCGGGGCCGCCCGGCTATGCCTGCGGATGCCCGTCGCAATACGGCTTCGTGCAGGGTTACCTGGGTTAGTCGTCGGAGGGCGCGCGATGACGGCATCCCACGATCCCCTTGTCTCCGGGTTGCTGGCCGATGCGAAGCTGGTCGCCGGCTATGGCCGCTACGGCGTGTTCAAGGACAGCGCGCTGTTCGCCGCGATCGGCGATGCGGAAAAACTCCATGATGCGACGGCAAGCCAGCCTGAGGTCGTCAAACTGCAGACGGTGCTCAACGACTGTTCCGGCACCGTGCCGTTTTCCACCCTGGCTGCCCTGCGCACCGGCTGGTCGCCGGGCGACATGTCGCGCCGGACCGCGCTCGCGACCTATTTTCTCATAGCCCTGTCGGTGACGATGATGATCATCATCGGCAAGCTGACCTATGTCTACAACAGAGGCATCGCGATCAGCACCGAGTTGCAAGAGATCGACAACAATGATTTCAGCGCCCGCTTCGGGCAGTCGATCAGGCAGGTCTGGGCGACGAAGAAGCAACTGAGCTCCGCCACCGCCCAGCAGGCATCAGCGACCGACCTTACGCTCTTGAAAGACGCCTATTACAATTCCGTCGACAGCCTGCATTCGCTCGATCAGCGTTTTTCCTCGCTGCTGGTGAGGGCGCAAGGGTTCATGACGCAGGAGGCGCCGTTTCCGTTCTGGGGCATGCAATGGGCCTATTGCAAGCTTTCGGCTTCGCCGGCAAAAGCCGGCACGCCGCTTGATTTCTCGAACCCCCGGCAGATGGCCATAGACCAGTTCTGTGGCCAGGAGGTCGCGCTGGCGCAACAGCAAGGCGGGGCTGGGGACAGCCAACCGCTCAAGCAGTCGGATTTCGATTGCAAGAACAACGGCAATGCTCAAGGCGGCACACAAGTCGTCAGTGCCACCGGCACGTCCGGCCAGGCGGAAGACGTGAACGCCGACTTCGATGAGGCGACACGCAACCTGCAGTGCGACGGTGTCATCACGATCACGCCGAATTCGATTTCGACGCTGACGTTGCAGGCCAAGACGCTCAGTGAGGTTCTCAGTCCTTATGCACTGTGGATCCTGCCCGCGCTCTACGGCGCGCTTGGCGGCATCATGTTCCACATGCGAATGATCCTCAATCCGCTGCTGCCCAATCCGCCGCTGTCCCGGCTCATCCACCGCATCGCGCTCGGCGGGCTTGCCGGCATGATCCTCGCCTGGTTCATGGCGCCCGGCACCAAGCTCGGCGGCGAGGTCACCGGGATAGGCTTCAGCCTGTTCACCTTCGCGTTCCTGTTCGGCTTCAGCCTGGACATCTTCTTCGCCATCCTCGACCAGTTCGTCTCTATGTCGGTCGCAGCCATCAAAAAGTTCGGTTCGCCCACGGTGGCGTAAGGATCCGGCAAAGCAAAAGGGCGCCGCGATAGCGCGACGCCCTTGATCACTCCCAGCCTTGTGGATGCTTAGAACAGGCCCTCGATCTGGCCCTGTTCATTGAGGAAGATCTTTTCCGAAGACGGCGCCTTGGGCAGGCCGGGCATGGTCATGACCTCGCCGCAGATGATGACGACGAAGCCGGCGCCGGCCGAGAGCCTGACTTCACGCACCGGCACGGTGTGGCCGGTCGGCGCGCCGCGCAGGTTCGGGTCGGTCGAGAAGGAATACTGGGTCTTGGCCATGCAGACCGGGAGGTTGCCGTAGCCGGCCTGCTCCCAGGCATGCAACTGGTCGCGCACCGATTTGTCGGCAATCGCTTCCGAGCCGCGATAGATGCGCTGGACGATGGTGTTGATCTTCTCGAACAGCGGCATGGCGTCGGGGTAGAGCGGCGCGAACTGCGAGGCGCCGGATTCAGCCAGCGCCACCACCTTGTTGGCGAGCTCCTCGATACCGGCCGAGCCGTTGGCCCAGTGCTTGCACAGGATCGCCTCTTCGCCCATCGAGGTGACATAGTCCTTCATCGCCTGGATCTCGGCGTCGGTGTCGGAATAGAAGTGGTTGATGGCGACCACCGCCGGCACGCCGAACTGACGGATGTTTTCGATGTGGCGGCCGAGATTGGCGCAGCCCTTCTTCACCGCCTCGATGTTTTCCTTGCCGAGGTCTTCCTTCTTGACGCCGCCATTCATCTTCATGGCGCGCACCGTGGCGACGATGACCGCCGCCGACGGCTTCAATCCCGCCTTGCGGCACTTGATGTCGAAGAACTTTTCCGCACCGAGGTCGGCGCCGAAGCCGGCTTCGGTGACGACATAGTCGGCGAGCTTCAGCGCCGTCGTGGTGGCGACGACCGAGTTGCAGCCATGCGCGATGTTGGCGAATGGGCCGCCATGCACGAAGGCCGGGTTGTTCTCCAGCGTCTGCACCAGGTTAGGCTGCATGGCATCCTTTAGCAGAACCGCCATGGCGCCGTCGGCCTTGAGGTCGCGGGCATAGACCGGCGACTTGTCGCGGCGGTAGGCGACGATGATGTCGCCGAGGCGCTTCTCGAGGTCCTTGAGGTCGGTGGACAGGCAGAGGATCGCCATGACTTCCGAAGCGACGGTGATGTCGAAGCCGGCTTCACGCGGATAGCCGTTGGCGACGCCGCCGAGCGAGCAGATGATTTCGCGCAGCGCGCGGTCGTTCATGTCCATGACGCGGCGCCACATCACGCGGCGGGTGTCGATGCCGAGCTCGTTGCCCCAGTAGATGTGGTTGTCGATCAGTGCCGAAAGCAAATTATGCGCGGTGGTGATGGCGTGGAAATCGCCGGTGAAGTGGAGGTTCATGTCCTCCATCGGCACCACCTGTGCGTAGCCGCCGCCGGCGGCACCGCCCTTGACGCCGAAATTCGGGCCGAGCGAGGCTTCGCGGATGCAGATGATGGCCTTCTTGCCGATGCGGTTCAGGCCGTCGCCGAGGCCGACCGTGGTGGTCGTCTTGCCTTCGCCGGCGGGCGTCGGATTGATGGCGGTGACCAGGATCAGCTTGCCGTCCTTGTTGCCCTTCACGGACTTGATGAACTCGGCCGAGACCTTCGCCTTGTCGTGGCCATAAGGCAGGAGATGCTCGGTCGGGATGCCGATCTTGGCGCCGATCTCCTGGATCTGTTTTTTCTTGGCGGCGCGCGCGATCTCGATGTCGGACTTCACTTCGGCCATGACGGCTTTCCTCTGGATTGGGCGGTGGAAGGGACGGATGTGGTCATCTGTGCATGTTCGAAACGGCGGGCGGATGCAAGGGCACGTTCTAACCCTGTCGCTGCCGCGGCGTCAACTTTCATGCAACTATGTTTCCTACGAAGAAAGAGTACTGCTGTTCCCGGTCCGACCTTCTTCGGGTCTTCGGTGCCCGGTCGCTTGCGGCGTATAGAAGCCAGAGCGGAAATCGTTCCGCCGTCTCAAAACAGCCGCCGAATACGCGAAAAGCGACAGAGGCGACGGCGCAAATCCGCCATCGGCTTGTTGCCTCGAGAGGCCGCTACTGCGTCAGCACGTTGCTGATCTCGACCATGTTGGAGCGCACGCGCAGGATGTAGAAGCCCATCGTCGTCAGATGCGTCGGCAGGAGCCAGCCATCCTCGCGGCCATTGGCGATGATGAAGGGCTGGATGCGCAGCGCCGACACGAACTGCTGGTCCATCGTATCCCACAGGCTCTGCAGGTGCTTTTCCTTGATCACGTCGTCGAAGTCGGCCTGGGCGCCCTTCATCAGGCCGTAATAGGCATAGAGCTGGCCATAGGCGAACCAGAAGCGATCGTCGGCGCGGGTATCGAACCAGCCATTGTTGTGGTTTTCGGCGCGCTCCTTGAGGATCGCCGAGGTCGAGCCGATGTCGGAAGCGATGCGGTCGATATACTGCTTGAGATTGTCGGCGCGCGCGTCGAACGTCGCCTGGCACGTGGCGAGACGGGCGTTGAAGGAACGCAGCTTGCGCACCGCGTCGCGATAGTAGCTCGGCGTCGGCGTCTTGGGGCCGAACGGGTTCAAGCCGAAATACCAGGTGTACTCATCGAACTGCAGATTGCCGCGCGCGTCCTGCAGGTCGGCGTCGATCTGCGAGGTCGTGCGCACGCGGCCGAGATTGTCGGCAAGCTCGGTCGCGGTGCGCCGCACCGCCTGGTTGATGCCGCGCTGGAAGGACGCCTTGTTGTCCATCCAGGGCGTATTGTCCCAGTCGATGCCGAACAGGCCGAGCTTGTAGAGGATCATCGACGAGATCCAGGCGTTCTGATTGACGTTGAAGTCCGTCAGATCGGCGGCGACCTGGGCGATCGCCGAGTTGCCGCAGGTCTTGGCCGTATCGCTGCCAGCGCCGGCCGAAACCTGCTCGCCGGCGGAAACGTTGCGTTTCTCGAAAGTGTAGGTGTCGGGATAGTTCGGGTTGAAATTGTTCCACCACTGCGTGGCGTAGAAGAAGTTGGCGTAGAGGCCGATCAGCACCAGTATGGCAAGACCGACGACAGCCTTGAGGATCCAGCCGCGCTGACCGTACCAGCGGCCGACCCACATGAACGGCCACAGGATGACGCCAATGACGAAGCCGATGCCGCGGCCGATCCATTGGAAGATCTGGGTGAAGAAGTTCACGATCGGATCAAGCATGGCTGTTTCACCCCTCAGGGCATTTCGCCGTTTCTCGGGAAACGGCGATCTGCTCTAACCCTTTGTTTTGACGCAATTCCGGGCGGAAAAACGATCACTCTTTTCCTGGAATTGCACTAGTCAGTCAAGCCGTAAAGGCGCGCGCGAAATGCTGCCTTGTCCTTCAAATATGTGGTTTTCAGAACGTCCACAACATGGCTTCGCCAGGCGTCGCTGTAGCTGTCATAGTCCTTATAGAAGCCCGGCTTGTTGAAGACGTAGCGCGACACGAAGTCCTGCGGCACGAAATCCGAGATCAGCTGGTTGGTCAGCCAGGCATCGGGATGATCGGGCTTGGCGCGCACGACCAGGAAGCGCTGGCGCGGCGGCACATCCTCGATCTTGAGATGGCCGAGTTGGGCGATCTCGCGCTTGGCGGCGTTGAGGAAAGGAAAATTGCCGTCCTGGGCAATCAGGTCGGCATGGCTGTGGATCCAGGTCTGCAGCCAGACCTTGTCGACATCGGTCAGGTTGCGGTTGGGCTCGGCGTCGCGGATCAGCGCGCGCACGACCATTTCGGCGCGATGCTCAAGATAGCCGGAAGTCTCGATCCATGAGGCGCGCGGCAGGTCGAGGCGGCCAGTGGCGGCGAGGAAGCTGAACACCTTGTCGGCGTCGTTGATCGACAGATAGCTCACCTGCCACGGCCGCGAGCGGCGGAAGCCGGGCGCGGCGGGGTCGCTGATCACCGTCGTCATATCGGGGTCGACGAACACATAGAGGCCACCGAAATGGCTGGTCCAGTAGGCGTTGTGGCGGAAGATCACCTGGTCTGGCACCAGCGCGTTCTCGCGGATGTCGCCGCAGACCTTGGCGAGGTCGACCATGCGCTCGAGCATAGCGTTGTCGCGCCAGGCGTCGGGCTCCTGCTTCAGCCGGTCGACCAACTTGCCGAGCTCGGCCGCCTTGCCCAGCACGTCCTCGGCCGACAGCACCTTGAACTCGACCTGGTTGATCGACAGCAGGTCCTCGATGTCGTTGACCTTGGGAACGGAGTCCTCGATCTCGCCGTAGATCACGTCCTTGATGGTCAGCGCGTCGATGGCGCGCTGGTTCTTCGACATGAACTCGAACATCAGCTGCGAGGTGTTGGAGAAGGCGGTGTGCACCACCGGCAGGTCGATCTGCGACGGCGTCAGTATGATGAAGCGGCGGTTGACCTCGTTGGGGTCGAGATAGTCGTAGTCGCCGCACTCCTCGGCGATTTCCGGCGAAAAGCCGGTGCGGTCGATCTGGAAGTTCTTTAGCTTGGTGGGCTCGAGGCCGAACGCGGCAAGAGCCTTGTTGTAGCGCTGGATGAGATGCGGCTCGTCGATAGCGAGCAAGCGGCCGTAGATCAGCTCGTTGTCGCGCAGAAGGTCGGGTTTTTTCTTCACCTGTCCTTCTCCACGTTTACGGGGGGAAGGTGCCCGGAGGGCGGATGAGGGGCGGCGCCGACGCTCATCATCCTTGCTCCGATCTTGCAGCTGGAAGAAATTTTGCATCGAGACCAATCATCTTGCGGTCCAGCCGACCATCCAGCGCCGCAACAATCGTATCCAGCACACTTGCACGGCTGGTCAAAACGTCCGCATGCCATACCCTCAATACCGACCAACCATTGTCGTTCATTGTCTCGTCCCTGTATCGATCCCTAGAACGACCCGCGTGCTGGCTGCCGTCGACCTCGACAACCAGATTGGCCTCACGGCAAGCAAAATCCGCGTAATAGGGGCCAATCGGCAGTTGGCGAACAAACTTGTAGCCATTCAGTCGCCGTCCGCGCAGTTCATGCCAAAGCCTATCCTCGGCATCGTTCTCAACCTTCCGCAGCTCGCGAGCCCTCGCAACCTTTGGCTCATTTCTTCCACGCATGGCGCTGCCCCTCATCCGCCCTTCGGGCACCTTCTCCCCGTAAACGGGGAGAAGGAAGAGATCACCACAGCCCCTTCTTCTTCAATTGCTCCATCTCCCGCGCTGCTCTCTCACGCAGCCGGGCGTCGCGCAGCATCTTCTCCACCGCCGCGTCGTCGGACTTGTCGGAATAGCGGAATTCGGAATCGGCGTAGCGGTTGATCTCCTGCATGACCATGGCAAGCGAGAACGGGCCTCGCAGTTCCTCGATCATCGCTTTCTTTTCGTCGTAGCCCTTGTGCATGAATGCTTCGGGCTTTTCGAACCAGTCGTCGGGAAGCTCGATGTCCATGGCGCGCATCTTGATGGCGTCGGTGACGTTCTTGATGGCGCGGCCGGTGAAGCGCGGCTCGGCGTCCTTGATCATGTGCAGGTAGGTGCCGACATCGGCCATGGTCTTGGGCGCGCCATTCTCCTTCATGTAGCGCTCATAGACCTTCGTCAGCCCGTCTTCCTGCGGCTTCTCGTGCTCTTCATAAGCCTCGGTCACGGCACGCTGGATCTCCTGCGCTGCATAGAGCTCGTGTTCGCCCAGCGGGATCTCGTGGTTCTTGCCGGCGAGCAGCACGAAGATGTCGATATAGTCGTCGCGGGTCTGCGGTCCGTCGACCAGCCAGCGGGCGCCGGCGCGTTGGCGCAGCGCATCGTCGACATTTTCCGGATAGTTGGAAAACATGCCGAATGAGCAATTGCCGCGCACGACCGTCGAGGCGCCTGCGAAGGCATCCATCAAGACGCCGGTGATTTCCTGCTGGCCCGCCGAGGCACGGTCGTCGGAGCGGCGCGCCGCCACCTGGTCGATGTCGTCGATGGTGCCGAAGCCGATGACCCGTGGATTGAGCACGTTGTTGATGAACTGGCGGCAGTTCTGGCCGGATTTGCCTTGATAGGACGAGATCTGGTCGACGCCGAAATTCTCGTAGGCGAAGGGATAGCCGGCGACCTGGCAGTAACCGTTGACGAGGCCGGCGATCATCTGGATCAGCGTCGTCTTGCCGGTGCCGGGCGCACCGTCGCCGATGAAGGTGAACAGGAAGCCGCCGAGCTCGACGAAGGGGTTCAGCTCGCGCTCGAAATCATAGGCCATCAGCATCTTGGCCAGCCTGACCGACTGGAATTTGGCGATGTGGTTGCCGACGACCTCTTCCGGTTTCTTGAAGGTCATCACCAGCGGCTTGGCGCGCTTGCCGGGCGCGACGTCGAAGCCGTCGAGGGTGAAATCGTCGATGTCGATACGGATATGCGCGTTCTCGAACGGGCCGATGCCGTCGAAGCGGGCCTTGCGCGCCAGCAGACCATCGATGGCGATACGGGCAAAGGCCCGGGCTCGCGTCATCAGATCGGCGTCATCCTTCGAATCGGCAATCGCCTTGTCGAGGCCGGCGACGATCGACTTCACCGCGTCCTGCGGCGTGTCGAACAGGAAGTCGGGTTCGGGGCTATCGTTCGGCGCCTCGCCATCGCTGTCGATCAACTGGAAGAGATACGAGGAGAGGCTGAAGGCCGAAACGTAAGCCGAGGCCGACAGAAGCTTCTTGAAGGCCGACGCTTCGTCGCCTTCGAGCGGCGCGCGGACGTTCCTGGCCTGCAGGCTTTCGAGGTCGGAGCCCTCGGCGAAGACATCCGATATAGCGAGCGCGATGGCCAGGCCGCGCCGGGCGCGATAGAGCAGCGTGTGCTGCGGGATGCTCATCAACTGGTCGTCGGGGTGAATGGCCGCCACCGTCTTCGACAGCTCGACCTCGCGCGTGCGGCGCACCGAACCGACCGATACCGTCGAGACGAAGCGGCGATTGGTGCCGGCGAGCGCGGTGCCGGATTCGCGGGACGGATCCTCCAGCACGACGATGCGGGTGATGAAGCTCTGCGCGGTCGCGCGGTGCTTTTCGATTGCGGCTTCCGAGATCGTTGTCAGGCCGGTGTCCATGAAGGATGCTCCGCGGTTTGACGGTCAGACATCGCTGATGACCTGTCCGTTCGACAGGATGTGGACCTTGTAGCCGGAAAAGATCTTTTGTGCTTCGCCGGCGGCATAGAGCGCCTGGTAGGCCTCGTGCGGGATCAGCGCATGGTTCTCGTAGCTCGATACGCCCTGGCGCGCCGCTTCGAGGTCGTCGGTGTTGATGAAGAATTCCTGCGTGGTCTTCTCGCTGGAAAACAGCCCCTTGCGGCCGGGCTTCTCGGCCTTGGAAAAGACTTCCTGGATCGTCCAGGTGAGCAGCCAGGCGTTCTCCGGCTTGCGCACTTTGGCCAGAACCTCGGCCACGGTCGAATTGTTCTCGGTGATGCCGGCCGAATAGAAGGGCCCAAGCACGACGCGCCTCAGCTGCTTGGGATGCAGCGGCTCGAAATCCTTATCGAGATTGACCGCGATCGTCGCAGGCGAGAGCGTGTAGGCCGAGTTCTTTTCGGTGAAGTCATCGAAACGGTGGGCAAGCTCCGGGTTGAGCAGGCCGTCGACGGGAAGCGGGATGTCGACCCTTTCGTTCAGCTTGCCGTTGCTGTCGACCAACTGACGCACCATGCTTTCGGAAGAGTCCTCCACCGTCACCATGTAAACCAGCGGCAGGTTGGCGCTGCCGTCGAACGAGGCCCAGTGGACGAGATAATAGGGCCGCATGGTCTTCGGGTTGACCGAGACCTTGGCCGTCTGCGCCAGGGTGAAGGGGCCGAAGGTCGCCTCGCTCTTGACGTCTTCCAGATAGAGCCGCTCGGCCATCGACTTCTGCAAAGCTTCCGGAAACGCCTTGTGGCGCAGGATGAAGTCGGCCATCTCCTCGCGCAGTTCTCCGGCCAGCGGGATGTTGGCCAGGCGGGCATCGGCCTGCTGGCGGTCGTTTTCCAGCTCGAGCAGGTTCTGGAAGACGGGATAGCCGCTATCGGCGCGCGAAATGCGGAAGGTGTCCATGAAGCCCAGCCGGTTGCGCCAGCAGGCAAAGGACTTGTCCAGCCGCGCGATATATTCCGCGACGATCTTGGCGACGATGCCGTGCCGGTAAAGCGGCGACCGGTCGTCGCGCATGAACACTTCCAGCCCGCTCAGCGCCGCCGTGATTGCGGAGAAATAGCGTGCCGCCGCGTCGTTCTCAGGGGTCATGTGACTGCCGTGGAAATGAAGTCAGCGGCGCCGCCTATTGCTGCACGTAGTTGGCGGCGTTGTGCTTCTTCATCACATCGTCGAAGCGGCGGGCGAAGGCATCGTCGGCGAGTTTCTTGCGGCGCTGGATGTCGGCTGAAGCCACCATGTTCTTCTCGTGCATCTCCAGAAGGTCGCCGATATGCTTCTGCGAGGCGGCGCCGATGCCGGCCATCGTCTCCTCGGCCGTGTTGTCGACCTGGCTGCCCAGGGTGTTGATCTTGTGGGCGACGTCCTGCTGGGCGGCGGTTTTCAGCGAGTCTTCCAGCGCCTTGTAGAGGACGATGCGCTGCTCGGTGTCGATGGTGAGCTTGTTGATCAGCGTCGACTGCGCTGCGATCTGGTTGTTGAGCGAATCGACGAAGGTCTGGAACATCGAGGTATAGCGCTCGAGCGTCTGGCTTTCGGCCAGCAGTTCCTGTTCCTTGGCCTGCTTTTCGTTGTATTCGGTCGCCATTTTCGAGCGTTCGCCTTCAAGCCCGGTGCGCTCCTTCTGCGTCGTCGAGGCGGCGATCTTGTTCTCGATGTCGAGCAGCATCGGGTTCAATTCCTCGATGCGCTTCTGCACCGCTTCCAGATTGGTCATGGTCACCTTGCGGCGCTCGATCACCTGCGAAAGGCTGGTCTCTGAAGTCTTGTAGCGCTGGTCGAGGACCTGTTTCTGCGCCTTAAGGATACCGACGATGGTATCCGACTTCGCCAAAAGCTCCTGCAGATTGCCGGCCAGCGACATGTTGCGGACGCGATCGGTACGCATGCGCTGCTTGCGCTGCGCCGAGAACACGCCGACGAAGTTCTCCCAGCCGGTGTAGTTCTTCATGCTTTCGAATTCGGCGCCGAAGACGTTGGTAGCGTCCTCAAGTCCGATGATCAGGTCGGCGATGTTGCCTTCCATGACCTTCTGCTGCTTGAGCACATCCTCGATGCGGGCGTTCTCGATGTCGAAATTGGCGTCGCCGATCTTCTTGTCGGCCTGCGCAAGCGTGTCGAGCACCGTGCCCGACTGCTCGATCTTGGTGCGCATGTCCTGCACGACCTGCTTGGTCTTGGCAATTTCGGCATCGAAATTCTGCAATGTCGCCATTGGGGCCTCCCGCTTCGGCATCCGTTTTCCGTGTCGTGGCGGCGAATATATGTGGGGCTTCAAGGGATTGAAAGAAGGAAGACAAGGAGAGGCGTCAAAACAAAAGAATTGGTTAGATCCTTGAAAGACAAGGCAAGCATGCGTAAGGCGCCCAGTAATGTGCGCTGTCGTCGAAAAGCTTTAGCTGATATGCCTTAAGCTCTTGTTTTTACGAAGGGCAATCAAACAGCGCCCTCTTGCGGCAGCAATACCGGTCGGGCTTGGGATCGGCCTTGAGGCACCGGCATCCGCTCGGACCGGCGCAGGCCGTGGGCATGGCGCTGATCGCGCTGGCAACCCTCGGCGTGCGGCTTGGCCGGCGGTTTCCGATACGGCGTGTCTCGGCCGCCTGAGACTCTTCATGCCCTGACAAAGCCGATGAAGTCGTCGGGCGCGGCCCTGCCCATCTCCTCTTCCCAATGCCGACGGCAGAGCGAAACATAGACGTCCTTGCCGATCGCCACCTGCTCGCCCTGTCTGGCCACCTTGCCGTCAGGTCCCAGGCGCACCACCATCGTTGCCTTGCGGCCGCAGCGGCAGATGGTGCGCACCTCGCGCAGGTCGTCGGCGATGGCGAGAAGCGCGCGCGAGCCGGGAAACAGATTACCCTGGAAATCGGTGCGAAGGCCGTAGCACATCACCGGAATGCCTAGACGGTCGGCGATGCGGGCGAGCTGCCAGACCTGCTCTTCCTCGAGGAACTGCGCCTCGTCGACAAAGATGCAATGCACCGCAGCATGCCGGTGATGCTCGGCGACCCTGGCATAGAGATCGTCGCCGCCACGGAACATCTCGGCCTCGGATTCGAGACCGATGCGCGACGAGATCAACCCGCTGTCGCCCTTGCGATAGTGGCCGGCGACGAACAGCATCGTCGACATGCCGCGTTCGCGATAGTTGTACGACGCTTGCAAAAGCATGGTCGTCTTGCCGGCGTTCATCGTCGCGTAGTGGAAGTAAAGCTTGGCCATAGGTGCTTTTAAGCCGACTTGCCGCGGCGCGGGGAGGGGGCACCGGCTTCGTCCACCAAAAACTCCATGTCGTTCAAAAACCTGTCATGTCGCTTAATGGCCAGTGCGCGCCGTTCATCGCGGTGTCGAACCGCTTGAAACAACATCAAAATGGTGTTTGGCTGACGAAACAAGGCGGGCGCAAGAACCGTGACTTCGCTTTGCCTCGGAATTCCAATGGGAGAAAGTTCATGTCGCGTATGAAATCTATCGTCGCAGGCCTCGGCCTCGCGGCGCTTTTGACAACGACCGCCGCCTATGCCGGCGATCCGGCGAGCTGCAAGGCCGTTCGTCTCTCCGACGTCGGCTGGACCGACATCCAGGCCACCACGGGTCTGGCATCGGTTCTGCTCACCGCGCTCGGCTACGAGCCGCAGACGATCCAGCTTTCGGTTCCGGTGACCTATGCGTCGCTGAAGAACAAGGACCTCGACGTCTTCCTCGGCAACTGGATGCCGTCGATGACCAACGACATCAAGGACTATACCGCCGACGGTTCCGTCGAGACGATCAGCACCAACCTGACCGGCGCCGGCTATGGCATCGTGGTGCCGACCTATGTCGCGGACGCCGGCGTCAAGACGCTGACCGATCTCGGCAAGTTCAAGGACAAGTTCGACGGCAAGATCTACGGCATCGAGGCCGGCAACGACGGCAACCGCATCATCCTCGACATGATCAAGAATCCGAAGGACAACCTCGAAGGCTTCGAGCTGGTCGAGTCCTCGGAGGCCGGCATGCTGACGCAGGCCGAGCAGTCGATGAAGAACAATGAGTGGATCGCTTTCCTCGGCTGGACGCCGCATCCGGTGATGGGCGCCATGAAGATCACCTATCTCGACGGCATGGGCGACAGCGGCTTCGGCGCCGCCACCGTCTATACCAATGTGCGCAAGGGCTACACCACCGAATGCCCGAACGCCGGCAAGTTCATCGCCAACCTGAAGTTCAATCTGGATATGGAAGGCCAGATGATGGACGCCATCCTGAAAGGCGGCGATGCCCAGACGGTGGCGACCGACTGGTTGAAGAAGCATCCGGACGCGATCGCGCCCTGGATCGCCGGTGTCACCACCTTTGACGGCGGCGACGCGGCGGCTGCCATCAAGACCGCACTCGGCAGCTGAGCCGGCTTTGAGTCCGGAATAACGATCCGGAAGAGGGCAGCCAGTAGAAAAGGCTGCCCTTTTTCTTAAAGCGCGCTGCGCTTTAAGTCTCTGTTTTTACGCATGTCATTTTCCCAAAACCGCTGCACACTTTTGGGTGACATGCGTTAAGCTGTGAGAAGATGACCGTACGGAAAGTGCGGCGAAGCCAAGAGGGGAAGATGGATCCGATTTCGAAATTCCTGACCGAATACAAAATCCCCATCGGGCCATGGGGCAAGGCCTTCTTCGGCTTCCTGACCGACAATTTCGACACCATTTTCCGGGCGTTTTCAAACGGGCTGAATTTCCTCCTCGACGGTGCGGTGGACCTGCTGCTGATGGTGCCGCCCGTGCTTTTGGTGCTGGTCATCGCGATCGTCGCCTGGCTGTTGCAGCGTTCGCGGCCGCTCGCTATCGGCGTCTTCCTCGGCCTGATCTTCATCATCAACCAGAACCTGTGGAAGCAGACGGTGCAGACACTGGTGTTGGTCGTTGCCGCGGCTGCCATGGCCATGGCGATCGGCGTGCCGCTCGGCATCTGGGCCGCGCACAAGCCGAAGGTCTACCGCATCATGCTGCCGGTGCTCGACCTGATGCAGACGCTGCCGACCTTCGTCTACCTGATCCCGGTGCTCACGCTGTTCGGGCTCGGCAACGCGCCTGGCCTCATCGTCACCATCATCTTCGTCATCCCGACCGCCGTGCGGCTCACCCATCTCGGCGTGGTTTCGGTGCCCAAGGCAATCGTCGAAGCGGGTGAGGCGTTTGGCGCCACCAAGCGCCAGCTTCTGTGGAAAGTGGAGCTGCCCTCGGCGCTGCCGACCATCATGGCGGGCCTGACGCAATCGATCATGCTGTCGCTGTCGATGGTGGTGTTCGCTGCCCTTATCGGCGCCGGCGGCCTCGGCACGGAAATCAACCGCGCGCTCGGCTCGCGCCGCATCGATCTCGGGCTCGAGGCCGGCCTGGCAATCGTCGTGCTCGCCATCGTGCTCGACCGCATGACCCGCATCGGCGTTGGAGGCAAGAAATGACCGTCGCGGTTGATTTCAAGAACGTAGACATCGTCTTCGGCGCCGATCAGGCAGGTTCGCTGGCGATGATCGACAAGGGCGCCACGCGTGCCGAGATCCTTGAAAAGACCGGCAACGTGCTGGGCTGCGCCGGCGCCAGCCTCACCGTCCACGAGGGCGAGATCTCGGTGCTGATGGGCCTGTCCGGCTCCGGCAAGTCGACGCTGCTCAGGGCGGTC
Organism: Mesorhizobium sp. WSM3224; assembly: GCF_000427725.1. Classification (GTDB taxonomy): domain Bacteria; phylum Pseudomonadota; class Alphaproteobacteria; order Rhizobiales; family Rhizobiaceae; genus Mesorhizobium. The sequence continues at coordinate 44,475 of NZ_ATYO01000002.1, read as the reverse complement.
AACCGGCTGAACGTGGTGTCGCGCGGCCAGGTGCTGGTCAAGGATGGCGACCGCACCGTCGATGTCGTCACTTGCGACGAGGCGACCTTGCGGCGGCTGCGGCAGAAACAGGTGGCCATGGTGTTCCAGCAGTTCGGCCTCTTGCCCTGGCGCACGGTCGAGGAAAATGTCGGCTTCGGCCTCGAGCTTGCCGGCGTGCCGGAGGCCGAGCGCAAGGCGCGCGTGCAGAAACAGCTGCAGCTTGTCCATCTCGACCAGTGGTCGAAGAAATATGCCCATGAGCTTTCCGGCGGCATGCAGCAGCGCGTCGGTCTCGCCCGGGCCTTCGCCACCGAGGCGCCGATCCTGCTGATGGACGAGCCGTTCTCGGCGCTCGACCCACTGATCCGCACCAAACTGCAGGACGAATTGCTGCAGCTTCAGGCCGAGTTGAAGAAGACCATCATCTTCGTCAGCCATGATCTCGAGGAGGCGCTGAAGATCGGCACCCACATCACGATCATGGAAGGCGGGCGCATCGTGCAGACCGGCGCGCCGGAGGACATCGTGCTCAAGCCCGCCAACGACTATGTCCGCGACTTCATCGCCAATGTGAATCCGCTCTCGGTGCTGACGGCCTGGAACGTCATGCGCGACCGCCGCGACCTCGAACATGGCACCGACGGTTGGGTTTGGCTCGACCGGCGCAAGACGACGCGCTTCAAGATCGACGAGCACGGGCTGGTGGCGGCGGCCGAACGCGACGGCAAGCCGGCGGTGTGGGTTTCCTGCGCCGACGTAGAAACCCAACCGGAGGAGACCTCGCAGGTCTTCTGGGCCAATCCCGGCACCTCGCTTAAAACGGTGATGTTCGCCATGCACCGCTCGCAGACTGCCCCGGTGGCGCTGTTCGATGAAGGCTCGCGCTTCGTCGGTGCGATCGGTATCCGCGACGTGCTGAGCGCGGTGCTGAGGCGATAGGACTTTTCGCAGGCGCTCAATCCGAGGTCCGGGCGTTCCGCCTACGGCTTGTTTTTCGCTTCCGTCGAGCGCAGAGTCCCTATGTTGCGTGCCCATGCCATGCGCCGAGGGGGTGATGCCGACGTCGCGCACAGGGGTTCCAGGCGCGATTGCGCTGTCGATTTTCGCCGGGGTCTCGCTTGGAAGCGGCGCGGCGTTTTCCCAAAGTTTTGTCATCGGCAATGGCGTCGTTGCTGGCCAGCAGACGATGACCGGGGCCGGCGACGCCGGGGTCGTGGACCCAAACGGAGCGATCGAAACATTCGGCGCCGGCGTCGATGCCGTGCGGATGTTCAATTCGGGCCAGCGGCTCACCAATTACGGGTTGATTGCAACGCTGGGCGGCGGTGCCGCCAATGTGCATTCGCAAGGCAGCGACGCTACCATCCTCAACAGCGGAGCCATTCTGGCGATAGGCGATGGCTCCATCGGCATTTTGTCAGAGGGTGGCAATGCGCACATCCTCAATAACGGCGTGATCGAAGCGCTTGGCGTCGCCACGTACGGCATCATCAGCGATGCCCCGGGCGGGCGCGTGGACAACCATGGCTTTATCGGCGTTTCCGGCACGGCCGCCGCCGGCATCATCGGCGATGGGCCAGACCTGGCGATAGACAACAGCGGCTCGATCGAGGCCTATGGGACTGCTGCCGCCGGGATCATCTGGCAGAACGATAGCCTTCGGGTTGACAATTCGGGGTCGATCACGGTGGCGGGGCTGGCTTCCGTCGGTATCGGCGCCAGCGGCAATGACATCGCCATCGCCAACAGCGGCACGGTCGAGGTCTTCGGGACAGCCTCGACAGGCATCGGCACACTGCTCGGCAACGCGACGATAACCAATTCCGGTTCGGTGATCGTGGAGGGTTTGGCTGCGGTGGGCATTGCCGCCCAGGGCAGCAACTCCGTCATCACCAATTCCGGCCGCGTCTTCAGCGACCAGAGCGCGGCGATCTATTTCGGCGCGCCCGGCGCGACGCTGAATCTTCTGGGCGGGACGGCCGTCCAGGGACCGATCGTCTTTTCCGGCGGCGGCAACACCGTGACCTTCGGTCCCGCACTGAATGCCGTCATGAGTTTTTCAGGAAGCGGCTTGCCGCAAACCGTCCTGACCGGCGGCAGGCCGTTCGTGACGAGCGGCGACAGCGTGGCGGTGGTCGATATCACCGGATTTGCGAGCAGCGGCCCACTGGTCGAAGACCTTGTCGACGGCATAGCCGGCGTCGCCGAGGCGCGCATGTCCGCCCCAGGCGACCCCATGCTTTCGAAGCATAACGGTCCGGACGCCTGGATCTCCACCTTCGGCGGGATACGCGCCCAGGGCGGCTCCGGCGCATCGGCCGGATTCAGCGAGGCGCTGGGCGGCGTCGTCGCCGGCGCCGAAAGGCGCTCGGGCGACGGGTTCCTGGGTGGCGTGCTGCTGGGAGGTGCCGCCGGATCGACCGAGGTCGACGACGATGCGCAGGAGATCGTCCATCGCAGCGTGTTTGCGGGCGGCTATCTCGGCTATGACGCAGGCGCGCATTTTGCCGAGGCGACATTCATTGCCGGCGTGCTACAGGAGCGCAGCCGCCGCCTTGTCGCGAACAATTTGGTGCTCAATGGTGTCGAGACGGCGCGCGCCGATTTCAACAGCGTATTCCTTAGCCCGTCTTTCACGCTCGGCACGCGGCTGCCGGTCTCGGCGGGCACGCTGATACCGAGCGTGAGGCTGCGCTACATCGGTCTGTTCATCAATGACTATGCGGAGACCGGTTCGAACGGCGATCTCGCGGTCTCGCGGCGTGATGTCAACGTCTTCGAGGCGCGTGGCCAGCTCGCGCTGGCCCTGGCGCCCGTCAGCACGCAAAGCCAGACCTGGCAAACCACGCTCCGAGCCGGGATCGACGCGATAGCGCAGGACAGCGACGACCTGTCGGCGACGCTTCTTGGTCAGGACATCTCTTTTGCCGCCGGCGGCAAAAAAGTGGTGTTGCGCGGCTTTGCCGGCGCGGACATCGCGGCGGAGGTGGGCGCCGGCATGACGCTCAATGCCGGCTTCGAGGCCGGCTACGGAAGCGACAACGCCTTCACTGTCCGCGGCCAGGCTCGTCTCAGCAAGGCCTTCTGAACGAGCTGCTCGACACACCCCTGCGCCACATTTGAAGGCGGGCACTTCGTGGCTGCGGGTAAGGCTGTCTACGGGTCTATATTTTTTTCGAAATCCATTCCGATTCCGACGGTTCGTGCGATAAGATATTGCCGCGACCGCGCGGAGGGCGCCCGGCGGCGATGCAGCGGGGTATATGGCGAATGATCTTCCGTCAGCTTTTCGATTCCGTCTCGGGCACCTATTCCTATTTGCTCGCCAGCCGGCGCGGCGGCGAGGCGCTGATCATCGACCCGGTGCTGGAGAAGGTCGACCGCTATCTGCAATTGGTCAATGAGCTCGACCTGAGGCTGGTCAAGGCGGTGGACACGCATCTTCACGCCGACCACATCACCGGCCTCGGCGCGTTGCGCGACAGGACGCATTGCGTGACCGTGATGGGTGAGCAGACCAAGGCCGACGTGGTGTCGATGCGGCTTGCCGACGGCGACAAGCTTGGCATCGAAGGGCTGGCGCTCGACGTCATCTACACGCCCGGCCATACCGACGATTCCTACAGCTTCATCCTGCCCGACCGTGTCTTCACCGGCGACACGCTGCTCATCCGCGGCACCGGCCGCACTGACTTCCAGAACGGCGATCCGCGCCAGCAATATGAATCGATCTTCGGCCGCCTGCTCAAGCTGCCCGACGAGACGCTGATCTTCCCGGCGCATGACTACAAGGGCGAGACCGTGTCGACGATCGGCGAGGAAAAGGCCTTCAACCCGCGCCTGCAGGTGAAGTCGGTCGACGAGTATGTGAACATCATGAACAATCTCAATCTGTCCAACCCGAAGATGATGGATGTGGCCGTGCCGGCGAATATGCGGGTCGGGCTGCACCAGGACGACATCGCCAGCCGCGGTTGGGCGGTGAGCGCCGAGCAGGCGCTGGCGCTGGTCGGGCGGCCCGACGTGGCGCTGATCGACCTGCGCGAGCAGACCGAACGCGAACGCCACGGCGTCATCCCCGGCGCGATCCATCTGCCCTATGCGCGGCTGCAGGAAAACATCGCCGCCGGCGGCATGCTGCATGAGCTGGCGACGTCGACGAGCAAGCAGCTCCTGTTCTATTGCGCCTTCGGCGAGCGTTCGGCGATGGCGGTGCAAGCGGCGCAGGATGTCGGGATATCGAGCGCCCGCCACATCCAGGGCGGCATCGATGCGTGGCGGAAGGCCAGCGGCCCGCTCGTGCATTAGCGGCTGGACTTAATTCAGCCCAATCAGCTTTGCGCCGTTCCGGAACAGCGCCTCGCCATCCCGGTCGAAGCGGAACGTGGCGATGAAATCGTCGGCGCGATAGTTCGGCAACGTGTTGCGGATCGCGGCGGCGAAGCTTCGCGCCTCATCCGGCCGGCCGGCCAGCGCGAGGCAGTGTGCGGCGATCGCCAGGATGATGACATGGGCATTTGGGCGTGCTGCGGCCTTAAGCGCCCATTCGGCGGCCGCTTCGAATTCGCCGAGGCGGGCATGCGCCATGGCGCGCGCGCCCATCATGCCGAACAGCAGCGGATCGAAGGGGCTCAGATGGCGCGAATGATCGGACGAACCGATCGCCGATTGCGGGTCGCCCGACTGCGAATGGACGAAGGACAGGGCGTAGTGACCGAGCGCGAAATTAGGGCTGAGGTCGACGGCGCTCGTCAGCTCCAGCAGCGAGCCGTCCTGTTCGCCGCGCAGCCATAGCGCGCGTCCCATCGCCCAGTGGGCGGCCGGGTTGCGGTCGTCGACAAGCAGGCTCTGGCCGGCGCTTTCAAAGGCGAGCGCGGTCTCGCGGTCGCGGTCGCCCCAACGCTGGAAGGCGCTTTGCCAATGAGTGAAGGAAAGGCCGGCATAGGCGCGGGCGAAGGTAGGATCGAGCTTCAACGCTTCGTTGAAGAAGTGCTGTGCTAGTTCATTCTCCTGGCGCGTGAAGCGGTACATATGCCAGAGACCGCGATGATAGGCCTCCCAGGCGCTCAGCGAATTGGGCGCCTTCAGCATGGCGCGGTTGCGCTCGACCGTCGTGATCTCGGCAGCGATGGATGAGACAATGTTGTTGCCGATATCCTCGATGACCACGAAGATCTCGTCGGGCTTGTGCTCGAAGGTCTCGGTCCAGACGATCCTGGCCGTGCGCACCTCGATGAGCTCGACCGAGACGACAACGCGGCCCAGGAGGCTGCGGACCGAGCCTGTCGCCACATAGTCGACATTCAGCCTGCGCCCAGCGTCCTCCGGCGCGATGTTCTTCTCAGCCAACGCAAAGACCGAGCCGCGGGCGATGACGAAGAAGTCACGGAGCTTGGCAAGCCGCGTGATGATGTCGTGCGTGAGGCCGTCGGCCAGCCCGCCGCGGGGACCGCCGGCACTTGCGTTCTCCACAAACGGCATCACCGCAAGCGAAGCCCGGCGCGTTGCCGCTGGTTCGGATTCGATCGCCGCGATTGGCGGTTGCGCGGCCGGGAAAGCCGACCCGGATCGGGCACATGGCGTTGCGGTGTTGCGGGCTCGTATCTCGTGCCATGCCTCGCGCAGCGGAGCGAAATCCAGCTCCTCTGCGTGAAACAGCTCGGCCGCGGCGGCAAGATGTTCCTCGCCGGCGCCAATCTGTCCGCGCCGCGCGAGATTTTCCAGCAGCGCCACATGCGCCCGCCCGTCGAAGGGCGCGAGCTCCAGCCATTTGTCGATGTAGGCGGCGGCCTCCTCGGCCTCCGGCGGGAGGAGGCCGATAATGTGCTCCAGAACGGCGACGTGACATGACGAGAAACGGCGGCGCTGCGCTGTCAGCCAATTGCTGAAAACCGGGCTGCGGTCGAGTTCCAGCCCGTCGAGGAAGTCGCCGGCGAAAAGCTCTGAAAGTGCCCGCAACTGCTCGATACCCAGGCTGTCGATGCCTTCCGCCACTGCGGCCGCGGCCTCCACGGCGTCGACGCTCATGTCGGCAAAGCGGAGCGCCACCGTGTCGCTGTCGGTGACGACCCGACGCAGATCCGGGCCGTCAAGCGCGCTGCGAAGCTTGCTCAGGCACCAGCGAAGCTCGCCGCGCGGATCGTTGGGCACATCCCACAAAAGCTCGCACAGGCGGCTGCGGCCGACCGGGTGCGGCGCGAGCGCCAGATAGGCCAGCAGGGCGCGCAGCTTGCGCGAGGAAGGCAACTTAACAGATGTGCCGTCGCGCACGATCGTCAGTTTCCCGAGCAAACGCACGGAGAGTACGCCGGCGGTGTCGTTCCGGCACGATCGGGTGGATTCCACGTATGTTTCCACGCTTTCTCCAACGCTGGCCAGTTGGTCCATATTCTATCACCAAAGACGACAGGAGGCAGCCGGCAGCCCCATTCCATGTCGGAACGCCGCCGTTGCCGCATTTGCGGCAGGTCACGCAACACCTATCGCGGCAAAGTGTCGAAACAGCGCCGCCCAAGCCGCCGGCCTGTAACCGGCGTGTGAGCACGTCAAGGAGCAAAGCCATGTTGCATCAGTTGAAGATCAGAACCACCGCCGGGCGCGGCCGGCTGTTCGACAGCATTCTCGACACGGTCGGCGACACGCCCGTCATCCGCATCAACAATCTCGGCCCGGGCCATGCGACGATCTATGTGAAGGCCGAATTCTTCAATCCGGCTGCGTCGGTGAAGGACCGGCTGGCGCTCAACATCATCGAGGAAGGCGAGCGCAGCGGCAAATTGAAGCCCGGCCAGACGGTGGTCGAGGCGACGAGCGGCAATACCGGCATCGGCCTTGCCATGGTCTGCGCGCAGAAAGGTTACCCGCTGGTGGTGACGATGGCCGACAGCTTCTCCGTCGAGCGCCGCAAGCTGATGCGCATGCTTGGCGCCAAGGTGGTGCTGACGCCGCGCGCGCAGAAGGGTTTCGGCATGTACATGAAGGCGGTCGAGCTTGCCGAAGCCAATGGCTGGTTCCTGGCCCGCCAGTTCGAGACCGAGGCCAATGCCGCCATTCATGAGGCGACCACAGGCCGCGAGATCATCAACGATTTCGCCGGTTCGAGGCTCGATGTGCTGGTCACCGGCTACGGCACGGGGGGCACGGTTGTGGGCGTCGGCCGCGTGCTGCGTCGCGAGCGGCCGGAGGTCAAGATCGTACTGGCCGAGCCGGCCAACGCCCAATTGATCGGCAGCGGCAAGGCACAGGAGCGCGGCGCCGGCGGCGCGCCGGCCGCCAGCCATCCGGCTTTCGAGCCGCACCCGATCCAGGGCTGGACGCCGGACTTCATCCCCAACGTGCTGCAGGAGGCGATCGACCAGCGCTACTATGACGAGGTGGTGCCGATCCCCGGTCCGGAAGGCATCAAATGGGCCAAGGCGCTGGCGCAGCAGGAAGGCATCTTCACCGGCATCTCCGGCGGCGCCACCTTCGCCGTCGCCCGCCAGATCGCCGGCAAGGCTCCCGCCGGGTCGGTGATCCTGTGCATGCTGCCCGACACGGGCGAGCGCTACATGTCGACGCCGCTCTTCGACGGTATCGAGGCCGACATGGACGCCGGGGAAACGGCGCTGTCGCGCTCGACGCCGAGCTGTCAGTTCGAAGCTTGACGAGAAGAACCGCGACGCCGCCTGGCATGGCTGCGTCGCTCTTTTTGCGCGTGGGGCGGCCATGCGTCGGCGGAGAGACCGGATGGATACACTTCAGGAAGCGACGGCCGCGGACGAAACGCTCGATCCGCCGAATTGGGCCGAGGTCGGAGCGCTCTCGCACCGGATAGTCGACGACGCCATATCCTATCTCAAGGATGTGCGCGACCGCCCGGTCTGGCGCGAGATGCCCGCCGAGGTGCGGTCATTCTTCAGCGCACCATTGCCGCGATCGCCGGCGCCGGCGGCTGACGTCTATGAGGACGTCGCCAGCAACGTCATGCCTTACCCGATGGGCAACATCCATCCGCGTTTCTGGTCCTGGTACATGGGGTCCAGCAATTTCACCGGTGCGCTCGGCGATTTCCTGGCGGCGATCCAGGGCTCCAATCTCGGCGGCGGCAACCATGCCGCCGGCTTGATGGACAGCCAGGTCGTCAACTGGTGCAAGGAAATGGTCGGCTTCCCGGCCTCGGCCAGCGGCACGCTGGTCAGCGGCGGTTCGATGGCCAACATCATCGGGCTGACCGTGGCGCGTAACGTCAAGGCCGGCGTCGACGTGCGCGAGCGTGGCGTCGGCGCCATCGCCAAGCCGCTGCGCTACTATGCCTCGGACCAGGTCCATTCCTGCCATCGCAAGGGCATGGAGGTGCTGGGCCTCGGCAATCGGGCGTTGCGGCGGATTCCTACCGACGCCGGATTGTGCATCGATATCGCCGCGCTCCAGGCGGCAATCGCGGAGGATCGCGAGGCGGGGTTCAAGCCGGCCTGCGTGATCGGCACTGCCGGCACCGTCAACACCGGCGCCGTCGACGATCTTCAGGCACTGGCAAGAGTGGCGGCCGAAGAAGACCTCTGGTTCCATGTCGATGGCTGCATCGGCGCGCTGATCGCGATCGCCCCCGAAAACCGATCGCTCGTTGCAGGCATCGAGCAGGCGGATTCGATCGCGCTCGATCCGCACAAATGGCTGCACGCGCCATTCGAAGCCGGTTGCGCGCTGGTGCGGGACGCATCCTCGCACCGCAACACGTTTGCCGTCACGCCGGAATATCTGGAATCAGCGCCGCGCGGCCTGGCGTCCGGAGAGTGGCTGCACGATTACGGACTGCAGACGTCACGCGGCTTCCGGGCGCTGAAGATCTGGATGGCGCTGAAGGAGCACGGCGTCGAGAAGTTCGGCCGGCTGATCGACCAGAACATCGCCCAGGCCCATTACCTGACCCGGCTGATCGAGGCGGAGCCGGCGCTTGAGCTGATGGCCCCAACCACCATCAACATCGTCAGCTTCCGCCACCGGCTGGACGGCGCATCCGAGGAGCGTCTTAAGGCGTTCAACACGGAGATCATGCTCAGGCTGCAGGAGGATGGCATCGCGGCGCTTTCCGACACCACGGTGCAAGGCCGGCATTGCCTGAGGGTGGCGATCGCCAATCACCGAACCCGACGCGACGATCTCGACCTGCTGGTGCGCGAGATGCTTCGGCTGGGACGGGAGGCTGCCGCGACATCTATGTGAAACGCGGGCTAAGTGTACCTTCAATCAGCCTGCAGCGCGGCGCCTGGCAGATAGAGCATGATCGGCCGGATCTCGTAGACGGCGCTGGGATTGACGCGCTTCAAGTCGCGCGCCGCCGCGATCGCCTCGTCCTGGTTCGCGCAGTCGAGGACATAAAGGCCGAGCAACTGTTCCTTGGTCTCGGCGAAGGGACCGTCGATGACCATGCCGTCGCCCGGACCGCGCAGCGTCACGGCATCGGCCGTCGCGCCGAGCCTGGCCGCCGGCCCGAGCTTGCCCGCGCGCGTCAGCCTGTCGTTGACCTCGAGCAGGTCTTTCATCAACGCGGCATCCTCATCGGGCGTCCAGGACTGGACGGCCTCTTCGACGTGATAGGCAAGGACAGCGTAGAACATGGTGTGGTTTCCTCATGCCGAGACGGGCGGCACTATCACAAGGAAGAGCCGGCCGATCCAGTAGCGTAGTGAGATCAGGCAGCCGCCTGCTGACTCAACTTGCCACGGGCAGCCGCAGTTCGGTGAGCAGGCCGCCGCCGGGGTAATTGGAAAGATCGACCTCGCCGCCGGCGCCGCGGGCAATGTTGCGGGCGATGGTGAGGCCGAGGCCGAGGCCGCCGGTCGTGCGGTTGCGCGATTCCTCCAGTCGCACGAAGGAGCCGAACACCGCGTCCAGTTTCGCCTGCGGGATGCCCGGGCCCTCGTCGCGGATCGAAAGCGTGATCGTGTCGCCCGATCGCCGCACGCCGAGATGCGCCTTCTTGCCGTAGGTCACCGCGTTCTGGATGAGATTGGTGACACAGCGGCGCAGCGCCACCGGCCGCGCAACGCAGATCAGGCCGCGCGAAGGGACCGCGTCTTCGTCGAAGGACGCGCCGTCGAAGGAGTCCGCGACCGATTCCACCAGCGACCAGAAATCGATCCGCTCGGCCTTTTCCTCGGTCACCTCGAATTTGGCGAAGTCGATGACCGAGCTGGCGATGCTTTCGATGTCGGCGAGGTCGTGCGCAAGCGCCTCGCGCGCCGGCGACCTGCGTAGAAGTTCGAGGCGCAGGCGCATCCTGGTCAGCGGCGTGCGCAGATCGTGCGCCAGCGCGGCCGCAAGGTGCTCGCGGTCCTCGACATAATCGCGCAGCCGCATCTGCATGGCGTTGATCGCCTTTGCCGCGGCGCGGATCTCGCGGCTGCCGCTTTCGGCGATCGGCGGGCTCTTCAAGTCGTTGCCGATGCGCTTGACCGCCGTTTCCATCATCCGGTAAGGCGCGGTCAGCCGGCGCAGCGACCAGATCGACATGACGACGACCAGCCCGGCAATCAGCGAGTAGAGCGGCAGGCTGTCGAGGCTCAGAATCGGCCCCGGCGGCGTGATCGGCTCGGTGAAATTCAGCCACTGTCCGTCCGCGAAGCGCAGCGACGCGGTCAGCTTGTCGCTCTGGGCAAAATCGGCTGCCAGAACCAACAGGTCGCGCTCGACCTGGCCGACATCCCTGTTCACCGCCTGGCCGTCCGGGACATCGGCCTCCTGGGTGGCCGGATCGCGTCGCACGCGCGCGTCGGTGACGCCGAACTTCGACAGGCGGCCGACCAGGATGTCCTCCAACTCGGCCAGCTGGTCGTCGCTGGCGATCGAAGAGGTAACGGCGGGCGTGTCCGAAACCGTCAGCGCATAGGTCGAGTTGAACAAACCGGACGCGGTCGCCTTGCGCTCTTCGGGCGCGGCGTCATGCATCAGTTGCACGAGCGAATAGGCGCGGTCGTTCAACCGGTAGAGATCGACCACGCTGTTGGCGGCGGCGCGGTCACGCGCGACGATGTAGAGCGTCGCGACCTGGCTGATCATGAGGCCGGCAATGACGATGAGCAGCACCCAGACAGGCAGGGTCTGCGGCAGGAAGCGTCTCATTCGGACGTCGTCTCGGGCAGGAACTGGTAGCCGCCGCTGCGTACGGTCAGGATCAGTTTCGGCGTCTTCGGATCGTCTTCCATCTTGCGGCGCAGGCGGCTGACCAGAATGTCGACGCTGCGGTCGAAGCTGTAGCCGGAGTCGCCGCCGGAAAGCTCGATCAGCTGCTCGCGGGTAAGCACGCGTTGCGCGCTCTTGACGAAGGTCTGCAGCAGGTTGAACTCCGCCATCGTCAGTTCCACCCGGACATCGTCGGGCGCAGTCAGGCGGCGCCGCGCGAAATCCATGGTCCAGCCGGCAAAGCGGTAGATCTGCCTGGCTGTGGGGCGACGCGGCTCGGCGCTGCCGTTGCGTCGCAGCACGGCGCGGATGCGGGCCAGAAGCTCGCGTGGATCGAAGGGCTTGGGGACATAGTCGTCGGCGCCCATTTCGAGGCCCACCACGCGGTCGGTCGTTTCGGTGACCGCGGTCAGCATGATGATCGGCGTGGCGTAGTTGGCGCGGATCTCGCGGCAAAGCTCGAGTCCGCTTCTGCCGGGCAGCATTACGTCGAGAATTATCAGGTCCACCGGCGTGCGGCGCAGGACCGCTTCCATCTCGGTGCCGTCGCCGGCCACCGTCGTGCGCAGCCCGCGCTTCTGGAAGAACTCCTGCAGCAGGTCACGTATGCCCTTGTCGTCGTCGACGATCAGTATGTGTGCGTCTGATTTCACTCGAAACCTATGATCCTGTTGCCTGGCATCCCTTTGCCGATCCACCCACACGATAGAATTCGGGCCACATGTTGGCCAGTGGCCGCGATCGTCACGCGAACCCGATCCCCCAGAAACAATCCAGAAACAAAATTCTACAGTCGGGAAAAACTGGTGAAAAGTTTCAAGGGCATAACTGATGCCGTGGCGGTCAGGTCATCGGCTGCGACGCGAGTTTCCGGAGTTACGGACAAGACCAATGCAGAGGTTCTGGATCAGCGTGACGGGTGCTTTGCTCAGCATATCGCTCGTCACGGCAGCGGCCGGCGCCTCCACCGCAAAGGTCGCGCCGCTCACCCGGAGCGAGCGCTGCACTAATCTGAGCCGTCAAGTTGACGAAGCCCTCGAAACCCATGCCGCGGCAACGCAGGTCACCGCGGCGAAAGCACTGCAAAGAAAGGGAATCCGGTTCTGCGCCAACAAGAAGCAGGCACAGGGAATCCGGATGCTCGCAAATGCTTTGAAGCTGCTTGGAGTGACACCGGTCGATCCCGCTCAGTGACGCTCATCCAGACCTGCAAGAAAAGGAAATGAAGCCATGAAGAAGTCCATCCTCTCCGCCCTCGGCCTCGGTGTTGCTCTCGCTTTCGCGATGCCGGCTCTCGGCAACGCCGCCGCCACGACGACCGCTGCCCCGGCTGCTTCGACCGCGACCACCACGGCTGTTCCGGCCGACAGCACCGCGAAGCCGGTGAAGAAAGTCGCCAAGAAGACCGTCAAGAAGCACAAGAAGGCTGCCACGAAGAAGGTCGTCAAGAAGACCGACAAGAAGGACGCTCCGAAGACCTGATCCAGGTTTCGGCATCATCTTGCAAAGCCGCTCCAGCCATTTCGGCCGGAGCGGCTTACGCGTGACAGAAGCCTCCCAGCCGGCAGCTTCCGCCGCGCCTGTTGCAGCCCTTAACCCGATCGCAATGCCGGTGCTGTAGGACAATCCGCATGAAGAAGCGGTTTTCGTCCCTGATGCGCTCGCTGACCATCGGTGGCGTGATCGCCACCGCGGCGGCGCGATCGTTGATCATTTTTACCGCAAGCCCTGTTCCGGATCCCGCCAGCGGCCGGACCGAGCCCGAGCTCTTCGCGCCGGCGATCTCATCGAGTTTCGACTATATCACCCCGGCGCAATCCTGGGTCCTGATCGTGCTGACCGGCATAACGCTGATCGGCTTTGCCGGCTGGATATTCTTTGCGTTCATGGAACGCGGCTCGGGCATCGATGGCGGCTCCATCCCGGGCAAACCGGGAACCGCGATGCGCCGTCCGGTCGGACGCCAGGGCCGTTGACCCGCCGGCGGCGCTTCCCCACATAAGGTCGATCGTCCAATCCGTCGCCAGCCGCGCGGAGGGTTGGACGTGTGTTTTCCCGCGTGACAAAGTGAGAGCGAGAACCCAGTTGCTCGCTACTGGATACGATGCCCGAAACCGTTATCAAACCCCGCGTCAAGACGCAGCCGAAGACCGAGCGTCCGAAGCTCTACAAGGTCATTCTGGTCAACGACGATTTCACGCCGCGCGAGTTCGTGGTGACCGTGCTCAAAGGCGAATTCAAACTGAGCGAGGATCAGGCGCACCGCGTGATGATCACGGCGCATACGCGCGGCGTGTGCGTCGTCGCGGTGTTTACGCGCGACATCGCCGAGACCAAGGCCACGCGGGCGACGGATGCCGGCAAGGCCAAGGGCTATCCGCTGCTGTTCACGACAGAGCCGGAAGAGTAGGGGTTTTTCCTTCTCCCCTTGTGGGAGAAGGTGTCGCCGAAGGCGACGGATGAGGGGTGTTCCAGGGAACGCCAACGTCTCACTCCGCTGGAACACCCCTCATCCGTCTCGGCGCTATCGCGCCGATCCACCTTCTCCCACAAGGGGAGAAGGAGAAGAGCCGCGTCTACCGCCCTTCGCGATACCACATCGAGCCGATGGCGAGCAGCAGCAGGCCGAGGCCGAGGAAGCCGCCGAACAGGGGCACGCGCGATACGGCCTTGAGCGCGCTGTCGTCGGTGGTGCGCAGACCGATCCAGTCATCGCCCGCAGCGGCCGCCGAAGAGCGGATCGGCACGATCGACGGCAAGGTGACGCCGCCGGCGAGATTGCCGAGCGTCGATGACGGAGCCAGCCGCCGCACGCTGCCGCCGGTCGCCTCGGCAGGCGCCTTCAGCCTATCCACGGTTGAGATCACGTCCGAGAATTCCGGCGCGTTGATCGGGCCGACATGGGCAAGCGCGGTAAGGTCGCCATTGCCGATCTGGTAAAGGCCGATCTCACTGGTCTGCAGGCTACCGGTAAAAATACCAGGCTCGGATTTTTCGAGCTTCACCGTCACCGTTTTGCCCGAGGGCGTGATCACCTGGGCCGGGCCAGGGTCGTCGCTCATCGTCTGACGGCGGATTTCAAGCATCATGCCGCGGCCGTCGGCGGTCAGCCGTTCCTCTTCCAGTTCCGGCTCCTTCATCAGCCAGTGGGCGATGCGGCGGTAGAGCTGCACATGCGGGCCGCCGCCTTCGAAGCCGCGCGCCCACAGCCAGCCCTGGTCGGATAAGAGCATGCCGACACGGCCTTCGCCCTTGCGGTCGAGCAGCAGCAGGGGGCGGTCGTCGGCGCCCTTCATCACCACTTCGCCTTCCGGATTCTTGACGCCGATGGTGCGGAACCAGCGGCTCCAATGCGGGGGGTCGCTCGCCGAGCCATCGAGCCCGCGCGTCACCGGATGACGCTGGCCGAGATCCGTCAGTCGCGGATAAAAGGCCTTGTCCACCACCTCGCCGGTCGGCATTGCCGGCAGCGCGCTGTTCAACGGCGTGCGCGCGATCGAGTTTTCGCCCGCATATTCGGGACCGGCGGCAATCAGCAGCGCGCCGCCCTTTTCGACATATTCGGAGATGTAGTCGTAATAGAGGATCGGCAGCACGTCGCGGTGCTGGTAGCGGTCGAAGATGATCAGGTCGAAATCCTTGATCTTCTCGACGAACAGCTCACGCGTCGGGAAGGCGATCAGCGACAACTCGTTGATCGGCGTGCCGTCCTGCTTTTCCGGCGGACGCAGAATGGTGAAGTGGACGAGATCGACCGACGCATCCGACTTCAAAAGGTTGCGCCAGGTGCGCTCGCCGGCATGCGGCTCGCCGGAAACCAAGAGCACGCGCAGGTTCTCGCGGATGCCGTCGACCAGCGCAATCGCCCGGTTGTTGGCGTCGGTCAGTTCGCCCGGCTCGCGGTCGATGCCGAGCTGGACGATGTTGCGGCCGGCATTGGGGATGGTGACTGAGAGTTTCATCGGCTGGCCGACGGTCGCGTGCTCGACCGAGACCTGCTCGCCATTGACCGAGACGCGCACATCCACCGGAGCGCCATTGCCTTCCGTCGAAATGACGCGGTAGGTCATGTCGAGCGGCTTGCCGACGAGGCCGAAGCGCGGCGCGTTCTCGAAGCGGATGCGGCGGTCCTTCTCATGCTCGTTGCCGGTGATCAGCGCATGCAGCGGCGCGTTGAACTCCGGCGTTCCGGCAGGCGCATCATGCACCTCGCCGTCGGTGATCATGATCGCGCCGCCGATGCGCGACGGCGGCACGTCGCGGAAGGTACCCTCCAGCGCGCTGAACAGCCTGGTTTCGGTGCGCTCGTCGGCGGCTTCGGACTTGCCGGCCTCGACGACGCGGACATCGAACTGCTTGAAGCGGGCAAGACGCTGCTGCAACCCGGCCAGCGCCTCGTCGGTCTGCTTGGTACGGTCGCCGATCTCCTGGCTCTGGCTGCGGTCGACGACAAGGGCGACGACGCTCTTCAGCGCGTCGCGCTCCTCGGCGAGGAAGACAGGGTTGAGCAATGCCGCGGCAAGCGCGAGCAGTGCGACGAAGCGCAGCGCCGAGCCGCGCTGGCGGAACCACAGGCCGACCAGCGCCAGCAGCAGCAACGGCACGAAGAGCAGGCCGAAGAGCGGCCAGGAGACGAGCGGTTCGAAAGAGATCGACCAGTTCATGACCTATTGCCCCAGCCGTTCGAGCAGCACGGGCACATGCACCTGGTCGGATTTGTAGTTGCCGGTCAGCATGTACATCATGATGTTGACGCCGGCGCGCAGCGCATAGACGCGCTGCATCGGGTCCGGCGGCACGGTCGGCAGCATCGGATCGCCGTTCTCGTCGACCGCCCAGGCGCCGGCGAAATCATTGGCGGTGATCATGATCGGCGAGACGCCGTCGCCGGTGCGCACGGGGCGGTTCTCGGTGTTGCTGGCGTCGAGCGAGGCCTCGACCCATAGCGGGCTGCCGTTGAAGCGGCCGGGGAACTCCGGAAGGATGAAGAAGGATTTGGTCAGCACATGGTCAGACGGCACGGGCTCCAGCGGCGGCACGTTGAGATTGCCGAGGATGTCGCGCAGCCGCTCGGTCGCCGGGCTTGCCGAGCCGGCGCCGATGCCGTTTGAAAACTGGTCGCGTGTGTCGAAGAGCACCGTGCCGCCCTGCTGCATGTAGGCGTCGATGCGGGCGATCGCCGCCTGGCTGGGCATAGGCGCCGATGCATCGATCGGCCAATAAATCAGGGGGAAGAAGGATAACTCATCCTTGGCGATGTCGACGCCGGCCGGGGGGCCGGGCTCGAGCGCGGTCTTCTCGATCAGGAAACGCGTCAGGCCTTCGAGGCCGGCGCGGCTGATCGAATCGACGCCGGGCTCTCCGGTGATCACATAGGCCATGCGGGTCTTCGAAATATCCTCGATCGCCTGCGCGTCGCCGGGCTTCGAATCGTCGGCGCGGGCAAGATCGGCATGTCCGACGAGACCGCCCAGCACGACCAGAACGGCTGCGGCGGCCGCCGCCGCGTTACGCCGCGGCCGGCGCGTCAGCAGGCCGCCCATCCAGAACACGGCTAGGGTGTCGAGCACCATCAACAGCAGCGCGATGGCGACCAGCGGACCCTTAAGGTTCTCCGATTCGTCGAAGGCGTAGGGAATGGCTGTGACCGGCAGCGAAACCTGCGGGCGCGCCAGCGGCGCGAACGTGCTCGAAGCGTTGAGAAGATTATGCGCGAAGACGCCGGTCTCCGAACCGTAAAGACCGGGCGGGTTTTCCAGCGTCACCGGCAGCGGGCCGGAGCCGGGCACCAGCGGCCGCGCATCGGGCGAAGGCGGCGTCAGCATGCCGTCGGCGCCGATCATCCGGTAGGGCGCGAGCGACGCGGCGGTGGCTTCGGCATTGGCGATCGCGGCGCCCTGGTTGCGCGACAATTGCACGACGCGCCTCAGCATCTCGACGAAGCTGCCGGAGATCGGCAGGTTCGACCATGTCGCCTCGGGCGTGACATGGAAGAGCACCAGCGTGCCCTTGTCCTTCTTCATGCCCGTCACCAGCGGCGTGCCGTCGGCAAGCGTGGCCCAGGTGCGCTCGACGATGTCGGGCGTCGGCTCGGCCAGAACCTGCCGGCTCACCGTCACCTCGGAGGGCGGGGAAAGATCGGCGAACGGACCATTCTTCGGGAATTCGGTGACCGCCTGCGGCGTCGTCCATGACAGCGCACCGCCCAGCGCGCGTTCGCCGCTGCGCAGCCTGACGGGCAGGAGGTCATCGTCATTGCCGGCGGCGGCAAGGCGCGGGCCGGCAAAACGCACCAGCGTGCCGCCCTTGTCGACCCAGTCGACCAGCCGCTGCTTGACCTGCTGCGGGATGGTGCCGACATCGGCCATGACGATCATCGCCGGCTTCTGGTCGAGAAGCTGCGGGATGGCGTCGGCGAGGTCGGCGCTCGACGGCTCGACCAGATCGGCAAAGGGCTGCAGGGCGCGGCGGATGTAATAGAGCGGCGACAGAAGCGGCTGCGCCTGGTCGGCCTCGGCCTGCGACAGAAGGCCGACGCGCCGCCGTTTCGAGCTCTCGTCGAGCACGCGCACGGCGCCGGCCTGATGCTCGCCGTCGAGCGCGATCGAGGCGAAGTCGTTGCGCAGCTCGAACGGGACCGCCATCGTGGCCGTGGCGGTGGCTTCGCCCGGCGCGAAGGTCAGCGTCGCATCGGCGATGCGGCGGCCCTTGTCGTCGAAGGCGCCCGCGGTGACCTGCGCCGGCGCCGGATCGCCCGGCGCGCGAATGGCGGTCAGCGCGAAGCCGTCGACCTGGTTGTCGGCGCCGATCAGGCCGGTCACCGAAGGCCGGTCGGATGTGGCCCAGACCAGCCGCGTCGCGTTCTTTTCGAGCAGCGTCTTGAAAGCGGCGTCGTCGCCTTTGGCGGCAAGCCCATCGGCCAGCACCGCGACGCTTGCGCCCGGCAGGCGCTCCAAGGCGGCGGCGACGCGGGCGTAGACGGCTGGACGATCCGTGGGGACCGGCCGCGGCTTGGCGGCGCGCAGGTGATCGAGCGCGGCCGAAGCATCGAAAGGACCGATCTCGGCATTGGACTTCTCGGCGGTGAAGGCGATCACCACTGGCACGCCGTTGGAGCCGGCATCGGCGATCAGCCGCTCGGCGGTGGCGACGCGCTTGCTCCAGTCGGCGGCACTCGCCCAGCCATTGTCGATGACAAGCGCCAAGGCGGCACCTTCCGCCGGCAGTTTCTCGCGCGGATTGAAGACCGGCTCGGCCAGCGCCATCACGACTAGCGCCGCCATCAGCAACCGAAGCAAGGTCAGCCACCAGGGGCTTTGCTGCGGGGTTTCTTCGCGCCTAAGGACCCGGGCGAGGATTCTGAGCGGCGGGAAAACCTCCGTTTGCGGTCTGGGCGGGGTGAGCCGCAGCAGCCACCAGATCACCGGCAGCGCCAGAAGGCCCCACAGCACCACGGGTGCTCCGAAGGAAAGCGGCAGCCAGCTCATGCGACCGCCTTTCCAAGATTGGTGCCGTCGGCGGTCATCGCCAAGTGGACGCCCACCAGCGCCTCGGAGGCGAGACGGTCGGTGTGGTTGACGGTGTAGCTCCAGCCGAGACGCTTGCACCAGGCGGCCAGTTCCTCGCGGCGGGCGCGGTAAAGCAGGCGATATTCCTCGGCCAGCGTCTCGGCGCGCCCGGCGGTCAGCTTGTCGCCGGTCTCCGGATCGGTGAACTCGGTGCGGCCGGCATAGGGGAAGGTTTCCTCGGCCGGGTCGGCCACCTCGATCAGATGGGCGCGCACGCCGTGGCGGGCGAGCACGTCGAGCCAGGCCGTGGTTTCCTCGACCGGATCGAGGAAGTCGCTGACGAGCACGATGTCGCAGAAGCGTCGAATGGCAGACAGGTCGGGCTTGGCCGGCAACGCGGCGGCATGGCTGAGCTGGGCGGCGATGCGCTCGGCGCCGTTGCGGGCCGTAAACGGGTCGGCCAGGCCCGGCCAGGCGATGCGCTCGCCGCTGCGCGACAAAAGCTCCGCCAAGGCGAGCGACAGCACCAGCGCGCGCGATTCCTTGGAAACGGCGGCGCCCGCCGATTTGTAGAGCATGGAAGGCGATGGATCGGCCCAGAGCCAGACGGTGTGCGCGGCTTCCCATTCGCGGTCGCGTACATAGATATGGTCGTCCCTAGCCGAGCGGCGCCAATCGATGCGCGAGGAATCGCCTTCGACATAGGGCCGGAACTGCCAGAAATTCTCGCCGATGCCGCGCTTGCGGCGGCCGTGCCAGCCCGCGATCACCGTGTTGACGATGCGGCGCGCCTCGACCAGCAGGTCCGGCACCAGTGAAGCCCGCAATCGGCCACGGGCGAGCGCGTCGCGCGTCGCAACCGGTGCCTGGACCTCGCCTATTCGACCCATCAGATGCCTTTTGCCAGTTTCGCCACCACGTCACGCACCGAAGTGCCTTCGGCGCGGGCGGCGAAAGTCAGCGCCATGCGATGCTGCAGCACCGGTTCGGCCAAGGCGCGAACATCGTCGACCGAGGGCGCCAACCTGCCATCATATAGGGCGCGCGCGCGAGCGCACAGGGTCAACGCCTGGCTGGCGCGCGGGCCCGGCCCCCAGGCGACATGCTTGTCGGTCTCGGCATTGCCCTGGCCCGGCCTGGCCGATCGCACCAGCTTGAGGATGGCCTCGACGACGCTTTCCGGCACCGGCATGCGGCGGATCAGCGTCTGGATTTCCCTCAATCTGGCCGGCTGCAGCATGTTATCGGCCCTGGCCTCGTCGACGCCGGTGGTTTCAAGCAGGATGCGGCGCTCGGCCTCGATTTCCGGGTAAAGGATGTCGACCTGCATCAGGAAACGGTCGAGCTGAGCCTCGGGGAGGGGATAGGTGCCTTCCTGCTCCAGCGGGTTCTGCGTCGCCAGCACATGGAAAGGCGAGGGCAGGTCGTGGCGAACACCGGCGATGGTCACGTGATATTCCTGCATCGCCTGCAACAGCGCCGATTGCGTGCGCGGCGAGGCGCGGTTGATCTCGTCGGCCATCAGCAATTGCGTGAAGATCGGACCGGAAATGAAGCGGAAGGAACGCTTGCCGAACTCGTCCTGCTCCATCACTTCCGAGCCAAGGATATCTGACGGCATGAGATCAGGAGTGAACTGGACGCGGCGCGAATCAAGGCCGAGCACGATGCCCAGCGTCTCGACCAGCTTGGTCTTGGCAAGGCCCGGCACGCCGACCAGCAGCGCATGGCCGCCCGCCAGCAGCGCCACGAGCGTGCGCTCGACGACCGCTTCCTGGCCGAAGATCACCCGGCCGACCGCGTCGCGGACCCTGGAGATGTCGGCAAGCGCCTTTTCGGCTTCCTCGATCATCGCTTTTTCGCTGATCGGGCTTTCCTTGATCATCACGCTCATGCCGTTCGATCCTTGTGGTTGGAAATACCGGCCTGCATTCTCAATGTCGCAGGATGCCGCGATTCGGCTTCGCCTGCCGCCTGCATTCGAACTTAAATCACAGACTTGCGCCGACAAGGCTGACAATCGGGACAACAGTGACTATTTCGTGACCATGGCCGAACGCAGCGAATATCGTGAGCAAAGCCCGAGCGAACAGAGCCTGACCGGCGCCACCGAGGCGCGCGGCCTGGAAGCGCTGATCTCGCGGGCCGCGCGGGCCGGCAAGGGGCCGGCGCCGGTCGAGCGCTGGAACCCCGACTTCTGCGGCGACCTCGACATGGAGATCAAGGCCGACGGCACCTGGTTCTATCTCGGCACGCCGATCGGGCGCATGCCGCTGGTACAGCTTTTTTCCAGCGTGCTGCGCAAGGATGCGGACGGAAAGACCTATCTTGTGACGCCGGTCGAGCGGGTCGGGATCCGCGTCGTCGACGCGCCCTTCATCGCCGTCGAAATGAACGTGTCCGGAAGCGGCGACGACCAGGTCGTCACCTTCCGCACTAATGTCGGCGATGTCGTCGCCGCCGGACCCGGCCATCCGTTGCGCTTCGTCGACGAAGACGAAACCGGCGGGCTGAAGCCGTATGTCCTGGTGCGCGGACGGCTGGAGGCGTTGGTGGCGCGGCCGGTGATGTATGAACTGGTCGAGCATGGCGAGGAGATCGACATCGGCGGCAAGGCGATGTTCGCCATCCGCTCGGGCGGCGAGGTCTATCCGATTATGCCGGCCGAGAAACTGAAACGGCTGAGCGCGTGATGGACCAGGTGACGCCGGCGCCGTTTTCGATCGCTGATTTTCGCGCCCGCGTCGCGGCGCAGGCCGAAATCGCCCCCGGCGACGATTTCGGCGACCATCGCTTCAATCCCGGCCACCCAAGGCTCAAGCACGTCAAGCCGCTGCGCGACGCGGCGGTGCTGATCCCGGTGGTCGACCATGCCGAGGGCGCCACGGTGCTGCTCACCAAGCGCGCCGAGAAGCTGCGCAGCCATTCCGGCCAGGTGGCTTTCCCGGGCGGCACCATCGATGCGACCGATCCTGGCCCTGAAGCCGCCGCCTTGCGCGAGACCTTCGAGGAGATCGGCCTCGATCGCGACCACATCGAGATCATTGGCCGCATGCCGGATTATGTGTCGGGCAGCGGCTACCGCATCGTGCCGGTGCTTGCCATTGTCCGGCCGGGCTTCTCGCTGACGCTCAACGCCGATGAGGTCGATGCGGCCTTCGAGGTGCCCCTGAGTTTCCTGATGGATCCGGCCAACCATACGCGCGACAGCCGTTTCTGGAACGACCTCGAATGGTTCTTCTACGATATGCCCTATGGTGGCCAGCGCATCTGGGGCGTCACCGCCGGCATCGTTCGCACCCTCTATGAAAGGCTCTATGCGTGAGCGCCGAGGTGTCTCTCTCGGGCCGGGCCGATTGGCTGGGCGACAAGCACCTGCAGCAATTGCTGGCCGTGCTGAAGCAGGGCGGCGAGGAAGCGCGTGTCGCCGGCGGCGCGGTGCGCAACACGCTGCTCGGACAGCCGGTCGCCGACATCGACATCGCCACGACCACCTTGCCGAAAGAGACCCTCCGACGCGCCGGGGCGGCCGGCTTCAAGACGGCGCCGACTGGCATCGAGCACGGCACCATCACCGTGATTACGGGTGGCAAGCCCTATGAAGTCACCACGCTGCGTGCCGACATCGAGACCGACGGCAGGCGGGCGAAAGTGACCTTCGGGCGCGACTGGAAGCTTGACGCCGAGCGGCGCGACTTCACCATCAACGCGCTCTATGCCGAAGCCGACGGGACGGTCGTCGATCTTGTCGGCGGCATCGCCGATATCGAGGCGCGGCGGCTGCGTTTCATCGGCGACGCGGAAGCGCGCATCCGAGAGGATTATCTGCGCATCCTGCGCTTTTTCCGCTTCTTTGCCTGGTATGGCGACGGCCGGCCGGACGCGGAAGGGCTAAAGGCCTGCGCCAGGCTGAAGGACGGGCTTGCCCAGCTTTCGGCCGAACGCGTCTGGTCCGAACTCAAGAAGCTCTTGTCTGCCCCGGACCCTTCCCGCGCCCTGCTGTGGATGCGCCAGGCAGGCGTGCTGTCCGCAGCACTTCCGGAAAGCGAGAAGTGGGGCATCGACGCCGTCCACGGCCTGGTCAGGACTGGAACGGATCTCGGCTGGACCGCCGATCCGATGCTGAGACTGGAGGCGATCGTCCCCCCCGATGCCGTGCGCTTGAAGACGCTTGGCAAGCGGCTGCGACTTTCGAACGGAGAGGCCGATCGGCTACGGCATTGGGCGCTGACCGTCGCCCCGGATGCGAAGGCAACCGAGACCGAACTGGCCAAAAAACTCTATTACGGCGATCGCGACGGCTATCTCGATCGCATCAGGCTGGCGCTCGCCGCCGCGCGGACGCGTGCCGTGGAGGACAATCAGGCGATGATGGAAGCCGGCGGCTTTTCCCGCCTGCTCAATTTCACCCTGAAATGGGAAAAGCCGGTGTTTCCGATCAAAGGCGCCGACCTGACCGGACTTGGCGCGCCGCCGGGGCCGAAGCTCGGCGCCACGCTGAAGAACCTCGAAAAGGAGTGGGTCGGGTCGGGATTCACGTTGGAACGCGGCGCGCTCATAGAACGCGCCGCGCAGGCACTGGAAAGCTAGGGGAACTGGCCGGGTTGGCCGACGGAGTGTCGCGTTATTTGATCGCAACGGGAGCCAGCGCCCGAGAAAGGCTCGCCTCGCCCTTGCCGTAGATGGACGGGTCGTAATTGGCCAGCGTGTCGGTGCGGGCCGTGTTGAACAGGTCGTTGGTGATCTGCACCGGCGTCGCCTTGGTGAACTTGCTGCCGATAATCGCGGCGTAGCCAGAGATGATCGGCGCGGCGAATGAGGTTCCGTAAAGACCGGTCTTGTCGCCTTCGACGCCGACCACCAGGAAGTGGCTCTGCACCAGCGGGTTGGAGCCGGCGTAATCGGAATACCAGGCGAGCTGAGCCTTGTTAGCCGTAGTGCCGTTCGTCGACAGCGCGCCGACGAAGATCGCTGTCGACTTGCCGATCAGAGCGAGGTCGAGATAGTCTTGCTGGCCGCCCGTGACCCCGCCGACGGCGACGGCGTCGTTGCCGGCCGCCTTCGAGACGACGGCCGATCCCCTGGTCGCATAAGAGATGATCGACGCCTCTTCCGGAGCCCAGCCGATCTGGTTCACGCTGTAGCCCGCGGTGGTGTACATGCCGTAGCTGAGGTTGAGCACGTTGCGACCGGCGGCCAGTGGGACGGCCGAACCCGTCGAGAAATCCTTGGAGCGGATGGTCGCCGAGGGAGCAATCATGCTTGCTTCCTCGCGCGTCCATTCACCGTGCCGTTGCGTCTGCACGCCGATGCCGAAATTGCCGGAGAAGCGCGATGTGCTGCTGAAATCGTCGACGATGGTGATGGTGACGCCTTTGCCCTTGTAGCCGGCTGCCCAGGCGGCGCCGACATCGAGGCTCATCCAGCTCTGCACGGCTTGCGTGGTCCGTGCGACCGGGGTCGTTGCGCTCACGCAGATTGACCCGCCGCCATGGCAGAGGGCAGCCATCTCGTCGGGGCTGAGAGCCTCCTGCGCCGATACAATCGGCGCCGAAAGGATGGCCAAGGCAGCAGCTAGGCCGAACTTCAAGGAATTAACCGACATGTTCATACTCCAGTCAAACAAGAGCCCGGACGGACGATGGCGAGCTTCGGGACGAGATGAATTTCATTAGCAGCCCCTCCGATCAGAAAGTGAGACGGTAGTTCAGCCAGAGATGCATGGTCTCCGGCCTGGCGTTAACCAGATACTTCAACGTTTCCTCGGGCGCCGTCTCGCCCGCCGCCAGCCGGCAATTGACGCTGTAGGTTCCCAGGTCACCGTAGTCGGCCACGCATGGCTTTTCGGTCAGGCTGCCACCGATGATCGAGGCAACCGACAGCGATAGGCTGCTGTTCGGGTTCAGATGGGCCTGGGTGAGAAAGCCAAGTTTGAGACTAGGCGCGATGCTGTATTTCTCGCCTTGTTCCCCAGTACCGAGTCCCCAAAGAATGCCCGTCTCGGGTGTGATCTGGGTGAGAAGGTCGACATGCATATCGACCCAGCTCGCATGATACCATCGGTTGAACGACACCCAGCTTCCGCTCTGCAACTCATAGCCGCCGTTGCCGAGGCCCCTGGCGCGGTCGCTGAGCGGAGAGCCCTGATGGATATCGACGAGCGAGGTGGTCCATTCCTGGGCGGTTGCCGCCGGCGCGCAGAGGAACGCGCACAACTGGAGTGCCGCCACGCAGAGACCGCCCCGGACCTTGAACCGCTCGCGCATGCGCGAAGCACCTCGCCCCACCATTCCGGACAGCGCCTTGATGGCGAAGGGCTCCTCGGGCAGCCGCCTCTGGCCGGATTATGTGCCGGACAATCGCACGCACACCGTTACCGGGAGGTTATCTAAGCTGTTACGAATATAAGAATTTGCCTGAATTGTGCATAAACAATGCCCTGGCCAGCGATCGAAGGATCGCCGACCAGGGCACGGGATGCGCCAGAAGCGTCGTCCACTATTTTGTCTGTCGGCTTGCGACGTTCGAAGTCCGCAACCTGGCCCGGTCAGGCCGCGTCTCGGACCTTCTGGATGCGCGAACGGATCGCCTCGATCATCGTCTCGCGGATGATAGTCTCACCATGCGTCTCGCGCATATGCTCGACGGCACGGCGCATGACCTCGGCTTCCTCGTCGGCGCGCGTGTGCCAGTCACAGCCGGGAACCAGCGATCCGCATTGAAACTCCTTCATGGGTTTTCCTTTCCTCGCTTTGGAGCTGCCCAGCCCGGCCGCTCCAGCCATTGTTTTTACGCAATCCGTCGGAAGCAGGGGCGCGTTTTCGCGGAATTGCTCGGATGGATATCAATAACACATGCCGCCGTTTTCGGTTGCATGAAGAGCAGCCACGGGCGGTCGGCGCGGCAAAACCCATGAAACCGAAAGGCGGAGCAAGGATGCTCCGCCTTTCGCGTTGCCTGAGCCTGCCTAGAGCCGGGCGATTTCAGATCAAGTCGACCTGAAATCTGAATCCGGCTCCAAATCAAAGAGATAGAGCACGATGTTGTCCGAAAACCGCTTCACACTTTCGGCGTCATGCTCAGCGCCGCTACTTCATGATCTTAACGGCCTCGGCGATTTTGTTCTTGCCGCTGATGTCCCAGGACACGCGGACCTTCTCGCCGGCCTGAATGCCGGGATCTTTGAAGGCCTTGGACAGCGTGAAAGTCGATCCGTTGTCCAGAACAAGGCTCTTGGCCGTTCCATCAAAGCTCTTCACGGTGCCGGTGGTGTGCTTGACCGCCGCGAACGCGGCGCCACCGGAGGCGAGAAAGGCAGCGGCTGCTGCCGTCACGATCAGCTTGCGCATAGCATGCTCTCCTGGATGCGGGTGCCCCGTTCGGCAGGCACCCTCTTGATCAGGGCCGTCAAGTCGCGTCGGGTTACGGCCCGCGGGAGACCGCAATCTCCACTTCTGCCGCCGGCGCTTCCCGACCCGGAAACGTTAAATACATCAATTTTTTCAAAAGGATATTAGACGAAAAAGATATCATCCCTGCCACAATGCCCGCCAAGATTCTGCGAATGGGACAGCAATGCGGCGATGCCCGCGCTCACCGGATTGTTACGGCCATTTTACCTCTGGCGGCAGGCTGGAGAGGATCGAGGCGACATTGCCGCCGGTCTTCAGGCCGAAGATGGTGCCGCGATCGTGAAGCAAGTTGAATTCGACGTAGCGGCCGCGCCGGATGAGTTGCTCGTCGCGCTCGCCATCGGTCCAGTTCTGGTTGAAGTTGCCGCGCACCAGATGGGCATAGACGACGAGGAAAGCGCGTCCGACATCCTGGACGAAATTGAGATCGGCGTTCCAGCCGCCCTTGTCCTCCTCCGAATGCAGCCAGTCGAAGAAGATGCCGCCGACGCCGCGCGGCTCATTGCGGTGCGGCAGGAAGAAATACTCGTCGCACCAGGCTTTGAATTTCGGATAGTCGGCCACCGCGGCGTTCTTCTCGCAGGCGAACTGCATGGCGCGATGGAAGGCAATCGTGTCCGGATCGTCCTGGTTGCGGCGACGGTCGAGCACCGGCGTCAGATCGGCGCCGCCACCGAACCACTGGCGCGTGGTGACCACCATGCGCGTATTCATATGCACGGCCGGCACATTGGGATTCCAGGGGTGGGCAATCAGCGAGATGCCGCTTGCCCAGAAGCGCGGGTTCTCCTCGGCGCCGGGAATCTGCTTCCTGAACTCAGGCGAGAATTCACCATGGACGGTCGAGGTGTGCACGCCGACCTTCTCGAAGACGCGGCCGCGCATCATCGACATGGTGCCGCCGCCACCGCGGCCTTCGTCGCGCTCCCAGGGGGTCTTTTCGAAACGGCCGGGCGACCATGACGCTTGCGGTCCGGTCGGTTCCTGCTCGATCTGCTCGAAGGTGGCGCAGATGCGTTCGCGCAAAGCCTCGAACCAGAGGCGGGCCTTCATCTTCTTCTGCTCGATGTCGGCCGGCAGGCCCACGGGAAGGTCAGGTCTTTCCAATTCGGTCTCCAGCCATAGGCACGCCTGCCTGACAAATGACTCGTTTTTTCTGCGCGCGATCCCTAATCTCTTGGGGACAAGGGTCAAGTCCTGTCTGACCCAGGTGCAAAGGAGTTCCTTCGTGCGCACCCCGGCGAGACCGCCGCTGGATGGCTTGAAGAAGAGGCTGGAACGCTCGCGGGCCGAGCGCATAAACCAGCCGCGTGATGGATTCCTGCGCGAGACCTTCGTGCTGCCGCGGCCCGATGCGCGCCTCAAGGCGAAGGAGTGGTTCGAGCGTTTCCCGAAACAGGCCTACTGGACCGAGATCGAAAGCTGGTTCGAACGTCCAGGCGATGTCATCGAGTTCACCATGCGGCGGCTGCCGGCGGCGGATTGAGGCGCTGCGATCGTAGCTACCTTCGATGCTGCCCGGGAACTTCCCGGGTTGGCCGCAGCAACGCCCTGTAGGCGGCCAGCATCGCATCGGCCGAACGTCCGGTGTCGATGATCGACTGCCGCGCGGCCGCGCGCATCCGCTCCAGGGCCGCCTCGTCGCCGACCAGCCCGGCAACGCGCTGCGTCAGCGCTTCCGGGATTGAGACCGGAGCGATGAAGCCGTTGATGCCTTCGCGGATGATGAGCGCCGTGTCGCCGACATCGGTGGCGGCCACCGGGCAACCCATTGCCAGCGCCTCAAGCATCGTCAGCGGCGTGCCTTCGATGCGCGACGGCAGCACCATGATGCTGCAGGCGGCGTAAAACTGTGGCATCGCCGCCCGATCGAGGCGAGGCAAATGATGGAGGCGGTCGGCGATGCCGGCGGTACGGGCAGCAGCGCGAAACGCTTTGGTCATTCGACCGTCGCCCAGCACCAGCAGGCGGACATGGGAATGGGCGGCGAGGATAGGCGCGGCCACTGCCAGAAAGGCGAGCGGACGCTTTTCCTCGCTCATCCGTCCGACGAAGCCGATGACGAAAGCGCCATCCTCGATGTCGAAGCGTCCGCGGGCTGCGTGGTGGTCAACTCTTTGCGGATTGAAAACGCCTTGGTAATCTACGCCGTTGGGGATGACAGCCACCGTCCCGGAACCGGCGCCGCCACGCGTAAGCGAGCGCCCGATACTTTCGTTCACCGCGATGAGACGATCAATGTGAAGCCTGGCACGGAGCGCCGACGCCAGATGCCCCTTCGGCGCATCATTGTGCACAATGTCGTAGCTCAGGATCGCCGGAAAGCGTGTCTTGATCCGCTCCAGATTGGCATAGAGGAAGCGCGATCCGCTCGACAGGATCGCCCGGGAATCGCGTGAGGCCATAAGCGCGGCGACGAAGTCGAACCAATGCCGCCGACTGAGCAGATTCGGCAAATGGTAGATTTCGGGGGTGATTGCCGCGAATGCCGGCGCCAACGCCTGGTCGCCGCGCTCGGTGGTGACGATGCTGAGGCGCCATTCGGCCTTGAGGCTGTCCAGGATATTGGCAAGCAGCACTTCGGCGCCGCCGATCGGCAGCCAGGGCACCAGGACGAGCAAGTGCGGCCGCAGGTCCGCATCATCGCGCGGCGACCGCGCCAGGGCGGAAAACAGCTCTCGAGATACGGCGGCGCGAGGCCTCAGCTGAAGGCGAGCCATCAGCCGGCGCCATTTGTCTTTAGTGTCCGACCAGCTTTTGGCCAGCGCCGTCCACGCAAGGTGCAGCGGCGGCAAGGAGGAGTTGGAGCGCGTCACGTCTGTTCGGCGCTCCACAGCGCCTCATGCGCCGGGGCCGGGATGCGCTGCGCCGGAGTGAACGGCTTTATCGAGGCCGGCGGCTCGACGAACTGGCTCGGATACAGCGCAACGAGCGCCAGTTTGTCGGCCGCCGCGCCGATGGGCCAGAGCGAGCGCTGCGGCTTCAACTCCACGGCAAGGTGACGGAACCTCGCAAGCCCGGTCGCCCGCGCCTGCCAGGCGGAGGCATAGTGCAGATCTTCGTAGAAGGCGATGCGCCAGCGAGCCCGCAGGGCGTTGTAGTGCCGCAACACGACTTTGAGGACCACCATGTGGTCGATATGCCCGCCGATGGCCATCGGACAGAAGAGCCAGGGCTGCCGGTCCTTGGGCTGTTCCGCTGCCGCGGCGAAGATCGCCGCGATGACGGCGCCGTCGAGCTGCCGTGCGTCGTCCTGGGCCTTGGCGGTTTCGAACGGATCGTGCCCGCGCAGCAGCGCCTCGTCGAGCCCGCCGAAACAAGGGCGCAGGCCAGCCTGCTCTGCAAAGGCGAGGTCTTCGCGCTGGCGCAGGCTGGAGATCACGGCGATGCGCTCATCGCCAAGCGCTGCGATCGTCTGCGGGCGGGCCACATAGCCCGATTTCGAGAACAATGTGAGCAGAACGCCCTTTCGCCGCTTGAGTGCGAAGGCCCCGAGCGAAAAGCAGATGTCGTCGCAATGGGGAGCGAGGTAGAGATCATGCGTCGAAGCTTCGGCGAGACCGGCCGGAGCAGGGCGCCGGCGCGAGGCAAAATCCTGCGCGGCGAGATTCAGGCCGTGCAGGGCCTTCGGACCGAAGGACGCGATGGCGTTCCAACTCATGCCGCTGCGATCCACGGGGTTGCGGAGAAGATTGAGGTCTAGGGCATTCTCCTGCAAGCGAAGGTCTTGTCCGGCAATGACTATTTTGGGGACGATCTCGACGGCTCGCAGGATTGGCAAGATACCTGTCGGCCTTTGAGAATCAAGCATCTAAGCTCTGGTCAGCGCTCGACCAACAACCGCCTCGCTCCCGCCCCTTGGGAGCTCAATCGGTCTTCCTTGTTCCTCAGCGGGCATTTGTCGATCGACATGCAACCGCAGCCGATGCAATCGGTCAGGCCGTCTCGCAGCTTCTTCAACTGGCTGATCTTATGATCGAGCCCATCGCGCCAAGCCGTTGAAAGCAGATTCCAATCCTCGCGGGTCGGGGTCCGGCCCTCGGGCAGGGATTGGAACGCGGCGGCGATGTCGGCGAGCGAGATGCCGACCTCCTGGGCGACGCGGATGATCGCCACGCGCCGCAGCACGTCGCGGCCGTAGCGCCGCTGGTTGCCTGACGTGCGGTGGCTGCGGATCAGCCCGCGCGCTTCGTAGAAATGCAGCGCCGATACCGCCACGCCGCTGCGCGCCGCCACTTGGCCGACCGTCAATTCCTTCACCGTAGCCATTCGAAGTTTCCGCTTGACCTCAAGTTAAGTTGAGCTTGTAGCGAAGAACCGTCGATAGGGCAAATGCAGGAGAAGGCGATGTGCGCCTGGGTGAGAATGACGGGAGAAACCGCCATCGTCGGCGGCGGCAAGGATGGCGGGCCACGGATACTAACCGAGCTGGCGGAGCGCTTCGCCGGCGACCATGGCGACCGACAGCGCCACATTGATGCTGCGCGCGCCCGGCCGCATCGGAATGGTCAGTCGCGCGTCCGCCGCCTGGTGGACCTGATCCGGCACGCCGGCGGATTCGCGGCCGAACAGGAGAATGTCCCCGGCGGTGAAAGCAAAGTCGGTGTAGGCGGCCGCGGCCCTGGTGGTGAGCAGAACCAGGCGGCGCGCATGCGCCTTTCGCCACTGCTCGAAGGCGTGCCAGTCGGCATGACGGGTCAGAGCCGCCATTTCGAGATAATCCATGCCGGCCCGTTTCAGCGTCCGGTCCGCGAGCGGGAAGCCGGCCGGTTCGACGATATCGACGGCAAGGTCGAGGCAGGCGGCGAAGCGCAGGATTGTCCCGGTGTTGCCGGCGATATCCGGCTGGTAGAGCGCGATGCGGAGACGATCGTTCATTTCCGCATCCTGCTAATAAGTGGCAGATCGGCCACAGGCATCTCCGGCTTTCGGCGATTTCTGGACTGGCGGGTGGCCATTTTCTGCGAAGTCGAGTATATGCCCATCATCGTCAACCCAAACCGTAGGAGGGGAACCACATGATGACCATGCACATCCAGCTCCTTTCCGGGGCGCACGTATGCCCACAGGCGGTTTCGGTACGACGATTCTTCTGACACTTTAAGTCTTCATCGCACCGATTCCCGCCGAACCCAGTTTTCGGCCTTCGAAGGAATCTTGCGATGTTTTTCAAACTGCCAAAAGGGCGTCGCGCCCCACCTGAAAGTGTCGGGACCGACACTTGTCGTGTCCCAACCGACGCTTGCCGTCACGTCCCGACCGATTCGATCCGCGCCTTCGGCCGAATGCCCGTGGTCGAAGCCGCATCACCCTTTTTAACGCATTTGCATATGGAGGACGGACCGATGTTCGATCCCTATAAGATACCGGGGTCAAGAAGCCTGCACGAGCGCAAGGCGGCGACCTGGGCCCTGCTGATCGGCGAGACCTATTCGTCGGCGGTGCATGCCGAGGAACGGCGCAGGCCGCATCGCGGCATGCTGCCGGACGTCGATTTCTCGCGCGCGGTGCCCGACCACAGCCGGCCCACGCTGGTGCGCCGGATCATCCGCTTGATCCGGCCGGGCGACAAGGCCCGGGCAGACTCGAGCTTTTCATCGGGAAGTTCGGGGCCGTCGGGCTCATCGAACGAGCCTGTCGGCGAAAAGCCCGCGACACCCTATATTGCGCGAAGCAGGGCCGGCGATACGGAACCATCCGTATCGCCGGCCCGCGGCGCCGCGCGGCCGAAAAACCTTGCCCATCAATCCCGCGCCGCGTGAGCGCAGAGACAGTCGAGTGCCTGGAATGTTCCGCTGGTTTGAAAACAGGCTCGATCCGTTCCCTGCCGAGGAGCCGGTCGAGCCGCCGAAGACGCTGATCGCGTTCTGCTTGCATTATACGCGCGGCGCCTTGCCCTACATCATCCCAGACGCGATCCTGATGACGTCGATCGCCATCGCCGAAGTGTGGATGTTCGGCTTCATGGGCCGCATCGTCGACTGGCTGTCGGCGCAGAACCGCGAAACTTTCCTGCAGACCGAGAGCTGGAAGCTCGCCGGCATGGCTTTCGTCGTGCTGTTCGCGCTGCCGGGCACGGTCTGGCTGCATTCGCTGCTCAACCAGCAGACGCTGATGGGCAACTATCCAATGCGCATCCGCTGGCAGGTGCACCGCTATCTCTTGAAGCAGTCGATGGCTTTCTACCAGGACGAGTTCGCCGGCCGCATCGCCACCAAGCTGATGCAGACGGCGCTCGCCGTGCGCGACTGCGTCATCAAGCTGATCGAGGTTCTCAATTACGTCATCGTCTATTTCCTCGGCATGCTGTTCATCGTCGGCTCGGCCGACTTGCGGCTGGCCGCGCCGCTCGCCGTCTGGCTGGTCGGCTATATCGGGCTGTTGCGTTTTTTCATTCCGCGGCTCGGCAAGGTCGGCGAGGAGCAGGCCAATGCGCGCTCGACCATGACCGGCCGCGTCGTCGATAGTTACACCAACATCCAGACGGTGAAGCTGTTTTCGCACGCGCGCCGCGAAGCCACCTTCGCCAGGGAAGGCATGGCCGGCTTCCTCGACACGGTCTACCGCTCGATGCGGCTGGTGACCGTGCTTTACGGCCTGCTCTACATCCTGAATTCGCTGCTGCTGTTCTCGGTGACTGCGATCTCGCTTTGGCTGTGGCTGGGCCAGGCGGTAACGATCGGCGCCGTCGCGGTGGTCATCGGCCTGGTGCTGCGCATGTGGGGCATGTCGCAGTGGATCATGTGGGAGATGTCCGGGCTGTTCGAGAACATCGGCACGGTGCACGACGGCATCCAGTCGATCTCGCTGCCGCGTCTGGTCGAGGACAGGCCAGGCGCGAAGGACATCGCCGTCGCGCATGGTGAGATCCGCTTCGAGGACATCCGCTTCCACTACGGCAAGCAGAAGGGCGTCATCGAGAACCTGTCGCTTACCGTGAAACCCGGCGAGAAGGTCGGTATTGTCGGCCGCTCCGGCGCCGGCAAGTCGACGCTGGTCAATCTCTTGCTGCGCTTCTACGACCTGGAAGGCGGCAGGATCCTCGTCGACGGCCAGGAGATCGCGGTGGTGACGCAGGACTCGCTGCGCGCGCAGATCGGCATGGTGACGCAGGACACCTCGCTGCTGCATCGCTCGGTGCGCGAGAACATCCTCTACGGCCGGCCAGACGCAACCGACGAGATGCTGATCGAGGCGGCGAAACGGGCCGAGGCGCTGGACTTCATCAGCGAGCTTTCCGACCACAACGGCCGCAAGGGCTTCGACGCCCATGTCGGCGACCGGGGCGTCAAATTGTCCGGCGGCCAGCGGCAGCGCGTCGCGATTGCCCGTGTCATGCTGAAGGACGCACCGATCCTGATCCTCGACGAGGCGACGTCGGCGCTCGATTCGGAAGCCGAGGCGGCCATCCAGGAGAACCTCTACAAGCTGATGCAGGGCAAGACCGTCATCGCCATCGCGCACCGCCTGTCGACCATCGCGGCGATGGACCGGCTCGTCGTCATGGACAAAGGCCGCATCATCGAGGAAGGCTCGCACGAGGAGCTGGTCGCCAAGGGCGGCCTCTACGCCCAGCTCTGGCAGCGCCAGTCCGGCGGCTTCCTGCTCGATGACGCGCCGGCTGAGTCGGATGCCAAGGGGCCCCAATCCGAGATGGCAGCGGAGTAACGCGATCGCGATTGGAGCAATTCCAGGAAAAGTGCATAGCGGTTTTCCGTCCGGAATTGCGCAGCAACAAGGACTTAGCAATTCCAGGAAAAGTGCATAGCGGTTTTCCGTTCGGAATTGCGCAACAACAAGACTTGGAGCGGTTCAGCGATTCTGTGAAACGCCGAACCGCTCTGGCACCAGCAGGTCACGACGATTGCCGGGAATCGATCCCGGGCGTAACCACGGCATGGTCAGAGCAGGCCGGCTACCAGATCGGTGCAGGCGGGTTTCCGGCGTCCACGAGAGAAAAATGTTCGACCGCATCTTCACCTGGTTCGAAAGTCGTTATTCGCCGGTGGCGCTCGCCGACGACCGGCAACCGCCAATGGGGCTTTGGCGGTTCTACTGGTATTTCATAAGCCAGTTTCGCGCCGCGTATCGGTTGCGCATGGTCATCGTTGCCGTCGCCGCCATTGTTGACGCGATGCTGCCGATTTTCGTCGGCCTGATCGTGGGCGCGCTGACTGACGCCAAGCCCGGCGATTTCTTCGCGGCGCATTGGCCGCTGCTCGCCTTGATGGCGTTCGTCGTGCTGTTGCGTCCGCTGTCGATGGTCGTCGACGCGCTCATTCGCAACCACGCGATCGCGCCAAATCTCATCGACCTCATCCGCTGGCAGAGCCATTGGCATGTCGTGCGCCAGGACTGGTCGTTCTTCCAGAACGACTTTGCCGGACGCATCGGGACCAAGGTCATGCAGAGCGGCGATTCGGTGGAGATGAGCGTCAACCTCACCGTCGACGCCGTCTGGTATGCGCTGGTCTTCGTCGCCGTGGCCATCGTGGTGCTGGCACGGCTCGACCCGCTTCTGCTGGCGGTGGTGGCGCTATGGCTGGTGTTCTATTGCCTGATCTTCTGGTTGGCGATGCCCAGGATCACGCGGCGCTCGTCGGCGCTGTCGGAGCGGTGGTCGCAGGTGAGTGGCCGCATGGTCGACAGCTACACCAACATCCTGACGCTCAAGACCTTCTCGACCGGCGAACACGAAGACGAATATGTCTCGCAAGCGGTGGTCGAGCACGCCGAAACCTTTTACCAGCTGATGCGCGTTTTCACGCTAATGTGGTCGGCCTTGTTCGTGCTCAACGCGGCGCTGCTTATCGCCATAAGCTGGCTGGCGCTCGCTGGCTGGAACGCCGGCGCCATGACCACCGCGGCGGTGGCGACGGCCATACCGTTCGCGCTGCAGATCGCCAACATCTCCGGCAGGATCCTCGATGTCGGCGGCAACGTCTTCCGGCAGATCGGCGTCGCCGGCAATTCGATGACGACGATCGCGCGTCCCATCACCATGCAGGACCAACCCGGCGCACCGGCCCTTATCGTGAGCGCCGGCGGCATCGAGTTCGACCGGGTGAACTTCAACTACTCGCGCAAGGACGGCAAAGGCGGTGTCATTGACGATCTGTCGCTGAAAATCGCGCCGGGCGAGCGGGTCGGCCTGATCGGGCGTTCCGGAGCCGGCAAGTCGACGCTGGTCAACCTCGTGCTGCGGCTGTTCGACGTGCAGGACGGCAAGGTGCTGATCGACGGACAGGATATCCGCAACGTTTCGCAAGAGAGCGTCCGCGCGGCGATCGGCTTCGTCAACCAGGATACGTCGCTGCTGCATCGATCCGTTCGCGAGAACATCAAATATGGACGCCAGTCCGCCAGCGACGGGGCCATGGTCAGCGCCGCTAAAGCCGCTCAGATCGACGATGTGATCGCCGGATTGACCGACCCGCATGGTCACAGTGGCTATGAGGCGCTGGTCGGCGAGCGCGGCGTAAAGCTGTCCGGCGGCCAGCGGCAACGCATCGCCATTGCCCGCGTTATGCTGAAGGACGCGCCGATCCTTATTCTCGACGAGGCGACGTCCGCGCTCGATTCGGAGGTGGAAGCGGCGATCCAGGAGAATCTGTACAAGCTCATGCAGGGCAAGACCGTCATCGCCATTGCCCATCGTCTGTCGACCATCGCGGCGATGGACAGGCTGGTGGTGATGGACAAAGGCCGCGTCGTCGAGGATGGCTCGCATGAGGCGTTGATCGCCAAGGGCGGGCTCTATGCCCAGCTTTGGCGGCGCCAGTCGGGCGGGTTCCTGCTCGAGCAAAAGCAGGCCGCCGAAGACCTGTCGACAAAGGGTGAAGCCGCGGAATGATGCAAGCCATCTATCGCTGGTTCGAGCATTGGGTCTACCCGTTCCGCGAGCCCGCGAATCTGCGGCCGCCGGCCAGCGTCGGCGGCTTCCTGTGGCACTATGTCGGGCAGGCAAAGCTCGCCTTCTTCGCCATGCTCATCATCGGGGGCATCGCGCCGCTGGTCGAGGCCGGCCTTTTCTATTTCGTCGGAAGGCTGGTCGATATCCTGGACCAGTTGCCCGGCGAACGCAGCTGGCACGCGCTTTGGGCCGCGGCAGGCCCCGAACTGCTGTTCATGGGCGCGGTGGTGCTCATCATCCGCACGGCCGTCGTCGGCCTGTCGGCGCTGGTCGACGAACAGACGATTACGCCCGGGTTCTACAATCTGGTGCGCTGGCAGGCGCACCGGCATGTCTCGCGCCAGTCCTACGCCTTCTTCCAGAACGATTTCGCCGGCCGCATCGCCACCAAGGTCTGGCAGGCGGGTCAGGCGACGGGCGACCTGATGGAGAGCTTCATCGAGGTGGTCTGGTTCATGATCGTCTATACGGTGACGACGCTGGCGCTGGTGGCGGGGCTGGATTTGCGGCTGGCGGTCATGGTGGTGGTGTGGATCTCCGCCTTCGGCTGGCTGGCCAAACTCTATCTGCCGGCGATCCGCAAACATGCCGAGGCGACCGCCGAAGCAGGCTCGATGATCACCGGCCGCATCGTCGATTCCTATTCCAACGTGCAGACGCTGAAGCTGTTCTCGGCCGACGGCGACGACCGCTATATCCGCAGCGGCTTCGATATCTATCTCGACGCGCTGCGGCCGTTCACGCGCCGGCTGACCGGCGTGCGCATGGCGCTGACCATGCTCTCCGGCGTCATGATCACCGCGATCGCGGCCTTTGCGATCTATCTCTGGGTGGAAGGCTCGATCACCGTCGGCGCTGTCGCCTTCACGCTGTCGCTGGTGCTGAGGCTCAACATGCTGCTGGGACGGCTGATGATGCAGCTCAACAGCATATTGAGGAACCTCGGCGTGCTGGAGAACTCCAAGGCGCTGATCACGCAGCCGCTTGGCCTGACCGACGCGCCGGGCGCCAGGGAATTGGTGGTCGCCGGTGGCCGCATCGAGGTCAAGAACGTCACCTTCCACTACGGCAAAGGGGCAGGGGTGCTGGACGGCATCGACCTCGTCGTGCGCCCGGGCGAGAAGGTTGGCCTGGTCGGGCCGTCCGGCGCCGGCAAGACGACCCTGGCAAACCTGATCCTGCGTCTTTACGACCTGGAAGGCGGCCGTATCCTGGTCGACGGCCAGGATATCGCCGGGGTCACGCAGAATTCGCTGCGCGGCAATATCGGCGTGGTCAGCCAGGACACGGCGCTGTTCCACCGCTCGCTGCGCGACAACATCAAGCTCGGCATGCCGAATGCGACCGACGCGCAAGTGATCGCCGCCGCGAAGAAGGCCGAGGCGCATGATTTCATCCTCGGCCTGCGCGACAACCGCGAGCGCGCCGGCTACGAGGCCTATGTCGGGGAGCGCGGCGTGAAACTCTCCGGCGGCCAGCGGCAGCGCGTGGCGATCGCGCGCGTCTTCCTCAAGGACGCGCCGATCCTCATCCTTGACGAGGCGACCTCGGCGCTCGACTCGGACATCGAGGCGGCGATCCAGGAGAACCTGACCAGACTGATGGAGAAAAAGACGGTGATCGCCATCGCGCACCGACTGTCGACGATCGCGGCGCTCGACCGGCTGGTGGTGCTTGACGACGGCCGCATCGTCGAACAGGGCACGCATGACGAGCTGGTGGCGCTCGACGGGCTCTATGCGCGGCTCTGGAAACGGCAGTCCGGCGGCTTCCTGTTCAACGAGGAAAGCGTGCTGGAAGAGACGCGGCCGGCGGAGTAGAACGGCACCATGTCGGTACGCATGCCTTCGAATTTCGGCCGGTCAGGCGCGCAGGAAAATGCGCTCGACCTGCTCGGCCACGAAATCCTGGCCGAAAAGGCCGCCGCGCTCGGCCGCGCCGGGCAGCGCGTCGAACAAACGCTACGCAAGTTGCGCGAGGGCGGCGAGGGCGAAGATCGCGCCCGGCTGCTCAAGGAAGCGGCCGCGGCCGTCCACGCCTACTTCATCCAGCGCGAGCTTTGCGGGTTGCGCAGGCACGATGCGGTGATCCGTGAATATGACATTCCAAGGGCGGTTCTGGTCAGGCTTGGCGCCAGCTAAAGCGTGTCGCGCTGAAACGGATTCAGGCGACACGCTTTAAGTCTTTGTTTTTATGCATGTCGTTGTCCCAGAACCGCTGCACACTTCTGGGCGACATGCATTAGGCGCGCCGATCTCTTCGCGAAAGCGTGCCAATCTTGCAGCGAGTGCTGTCGGGTTCTCGTCGGCCGCGAAGTGCCCGCTGTCGGCGATGATGTCGCCTTCGACCCGCGATAGACCGGCGGACCTGAAGCCGTCGAGATAATCGGCGATGTCGCCGGGTGCGGCCGAGCCCCTGAGATAAAGCACCGGCGTGGTAATCGGGGTCGCAGACGGCACGGAATTGGCCTTGGCATCGTCGGCAAAGGCGCGATACCAGTCGAAGCCCGCCTTGAGGCTTTCCGGCCGCGAATAGGCCTTTGTGTAGATGTCCCGGGCTTTGGCAGGGATCGCCGACTTTTCCTTCGAAAGGATATCGAAGAAGAAATCGAAATAGGCGCGCTCATGGCCGCTCACCAGCAGCTCCGGCAAAGCCGGGATCGCATGGAAGGCAAAATGCCAGATGTGCGGGTTGCGGATGACCTTTTCCCACGGCGCCACGCCAGGGATGACGACATCCATAATCACCGCGCCGGACAATTCCGCGGGCTTGTCCCGCAACAGCGCGTAGGCGATCTGGCCACCGACATCGTGGCCGGCGACGATGACCTGCCGCAAGCCGCAGGCGTTAATCAGACGGTCCATCAGCTTGGCCAGATATGCCTTCTCACCGCTTCCGGGCATGCCGTGCGAGCCGCCGATACCCGGCAGGTCCGGGGCAACCACGC
Organism: Mesorhizobium sp. WSM3224; assembly: GCF_000427725.1. Lineage (GTDB taxonomy): Bacteria > Pseudomonadota > Alphaproteobacteria > Rhizobiales > Rhizobiaceae > Mesorhizobium. The sequence goes on along the minus strand of NZ_ATYO01000002.1, from coordinate 5,511 downwards.
GCTGGTCCTTGGCCAGCCGGTCGATGATTGCCTCAAAAGCGTAAGAGCTCTGCGGCCAGCCATGCAGCAGCAGAAAGCCCGACGCATCGGGCGGTCCTGCTTCCCGGATCGCGATAGCCAGCCCCTCGACCTCAACGGTGCGAGTTTGCATGCCTCGATCTCCATCGGTGCCAGATGGATGGAACTAGGCCGCAGTCAGCCTTCGGACAGGTCTAGTCGAAGGATTGGAAGAATCATTCCAGCCACTCTGTGATGAAGTGGCCGTTCTCGTGAATGTCGGTGCTTTCGAGCGGGCCGGGGCCGAGATTGGTGAATTTGTGCGGCGTGTCGGGCGGCACGATCAGGATTTGGCCGGCCGTAGCCTTGATTTCCTCGTCGCCGATCGTGAACAGGCCGGTGCCGGAGCGGATCACGAAGATTTCCACATAGGGGTGCTTATGCAGGCGTGGGCCGCCGCCGACCGTCGGCTGATAGTTGAAGATCAGGCAGGAATTGGCGCCGAATTGGCCGCATTGCAGCTCGCCTTTCCAGCGGTCTGGGGCGTCGGCCCAGCTGTCGCGTTCAATGACATGCGCCATGGCCGGAGAATAGACCGGGCCAGGAGCCGCTGTCGAGGCGAACACCGGCCCGATTTTATCCCGGATTCCCGCTGTCTCACCCCATCCGGCGGCTTGGCGAAGGGGCGCCGGCCACGGCAGCCGCACATCCCCGCGACAATCTGCCCTTGTGGCCTCACCCCGCTGGACAAAAACGGGCCGCACGCATAAACCGAACTCCAAATGCCGGAGGAATTCGCTAGCCTGTTCGCCATGCGCTGTCGGGCAGGTGCGATTGAGCGGGGACAAGGCTCGGCCTCCGGTTAGGAAGAGGCGAAAGGATCAGGCACCCGTGAGCGCAACCGACATCCACGATCCCAACCGTCGCGATTTTCTCTACGTAGCCACCGGCATGGCCGCCGTTGTCGGCGCCGGAGCCGTCGCGTGGCCGTTCATCGACCAGATGCGTCCCGACGCCTCGACGCTGGCACTCGCTTCGGTCGAGGTCGATGTCTCCTCGCTGCAGCCCGGCAGCTCGCTGATCGTCAAGTGGCGCGGCAAGCCGGTGGTGGTGCGCAACCGCACCGAAAAGGAAATGAAGGACGGTGAAGCCGTCAACCTCGGCGATCTCAAGGACCCGATCGCGCGCAACGCCAACCTGCCGTCCGACGCGCCGGCGACCGACGCCAACCGCACCACGCCCGGCAAGGAAGCCTGGATGGTGATGGTGCAGGTCTGCACGCATCTCGGCTGCATCCCGCTCGGCCAGGAAGGCGATTTCGGCGGCTGGTTCTGCCCCTGCCATGGTTCGCAATACGACACCGCCGGCCGCATCCGCAAAGGCCCGGCGCCGGAGAACATGGCGATCCCGGTATTCAAGTTCATTTCCGATACCAAGATCCTTATCGGTTGAGGCAGGGGACATTTCGATGAGCGAGGGACACTCGACCTATACGCCCAAGACCGGTATCGAGCGCTGGTTCGACGCCCGCATGCCGCTGCCGCGGCTGATCTATGACAGTTTCGTCGCCTATCCGGTGCCGCGCAACCTCAACTACATGTGGACGTTCGGCGGCATCCTTTCGATCATGCTGGTCGCGCAAATCCTGACCGGCATCGTGCTGGCGATGCACTACGCGTCCGACACCAATCTCGCCTTCGATTCGGTCGAGAAGATCATGCGCGACGTGAATTCGGGATGGCTGTTGCGCTATCTCCATTCGAACGGCGCTTCGTTCTTCTTCGTTGCCGTCTACATCCACATCTTCCGCGGCCTGTTCTACGGCTCCTACAAGGCGCCGCGCGAACTGCTGTGGATCCTCGGCTGCATCATCTACCTCTTGATGATGGCCACCGGCTTCATGGGCTATGTGCTGCCCTGGGGCCAGATGAGCTTCTGGGGCGCCACCGTCATCACCGGCTTCTTCAGCGCCATCCCGCTGGTCGGCGACTGGATTCAGCAGCTTCTGCTCGGCGGCTTCGCCGTCGACAATCCGACGCTGAACCGCTTCTTCGCGCTGCATTACCTTTTGCCGTTCATGATCGCCGGCGTCGTCGTGCTGCACATCTGGGCGCTGCATGTCGTCGGCCAGTCGAACCCGACCGGCATCGAGGTCAAGTCGAAGACCGACACCGTCGCCTTCACGCCCTACGCGACCATCAAGGACGCGTTCGGCATGATCGTGTTCCTGTTCATCTTCGCCTATTTCGTCTTCTATCTGCCGAACTATCTCGGCCACCCGGACAACTACACGGTCGCCAATCCGCTGAAGACGCCGGCCCATATCGTTCCGGAATGGTACTTCCTGCCGTTCTACGCGATCCTGCGCGCCATCACCTTCAACGTCGGGCCGATCAACTCCAAGCTCGGCGGCGTGCTGTGCATGTTCGGCGCCATCGCCATGCTGTTCCTGGTGCCGTGGCTCGACACCTCCAAGGTGCGCTCGGCGGTCTACCGTCCATGGTACAAGGTGTTCTTCTGGCTGTTCGTGGCCGACGCCATCCTGCTCGGATGGCTGGGCTCGCAGCCGGCGGAAGGCAGCTACGTGTTCATGGCGCAGATGGCGACGCTGTTCTACTTCGCCTTCTTCCTGGTCGTCATGCCGGTGCTCGGCCTGATCGAGACGCCGCGCAGGCTGCCAAACTCGATCACCGAGGCGGTGCTGGAAAAGAACAAGGGCGGCGGCGGACATCCGGCAGGCGCGACCGCCGCGCCGGAAACCAAAGGCTGAGAATCTGAGGGGATTTTGGGTATGAAGAAGATTCTCACCTCGCTGGCGCTGCTCGGCCTGGTGGTTGCGGGTACTTGGATGTCAAGTGCCGTTGCCATCGCCGAGGAAGAGCAGAACCCGGCCGCGCCGACGCATTTCCCGATCAACGAACCGAAGGAAATGAGCTGGAGCTTCGCCGGCCCGTTCGGTACCTATGACAAGGCGCAGCTGCAGCGCGGCCTCAAGGTCTACAAGGAGGTCTGCTCGGCCTGCCACTCGATGAACCTTGTGGCGTTCCGCACGCTGGAAGGGCTCGGCTATTCGGAAGCGCAGATCAAGACTTTAGCCGCCGAATACACCATTCATGACGGCCCGAACGATGCCGGCGACATGTTCGATCGTCCCGGCAAGCCGTCCGATCACTTCCCGGCGCCGTTCCCGAACGAGCAGGCCGCGGCATCCGCCAATGGCGGCGCCGCGCCGCCGGACATGTCGCTGCTCGCCAAGGCTCGCGGCGTCGAGCGCGGCTTCCCGCGCTTCGTCTTCGATATCTTCACCCAGTATGCGCAGGGTGGCCCGGATTATATCCACTCGCTGCTCACCGGTTACGACCAGACGCCGCCGGCCGGCATGGCGATCCCGGAAGGCACGCACTACAATCCGTACTTTCTGTCCGGCGTGTCGCTGAAGATGCCGAAGCCGCTCTCGGACGGCCAGGTGACTTATGACGACGGCTCGCCGCAGACCGTCGACCAGTATGCCCGCGACGTCTCGGCCTTCCTGATGTGGGCCGCCGAGCCTCACCTGGAAGAGCGCAAGAAGACCGGCTTCCGCGTGCTGGTGTTCCTGCTGCTGTTCGGCGCATTGGTCTACATGACTAAGCGCAGGGTGTGGGCCGACGTGGCGCACTGAGGCGCGATCGACCGCCAGAAATCCGAAGGGCGCCGCAGGGCGCCCTTTTGCATTTTGGCATGCGCGAAACGGGGTCCATGTCACATGGCCGTCATCGCGCGTGGCGATCCTGCCTTGCCCACATCAAAGGATCGAACCCATGAAAAGATACGCATCGCTCGCGGCGGGTTTCCTGCTGCTTATCACCGGATACGCCGCCCATGCCGACGAGGCCCAGCCTTTCGTCACCAGCAAGGACATTGATCTGACGATGATCCTGCCGCCGCCGCCGGCCAATGATTCGGCAGAAACCAAAGCCGAGCTCGGCGAGGTGCTGACGCTGCAGGTGACGCGCACGCCGGAAATGGAAAAACGCGCCATCGCCGATGCCGAAGAGAACGTCTGGCGCTTCGCCGATGTCATGGGGCCGAAGTTCAACAAGGAAACAATGCCGAAGTTCAGCGCCTTCTTCGACCGCGTGGTGGCGACAGAAGGCGCTGTTGTCGATCCGGCTAAGGACGTCTGGAAGCGTCCGCGCCCGCATCAGCTCAGCGATCTGGTCAAGCCGGTCGTGAAGCTCTCGAGCTCGGGCTCCTGGCCGTCTGGTCATGCGACGGTCGGCACCATGATGGGCATCATCCTTGCCGACATGGTTCCGGAGAAGCGCGCCGAGATCATGGCGCGCGCGGCCGAATTTGCCCATAATCGCGTGGTCGGCGGCATCCACTATCCGTCCGACATCGAAATGGGCAAGATTTCCGGCAGCGTCATCGCGGCGGTCCTGCTCAACCGGCCCGACTTCAAGGCTGAGTACGAAGTGGCGCGGTCCGAGCTGCGCTCGGATCTCGGGATGTAGTTGCGCAACATCGCCTGCCTTTCGAAGGGCGCCTTCGCGGCGCCCTTTTTTATGGGGCAAGGCCGGTGCCATGCTTTGCCGGATACGCTTGTCTCTGGCGCTGCATCGCGGTAGCCCTTGTCCGGCCGGGTCGGGCAGCAATGGCCGACGCCGCCAAATCCGACAGCCGGACACGCGGAAAGCCCCAATGAAATCCTCCCTCGAAGACACACTGCTCGCGGCCATCCGCACCATTCCGGATTACCCCAGGCCCGGCATCCTGTTTCGCGACATCACCACGCTGCTTGGCGATGCGCGCGCCTTCCGCCGCGCCATCGACGAGCTCGTGCATCCCTATGCCGGGTTGAAGATCGACAAGATCGCCGGCATCGAAGCGCGCGGCTTCATCCTCGGCGGCGCCGTGGCGCACCAACTCTCGGCCGGCTTCGTGCCGATCCGCAAGAAAGGCAAGCTGCCTTATGAGACGGTGCGCGTGGCCTACAGCCTCGAATACGGGCTGGACGAGATGGAGATGCACAAGGACGGCGTCTCGCCGGGCGAGAAGGTGATCCTGGTCGACGACCTGATCGCCACCGGCGGAACGGCGGAAGCGGCGGTGAACCTGCTCAGGCAGATCGGCGCCGACATCGTTGCCGCCTGCTTCGTCATCGACCTGCCGGACCTCGGCGGGCGCCAAAAGCTGGAAGCGCTCGGCGTGCCGGTCAGGACGCTGATCGGGTTCGAGGGGCATTGAGGCGGCGCCTCTTCCTTCTCCCCTCACATGAGGGCCATTGGGTCAAGAGGTTGATCTGCTAGCTGTTGGTTTGATCGTGGGGCAGCTGTTCGTCCCGACCATAGGGCGCTCGAAAGCGTCGCGCGCAGATCGGCGCAAGGCCGGCTGTCCAGCCGCCGCGCAGCGGCTTGGTCTTGCGCTGATTGAGCACGGCGCCACACTGGACGTGGCGGGATGTAGCTTTGCGTCTCCTGGCCCGGGACCTGCCTTGGCGGGACTGACGGCGCGCTCTGGAGCGCCCTCAGA
>NZ_ATYO01000001.1 GCF_000427725.1 Mesorhizobium sp. WSM3224 | reverse complement strand
CAACGACAGCGGCAAGCGCAGCGGTCGCCGGCCGGTGCGTGGCGGTCGCGCGGGGCCGCGCTCGCTGCTCTTCCTCATTGCCCGCATCGTTGCCAAATACGATCCGCACATGGCCGCATTCCATCAGCGGTTGCAGGCCGCCGGCAAAGAGAAAATGGTCATACGCATCGCGCTCGCCCGCAAGCTGCTCGTCATCCTCAATGCAAAAGCACGCGACGCGCGCATCGAGTTCGCAAATGCAACTTGACACCTCAGATAGTCGCTCATCCGTCTCGGCGCTATCGCGCCGATCCACCTTCTCCCACAAGGGGAAAAGCGGAAGCCCCGCCGCCCCACATTGACCTTCCCCCGACTTCCGCTACCCTCTGCCCTCGAAGCGGCCGTTCAAGAGCCGCGCTGGAGGAGACTGGGAGAGAGCGGCATGATCCTGACCCTGGCGCTGCTGGCGGGCCTTGTCTTTGCTTGGCTGCTGATCGCGGTGATCGAAAGGTTCCGGCTCGACCTGCGCTTCACCCAGGCGCTGCTCTACGTGCCGTTCAAGCTCGCCTACGGCATCGCCGACAACCGCATCCGCATCGCCCGCAGCGCGAAGACGCCGGTCATCTACGTGGTCTCGCACCAGTCGCGCATCGAGCCGGCGCTGATGCTGTCGCTGCTTCCCGACGACACGCTGCATATCCTGGACGAGGCCTCGGCGCGCTCGCCCTGGCTGGAGCCATGGCGCGAGCTTGCGCGCACGATCGCCTTCAACGCCGAGCATGTCTTCGTCAGCCGCCGGCTGGTGCGCGTGCTGAAGGGCAAGGGACGGCTTGCCGTCTATCTGCCGGACAATGTCGAGCCGGACGTCAAATCCTTCCGGCTGTTCCGCGCCATCACCCGCATCGCCATGCAGGCCGACGCCCGCATCGTGCCGATCTTCGTCGCCGGCACGCGTGACCTGCCGGTGTCGCTGACGCCGAAGGAGAAAGCGCCCCGCCACTGGTTCCCGCGGCTTTCGGTGAGCGTGCTGGAGCCGATGACCATCGCCGAACTTGTGGCGCGCAACCCCGAGATGGTCTCCAACACCAATGCCCTGTTCGACCGTTTCGCCGAAGCGCGGCTCTACGGCACCAATCTCGACCGCGGCCTGTTCCTCGCCATGCGCGACGCCGCCGACCGCATCGGCGCTTCCCGCCCGATCATCGAGGACGTGATTTCGGGCTCGCTCAGCTATCGGAAGCTGTTCATCGGCGCGCGCGTGCTCGGCCGCCATTTCGAGGCGGTGACGGCGCCCGGCGAAGCGGTCGGCCTGCTCTTGCCCAACGCCAATGGCGTGGTGCTTTCCTTGGTCGGCCTGATCTCGGCGGGACGCGTGGCGGCAATGATCAACTACACCGCCGGCCCGGCCAGCGTGACGGCGGCGATCCGCACCGCCGTTGTCAGGACGGTCGTTTCCTCCCGCGCCTTCATCGAAAAGGCAGGCATCGACGACATCGTCGCCGCGGTCGAGGCGGGCGGAGCCAGGATGCTGTGGCTGGAAGACGTGCGCGCCGGCGTGACGGCCCTGGACAAGGTCGCCGCCGCGCTTTTCTGGCGCTTGCCGCTGCAGCGGCAGCAGGCGTCAAAACCGGCGGTCATCCTGTTCACCTCGGGCTCGGAAGGCACGCCCAAGGCAGTGGTGCTGTCGCACCGCAACCTTCATGCCAACGCCATGCAGGCCGAGGCGCGCATCACGATCTCGCCGGCCGACATCCTGCTCAACGTGCTGCCGGTGTTCCATTCCTTCGGGCTCACCGGCGGCACCATCCTGCCGCTGGTCACGGGCGTGAAATTGTTCCTCTATCCCTCGCCGCTGCACTACAAACTCATCCCGGAGGTCGCCCGCAAGGTGAAGCCGACCGTCATGTTCGGCACCGACACCTTCCTTGCCAACTATGCCCGCACCGCCAAGGACGGCGACTTCTCCAGCCTACGCTTCGTCGTGGCCGGCGCCGAGGCGGTGAAGCCTGAAACGCGGCGCACCTACCGCGACCGCTTCCAGGCGTCGATTATCGAAGGGTTCGGGCTGACCGAAGCCGCCCCCGTGGTGGCTGTGAACACCGCCATCCACAGCCGCGACGGCACGGTCGGGCGGCCACTGCCGGCAATCCGCATGAAGCTGGAGCCGGTCGAAGGAATCGCCGAGGGCGGCCGGCTGTGGCTCGACGGGCCGAACATGATGATGGGCTACATGACGGCCGACCGCCCCGGCGAATTGCAGCCGCTCGAAGGCTGGCACGATACCGGCGACATCGTCTCGATCGACCGCGAAGGCTTCATAACCATCCGCGGGCGGGCCAAACGCTTCGCCAAGATCGCGGGCGAGATGGTGTCGCTGGGCGCCGTCGAGATGCTGGTGCAGTCGCTGTGGCCGGAAGAGCGCCACGCGGCGGTTGCCGTGCCCGACAAACGGCGCGGCGAGCGCATCGTGCTGGTCACCACCGCCGATGACGCCAATGCCGAGGAACTGCGCCAGTTCGGCAAGAAGGCGGGCGCGGCCGAATTGATGGTGCCGAACGACATCATCAAGGTCGATGAGATCCCGGTGCTGGGCTCGGGCAAGACGGATTATATTTCGGCGCGCAAGCTGGCGATCGACAGGCTGGGGTTGGGTGTGGCGGCGTAGGCACGCCGCCTTTCCGCTGCGGATCCCGTCAAAACTGCACGCAACACGATACGGACCGCGATGCTGGCCACGCCGTCATGCCGCATGCCTCCAGGTGGACAATCGGTGGTGAGTGACCATTTACTCACTTGGGCCTCACCAAGTGCGAGGTAAAGTGATGGCAAAAATACTTGTGACCGGCGGTACCGGGCATCTTGGCCGCGATCTGGTGCCGGAGCTGACAATTTCGGGCCACGATGTCAGGCTGTTGGCCAGGAAACCGCAACCCGAAACGTCCGTCGAATGGGTGCAGGGTGACCTGGCAACCGGTGCCGGCTTGGACGAAGCACTTAGCGGAATCGACACCGTCATTCACGCCGCGACGCTGTCGCCGATCGCCAAGCGCGGAATGAGGCTGGCTGACTTCTTCTCCAGCCCGGCTGACGTCGATATCGATGGCACGCGGCGGCTGCTTGCTGCGTCGCAACACGCCCGAATCGCGCATTTTGTCTTTGTGTCGATTGTTGGCCTCGAGGGCAGCACCCTACCCTATAGCCGCGTCAAGCTGACGGGCGAGCGCCTCGTAAGAGCGTCGCCGCTGTCCTGGTCGGTGATCCGCGCAACACCGTTCTATTACCTGCTGAAGCAGATGCTTGAAGGGCTGAAATGGCTGCCGGTCTGGCTGCTGCCCAGCTCGCCGTCGAACCCGGTCGATACGCGCGACGTCGCAAGCTATCTCGCCCAAGCGGTCGTCGATGGCGAACGCGGCATGCGGCCCGAGATCGGAGGCCCCGAGGTGATGCCGTTCTCGACCTTCGCGCGACAATATCGCGATACGCTCGGATTGCGCCGCCTGGTGTTGCCGCTCCCGGTCAGCCGAAGGATGAGCCGCGCCATGGGACTGGTCGAGACGACTGAACGCCTTGGCCAAAGACGCTGGGTTGACTGGTTATCGCAACATTGAGGCCGGAGACCAGCCGAGGCCCTGTTCCCGATCGCGTGCGCCATTTGTGCGACGGAGAGGGACGGCCTTCGATTTCCCGCCTGATGCTATTTTGGTGCGAATCGTGCGTGAAACATCGAGCAGAACGGGACCCAGGATGAAGGCTCCATCGACTGCGCGCGAGCGCATTCTGCGCGAAGCAATTCGGCTTTTCGCCGATCGCGGATATGACCGCACGAGCATTCCCGAGATCCAGGCTGCAGCCGGTCTTTCGCGAGGCTCCGGGGCTCTCTACAAGCATTTCCCCTCGAAAGAGGCGCTCCTTGCCGCAGCGGTCGACCAGTTCGTAGACACAGCGCGACAAGGACGGACCGAGCTTGCAGAAATGCCGCGCCCCATCGATCACAAGGCGCGACAGCTTGTCGAAGGTATGCTGGAGAAGCTCGGCGCCAACCGTGACACGCTTCGAATCTTATGGCGTGATCTCGAGCACTTCTCGCAATTGCGGTCCAAGGCACGCGACGAGATCATGGCGAGGACATATCTCGCTGTCGCCGGGTGGTTGAAGGAAGGTCAGCGGCGGGGAGAATTGCGCCCGCATGACAGCGAGGCGGTGGCTGCAGTGATCGTCGGCAGCGTCGCCATGTTCCGCGTCTTCGAAGCGATCTGGGGAGAGCGTGCGATCGACGTCAGCGATGAACGCTTCGCAGCCGCCTGGAGTGACCTGCTGGCCCGGGGGCTTCAACCCTAGACTGGCTCAGCGTTTGTTAGAATCGCCGACCTGCTCCAACTGTTTGTTTTCATGCAAATTCCGGACGGAAGCGCCGCCTAGCCAATATCCGACGGCGGCACCTTTTCCCCTTCAAGCTTTGCCCGTTTCGAATAAGCGCGCACCGAGAACGGCAGGAACAGCAGATAGCCGGCGACGGAAGCCGTCAGCGTGTACCAGGGATAGGTCATCAGCAAGAGGATATAGAGCACCACGCCGAGGATGACCGGCAGCACCCTGTCGCCCGGCACCTTGATGCTCTTGCCCGAATAGACCGGCAGCCGGCTGACCAGAAGGAAAGCGATGAGCACGGTGAAGCCGGTGGCGATGAAGGCGGCTGGCCGTGTGGGCTCCAGACCCAATCGCAGGAAATAGAGATAGAGCGGCAGCATGACCAGCACGGCGCCGGCCGGGGCCGGCACGCCGACGAAATATTCGGTCTGCCATGCCGGCTGGTCGGTGTCGTCGGCCAGCACGTTGAAACGGGCTAGCCGCATGCCGCAGGCGATGGTGAAGAGAAGCGCCGCGATCCAGCCCGGCGAGCCGGCGCGGTCGAGCAGGAAGGCATAGAGCACCAGCGCCGGCGCCACGCCGAAATTGACGATGTCGGCCAGCGAATCCATCTGGGCGCCGAATTTCGAGGTGGCCTTCAGCATGCGCGCCAGCCGCCCGTCTATGCCGTCGAGGAAGGCGGCAAGCAGCACCATGACCACGGCGATCTCGAAACGGTTCTCGAAGGCGAAGCGGATGCCGGACAGACCGGCGCAGATGGCAAGCACGGTGACCAGATTGGGCAGCACCATGCGCATCGGGATCTCGCGGATGCGCGGACCGCCGCTGGCATGGGCCTCGAATTTTTTGAACGGCGCGCCCAACGCTCAGGAAACCCTGACCAAGGGCGTGACAGCGCTGCCGGCGAATTCGGCAAGCACGGTCTCGCCGCCGACCGCCGTCTGGCCGACCGCGACGCGCGGCACGGCGTTCGACGGCAGGAAGACGTCGACGCGCGAGCCGAAGCGGATCAGGCCGAAACGCTCGCCGATCGCGATCGAGCCGCCGGCCTCTGCCCAGCAGACGATGCGCCGCGCCACAAGGCCGGCGATCTGGACGGCTGCGATCGTGCCGTTCGGGCTGTCGATGACCAGCCCGTTGCGCTCGTTCTCGGCGCTTGCCTTGTCGAGCTCGGCATTGAGGAATTTTCCAGGCTTGTGCTCGATGCGCGTGATCCTGCCGCGCACCGGAGCGCGGTTGATGTGGCAGGAAAACACGTTCATGAACACCGAAATACGGGTCATCTCACCCGCACCGAGGCCAAGCTCGCTCGGCGGCACGGCGGGGCCGACCGCCGAAACCACGCCATCGGCCGGGCTCACCACCAGCCGGTCGTCGACCGGCGTGACGCGCTCGGGATCGCGGTAGAAATACACGCACCAGGCGGTCAGGATCAGCCCGATCCAGAACAGGATCGAGGAGAAATAGCCGAGGAACAGCGTTGCCGCGGCGAAGGCGGCGATGAAGGGATAGCCTTCGCGATGGATCGGAACGAACGTATTCTTGACCGAGTCGAGAAGCGTCATAGGGCTTGGGGGCGGTCCCTGTTTCAGGTTGCGCCTCAATAGCGGAAAGCCCCACTCCCCGCAACGCAACAATGGGGAGGGGTGGGTGAAGCAGGCGTCGTCGCTGATAGCCATGACTTTCAGCGCCGACTGTAGGAACCTGGCCATCTCATCCGTCCTAGGCTGGACAACGCGCCCAGGAGCCAGCCAATGCCGTCACCAAACAGCGCCAGGAAAGCCAATCTCATCACCGAGGGACTTGCCTTCGGCGAGTCACCGCGCTGGCATGACGGACGCCTGTGGCTTTGCAACTGGGGCACTGGCGAGATCATTGCGGTCGATGCCGATGGCAACCGCGAGACCATGCTCACGGTGCCGGCGGTCCTGCCCTACTCCATCGACTGGTTGCCGGATGGGCGGCTGCTGGTCATCTCAGGCCGGGAAGGCCTTCTGCTCCGGCAGGAAGCGGACGGAACGCTGGTCACCCATGCCGATCTCAGGCAACTGTCGAAAAACCCCTGGAACGAAATCGTCGTCGATGGGCGCGGCAACATCTACGTCAATGGCGGCGGGCCGGCACCGGCGCCGGGCGAGCATTTCGGACCCGGCACTATCGTGCTGATCACGCCGGACGGCGCGGTGCGGCAAGTGGCCGACAACATTGCCTTCGCCAACGGCATGGCGGTGACGCCGGATAACCGGACGCTGATCGTCGCCGAATCCCACGCCAGGCGGCTGACTGCGTTCGACATCGGCGAAGACGGGAGCCTTTCCAGACGGCGCGTCTGGGCAGATCTCGGCAACGACTATCCCGACGGCATCTGCATCGATGCCGAAGGCTGCATTTGGTATGCCGACGTCCCGAACCGGCACTGTGTCAGGGTGCGCGAAGGCGGCGAGAAAATCGATCGGATTGAAGTCGATCGCGGCTGCTTCGCCTGCATGCTGGGCGGACCCGACGGCGGCACGCTGTTCATCCTCGCCGCCGAATGGCGCGGTTTCGAAAACATGGTCAGCGACGCCCGCACCGGTCAGGTGCTGAGCATCGCCGTATCCGCGCGGGGAGCCGGATGGCCTTCTTAAAGCGCGTCGCGCTGAAAGGGATTCAGGCGACGCGCTTTAAGTCTTTGTTTTATGCATGTCGTTGTCCCAGAACCGCTGCACACTTCTGGGCGACATGCATTAGAGTTCCGGCACGCGCTGATAGTTGGCGATGTCGGCCTTGACGCCGAGCCGGGCGATGGTTTCCTGCGCGCTGAAGGCGATGCGCTCATGCGCTGCCTTGACGATCGGCACCACCTTGTCGACGGCTGCCTGGCTTTCCCACTCGACGATGGTGACGATGTTGAACTCGCCCGGGCCGGAAAACTGCTCGAGCAGGAAGTCCTGCACGAAGCCTTCCTGCTGGCGCAGCAGTTCATGCGTCATCCTGGCCTTGCTGAGGATTTCCTCGCGCGCCAGCGCCGGCACGACGAACTTGTCGACCCGGAACACACTGCCCGTGCGTTGTTTTTTGGTGCTCATTTCGATCTGTCTCCGTTCCTGGAAGGTGCTTGGCAGGAGGCTCGGAGACGGGTTTGCAAGCTCAAGGTAAGTTGAGGTCAAGGGGTTTGCGCAACTTCCCCTTCTCCCCTTGTGGGAGAAGGTGGCCGCGTAGCGGCCGGATGAGGGGTGCTCCAGGGAACGCCGGCGTCTCACCCCGCTGGAACACCCCTCAACGGTCTCGGCGCTAGCTCACCTCCGACGTGCGTCTCCGCACAACCACCCCAAGCTCGTCGCCCTCGCGCGCAATGCGCAGCCGCTCCTCGGCTTCGGTCGCTTCGCGCTGGCGGTCCCACATCGAGGCGTAGAGACCATGTTTGGCCAGAAGTGCCGCGTGCGTGCCGCGCTCGGCGATCTGCCCGTCCTTCAGCACGATGATCTCGTCGGCCGAGATCACCGTCGACAGCCGGTGCGCGATGACGATGGTGGTGCGGCCCTTGCTGACGAGATCGAGAGCCGCCTGGATCTCTTGTTCGGTCTGAGTGTCCAGCGCGGAGGTCGCCTCGTCCAGCATCAGGATTGGCGGCGCCTTGAGGATGGTGCGGGCGATCGCCACGCGCTGCTTCTCGCCTCCGGACAGTTTCAGGCCGCGCTCGCCGACCATCGAGCGGTAGCCTTCGGGCAGCTTCTCGATGAACGGGCCGATCTGGGCAAGCTCGGCCGCCTTGCGCACCTCCTCCTCGCCGGCACCGACGCGGCCGTAGCGGATGTTGTAGGCGATGGTGTCGTTGAAGAGCACGGTGTCCTGCGGCACCATGCCGAGCATGGCGCGCAGGCTCTCCTGGGTGACGTCGCGGATGTCCTGGCCGTCGATCAGCACCTGGCCGCGCTGCACGTCGTAGAAACGGAACAAGAGCCTGGAGATGGTCGACTTGCCGGCGCCGGAGGGACCGACGATCGCCACCGTCTTGCCGGCTGGCACCTCGAAGGAGACGCCCTTCAGGATCTTGCGGTTCGGGTCGTAGGAGAAATGCACGTCGCGGAACTCGACCTTGCCGGCGCTGACCTTCAGCGGCCTGGCGTCCGGCTTGTCGACGATCTCCTGGGGCACGTCGAGCAGGTCGAACATGTGCTCGATGTCGGTCAACCCTTGCCGGATCTCGCGGTAGATGAAGCCGATGAAGTTGAGCGGCACCGAGAGCTGGATCAGCATGGCGTTGATGAAGACGAAGTCGCCGACCGTCTGCGTGCCGGCCTGCACTTCCAGCGCCGACATGCACATCACGACGACGGTGCCGAGGCCGAAGATGACACCCTGGCCGAAGTTCAGCCAGCCGAGCGAGGTCCAGGTCCTGGTCGCGGCGAACTCGTAACGTGCCATCGAGCGGTCGAAGCGCTCGGCCTCCATCCGCTCATTGGTGAAATATTTGACCGTCTCGAAATTCAAGAGCGAATCGATCGCCTTGGTGTTGGCGTCGGTGTCGCTGTCGTTCATGTCGCGGCGGATCGAGATGCGCCAGTCGCTGGCCTTGACCGTGAACCAGACATAGACCCAGACTGTAAGGGCGACCACGGCGACGTATTTCCAGCCATAGGTGAAGGCGAAGATACCGGCCGTCAGCGCGAATTCGAGGATGGTCGGCGCTGTATTCAGCATGATGAAGCGCACGATCGTCTCGATGCCCTTGGTGCCGCGTTCGATGATGCGCGACAGGCCGCCGGTGCGACGCTCGAGATGGAAGCGCAGCGACAGCTGATGCATGTGGACGAAGGTGCGGAAGGCGAGCTGGCGCACCGCATACTGGCCGACGCGGGCGAACAGCGCGTCGCGCAGCTGGTTGAAGCCGAGCTGGATCAGGCGCAGCACATTGTAGGCGATGACCAGCGCCACTGGCGCCAGCAGGAAGGACGGCAGCGGCGGCGGCGCCTTGGAGGCGTGGGCCAGCGCGTCGGTCGCCCATTTGAAGAAATAGGGGCCGGCGACCAGCGTCAGCTTGGCGACGACCAGGAGCAGCGTCGCCCAGGTGACGCGGGCTCTCAGGTCGGCGCGCTCGGCCGGCCACATATAGGGCCAGAGATTTCGCAGGGTCGTCAGGGTGTCGGCTTCGGCGGATACGGTCTTTTCGGCCACAAGTCTTGCCTTTTTGGGTGAGAGGGTCAGCGGCGCCAGAGCATGATGCTGAAAAGCGTGGAGCGGTTTTCGGAAGACATCATGGCTCTATCTCCGAGCCGCGCAGCAGGAATCGACGAGTTGGGTGAGCGAGGCGGAAACGCCCGCGAGGGCGGCATGGTCGACCGCGTAACGCGAACGCTGCCGATCGGCCTCGAAGCGGACCAGCCCGGCCTCGACCAGGATCTTCAGATGTTGCGAAACGGTCGACTGCGCGAGATCGAGATGGTCGACCACCTCACGGCACGAGCAGCAGCGGCTGGCCGAAAGATGCTTCAGGATCTCGATGCGCGCCGGATGCGAAAGCGCGGCCAGGCGGAGCGCAATGGCGCGGCTTTCCGTGCTGCGGGTTTCGGGGGATTCGGTCATCGTCCATCGGCGATAGACGATGAAGAGTGGCAGGGCAAGCTAGGCGGATGGGTAGATTGGTCGGAACTGCCGATCTCCCCCCTCGTGGGGGAGATCGGCTAATCGCCAACCTCACTCCGTCTTGGCCGGCGCCGCTGTCATTTGCTCGCCCATGGCCTTCATGTCGGCGGCCTCGCCTTCTTTCGAAGTCGAAGGCACCTTGAACACCTGGCCCGGCCAGATGCGGTCGGGATCGCGGATCTGGTCCTTGTTGGCGAGATAGATGGTCGAAAAGCGCGTGCCGTGTCCATAGACGCGGCGCGAGATGCGCCAGAGCGTGTCGTTGCGGCGGATGATGACCGCGCCGCCGGCATGTTCGAGCTTCGGCGCGACGGTCTCGGGCACGTCGGTCGAAGGCGTCGCCTCCGCAACCTTGGCGGGGGCTTCAGTGGCCGGAGCCGGTGCAGCGGGCTTGGCCTCGGCCGGCTTTGTCTCGCCGGTCTTTGTTTCACTTGGAGCGACGGCGGCGACCGACTCGCCGGGCTCGCGCTCGAACGGCACGGCGGCGCGGGCGACGACCTTGACGCCGTCACTATCCAGGCCATCGACGTGGATGGTGTAGTTGCCGACCGGAATGTCGCGCGTCGCTTCGATCAGGAAATGACCGTCCGGCGAGGTCTTGGCTTCGCCGAGCAGGATGGCGTCGGCGTAAGCGCGCACCTTGCGGCCCGGATCGGCCGTGCCGGCGACGAAGATCTTGCTGCCGTCGATCTCGACCGCTTCGACGGCGATCTTGGGCTCAGCCGCGGCGGCCGCCGGAGCGGAAGCCTGGTCGCCCGCGGCAGGCGCGGCGGCCGTGCTGGATGAAGCCGGCGCGGTCGTTGCCGCCTGGTCGGTGGCAGCCGGCGCCGCCGGCTTGGTCTCGGCCTGCGGAACAGTGATCAGTTGCGATGCCTTGCCCGGTTCCTCGACCATCGCCAGCACCTGACCCGTCGGGCTCTGCGGCACCGAGACGACCGCGGTCTGGGCCGAGGCGACGGCGGTGCCGCCAACCGTCTGGCGCAGCGTAATCGTGTAGTCGCCGGGCTTCAGCGGATCGTCGAGCACGATGGCGAAGGCACCGTCAGGACCGGAAACGGTTGAGCCGAGCACCGTGCCGCCATTCAGGATCTCGACCCTGGCGTTGGGCGCGGCGCTGCCGGCGACTACGATCGAGCCATTGCTTTCGACGCGAACGACATCGAAGGTCGGCAGCGTCGGCCCGGCTGCGGCGGCCGGCGCCCGGGCAGGCGTTGTGGTGGCTGGAGCCGTCTCATTGTTAGCCGATGCCATTGTGTTGGCCGGCGCCATGGCATTGTTCGCTGGCGCCATCGTGTTGGCCGGGGCCATCGTGTTTGCAGGAGCCTGGGGCACGCGCCCCTCGGTGGTCGCGCTTGAGGAGTCAGCCGGTTTCGCGTCGGTCTGCGGAAGCGCGGCAATCTGCGCCGGCTTCTGGTTGAGATACGGGTCGAGCGCACCCGAAACATAGGCGCTTCCCGCCACGACGACGGAGCCGCCGGCCGCGAACAGAAACGCCTTCAATGGATTGACAGCCATACTTTCCCTACCCCCTTAGCCACCTAACGCTCGGTCTAGCCTGTTTTGCCGAGTCCGACAAGAAAAAGCCCGCCCCTGGGCTTGACCCCGCCGACCGTCCCTATCACCAATCATCGTCATGAACACGATTCGATCCGTCTGCGTCTATTGCGGCTCGTCTCCGGGCCGCGACGAGGCCTATATCAAGGCCGGCCACACACTTGGCCGCTCACTTGCCAAATCCGGGTTGCGCCTGATCTATGGCGGCGGCACCAAGGGTATCATGGGCGCTGTCGCCGACGGCGCGCTCAAGGCCGGCGGCAAGGTCACCGGCATCATCCCGCGCTTCCTGATCAACAAGGAGGCGACCGAAACCGCCCTCGACAAACTCGACGAGCTGCTGATCACCGACAACATGCACGAGCGCAAGCACAGCATGTTCGAAAAATCCGACGCCTTTGTGGCGCTGCCCGGCGGCATCGGCACGGTGGAGGAAATCGTCGAGATCATGACCTGGGCGCAGCTCGGCCATCACCGCAAGCCGATCGTCTTTGCCAACATCAAGGGTTTCTGGGACCCGATGCTGGCGCTGCTCGAGCACATGTCGGCGGAGGGCTTCATCCACACCGCGCAGCGCGTCAAGCCGCTGGTGGTCAACGACCCGGAAGCGATCGTCGCCGCCATCATGGTGGCGGGCTCGTCGGTCGATGCCCCGACGGAGGGGGTGCAGTCGGTGATAGACAAGATGTAGGCTTCAGGTGAGGCCGGCCTGCAGACGGCGGCTTCCTGCGCTTCCGGTGCTCACGTACTTCAAGTACGCTCCGCTCCGGTTCTCGGAATCCGTCATTTTCGGCGCGGCCTGACCTGAAGCGCGCCGCGCTACCCTTTCCTCACCTGTGCCTTCAAATCCCCAATCACCGCCCTTCGATCATTGCGCCGCCAAGCCAGATGGATCGCCACGCTGCGCTTGAACCAGGGCAGGTCGCGGAAGACGATGCCTGCTGGCGCTGCGGCGCGGAGGCTTTCCTGCACCGTCGCGAGGCCGAGGCCGGCGCTGACCAGGCCGAGCGAGGTCAAGGGATCGGCCGTCTCGTAAACGATGTCAGGCACGAAGCCGGATTCGGCGCAGGCCGCCAGGAATTGCGCGCGGTTGGTATCGCCGGGCTGGCGTACGACCGTGATCCAGACGCGGCCGTCGAGCTGGCCGGGCGCGATGCCGGCAACATCAACCAGCGGATCGCCCTCCGGTAGCGCGAGCACCAACGGCTCACGCCGGACCAGCATGCTGTCGATATCCGGATCGCCATCGGGCGCCGGGGAATAGACGAAACCGAGATCGAGCACGCGTTGCCTCAGATCCTCGAACTGCGCCGCCGTTCGCCGGCTCCTGAGTTGCAGATGGAAATCCGGCCGCGCGCGGCGGAAATCCTTCAGCATGTCCGCGACAAGCCCTGAATGCACCGCGCCCTCGACATAGCCGATGGCCAGGCTGCCGCTTGCACCGCTGGCAAGGTTGCGGCCGAGCTCTTCCAGCCGCGCCGCGTTGGCGAGCAGCCCGCGGGCCTCGGCAAGGAAGGCCCTGCCCTCGGCGTTGAGATGGACGCGCTGCTTCGCCCGCTCGAACAGAGCGACGCCGAGCTGCTCCTCGAGCTGGATGATCTGCCGGCTCAAGGGCGACTGCGAGATGTGCAACTGCCCGGCGGCGCGGCCGACATTGCCGGCCTCGGCGACAGCGACGAAATATCTTATCTGGCGCAGGTCGAGCATTTTTCGCCTCCACGGATCAAGACCTTGAACGTCTCAACTATAGCCTAATCAGTCTTGGACAGTCTGGCCAGGTGGCGCGATATCTCCCTCGGCAACCGGCCACAAAGGAGATCGCCATGCAGTTCTTTGCCTTACTCACCCGCAACACCCAGAAGTTCAGCGACGCCGATTTCGCGCCGCTGCTGCCGCCCGAATCCGAGCAGCGCAAGACGCTTTATGCGCAAGGCGCCGTGCGCCAGATCTGGAACCGTGGCGACATTCCGGGCAGCGGCATGATGTTCGAGGCGGCCGACGAAAAGGAAGTGCGCGGCCATCTCGCCACCCTGCCATTGATCGAGGCCGGCATGATGGACATCGCGGCGATCGTGCCGCTCAGCCCGTATCCGGGTTTTGGTCCGAAGCGCTGAGGCAGAGTCCAGGTGCCGCCGCCTGCTTGGCGGCACCTGGACTCGCCTAGATGGCTCAGGGCCAAGCGTCCTGCATCGCGTTCACCGACAGCCATGCGATCATAGGCAACGCGACCAGTACTGCCAGCCGCAGCCCCGCGGATCGCGCCTGGTCGGGCTCCCGGCGCTGAAGTTGGCGCCAAATCTGGAATGCTGCAGCGAGCGTGAGCAACGCATAAAAGCCGGCGAGCACCCACAGGCCCGTCTGACCGGATATCGCAATGCCGTTTTTCTCAAGCGCCTTGCCTATCAGCATGGCCGGCCCGGCGACGAAGAAGGCAATGGTGATGCCGAACAGGAAGCCGATCATCGCACCTAGGAAGGGCGTCGCAGACAGCGCCACAAGCACCACCAGCAGGATGAGAAGAGTGATGAATGCACGCTGGCTCATGTCACATTCCCCGATCGGACGCAGCAGACTGTACCGTTCCGGCCTTAATTGCGCGTAACGGCTGTGGCCGGTCTTCGAGACACGGTCTGGACGCGGTCTTTGACCTGACCTCGCATCCCTTGCCGGCAACGGAACCGTCGCTATTGTCAGCGGCGATCCGAAACAGACGTGGCGGGAACTCAATGAAACTTGGTTTTGTCGGCACGGGCGCGTTGAGCTCGGCCATCGTCACCGGGCTGAAATCGCTGCCGGGCGAGACGACGCCGGTGGTGGTCTCGCCGCGCAATGAGGAGATCGCCGCGGAGCTTGCCGCGCGCTACCCGGATGTGCGCATTGCCGCCGACAACCAGGCGGTGCTCGACCAGTGCGACACCGTCATGCTGGCGGTGCGGCCGCAGATTGCGCGCGATGTGCTGCGGGAGCTGCGGTTCCGCAAGAACCATCACGTCGTCAGCCTAATTGCGACCGTGTCGCACGAGGAGATCGCCGCGCTTGTCGCGCCGGCGACACATGTCGGCAAGGCCCTGCCCATGCCGATGATCGCCTGCCTGCAAGGCGCGACGATCATCTGCCCGCCGGACCCGATCGTGGCGGCGTTCTTCGGCAGGCTGGGCGGTGTGATCGAGGTCGAGGATCAGAACGAATTCGATGCGCTCAGCGTCGTCACCGCCACCTATGCCAGCTATTTCAAATACCTCGACACGATCCACGCCTGGGTGCACAGCCAAGGTGTGGCTGGAGACAAGAGCCGCGCGTACATCGCCAGCATCTTCAAGGCGCTGGCCAATGCGCCGGACACGGCTCCGGACGCCGACTTCATGCATCTTGCGCAGGACTACGCGACGCGCGGCGGCATCAACGAGCAGGTGCTGCGCGAGCTGACCGAACGCGGCACGTTCGATGCCTTCGCTCAGAGCCTTGGCCGCGTGCACAAGCGCATCACGGGCAAGTAACTCACTGCGTCCCTGCAAGCCGCAGCGAAGGTCTACGCGCGCTCACGCGGTCGAGATAGAGATAGACGACCGCCCCGATGCCAATACCGCCCGCCCCGAAGCCTAGCGGCGTTCGGGCAACATCCTCAGGACAAAGCCAACCATCAGCCCGAGGATGAAGCCGAGCGGGCCGGTGATAAAGATGCCAAGCATCGGACCTTGATTTGCTTCCGGCGTGAAGATGACTGGGCCCACGAAGCCGCCGAGAAAGCCGATGATGCCTAAGATAGCACCCCACTTGAGCATCATTCGCCCCCATAGCCTGTCGAGCCACAGCATCAGATTCGCCCATGCAAGCCAAGCTCTAGCATTAGCGTTGCCTCAAACAACACAGGGCATCCTCGTCGCTGGGTATCGGGATCGGGCCTCGCGCTGCGGCTTCGACACGCTATCTTAGAGGCCGCAGGCTCCAGTCTTGCACTTCATCGAGCCGCGCGGCACGCTGGCGACGGCCGACGGGCTTGCCGGCGAAAGATCGATGAGGTGCAAATTGCGTTCGACTGATTATCTCGGCCGTCTCTTCGGGCTCGAAGGCAGGCATGCCTTCATCACCGGCGCCAGCCGCGGGCTGGGCCTCGCCTTTGCCGAAGCGCTGGCCGCCGCCGGCGCGCGCGTCACCATCGGCGGCCGCAAGGCCGACGAGCTCAAGGCGGCGGGCGACCGCCTGCGCGCCGAAGGCTATACCGTGGCGGAAGCCGTGATCGACGTCACCGACACGCAGTCGGTCGACGCGGCCATAGCGGCTTCGGAATCTGGTACAGGGCCGATCGACATCCTGGTCAACAATGCCGGCATCCAGCGCCGCGCCCCGCTGGAAACCTTCAGCGACGCCGACTGGGACGCGCTGATGGCGACCAATCTTGACGGCGTGTTCAAGGTGAGCCGCGCCGCGGTGAAAGGCATGATCGCACGCCGCAAGGGTGTCATCATCAACATCTCCTCGGTGCAGAGCGCGCTCGCCCGCCCCTCGATCGCACCTTACGCGGCGAGCAAGGGCGCGATCACCATGCTGACCAAGTCGATGGCCGGCGAATGGGGCCAGCACGGCGTGCGCGTCAACGCGATCGCGCCCGGCTATTTCAGGACCGAGTTGAACGCCGCTCTGGTCGCCGACGAGAAATTCTCGACCTGGCTCACCGGCCGCACGCCGATGCGTCGCTGGGGCGATGCGGAGGAACTGGCAGGCGCAGCGGTGTTCCTGGCGTCGGATGCCGCGAGCTTCGTGACGGGACAGACGCTGCTGGTGGATGGCGGGATCACGAGCGTGCTTTAAGCGGAGCGAACAATGATCGTGAGGATGGCCGAGCTGGAGATCGACCCGGGCAGCGTCGACGCCTTCAACGCATTGCTCTCAGCGGAGATCGAAGCCTCGGTGCGGCTGGAGCCCGGGGTGCTGTTTTTGTTTGCGGTTGCGATGAAAGAAAATAGCCACTTGGTACGAGTGATCGAAGGTTATGCCGACCAAGCAGCATATGAAGCGCATCTGACCACGCCGCACTTTCTGAAATACAAGGCCGGGACCGCCGATATGGTCAAGTCGCTTCGCCTACTCGAAACCGATCCGATTTCCCTCAAGGCGAAACCTCAAATTTCAAGCTGAGACAATTACTCCCAAATAACATCCGCCGGCGCACTGTGCTCCAGCACGAGGTCGACATTGGGCATGTCGTTGCCGCGGACCTTGGCGACCGCATGCTCATCCGGGTAGTTCAGGTCGGTCCAGCGCTTGAGCAGCCGCTAACGAAGATTGAGGGAGGTTTGACCAGTGCCGCGCACGAAGCGTGTTGCCTGACCGCTTCGCAAGCGCCCGC
This sequence comes from Mesorhizobium sp. WSM3224, assembly GCF_000427725.1. Classification (GTDB taxonomy): domain Bacteria; phylum Pseudomonadota; class Alphaproteobacteria; order Rhizobiales; family Rhizobiaceae; genus Mesorhizobium. Next base: position 737,888 of record NZ_ATYO01000001.1, on the reverse strand, counting down.
AGGGAGCGTCGGGCGGCGGCACTGGTCAAAGCGGGGAACCTATCCGCCCGATATCCATCGGATGATGTTGGCCATCAGCCGGCCGTAGAGCGGCCATGCCAGGAAATCCTGCGACAGCCAGTGCGGGCCGATGTCGGTCGTCCAGGCGGCGGTGCGGCCCTTGCCGTGCTCGCGCACCGAAAGCAGCGGCCAGTCCGCGCCGCGATAATGGCAAGAGGCGAGCAGTCGGGAGCTGCCATCGCGGCGGAAATCGGTCTTGTTCATGCCGAGGATCGGCGGTAGCGGCCCATCGATGCCGGCAAGGATCGGATGCGACGCCTGCAGGATGGTAGCCTGCAGGCCCTGCGGCACTTCCAGGCCATCGCAGAACGGCAGGCAGCGCACCGGCAGCACATCCTCGACCGGCGTGTCGTGGAAGCGCGCCGTGCCGAACATGCCCTGAAAGCCCATGTAGCCGCCGGCCAGCATCAGCCCGCCGCCGCCCTCGACATATGCTTTCAGCACTTCGAGGCGGTTGATGCCGATGCGGCCCGTTCGGGCTTCGGGCGTGACCAGCAAGGTCAGCGCGCCGACGTCGGAGATCACAACCGCGCTATAGGAAGCAAGCGCTTCGAGATCGTAAGGGAATTCGGCCGGGCAACGCTCGCCACCGATCTGGGTGACCGAGATGCCCTCGGCTGCCAGAGCGGCGTTGAAGGCGGCGGCTCCGTTGATATAGGCGGCGCTGGTCAGCACGTCGGCGCCGGAGGCCACAGAGGTCGTGGCCGAAAAGGTTTCGCCCGCAAGCAGGATCTTCATTGCCGCACCATCCGGTCGATCGGAGAAAGGCGGCGGGCGCCTAGACCAGCGCCCGCCGGGTTCACGGGATCAGAACTTGAACTCGGCCAGGTTTTCCGGTGTCACGATCTTGGCCGGGCCGAGCACCAGCTCGCCGCCGGCGCCGATCGTGTACTCGCCGAGCCGGCCGGCCTTGAACTTCTCGCCCTCCTTGCCGGTGATCTTGCACTGCGCCAGCGCCTGGGCGGCCTGGTATGTCAGGTAGCCGAGATCGGAGACGTTCCACCAGATGTCCTGGGCGGAGCCGTCCTTGATGTATTTCGAGATCAGCGTCGCCGGCGCCAGGCCGGTCAGCTTGACCTTGCCCATCAGGCCGGCCTCCTCCAACGCGCGCGCCGCGGCCGGCAGGCCGATGCCGGCCGGAACGATGATCGCCTTGAGATCGGGGAAGGCCTGGACGAGCGCCAGCGCCTGCTGCTGGTTGACCTGCTCGCTCTCCTCGCCATAGGCGACCTGCACCAGCTTCATCTTGGCGAATTTCGGTTCGGCCGCCATCTTCTTCTTCATGAAGTCGATCCAGGCGTTCTGGTTGGTGGCCGTCGGCGTCGACGACAGGATGGCGAAGTCGCCCTCGCCGCCCATGAGATTATAGGCGCTTTCCAGCATCATCTCGGCCAGGCTGTCGCCCTTGGCCTGGTTGGCGAAGACCGAGCGGGCATCGCCGGCGACGTCGGAATCGTAGGACACCACCCTCAGGCCCTGCTGCGCGGCGCGCTTCAGCGCCGGCGCGACGGCATTGGCGTCATTGGCCGAGATGGCGATGACGCCGACCTTCTGCGTGACGAGGCTGTTGATGAAATCGATCTGCGCCTCGGCAGTCGCCTGCGAAGGCGCGACCTGGATCGCCTTGCCGCCGATCTCCTTGGCGGCCTCCTCGGCGCCCTGCTGGGCGACCTTGAAATAGGGATCGGTGTCGAGCTTGGGCAGGAAGCCGACGGTCACCGGCTCCTTGGCGCATTCGTCGGCAAGGGCCAGCGAAGCAGGGGCAAGCAGGACCGCAGATGCAAGCAGGGCTAAAGCAATTCCAGGAAAAGTGCGAAGCGGTTTTCCGTCCGGAATTGCGTCAAAGTGCTCTAATCGAAAGCTTTTCATTGTTTTACTCCTCCATTCAGACTCCGGGCTTCGAGAAGGGGCCCGAGTTCACCCCTTGGTCTCGCGCAAGGCGCGCGATCTTGAGAGCCGCTCCTCCAGGGAGCGCCAGTAATTGCCGACCAGCAGCGAGCCGATCAGAAGCAGGCCGATGATCATGCCCTGCGCGTCGCCGCCGATCTGGTTGAGCGCCAGCACGTTGCGGATGATGGCGATCAGCACCAGCGCCAGCATGACGCCCGTCAGCCGGCCCTTGCCGCCGAAGACGCTGACGCCGCCGAGCAGCACGATGGTGATGACGTCGAGCTCCATGCCGAGCGCGTTGTTGGCCCGCGCATTGGAAAGACGCGCGGTGTAGACGATGCCGGCAATCGCCGCGACGCCGCCGGAGACGACGAAGAGCGAAAGCACCATGCGGCGCGTATCGATGCCGGAGTAGCGTGCGACTTCCGGGCTACCGCCCAGCGCATAGAGCCGCTTGCCGGTCGCGGTCTTCTGCAAGACGATCGCAAATACGGGCGCCAAAACCAGGAAGGGCACGATGGTCCAGGGGATCTGCGTGCCGGGCAGGTTGTCGATGCCGAAATCGACGATCGCGGGCGGCAGGATGTTGACCGAGCCGGTGCCGAGCAGGATGTAGCCGATGCCCCTGTAGAGCGCCATGGTGCCCAGCGTCACCACCAGAGACTGCAGGCCGAGCGCGGACACCAGAAAGCCGTTGAAGGCGCCGAGCAGCGCGCCGAAGAGGAGCGTCAGCGGGATCGCCACCAATGTCGGCATGCCGGCCTGGACGAGCAGGCCGAAGATCACCGAGGCCAGCGCCAGCACCGAAGCGATCGACAGGTCGATCTCGCGGGCGATGATGAGCAGCGTCATCGGCAGGATCAGCAGCGCCTTTTCCGACGCGCTGGCGGCAAGCTGCGACAGGTTGAAGCCGGAGACGAAGTTCGGCACGAAGACCGCGGCGTAGAGGAAGACCGCGAGGCAGGCGGCGGCCAGCAGCAGGTCCCAGAAGTCGATCGAGCGGAGGAATTTCGTCATCTCATCCTCGCCTGTCTCGCCTGCTCGGCGCGCCGCACGATGAAAGTGTCGATGCCGATGGCGACGAGGATCACCAGGCCGTAGACGCCCTGCAGCCACAGCGGATCGACCCGCACCAGGGTCAGCCCGTTCTTGATGACCAAGAGCGTCAACGATCCGAGCACAATGCCGAGCAGCGTGCCGGAGCCGCCACGGATGGCGACGCCGCCGACCACGGCCGACGCGATCACCGTCAGCTCGAAGCCGAGCGCGACGCGGGCGTCGATGGTTGCGTAGCGCGAGGCCCAGAGCGCGCCGCACAGGCCGCCAAGCAGCCCGGCCAGGCCGAAGGCCATCAGTATGCGCCGGTCGACGGGGATGCCGATAAGCCGCGCGCCGTCCGGATTGGAGCCGGCTGCGAATAGCTCGCGGCCGATCGCCGTGCGGTAGAGCAGCGCATAGCCGGCGCCGAGGATGAGGACCGCGATGGCGACGATCAGCGGCACGCCGGCGAGTTTCAACCCGGTCATGTCGAGCCATCTCTGCGTCACCTCGTCGGCGCTGACCTGGTTGCCGGCGGCCCAGATCGAGTTGAAGCCGCGGAAGATCGACATCGAGGCCAAGGTGACGACGATGGCGGGAATCCTGCCCCTTGTGACGACGAGCCCGTTGATGAGCCCGCAGACTGCGCCGACGGCGCAGGCGGTCGCGAGGCCAATGGCGATGTCCATGCCGGGGTAAGCCTGCACCATGCTCGCCGCCATATACGCCGACAGGCCGATCACCGAAGCGATGGACAGATCGATGTTGCGGGTGATCAGCACCAGCATCTGGGCAAGAGCGGCTACGACCAGCAGCGCCGCGTCCATCGAGACCGCGGTCAGGTTCGCGGCGCTGACCATGCGCGGGTTGATGATGGTGACGGGAATGGCAACCGCCAGCATCGCGGCAAGCAGGCCGAACTCGCGGCGCTTCAGGAAATGCCCAGGCCCCTTGCTTGCCTCCTCGAGGGCGGCCTGCGCGGCTTGTGTCGTCGCGCCAGCTTGCTCGACCGTGCGGGTCGCGGCCTCGAGCACTTTTTCCTGGGTTGCCTCGCCGCTGGCGAACTCGGCCGTGCGATGGCCCTCGCGCAGCACGACGATGCGGTCGCACATGCCGATGAGCTCCGGCATTTCGGAAGAGATCAGCAGGATCGCCATGCCTTGCGCGGCAAGGTCGGCGATCATGGCATGCACCTCGGCCTTGGTGCCGACGTCGATGCCTTGCGTCGGCTCGTCGAGGATCAAGACACGCGGCTCGGTGCGCAGCCATTTGGCCAGCACCACCTTCTGCTGGTTACCGCCGGAGAGTTCCTTGACCGGTTGGCCGTAGCCGGCGAAGCGCAGCTTCATGCGCTTCAGCCAGTCGGCGACGAGGCTGATGGCGCGGTCGGTGCCGTAAAGGCCGAAGCGCGCCGCCTTGCCCAGCACCGGCAGCACGGCGTTGTCGAGAACGCCGAAATCCATGACCAGGCTCTGGCCCATGCGGTCTTCCGAGACATAGGCGATGCGCGCGTCCATGGCGTCGCGCGCGGAAGTGAAGCGCACCGGCTTGCCGTCGATCAGGATCTCGCCGGCATCGGGCTGGTCTATGCCGAACAGCACGCGCGCGATCTCGGTACGACCGCTGCCGACGAGGCCGCCGAGCCCGACCACTTCGCCGGCGTTGAGCTTGAGGTCGATATCTGCGAAGGCGCCGGCGCGCGACAGGCCCCTCGCCTCCAGCACCAGCGCGCCGGGTTTTTCACGGCGGTCCGGATAGAGATCGCTGACCTCGCGGCCGACCATCATGGAGATCGCCGCGGCGCGGCCGAGCTCGGCCTTCGGCCGGACGCCGACGAGGCGACCGTCGCGCAGCACCGCGATGCGGTCGGCAATGCGGAAGATCTCGTCCATGCGATGGCCGACGAACATCATCGCCACGCCATGCTGCCTGAGATCGGCGACGACGGTGAAGAGCCGCTCCACCTCGCGCTGCGAGAGCGCGGCGGTCGGCTCGTCCATGATCAGCACGCGCGCGTCGAGCGACAGCGCACGCGCAATCTCGACCAGCTGCTGCTCGGAGGTGCGCAAGGCGCCGAGCCTGGTGTCGGCAGGAACGGCGAGGCCGACGGTCGCCAGCACCTTCTTCGCGCCGGCAAGCATGGCGGCGTTGTCGATGCCGCCAAGGCCGCGCGGCATGTGGCCGAGATAGATGTTCTCGGCTACCGACAGGTCGGGAAACAGGCCGGGATGCTGGTGCATGACCGCGATGCCGGCGGCTTGCGCGTCGTGCGGGGAACGGAAGGCGGCGGGTTTGCCGTCGACCTCGACATGGCCGTCCGTCGGCGAATGCACGCCGGCCAGCAGCTTGACGCAGGTGCTCTTGCCGGCGCCGTTTTCGCCGAGCAGCGCCAGCACTTCGCCGGAGCGCAATTCGAAGGAAACGTCCTTGAGCGCAATGGTGCCGCCGAAAGCCTTGGTGGCGCCAACCAGCGCTACCGGAACGGGCTTCCCTTGCGCCGTCGTAACGACTTCGCCAAGCGCGCCTTGCTGCAGCACGTTTCCTCCCTGGTCGTAGTTATTTTTTCAATTTGCTATATTAAATGCCTTTGGGCCGCAACCGGAAAATTGACTTCCTTACGCGCAACGCGCAGTGTCGCGCCGTGCTCACCAGCGATCCGGCGACTTCGTGGCCGCGATTGCAGATAGAGCCGGCCGCACTCGCGGCAAGACTTGGGAGATGGCGTTTTGTCGGGAAAAGGCAGCAATTCGGTCAAGGTTCGGCATTACAACGAGCGTTTCGTGCTCGACGCCATCCGCCGCCTGAAGGAGGCTTCCAAGTCCGACCTGGCGCGTGCCGCCCACCTCACGCCGGCCGCCGTCGCGGACATTGTCGACGGGCTGGAGTCGGCCGGTTTCGTAAAGCAAGTGGGAAAAAGGTTCGGACAGCGCGGATCGCCATCCACCCTCTACCGGCTGGCGCCGGAGCGCATCTACAGCGTCGGCATCAAGATCGGCCGGCGCGCGCTGGAGGCGGTGCTGGTCGATTTCGCCGGCGAGGTGCGTGCCCGCGCATCGCATGAATACCGCTATCCGGACCCGGATCTGGTGCGCAAGGCCGGCAACACCGCGCTTGCCAATTTCGAGGCGCTGGTCGACGGGCTCGACGATGCCTCGATCGTCGGCGTCGGCATCGCCTCACCCTATTTCCTCGGTGGCTGGAGCGAGGAGCTCGGTTTTCCCGACGATCTCGGCGACCGCTGGGAAGCGATCGACCTCATGACTTTCTTCGCGACGCCGCCTAAGGCGCCGGTGTTCATCGAGAACGACGCCACCTCGGCGGCTTTGGCCGAACTCGTGCAAGGCGCGGGTTCGCGCTTCCGCGATTTCATGCATATCTCGATCGACACCTTCGTCGGCGGCGGCCTGGTGCAAAGCGGCAAGGTGCATACCGGCCCGCATGGCAACAGCGCGGCACTCGGTCCGCTGCCGGTTTCGCCATCAAGCCTCGATTCGGTGGCGGCCAAGCCGGCGCGCTACCAGAGCCTGCTGCACCGCGCCTCGATCTACGTGCTGGTCAATCACCTCAAATCGCGCGGCATCGAGATCGTCCGGGTGCGGGAGCTCGAACCCATGCCGCCAGGCGCGCGCGAGCCGCTGTTCGAATGGATCGAGGACTGCGCCAACGCGCTGGTCGAGGCGATCATCGCCATCACCTCGGTCATCGACATCGAGGCGATCGTGCTCGACTCGATCCTGCCGCGCTCGATCCATCTCGAACTGCTGGCGAAGGTGCAGAACCAGTTCAACCGGACCAGCGCCATCGGCATCGTGCCGCCGGAAATCGTGCCGGGCCAGTTCGGCCCCGAGGCCTCGCCGATCGGCGCGGCGATGCTGCCCTTTTCGGCATTGCTGGCGCCCGACAGCAGCGTGCTGATGATCGGCAAGGACCGGACCAAGTTGCTGGGCAGCCTCTCGGCGCTTGCCGGCCAGGGCTGAACTGCCGGGTCAGGCAGCCGCTTGCGTCAGACCGGCAGGCTGGTTGCGCCCGCTGACACGTACAGTTCGCTCGGCGCGGTTTCGGCTTCGGACGTCGAGCCCTTGCCCGCCTTCATCATCTCGATCAGCATGCGATCGACCGACAGCCTGCCGGAACCGGCGAGCGCCAGGATGAACATGCCGCCGGCGATGGCGAGGTCCTTCTCGAAATGCAGCAGTTCGTTCTGGCTGGCGAAATTGGTGTGGAAGAGAGCTGCCGTCATCAGGCAGAACAGGCCGAGCCCGATCGCGCCCAGCCGCGCCAGGATGCCGAGCGCCACCGACAGGCCCGCGCCGAGTTGCAGCGCGATGGTGGCGAGAAGCAGCGGCGTGCCGACGCCGAGCGCGGCCATCGCCTTCTGGGCAACCTCGAAATGGGTCGCAAGCTCCAGTCCCTCATGCAGGAAGATCAACGACAGAAGCAATCGGCCTGCAATCAGGACCACGTCCCGTGCGTGAAGCTTCTCGGCAAGTCCGGTCGGTGTCATGGTCGGATCCAATCTTTGGAAACAGGCGTCGGGCGGGCGCCGCGCGGGCGCGCGCGCCTGAGGATTGAAAGGTCGGAGCCGGCGCGAGGGAGAGGAACGCCGGCTCCGGTTTTCGGGCGCTACCGCCGTGGCGCCCAAAGGTCGGTGCTTCATGGGGGCTGGCTTAGCGCCAGGCCCCTCTCCCCACTTTGTGGGTGAGAGGAAACAGGTCGCCTTACTGCGTCACCTTGGTGTCGATCGCCTGCTTGAGGTCCGAGAGTTCCTCGCAGCCCGCCGGGCAGAGCTTTTGCAGCGAGGCGAGCTGCTCGTTGGCCTTGGCCATGTCGCCGGTCTCGACATAGAGCTCGCCCAGATATTCATGCGCCGCCTTGTGTTCGGGCTGAAGCTCCAGCGCCTTGGTGTAGTAGGTCAGCGAAGTCTGGTAGTCGCCGGTCTTGCGCAGCGTGAAGCCGAGCAGATTGTAGACGTCGGCCTGCTGGGTGTCCTGCGCGAGGTCGCGCAGGTCGGCCAGCGCGCCCTTGTAGTCCTTGGCGTCGATCTTGGCCTTCACGGTCGTCAGGTCGGGCGCATCGGCGCCTTCGATATCGTCCACGGCATAGGCCGGGACGGCAATGGCGATGGGGGCCGCGGTCAAGACAGCGATGGCGCCCAGCACCGCGAAAAGTGCGTGTTTCATTGGAGTTGTCGCTTTCTGTTCAGTATCTGATTCAGACCGGATTTTCCCGGTCAGATCTGGGTTGGGGTGAAGGCGTAGGCGTTACCATCCTTGATGAAGCTGCCTGTGCCGGGGAACGGGAAGTGCGAGCCGCAGATGCGGACGTTGTCGGCAATCACCTGGTCGATAATCCGGTGGCGCGTCGAGATCGCCATCGGTCCGTCCTGGTCGTAGGCGCCCTGCCATTCGGGATGCGGGGCGAGCAGCGCCGGCAGGTACATGGTGTCGGCCGAGACGAGGAACTGCTCGGAGCCGGCATCGATATGATAGACGGAATGGCCGGGCGTATGACCGGGCGCCGCCATGATGCGGATGCCGGGCATCACTTCCGTGCCGTCGTCGACCAGCTTCCAGTTCTTCCATTTCGGGAAGTTCTCGGCGATGCGCTTGCCGGCCGGCTTGCGGCCCTCGGGCAGCTTGGCGAGCCGGCTCGGATCGGTCCACCAATTGTACTCGGTGGCGTTGACGATCAGCTCGGCATTCGGGAACACCGGGTTGTTGGTGCCCTTCTCCATCAGGCCCCAGACATGGTCCGGATGGAAATGCGAGATCATGATGGTGTCGATCGCCTTGTAGTCGATGCCGGCGGCCTTCATGTTGGCCGGCAAATGCGTGGCGTTGGCCTGCCACTGGCCGACGCCGGAGCCGGCATCCATCATGATGGTGCGGCCGTTCATGTTGAGAACGACGACGGTGAGCGGGATCGGCATGAACTCGGTGGTCAGTCCTGCCTTGGCAAGCGCTGCCTTGGTGTCGTCGACCGATACGTCCCTGATGAAGGCCGGGTCATGCGGCTTACGCCAGATGCCGTCATAGACGGCGGTGACCTCGAGCGAGCCGACCTTGTATTTGTAGAAGCCGACCAGCGGCTCGACCGGGGTTTCGGCGTGAGCCGCTGGCGCGAATTCCAGCTTGCCGGCAATGCCGAAGGCGGCTGCTGCGGCGGCGGATCCGAGCACCATGCGGCGTGTCATATTGAACATCAGAAATCTCCTCTGGTGGCTGCGAGTTGCTTCAGGTTTCAGGCGGTATGAGAGAAATGGCCTCGCTACACAGCAAGACCCGGGACGCCCGGGCTTTATTCCCGGGGCGCGGAAGATTTTTTTGCGAAGCACAAAATCGAAACCGAGGCCGCGTGAGCGTCGGCCGTCATCGAACTGTCACACCCGAAAGGGGTCGCGCATGCTAGAAGCGCTGCCAGGCCGTCCCCGCGACCCCGACCGCATCAAGAGCCGGCAAAGCCGCCATGAACATTGCTGCCCCTTCCGAAGGCACCGATCTCTCACCCTACCTGCCGGACGAGCACGGGCTGTTCTTCATCTACTATTTCAAGGCTGACGGTTCCCGCACCAAGGACCCCGCCGAGGCGCACTGGACCTGGCGCAGCTATCAGATCACCGACATGCGTGCCCGCCGGGAGATCGGCGCCGAGCAGGCCCTGCCGGCGCCGGTGCGCGATGCCTTTCTGTCCCCCAGCCATGGCTGCCAGATCGATTTCGAGGACGACTTCCTCTATGGCGACCTTCCCGACCTAAGGCACGATTTTGCGGAGGCGCGCGGGCTCACGCATTTCCGCTTCGCCTTCAACGACAAGATCCTGGTCGGCGCCCGCAAGCAGCCGCTGGAATCAGTCGACAAGATCCGCAAGCTGGTAGAGAGCGGCATGCGCAAATTCCGCACGCCGGCCGAACTGATCGAGGCGGTGATGGGCCAGTCGCTCGACGGCATGGCGGCCGAGCTCGACAAGATGGGCGACACGCTCGACGGCATCGAGGATCGCATCGTCGTCGACGCATGGCATAGCGAGCGGCAGGCGCTGGTCGACGCACGCCGGCAGCTGGTGATCATCCACCGGCAGATGGCGACGCTCACAAACCTCTTCCGCCACCTCGACCATTCGCATCGCAATGAACTGCCCGACCCGGTCAACGAGATGGCGGAAAGGCTCTCGCACCGGGCGCATACGCTGCATCACGACGGCGAGCAGTTGCAGGCGCGCACGCGCCTCCTGCAAGACGAGCTGATGGCCAAGCTGACCGAGCAGTCGAACCAGTTGCTCTACGTGCTCTCGGTCATGACGGCGGTGCTCCTGCCGATGACCATCATCTCCGGCCTGTTCGGGATGAATGTCGGCGGGTTGCCGCTGGTCGACACGCCATTTGGGTTCTGGGTGGTGACAGCGATTTCGGTCGTCATCGCCGGCGTCGTCTATATGTTCGTGCGACGGCTGGGACGCGTGTAGCGCTACGCTGTTGCCCGCATATCCTCGACGATGGTGCCGGCGGCGCGGACTTCGGCCTCGTGGTCGGGATGGCGCCACGTCTCGGCAAGCCCGGCCGCATACCATTCGCGCATGGCCGGCAAATCGAGCAGCCGCCGCGGATAGACTGCGGCCGCACCTTCGAAAGTCAGCCCATAGGACTGTGCCCTGAATGCGATGGGAGCGAAGAAGGCGTCGACGGCGCCAAAGCGGTCGCCGGCCAGGAACGGCCCGCCGAAACGCGCAAGGCCATCGTTCCACAAGTCCGCCATGCGGAAGATGTCGTGCTTCAGCGAACCGGACATCGGCAACGGCTCGACCCGCACGCCGCAACTCATCGGGCAAAGGTCGCGCAGCGCCGTGAAGCTCGAATGCATCTCGGCCGCGGCCGACCGCGCCCAGGCGCGCGCTTTTGCCTCCGCCGGCCAGACACCTTGATGGCGTTCGGCCAGATATTCGACGATCGAGAGCGAATCCCAGACCGCCCAGCCGTCGTCTACAAGGCAGGGTACGCGACCATTTGGCGAGACCTTTCGGTAGAGGCTGAAACTCGATCCGGCCGGGAACGGCGTCAGCCGCTCCTCGAAGGGAATGGCGAGGACGCGCATCAGCAGCCACGGACGCAGCGACCAGGATGAATAGTTCTTGTTGCCGATATGCAGAACGTACATCAGCCCCTCCCTGCCCTGAACTATTTTAACGGCTAGCCGATATCACCGTGCGCTTCGCGGCCCCTGAACATCGACCAGCTGTAGACGGCGAGCGCAGCCCAGATCAGCGCGAAGGCGATCGCCTGCGTCGTGCCGAACGGTTCGTCGAAGACAAGCACCGCGATCAGGAACACCATGGTCGGCGCGATATACTGCATGATGCCGATGGTGGACAGGCGCAGCAACCTGGCGCCGAAGGCAAAGAGCAGCAGCGGCACCGCCGTGATCGGGCCGCAGCCGATCAGCAGCGCCGTGTCGGTGGCGGTGCCGGAGACGAAATGGTCCTGCCCGGTGGCGATCAGATAGGCGATGTAGCAGAGCGCCGGCACCGAGAGCAGCAGCACTTCGAGCAGAAAGCCCTGGCTCGGACCGATCGGCAGCGTCTTGCGGAAGAAGCCGTACGCGGCGAAGGAGAAGGCAAGCGCCAGCGACACCCACGGCAGCTTGCCGGCGTCGATCGTCAGCACCGCCACCGCGATTGCCGCAAGCGCCACCGCAGCGATCTGCAGCCGGTCGAGCCGCTCGCCGAGCAGCACGGCACCAACGACGATGACCACCAGTGGATTGATGTAATAGCCGAGCGCGGTCTCGACGGTGCGGCCGACCGAGATCGCCCAGACATAGATGCCCCAGTTGACCGAAATCAGCACCGCCGTCAGCGCCGCCATGGCGATGCTCCTGGGCGAGCGGATCGCCGCCTTGAAATCGGCGGTGCGGCCGGCCCAGACCAGCACGCAAGCTGCGATCGGCACCGACCAGACGACGCGATTGGCAATCACTTCGGCAAGCGGCAGATGCGCCACCGCCTTCATGTAGAAGGGCAGCAGTCCCCAGAGGGAATAGGCACCAAGCGCCAGCAGGAAGCCGCGGCGGGCCTTGGCGTCTTGATCGAGGAGAGCGGTTTCGGTGACCATGGCCCAACGCTATGGCCCAGCGAACCGTCCAAGACCATCACAAAATTATGATGGATCAATGGACTTTCGGTGATGGTTCAAGTGGTTGACTACGCTTCAAGGCGCCTGAACAGCGATGCCTGCTCATTGATGGGCGGGTTTTTCGACAAGCTCGAAGAAAACCCTGTCGGGTGCTCCCTCATCATGCCTGAAGCCTGTCAACTCCGCCGCCAGATTGAGAGGAATGTCGAAGATATGATCGACATCATTTTCCTTGTCCTGCTGTGAAAATGCCTGCTGTCTCAGGGATTCAAAAGAGGCTGGAAGATCGCCTGTGGTGTGAAGATCCCTGACGTCCTTGTCGCCGCTGTGCCAGACCCTCCAGACATTCTTTCCGGCGCTCCAGAGCTCGGCGCGAGCAAACATCGTGTGTTCTTCTATATGCACGACGACCATTTCTCTGCCCTGCGAAAAAGCAGACAAGTAACTGTCTGGAGGATTGGGAAAGCTGCAGTAGCCGAGGATGACGATCGCCCAGTTCTTGTCGCTGCGATAGGCATTTACAGGCGCATCGAAATCCTCCGATGTGCCGCCGAGTTCCCTGCCGAACAAGGCTGCGGCTTCCTTGATCCCGTAGCCTCGAAGGCCAAACCAGCTTATCGAAAAGCCCACGCGTTCACTCCGCCGCCACCAGCCCCGCCATCTCGCGGTTCTTCATCAGCTTGTAGACGATCGAATCCATCAGCGCCTGGAAGGAGGCGTCGATGATGTTTTCCGAGACGCCCACCGTCCACCAGCGGGCGCCGGTGGAGTCGTGCGACTCGACCAGAACGCGGGTGATGGCCTCGGTGCCGCCATTGAGGATACGCACCTTGAAGTCGGCGAGCTCGAGATCGACGATCTCGCTCTGGTATTTGCCGAGGTCCTTGCGCAGCGCGATGTCGAGCGCGTTGACCGGGCCGTGGCCTTCGGCCACCGACATCTTCTCCTCGCCGTCGACCTCGACCTTCACGATCGCCTCGGAGACCGTCTTCAGATTGCCGTTGGCGTCGAAGCGGCGCTCGACCATGCAGCGGAAAGAGGTGACGTTGAAGAACTCCGGCAGGCCGTGCAGCATCTTGCGGGCAAGCAGCTCGAAGGAGGCGTCGGCACCTTCATAGGCATAGCCTTCGGCCTCGCGTTCCTTGACCACCGCAATCAGCGCGTCGAGCCGGTGATCGTCCTTCGGCACGTCGATGCCGCGCCGCTTCAATTCAGCGAGGAAATTGGCCTTGCCACCCTGGTCGGAGACCATGACGCGGCGGCGGTTGCCGACGGATTGCGGCTCCACATGCTCATAGGTCGCCGGCTCCTTGGCCAAAGCGGAAGCATGGATGCCGGCCTTGGTGGCGAAAGCGGAGGAACCGACATAGGGCGCCTGCGCTTCCGGGGCGCGATTGAGCAATTCGTCGAAGGCGCGGGAGAGCCGCGAGATACCGGTCAGCGCTTCGGCGGAAATACCTGTTTCGAAGCGGTCGGCGAAGGCCGGCTTCAGCGCCAACGTCGGGATGATGGTGATCAGGTTGGCGTTGCCGCAACGCTCGCCGATGCCGTTGAGCGTGCCCTGGATCTGGCGCACGCCGGCCTCGACGGCTGCCAAGGAATTCGCCACCGCCTGGCCGGTGTCGTCATGGGCATGGATGCCGAGATGGTCGCCGGGAATGCCGGCCGCGATCACCTTGTCGACGACGGCGCGCACTTCCGAAGGCTGCGTGCCGCCATTGGTGTCACACAGCACCACCCAGCGCGCGCCGGCATCGTATGCGGTTTTCGCGCAGGCCAATGCGTAGTCCGGGTTGGCCTTGAAGCCGTCGAAGAAATGTTCGCAGTCGACCATGGCCTCCCTGGCTGCTGCGACCGCCGTCTCGACCGAAGCCTTGATCGAGTCCAAATTCTCCTCGTTGGTACAGCCGAGCGCCACGCGCACATGATAGTCCCAGCTCTTTGCGACGAAGCAGATGGCATCGGATTTCGACTGCACTAGCGCCGCCAGCCCGGGGTCGTTGGAGGCCGAGACCCCTGCCCGCTTGGTCATGCCGAAGGCAACGAAACTGGCATTTGCCGTGCGCTTCTTCTGGAAGAAGGCGGTGTCGGTCGGGTTGGCGCCCGGATAGCCGCCCTCGACATAGTCGATGCCGAAATCGTCCAAGAGCTTCGCGATCGCAATCTTGTCCTCGACCGAAAAGTCGATGCCCGGCGTCTGCTGGCCATCGCGCAGGGTGGTGTCGAAGAGATAGAGGCGTTGCTTTGTCATGGCTATAGCTCGAAAAACCGCGATCCTTCGCGCCGTAGAGTGCAAACGTGCGTCATTTCTTCCCCGCAAACTTGTCCGTCGCCCGGATCAGCCGATCCAGTATCCCGGGCTCGGAATAGGCGTGCCCTGCCCCCTCGATCAGATGGAAATCCGCCTTCGGCCAGGCCTTGTGCAACGCCCAGGCATATTTGGCCGGGCACGGCATGTCGTAGCGGCCGTGGACGATGGTGCCGGGGATGTCCTTGAGCTTCCACGCGTCGCGCAGCAACTGCCCCTCCTCCAGCCAGCCGGCATGGACGAAATAGTGGTTCTCGATGCGGGCGAAGGCGATTGCATAGTCGTCCTCGCCGAACTTGTCGCTGGTCTCGGGTTCCGGCAGAAGCGTAATGGTTTCGCCTTCCCACAGGCTCCAGGCCAGCGCAGCTTCAACCTGCGCCTTGCGGTCGGAGCCGACCAGCCGCTTGCGGTAGGCGGCCATCATGTCGCCGCGCTCAGCTTGCGGGATCGGCGCCAGGAAACGCTCCCATTTATCGGGGAACATCTCGGAGACACCGAACTGATAATACCATTCGAGTTCGGCGCGGGTCAGCGTGTAGATGCCGCGCACGACCAGCTCGCTGACGCGCTCCGGATGCGTCTCGGCATAGGCGAGCGCCAGCGTCGAACCCCAGGAGCCACCGAAGACGAGCCATTTGTCGAAGCCCGCCATCTCGCGCAGGCGCTCGATGTCGGCGACGAGATGCCAGGTGGTGTTGGCCTCGAGCGAAGCATTGGGCGTCGACTTGCCGCTGCCGCGCTGGTCGAACAGGATGACGTCGTAAAGCTTGGGGTCGAACAGGCGCCGATGCTTCGGCGAGATGGTGCCACCCGGACCGCCATGCAGGAACACGGCGGGCTTGGCGCCCTTGGTGCCGCAGCGCTCCCAATAAAGGATGTGACCGTCGCCGACATCGAGCATGCCTGAATCGAACGGCTCGATCTCCGGATAGAGCGTACGCAAGGAACTGCCGTGGATCGTCATAGTTTCAAGCCCTGCTGCGGCCAGTTGGCCGTCTCGTGGTCGGGGTGCTGGAAGGAGATGATCTGCTCCTGCCTTCTGTAGAAATCGGGATCGTCGAGGACCGGCGCCTCGAAGATCTTCTCCACCCAGGGCAGCCGCACCGCGTAGTTGACCTGGATCTGCGGCGCGAGGTCCGAGCGGTCGTCGAAGGCGCCGATGGCGATCTCCAGCGCGCCGGGCTGGCGATAGGTCAGCGGCGTGCCGCAGCGGGCGCAAAAACCGCGATCGATGTTGACCGAGGACTGGAAATAGGTCGGCTCCTCATGGGTCCATTCGACGCCGTCCTTCGGCACCGTCACCAGTGCGCCGAAGAAATTGCCGAATTGCTTCTGGCACATGCGGCAATGGCAGATGGACGGGCGCCCGAGCTTGCCCTTGATGCGGAAGCGCACGGCGCCGCACTGGCAGCCGCCGGTTCGAACTTGGTCGGTCATGGTCTTTCCTCCGGCGGCCATTGGTCGGTGTCGTGATCGGGATGCTGATAGGAGACGAGCTCGGCGAGATAGGGCGCCGAGCCGATATCGGCCATCGTGTCCTCGGACGGCAGTTTGGGGATGCCGTCGACATAGGGAAGTTTTGCTTCGACGCCCCACTGGATGATCGGCGCGATGCCTGACGGATCGTCGAAGGCGGCGATCGCCAGCGCCATGCCGTCTGGAGCCTCGAAGGTCAGCGGAGTGCCGCATTCGGCGCAGAAGCCGCGCCAGACGGCATTAGACGAGCGGAAGCGTTTTGGTTCGCCGCGCGTCCAGTCGAGCGTGGCGCCGCGCACCGAAACCAGCGGCAGATAGAAATTGCCGCTCGCCTTCTGGCACATGCGGCAATGGCAGACCGAGGCATCGCCCAGCGCGCCCTCGACGCGGAAGCGCACGGCGCCGCACTGGCAGCCGCCGGTGTAGACCGGCCTGTTGTCGAGGCTCATGGCACACTCCGGGTCATGGGCCGATATGTGGGCTCACTCCGCGTCATGGCAGACCGCCTCGACATTGTTGCCGTCGGGATCGAACACGAAGGCGCCGTAATAGTTGGGGTGGTAATGCGGCCGCAGGCCGGGTCCGCCATTGTCCTTGCCGCCGGCGGCAAGGGCCGCGGCATGGAAGGCGTCGACCTCGGCGCGGCTGCGCGCGGTGAAGGCGACATGCTGGATGGATTTCGGCTTGTCCGTGCTGTCGCTCAGCCAGAACACCGGCCGGTCGCGGCCATAGCCGCCGACCTTGGCGCCGCCGGTATATTCATCCGGCACCATGTAGAGCAGCGAAGCACCCAGCGGCGCCATCGCCTTGTCGTAGAAGATTTTGGAAGCGTCGAAATCGGCGACATTGATGCCGAGATGATCGATCATAAGACGAGCTCCTCCATTGGCGGCGCGGGCGCATTGGTCAGGCCGGCCACGATGACGATATGCTGGCAGACATTGTCGATATCGCGGATCACGTCGTCGTTCCAGAAGCGCAGGATGGTCCAGCCTAGCGCTTCGAGCTTAGCGGTTCGCGCGGCGTCGGAAGCCGAAACTTCTGCAAGAGCGTGCTGAGAGCCATCAATCTCGACGATCAGCTTTTTGTCAGGGCAAGCAAAGTCAACGATGTAGCCTGCGATAGGCATTTGCCGCCGAAAGGAAAGGCCCATCAGCCTATGCGCTCGGACTTCGTTCCAGAGCTTCAATTCGGCATCTGTCATTTGCTTGCGCATTTTGCGCGCATTGCCCCGGCTGGCAGGAGATACCCGATGATGAGTCATCGCGAGGCCCCCCTCTCTGCCCTGCCGGGCATCTCCCCCTCAAGGGGGGAGATCAGCGGTTTCGCCGACGGCATCTCTTTTGCTACGTCGGCGATTGGCGAAAGCCAAGGCGGCATCCAATCTCCCCCCTTGAGGGGGAGATGTCCGGCAGGACAGAGGGGGGCGCCTCGCGCCAACCTCTCCGTTCCTGCCGTAAGAGCAGTCAGCCTCACCGCTTGATCTCCCAGGTCGTCACGCGCTCGCCCGTCGCAGGGTCCTTGCCGTCCTTGAGCTGCACGCCTTGCGCCAGCAGTTCGTCACGAATCCTGTCGGCCTCGGTCCAGCTTTTCTGAGCGATCAGTTCCAAGCGCCTAGCGATTGCCTTGGCCACCGCAGTCTCATCCACCTTAGCCGCGCCGACATCGAAGCCGAGGAAGGCGAGCGCGGCCTTCAGCGCAGCGGCGGCGGCATTCTCGCCGTCGCTGCTGAACTCGATCGCCTCGCCGGCGAGTTGCGTCAGCCGCTGGAAGGCGGCGTAGGTGGCGAGGTCGTCAGACAGCGCTTCCACCACCTCGGCCGGCAGGTCCTCCGCGGCCGCGGGCGCAAGGTCGGCCGCGCGTTTCCATTTGCGAAGCGTGTTTTCCGCCTCCTCCAGCTTGCGCACCGAAAAGTCGATCGGCTCGCGGTAATGCGTCATCAGCATCGCCAGCCTGAGCACCTCGCCTGGCCAGGTGCGGCCGCCGAAGGTGTCGGTCTCCAGGAGCTCGTGGATCGAATAGAAATTGCCGAGGCTCTTCGACATCTTCTGGCCTTCGACCTGCAGGAAGCCGTTGTGCATCCAGACATTGGCCATGACCTTGGTGCCGTGGGCGCAGCGCGACTGGGCGATCTCGTTCTCATGATGCGGGAAGATCAGGTCGAGGCCGCCGCCATGGATGTCGAAGACCTCGCCCAGATAGGCGGCCGACATGGCCGAGCACTCGATGTGCCAACCGGGCCGGCCCCTGCCCCACGGGCTTTCCCAGCCGGGCTCTTCCGGGCTCGACAATTTCCACAGCACGAAATCGCCGGGGTTCTTCTTGTGCGCGTCCACCGCGATGCGCGCGCCCGCCTGCTGCTCGTCGAGATTGCGCTTCGACAATTCGCCATAGTCGGGCATCGAGGCGGTGTCGAACAGCACCTCGCCGCCGGCGACATAGGCGTGGCCGCGCTCGATCAGCTGCGCGATCAGCGACAGCATGTCGGCCTTGCCGTCGGCGCGCGGTGCTACAAACTCGGTCGCGCGCGGCTCGTAGGTCGGCTGCAGGCAGCCGAGCGCCGCGACATCCTTGTGGTACTGGTCGGCGGTCTTTTCGGTCACCTTGCGGATCGCGTCGTTGAGCGACAGCTTTCCGGCCGCGATCTCGCCGCCGAAGTCGCGCAGCGCCCTGGCATTTATCTTGTCGTCGACATCCGTGATGTTGCGCACATACGTGACGTGGCTTTCGCCGTAGAGTTGGCGCAGCAGACGGAAGAGCACGTCGAAGACGATCGCCGGACGCGCATTGCCGATATGGGCAAAGTCGTAGACGGTCGGGCCGCAGACATACATGCGCACATTCTGCGGATCGATCGGGATGAATCGCTCCTTCGCCCGCGTTAGCGTGTTGTAAAGGCTGAGGCCCTTCGATGCGTCAGACATGCGGTCCCGGTCCTTGTTTCTTGTTTGAGCATGACCTTATCCGAAAACCGGCTTCCACTTTTCGGGGTCATGCTCTGGCTGAAGCCAGCTCTGCGCCAAGGCGCAAATCGGGCTCCAGCCTGCTGGCCGGGGCGTTTGTCCACTCTAGGGAAAGATGAGGCGAAAACGTCCGGACCAGCGCGAGGCTAGCCAATAATGCAAATGCCACAAATGGCGAAAGACGTTTTCATGGGCGGCTTTATCGCGCTGGCAGGTGTTGCCGTCAAGTCGCTCGACTTAGGAAAGATGTCGTTGGATCACAGGTAAAGACTGGCCGAAACATTTTATTAAACATGTCGGCACAGTGATGAAACATTCGCCGGCTAGACCGCCAGATGTCACGATTTGGTCGGAATCAGCCGCCAAACGCTGAACACGAAACCGTTACCAGGGAAGAGAACAATGGCTCGCAACAAGCAGGAACAGAACCGACAAACGCAGCCCGCGCTGGCCAGCCACTACCGCGCGATCGGCCCGGCGGCAATCGTCGCTGCCCTTCTTCACACCGCGAAGAAGAAGAAGCCGGTGCAGAAGATCGTTTCGCCGCGCGTCGCCTGAAAGGGCTCGACCGGCACGGTCCCCGACGATGGTGACGCCGGCGATGAGGGCGCCAGAGCGCGCCCCGGAGATGAAGGCCCCAAAGCAGCTTCTCGAGGCAAGCAGCCTTCGCCAAAATGCAGCCCTCGCTAAAATAAGGTCATCTGGTCTTCGTCCGCGCCGGGCTTCTGGCGCCTGACCTTTTCGGGCCGCTCGCCCATGACGCCCCGCTCCTGAATCTCCGGTCCGGTGTTGGCGACCTTGTTGACAAGGTCGGAAACCGCAATCGCTTCGAAGAAATCGGGCTCGGCGGGCTTGAGCAGATCGAGCACGTCGCGCGGCTCCTGTGTGCGGCAATCGAGCCAGCGGCTGAAGTCGCGTTCCTCGATCACCACCGGCATGCGGTCATGGATATGGGCGATGCCGGCGCTGGCCTCGATCGTGAGAATCGCGCCGGTGTCCATTTCCGAGCCGCCCGGTTCGGCATAGGTCTCGATCAGCCCGGCGAAGGCGATCACCCCTCCTTGCTTCGGCCGGATCCAGTAAGGCTGGCCTTTCTTGCCGCCCGACTGCTGCCATTCGTAAAAGCCGGAGGCCGGCACAAGAGCGCGACGGTGGCGCATCGCGGTCTTGAAAGAAGCCTTTTGCATCACGCCTTCGGAGCGCGCGTTGATGAGCAGCGGAAATGCCTTGGTGTCCTCGACCCAGGCTGGAATCAGACCCCAGCGCACCAGCATCGCCCGGCGGTCCGGCAGGTTCGAGCCCGGCTCCCGCTGCGGTCCGGCGAGCGCCATCAGCACCGGTTGCGTCGGCGCGATGTTGTAGCGGGCCGGAAATTCCTCCAGCTCGGCAAGGCCAAGCAGGGCGGCGGTCTGGTCCGGCGTGGCGGTCAGGGCGAAGCGTCCGCACATGTATCTGGCTCGTCAATTGATGTGCGATGAAAGTGGCGATGGAACCGGCGCGCCGCAACCGCTAAAACCCGGTCGGGCCGGTCGGTCCACAACAGGCTGCGGAAAAACTCGGCAACCCCATGGAACAGCGCAAGATCATACCAGCCGTCTCCGTCGCCGTCGTGCGCGGCGGGACGGTGCTTCTGGTCAAGCGCGCGCGGGCGCCGTCGCAAGGGCTCTACGCCTATCCCGGCGGCAAGGTCGAGCCGGGCGAAACGCTCGCCGCCGCGGCGGCGCGGGAATTGTTCGAAGAGACCGGGCTTGCGGCGACAGGCTACCGCCCGCTGCGCGTCATCCATATCGACGGCAGCGGCGAAAACCACGCGGTCGACTATCTGCTGACGGTGTTCGGCGCGGCCTATGCCGGCGGCGAACCAGTGGCCGGCGACGACGCCGAGACGGCCGCCTTCTACACGCTGGCGGAAATGGCCGCGATGCCGCTTGCCGGCGACGTGTTCTCGGTCGCCGAGGAATTGCTTGGACCTGCGCAAGGCGCCAGGCGGTGAACATCCAGAATGGCCTTGCGGGCGACAAAATGTTTCGCCACAAAGCCCTGCCCTTTCATCGCAAGGCTTTGATGACCCGCGCCTCCCCTCTTCTCGCCGCGTGCCTCGCCGTCGGCATCGCTGTTTCGGCGTCCCCGGCGCGCACCGCCGAGTCGCCTTTCGAGCCAGGGCTGATGCGGCTCGCCGAAGTGCTTGGGTCGCTGCATTTCCTGCGCAACCTGTGCGGCGAGAAGGGCGACCAATGGCGGGTCGAGATGGAAAAGCTGCTCGAGTCGGAAAACCCCGATCCCAGCCGGCGCGCCCGTTTCATCGCCTCCTTCAATCGCGGCTATCGCTCTTTCAGCGGCACCTACACCCGATGCACGCCTTCGGCGACCGAGGCCATTGCCCGCTACATGAAGGAAGGCGAGACATTGTCGCGCGATATCGCTTCCCGCTACGGCAATTGAGGCCGGGTCAGCCGCTGCGCCGCGTTTTGCGCAGATTTTTTTGCGACAATCGGCGCCAATGTGACGCGCCTTATTGTGTCCTGTCCCGCTCTGGTGCAATCATGTGTTGCACTTGCGCAACAGTGTTAATGAAACGTTAGCGCGCAATTGTGGAATTAACTCAAACTGAAGGTTTTGGTGCCGCGAGCCGGACTAATCGGCTAAGCTCGGCATCGATTGAGAGCAGTCTCGCTCGCAACGTGAATATCGACCGTAAAAACGTCGTATTTACAAAAGCTTAGTAGGGATTGCGGACGAACTGACAGGCCAAGCCAGATCCATCGCCGGATCGATGCTTGCAGAAGGTGGACAGCGCAATGGAACATGGTGTCAGCGACATCGACGCGTTGGTCAGGGAAGAAAAGCGCCTGACCGCCGTGGAGAGCCACAGCGAAGCCTGGGCCGAAGGCCTGTCGGCTGGCATCGAACCGGAAATCATCGCCGAGGCGGCGCTGGAGACGGCTTTCGGCGAGATGTTGCGCGCCAATGGCGAGACCTCCGCGCTCGCGCTGCTCGACCGCATGCGCGAAAAGGTGATCGCCGGCGCGTTCGAGCCGGAGCGACTCAGGCACTAGCATCTGTTTTGATCGCGACTTTTGATCGTGACTTTTGACGGGGACGCGCCGCTTGGGCATCATGCCCATGCGCTTGATCGTTCAAGGCGCCGCCCGGATCAGGCCGGGTAACAATGGAGAGACAAGCGGTGAGATTTTCGATGTTCGGCCGGCGACGCGGGCTGGCCCTCGACATCCTGATCGCCGCTTCCTGCCTGGCGTTGCCTTTGTGCCTCGCCGGCACGCCGTCCTACGCGCTGAGCGAGATCCAGCGCGGGGACCTGCCTTCCCCGGTCAACCCGCCCGCCGGCAGCGACAGTGCGGCGCCTGGAGCCACCGTGCCGATGCCCGAGGGGCCCGGCACCAAACCCTCGGGCAGCGGCCAGCCGGCCGACGACACGGATAAGTCACAGCCGGAGACGCCGCCCGCCAATGGCGGCATCACCAGCCCACGCGCCGATCCGGATGCGCCGCCGCCCGCGGTCGTCTACGACCTCAACACGCTTCCCGAATCGGTCAAGCGCATGCATGGGCTGATCATCGAGGCCTGCCGGGCCGGCGACATCGAGAAGCTGAGGCCGCTGATCGGCAAAGGCGATGGCATGACGCAATTGTCGCTGGGCGACATCGACGGCGACCCGATCACCTTCCTCAAGAGCCTTTCCGGCGACGGCGACGGTCAGGAAATCCTCGCCATCCTGGAAGAGGTGCTGTCGGCCGGCTACGTCCATGTCGACACCGGCACGCCGCAGGAACTCTATGTCTGGCCGTATTTCTTCGCCCTGCCGCTCGACAAGCTCGACCCCAGGCAGCGTGTCGAATTGTTCAAGCTGGTCACGGCAAGCGACTATGACGACATGAAGCAGTTCGGCGCCTACATCTTCTACCGCGTGGGCATCACGCCGACCGGCCAGTGGCTGTTTTTCGTCGCTGGGGATTGAGAGCTTACTCTCACCTTGTGGGCGGCGCCGACCCCAACCGGACTTTGGTCCGACCTCCCCACAAGGGGGAGGTAGCGAGTTAAGCCGGCAGCGCCTCGGAAAACTCGACCGCCCTGCCCTGGCCAAGTGTCACGATCTCGCCTTCCCACATGACGCGCGTGCCGCGCACCACGGTGCCGACCGGCCAGCCGGTGACCTGTTTGCCGTCATATGGCGTCCAGCCGGCCTTGGAGCCGGCCTGCGCGTTCGTGATCGTCTCGCGCCGCTTCATGTCGACGACGGTGAAATCGGCGTCGTAGCCGGCGGCGATGCGGCCTTTCCGCGCCATGCCGAAAATGCGCTGCGGACCGTGGCTCGAAAGATCGACGAAGCGCTGCAAGGTGAGCCGGCCGGCGTTGACGTGGTCGAGCATGATCGGAACCAGCGTCTGCACCCCGGTCATGCCGGACGGCGAGGCCGGATAGGTCTTTGCCTTTTCAACAAGCGTGTGCGGCGCGTGGTCGGACCCCAGAACATCGACGATGCCTTGCGAAATGCCATGCCAGACGCCGTCGCGGTGGCGAGCCGCCCGCACCGGCGGGTTCATCTGGATCAGCGTGCCGAGCCGCGCATAGTCGTCAGCCGTCAGCGTCAGGTGATGCGGGGTCGCCTCGCAGGTCGCGACATCCTTGTGCTGTTCGAGGAAGACGATCTCCTCGGCCGTCGAGATGTGCAGCACATGGATGCGCGCGCGCGTCTGCTTGGCGATGCGCACCAGGCGCTCCGTGCACCGAAGTGCAGTGACCTCGTCGCGCCATACGGGATGCGACGACGGATCGCCCTCTATGCGTTCGCCCAACCGCTCGCGCAGACGAAACTCGTCCTCCGAATGGAAGGCGGAGCGGCGGCGGGTGTTGCGCAGGATCGACGCGACGCCTTCATCGTCCTCGACCAGAAGGTCGCCGGTGGACGAACCCATGAACACTTTGATGCCGGCCGCTCCCGGCAGCCGTTCCAATTCGCCGACATCGCCGGCATTGTCGCGCGTGCCGCCGACCCAGAAGGCGAAATCGCAATGCATGCGGCCGGTGGCGCGGCGCACCTTGTCGGCGAGTGCCGCCTCGCTGGTGGTCAGCGGATTGGTGTTGGGCATTTCGAAGACCGCGGTGACGCCGCCCAGCACCGCCGCGCGGGAACCGGTTTCCAGATCTTCCTTATGCTCCAGCCCCGGTTCGCGGAAATGCACCTGGCTGTCGACGACGCCCGGCAGGATGTGCAGCCCCGTGCAGTCGACGGTTTCGCCGGCCGAGGCCCGGCCGAGATCGCCGATCCGTGCGATGCGTCCGGCCTTCACGCCGATGTCGCGCCGGCCCTCGCCGTCATGGTTGACCACCGTGCCGCCTGTCAGGATGAGGTCGAAGGTGGTTGCCATGGGCAGGTCCAATCTCTTGCGGGGGGAGTGTGGCCGGCTTACGTAATGAGCGTCCGTTTTGCAAGATCAGGCCGATTTCACGCTCATGCCCTTTGCCCAGCTCAAAGACCACGCGCTTATTTCCGTTTCAGGCCCCGATGCCGAGCATTTCTTACAGAATATCCTCACCACCGATCTCGATACGCTCCAACCCGGCGAAGCGAAACCCGGCGCGCTGCTTTCGCCACAGGGCAAGATCCTGTTCGATTTCCTGATCTCCCGCGCGGGCGACAACGGCTTCCGGCTCGAATGCAGGGCCGACATCGCCGACGATTTCGTGCGCCGGCTGATGCTTTACCGGCTAAGGGCCAAGGCCGAGATTGCCAAGCAGGATCAGGCGTTTGTCACTGTCGCATGGGGTGATGATTCAACCGCCTCACTTTCCGATTCAACGGCGCTTGCCGACATGCGCTTTCGCGATCTCGCGGTCAGGCGCGCCTATGGCGACGAAGCAAAGGACGGTGGCGACCCCGAGGCATGGCAGGTGCTGCGTATCGCCAACGGCATCGCCGAAAGCGGCAGCGACTACCAGCTTGGCGATGCCTTCCCACATGACGTTCTGCTCGACGAAACCGGCGGTGTCGGCTTCAAGAAGGGCTGCTATATCGGCCAGGAAGTCGTCTCGCGCATGCAGCACCGCGGCACCGCGCGGCGCCGCGTTTTGATCGCCACCGCCGAAAATGCCATGCCCGCCTCCGGCGCCGAACTCACCGTCGACGGCCGGCCTGTCGGTGCGCTCGGGTCGGTCAGCGGCAAGACCGGCCTCGCCATCGCCCGCATCGACCGCGTCAAGGCGGCGGTCGATGCCGGCAAAAAGATCGTGGCAGGCGAGGTTCCGGTAACGCTCACCATCCCGGCCTGGGCCAAATTCTCCTTCCCGCAGGACACTGTCAGCGCGGAGGAGGCCTGATGGCGGCCGACAGGGTGGGCGCGCCGCCGCGCGCCTGGCAACGCATGCTTTCGGGCCGTCGGCTCGACCTGCTGGATCCATCGCCGCTCGACATCGAGATTGCCGACATCGCGCACGGCCTTGCCCGCGTCGCCCGCTGGAACGGCCAGACCCGCGGCGATCACGCTTTCTCCGTCGCGCAGCATTCGCTGCTGGTCGAAGCGCTATACGGCGAACTGGCGCCCGCCGCTTCGGCCGAGGCGCGGCTCGCCGCGCTACTGCACGACGCGCCCGAATATGTCATCGGCGACATGATCTCGCCGTTCAAATCGGTGATGGGCGGCTCCTACAAAGACTGCGAGCTGCGCCTGCAACGCGCCATCCATCTGCGTTTCTCGTTGCCGGCGGAACTCGCCGCGACGTTGCGCAAGGACATCAAGCGCGCCGACCAGATCGCCGCCTATTACGAAGCGACGCTGCTTGCCGGCTTTTCGACAGCGGAAGCGACCGAGTTCTTTGGCCGGCCGCGCGGCTTCTCCGCTGACCGCTTCGACTTCACGCCAAAATCCGTCACCTGGGCGCAAACGGCTTTTCTCAAACGTTTCAAGACGCTTGAGGCCAAGCGCCAGTCTTCGCTTGCCATGGATTCAACCACTTAACGCGCGTCGCGTTGAAACGGAATCAGGCGACGCGCTTTAAAGTCTTGTTTGATGCATGTCGTTGTCCCAGAACCGCTGCGCACTTCTGGGCGACATGCATTAGAAGAACGCTAAATTAACCGGCGACAAGGACAGTATTGCGTTCGGTCACGATCCGAAGGCGTGCTGATGCCTGGCGCACATGTCAAGACTTCTTCCGTCGCCGGCAAGCGAAGAGCAGCCGCTACTGATCCGGCACGGCGGATCGCGGAAGAATTACGGGCCCAGAACGAGCGCTTCGAGGCGGCCGTCGAGAACATGTCGCATGGGCTGTGCATGTTCGACGCCGATGAGCGGATGATCATCTGCAACCGCAACTACATCGACATCTTCAGCCTGGATGCCGAAGTGGTGAAGCCTGGCATTCGTTTCTTCGACATTCTGCAGCATAGCGCCGACATCGGCATCGCCTCGCAGAGTGCCAGCGAGCTCTATGCCATCCGCAAGCCTTATATCGACGGGGCCAAGCCTTCGACCTATGAGGAAGTTCTGTCGGACGGGCGCATCATCGTCATTTCGCACAGGCCGATCGCGGTCGGCGGCTGGGTGTCGATCTACGAGGATGTGACCGAAGAGCGGCGCGCCGAAGCGGAGTTGAAAGAGCAGCACCGCCGCTTCGACGCCGCTTTGGCCAACATGTCGCAAGGCCTGCTGATGTACAGCGCCAAGGGCCGCCTCATCGTGCGCAACCAGCGCTTTCTGGACCTGTGCAACGCCAAGGCGTCGGATTTCGCGCTTGGCATGACGCACCGCCAGATGTTGGACAAGCTCATTCGCCTCGGCATCTTCGCGCCGCTCGAAATCGACGTTGAAGTCGGAAAAACGAAGGCCAGCCTGGAGGCCGGCCAGTCGCGCGCGAGCTATCGCGAACTGGTCGACGGCCGAACGCTCTTCGTCTTGCGGCGTCCGCTCGCCGGCGGCGGGTGGGTGGCGACCTTCGAGGATGTCACCGAGCGCCGGCGCGCCGAAGAGCGCATGACGCATCTTGCGCATCACGACACGCTGACCAATCTGCCCAATCGCTCGATGTTTCGCGAACGCCTGGATCAGGCGCTTGGCGAGGCCAAGGCCCAGCCGCTGGCGATCCTCTCGCTCGACCTCGACCGCTTCAAGGCCGTCAACGACACGTTCGGCCACCCGGCCGGAGACTGGCTGCTGAAATGCGTCGCCAAGCGGCTGCAGCATTCCGTGCGCAGCAGCAAGGACGTGGTGGCCCGCTTCGGCGGCGACGAGTTCGCCATCATCCAGTTCGGCATCAAGAGTGTTGCCGACGCCGAAAAACTCGCCAAGCGCATCGTCGAGATCGTCGGCAAGCCCTATCGCGACAAGGGGCGCGAAATGCATGTGGGCGTCAGCCTCGGCATCGCGCTCTATCCCGGCGACGGACGCGATGCCGACACGCTGCTCACCAACGCCGACATGGCGCTCTA
Organism: Mesorhizobium sp. WSM3224; assembly: GCF_000427725.1. Lineage (GTDB taxonomy): Bacteria > Pseudomonadota > Alphaproteobacteria > Rhizobiales > Rhizobiaceae > Mesorhizobium. The sequence continues at coordinate 710,586 of NZ_ATYO01000001.1, read as the reverse complement.
CCGGGGCAAGAGCCAAGGACGTAACGTCTATCGCTTCTTCGAGCCGGGCATGGATGCCCTGATGCGGGAGCGCCGTGCGCTTGAAGTCGAACTCGAAGCAGCGCTCTCCAAGCGCGAATTCGAGCTCGATTTCCAGCCGATCCTCAATATCGGCTCCGGCAGAATGGTCGGCGCGGAAGCCCTGATGCGCTGGCACTCGCCGGCGCGCGGCCTGGTGCCGCCGGAGAACTTCATTCCCGTCGCCGAGGAGACCGGGCTGATCGTGCAACTCGGCGACTGGGCGCTGCGCAAGGCTTGCAACGTGGCGGCCCATTGGCCGCGGGACATGCGCATGGCCGTCAACGTCTCGGCCGCGCAGATCAAGAGCGGCGGCTTCGCCCGCAGCGTGATCTCAGCGCTTGCCTTTTCCGGCCTGCCGGCCGACCGCCTGGAGCTCGAAATCACCGAAACGGTGATGATGGACGAAAGCGACGCGGTGCTGAAGACGCTGAGCCAGTTGCGCGGCCTCGGAGTGCGCATCGCGCTCGACGATTTCGGCACCGGCTATTCCTCGCTCGGCTATCTGCGACGCTTCCCCGTCGACAAGATCAAGATCGACCGCTCGTTCATCCGCGATCTCGACAAGCGCGACACCGCCGCGATCGTGCGCACCGTGATCGGACTAGGCGCAGAGCTCGGCATCACCGTCACCGCCGAGGGCGTCGAGACCGAAGCGCAGCTCGACACGCTGCGCAAGGCCGGCTGCGGCGAGGCGCAAGGCTATCTGATCGGCATGCCGACCAAGGCCTCCGACATGGGCAGGCTGCTGCGCTCGGAGGCGCTGCTGCGCCACTCGGGCTGACGTCGAACCTTCCGCTCGCCAATCAGCGCAGCGTCTCGATGTATTTCTCGTGGAAGCTCACATAGCCGGGCTCGACGACCTTCAGATGGCGCTCGATCAGCCGGTGGAATTCCGGCAGCTTGTGGAACGGCACGCCGGGATAGGCGTGGTGCTCGGCATGATAAGGCATGTTCCAGGCGAGCTTGCGCACGAACCAGTTGGTCAGCGTCGTGCGGGTGTTTTCCAGCATGTTGGCGACGAAGGGACAGCGTCCATGCTCGGCCAGCAGATAGAGCCGCAGGAAAGGCTGGCCGAGCAGCGCCGGCGCGATCCAGACATAGAGCAGCACCGACGCCTTGAACCAGACGGCAAGCGCCAGCAGGACGACATAGAAGGCGATCATCGCCCGCGCCTCGGCCTTCACTTTCGGCAGACCCTTCGGCGGCACGTAACTGTCCCGACAGCCACCGGTCGCATTGGTGTAGAGCGTCTTGAAATTACCCCACCACACCGGCAGCCCGGAGACGTGGACGATGTATTGCCGCAAGGTTTCGGGCTTCGGGAAGGCCAGCTCCGGATCGTTCTCGGGATCCTGGGTGAAGCGGTGATGGGCGAAGTGGAAGTAGCGGAACCAGTCGGCGGGCAGCGCGATCGCCAGGCTGCAGAAACGCGCGACGATATCGTTCAGCCACTGCGTTTCGAACGCCGTCCTGTGCACGGTTTCATGCAGCAGTGTGAACAGGAACACGATCAGGACGCCCTGCGGCAGCATCAGGACCGGCCAGAACGGCACTTGTGCCGCGATCAGCGCGCCGAGAACGATGATCGCGCCGAGATGGAGGGCGAACCGGACAAGGCCCGGCTCATCCGATTTGCCCGTCAGCCGGCCGCGCTCCTCATTCGTCAGCGACGCTATCACGTGGCGATGGTCGACGGTTGCGTCGTGGTCGATTGCGTTCATGAGATCACGATACCGAGAAAGAAACCTTTCGAAAAACGAGGATTTCTGCAAAATAGATAAGGTTACCTTATCTTTTGGATCGCGATGGTCGCCCTTCCCTCCTTGCGCGGACTTCAGGCCTTCGAAGCGGCGGCCCGCACGGGCAGCTTTGCGGCCGCGGCGGAGGAGCTGTCGGTTTCGGCCGCGGCCGTCAGCCAGCTTATCCGCACCGTCGAGGAACAGATGGGACGGCAACTGTTCCACCGGGTCAACCGGCGCGCGGTGCTTACCGAGGCCGGGGTGGAGATGCTGCCCAGGCTCAGCATGGCCTTCCGGGAAATCGGCAGCGTCGCGCGCGATGTCGGCGGCGATGCGTTCCGGCCAAGGCTCGTCGTTTCGGTGCCGCCCTCGATGGCGATGGGCTGGCTTTCGGAGCGCATCGCCGGCTTCGTCGCCGACCATGGCGCCGCCGACATATCGCTCAGAGGCGACGACGATCCGGTGCCGTTCGATCATGAATTGATCGACATCCGCCTCTCCTACGGTCCGCACTACCGCGAGCACCCGACGGAAGAGATCGTCAGGGACGCCGTCTATCCCGTCTGCGCGCCGATGCTCGCAAGCGCGACCGGATCCGCCGGCCTTGCCGGCCTGCCGCTCATCCACACCGATTGGGGACCGACCGGGGCGTCCTTTCCATCCTGGCGCAACTGGTTCGAGGCAGCGGGGAGCGAGTTGGGGCGCATGCTACAGCGCGGCCTTTCAGCCAACTCGTCGCGCGCAGCGCTCGATCTCGCCATTTCAGGACTGGGCGTGGCGCTGGCGCAAGGCGTCTACTGCGCCCAGGCACTGGAAGACGGCCGTTTGCTCCGGCCCGCCGCCCGATCCCTGGAGTTGCGCCAACCCTATTGCCTGACGATCCCTGAACGCAGCGCAAGGCGCGATATCGTGGCGGCGTTCCGGGAATGGCTGATCGGGGAATGCGTGCGCGCAGTCAAATCACCTGCGCTCGGCACCTGGTCATTCGAAGATTAATTGAGGGAATTACGATGACGGAGCACTAATTTGCCTTCGCTGCCCGCCTCGCTTTTCAGCTGAACGAAACAGGAGATTTTTGATGTCGCTTGAACTCATCAACCCGAGTGACCTGCCGGTTCCAGAGATGTACACACAGGTTGTCGTCGCGACGGGGTCCAAGCTGGTATTCATCTCGGGTCAGCAGCCCGAAGACATAAACGGCAAGCTCGTCGGGCATGGTGATTTTGCGGCGCAAGCACGCCTGGCGTTTGGCAATCTCGGCCGAGCGCTCAGTGCGGCGGGTGCCCGGCAAGACCAAGTCTGCAAGATCACGATCTACATCGTTGACTACAACCGCGATGAGCACGTTCCGATCATCGAAGACGCGCAGATTTCGGTGTTTGGAGATCACAAGCCAGCGAATGTGATTGTCGGGGTGGCGATCATGTCCCCAGGCTATCTCATAGAGGTCGACGCGATAGCGGTCATCGACGGGGCCAGCAGCAGCTAGCTGGCCATCATCGATTCAGAGGTGGCCGGCCAAGGCCGCCACCATGTCCTTGCTACCGGCAACGGGAACGATCTCGAACTCGACCAAATCCGCCCATTCTATGACCCAGCGCTGAAGCACCGTCGCATCGTCGGCTTCCACCAGCATGAAGCAGCGGCTCATGTCGCCGGCGATCCAGCTGTGATGCACGACAAGTTCATCCGGCTTCAGCCGACCCTTGTCGCGGAAGCGGCGGTAGATCTCCTTGCGGTCCGAGCCGTGAAAATCCTCGATCACGAAAAACAGCATTTTGTTTCCTCAAATCAGGCGGTTGGTTCTCCGGCCGCTATTTGTCCGGCCGCTCCAGGCGTTCCAGGAACCACTGCGTCAATCGCACCCACAGCTCGTCCTTCTCGCCGGAATCCTCCCAGCCATGGTCGAGATTGGGATTGTCGTTGACCTCGATGACGAAGACCCCGTCCTTGGTCTCCTTGAGGTCGACGCCGTAGAGCCCGTCGCCGATGCACTTTGCCGCCCGGACCGCCGTCTCGACGACATGCGGCGGCGTCTGCTTCAGCGTGAAGGTCTTGATGCCGCCCTGGTCGGGCTTGCCGCTGGCCTTGTGGTTGACGATCTGCCAGTGCTTCTTCGCCATCAGATAATGCACGGCAAACAGCGGCTGGCCGCCGAGCACGCCGACGCGCCAGTCATATTCGGTCGGGATGAATTTCTGCGCGATCAGCAGATCCGAATCGTCCAGCCACTCGGTCGCGAGCTTGGTCAGCTCAGCCAGATTTTCGCATTTCTTTACGCCGCGCGAGAAGGACGAATCCGGGATCTTCAAGACCAGCGGAAAACCCAGTGTCTGCGCCGCGAGCTCCAGATCGGAGGTACCGGCGATCATCACCGTCGGCGGCACGGGCACCTTGTTGTAGGTCATCAACTCGTTGAGATAGACCTTGTTGGTGCAGCGGATCATCGACAGCGGATCGTCGATCACCGGCATGCCTTCCTGCTGGGCACGGCGCGCGAAGCGGTAGGTATGGTTGGAGATCGACGTGGTCTCGCGGATGAACAGCGCGTCGTAATTGGCGAGCTTGGCGAGATCCTTCCTGGTGATCGGCTCGACCTCGACGCCCATCTTCTCGGCGATCCTCGCCCAGTAGCGCAGCGAGGAAATCTCCGACGGAGGCAATTCCTCATGCGGGTCGACCAGCGTGGCAAACGTATAGCGCGCCGGCGTGCGGCCCTTGGTGTCGCGCCATTCGCGATTGGTGTAGGTGTCCAGGCACTGCAGGAAGAACTCATCCTCGTCGTCGGTCATGCGGGCGAGCGGCAGGAAGCCGATCTTGCGGATCGAGGCCCATTCGGCGCTGTCCTTGATATGGACCTCGAGCGCCGGGGCACGGAACCAGTCGAACAACAGCTTGGCGAAACGGTCCCATACTTTCGACGGACCGATGCCGAAGAAAATCGCGACCTTCGCCGGGAAAGTCCCGCCGAGGTCCTTGCGGCATTTGTTCAGGGCAAGTTCGAGTTCCGGCAGCGCGTGCTCGTAAAGCTTGCGCTCCGAGAGGTCGATCATGGTCTCGACGGTCGGGATCACCCTATGGCCGCGCGAGCCCGCGAGCAGCGATGCGTAGTAGCCGCGGCTCTGATAGCCGTAATTGTTCGAAAGGTTGATCACCTTCGGCCGCTGACCGCGGAACAGCGCCGGATGTGCGAGGTAGTCGCGGTTGGTGATGATCTTGTGGGGGGTGGCAACCTGATCGAGATCGTTCTGCCTGCCTGTCAGGATAACCCAGGTCATTGTCTCAGCGTTTTCCCAGAGTGATGGCGGCGCGCAAACCGTCGCGGCCAAACTGCGCCATGTTCATAAAGATGTCGTAGGGCACCGGAATGTTCGCGGCATCGAGGATCGTCTCCTGCCTTTCGTCCTCGACCCAGGGATCGTGGATCAGGATATGGTCGCCATCGTCGCCGATGGCCAGCACCCAATGCGGCACCTTCTTGCCGAACATAAGGAAGCCGCTGATCAGCACAACCACCAGCTTGCCCTCGGCCAGAGCGTCACGGATATCGCCGATGCCGAACGGACGGTAATTGACCGGAATGCCGTAAAGTTCGGCACGGCGGCGGAAATCGACCTGGGCCAGCTCCATCACCCGGCGCTTGTCCTCGCTGCGCACCGACTGCAGGAACAGCGCGCCGTAAAAGGAGACGAATATCTCGGCGGCAAGCCCGCTCTCGTAGCCGGAGACCGCCAGGCCGAAAGGCTCGCAGCCGCCAGGACCCGACATCATGAAGACGGTGGTGGCCTCGCGCCAGAGGCGGATCTCCATCACCGGATCGGGCACGAAGCCGCGGTCGAAATTGGCCATCGCCATCATCAGGCAGCACGGACCGCAAGTGAACTCACAGGTCTGCTGGTAGAATGGAACTTTGGTCGCCGTGGGTGTGTCGCCGCGCAGCGTCTTTTCGTAGCGAAGCGCCGTCGCGCCATCCTCGTAATAATCGGGCTCGCGGCCTAGTTTCCGGTAGCCGGCCTGCTCGTAGATGCGGATGGCGCGGTCATTGTCCTCGCGCACCTCAAGCCGCAGCAACAGGCGGTCATGCTCGAAGGCCGCGTCCTCGGCGGCTGCCAACAGGACGCGGCCGATGCCGAGCCCGCCGAAAAAGGGACCGACGGCGATGGAATAGAGCCGCGCCACGCCGCTGCCCTTGCGAAACAGCACCACCGCATAGCCGGCGACACGGCCCTCGTTTTCAGCCACCAGCATCTCGGCGGTCTCGCGTTCGATGAACTGACGGAAGGAACGCCGCGACAGCCGGTCGCCCGGAAACACCGCCTTCTCGATGGCGGCGAGGTCATCGACGTCTGACGCACGGGCCTTGCGAATCTCGGCAGGCATACGGGCTTGGGAGAACCTCGATTGGGTGTGGAAACGGCCCCGGTGGATGCGTCGCGAACACTGGCCGAAACGCCGGTGTCCATCAAGCGCTATCGCTCCTTGATTAGGGCCTAATTGTGACAGTTTCCGCCACGGCAGGAAAGGGCAAAGTGTTTGAACAGAATTGCCGCTCAAAGCAAGACCGGCCGCGAAAAACGCAGCCGGTTCAGCTCGATATGCCGGCCAGGAGCTGGCCGTAAGCGCTCTTTGCGACATCCGACAGCCGCTCCGGCGGCAACGAGCCGACGACAGCGCAGGCGTAGCCCTTGTCGAGCCAGTAGACCGCCTCGGGCCCGCCCCCCTCAGCCGTGTAGGTGCCCTTCGACGTCGCGGACGATTCGGCGGTGACGAAGAGCGAAATCCGCTCGCCCTTCGCATCCTCGTAGAGCAGCATCGCCGCCTTGCCTTGCTCACCGGCCGGCAGCAGCCGGCCGCCGATCAGCTCGAAGCCCTCGGCCGCGAGGTCGGGCGCAACCAGCTTCAGCCCGACGCGATTCGACAGCCAGGTCTGGAGGTGGTCCTTGTCGCTTGCCGGCACCTCGACGGCATGGCGCTTTTCGGCGGCGTAGATGACATGAGCGGCGATCGCCTGCTCGGCGAGCTTGTCGTCGCCATCGCCACCACGGCTGGCGCTATCGATGCCGGCGACGTAGCCGCCGAACCCACCGAGCGCCAGCACCACGGCAGCGGCAGCCGACAGCCACCAGCGCGAGCGCCAGGCGGGCGCTTTCGCGGGCATCTCGCCGAACACTACCTGCCGAAGCCTCGCCGGCACCGGCTCGTCGATCACGCCCGCGAAGGCGGCGCGCATGGCGGCGCGATCGGCGATATAGCGCGCGGACCTCGCCTTCATCTCGGGATTGGCCTCGAGCCAGGCGTCATAAGCCATGCGCTCCTCGCCCGGCAGTTCGCCGTCGAGGGCCATGTGGATATCGCGTTCGGAAAAATCGCGGCGGGTCATTTCTCGACGATCCTTATCGAGCGGCGGCGCGATGTGTCCTCGAGCAGGCCGCGCAGTTCCTCGCGGCCGCGCGCGATGCGCGACATCAGCGTACCGGCCGGCACGCCAAGGATGTTGGCGGCCTCGGCATAGGAAAAGCCCTCGATGGCGACCATCACCAATGCCGCGCGGCGATCGGGGCTGATCGCCTGCAAGGCATCCATGATCTCGCGCGAGGCGATGGTTTCGACCTGATCGGCGGGCGCGGCTTGGGCTTCACCGGCTTCGAGAGGCAGTATCGCCGCCTCGCCGCGCCGGTTGACCTTGCGCATCTGGTCGATGAACAAGTGATGCATGATCGTAAACAGCCACCTCCGGGGGCTCTCTCCAGTCTGCCAGTTGTCGAGCCGCAGAAGTGCCCGCTCCAGGCAATCCTGGACGAGGTCGTCGGCGGAATCGCGGTCGCGCAGCAGCGAGCGCGCATAGCGCCGCAACCGCGGTATTTCGCTCAGGATCGCTGCCTTCTTGTCGTCCATGACCGCTTGTTTCGAGGTCGCTTTCCATTCCGATAGAACGCGCCTTCCCGGCGCGGTGCAAGCAGTCAGCGCCAAGCGGCTCAACCGCTGCGATTACCCAAGCAAGTGAATAACGCGGGCGGAGGGCAGTTTATTCCCGTCAGTCAATGAGATGCCTAATTATCTCAAATCCGTCAGCAGGAAATCATTGCCTTTATAAAGCAGCGCAATACCGAGAGCTTTCGCACAGGCGTAGGCAAAACAGTCGCCCAAGTTCAGATCGGCTTGATGGCCAACAGCTTTGCCATAGCGAGCGCTGGCATCGATAGCCCGCGCACCGATCTCTTCGCCGATCGGCACATTTTCTCCGCCAATCTCCACAATGAGCTGATCCACCAGATCGCGGGCTTTAAGGAGCGCTTCAGCGGTCGGCTTGCGGGAACCTGCACCGGCTCGCGCCAGGGCCTGTGTCGCTTCAAAACGGACCATCGCAGAGACGTAGAAGTCGGCGGGCCCTGAGAGCTGTTTGGACAATTCCTCCCAGCCCGCTTCCTGGTTGAGAATGGCGACGATCACCGACGCGTCGACAAACATCAGTCTTCCCACATCTCATCAGTGAATTTTTTCATATTGAAATCGGGGTTGGGCAGACCGATCTTCTTCGCCTCCGTCTGAAGCTTAACGATCCGATCGCGCAGCGGCACCTTGGCCCGGTTGCGTTCCAGTTCGTGCATAAGGGCTGTCCGCACTGCCTCAGTCTTGCTCGGCGCGTTCGTCTCGCGCTGCAATTTGGTGGCCAGCGCATCCACTTCGTCGTCACGTATGTAGAGCGGCATGAATATCTCCTATTGGATATTCATATATTCCGTTTTGAATATCCAAACAAGCCGACACGTCACGTTTCCCTCGCCGCCCTTGTCAGCAGCCGCTGATAGAAAAGGCCGATGCCGATCAGCACGGCGCCGAGGCCGATGAAGGACAGCGCGCGCAGCACGCCTTCCAGCTCCGACATGTCGAACAGGAAGACCTTCACCACCGCGACCGCGATCAGCGCCGCCGAGGCGATGCGCAGCACCTGCGATTTCAGCCAGACGCCGGCGGTCAGCAGCGCCACGCCGATGACCAGCCAGAGCGCCGAATAGGTGTAGGTCTCGAGCTGGCCGAGCCCGCTCCACAGGGCGATGAACTCGCCCTTGAACAGTCGGCGCACCGACAGCGTCGCATAGGCGAAGGCAAGCAGCGAGGCGATCAGCGCCAGCATCGCCGCGTACCATTTCGGGCGCTTGTCGCGGACATAGAGCGCCAGCGCGCCGGCGGCGATCGCCGGCAGCAGATAGGCGAGCAACAGGAGGTTGAAGACCGGGATCGTGCCAGTCGACTCGTCCGTCAGCAGCGGGTTCAGCACTATGAAATGCTGAACGGCGATCAGGCCTGCCGAGACCACGCCGGCAGCCAGCGAGCCATAGCGCAGAACCGAGCTTGGCGAGCGCATGTCGATGGCAACCAGTATGGCGCCGGCGCCGAGCGCTATCAGCGTGTAGATCGCCTGTTCGGCAAGCGTCACCGTGCCGGTGTCGATGACGCCGCCATGCATGGCATGGCGAACCAGCATGGCAATGGTGAGCAGCGCGAACAGCGCCGAGGCTGCCTCCATCGCAAGGCGCGGCCGGCCATTGCCAGCTATTGGTAGTGCGGGGGTGGTGCGGGCGAGCTGCCAGGCGGCGAAGCCGAAGGCGAGCGCCGGCACGCCGTAGCCCGGCAGCAGCCAGTTGAAGACCGGCGTCCTGGACAGAAACGCTGCGCCGACGATCGTTGGATCGAAGGCGATACGGCCGAGCACGGCGACCGCCGCGCCCACCGCGATCCAGCCCAGCACGGGGTAAGATCGCCAGCGCGTGGCCAGCGCAGGCACGATCGCGGCGGCGGCGACCAGCACGGTCGTCCAGCCCGAACCGAAGGCCATATGCAGCATCAACAGCCCGGCGCCGCCGGCGCCGCCAAGCGCGAACGACACGGCCGGGCCGCCAGCCAGCGGCGGCTCCTCCGCGCGCGCGATCCATTCGCCGCCGGCGGCAAAAGCCAGCACCAGCAACAGCGCCGGCAGCGCATAGCCGAAGTCGCGGTCGATATCGCCGAAGGTCAGCCACAGCGCCAGCAGCACCACCAGCGGAGCAATGACGCCCCAGGCCGCCCAGCAGGCCGCGCGCACCGGAGCGGTGGCGGCGAAGCGGCGTGCCGCCCAGAACCCGGCGGCGAGGAAGATCAGGCCAAGCGCGATGCCGATGCGGAAAGTCAGCGCGTCGGACGACGCCAAAGGCTGGGCGTCCAGACCGACATCGAGCGCATCCGCGCCGATCGTTGCAGGCGGGATGATGCCGAGATAGATCAGCACGGTCGCGATGCCGGCGGCAAAGACCAGCGGAAGCGCACGTGGCTGGTAGAGCGCCACCGCGACCAGCGCGGCCAGGCGGACCGCACCGTGCAAGGCATCGCCGGCGCTGGCAAAGGCCGGATCGACGGACAGGCCGATCGCGCTCAAGGCGATGAAGAAGCCGGGCACGATCGATGGCCAGTCGAAGCCGCGCGCGGACCCGTCGCGGCCCGCGAGCCAGACGAAAGCAAGCACGGCCAGCGTGGCCAGGCTGATGAACAGGACGGCGGCAAGGATCACGTCCGGCGCGTCGACCATGTAAAGAACGGTCCATATGCCGGTGCCGGCGAAGGCAGCGGCCATAAGCGCCTTCCAGTCCCGAATGCGGGCGGTTGCCGCGGTCGCCGCGAGCACGATCGCCAGATAGACGAACAGCGCCCAGGGGTTGGGGGCCTGCGAGGCGACCAGCGCCGGCGTAACCATGGCGCCGACGAGACCGATGCCGGCCAGCGCCAGGCCATGCACGAGCGAAGCACCGATGGTCGCGACGCCGATGATGCCAAGCAGCGCGAAGGCCGTCGCCGGGCCGATGAAGCCATAGATGCCGTGCGCTGCGTAGACCGTGCCAAACAGGATAAAGGCGCCGGCAGCCGTGAGTATCGCGGGAATATAGGCGCCGGCCGCGCCCTGCACCGGCACCTTGAAGCCGGTGCGGCGGATGAATTCGGCGCCGGCTATCAGCACGAGGCCGAGGATGCCAGCCATCGTCAGCCGCACGCCGGGACCGAAAATGCCGGCCTCGATGGTGTAGCGGATTAGGAACAGGCCACCCAGCGCCAGCGCAATGCCGCCGACCCACACCGCCCAGCGCGTGCCGAGCGCCGTCTCGACATCGGTCTGGCGCGCCGGCTTTGCGGGCGCAGGCGCCCCTGCCGCAGGCGTCTCGGCCACGGAGACAGGTTGCGCCGGTTCGGATGGCCCGGCGTATTGCGCCGGGCTCGCCTTGCCCTTCGTCCAGGGTCCAGCCATCGCCTCGCCTTCGGCGGCCGCGGGCTTCGCGACGATCTCTTCGGCCGCGGTCGCGTCGCCAGCCAACGGCACTGCGGAGGCCGCGGCCGGACTGGCCTCCTCGGAAACACCTTCTTGCGCGGCGGTGGCCGTCTTGGACGGTGGCTGCACCAGGCCGCGCAGGACGCCGAGCTCACGCTCGACCAGCGCGATGCGGTTTTGCTGTCGTGAAACGATGACGAAAAGAGCGATGACGGCGGCAATGGCGATCAGGCTGAAAAACATGGTGGTTTCCCTCAAAACCAGACCAGTCGTGGCCAATAAATGCGGCAATGAGACGGCTGGCGCAAATCAGCGTCTTGCCGGCTAAAGCGTGTTGCGCTGAAACTGATTCAGGCGACGCGCTTTAATCTTTGTTTTTATGCATGTCGTTGTCCCAGAACCGCTGCACACTTTTGGGCGACATGCACATTGTTTTGGTGCATATCGTTCTCCCAAAACCGCTGCGCACTTTTGGGCGACATGCACAGACAAGATCGAGCATGTTTCGTTGCCGATTGCCAGCAACTTGCCGGTTTATCCAATGCCAGGCCGGCTGCACCGCCACTTTCGGCGGCGAGATTGCGTGACCTCCGCTGCGAAATACTCGTGCTATTCTCGCGCGGCGAAGACAATGTCGCGAGGTGACCGATGCCGCAGAAGAGCGCGGGCCTGCTGATCCACAGGCGCATCGCCGGTGTGCTCGAATTCCTACTCGTCCATCCGGGCGGGCCGTTCTGGGCCAGAAAGGATGAAGGCGCGTGGTCGATCCCGAAGGGATTGATCGGCGACACCGAGGACGAACTCGAGGCAGCCAAACGGGAAGCCGAAGAGGAGCTCGGTGTCGCCATCGACGGCGATTTCCGGCCGCTCGGCAGTTACAAGCAGCCGGGTGGCAAGATCGTGGTCGCGTGGAGCGTCGAGGCCGATGTCGACGCCAATGCCATCAAGAGCAACATGTTCACCATGGAGTGGCCGCCGAGGTCGGGAAGCATGAAGGCATTTCCCGAAGTGGATAGAGCCGGCTGGTTTTCACTGCCCGAAGCCGGCCTCAAGATCCTGAAGGGCCAGCGCGCCATGCTCGACGATTTCCTGGAGCGAAGAGCAGCGGATTAGGCTTCTATCCTGCCTCACCCGCAATCGCCTTCGTCGCCGCATGATGCCGGCGCAGCGCGGCCAGGAAGCCGGCGCGGGCGTCGGGCGGCTCGAGGCCGCGCGGCTCGTAGACATGGCGGGTGAAGAAGAACCCGCTCAGCCGGAAGGCGTCTTCCAGTGCCGCCTGATCGGCGCGCAGGCCCGAGCCGCGCTGCAGGAACGCCGGCAGCGCCAGCATCTTGTCGTGCCACGGAGCGCCTGCCGCGCGCGAGACCGCGCGTCCGGATTTCGGCGAGACATAGGCCAAGTCCTGCCTAGAACCGGTCGCGGCGCATTGGCTGAGGTCGAGGCCGAAGCCGAGCTCGTCGAGGATGAGCAGCTCGAAGCGCGCCACCAGCTCGCCCGCCGCATCGGCATCGCCCAGATGGGAGATCATCACGGCAAGCGCCTCGTAGAGGCCGCCATGCGCATCGCGCTCGGGCAGAAGCCTGAGATGCGCGGCCATGGTCTGCAGGCCGTAGACCGCGACCGCGCTGTCCATCAGCCGCGCGGCGTTCATTTCGATCGCTTCGGCCTGGAAGATGCCGAGATGCTCGTCGAGCCGCGCCCGCCACAGAAGGTCGACGCGGTTGCCGGGTTGCAGCACCGGCTGCTGCTTGCGCGAGCGCCCTCCCCGCACCAGCCCGAGATGGCGGCCATGAGCGCGCGTCATCACCTCGAGGATGGCGCTGGTTTCGCCATGCTTGCGAGTGCCGAGAATGATTCCCTCGTCGCGCCATTCCATGGGCGGGAGCTTTTCACCTGTTGGGTGGCGAAATCAAGATTTCGGCTGAATCAAGCGTGAAGAATGCTGCCAATTGCAAATATCGGAAATCTTTCAGAAAGCAGTCGGGATTTTCGGGCGCGCTGCCTCCAATAAGAACGCGTTGGCCGATGCGGTCGACGCACCTCCCGCCGGAACGGTTCGGCCGGATCGTGCTCAGATGCATGTCGACCGATCGGGCAGCCGTCGACCTCTCATGATCACTGCCCGTTGAGAGGACTTGAGATGACTTCCTTCCTGAGCCTGGTGCGAAGGCATCAGCTTATTGCATTTTTTTTGCTGGCGCTCGGCCTGACATGGCTGGCATTCGTTCCCTTCTATTTGTCGCATGGCGATAGCATTCCCTGGTTCACCTTCGGGCCGATGGTCTCCGGCTTCATCGTCTCGGGACTTGCCGGAGGCTGGGGGGCGATCAAGCCCGTGCTCGCCTCGATGGTTAAATGGCGTGTCCGCCCGGTTTGGTATCTGGTGGCGCTCGGCCTGCCATTCGGCGCGCAGCTTGCCTCGATCCTGATCAATCCGCTGCTCGGCGCGGCGGTACCGACCTGGGGCAACATCCCCGCCTTGTCCGAGATGCTGCCGATCATCGCGCTCTATGCTGTCTTCAGCGGCCCATTAGGCGAGGAACCCGGCTGGCGCGGCTTTGCGACGCCGCGCCTTCTTTCCAGCCATTCGGCGCTCGCCGGTAGCCTGATCCTCGGCGTGATCTGGGCAATCTGGCACCTACCGCTCGGCCTGGTCGGCGATCTCAGCCTCTACGGCACGATCAACGTCGTGTTGGCGGCAATCGTCTTCACCTGGCTTTACCAGAACACCGGCAGCGTGCTGCTTGCGATCATAATGCATGTCACGCACCAGAACAGCGTGCGCTTCCTCGGCAAGGTGTTCACCGGCGGCGACTACGTGCAGCAGCAATGGATCGGCGTTGCGATCTGGGCGGTCATCGCGTTGGCGATCGTGGCCTGCTACGGCACCGAGAGGTTCGCCCACAGGTCAAAGGCCAGGGTCGCCATTGCCGGAATCGCCTGAGCCGCAGACATAGACGCGCTTCCTGGGCAGCGCGTTTTCGCGGGTGGTGCCAACATCTGGTCTTGACCCCGCTCCCGAGGCGTAGCCAATATCGCACGGCCTCCAGGGAGCGGGTCTCTTGATGGCGGTTTCGACCACCGATCAGGTTTTTCATTTCGGCGATTTCACGCTCGACTTGGGCAAGGGCACACTTGGCCAAGCGGACCGGACAGCTTACCTGCGCCCGAAAGCCTACGCGCTGCTGACGCACCTCGCTCGCAACATCGGCCGCGTCGTGCCGAAATCGGAGCTGATGGACACGGTCTGGCCGGGCGTCTTCGTCACCGAGGATTCGCTGACACAGTCGATCCGAGAAATCCGCAAGGTGCTGGGCGAAGAAATGGTGCGAACGGTGTCAAAGCGCGGCTATATGCTGGCGGCCGAAACGGAGGTGGTCCCGGAGCCCGGCACGCAACCAATCGTGGCCGTGCTCAGGTTTCGCAATGACGGCGCGGATCCGGCCGACCAAGCGATTGTCGACGGCTTTGCCGAGGACGTCATCAACGGCTTGGCCCGCTTCGGCACCGTGACGGTGCTGGCGCGCAACTCAAGCTTTTCCTTCGCCTCCAACATGCCCACCGAATGGCCGACCGTTCGCTCGCGCATTGGCGCCGATTATCTCGTCGACGGCTATGTTCGCCGGCAGCCAGGCGGCTTTGTCGTTGCGGTCAATCTCGTCGACGCGGCCAACGCAATCCAGCTTTGGGGCGAGCGCTACGGCGTCGAGGATGCAGGGCTCTTTGCCATCCAACAGGATATTGTCGAGGAAATCGTCGGACGGCTGGTGGTGCGGGTGCACAATGCCGGCCTGCAGCGCGCGGCACGAAAGCCGCTGGCAAACCTTGCTGCCTATGAACTGGCGCTGCGCGGGGTAACCTTGCTGCGCGATCCGGCGCAGAGCGACCTGAAGACGGCCGCGGCGCTTTTCGAAGCAGCGATAGCGCGGGATCCGGCCTATGGTCTTGCCTACACCTATCTGGCGCTGTCGCACGTGCTGAATGGCGAGTTTGGGAGCATCAGTGCAGCCGTGCTTGCGAAAGCCCGCGAGCTTGCCGAGAAAGGTATCGCGTTGTCGCCAGACCAGGCGACCGCGCACCGCATCCAGTCCCTGGTGCGGCTGAACATGCGCGATCACCAAGCCGCCGAACATCATTTGCGGATCGCACTCGAGCTCAATCCGAGCGACGCCGAGTGCATCGGGCAGATGGGCTATCTCATGGTGATGCGCGGCCGGCCGCTTGATGCGCTTGCCTGGTTGGCGCGCGCTATCCGCATCGACCCGCTCAATCCGCACTGGTACCAGTATGATCGCGCGTTGGCTCTCTACATGATTGGCGAGTACCAGCCCGCTGTCGAGACGCTGGAACTGGCCACGCGACCGATGCCGTGGATCAGGACTCGGCTCGCGGCCTGTTGTGCCCAACTCGGCAAAATGGAAGCGGCGAGGCAACAGGTTGCATTGATCAAGGCCGATGACGCCGATTTCTCTCCGCTCGATTATGCGATGTCAGCCGTGCCGTTCGAGAACCCCTCCGACATGGAGCACCTTGCACAAGGCGTGGCGCTGGCACTTGGAGAGGGTCAAGGATCCTGAGCTGTGCTAGCGGTGGCGTGCGCGGACCGCCTGCATAAATCACGCTGACGTCTCAACCAATCTTAGGACGGTGACGACCGCGATCGAGAAATAGACGGCCGCGCTTCCGTGGACCACTTCAAGTTTGCAGCCCATGACTTCTGCCGGGCCCGCATACGGTAGGCCGTCACTCCGGCAACCCCGCGAACCGCATCTGCTTGATCCAGCGGTCAAGGCTTCCGGGTGCGGTCCAAATTTTGTCCCACTCCCTGCGTTCTTTACTGATGGATTCACTAGGAGTGTTCCGAAGGAAAACCGCAAGCGCTTCCTTTGCCTCACGCTTATTTCCTAGACAAGCGTGGATCCCCGCAAGCATGCGCTGTGCGCCGCTCGGGATTCTGGACATTTTCCGCATCGCCGCCAGCGCCGCCCCACAATCATTCTTTTCCCAGAGCGCCCAGCCCATCTGCCAGTGGAACCAGTCAGGGTGGAAGGGGTCGATGCCCTTGGCCTGCTCGATCCGATCGATCGCTTCGTCGGCGCGGCCAACATACAGCAACACGTTCGTACTCATAACGAGGATATGCGAGTCGCTGGGGTTCAAGGCGATCGCCTGATCGTACTGGGCAAGGGCCTGCTCGACCTCTCCGGCTTCGGTGTCGATGCTGGCGCGGACCTCATGCGCTTGAGCGTCATCAGGAGCGAGCAGGATGGCCTTGTCGGCGTATTCGGCAGCGAGTTTCAACGCCTCGTCCCGGTTGTGTTCCTGCGCGTGCCACCCGAATACCGCGTCATTGCGATCGTACCAGGCCAGCCCGATATAGCCGAACTGGGAGTTCGGATCCGCTTCGATCGCCTTGAGGCTGAACTGCCTTAACAGCTCGTTCCCCTCGGCTGAAATATCCTCTCCGATCTTGGCCCTCCCCATCAGGTAATAGCGGAGCGCGCTGACCTGCGCGGCATCGCTCCGTGGCAAGGGTCGCTCAATCCTTAATCCGACCCGATCCGCAAGCGTGCGGATGATTTCCTCCTGGACCACGAAAAGATCGCCAATCTCCCGGTTGTAGGAGTTGGCCCAGACATGTGACCCGTCATGCGCATTCAGCAGTTGGGCGGACACTTTCAGCCGGTCCCCGATCTTCTGCTGGCTGCCTTCGAGCAGGTAGTCGACGCCGAGTTCATCTCCAATCTGTCTGGCGTCGATCGGCTTACCGCGGTACTTGAAGCTGGAGTTCCTGGCGATGACGGCATAAGTCTTGCTCCGCGCCAGCTCGGTGATGATCCCCTCGGCAACGGCATCGCTGAGATATTCCTTGTCCGCACCGGCACTCATGTCATCGAAGGGAAGGATCGCAATCCTGGGCATGTCGCTCGAACGAACGGGAGCGGCTCGCCATGCTTCCGCGCCGTAGTATGTGCCGATCGCTGCCGCGACGAGAGCTAGTGCAGCAAGAATGAAGCCGCGCTGCGAGAGTCGTGCCCTGGCACGTTTCGTGCAGGCTGCGGCGTTTGGGTCCGCCGCGTCCGACAGATCGGCATTCAGCCGGTAGCCTCTCCTTGGGACGGTTTCCACGATCACGTGCGCGTGGTCCGCCAACGCGCGGCGAATATCGGCAATGCATTGCGTGAGGCTGTCGTCGGTCACGAAGGTATCGGGCCAAACCGCCTGCATCAGCGCATCCTTGGATACGATTTCGCCCGGTCGCGCCGCGAGCACGCAGAGCACCTCGGCAGACTGGCTGCGAAGACTGACCGCTTTGCCTTCGACGGTTCGGAGTTCTTTGCTTTTCGTCAGGAAGACAAAACCGCGAAACGTGATTGTTTCAGCAGATTTCGGGTCAATTTCAGGGGCCGTTCGGGACATTTCACCTTCCTGGCGCGCCTCCTAGTTTAGCCCATTCGGCCTTCACCTCCAAGCGATCCCAGCAGCACCGGATGGAACGGAGGACGACATGAATCGCACCAAGCCCATCATCGCTCTGGCTCTTCTCTTGGCCGTGCCAACGGCCGCGAAAGCAGATCCTCAATCTCTAAATGCAACCGCGCATATAATTTCGCTTATATTTGTCGATGGCCGCATCCATGAACGCCGAGAACAAAAATCTTTCGACACGATGAAAATCTGCCTCGCATGGAAGCACCAGGGAGAATTTCTTTCGCCGCAACCGGGTTCTTTTGTTTCTTTCACGTATTGTGAGCTCACTAACGTCGATCCTACTTGGACGGCTAGTATCTCCCAACTTACCCACGAGGGTCAGTGAAGGCGATCCTCGATCGCCCCTCGACAGCTTCATCTCGCATGCGACCGACCACGGTCCGCTATTGAGGATTCGCAGTCTTAACCTGTCGGTCCGCTTACGGCCCAATCAAGACGTTGGGCCCATCGGCGCCTAGCATGCGCTCTGGCCTTAGCGGCCTTTTTGAGCCCGCAACATCGCGCGTCGTTTAATTAGCCACAATGGGGAATGAGCGTGGTTCGCTCGCATCAATGAGGAAACTCCAGCCCCATCTCGCGGTAGCGCTCGGGGTCGTCGCCCCAGTTCTCGCGCACCTTCACGAACAGGAAGAGGTGCACCTTCTGTTCGAGGATGCCGGCAATCTCCATCCGCGCGGCCTGACCGATGGCGCGGATCGTC
This sequence comes from Mesorhizobium sp. WSM3224, assembly GCF_000427725.1. Taxonomy (GTDB): domain Bacteria; phylum Pseudomonadota; class Alphaproteobacteria; order Rhizobiales; family Rhizobiaceae; genus Mesorhizobium. Next base: position 692,300 of record NZ_ATYO01000001.1, on the reverse strand, counting down.
TCGCCCTTGTGGCCGAGCACGATCTTCTTCTGGCTGTCGCGCTCGACATAGATGACCTGCTCGATGCGCACCGAGCCGTCCTTCTTCTCTTCCCATTTCTCGGTTTCGATATGCGAGGAATAGGGAAGCTCCTGATGCAGCCTCAGATAAAGCTTCTCGCGCGTGATCTCGGCCGCGAGCTGGCGCATCGGCAGGTCGGAGATCTGGTCCTCCGGATAGTACCAGGGGCCGGCGGGAAGCGCTTCTGCCAGATAGTCGAGCAAGTCCTTGCAGCCCGAGCCGGTGAGCGCCGAGACCATGAAGGTGCGCTTGAACGGCACTCTTTCGTTTGCTGCCGCGGACAGGGCCAGAAGCGTCTCCGGCTTGACGCGGTCGACCTTGTTGAGGACGAGCAGCATCGGCTGCCGGACATCCTTCAGCCGGTCGAGGATGGCGTCGGCATCGCCCCTGATGCCGCGCTCGGCGTCGATCAGCAACACCACGACATCGGCATCCTTGGCGCCGCCCCAAGCGGTCGTCACCATCGCGGTGTCCAGCCGCCGCTTCGGCTTGAAGATGCCGGGCGTGTCGACGAAGACGATCTGCGCGTTGTCATGCGTGGCGATGCCGCGCACGATGGCGCGGGTGGTCTGCACCTTGTGGGTGACGATCGACACCTTGGCGCCGACCAACTGGTTGACCAGCGTCGACTTGCCGGCATTGGGCGCGCCGATCAGCGCGACGAAACCGGAGTGGGTGTTGGGGGTCTCGGGAGATTGGTTTGCGATCATGCCGCGCTCCATACGCCCTCGCGCAGCAAAAGAGTAGCCGCTGCGGCCTGCTCGGCCTCGCGCTTGGAGCGGCCGCTGCCGATCGCGGGAGCAAAAGAGCCGACCTTGACGCTGACGGTGAACAGCGGATCGTGGTCTGGCCCTTCGCGGCTGTCGATGCGGTAGGCCGGCACGGCGCCGGCCGCTGCCTGGTGCGCCCATTCCTGCAATTCGGTCTTGGCATCGCGGCGCGCAGCACCGGTCGCCTGCGAGCGCGGCTGCCAGTAGCGATGGATGAACGCGCGGGCAGCCTCAAGGCCACCATCAAGGTAAAGCACGGCAATCAGCGATTCCAGCGCATCGGCGCGCAGATTGGTGCGCTTGCGCCCTTCGAGATTGCGCACATCGGAACCGGCGCGGATCAGTTCGGGCAGGCCGATCTCCTCGGAGATTTCGGAGAGCGCCTCGGCGTTGACCAGCGCGTTGTAACGCAGCGAAAGCTCGCCCTCGGCGGCATCGGGGAAGGAAGCAAGCAGCATGTCGGCAACGACAAGGCCAAGAACACGGTCGCCCAGGAATTCAAAACGCTCATAATCGACGCCGGCATGGGTCGAACGCGCGCTGGCGTGGGTCAGCGCCCGCTGCAGGCGCTGGCGGTCGGCAAAGACGTGGCCGGTGCGCTCGACAAGCGCTTCGGCTAGGGCATCGGCGGTCAAACGCTTGCCGGCCGCCATGACTCTAGTGGACGAAATGGAACAGGCGCCCGGCACGCATGAGCGACGGCCACTTCCAGATCTCGAGCGGGCTCGCCTTGCCGGCGATCGAGAAGAAGATGAGATTGGCGCGGCCAACCAGGTTCTCGGCCGGAACGAAGCCAACTGTGAAGCGACTGTCGGAAGAATTGTCGCGATTGTCGCCCATCATGAAGTAGTGGCCGGCCGGCACGGTCCATTCGCGCGTGTTGTCGCCGATCGAATTCGGCGTCAGGTCGAGCGTGTCGTAGCTGACACCGTTCGGCAGCGTCTCGCGATAGACGTCGACCGGCTGCGGCACTTCGGTGATGTCGGGGTTTTCGATCTGGCCGGTCTTTACGCGCGGCACGCCAACGTCATTGATGAAAAGCTGGCCATCCTTCATCTGGATCTTGTCGCCGGGCAGGCCGATGACGCGCTTGATGTAGTCGACCGACGGATCCGGCGGGAACTTGAACACCGCCACGTCGCCGCGCTTGGGCTCCGAGCCCCAGATGCGGCCGGAGAAGAGGTCGGGACCGAATGGCAGCGAATAGCGCGAATAGCCATAGGCCCATTTGGTGACGAACAGATAGTCGCCTTCGAGCAGGGTCGGCCGCATCGAGCCGGACGGAATGGAGAAAGGCTGGAAGAGTAGTGTGCGGATGACGAGCGCGAGCAGCAGAGCCTGGATGATGACGGAGAAGGTTTCACCAAGTCCGCCGGATTTCTTCTGCGATTTTTCAGCCACGCTCATGTCGTCCTCGATTGTGCGATGTTTGTATAGAGTCTCGGCGCGCGCTGGGCAACGTCGTGCCGCTCGTGGTCAGATGGAATCAATGTGGCGCTTGTTCGGCGGGCACTGCCTCGATGATCACAAAGGCTTGAGCAAGCGGGAAATCATCGGTGATGGTGAGGTGGATCAGCGCGCGGTGGCCTGTCGGCAGGATTTTCTCTAGCCTGGCCGCGGCGCCGCCGGTCAGCGCCATGGTCGGCGCACCGCTCGGCAGGTTGATCACGCCCATGTCGCGCCAGAATACGCCCTCGGCCATGCCCGTGCCCAGCGCCTTGGCGCAGGCCTCCTTGGCGGCGAAGCGCTTGGCATAGGAGGCCGCGCGGGCGGCACGCCTTTCCGACTTGGCCTGTTCGACCTCGGTATAGATGCGCTGGACGAAGCGTTGGCCGTGCCGTTCCAGCGATTTTTCGATCCGTCTGATGTCGATCAGGTCGCTGCCGATGCCGATGATCATTCCGCGGGCACTTCCCGTCCGCCCTGCCGCGATTTCTTCTCGGCACGCTCGGCCATGCGCTTCTTGCGCTGCTCGCGAAACACGGTCATGCCCCAGCGCGTGATGCCATAGAACAAGAGCCCGAAGGCCAGGCCGAGCGGCACCGCACCGATCAACATCGGCTCCAGAACGGGGTGCCAGAGCTTCGCGAAGGAGAGCTTGTGCATCATTTCGCCGAGATGCTCGGGCGGCCCGTGCTTCGGCAGGCGTTCATGCAGGAGCAGCTTGCCGGTTTCCCAGGACGCGCCCCACAGCAGCGGGAAGGTCAGCGGATTGCCGAAGAACACGGCACCGAGCGCCGCCGCGACCAGATTGCCAGCGATGATCCAGCACAGCACGGCGGCGACGATGAAGTGGAAGCCAAGCGGGAAAAAGGAGGCAAAAACGCCAGCGGCAACGCCAGCGGCGACGGAATGCGGCGTCGCCTTCAGCCGCAGGATGCGCTTGGAAAAATACTGAACAGAACGCGAAAACGAGCGGCGCGGCCAAAGATAAGTACGCACCCGCTCCAGGAGGCCATCAGGCTCTCGGCGTCGAAAAAGCACTCTGTTCCAGTTCCCGGTCCAACACGCGCTGCCCCTGCCCACCGGGACGCGCAAACTTATCTTGCGCTTCGAGGGCGCAGAAAGGCAACAAGACTTTGATATAGCGACGACAAGGCCGCGCAACAACGAAACGCCGCCGCGATGGTCTGCCGCAGGCTGTAACAATAGCCTCATTCTGGCGAAACTGAGGAAAACAGCCAGGATAAGGGGCCGATGATCACAATTCGACCGGCGCGGACCGAGGATGCGGGGGCATTGCCTCAGATCGAGCAGTCCGCCGGACGGGCGTTCCGCGCCATCCCGGAACTGGCATGGCTGGCCGACGGAGACAATGTCAGCGCCGAACGGCACCGCGCGCTGATAGCCGGGGGCGCATGCTGGGTTGCCGCCGATGGCCGGCAGCAGCCGGTCGGCTTCCTGAGCGCCGGGATCGAGGGCGTTGCGCTGCATATCTGGGAGTTGGACGTGCGCCTCGACCGGCAGGGCCAAGGCATTGGGCGCGCCCTGGTCGAACGAGCCATCGAAGACGCCGGGCAGCGCGGCCTGGCCGCTATCACGCTAACGACATTTCGCGCCGTCGCCTGGAACGCGCCCTTCTATCGCAAGTTCGGATTTCGCGTCCTCGAAGACGCCGGGATCGACGAACGGCTCGCAAGCCTGCTCAGCGACGAGGCCGAGCACGGCATGCCTTTGGACCAGCGCTGCGCGATGCGGCTCGATCTCAGTCGAGCGGATACTCGCTGACCTCGACCAGATTATCGTCCGGATCGCGAAAATAGACCGACATCATGGTGCCGCGCGCGCCGGTGCGTTCGACCGGTCCGACTTCGATCGCCACGCCATTGGCTTCGAGGCTGGCCTGGACTTCGGCAAGCGGCACGGCGGCAACGAGGCAGAAATCGCCGGACCCCGGCGTCGGCGCCTTTGCCTTCGGCTCGAAAGTACGGCCGACCTCATGCAGGTTGATCTTCTGCGAGCCGAACAAAAGCGCGGTCGGCCGGTTCGGCTCATCCACGCGCCGCATGCCAAGCACCCGCCGGTAGAAGTCGCAGGTCGCTTCGACCGAACGGACCGTCAGCACGAAGTGGTCGATGCCGGCGATCATCGCGACCTCGCCTCGTGTCTCCGGGAAAGAGGCTCAAGCGATGCGCTCAAGTGCTTGTTTTCGTGCATTGCGATCTCAGATGTTGCGGCTTCCCGGCTTAACGGCGGGAATGGCGGCGAGTTCCGGCGGCAGGCGGTCGGCGGGATAGGCCGGCACTTCATATTCGGCAAGCGCGATCAGCGGCACGCCGACATCGGTCTTGCCGGCCGAACGGTCGATGATGCAGGCGGCGGCCACCACATCCGCGCCGATCTCGCGCAGGCAGTCGATGGTTTCGCGGATCGATAGGCCCGTGGTGACGATGTCCTCGACGATGACGACGCTCGAGCCCTCGGCAATCTCGAAGCGGCGCAGCCTGAATTCGCCCCCTTCCCGCTCGACCCAGATCGCCGGCGCGCCAAGATGGCGCGAGGTCTCGTAGGCCGGGATCAGGCCGCCGATGGCCGGACCGACGACATAGTCGATCCTGCCGGGCACGCTTTCCCGGATTTTCGCGGCCAGCGCCTTGCACAGGCGCTCGGTCTTGTCGGCATGCATGAAGACCCGCGCCTTCTGCAGGAAGACCGGGCTGCGCAGGCCGGACGTCAGGATGAAATGACCTTCGAGAACGGCGCCGGCCTCGCGGAAAATGCCCAGCACTTCGTCGGTGTTCATTGTTCGCTCCATGTCCATGGTGAATGGCAGTGAGTAGTGAGTAGTGAGTATTCACCCATTCACGCGCCGCGCGTCGCTGACGCTCGAATTGTCCTTGAGCTGCGACAGCAGCCGGTTGAGATGCTTCAGGTCCCAGACCTCGAGGTCGATCAGCATCTCGGTGAAATCGGGCGCCGTGCGTATCATCGACAGCGTGTGGATGTTGGCGTCGTTGGATGCGACGACCTGGGCGATGTCGGCCAACGAACCCGGCGCATTGATAGCGGTGACCGAGATGCGCGCCGGGAAACGTTCCTTGGTGCGCTCGTCGATATCCCAGCGCACGTCGATCCAGCGCTCGGGCTGGTCGTCGAAGGCCTGCAGCGCCGGCGACTGGATCGGATAGATGGTGATGCCGGTTCCCGGCTGGATGATGCCGACGATGCGGTCTCCGGGCACAGCGCCTTCCGGCGCGAAACGCACCGGCAGATCGCCGCGGACGCCGCGGATCGGCACCGCGCCGTCGCGCGGCTGGTCCTTGTCCTTGCGTGCGGCGCGGCTGCCGGGCATCTGGAACAGCATGCCGGCAGCGTTGCGGATCTTCGACCAGCCCTCCTCGCGCTGCTTGGGGGCGCTTACGGTGACGCGCTCGTCCTTATAGTCGGGGAAGACCGCCTTCATGACGTCGGTCGAGGCGAGTTCGCCTCGACCGACCGAGGCCAGCACATCCTCGATGTCCTTGCGCGCCAGCCGGTGCAGCACCGGCTTCAGGCTTTCCTTGGTGAATGTCTTGCCGGCGCGCTCGAAGGCGCGTTCCAGGATGCGGGCGCCGAGGCCTGAATACTGCTTGCGGATCGCGTTCTTGGTGGCGCGGCGGATGGCGGCGCGCGCCTTGCCGGTGACGACCACCGATTCCCAGGCGGCGGGCGGCACCTGCGCTTTGGAGCGGATGATCTCGACCTCGTCGCCGTTCTTCAATTCCGTCATCAACGGCATAATGCGGCCATTGACCTTGGCGCCGACGCAGGTGTCGCCGACATCGGTGTGGACGGCATAGGCGAAGTCGATCGGGGTGGCGCCGCGCGGCAGCGCGATCAGCATGCCCTTGGGCGTGAAGCAGAACACCTGGTCCTGGAACAGCTCGAGCTTGGTGTTCTCGAGGAAGTCCTCCGGATTGTCGCCTTCGGCCAGTTGCTCGATGGTGCGCCGCAGCCAGGCATAGGCGTTGGTTTCCTTGGAGATCGCATGGCCGGCGCCGTTCGTCTTGCCGCCGCTGTCCTTGTAGATCGAATGCGCGGCGACGCCGTATTCGGCGATCTTGTTCATCTCCCTGGTGCGGATCTGCAATTCGACGCGCTGGCGCGACGGGCCGACGATGGTGGTGTGGATCGATCGGTAGTCGTTCTGCTTGGGCGTCGAGATGTAGTCCTTGAAGCGGCCGGGCACCATCGACCAGGTGGTGTGGATGGCGCCAAGCGCGCGGTAGCAGTCGTCGACCGAATCGACGACGACGCGGAAGCCGAAAATGTCGGAGAGCTGCTCGAAGGAGAGCGCCTTGGCCTCCATCTTGCGGAACACCGACCATGGCTTCTTCTGCCGGCTCTTCACGCCCGCGTTGATGGCGTGTTTCTCGAACAGGCCGGACAGCGCCGTCTCGATCTCCTGCAGGACGCCCTTGTTACGCTCGAAAATCTCGGCCAGCCTGGCGGTAACGGCGCGATAGGCCTCCGGATTGATGTAGCGGAAGGCGATTTCTTCCAGTTCCTCGCGCATGCCTTGCATGCCCATGCGCCCGGCCAAAGGCGCATAGATGTCCATCGTCTCCTCGGCGATGCGAAGGCGCTTGGACTCAGGCATATGGTCGAGGGTGCGCATGTTGTGCAGGCGGTCGGCAAGCTTGACCAGAAGAACGCGAATATCCTCGGAGATCGCCAGCAGTAGCTTGCGCAGGTTCTCCGCCTGCTCGGCCTTCTTCGAGACGAGGTCGAGCTTCTTCAGCTTGGTGAGGCCCTCGACCAGCTTGCCCATCTCGGGACCGAACAATTCGTCGATCTCGGCCCTGGTCGCGGTGGTGTCCTCGATCGTGTCATGCAGCAGGGCAACGGCGATGGTCGCCTCGTCCATGTGCATGTCGGTGAGGATGGCGGCGACTTCGAGCGGATGCGAGAAATAAGGATCGCCCGAGGCGCGCTTCTGGTGGCCATGCTTCTGCATGGCATAGACATAAGCCTTGTTGAGCAGCGCCTCGTTGACGTCAGGCTTGTAGCGCTGGACGCGCTCGACAAGCTCATACTGACGCATCATGGGCGGGATCTCGCGGTGCTGAAATGATTGATGCGCCGCACCAATATGCGACGCATCCCATAGATAGCCACCAAACTTACGAGACGGAAGTGCCGGATGCTTGATCCAGGCAAGTTGTTCCCATGAAGCTTAGTAGTCGTCGCTCTTTTCCGGCGGCACCAGACCTTCGATGCCGGCGAGGAGATCTTCCTCGGTCATGCGGTCGAAAGTGACGTTCTCCTCGGCATCGTCGGCGTCGGCTGCAACAGCGGTCGCGCCGGTCTGGTCGGTGATCGCCTCGCCCTCGGCCTCTGGCTCGTCGACCTCGACATGCTTCTGCAGCGAGTGGATCAGGTCTTCCTTGAGGTCGTCGGGCGACAGCGTCTCGTCTGCGATCTCGCGCAGCGCGATGACCGGGTTCTTGTCGTTGTCGCGCGGAACGGTGATCTGCGCGCCTTGGCTGATCTGGCGGGCGCGGTGGCCGGCAAGCAGCACGAGTTCAAAACGGTTGTCGACCTTGTCGATGCAATCTTCAACGGTTACGCGGGCCATGGACTGCCCCTTTCATGCGATGGATTTGATGGAAAGCTGGCGCGCTCCATAACGCGAGCGCGGCCGAAATACAAGCATTATGGCGGTGGCGTCAGCTTCACGGGCCTTTGCCCGGCTCATCATCGGACCGCGCCATGATGCTGCTCACATAGTCGCGATCACAATTGCTTGCAATGCAGGGCCCGCCCTTGGATATCCATAAATTGCGCGTTATCTCGGATATGACGGTGACAAGGCCCATTTGCCGGACCTATTCGTCAAACGCTTTTAGACGACAGAAATTTTCGAAAGGGATGTTTTTCAATGTTCGATCCTCGTGAAAAGATCGCTCTTTTCATCGACGGCGCCAATCTCTACGCCACGTCGCGCGCGCTGGGCTTCGACATCGACTACCGCAAGCTTCTGTCGAGCTTCCAGAAGCGCGGCTATCTGCTGCGCGCTTACTATTACACCGCGCTGGTCGAGGATCAGGAATACTCCTCGATCCGGCCGCTGATCGACTGGCTCGACTATAACGGCTTCAAGGTGGTGACCAAGCCGGCCAAGGAATTCACCGACTCGACCGGCCGCCGCAAGATCAAGGGCAACATGGACATCGAGTTGACCGTCGATGCGCTGGAGCTTGCCGATGTCGTCGACCATTATGTGATCTTCTCCGGCGACGGCGACTTCCGCACGCTGGTCGAGGCGCTGCAGCGACGCGGCCGCAAGGTGTCGATCATCTCGACCATGGCTTCGCAGCCGCCGATGATTTCCGACGATCTGCGCCGCCAGGCCGATCATTTCATCGACCTGATGACGCTGAAGAGCGAAGTCGGCCGCGACCCGTCCGAGCGGCCTGCGCGCCGGCCGGAACCCGCCGAAGTCGAAGAGGACGATTATTGACGGGCAGCGGCGTTGACCGACGCGGCCTCTCCCGAACCCGGCCATGACTGCCCGCTTTGCCCGCGGCTGCATGATTTCATCGCCGCATGGCGCGAGCGCGAGCCTGGCTGGTTCAATGCGCCGGTGCCAACCTTCCTGCCACCAGAGGGCGAAGGTTCAGTCCGCCTGCTGATCGTCGGACTGGCGCCCGGCCTGCGCGGCGCAAACCGCACGGGACGTCCCTTCACGGGCGACTTCGCCGGCGACCTGCTCTACGGCACGCTGATCGCGCAAGGCCTGGCGCGCGGCGAGTTCAAGGCGAGGCCGGATGACGGGCTTGAGCTTGTCGGTACCGCGATCACCAATGCGGTGCGCTGCGTGCCGCCGGAAAACAAGCCGGTCGGGGCCGAGATCGCCACCTGCCGCACTTTCCTCAGGCCGACCATCGCGCGCTTCCCCAATCTGCGCGCCATCCTGACGCTGGGTTCGATCGCGCATCAGTCGACGGTGCGGGCGCTGGGCGAGCGCGTCGCAGCTTTGCCGTTTCGCCATGGCGGACGGCAGGAGGCCGGCGGCATTGCGCTGTTTTCCAGCTATCACTGCTCGCGCTACAACACCAATACGGGCGTGCTGACGCAAGAAATGTTCGTGAGCGTGTTCAAGGAGATTGCGGCGTTCCTGAAGAACCAGACTCAGGCGCCTTGATGGTCCGGCACCCCTCATACCGGCAGCAGCGCATGCGGCTTCACGTCGCCGATCGAGGCATAGGTGTGCGTCTCCTTCACTCCCGGCAGCGCAAGAATGACCCGCGTCAGAAAATCCTGATAGGCCGCCATTTCCGAGATGCGCGCCTTTACCAGGTAGTCGAAACCGCCGACGACCATGTGGCACTCGAGAACCTCGGGCGCCTTGGTCACCGCTTCGGCGAAGCGTTCGAAAATATGAGGCGCCGTGTGATCGAGGCGTACTTCGATGAAGACGAGCGTGCCGCGTCCGATCTTGGCGGGATCGAGCACGGCCCTGACCGCGGTGATGTATCCTTCGCGGAACAGCCGCTTGACCCGCTGGCTCGTGCCAGTCGGCGACAAGCCGACACGCGCCGCCAGATCAAGCGTGGTGCGACGCCCATCCTCCTGCAGCAGCCGAAGAAGATTGCGGTCGACGCCGTCGAGGTCATTCGCTTCATGATTCACTTCAGAACAGCCTTTCCAATGTGAATTCCGCTACGATTTTCCAAAAAGAGCGTATTTCAACGTAGATGTCCGGGCAATAGGCTGCGTTTTCGCCGCAGGGGTGGAGACGGTCTTCACCTTAGACGGCGTGTGGGTGGCAGGTCGTGGCAGACACACGGGACGCAGGAAATACAAGACTGGCGATTATCGCCGGCCTCACCATGATCGGCATTTACGCCATCCAGTTTGTAGCGGCCCGCTTCAGCCTCAGGGAGCATCTGACGGCGACAGATCTGGCCGCCTTGCGCTTTGGCGGCGCGGGGGCGGTCTTTCTGCCGATCGTCTGGCGCAGCGGCTTCGCGCCCATGAGGGCGCTGGGCTGGCGAAGGGCTCTGGCGTTGGCGGCACTGGCCGGATTGCCTTATCCGTTGATCATCAATTGGGGCCTGACCTACGCACCGGCCGCCCATGCGGCCGCGCTCTGCCCCGCTTCGATCGTCTTCTTTTCGTTCCTGCTGTCGCGCGTCTTCTTCGATGACGGCGCTTCGCAACGGCGCACAATCGGCGTCGTCGCGATCATCGCCGGGCTGTTGCTGTTCATCGGGGCGGCGCGTGACGGCGCCGGCGGCGTCGTCATCGGCGACGTGCTGTTCATCGGATCGGGCCTCATGTTTTCGGCCTATGCCGTTCTCGTGCGGCTCTGGCGTACCGATCCGGTCACGGCGACGGCTGCGGTGGTGCTCCTGTCGTGCCTGCCGTTGCCGGTTCTCTATCTCTTGGCACCGAGCCAAATCCATGCCGCGGCGGCCACGGAGATCGCCAGCCAGATCGTGATCCAGGGGATCCTGGCCGGCGCGGCAGCCATGTTCCTCTACACTTACATCGTCCGGCAATTGGGGCCGCAGACGGCATCGCTGTTCCTGCCCGGCATACCGATCGCCACGGTGATTGTCGGCATGGCGGTGCTCGGCGAAACGCCGATGGCGGTCCAGTTCGCAGCCATCGCGATCATGGCCGCGGGAATGGCCTTCTCGGCGGTCGGAAGACGCGCCGCCAGCGTAAGCCTGAGTGCGCCAGCGTCGGGCGGATCGTGAGCCTTTTCAGCGATAAACGCAAAATACTGCCGAAACAGATTCGAGATTGCGACCAAGGCGCCTCACGGCGTCGGCGCAAACAGCTCTGATAGCCGCGCCGGCCCGCCCTTCAGCACATTCAGGTCGACGTCGCCATCAATGCCGTCGACACGGCCGGTATCGAGATATTGCCAATAGACCCAACCCTCCCCCCTCGGCGGCATCGAAATCGAGCGCAGCCAGCGCTGGCGAACCGGAATATGAGCGGCATAGGCCGGCCCGGCCTCGTCGGTGATGTAGACGATGGCCGGCTTGCCATAGGTGGCCTCGACCGGACCCAGGAATGCAAGGAGTTCCGCGTTCAGCTCGGCGGGCGAAGGCCGATGCGGACAATTGCCGTGGATTTCGATGTCGACGACCGGCGGCAAAAGCGGTTCGCCGCGCGGCACCACCGAGATGAAGTTCTTCGCCTGGTCGGCGCCCGGGCGGCAGAAAGTGAAGAAATGATAGGCGCCGACCGCGAGACCCGCTGCGCGGGCCTGGCGCAAATTCTCGGCGAAAGTATCATCGACGTGGTCGCCGCCCTCGGTCGCCTTGATGATGGCGAAGGCGACATCGTTGGCCGCAACGCGCTGCCAGTCGATCTTGCCCTGGTGGTGCGAAACGTCGATGCCTCTTATGGGGAATTCGCCACGATCCGGTGGGAAAGCGCGAGGTCGAAAAAGGCCTTCCGCCCAGATGGCAGCCGCCAAAAAAGCGAAAGCCAGAACCAGGACAATCAAGCGGTTCCTCAAGCCTTGGCTCCCTGCCCGCTTTGCCTCGATATAGCCGACCTGTGTTCACGCAATTCCGAACGGAAAACCGCTATACACTTTTCCTGGAATTGCTCTAGCCGCGCTCCTTCAGCAGCCGGCCCTTCTCGCGCGACCAGTCGCGCTGCTTTTCGGTCTCGCGCTTGTCGTGCAGTTTCTTGCCGCGGGCAATCGCGAGCAGCAGTTTGGCGCGGCCGCGATCGTTGAAATAGATTTTCAGCGGCACCAGCGTCATGCCCTCGCGGTCGACGCTTTGCGCAAGCTTGGCCATCTCGCGCTTCGAGACCAGCAACTTGCGGCGCCGGCGTGGCTCGTGGTTGAAGCGGTTGGCCTGCAGATATTCCGGCAGATAGGAATTGATCAGCCAGATCTCACCGCCTTCGGTCGAGGCGTAGCTCTCCTGGATGTTGGCCTGGCCCTGGCGCAGCGACTTGACCTCGGTGCCGGTCAGCACCAAGCCGGTCTCGATCGTGTCGAGCACCTCGTAGTTGAAGCGCGCCTTGCGGTTTTCGGCGACCGTCCTGTTGTTGGGGTCGGCTTTCTTGACTTGATTCATGATGCGGAGAGGTGGCGCCTCATCGCTAATTAATCAAGCCGGCGTGCTTCAGCGCCGCGTCGATCTTTTCCGCGGTCGAAGCCTCGACCGTCACCAGCGGCGAACGCACCACGTTCTCGACCTTGCCCAGCTTCGACAGCGCGTATTTCGATCCGGAAACGCCAGGCTCCATGAAGATCGCCTCATGGAGCGGCAGGAGCCGATCCTGCAGGTCGAGCGCCTTGGCGCTGTCGCCGGAGAGCGTCGCTTCCTGGAATTCGGCGCACAGCCGCGGCGCGACATTCGAGGTGACCGAGATGCAGCCGACACCGCCATGGGCGTTGAAGCCGAGCGCCGATGCATCCTCGCCCGAGAGCTGGATGAAATCCTTGCCGCAGTGCATGCGCTGAAAGGAGACGCGCTCGACCTTGCCGGTCGCGTCCTTGACGCCGGCGATGTTCTTGAAGTCGTGACGCAGCCTGCCCATCGTCTCCGGTGTCATGTCGATCACCGAACGCGGCGGGATGTTGTAGATAATGATCGGCAGCCTGGTCGCCCTGGCGACGGCAGCGAAATGCTCATAAAGGCCGCGCTGCGTGGGCTTGTTGTAATAAGGCGTGACGACAAGGGCAGCGTCGGCGCCGGCCTTTTCGGCGTATTGCACCAGCCCGACCGCTTCCTCGGTGTTGTTGGAGCCGGCACCGGCCACGACCGGAACCCGGCCCTTGGCCACCTCGATGCAGACCTTGACGACCTGGCGGTGCTCGTCATGCGACAGCGTCGGCGACTCGCCGGTGGTGCCGACCGGAACGAGGCCCTTGGTGCCTTCGGCGATCTGCCATTCCACGAAGGCGCGAAAGGCTTTCTCGTCGAAACGCCCGCTCTTTTCGAACGGTGTGACGAGCGCGGTCAGCGAGCCTCTCAGCATGTCGTCCAAACTCCTTGGAACTTTGTCGGTTTATGCATGTCGTTGTCCCAAAACCGGTTCCCACTTTTGGCGACATGCGTTTTCGTTGGTTTATGCATGTCGTTGCCCCAAAACCGGTTCCCACTTTTGGGCGACATGCATCGGTATCTTATTTGCGCGCCTTCTAACCGAAAGCGAAGCCGCGCACCATAGTCTCGACATGGTTTAGCGGCAAGCATCGGCTTAGTGCCAGCAAGCGCAATTCGAACGGCCTCGATAACCTTTTGTTTACGGGCCCTTCACGACCTAAGTTTAGGCTCTCGCTCGGGCTCCGAAGTCCCCCGCGCCTGCTGACGATGTGCTAGGATTGCAACAATGCCGACGAGGCGGCCTCATATCTTCGCGCTTCTCGGCGCGATCGCCGCGCTGACGCCCACCATGGCGATCGGCGGCAGCGTGGAGGTGCGCGCAACGGCCTCGATCCCGATGCCCGACTCGCCGCAGGCCCCCGGCCAGACGCAGCCCTCCCCTTCGGACAGCATTGCCCAGTTGAAGAGCGGGCTCGATGCGCTCGCCGCCAACAACATCGCCGGGGCGCGCAACGCGCGCGACACGCTGCCCGCCATTTCGCTCGACCGGCATATCCTGGCCTGGGCGATCGCGCTTTACGGCGGCGACAAGGTGCCGAGCGGCGAGATCGCCGATGCCGCCAAGATGCTGCCGGGATGGCCGGGCACGATCGCGCTGCGCAAGAACAGCGAGCGCGCGCTCTATCGCGAGAATCCGCCGCCGCAAGTAGTGGTGCAGGCCTTCGGCCGCAGCCAGCCGCTGACGCCGGAGGGCGTGATCATCCTTGCCCGCTCGCAAGTGGCGCTTGGCAACCAGGCCGCGGCGCGGTCGGCGCTGGTGCCGTTCTGGCGCACGGAAAAGCTGGAGGCAAAGGACGAGGCGACCGTCATCAAGGAGTTCGGCACGCTGATCCCGGCGGCCGACCATCGCTACCGCATGGAGCGGATGTTCTATGCCGACCGGCCGTCATCGGCCCTGCGCGTCGCCGGCCTCGCCGGCGCACAGCCCCTGGCGGATGCCTGGGCCGCGGCGGACAAAGGCGACAAGAATGCCGCCAAGCTGTTGAAGGCGGTGCCGGCGGCGCAGCGCTCAGCCGGATATTTCTTCGCCGAGGCGGAATATCTGCGCAAGCAGCAGAAATTCGCCGATGCCGCTGCTGTCGTGATGAAAGCGCCGACCGACCGCGATTCGCTGGTGGATCCCGATGCCTGGTGGGTCGAGCGCCGCGTGCTCTCACGCGAGCTGGTCGACCAGGGCGACATGAAGACCGCCTACAAAATCGTCTCCATGCACGCCGCCGAGAGCCCACCGAACGCCGCCGAAGCTGAATTCCATGCCGGCTGGTACGCCTTGCGCGGCCTCAACGACCCGGCGACCGCCGCCACGCATTTCACGCGCATAACCGAGTTCGCCCAGGGGCCGGTGTCGCTCTCGCGCGCCTATTACTGGCTCGGCCGCGCGGCGGAAGTTGGCGGCCCGGGCAATGCGAAGGACTATTTCACGCGCGCAGCCAGCTACGGCACGACCTTCTACGGCCAGCTCGCCGGCGAGCGTGTAGGCCTCAGGACTCTCAACATCGTCTATCCAAAACCGAGCGCGGCCGACCGCCTGAGCTTTGACGGCCGCGAGGCGGTCAGCGCGATCAAGCGACTGCAGGAAGCCGGCTATGACCGCTATGCCGAGACACTCTATCGCGACCTCGCCGGACAATTGACCAGCCCAGGCGAGCTGGCGCTGCTGGCGGTGCTGGCCGAAAGGCAGGGCAACCACTTCATGGCGCTGAAGGTCGGCAAGATCGCCGCCCAGCGCGGCATCGATGTCGGGGCGCTGTCGCATCCGCTCGGCGTCATTCCCGATACGGCCAATATATCCGGATCCGGCAAGGCGCTCGCCTATGCCATTGCCCGCCAGGAAAGCGAGTTCAATATTGGTGCCGTTTCCAGTGCCGGCGCGCGCGGCCTGCTGCAGCTGATGCCGGGCACGGCCAGGCAACTGGCGAAGAAGGCGGGCATGACGTTCTCGCAGGCGCGGCTGACAAGCGATGCCGGCTACAATGCGACGCTGGGCTCGGCCTTTCTCGGCGAGCAGCTCGACCGCTTCGGCGGCTCCTATGTGCTGACCTTCGCCGGCTACAATGCCGGTCCCAACCGCGCCGCCCAGTGGGTGGCGAAATATGGCGACCCGCGCGGCAAGGACGTGGACGCCATCGTCGACTGGATCGAGCGGATTCCCTACACGGAAACAAGAAGTTACGTGCAGCGCGTGATGGAGAATTACGAGGTCTACAAGATGCGTGTTTCAGGCAAATACGACATCGTGGGGGATCTGGTGAACGGGCGGGGTTGAGCGTGCCGTTTTAGCATGACAATTTCGTTCGATCGAGTTCCGTCACACCCCCCTCTGGCCTGCCGGCCATTTCCCCCGCAAGGAGGGAGATTGGCAGTTCGCGCGCCAGCTCCCTCTCTTCAACGTTGGAGATTGGCGAAAGCGGCTGGCGACATCTGATCTCCCCCCTTGCGGGGGAGATGTCCGGCAGGACAGAGGGGGGTGCTGTCCCGCCGTGCCTCGAAATTTCGATGCCCCTGGATTGACGGCCCCTCTCGACTGTAGCAGTCGGAGAGGATCCGATAATCGCAAGAATGCTTATGTCCAGCGACCAGGGTTTCTCCGACTTCTTCTATCGCGCTCCGGATGGGCTTCAGCTCCATGCCCGCATCTATGGCGAGGCGAATTCCGGTGCCTGGCCAGTGGTCTGCCTGCCCGGCCTCACCCGCAACGCGCGCGACTTCCATGAACTGGCTCTCTATCTGTCACGACGAGCTGACGGGCCGCGCAAGGTCATCGCCTTCGACTATCGTGGCCGCGGGCTATCCGACCACGATCCCGATGTCGGCCACTATAATGTCGGAGTCGAAGCCGGCGACGTGCTCGCCGCGCTGTCCGCGCTTGGCATCGAACAGGCCGCCTTCATCGGCACCTCGCGCGGCGGGCTGATCATCCATGTGCTCGGCGCGCTGAAGCCGGCCGTGCTGAAGGCCGTCGTGCTCAACGACATCGGCCCGGTGATCGAGGCCGAAGGCCTTGCCCATATCCGCTCCTACCTCGAGCGCGCGCCGAAACCGAAGACCTTCGCCGAGGCAGTGGCGTCGCAGCGGCACACACATGGTGGCGACTTCCCAGGCCTCGCCGAAATCGACTGGGCACGCATGGTGGCTGCGATCTTGCGCGAGACGGAAGCCGGCTGGGTGCCGGATTTCGATCCGGCCCTGGTCGACACGCTGGCCGGCATCGACTTCAGCAAGCCGCTGCCGGATCTATGGCCGCAGTTCGAGGCGCTTGCCGCCGTTCCGCTGCTTGCCATTCGCGGCGCCAACTCGAAACTTCTGTCCGTGGCGACGCTCGACGAGATGCGCAGACGTCATCCCGGCATGGAATCGATCACCGTAGAAGGCCAGGGCCATGCGCCTTTCCTGGAGACCGGCGGTTTGCCGGAGGCGATAGGTGGGTTTCTCGATCGGGCGGAGCGGAAGGTTCGGCAAAAGTAAATTCAAGAATAGAACCGGGTCGCGAGACGCCGCATAAGTATAGGCAGTCCGATGGGCAATCGCGCGCCTCCCCTTCTCCCCTTGTGGGAGAAGGTGGATCGGCGCGCAGCGCCGAGACGGATGAGGGGTGTTCCAGCGGAGTGAGGCGCTGGCGTTCCCTGGAGCACCCCTCATCCGGCCGCTCCGCGGCCACCTTCTCCCACAAGGGGAGAAGGGGGGGAGAAGGGGGAGCCAGCGCTAATTCGCCTTGGAGCTTTTCCGGGGCACTTTGATCGCTGCCGCCTTGCTCTTTGGCTTGCGCGCCGGCTTCGCGGGCGACGGCGTTGTCACCGGAGATGAAAAGACGGAGCTTTCCTTGCCGTTGGCCGCCTCGATGACGCGCGGCTTCTCCAGCACGACGACACAGCCGTCGAGGTCGTTGGTGGCCAGATGCGCGTAACGCATGGTCATCGACAACGTCTGATGGCCCAGCCACATCTGGACGCGCCTTATATCGATGCCGCCTTGAACGAGCCGTGAAGCGCAAGTGTGACGCAGGATGTGCGGCACCACCTGATCGTCGGCGCCGAGACCGACTTCCGCCTTCGCCTCGTTCCAGATCGCGCGGTACTGCGCCTGGGTGAGCTTGGTGAACGGGCCCTTAGGCCGGCGTCCTTCGGTGTCCGGCGGCAGCTTGATCACTTCCTTGACGCGTTCGGTCATCGGAATGGTGCGGCTGCGGCCGGACTTCGTGATCCAGAATGAGACCCGATGTTCCTGGATGTCGTTCCAGATCAGGCCGAGCGCCTCGCCGAGGCGGCAGCCGGCATCGACCAGGAAGACGGAGAGCCTGTAGGCATCCTCGCTGCGGCTCCTGACCGCCGCGAACAGCCTTGCCTCTTCGTCCCTTTCGAGGAAACGAATCCGTCCCGCCCGCTCCTTCTGGCGGCGGAATTCGGGCAAGCTGTGGATATCCCCCATCTTGTGAGCCTTGCGCAGCAGTTTGCTGAGGGCGGCCATCTTTCTGTTGATGGTCGCGTTGCTGTTGCCGCGCTGGCGCAAGGTGCCGATGAGGTTGTCCAGGGTGCTCTGGTCGAAGGTGCTGAAACGCTCTCCGAGGAGGATCTCGTCTATTTCACCAATGAAGGAGCTGACATTATATTTATGCCGCCCGTCATCCCAGAGTATATCTCGATATGCTGCAAAAAGCTCCCCGACCCTGTACGATTTTACTTCTCTTATCTTGTTGTAGGTGTACCTAAAACTCGAATTTTGAGAAGAAAAAACCGCAAAGTGGGCAGAGGACTCCCCCTCTTGAATCGCTTCGTTTGACATTTTTCGACCACACCCCCCAGTGGATAGGGCCAGCCCTAGCCGTTCGGAGGCGTCCTTTCAAGAGATTAGTCTGACAAATCGATTTCATCCGCAGATTGCAGATCCCACGAAATCGTCCGCGCAGACTTTGTTCAGCTATCGAACCCCCCTTTTCCTTCTGCTTGCCCGTGCCCAGTCACGAAAACAAAACAGCCCGGGCGTTGTGGCGCCCGGGCTGGATTTCACTTGTACAAAGCCAGCCCTTAGAAG
The DNA here is from genome assembly GCF_000427725.1 of Mesorhizobium sp. WSM3224. GTDB lineage: Bacteria > Pseudomonadota > Alphaproteobacteria > Rhizobiales > Rhizobiaceae > Mesorhizobium. Next base: position 673,873 of record NZ_ATYO01000001.1, on the reverse strand, counting down.
TCGCGCTGGAAGCGCAGGACACCGCCGAACGCGTCATCGCTGACGGGGTGATAGATGCTGGAGGCCTCGTTGACGTAGTCGACTTCGGCCGTGATCGTAAAGCCAGGAGCCGCGGTGTAGGCAACGTTTGCCGCCAGCGCGAATTTCTTGCCCTCATCATACGCAAGCTGAGCATTGAACGAGGTCTTCTCGTTGAACTTGTAGGAGCCGCCGCCCCAGACCGCCCAGCTGCCGTCCCACTTCTTGTAGAAGTCATGACCGCCGCTGAAGACATTGTCATCGCCAGTGCCGTAACCGGCCATGATGAACAGCGACAAGGCGTCGTTGACAGTCACGTCCAAGCGGGCCTTGCCGGTCACTTCCTCGTAGTTGCTGTCATAGGCGACGACGCCGGAGATCGCACCCCAGCCCTGCGTGTACTTCACGCCACCGACGACATGCGGAACGTAGCTGTCGATCGTGTCGTCCCCAGAACCATCTTCCAGCGATACCACGGCCGAGAAGCCGTTGCCGGCGTCGAAGTAGTACTGGATCAGATTGGTATCGTACGGACCGTCAACAACGATATCGTCGTCGATGACGTTGCCGGCGTAACCGATGAACGTCTGGAATGCCGTTTCGTCTTTACCGACGCGCAGGCCGCCAATCTGGATCCAGGCAAAATTCAGCGACGAAGTGCTGCCGGCCTCTTCTTCATCCCAGCCATCTTTGAAGTTGAAGCGGGTCTCGGTGTAGGTCTTCAACGTGCCGAGTTCGGTCTCCTGGCCGGTCCAGGTCTTCAGCGCGAAGCGGGCCAGCTTGTGGTAGGTGTCGTTGAGGCCGTCGCCCATGCGATCCGCCACGTCCGTGTGACCGTTAACTTCACCCACGCCGATGTCGTAACGGATGTAGCCGCCGATGCGCAGGCAGGTTTCGGTGCCAGGGATGTAGAAGTAGCCGGCGCCGTAGACGTCGCAGATCTTGACGTATTCGGCCGGTTCCGGCTCGGCGACGGTCACCGCGTCGGCGGCGCGAGCACCGGAAACTGCGACGAGGGCCGCAGCTGAGCCGAGAAGAAGGCTCTTGATGTTCATTTTCTGACCTCCAGTCAGAATCGGGGGTGGAGGCCGAGAAAAAGCAGCTTATCGAGCCGTTTTCTCTTTTATTTCAAATGGATAAATCCTAACCCCGTCAGTAAGGCTCTGTCCGCCAAAAACGCTTGTTGGCGAACGCCTTGCCAGATCCGGTCTTGAAATATTGCTCGAGTTGCCGTGCGTTGGCCTCGGTTTCAACCGCGATATAAGCCTTCAAGGTGACAGGCAGATAAGCCTTGGTCGAAGTCGCCTGTCCTGATTGATGCGATTCGAAACGGCGCCGGAGGTCGCTGGTCGATCCGACATAGACATCGGCGTTATGGAGCTGCAGGAAATAGACGTACCACATGGTCCCCTACGCTACTTCGTAGCTTCGGGCGACACTCCTACGCCCAAAATGCGGTTCCGGGTGGCCTGCCACCCGAAGCCCGCAGGGCGTAGGGTGGCGGAGAGGATGGGATTCGAACCCACGAGAAGCTTTTGACCTCTACTCCCTTAGCAGGGGAGCGCCTTCGACCACTCGGCCACCTCTCCGTCGCGCCGGTGGATAAAGAAAAGCGCCGGCACAATCAACAAGCCGGCGCCATAATCGGCGAAAAATCCGCAAGCCCATACGTTGCCGCCGCTCCAGGTGGCGATTCTGCGGCAATTGCCCGGCCTCCGACTCGCCGGCCCGCCGCAATTCTGTCGACGCTTTGCCGGAATCGCCCGGATTCAAGTGCCTCAACGGGCTCGATGGTTAACGAGAACTTTCGGAGTGAGGCCAAATCGTGTCATTTGTGCAACAACACCCGGGGATAGCGTCCGGACAGCGCTCGCGCCGATACGATCGTGGTTGAACGCCGCCGGCTCATGGGTAATGTCAGCTTTGAAGGAGCGGCGCGGTGCGCATCTTTTTCGGTAGTGGGGATGGGGCAGGGAACGCTGTCCTTCAGCAAAAAATACCCAGACCCGTTTTTTAACTTTTGACTGGAGGTCAGAAAATGAACATCAAGAGCCTTCTTCTCGGCTCAGCTGCGGCCCTCGTCGCAGTTTCCGGTGCTCGCGCCGCCGACGCGGTGACCGTCGCCGAGCCGGAACCGGCCGAATACGTCAAGATCTGCGACGTCTACGGCACCGGCTACTTCTACATCCCGGGCACCGAAACCTGCCTGCGCATCGGCGGCTACATCCGTTACGATGCCGCCGGCGGCGACCTCGGCTCGTTCGACGGTGCTCGTAGCGGCGACGTCAAGGACGGCGACAGCCAGGGCACCTGGAAGAAGAACGCCCGCTTCACGTTGAAGACCTGGACCGGCCAGGAAACCGAGCTCGGCACGTTGAAGACCTACACCGAGACCCGCTGGAACTTCGGCAACAGCAACAGCGACACTGCCCCATACGTCAACGCCCCCGGCAACAGCACCTCGCTGAACTTCGCCTGGATCCAGCTCGGTGGCCTGCGCGTCGGTAAGGACGAATCGGCCTACGATACGTTCATCGGCTATGCCGGCAACGTCATCCAGGATACGCTCATCCCCTATGGCGGCTTCGACACCAACGTCGTGCAGTACTACTTCGACGCCGGCAACGGCTTCTCGGCGGTGGTCTCGCTCGAAGAAGGCGCGGGCGCCGGAACTCTCAGGGATCCTGCCGGCGTTGGTCTTGGTGCCGCCGCCAACTACGGCGCTTATTACGGCGCGGGCGCGATCGACTCCTATGTTCCGCACATCGTCGGTGGCGTGAAGTGGACGCAGGGCTGGGGCGCGATCACCGGCGTCATCGCCTATGACAGCAACTACGAGGAAGTGTCCGGCAAGGTCCGCTTGGACGTGAATGTCAGCGACGCCCTGTCGCTGTTCATCATGGCCGGCTATGGCACGGACGACAATCTCAGCGACACCACCTACGTCACCTACGCAGGCGGTCGCGGCTTCTACAAGCCGTGGGGCGGCAACTGGGCTGTGTGGGGCGGCGGCTCCTACAAGTTCAGCGAGAAGGCCTCGTTCAACATCCAGGCTTCGGCTGACGATTGGAAGAATGTCGGCGTGGCGGCAAACGTTGCCTACACCGCCGTTCCCGGCTTCACGATCACGGCTGAAGTGGACTACCTGCATGCGGGTCGCTTCGGCGATGCTGGTCCGGAGAACTTTGCCTGGACGCCGGCCACCAAGAAGAACAGCGTCGGCGGCATCCTCCGCTTCCAGCGCGACTTCTAAGACCGGATATTTCTGGGATGACCAGGAAAACCCGGCGGGCAACCGCCGGGTTTTTTCGTTGGGAGCCATCCCGGGCGGGGAGTGCCGCAACCATGGCGGCCAGTTCGACAACCCGCTTAACCCGCTGCCTGTTTTGACGCCGTTCCGGGCCAAAACCGCCGGACATCGTGGAATAGGCGGGCAGCCCGGGATCTGACGGAAGTCAATCTCCGAAAAGATCAATGCTGCAACTGAGCGCGGCAGCCACCTTGCGTCCGCAAAGACGCGCGGCGTTATCGATTTGTCGGAATCGCTTTACCGAACGGCAGGCCCATAAGGGAACAAAACCACCGACGCGCTTTCAACGCGGTGGTCTCCTGGCGCACCGCCATGCCCTTACCGCGGCTTTGCCGAAGATCAGGTGACGGCCAAGTCACCCAAGGCTTCGATCAGAGGGGTTATTTCGCCTTCGAAATTCTTCCAGCGCTTCACGGAGGATTTGTAGATCGGCTGACGGACCTGCCAGCGGCTGGGTGTGGTGACCGCCCCTTCCCTGTCGAAGAAGCGCAAGCAGGCATCATCCCAAGGCAGCCCCAGATAATCGATAAGCCGGCGCGACTGTGCCTCCTGATCGTCGACAAGCGTCTCATAGCGATTTTCGAAGATGCGGCCTGGGAAAACCTCGTTCCAGTGACGCATCAAGCGATCGTACTCGCGATAGTAGAGGCCGAGCGCCTGCAGGTCCGTGTTGTAGCTGTGCGCCGAGCTGAAGGGCAGGACATAGCATGAGACGCAATTGTCGATGGCATCGCGGCGACAATGAACGATGCGCGCATTTGGGAACAGAAGCGTAAGCAGGCCGATCAATTCGAAATTGTGCGGCATCTTGTCGATGATGCGCTGCGCAGTCGGACCACGCTCCCGCAGATAGGAAAGGTGCTCTTCGGCTAACGTCCTGGACAAGCCCTCGGTGATCGTCGTGATCGGTTTGTTGAAATCCGAGGCCGAGGGTTGCAGACCGATTGCATTCGCCACCCGCCTCAGTTTGCTCAACTCTCCCGCGCCGTGAACCTCGGGATGACTGGCGCATATCTGTTCGGTAAGCGTGGTTCCCGAGCGTGGCATGCCCACCACGAACACAGGCGCCTCGGAAGGGTTGCCATAGCCAGACCTTGCTGAAAATAGCTCCGGCGTGAAGGTTTCAATCGTCAAGTCAATGAAACGACGATACTGATTGATGTCGAATTTGTAACCTTCCGCCTGCTTCGCCTTCTTGAAGTGGTCGAAGGCTTCCGCGTAGCGCTTGAGGTCGTTCTCCACTTTACCGGCGGCGTAGTTAAGACTGGCTCTAGCCTCCGGCTTAAGTCCCGGACTGCTTAGCTCGCGAAAGATCGACTGGAGTTCGGCGGGCTCTTCCGTGAACTTTCGGGTTTGCACAAGGTCGTAGTAGGCGGCCGCCAGGTCGATACGGCGTTCGATCGCCTCCTTAAGATAGGACGCGGCCTCTTCCATGCGCCCAAGGCCAGTGAGCGCGGCCGCTATTCCGATCAGCGCGTTGGGATGATCGCGGTTGATCTTCAGCGCCTTTTCGTACAGCGGCACAGCCAGATCAGGCTTGTCGAACTGCGTGTAAACGCGCCCCAAGGCACAAAGCGCCTCTACAAGATCCGGCTGCACTTCCAAGGCATACTGGATATGGTTGATCGCTGCCGAATATTCACTCAGCTTGCCATAGGCCTCGCCGAGGCTGAGATGGTAATAAGGGTTCTTAGGCTCTTCGACGATCGCACGTCCAAAATAGCGCAGCGCCGCCTCGTCGTCGTAGCCCAGGTAAACGGTGCCCATGATGTAGAGAGCCAGCGGATGGTTTGGCGTTCGAGCCAGCACCTGGAGGCATATATCCTGTGCTTCATTCAGCCGTTTGGCTTGCTGATGTTCATAGGCCTGCATCAGCAATTGGTCGTCAGCCCGCGCACGCGCGTCACTGGCGGCGCGCACGGGCGGTTTTGCCATTGTCAGATTTGCTTGAGACAAGCGCGGCTTCGGCGCGGGACCAGACTTGAGGTGCTTTGCCCAGGCGGGCGGTAGACGATTGTTCATTGAACCTCGCTAGCAAAAAGCCGGGAAAGAATCCAGTCTCGGGTACGCTCCCCAAGCTTGCCCCCGCCCAGCCGCCGCGCTAGCAAGAACGCTCCTCTCACGCGAGCCTATGCCATGCGCCAGCGCCCTTCCCTCACGCCGATCATCGGCGCGCTTCCCACCACGGTGCCGTTCGTCGGGCCGGAGGCGCAGGAGCGTGAGCGCGGCCGGCCCTTCCGGGCCCGCATCGGCGCCAATGAAAGCAGTTTCGGGCCTTCGCCGCGCGTCATCGCCCGCATGGAGAGCGCCGCCCGCGACCAGTGGATGTATTGCGATCCCGACAATTACGATCTGAAGGTAGCCGCGGCCGCTCACCACGGCGTGGCCATCGAAAACGTGGTCGGCGGCGAGGGCATCGACGGCCTGCTCGGCCTGGTGGCGCGCATGTATGTCGGGCCTGGCGATGCCGTGGTGACCTCGCTCGGCGCCTACCCCACCTTCAACTTCCATATCGCCGGCGTCGGCGGCCGCCTGGTGACGGTGCCCTATGCCAACGACAAGGAAGACCTGGACGGGCTTCTGAGCAAGGTCGCGAGCGAAAAGGCGCCGCTGGTCTATCTCTCCAATCCCGACAATCCGATGGGGAGCTGGTGGGAGGCGCCGGACCTCGTCCGCTTCATCGAGGCGCTGCCGGAAACCACCATGCTGGTACTCGACGAGGCCTATGGCGAGCTGGGACCGGCCTCGGCGCTGCCGCCGATCGATGTCTCGCGGCCCAACGTCATCCGCATGCGCACCTTCTCCAAGGCCTACGGGTTGGCCGGCATACGTTGCGGCTACGCCGTGGCCGAGGCCGAGGTGATCCGCGACTTCGAGAAGATCCGCAACCATTATGGCGTCAGCCGCATGGCGCAGATCGCAGGCCTCGAGGCGCTTGCCGATCAGGACTACCTGCGGTCGGTGGTGGCGCGCGTGGCCGCTGGCCGCAAACGCATTTCCGCCATTGCCAGGCAGAACGGCCTGAAGCCTTTGCCGTCGGCGACCAATTTCGTCACCATCGACTGCGGCCGCGACGGCGCCTTCGCGCTGAAGGTGATGCAGGGCCTGTTGTCACGCGACGTCTTCATCCGCAAGCCGATGGTGCCGGTGCTCGACCGCTGCGTCAGGGTCAGCGTCGGGCTCGACCACGAACTCGATATCTTCACCGAGGAACTGCCGGGCGCGCTGGCGGCGGCGCGGGGCAACTGACCAACCCGCTTCCCGAGAAGCGCGTCGTCAATTTCACATTCCTGCGGTTGCCAGCAGGCGCGTCGCGCGGTTCAGCGCATCGGAAAGCTCCGCGGCTTCCTTGTCCTCGAGTTTGACGACCAGGCGGGCAAGGTCGCGGTTCGTCGCCGCCTCGAGATCAACCAGCGCGGCCTCGCCCCGCGTGGTCAGTGAAAGAACGCGCAGCCCGTTCTTCGGGCCATCGCGGATTTCAGCCAACCCCTTGGCGGTGAATTTCCGGAGGACCCTCAGAAGATAGGCGGGGGCGAGATGCAGTTCGCCGGCCAGTTCGGACGCGACCGGCGCGAGATCGAGATGAAACATGCGCGCCAGGAAGCCGGCCCGGCCGCCGGCTGGTCGGGCCTTGCGTCCGAGTTCGAACAGCACGCGGGCTTCGGCCAGCGTGTAAGGGCTCTGCATCAAGGTCTCATCGAGCAGCCCGATCAGGTCGGTATAGAACCGGTTGAAGCGGCGAATCTCATGGACCAGGGCTTCGTGCGGCATGCATATCTCCTCTCAGAGACGTTGCGCGCCGATAATTCCGTTATTAGTTGACTTGGTCAATCATTTGATTGACGAGCCCCCTGCCTCTCAAAGCCCGTTGCATTTGACCTATGCTGCTCCAGATTGATGGGAAAGGTTCTGGAGCGGATGATGCAAGGTGAGCAAAGAGCCGTTCGGGCGCGCGTTTCCGGTACGGTGCAGGGCGTGAGCTACCGCGTCTGGACGCGCGGCGAAGCCATGCGTCTTGGGCTGACGGGTTGGGTGCGCAACGAGCGCGACGGCTCGGTCACCGTGCTGATTGCCGGCGCCGAAGCTGCGGTCACGGCGATGATCGAACGCCTGTGGCAAGGGCCGCGAGGCGCGCTGGTCTCGGAGGTCGCGGTCGAGGAAGCGACGGACGACGCGCCCGCGGACTTCAGGATCATCGTTTAGATCGACCTAGGGCCTTCCAACATGGCGCCAGGTTGGCGGCACTTGAATTAATTGAACGTTCGTTTTATTAATGTCTTGGCATTGAGGCGCATATGGCACGGACAACAGGCTCCGACGGGGAAAAGACTGAAGCGGCCGTCCGCGAGGCGGCGATCAGCCTGATCGCGCGCCTCGGCTACGAGGCGATGTCGATGCGGCAGCTGGCGGCGGAGGTCGGTGTGCAGGCAGCCGCGCTCTATCGCTATTTCCCGACCAAGGAAGACCTTCTGTTCACGCTGATGCGCGAGCATATGGAAGGCCTGATCGAGGCCTGGAGCACAGCGCGGCCGGTCGCGGCTGATCCGGTGACCCGGCTCGCCGCCTATGTCGAGAACCACATCGCTTTCCATATCGAGCGGCGTCACGCCACCCATGTCTCCAACATGGAACTGCGCAGTCTCTCGCATGAGCGGCTGACGCAGATCCTCAAGATGCGCACGGCCTATGAGAAGGAATTGCGCATGATCCTGCGCGACGGCGCAGAGGCCGGCCGCTTCGAGATCGACGACACCGGGCTCACCGCCATGGCGCTGATCCAGATGATGACCGGCGTCATCGTCTGGTTCCGGCCCGGCGAGCGGCTGTCGGTCGCCGAAGTCACCACGACATATCTTTCGATGACAATGCGGCTCGTCGGCGCGAAGATCGACGCCTACAGCGGCGCGCGCCCATTCGAACGCGCAAAGGACGCCGTAGCACTTTGATTTCGCGCATGATCCGCTCCGAAAATCGAAGTCGATTTCGGATCATGCGCAGGGAGGAACGCCATGTACACGAACACGCTGAACTTCGGGCTTGATGCCGATATCGAGGCGCTGCGCGACACCGTTCGGCGCTTCGCCCAGGACAGGATCGCGCCGATCGCTGCGGAGATCGACCGTTCAAACGAGTTTCCGGCGCAGCTTTGGGGCGAGCTCGGCGCGCTCGGCCTGCTCGGCATCACCGCCGACCCTGATTTCGGCGGAACCGGCATGGGCTATCTCGCGCATGTCGTGGCGATGGAGGAGATTTCGCGCGCCTCGGCCTCGGTCGGCCTCTCCTACGGCGCGCACTCCAACCTCTGTGTCAACCAGATCAACCGCTGGGCCACCCCGGCGCAGAAGGAGAAATATCTCCCGGCCCTTTGCTCGGGCGAAACGGTCGGCGCGCTGGCGATGTCGGAGACCGGCGCCGGCTCGGACGTCGTGTCGCTGCGGCTGCGCGCCGAAAAGCGCAACGACCGCTATGTGCTCAACGGCTCCAAGATGTGGATCACCAACGGTCCCGATGCCGGGACGCTCGTGGTGTACGCCAAGACCGATCCGGAGCGTCATTCGCGCGGCATCACCGCCTTCATCGTGGAAAAGGAGATGGCCGGGTTTTCGGTGGCGCAGAAACTGGACAAGCTGGGCATGCGCGGCTCCAACACCGGCGAGCTGGTGTTCGAAAATGTCGAGGTGCCGTTCGAGAACGTGCTGCACGAGGAAGGGCGCGGCGTCGAGGTGCTGATGTCAGGGCTCGACTATGAGCGGACAGTGCTTTCCGGCGGGCCGATCGGGCTGATGGCCGCCTGTCTCGACGTCGCCGTGCCTTATGTCCACGAGCGCAAGCAGTTCGGCCAGCCGATCGGCACGTTCCAGCTGGTGCAGGGCAAGCTTGCCGACATGTATGCGACGATGAACGCCGCGCGGGCGTATGTCTATGCCGTGGCCGCCGCCTGCGACCGCGGCGAGACCGCCCGCAAGGACGCCGCCGGCTGCGTTCTGTTCGCGGCCGAGAAGGCGACGCAGATGGCGCTCGACGCGCTGCAATTGCTCGGCGGCAATGGCTATATCAACGACTATCCCACCGGTAGGCTGCTGCGTGACGCCAAGCTCTACGAGATCGGCGCCGGCACCAGCGAGATCCGCCGCTGGCTGATCGGGCGCGAGATCATGGCGGAGGGGGTTTAACGTGGCCACACTGCAAACCCAAATCTCCCCCGCCTCCGACGCCTTCAGCGCGAATGCCGAGCGCATGCGGGCGCTGGTCGCCGACATTGCCGAGAAGGCGGCGGGCGTCGAACGCGGCGGGTCCGATGAAGCGCGCGAGCGACACCAGGGGCGCGGCAAGCTTCTGCCGCGCGAGCGGTTGGCGCAATTGCTCGACACCGGCTCGCCCTTCCTCGAGATCGGCCAGTTCGCGGCATGGTCGATGTATGGCGAGGACATTCCGGCGGCCGGCATCATCACCGGCATCGGCCGCGTCGAGGGAACCGAGGTTATGGTCGTCGTCAACGACGCCACGGTGAAGGGCGGCACCTATTATCCGCTGACTGTGAAAAAGCACCTGCGCGCGCAGGAGATCGCGCTGCAGAACAACCTTCCTTGCGTCTATCTGGTCGACAGCGGCGGCGCCAATCTGCCCAACCAGGACGAGGTGTTCCCCGACCGCGAGCATTTCGGCCGCATCTTCTACAACCAGGCCAACATGTCGGCGGCCGGCATCCCGCAGATCGCCTGCGTCATGGGTTCCTGTACGGCGGGAGGCGCCTATGTGCCGGCGATGTCGGACGAGACGATCATGGTGCGCAACCAGGCGACCATCTTCCTTGGCGGCCCGCCGCTGGTGAAAGCCGCCACCGGCGAGGATGTCAGCGCCGAGGAGCTCGGCGGCGCCGATGTCCACACCAGGCTTTCCGGCGTCGCCGACCACTACGCCATGGATGACGAGCACGCCCTGGCCATTTGCCGGCGTATCATCAAGAACTTGAATCGGAACAAGGCGGTAAGCCTCAATCTGCAGAAACCTGCACCGCCGCTTCATGATCCGAACGAGCTCTACGGCGTCGTGCCGACGGATTTGCGCCAGCCCTATGACGTGCGCGAGGTGATCGCCCGCCTCGTCGACGGTTCGGAGTTCGACGAGTTCAAGCAGAATTACGGCACGACGCTGGTCACCGGCTTTGCCCATCTGCACGGCATGCCGGTCGGCATCATCGGCAACAATGGCGTCTTGTTCTCCGAAAGCGCGCTGAAGGGCGCGCATTTCATCGAGCTCTGCTGCCAGCGCGGCATTCCGCTGATCTTTTTACAGAACATCACCGGCTTCATGGTCGGGCGAAAATACGAGGCCGGCGGCATCGCCAAGGACGGCGCCAAGCTGGTGATGGCGGTCGCCACCGCACGCGTGCCCAAGCTCACCGTCATCATCGGCGGCTCCTTCGGCGCCGGCAACTACGGCATGTGCGGCCGCGCCTATTCGCCCCGCTTCCTGTGGATGTGGCCGAACGCGCGCATCTCGGTGATGGGTGGCGAGCAGGCGGCGGCCGTGCTCGCCATGGTCAAGCGCGAAGGCATCGAGCGCAAGGGCGGTGCGTGGAGCGCCGACGAGGAAGCGAAATTCAGGAAACCCATCCTGATGAAATACGAGCATGAGGGCCACCCGCTCTATTCCTCGGCAAGGCTATGGGACGACGGCATCATCGATCCGGCCAGGACGCGCGAGGTGCTGGCGCTCAGCCTCTCGGCGGCGCTCAATGCCGGCATTGTGGAAACGAAATTCGGCGTGTTCAGGATGTGACGATGAGCGGCGTCAGTGACAGGATCCGCATTCACACCGGCGACATCACCAAGCTCGCGGTCGACGCCATCGTCAACGCCGCCAATACCTCGCTGCTTGGTGGCGGCGGCGTCGACGGCGCCATTCATCGTGCCGCCGGTCCGGAGCTTCTGGCCGAATGCCGCATGCTTCACGGCTGCAAGACCGGCGACGCCAAATTGACCAAAGGCTATCGCCTGCCGGCGCGCTATGTCATCCACACCGTCGGGCCGGTCTGGCAGGGCGGGGGCAACGGCGAGGCCGAGCTGCTCGCCTCCTGCTACCGACGCTCGCTCGAAATCGCCCACGCGCATGATTGCCGCACGATCGCCTTCCCCGCGATCTCAACCGGCATCTACCGCTTTCCGAAAGACGAAGCGACCGGGATCGCCGTCGGTGTCGTAAGCGACTTCCTGCGGCAAAATACACTGCCGGAGGTTATTACCTTCTGCTGTTTCGACGACCAGACGGCCGAGTTCTACCGGCAAGCCGTTGCTGGCATCGGGGGAGGCTGAACTTATGGGCCAAAATCTTGTTCAAGAGACAATTTCGCTCCCGTTGGAGCACTCCCTTGGTAAGGGGGAGGTCCATCACGTTGGAAGAACGCTTGCCCGGAGAAGCTGGCGGGACAGCGCCAAGGATCGCCGGCGCACGAGGCAAGTTCCGGCTGCGGAGGCTCCATGTTCGGCAAGATCCTGATCGCCAATCGCGGCGAGATCGCCTGCCGCGTCATCCGCACCGCCCGCAAGCTCGGCGTGCGCACGGTGGCCGTCTATTCGGATGCCGATGCCCGCGCCCTGCATGTCGAGATGGCCGACGAGGCAGTGCATATCGGCCCCTCGCCCGTCGGCGAGAGCTATCTGCGCGGCGACAGGATCGTTGCCGCGGCACTTGCCACCGGCGCCGAGGCGATCCATCCCGGCTACGGCTTCCTGTCGGAAAACCCCGACTTCGTCGACCTGGTGACGGCGGCAGGCCTCGTCTTCATCGGCCCATCCGCCGCCTCGATCCGCGCGATGGGATTGAAGGACGCCGCCAAGCGGCTGATGGAAACCGCCGGCGTGCCGGTGGTGCCGGGCTATCACGGCGCGGCGCAGGAGATCGTGCTGCTTGCCTCCAAGGCGCGTGAGATCGGCTATCCGGTGCTGATCAAGGCGCGCGCCGGCGGGGGCGGCAAGGGCATGCGGCGCGTCGACCGCCCCGACGATTTCTCGGAAGCGCTGTCCGGAGCGCGGCGCGAGGCGAAAGCGGCGTTCGGCGACGATCGCGTGCTGGTGGAAAAATACGTCGACAAGCCGCGCCATATCGAAGTCCAGGTGTTCGGCGACAATTTCGGCAGCGCGGTGCATTTTTACGAACGCGATTGCTCGGCACAGCGCCGCCACCAGAAGGTGATCGAGGAGGCCCCTGCCCCCGGTATGACGCCCGCGCTGCGCAAGGCGATGACGGACGCCGCGGTGACGGCAGCCAAGGCGATCAATTATTCGGGCGCCGGCACGATCGAATTCATCGTCGACGCCTCCCAGGGGCTCAAGGCCGACCGCTTCTGGTTCATGGAAATGAACACGCGGCTGCAGGTCGAGCACCCCGTCACCGAGATGGTCACCGACGTCGACCTCGTCGAATGGCAGCTTCGCGTAGCGTCCGGCGAAAAGCTGCCGAAGACGCAAGATGAAATCACTCTGTCAGGCCACGCCTTCGAGGCGCGCCTTTATGCCGAGGACGCCGCGAAAGGGTTCTTGCCCGCGACCGGCACGCTGCATCATCTCAAATTCCCCGACGCGGCGCCGGAAGGTGCCGCGATACGCATCGAGGCCGGCGTGCGTGCCGGTGATGCGATCTCGCCCTTCTATGACCCGATGATCGCCAAGCTGGTGGTGCACGGCAAGGACCGTGCTACCGCGCTCGGCGCGCTGCGCGAGACGCTGGCGCGGACGGAAGTGGCCGGCTCGATCGTCAATACCGCCTTCCTGGCAGCGCTCGCGGCCGACGCCGATTTCGCGGCGGGCGATGTCGATACCGGGCTGATCGGCCGCCATCAGGAGGCGCTTACAGCCATTCCCGCGCCGGGCGACGAAACTGTCGCCGCGGCGGCACTGGCCGCGACGGACGCCGGCGCGCCCGGTCCGACCGCCGATCCGTGGTCCGCGCTTTCAGGCTATGCGCATTTCCACACGCTCTCGCGCCGCATCCGGCTGCGCTATGGCGAGGAGAACATCCTGGCGCGGGTTTCGGCACGGCCGGACGGCCGCTTCCAGGTGGCGCTGGAGGCGCCGCATGACGCGGTGAACACACACGACCTGAGGACCATGCCGCACACGGCACGCTGGCCCGGTCACGTCACCGTCTTCGAAGGCGCAGTGGGCTACACGTTCACGGTGCCTGATCCGCTGGCCAGGGCGGACGAGGCAGGGGCCGCCTCGGGCAGCCTGCGCGCCCCGATGCCGGGGCTGGTCAAGCTGGTGCGCGCCGCGGCGGGCGATGCCGTGATCAAGGGCCAGCCGCTTTTGATCCTCGAGGCGATGAAGATGGAGCACATGATCGCCGCCCCGCATGACGGGGTGATCGCCGAGATCACGACAGAGGGCGCGCAGGTCAGCGATGGCACGGTGCTGGTGCGCTTTGTCGAGGACGGGCAGGTCTGAAAGAAAAATGGCCGGGAACGAGCCCGGCCATTTCCTCGATTGCAGGATCGATTACTGCTGGATCGGCGCGTATTTGCCGTCGTGCCACTGGTTGATGTCGTAGCTGGCGTTCTTCAAGTCGCCCTTCTCGTCGAAGGTGACGTCGCCGACCACGGTGCTGAACGGCTTGCCGTTCTTCAACGCCTCGGCAACCTTGGCCGGATCATCCGAGCCGGCACGCTTGACGCCTTCCGCGACGGCCTGGATCACGGCGTAGGAGAACAGCGTGAAGCCTTCCGGCGTGAAGCCGCCGGCCTTGATCTTGGCGACCGCGTCCTTCGCTTCGGGCTTCGACTGCGGATCCGACGGGAAGACGAACAGGGTGCCTTCACCGGCCGGGCCGGCGACCTGCCAGAATTCCGGCGAGGCGATCGAGTCCGGCATGATCAGCTGGAACTTGACGTTCTGCTCTGCCGCCTGGCGCAGGATCAAGCCGGCCTCCGGGTGGTAGCCGCCGAAATAGACGACGTCGGCCTTCAGTTCCTTCAGCTTGGTGACGAGGGCCGAATAGTCCTTCTCGCCGGCATTGATGCCTTCATAGTCGACCTCCTTGAGGCCGCCGGCATTCATCGTCGCCTTCACGGCATCGGCAACGCCCTGGCCGTAGGCGCTCTTGTCATGCAGAACGACGACGTTCTTGCCGGCGTATTTCTTGGCGATCCACGGGCCGATGAAAGCGCCCTGCGCGTCGTCACGCGTGTAGAGACGCATGATGGTCGGCCAGCCGGACTTGGCGGCGGCGTCGGTCAGCACCGGATTGGACGAGGCCGGGCTCATCATCAGCGTGCCGGCTTCGGCATAGACGGCCGAGGCCGGAATGCTCGAGCCCGAGCAGGCATGGCCGTCGACGAACTTGACGCCGTTGGCGACGATGCGGTTGGCCACCGAGACAGCCTGCTTCGGGTCGCACTGGTCGTCCTCGATGTCGAGCTTGACCTGGGAGCCGTTGACACCGCCGGCCGCGTTGATGGCGTCGGCGGCGGCCTGCGCGCCCTGCTTGAACTGGTCACCGATGGTGGCGAGCTGGCCGGTCATCGGGCCGACCACCGAAATGGTGATGTCGTCGGCGAAGGCAACCGGGGCGCTCAACATCAGGCCAAGTGCGGCCGCGCTCAAAATACCCAATTTTTTCATGACTATAAGAACTCCTCCACTTGCGCGCGGCGACCTGGCCGCGCTTCTTCCACAGAGCCGGGACAATTTCACCCTTCGCTGAAACTGTCGAGAGGACAATGCGGAAGGTTTTGGTTCATTCCGGTGAGGATTTCTTGGGCCACACGCCTTGTGATTACCGTGCTTAATGCAAAAAGCCGCGCCGACCTTGTTTCGGTCAGTCGCGGCTTTTGCAGTCGAGTTTCCTAGACGCCCCCGTGCCTAAAACCCGCTCGCTTCCCTGTTCCTGCGCAGCTTTGACGCGTTGGTCTGCCGCATTCTTGGTTTTTTGAGCCGGCCGTCTTTTCGCGGCCTTGTCCCAATAGACGTCTTGAGCGTTGCACGCTCAAGATCAGTGCATCGTCATCCATTCGCGGGCTTCGCGCAGCGCCGTGGCGATCTCGACTTTCGACATGGTGGCCGACAGTTCCGAGCGCAGTTCGGCGGCGCGGGCCGAGCCCTTGATGGCGGCGATGTTGAACCATTTGTGGGCGGCAACGACGTCGGTCTCGCAATCGCGGCCGGTCGCATACATCATGCCCAGTTCGAAAAGAATGTCGGCCTGGGCAGTTGCCCCCATGGCGCCGAAGCCGTCTTCAAGCATTTCAAAACGTGCCATTTCAATCCCCTGTCTGGCTCCCGAGAGCTGCCTCCTTTTCCCTTGGTGTCCCTTGGGGTGGGCCGCTCTTTCGATGCTTTCGAGGATGACGGCTGGCCTTGAATCCGTCGTTAAATGGCGTGCTTAATTTGAGGAAAACAAAGCTAAAACAAGAGGTAAACGCGAAAATTCGTTAAGCATGGGAATCCAGCGTTTGCGCCATTTTGCATCAAATTCGATGAAAATTGCCGAGGCCGGAATCAAGACTTCGCTAACCACGGAAACCGAAGCGTTTTTCGAACTTCGTTTATTCCGGACAATGGCGAGCGCGAAAATCCTTACAACCTTCCGCGGCGGCACCGCTTTTTTTTTGGCGGGAGCTGGATTAGCTTACCTTTGCGTAAGGGGCAGGAAGGCGGACCGGAACCCGCCGCGACCCCATAGGGAGGTGGACAAGATGTTTCGAAAGATGAGCTTGGCCCTGGCGGCCACCTTGATCATGGCGGGCGCCGCATGGGCCGACCCGATCGAAGGCAATTGGAAGACCCAGGCCGGCGACACCGCGGCGATCGGCGGCAGCGGTTCTTTCTCCATCACGCTCAAAGACGGCAAATATGCCGGCAAGACTATCGGCTCACTGAAAGCGGCCGGCGACAACAAGTACGCCGGCAGCATCACAGACCCGGCGAATGACAAGACCTATTCCGGCAAGGCGACGCTGTCGGGCACCTCGCTCAAGATGAGCGGCTGCGTGCTCGGCGGCCTGATCTGCAAAAGCCAGACCTGGCACAAGCTCTGATCGCAATTCCAGACTATCCGAAACGGGGCCCGAGCGGCCCCGTTTTCTTTTGCAGCGGCAGCGCTTCGCCAGACCGGGCCTAAAGCGTGTCGCGCTGAAACGGATTCAGGCGACACGCTTTTAAGTCTTTGTTTTGATGCAGGTCGTTGTCCCAGAACCGCTGCACACTTCTGGGCGACATGCATTACCCGCGAGGCCAGTTCAAGACCTCGTCAATCAATTTGAACCGCAGATGAATACCGGTCTCAGAACCGGTTCAGGGGCATTCCGGCATTTTCTCCCGCATTGAAGGAGAGAGAAATGCTTGCCCGTCGCTTCACCATCGTCTGCCTGCTGATGAGCCTGTTCGGCATGCTCTTCGCCATCCTGGTGGCGGAGGTCGGTCATACGGCCCGCTCGTGGGAACGGCCGGCGCCTGTGTTCTCGGCTTCATGAACCAATTCAACCGCTGAAACGACCAAGCTGGAAACGGGGCACCACCAAAATGAACCGCATCGCCGACAACGCAACGAAGATCCTCCGGCTGCTGCCGCGGGCGATGCTCATCCTGATGCTGCTCGCCGTCCCGGTGCTGGCCGTGCCGTGATGCGCGCCAACACAGGCAACAGGATCGAGGCGCCGCCGCACAGGAACACCAGCGTAGGCTTCGTGTTGCTGATCAGCCTGCAGCGCGGATAACACGGCGCCAGAAAAACGACGCCTCGCGTCGCTTCGAGCCTGTCTCCCCCTCCCAAGCGCTCTCCTGAGTCTCTATATTGAGACATGGAAAAGCGAATCTACCCCCAAGCCATCGAATCGGTCGTCATGCCGGAGCCTTTCGGCAAGCAGAGCTTTAACGACGCCAAAAAGGCCGTCGCGGCGCTGCAGACGCTCTACGACCGCAACACCAAATTCCTGCGCGATTCCTTCGCAGCACTTGCCGCCGGCGGCGACGAGAGCAAGCGCTACCGGGCCTTCTATCCGCAGATCGGCGTCACCACGACCTCGTTCAGCCAGGTCGACTCGCGCCAGGCCTATGGCCATATGCCGACGCCCGGGAATTTCGCCACCACCATCACCCAGCCGCAACTGTTCGAGAACTATCTCATCGAGCAGCTTCGCCTCATCATGCGCAATCACGGGGTGACAGTCACGGTGTCGGAATCGACGACGCCCATCCCGCTGCATTTCGCCTTCCTGGAAGGCACCTATGTCGACGGCGCGGCCGCCGAGCGCATCAAGCGGCCGATCCGGGACCTGTTCGATGTGCCGGATCTCGACGGCACCGACGACCAGATCGCCAACGGCACTTTCGAGGTGGCCTTCGGCGAGCCGCGGCCGCTGGCGCCGTTCACCGCGCAACGCATCGATTATTCGCTGCACCGCATGACGCATTACACGGCGACCAGCCCACATCACTTCCAGAACTTCGTGCTGTTCACCAACTACCAGTTCTACATCGACGAATTCGTCGCCCGCGCCCGCGAATTGATGGCCAGTGGCGACAGCGGCTATATCGAGTTCGTCGAGCCGGGCAATGTCGTGACCGGGAACGGGGCGACGGTTTCCGAAGGCACGCCGCCGCAGCGCTTGCCGCAGATGCCGGCCTATCATTTGAAGAAGCGCGGCCATGGCGGCATCACCATGGTCAATATCGGCGTCGGCCCTTCAAATGCCAAGACGATCACCGACCATATCGCGGTGCTGCGGCCGCACGCCTGGGTGATGCTGGGTCACTGCGCAGGCCTGCGCAACACGCAGGCGCTGGGCGACTATGTGCTGGCGCATGCCTATGTGCGCGAGGACCATGTGCTGGACGACGACCTGCCGGTCTGGGTGCCGATCCCGCCGCTGGCCGAAATCCAGGTGGCGCTGCAGGAAGCAGTCGCCGAAGTCACCGGCCTTTCCGGCTACGACCTGAAACGCATCATGCGCACCGGCACCGTCGCCACCATCGACAACCGCAACTGGGAACTGCGCGACCAGCGCGGACCGGTGCAGCGGCTGTCGCAGTCGCGCGCCATCGCGCTCGACATGGAATCGGCCACCATCGCCGCCAACGGCTTCCGCTTCCGCGTGCCTTACGGGACGCTGCTTTGCGTCTCAGACAAGCCGCTGCACGGCGAACTGAAGCTGCCCGGCATGGCGACCGAGTTCTACAAGCGGCAGGTGGCGCAGCACCTCACCATCGGCATCAAGGCGATGGAGAAGCTCGCCGAAATGCCGATGGAGCGGCTGCATTCGCGCAAGCTCAGAAGTTTTTCCGAAACAGCATTCCAGTAGCGCTTTGGTTTGACGCAATTCCGGACGGAAAACCGTTTACACGTTTTTCCTGGAATTGCTCTTAGGCGCCGGCAAGCGACCGGCGAGGCAATCCGCCGTCTTGCTTGGCCGTAATTTGGCCGATAAGCGATCCGAACGGATAGCCTGGAGCAACTTCAGGAAAAGTGCGAAGCGGTTTTCCGTCTGGAATTGCGTCAGAACAAGGAGACAGGGCATTTCGCCGTTTCCGTGAAACGGTGAAATGTCGGGCGGTCGGAGCAAATGACAACGGGCGGCACGCGCTTGAGCATGATGGCTCAGCTGACATTCCTGGCGATGATGGCATGCTCGGCCGCGCTGCTGGCCGGGTTCTTCGGCGCGCTGCATCCGGCTTTCGATTCCGTCTCGCATTTCCGCATGCATGTGAGCGTGCTGACGGCCTTGCTCGCGCTGTCACTGCTGCTTGCGTCCTTCTACCGGCTGCAGGCGGTCGCGGCATTGGTCTTCGCCATTGCCTGCTTCGCCACGACGATGAGCGCACTGCCCGGATTGTCGCCGCAACAGGCCGTCGCAAAGCCGGCCGACCGGATCGTCTACAGCCTGCTGCAGATGAACCTGCGCTTCAACAACCCGACGCCGAAGAAGGTTCTGTCGTTGATCGGCCGGACCAATCCGGACGTCATCACGCTCGACGAAGTGTCCAGGATGTGGGCGAAAGAGCTCGGCTATATTGCCAGCGCCTACCCCTATCGCATCCTTTGCGACTATCCCAACGGCATATTCGGCGTCGCGCTGCTGTCGCGCCGGCCCTTCGCGGCCGGTACCGCGCCGCGTTGCGAGCCGCGCGGGGCGATGGCGACCGCCACGATCGATTTCGGCGGCATTCCGGTCGACGTCGCCGCGATCCATCTGAGCTGGCCGTGGCCGAACGAGCAATATTGGCAGATCGGCGAGCTGGCTGAATCCCTGGCCGGGCTCGGCGAGACCGCGATCATGGCCGGCGACTGCAATGCCGTGCCGTGGAGCGCGGCGGTGCGGCGGGTGGCGCGGCTTAGCGGTATGACGCTCATGCCGTCGGTCGGCCCGACCTGGATCCACCGCACGCTGCCGGACTTCCTGCGCCGCTATGCAGGCCTGCCGATCGACCATGTGTTCAGCAAGGGCGGGGTGACGATCCTGTCGGCGGCCCGGCTGGAGGATACCGGCTCCGACCATCTGCCGGTGCTGGTGGAATTCACGCTGCGGTCCGACGCGCCCGAGGACGAGCACAGATCGGCGCTAGCGGCGAACGACGCGCCGGACAGACCGCGAAGCTGAATAGGACGAATGGGCCCAGCCTTCAGGGCTTCCCTATCAACGCATTGACCATTTGCTCGACATGGCCGCCGTCGCGATGCTCGCGGGCGTCGAAGGCGTTCTGCCTGGCCTCGTAGTCGGCATAGATCGTGTCGATGCGGCGCCTGGCGTCCCAGCGAAGGCCGGTGCAGAACCAATTGTCCTGCCGCTCGAGCCCGGCAAGCGCCGTCTCGGTCGCTCGCATCATCTGCTTGGCGATGCGGCCATGGGTGCGCTCATGTTGGCGCACGCCCGCCAGGAAACGATCCCAGCGCTTGCGCAGGGCCGGGCCGGACGGCGACGTGCGGCGCGGAAAGGTGTAGGTCAGGTCGATCGTGCCGTCGGCCTGGCGCAGCCGGCAGATGCCGTTGTCGCGCGTCACATCGAGTTTCCAATGCACGGCGTAGCCCGTCTCGGCGATGGCGCGCGTGGCATGGCCGTGCCTCGGCCCTAGGCCGTCCATCGCCTCGACCAGTTCCGCGCCGGTCTTGCCGGCAACATCGTAGGTGCGCACATGCACGGTCAGCTTGGTGCCGGCGGCAGCGGCCTCGCAAAAAAGCACGCCGGCAGCAGCTAATATCGCCAGGCTGATCCGCTGCATATCCGCCTCCTTGTCTGGACGCGAAGCAGACCATAATCGGCGCGCGGCTTCAACGGCCTTGGCGGATAAGGCGCGGCTCACATGCCCTGGTAGACCGGGCCTTCGCCGCCTTGTGGCGGCACCCAGTCGATGTTCTGGTTCGGGTCCTTGATGTCGCAGGTCTTGCAGTGGACGCAGTTCTGCGCGTTGATGACGAAGCGCACGTCCTTGGCCGACGGATCGGCTGCGGCGTTGCCGTCCTTGTCCACCCACTCATAGACGCCGGCCGGGCAGTAGCGGGTCGAGGGACCGGCGAAGACATCGTGCTCGGAACGCTGCTGCAGCGCCATGTCGCCGACGATCAGGTGCACCGGCTCGTTTTCCTCGTGGTTGGTGTTGGAGAGGAACACCGAGGAGAGCCGGTCGAAGGTCAGCACGCCGTCCGGCTTCGGATAGGCGATCTTCTCGTGTTTTGCGGCCGGCTCAAGCGTGGCATAGTCGGCCTTGCCGTGCTTCAGCGTGCCGAAGGGCGAGAAGCCGAACAGCGTGTTCAGCCACATGTCCAACCCGCCGATGCCGACGCCGACAATGGTGCCGAAGCGCGACCACAGCGGCTTGACGTTGCGCACCTTCTTCAGGTCCTTGCCGATGTCGGTGCCGCGCCAGGCGTCCTCGTAGGAGGCGAGCTCGTCATTGGCGCGGCCGCCGGCGATCGCCTCGGCCACATGCTCGGCCGCCAGCATCCCCGATAGCACCGCATTGTGCGAACCCTTGATGCGCGGCACGTTAACGAAGCCGGCAGCACAACCCATCAGCACGCCGCCGGGGAAAGACAGCTTCGGCACGGACTGCCAACCGCCTTCCGTGATGGCGCGCGCGCCATAGCCGATGCGCTTGGCGCCCGCGAAGGTGCCGGCGATCGCCGGATGCGTCTTGAAGCGCTGGAATTCCTCGAAGGGCGCGAGATAGGGGTTCTTGTAGTTCAGGTGAACGACGAAGCCGACCGCCACCTGGTTGTCCTCGAGATGGTAGAGGAACGAGCCGCCGCCGGTCTTCATGTCGAGCGGCCAGCCGAAGGAATGCTGCACGAGACCAGGCTTGTGGTTCTCGGGCTTGACCTGCCACAGTTCCTTGAGGCCGATGCCGAACTTGCCCGGCTCGCGGCCGTCGGCAAGCCGGTACTTCGCAATGAGCTGCTTGGCCAGAGAGCCGCGCGCGCCCTCGCCGATCAGCACATATTTGCCCATCAGCGCCATACCAGGCGCGTAGGCCGGGCCATGCGTGCCGTCCTTCTCGACGCCCATGTCGCCGGTGATGACGCCGGTGACGGCGCCGGCGTCGTTGTAGACGAGGCTTGTCGCGGCGAAGCCCGGATAGACCTCGACGCCCAGCGCCTCAGCCTTGGCCGCCAGCCAGCGGCAGACATTGCCGAGCGAGACGATGTAGTTGCCGTGATTGTTCATCAGCGGCGGCATCAGGAAGTTGGGCAGGCGGAAGGAGCCGGCAGGCCCGAGCGCCAGGAAGTGATCGTCGGTGACAGGCGTCTTGAACGGATGGCCCTCTTCCTCGCGCCAGCCCGGCAAAAGGCGATCGATACCGATCGGATCGACAACGGCACCGGAAAGGATATGCGCGCCGACCTCACCGCCCTTCTCCAGGACGACGACGGAAAGGTCGGGGTTGAGCTGCTTCAGACGGATCCCGGCGGCAAGGCCGGCGGGGCCTGCGCCGACGATCACCACGTCGAATTCCATGCTCTCGCGTTCGATTTCGCTCATCGGCCCCTCACTGGCTCGCCACGTTCTCGCATTCTGCTGGCTCACGCGCTGCATAGCGCATCAATTCGCGACGCGAAACCGGCGCTGACGTGACAACGCCGATTTCGACAAAAAGTCGCGGTTTTCACGCGAAAACGGGCCATGGCTCGACCTGAGCCAAAGCATAGGCCAGCGCCAATCGGTTGGCAGGCCAGGCGTTGCCCGCATGTTTTTAATTGTTCGACGGCTTGGTTATCGGCAATACTTGGCCGCATGCGCAATCCAGAGCCGCCCGGCTTTCCATTGAAGCGCTTGCTCTTCACGCCCGGCTTGGCCTGGCGCACGGTTCTTCCGCTCCTCTTTTTGGCCGCGCCGGCGCAGGCAGATCCGGTGAAGGTCTGGGCGACCGGCGCCTATTCATTCTCCGACGAGCTGGGCGGCTTCCGCATCACCGGCGCTTCCGGCATCGGCACCAAGGAAGACCCGCTGATCATCAAGGAGGAGCTGAACACGGCGACGCCGGTGACGCTGACCATCCGCGCGACGAAGCCGATCGAACCCTTCGGCAAGGCCGGCCAGGTCGCCAACGGCGTGATGTATATGCGCATCGACGTGCTCAACAACAGCGCCCTGCCCTGGGTGGAGTTCCAGTTCGAGCTGCAGGAAATCCTCGACCAGCCGAGCGTGTTCGGCGATGGCTTTTCCTTCGACCAGCGCAACAAGACGCCCGACAACATCTGGTCGAGCAACTTCGCCGATTTCGAGCGTAAGTTCGAACCTTACGACCAGCTGCTGTTCAGGAACGGCAAGGTCGATCCGCTGAAGACGGCGACTTTCGATTTCCTGATCACCGATTACACGCCGCGCTGGACGTTTTACGTCGTGCAGGATCCGCGCATCCCCACCGGATGATCTCTGCGCGGTTGCAAATCGGCGTCGCGCGGACGATGGTGGCGCCATGACTGCCGCTTCCCCCAGCACACCTGCCGAGATCGCCGAACTGCTCGCCTTCTATGCCAGCGCCGGTGTCGACGATGCGCTTGAAGACGCGCCGATCAACCGGTTTGCCGAACCGACGGCAAGGTCCGCCGAGCGCAGGCCTGCCGAGCGGACGCCAGCCGCGCCGCATCGCGAGCCCAGACCCGAGAGCAGCCCGGCGCCTGAACGGGCTCCGGAGCGATCCAAGGCGCCAGAGCCACCGCCATCGAGGCTCGACGCGAGCAATATTCCGGACGCGCCCGCGCGGATGCCGGCGGCCGCGGCCGTTCCCGACGAGGCACAGGCGCTGCTTGCGCGGCAACTGGCGGCAAGTGCCGCGACGCTCGACGAACTGCGCCAGCACATGGCCGCCTTCGACGGCTGCAATCTCAAATTCACCGCCAAGAACCTGGTCTTCGCCGACGGCAACCCCAATGCCGACCTGATGCTGGTCGGCGAAGCCCCGGGCCGCGACGAGGACCTTGAAGGCCTGCCCTTTGTCGGCCGCTCCGGCCGGCTGCTCGACCGCATGCTTGGGGCGATCGGCCTCGACCGCAGCTCGGCCTATATCGCCAACGTCATTCCGTGGCGGCCGCCGGGCAACCGCACGCCGACGCCGCACGAGACCGAAATCTGCCGGCCCTTCATCGAAAGGCAGATCGAGCTGGTCAATCCAAAAGTGCTGGTCAATCTCGGCGGTCCGTCGGCGAAGACGCTGCTCAACACGACCGAGGGAATCCTGCGCTTGCGCGGCAACTGGCGAGTGCACACGACGGCTTCGGGCACAGCCATTCCGGCGATGCCGACGCTGCATCCGGCCTATCTCTTGCGGACGCCTGCGCACAAGAAGCTGGCCTGGCGGGATTTCCTCGAGGTGAAGGCTAAGCTGAAGGGGTTGGCATGAACCTCCCCTTCTCCCCTTGCGGGGGCCGAGCGAAGCTCGGTCGGATGCGGGGTGCTGAAAGGATCGCCACTTCAAAGGCACAAGAATTTGAAAATGCTGGATTATTTTATGCTGCGTTGCTTCACGCACCCCTCATCCGTCTCGGCGCTGCGCGCCGATCCACCTTCTCCCACAAGGGGAGAAGGGAAGATGAAGCTATAACCTCCCAGGTAATTGAATTGTGCCGCTCGTCGCCCTAGTCATTCACCCATGACCACATCCGACATCTCCGCTGGCAGCCTGATCCGCGAATGGCGCACGCGGCGGCGAATGAGCCAGCTCGACCTCGCCACGGAGGCCGATATCTCGCAGCGGCATCTCTCCTTCGTCGAAAGCGGCCGCGCCCAGCCGTCGCGCGACATGGTGCTGCATCTGGCCGAGCAGTTGTCGATCCCGTTGCGCCAGCGCAACCAGTTGCTGCTCGCCGCGGGCTTCGCGCCGAGCTTCAGCGAGAAGCCGCTGAGCGACAAAACGCTGGCTCCGGCGATGGCCGCGGTCGAGACCGTGCTCAAGGGTCACGAGCCTTTTCCGGCGCTCGCAGTCGACCGGCTCTGGAACCTCGTTTCGGCCAATGCGGCGATCGCCCCGTTCCTTGCGGATATTTCCGAGCCGTCGCTGCTCGCGCAGCCGGTCAATGTACTCAGGCTCAGTCTCCATCCGGGCGGAGTGGCGCCGCGCATCGTCAACCTGGCGGAATGGCGGGCACATCTTTTGGAGCGGCTGAAGCACCAGAACGACGCGACCGGCGACCCGGCGCTGATCGAGCTGGAGCGCGAGTTGCGCACCTATCCGTCCGGCCTGAAGAGCAGCCGGCCGGCGCCGGTCGAGCCAAGCGGCATCGTGCATCCGCTGCGGCTGGCGCATGGCGATACCGTGCTGTCCTTCATCAGCACGATCACCGTGTTCGGCACGCCGCTCGACGTAACCCTGTCGGAACTGGCGATCGAATCGTTTTTCCCGGCGGATGAGCAGACCCGGGCGGTGCTGGTGCGGCTCGCGAAGGAACGGACCAACGCGATGGATGGCTAGACGCCGACCGATCCTCAGTTTCGTGGCTTGCAAATCTCGGCAACCCACGGGTCCGCCGGATATCTCCGCAAAAGATGGTGGATGTTCTCCTGATCGGTGTACCCGAGCAGCCTTCCTTCCAACCATTCGAATTGCGGGCACCAGGCCCTGCGGTGGAGGAAATCGATAAGCAGCCAATATGCTTCGACCCGCCATTCTTCGCCTTTGAGCGTGTAGAACCAGTAATCGATATCCACCGCAGTACCGCTCGGCAGGGATATCGTTCTCGTCCTCACATGCTCCGAAAGCGTCCCAGCTGCGACGTGTGGTGCGAAATCCTGATTGGCCAGCGCGTCGGATTTCTCAAAACCGTCGACCTTCTCGTGAGCGAACACCGCCAACGGTTTGGCACCGGCGAGCATCATCGCCAGCTCTCGGTTCGTGTGAAGGACGTAAGGACGCTCTTTGTCACTCATTTTCAATCTCTCATGGACTTGAGAAACATCGGTGAACTTGTCGATATGACGGCGGTCTCGTTCACCCCTGCGGCGGCGCGGCTGTCCTGGTGCGCGTGCGCTCCAGGCCGAGTTGCCGTTCGCGCCAGATGATGAAGATGCCGGCGGCAACGACGATCACGCCGCCGATAAGCGTGTTGAGCGAGGTCACGTCGCCGAACACGAGATAGCCGACGGCGACGCCGAGGATCATCGAGGTGTATTCGAAGGGCGCCACGACCGAGGCTTCGGCATGCCGGTAGGCCGCCGTCATCAGGATCTGACCGAGCCCGCCGCCGAAGCCCGCGACCACAAGCAGCGCGGCTTGCATCGGCGTCAGCGCCTGCCAGCCGAAGGGCAGCGTGAAAAGCGACAGCACCGAAGCCGTCGAGGAGAACCACAACACAATGGTCGCCGTCTTCTCCGTCTGGACGAGATTGCGCACCAGAAGCATGGCGACGGCCGAAATCGCCGCGGCGATCAGCGCGGCCATGACGCCCAGCACCTCCTGGTCGTCGAGGCCTTGATCGGAATTGAGCAGCGTCAGTTCCGGCCAAGAGATGATCAGCACGCCGGCAAGGCCGACCGCAACCGCGCTCCAGCGGTAGACGCGGATCGTCTCGCCGAGGAAAACCGAGGAGAACACCACGACCAGCAGCGGCTGGGCGTAGTTCAGCGTGATGGCCTCCGGCAGCGGCAACCTGGTCAGCGCGAAGAAGCCAAGCCCCATGGCGCCGACGCCGACGACGCCGCGCGCAATATGGTTGAACGGCCGCCTGGTCGTGAATGCAGTGGCGAGCTCTCCCTTGAAGGCCAGGAAGGCAATGATCGGGAAGATGGCGAAGAAGGAGCGGAAGAAGACGATCTGCCCGGCGGGCACGTCGCCGGCCGCCTTGATGCAGGTCTGCATGCCAACGAAGATCGTCACCGAGATGATCTTCAGCGTAATGCCGCGCAGCGTGTTGTGGCCGACGGCATGATCGACGGTCATCGTGCCTCGTGAGGATGGTCGGAAAACGAAGCCGCAAATGAGGCCTTTGCGCAGTTTTGTCGAGTGGCCGTTTCGTGTAAAGAGCGCGCACCTCAAAATTCTTGGACCAGCAAAGACTGCTGTCCGCTTGAAATCGATCGGAAAACCAACGGAATGCGCACCGATACCGGCCATGTCTTCAAGCTAGAAGACTATCGCCCCAGCGATTATCTCATCCCCAGGGTCAGTCTGGACTTCCGCCTGTCGCCGGACGCCACCCTCGTCACCGCGCTGCTCACCATCGAGCGGCGTGAGGGCGTCGCCGCGTCGGCGCCGCTGATGCTCGACGGCGACGGGCTGACGCTGCTTGGCGTTGCCGTCGACGGGCATGCGCTTCAGGCCAGCGACTATGAGGCGACACCGGACCGGCTGACGATCCCGAAACCGCCGGCAGCGCCGCGCTTCGAGCTTCGCCTGGAGACCGAGATCGCGCCTTCGCGCAACGAGGCACTGATGGGCCTCTATCGCTCCAACAACGTCTATTGCACGCAATGCGAGGCCGAGGGCTTTCGCCGCATCACCTATTTCCTCGACCGTCCCGATATCCTGTCGGTCTACACCGTGCGCATCGAGGCCCCGCACAATGAGGCGCCGCTGCTGCTTTCAAACGGCAATCCCGTCGACAGCGGCGCGCTCGCCAACGGCCGGCACTACGCGGTCTGGCACGACCCCTTCCCCAAACCCTCCTACCTTTTCGCGCTGGTGGCCGGCGCGCTTGGCAAGGTGGCAGGCAGCTTCACCACCATGTCTGGCCGAAACGTCGAGCTCGGCATCTATGTGGAGCCCGGCAAGGAGCGTCTTGCCGGCTACGCGATGGACGCGCTGAAGCGCTCGATGAAATGGGACGAGGAAGCCTTCGGCCGCGAATACGACCTCGACGTCTTCAACATCGTCGCCGTGTCCGACTTCAACATGGGCGCGATGGAGAACAAGGGCCTCAATGTCTTCAACGACAAATATGTGCTGGCCGACGAGGAGACGGCGACGGATGCCGATTTCGCCAATATCGAGGCGATCATCGCGCATGAATATTTTCACAATTGGACTGGCAACAGAATCACTTGCCGCGACTGGTTCCAGCTTTGCCTGAAGGAAGGCCTGACGGTTTACCGCGACCATGAATTCTCCGCCGACCAGCGCTCGCGGGCGGTGAAGCGCATCGCCGAGGTGCGCACGCTGCGCGCGCACCAGTTCCCTGAAGACCAGGGCCCGCTGGCGCATCCGGTCAGGCCGCGCCGCTACCGCGAGATCAACAATTTCTACACGGCGACCGTCTATGAGAAGGGTTCCGAAGTGGTGCGCATGATCCGCACCATCCTCGGGCCGGAAACCTTCCGCGCCGGCATGGACCTCTATTTCGAGCGGCATGACGGCGAGGCCGCGACAATCGAGGACTTCCTGAAAGTGTTCGAAGACATCTCAGGGCGGGACCTAGCGCAATTCGCGCTCTGGTATCATCAGGCCGGCACGCCGAACCTGACGGTGAGCTCCGCGCACAATCCGGCCGCCAACGAGTTCACGCTGGAGATCGAGCAGTCGGTACCGCCGACGCCGTCGGAAAGCCGCAAGCGGCTGATGCATATTCCCCTGGCCTTCGGCCTGGTCGGCGCCGGCGGCAAGCCGGTCGTCTGGACAGCCGTCGAGGGCGCAACGGTGGATGACGGCGTCATCCATATCCGTAAGCGTCGGCACACGGTGCGCTTCTTGGGCGTTTCAGAACGGCCTTCGGTGTCGCTCAACCGCGGCTTCTCGGCGCCGATCACGCTGTCGGTGCAGCAGAAGGCCGACGACCAGTTCTTCCTCGCCGCGCATGACAGCGATGCCTTCTCGCGTTGGCAGGCGTTCAACACGCTGCTGACCGACGCGCTGATCGCCGCCTTCCGTCAGATCCTCGGTGGCAGGCAGCCGGTCTTTGCGGCGCGGCTCGCCGAGCTTGCCGGCAGGATCGCCGGCGACGAGACGCTCGAGCCGGCCTACAGGGCGCTGGCGCTGGCGCTCCCCGGCGAGGCCGACATTGCCCGCGACATCGGCAAGGGCATCGACCCCGACGCCATTCTTGCCGCGCGCGAGGCGCTGGCGCGGGCGATCGCCGAGGCAAACCGCGAGGCCTTCCTGGCGCTCTATGACAGCCTTGCCGACAAGGGTCCGTTCAGTCCGGACGCGGCGAGCGCCGGACGCAGGGCGCTGCGCAACATCCTGCTCGACTATCTTTCGCTGCTGCCGGGAGGCACCGCCCTCGCCGTGCGGCACTTCACTGCCGCCACCAACATGACCGACCGCGCCGCTGCCCTCGCCGTTCTGGCGCATCGCCATTCGGGCACGGCGGAGGCCGAGGAGGCGCTGGTTGCCTTCGAGTCCCGCTATCGCGGCGACGCGCTGGTGCTCGACAAATGGTTCCAGATCCAGGCCAGCGTGCCCGGCGCGAAGACCATCGACAAGGTGCGGACACTGATGCAGCACCCTGCCTTCTCGATCGCCAATCCGAACCGGGTGCGTTCATTGATCGGCACCTTCTCCAGCGCCAACCAGACCGGCTTCCACCGCCCCGACGGCGAAGGCTACCGCTTCTTCGCCGAGACCGTGCTGGAGGTGGAAAAGCGCAATCCGCAGGTGGCGGCAAGGCTGGCAACGGCGCTGCGATCCTGGCGCTCGCTGGAGCCCGCACGGCAAGCCAAGGCCAGGGAAGCGCTGCTCGACATGGCGAAGGTCGAAAACCTGTCGGCGGATTTGCGCGATATCGTGGAGCGGACGTTGGCGTAGCGCCCTCTCCTTCTCCCCTTGTGGAAGAAGGTGTCGCCGAAGGCGACGGATGAGGGTGTTCCAGGGAACACCCACTTCTCACTCCGCTGGAGCACCCCTCATCCGTCTCGGCGCTGCGCGCCGATCCACCTTCTCCCACAAGGGGAGAAGGGAAGGCGAAACGACAAATTTCAATCAACTTTTAATCTTTTTCGCCCGCGCCTCTGGACAAGGCGAATCAGCTTTGATTCTTTAATGGCGATTCGGGCGTGCGGCGTAGCCGGATCATCCAAGTATACGGCAGATCGGGGAGTGCCATTTATGGCCAAGGCGGACGCGTGGGGCGCGCCCGGAGGGAAGGCTTTTGCGCGGCGTAAGGCAAGGAGCGACGGACTTGCTGGTAATGCGCGCCTGATCGCCGAACCCACTTATCAGCGGCTCTTGGCCGCCGAGCCGCTGCTGCGCCGATCGATCCCGGCGCTGATCGTCGTTTTCCTCGTCGTCATCGCGGCACTGCGCTTCCTGTCGCTGATGAACGAGCATGACGAGGTCGAGCGCAACGCCAAGGCGGTGCTGGCGCTGGCCGCCGGGCGGATGGCGCAGGCGATCACCGCGGACCCCAACGCGGCCGGCGCCAATGCCATCAGCCTTCTGGAAAGCACCAGCCGCCAGGGCGCCATGAGCCGTGCGCATGTGCTTGCCATCACCGACGCCGCTTTCAAGGTCGTTGCCGTCTCGCCATTGTCGACGGGCTGGCAGGGCCGCACGCTCGACAGCCTCGTGCTGGGCGGGCAACCGCTGTTCATGTTCGGCGACCGCGCCGGCGTGATGGATGTGAGCATCGGCGGACAGGACTGGTTTGCCGCCGTCAGCCTCGCCGACGATCACAGACACGCAGCCGCCGTGCTGGTGCCGCAGGAAGCGGTGTTCGACAGCTGGCGCAAGTCGGTGTCGCTCAACGTCACACTGTTCGTGCTGACGGCGGGCGTGCTGATCGTCATCCTCTACGCCTATTTCGGCCAGGCGGCGCGCGCCCAGGCGGCGGACCGCATCTACCTCGAGGCGCATCAGCGCATCGACATGGCGCTTGTGCGCGGCCGCTGCGGCCTGTGGGACTGGGACATGGTGCGCGGCAAGATGTACTGGTCGCGCTCGATGTACGACATGCTGGGCTACGAGCCCTGCGAATCCATGCTCTCCTTCGGCGCGGTCGACGAGATCATCCACCCCGACGACGGCGACCTGTTCGAACTCGCCAACCGCATCGTCGAGCGCGAGATCGACCATATCGACCAGGTTTTCCGCATGCGCCACGCCGACGGACAGTGGGTATGGATGCGGGCCCGCGCGCAGGTGATCGACCCGCAAGCCCCGGAGATCCAACTGATCGGCATCGCCGTCGACGTCACCGAGCAGCGGCATCTGGCGCTGCGTTCGGAAGCGGCCGACATGCGGCTCAGGACCGCGATCGAGAACATCAACGAATCCTTCGTGCTTTGGGATGCCGCTGAGCGGCTGATCATGTGCAATTCGAAGTTCCAGAAGGACAACGGGCTGTCGGACCGCGACGTCGTGCCGGGCGTCGTTCGCGACGCGCTGGAGGAGCGGATGCTGGCCTTCGCCTCGGAGCGCAGGCTCGCCAATGCCAACGGTCCGCAGGGCGGCGTCAGCTTCGAACGTCAGCTCGCCGACGGCCGCTGGCTGCAGGTCAACGAGCTCAGGACCCGCGACGGCGGCATCGTCTCGGTTGGCTCGGACATCACCCAGATCAAGCTGCATCAGGAAAAGCTGGTCGACAGCGAGCGCCGGCTGATGGCGACGATCCACGATCTCAGCCTTGCGCGCCGCGCCGAAGAGGAACGTGCCAGCGAACTGGTCGAGCTCAACCGCAAATACATGAAGGAAACCGAGCGCGCCGAGGCAGCCAATCGCGCCAAGTCGGAGTTCCTCGCCAACATGTCGCATGAATTGCGCACGCCGCTCAATGCCATCATCGGCTTCTCCGAGCTGATGCAGCAGGGCTTGTTCGGGCCGCTCGGCTCCGAGCGTTACGAGGAATACGCAACCGACATCAACGGCAGCGGCAAATACCTTCTCGGCGTCATCAACGACATTCTCGACATGTCCAAGATCGAAGCCGGCCAGTTCTCGCTCGACCGCGAGGAGATCGACCTTTGCCCCTTGATCAAGGAAACGGTGCGGGTGATCTCGCTGCAGGCGGCGGAAAAGTCGATCAATGTCGAGACGCGCATCGCCGACTCGATGCGGCTCTACGCCGACCGCCGCGCTATCAAGCAGATCGCCATCAACCTGCTCTCCAACGCAGTGAAATTCACCGGACAGGGCGGCCATATCATGGTGCGGGCGCGCAACGCCTCGGGCGCGCTGGTGCTTACCATCGAGGACAATGGCTGCGGCATCCCCAAGCCGGCGTTGAGCAAGCTCGGCCGACCCTTCGAGCAGGTGCAGAACCAGTTCTCCAAGAACCACACCGGCTCGGGTCTTGGGCTCGCCATCTCGCGCTCGCTGGCAGAGCTGCAGGGCGGCGCGCTGAAGATCCGCTCGACCGAAGGTGTCGGCACCATCGTGTCGGTGCGCATTCCGCTGAAGAAAGCCCCGCTTTCGGTGAAGGCTGCGGCCTGAGTTTCGTTGAAAAACTGTAACGCTGGCGGGACAGCGCCCCTCTCTGTCCTGCCGGACATCTCCCCCACTTGGGGGGAGATCATCTGTCACGCCGGCTTTCGCCAATCTCCAAAGTTGCAGGAATGAGCGAGGCGCCGAAGCCGCCAATCTCCCCCCTCGTGGGGGAGATGTCCGGTAGGATAGAGGGGGGCGCGAAGAAATGAGGCCTAGGTCAATCTCGTGAGATCGACGCGCCCGCGCGAAGCAAAAGGTCGAAGTCCTTCCTGACCTTCCGCGACGTCTCCTTGAGATGCGCTTCCAGCACAGCGAAATCCGGCAGGTCGGTGACCGCCAAGAGCAGATCCGAAAGCCCCGGCGGGACATCGTCGCGCTGGAACTCGCCGGTGAGGCAAAGCCTGATCATCTGGGTCAGCGCCAGATAGAGCCGGTAGGCCTCGCCAAGCTCTTCACGCACATCGGCGGCCGCGAAACCGGGGGCCAGCCGCGCCAGCACGTCCGCCGTCGCCGTTGCCCGCCTGCCCGGTTCGATCCCGCCGGTGATGACCGCGACCTGGGCAATGAATTCCAGATCGATGAGCCCGCCGGGGATCAGCTTGATGTCCCAGAGATCGCGCGGCGGCTTCTCCTTGTCTATCAATCCCCGCATCTCGGAGGCATCCGCCTTCACTTTGGCGGAGTCGCGCGGCTGCGCCAGCACCGCGGCCACCTCGTCATCGAGTTCGGCGCAGAGTTCGGCGTCGCCGCCGATGGCGCGGGCCCGCGCCAGCGCCATGTGCTCCCAGGTCCAGGCATCGTGACGCTGATATTTCTTGAACGCGTCGATATGGGTGGCGACCGGCCCCTTGTTGCCTGACGGGCGCAGACGCAGGTCCAACTCATAGAGCACGCCTTCAGCCGTCGGCGCCGCAACGGCGGCGATCAGGCGCTGCGTCATGCGGGTATAGTAGTGCGAAGGCGCCAGCGGCTTCTCGCCGTCGGAGTCCTCGGCGTCCGGGTCATGGTCGTAGAGCAGGATGAGATCGACATCCGAACCGGCGGTGAGCTCGCGGCTGCCGAGCTTGCCCATGCCGAGCAGGGCCACCCTGCCGCCTTCGATCCTGCCGTGGCGCAGCGCGAATTCGGCGATCACCGCTTGAAGTGCCGCCCCGATGGTGAGGTCGGCTAGGTCCGAAAAGGCGCGCCCCGCCCGCGCCGGATCGATAGAGCCGGCTAGCAGGCGCACGCCGATCAGGAATTTCTGCTCTGAGGCGAAGATGCGCAGGCGGTCGAGCACATCCTCATAGGCGCGGTCGCCGTCGACGAAGGCGGCGAGCCGCGCCGAGAGATAGGCGCGTTCAGGGAGTTCTGTCAGCAGCGCCGGATCGAGCAGGCCGTCAAAGACGTGCGGGCGGCGCGTGATAATGGCGGCAAGCCGTGGCGCCGCGCCCATGATCGTTGCCATCAGCTTCAGCAGCGCCGGGTTCGACTGCAGCAGCGAGAAAAGCTGGATGCCAGCCGGCAAGCCGGCGAGGAACTCGTCGAAGCGCATCAGCGCCTCGTCGGCGCGCCGCGTCTGACCGAAGGCTTTCAGCAGCGCCGGCGTCAGTTCGGTCAGCCTCTCGCGCGCCTCCGCCGACTGGGTGACGCGGTAGCGGCCGAAATGCCAGCCGCGGATGACGCGGCAGATGTCGCTCGTCCGCTGGAAGCCCAGGCGATCCAGCGTCTGCAGTGTGTCGGGATCGTCGACATCGCCGGTGAAGACCAGGTTGCCGACGCCGGCCGAGAGTTCGGGCGCGGTTTCGAACAGCGCCGCATAATGGCGCTCGACCTGCTGTAGCGAGGCGCGGAACGCCTCCGTGAATTCCACCTCGCCGGCAAAACCCAGCATCAGCGCGATGCGTTCCAGTTCCTCGTCGCTGTCCGGCAGGATGTGCGTCTGCTCGTCCGCCACCATCTGGATGGCGTGCTCGACACGGCGCAGGAACCAGTATTGGCGCGTGAGCGCATCGCGCGCATCGGCGGTGATCCAGCCGCGCGCGGCAAGCGCTGCCAGCATCGGCACCGTCTCGCGGCCACGCAGTTCGGGAAACCGGCCGCCGGCGATGAGCTGCTGGGTCTGGACGAAGAACTCGATCTCGCGGATGCCGCCGCGGCCGAGTTTGACATTGTGGCCCTTCACCGCGATCTCGCCATGGCCCTTGTGGGCATGGATCTGACGCTTGATGGAATGGACGTCGGCGATCGCCGCGTAGTCCATGTATTTGCGCCAGACATAGGGCTGCAATTCCTTGAGGAAGGCCGCGCCCGCGGCAAGGTCGCCGGCAACCGGCCGCGCCTTGATCATGGCGGCGCGTTCCCAGTTCTGGCCGCGCGCCTCGTAATAGCGAAGTGCTGCCTCGACCGGGATCGCCAGCGGCGTCGAGCCGGGATCGGGGCGCAGCCTCAGATCGGTACGGAAGACGTAGCCGTGCTCGGTGCGGTCCTGCAGGATGCGCACGAGACGGCGGGTAAGGCGCGCGAACAGCTCCGTCGCATCGAGCGGATCGACGATTGCCGGCGCCTCCGGATCGAAGAAGACGACGAGATCGATGTCGGAGGAAAAATTCAGTTCATGCGCGCCGAGCTTGCCCATGCCGAGTAGAATCCAGCCCGAATCCTTGGCCGGTTCCACCGGATACGGCAGTTTGAGCTTGCCTTGCCGATGCGCGTCGAGCAGCAGGAAATCGACGGCGGCGCGTGTGCAGGCGTCGGCGAGATCACTGAGGCGGCGCACCGTCACGGAGGTCTGCGCCTCGCCTGAAAGATCGGCCAGCGCGATCAGGAAATGCGCTTCGGCCTTCCATTGCCGCAGCGCCTTCATCAGGCCCGGTTCCGATGCATCGTCCGCCTTGGCCGCACCGCCGATCGCCTCGCCTATGGCGCCGAGCCGCGTTTCGATCGTCTGGTCGAACAGCGTGTCGAGAATTGCCGGCCGGCGGCGCGCCACATCGCGCAGGAAGGGCGAGAGGTCGAAGACGGCCGCCAGCGTGTCCTGCAGCGGCCCTTCGCCCGCCAGGAATGCGGCGAGACGGGAAAGCCCCTCTTCCTCGGCGGCATCGGCGATTTCCGACAGTTCGCGCCGGGCACGATCGGCATCCAGCGGCCGGAGCGCCAGTGTCGGGCTAAGCCGCCATTCGACCTTCTTCTTCGCCATTGTCCTCGCCATCAATGCGTCTCCCGTAGCGGGAAACTCATGACCACGGACAATCCGGGATTGGCGGGCAAAAGATCAAGCCGTCCGTTGTGGAAAGTCATGATCGCCTTGGCGAGGCTGAGGCCCAGGCCCGAGCCCGGTTGCGAGCGGCTCTTTTCCAGGCGCACGAAGCGCTCGGTGGCCCGGGCACGGTCGGCGTTGTCCGGGATGCCGTGGCCGTTGTCGGTGACGGTAAGCTTGATCTCGCTTCCGGCGCGTTCCAGCGCCACACGCACTTTCGGCGTCTCGGCAGCGTCGGTCGAGTATTTGATGGCGTTGTCGACGATGTTGGACAGCGCCTGGCCGATCAGCTCGCGGTTGCCGTTGATCGTGAAGGCCGCGGGTGCGGTCGCCTCCAGCGTGACGCCCGCTTCCTCCGCCACCGGCTCGTAGAGCTCGACGACATCGCTCACCGTGGCGGCGAGATCGACGGGACCGGTCTGTTCCGAGGAATAGCCGGCCTCCAGGCGCGAGATCATCAGGATGGCGTTGAACGTCTTGATGAGCTGGTCGGACTCCGTGATCGTGCCTTCCAGCGCCTGGCGGTAGTCTTGCGTCTTATGCCTGCCGGCAAGCGTCGCTTCGGCGCGGTTGCGCAGCCTGGTCAGTGGCGTCTTCAGGTCATGGGCGATGTTGTCGGAGACCTGCTTCAGCCCCTCATTCAGCATGGCGATCCTGGCCAGCATCGAATTGAGATTTTCCGACAGGCGGTCAAATTCGTCGCCGGCGCCGGTGACCGGCAACCGTCCGGACAAGTCGCCGCCCATGATCCGGCGGCTGGCGTCCGAGACGCTGTCGATGCGCTTCAGCGCGGCGCGCCCGACAAAGAACCAGATCAGGATGCCGCCCAGGCCCATCATGCCAAGCGCCAAGGTCAGCGAACGGCGGATGACGGCGCGGAAGCGTTCGGGCTCCCCGAGGTCGCGGCCGACCAGCAAGATCATCTGGTTGGGGAGCCTCAGCACCAGCGCGATGGCGTTGTGGCCCTTCTCACCCTCGGACTGCGCGCCGCCCCCGCCGGCCTGCGGCGCGGTCTGGTCTCCGCTGCGCAACCGGTCGAGCTCGCCCTCGCCGAAGCGCTGGTAGGAAAAGGGTTCGGTCGTCCAACCTTCCGTCTCGATGACCCCCGGCTCCAGGCTCTGCACGTTGCCGGTCAGGATCTGGCCGTTGGCATCGGCAATCAGGTAGAGGTTGGCGCCGGGCTGGCGCGAGCGGCCCTCGACCACGCGCACCAGCAATGGCAGGCCGCCGTTCTGGTAGGCGCGGCCCAAACCTAATATCTCATCATTGATGGTGTCTTTGGTTTGCGTGGTCAGCATGCTTGCCGACAGCGACGTCATGTAGAAGACCAGCAGCACGGCGCAGAGAGCGAAAAGCAGGAAATACAGCGCCGAAAGCCGAGCCGCCGTCGTCCTCATGATGGCCGGCAGGGAAAGAGCCATGATCGGCCTTACCCGCCTTTCAGCATATAGCCGGCGCCGCGGATCGTATGCAGGATCGGCTTGTCGAAGCCTTTTTCGATCTTGCCGCGCAGGCGCGAGACGTGGACGTCGATGACGTTGGTCTGCGGATCGAAATGATAGTCCCAGACATTTTCCAGAAGCATGGTGCGCGTCACCACCTGGCCGGCGTGGCGCATCAGATATTCGAGCAGGCGGAACTCGCGCGGCTGCAACGTGATCTCGCGCCCGGCGCGCTTGACCGAATGCGACAGCCGGTCGAGCTCCAGGTCGCCGACGCGGTAGACGGTCTCGGACTCGCGCGCGCCGGCGCGGCGGTTCAGCACCTCGACGCGGGCGAGCAATTCGGAAAAGGCGTAGGGTTTGGTGAGGTAATCGTCGCCGCCGGCGCGCAGTCCGGTGACGCGGTCGTCGACCTCGCCCAGCGCCGACAGGATCAGCACCGGCGTGGTGTTGCCCCGAGAGCGAAGTGCCGCGATCACCGACAGGCCGTCGCGGCGCGGCATCAGGCGGTCGATCACCATCACGTCATAGTCGCCGGCATCGGCAAGCGCGAATCCGGTCTCGCCGTCGCCGGCGACATGGGCGGTGTGCCCCGCCTCGGCGAAGGCTTTCTGCAAGTAATCCGCTGCCTCGCGATCGTCTTCCATGACGAGAATCTTCATGGGACCGTTATACGCGATTTCATTGGAAGTTTGAGGGGCAGCCATTCTTCTTGCCTTGCCTTCATTAGTCGCATGTCTTCTTCCCGAAACCGGTGCCCACTTTTGGGCGACATGCGTTTCGTTCCGCATGTCGTGATCCCAAAACCGGTGCCCACTTTTGGGCGACATGCGATAAAGCGGCAGCGGGTGATGGGAAACCCGCTGCCGCCAGGAGCGAAACACGGTGACTGACTTACGTGCTCGGCCCCATGTTTTCCCGGCGACGGCTCGGGGGTGTTGATGCCGCCGCAGGGAAAAGTCGCCAGGGCAATTCCAGGAAAAGTGTGAAGCGGTTTTCCTGAAATTGCGTCAAACGAAGCTAAAGATCAGCCCTTGCCGACAGGCAGCGCCACGAAGCGGTTCGAGTCGTCGCGGGTGATCTGCATCAGCACCGCCTTGCGGCCGGCCTTGGCGGCATCCGTCATGGCCTTCGACACGTCGTCGGTGGTGTTCACATCGTTCGAGTTGATCGAGGTGATGACGTCGCCCGGCTGGATGCCGCGGTCGGCGGCGTCGCTGTCGGGATCGACGTCGGTGACCACCAGGCCCTTGCCGTTTTCCGCCTTGGTGACGGTCAGGCCAAGATCGGCCAGCGTATCGGCCTTGGCGGCGGGCGCCGACTGCTTGTTGTTGTCGTCGTTCGAGGCCTGCTTGTCGCTTGCGGGCAGCGTGCCGAGGTCGACCTTGACCGTCTCGTCCTTGCCGTTGCGCCAGACGGTGACATCGACCGATTTGCCCGGCGCGAATGCGCCGATCATGCGGGCGAGTTCCTTCGGCGAGGCGACATCCTTGCCGTCGATTTGGGTGATAACGTCGCCGGCGACGATGCCTGCCTTCTTGCCCGGACCGGCATCCTGGGCGCTGGAGACAAGCGCGCCCTTGTCCGATTTCAGGCCGAGAGATTCGGCGATGTCGGAGGTGACGGGCTGGATCTCGACGCCGAGCCAGCCGCGCTGGACGGAGCCGTTCTTCATCAGATCTTCGACGACCTGCCTAGCGGTCGAGGCCGGGATGTCGAAGGCGATGCCGACGCTGCCGCCCGACGGCGAGAAGATGGCGGTGTTGATGCCGATCACCTGGCCGTTGAGGTTGAAGGTCGGGCCACCCGAATTGCCGCGGTTGACCGAGGCGTCGATCTGGATGAAGTCGTCATAGGGGCCGGCGCCGATATCGCGGCCGCGGGCCGATACGATGCCGGCGGTGACGGTGCCGCCGAGGCCGAACGGATTGCCCACGGCAACCACCCAGTCGCCGATGCGGATCTTGGAATCGTCGGCGAAGTCGACATAGGTGAACTTGTTGCCGCCGCCATCGACCTTCAGCACGGCGAGGTCGGTGCGCGGATCGGTGCCGATCAGCTTGGCGTCGAGTTCCTTGCCGTCATTGGTGACGACGGTGAAGTCCGAACCTTCCGAGACGACGTGGTTGTTGGTGACGAGGTAGCCGTCCTCGGAAATGAAGAAGCCCGAACCTTGAGCGACCGGGCGCGGTTGGCCATTGCCATGGTTGCGGTGGTCGAAGCGGCGCATGCCGAACTGGCCACCCTGGCCTTGATCGCCGAAGCCGCGGAACTGCTTGAAGAACTGGCGCAGTTGCGGATTGTCGGGCAGGTTGTCGAAGCCGTCCTGATCGTCGGAGCCGTCGTCGGCCGTCGGCTGGATCTTGGCCTTGACCTTGACGCTGACGACCGCCGGCGAGACGCGCTCGACGACATCGGCGAAGCTCGGCATCTGCGGGGCTTCGACACGCACGGCATCGGCCAGCACCGGTGCGGTGCCGGTGGCGAGCGCGCCCGCGCCGACCGCACCGATAACGGCCAGGGACGCTGCAGCCGCCATCAGACGCTTGCGGGTGCGGGAGTATGAATTGGGGGCAATATTCATGGGGTTCTTATCCTCTATCGACGCGGATGCGCTCAGGCGAAGCATCCTCGGGCAAGAGGATTAGTGAGCCGCACATTACGGGGCCATTTCCGGTACATGAAAGTTTTGTAATGTTGGCGACGATGACCACGGGTCTGCCGCGCTCGAATGCTTGGTAGAAGTACCTGCGGCGTCGTCATTCCAGGGCGAAGCAGGAGCAAAGCTCCGTCGCGGAGACTCTGGGATCCATGCCGTTACCTGGCGCGAGGGCTGCCACGGAGCAGAATTCTGGACGGCCGCGACGCCTCGAAGTCACGGAATGGATCCTCGGGTCTGCGCCGTGTCGCTTCGCTCCTTGCTCCGCCCGTGGATGGCGACGCACGGGGGGTTCGACCAACCTCAGAGGTCTGCAATTCGTGCGTCAGTTATGCAATATCTTTTCAAGCGCCGTTTGTTCCTCGGCGCTCAGGGTGCTGTCGTCCGCCGCTGGACGCCGCGACCGGGCGCTCAACAAGATGAACAGGCCGCCGGCCAGAAGCAGGAGCACCGGCGTGCCCCACAAAAGCGCGTTGCGCAGGCTGAAGGGCGGCTTGAGTAGCACGAACTCGCCATAGCGCGAGACGATGTAGTCCATCACCTGCTGGTCGGTGTCGCCGGCGACAAGGCGCTGGCGCAAGAGGATGCGCAGGTCGCGGGCAAGGTCGGCATCGGATTCGTCGATCGACTGGTTCTGGCAGACCATGCAGCGCAGGCCTTCGGACAGCGCGCGCGCCCTCGCCTCCAGTACCGGATCCTGCAACACCTCGTCCGGCTTCACCGCCAAGGCGGAGCCGGCGAAGAACAGCGCCAGCAGCAGGACCAGCGGGGCGAGTGAAAACCTTGCCCTCATGTCGGGCTCGCCAAGGCGGCGGCTGGCTTGCGCCGCCTTGCCGGCGCGCCGACGCGCAGGCGGCGGTCGAGCAATGACATGGCAGCGCCCGCCATCATCACCAGGCCGCCGCCCCAGATCAGCGTCACCAGCGGCTTCCACCAGAGGCGCACGACGACGGAGCCATCATTGTTCTCGTCGCCGAGCGACAGATAAAGCTGGCTCAAGCCCAGCGTCCTGATGCCGGATTCCGTCGTCACCGTCTGGCGCACCGGATAAAAGCGCTTGGCCGAGGTGATCTCGCCATCTTCATTGCCATCCGAGATCAGCAGGAAGCGGCCGCGATCCTCGGTGAAGTTCGGGCCTTTCCGCGGGGAGAGCCCTTCGAAGCGCAGCGTGTGGCCGGAGAGCTCCACCGTCTCGCCGGGGCGCATCGAGAGGATTTTCTCGGTGCCGAAGCAAAGCGTGCCAACGATGCCGAGCATGGTCAGCCCAAGGCCGAGATGGGCAAGCGCCGTGCCGAAAACCGAGCGCGGCAGGCCGGCGAAGCGGCGTAGCATGACGGCCGGCGCCACAGAGCCGACACCGGATTTGACGGCAAGGTCGGTCAGCGCGCCGGCAACCAGCCAGACAGCGAGACCGACGCCGAGCGCGGCGAACACCGAGGCGCCGTCGATGAACAGGCCCGTGACCAGCATAGCGGCGATCGCCAGCGCGAAGGCCGCCATCAGACGTTGCGAGGCGGCAATCACATCGCCGCGCTTCCAGGCGAGTAGCGGGCCGAACGGCACGATCGCAAGCAGCGGCAGCATCAGCGGGCCGAAGGTCAGGTCGAAAAATGGCGCGCCGACCGAGATCTTGCCGCCGGTCAGCGCCTCCAGCGCCAGCGGGTAGAGCGTGCCGACGAGCACGGTTGCGGTGGCGGTGGTCAGGAAGAGGTTGTTCAGCACCAGCGCACCCTCGCGCGAGATCGGGTGGAACAGGCCGCCCACCGTCAGCCGCGACGCTCGCAGCGCAAACAGCGCCAGCGAGCCGCCGATGAACAGCGTCAGGATGCACAGGATAAAGACGCCGCGCGCCGGATCGGTGGCGAAGGCATGCACGGAGGTCAGCACGCCGGAGCGCACCAGGAAGGTGCCGAGCAGCGACAGCGAGAAGGTGAGGATCGCAAGCAGCAGCGTCCAGATCTTGAGCGCCGAGCGCTTTTCCATGACGATGGCCGAATGGAGCAGCGCGGTGCCGGCGAGCCACGGCATGAAGGAGGCGTTCTCGACCGGGTCCCAGAACCAGAAGCCGCCCCAGCCGAGCTCGTAATAAGCCCAGTAGGACCCCATGGCGATGCCGCCGGTGAGGAACATCCAGGCGACCAGCGTCCACGGCCGCACCCAGCGCGCCCAGGAGGCGTCGATGCGGCCTTCGATCAGCGCCGCGACCGAGAAGGAGAAGCAGATAGAGAAGCCGACATAGCCAAGATAGAGCATTGGCGGATGGATGGCGAGCCCGAGGTCCTGCAGGACCGGGTTGAGGTCGCGGCCTTCGATCGGCGCCGGATTGAGGCGGGTAAACGGATTGGAGGTCGCCAGGATGAACAGGAAGAAGGCGGCGCCGATCATGCCCTGCACAGCCAGCACATTGGCTTTCAAAGTTGCCGGCAGGTTGTTGCCGAAGACGGCGACAAGCGCGCCGAAGAAGGTCAGGATCAGAACCCAAAGCAGCATCGAGCCTTCGTGGTTCCCCCAGGTGCCGGTGATCTTGTAGATCATCGGCTGCAGCGAATGGGAGTTCTCCCACACGCTCGCCACAGAGAAGTCGGAGCCGGCATAGGCGCTCGCAAGCGCGGCGAAGGACAGCGCAGTGAGCGCAAAGCCGGTGACGGTGACCGGACCGCCAACCGCCATCAGCCGCTGGTTGCCGGTGCGGGCGCCGACGAGCGGCACCAGCATCTGCACCAGGGACAGCGCAAAGGCAAGAACAAGGGCGAAATGTCCGGTCTCTACCATTGTCAGTTCGTGCTTTCCTGCCAGACGCCCTTTGCCTTCAGGCCGTCGGCGACTTCCTTGGGCATATAGCGCTCGTCATGCTTGGCCAAAACGCTGTCGGCGACAAACACGCCGTCGGGTCCGAAAGCGCCCTCGGTGATGACGCCCTGCTCCTCGCGGAACAGATCGGGCAGGATGCCGGTATAGGTGACCTTGACCGATTTCTGCTCGTCGGTGACCGAGAAGGCGACGGTGGCGCCCTGCCCGCGCACGATGGTGCCCTTCTCGACCAGACCGCCGAGCCGTATGCGCTGCCCGGGCGGCACGCTTGCTGCGGCAAGATCGGCCGGCATGTAGAAATAGGACGCCTTCTGTCCAAGCGCATAGAAGGTGAGCCCGGTCGCGGCGGCGAGGAAAGCCAGCCCCGCCAGGATCACAGACATTCGCTTCTGCTTGCGCGTCATTGCCTTACTCCGTCGCCGTCACGCCGAGCGAGGCGGCGAAGGCGGTGAATTTCTTGGCCTGTTCGCTGTCCGCCCCAAAGGCGGCGACAGCGCGGCCGAGCGCTTCGCGCGCCTGGTCGGCCCTGCCGAGCACGACATAGGAACGAATGAGGCGCATCCATCCTTCCTCGTCGTGGGGATTCTGCTTCAGGCGATCGTCGAGGCCCGCGACCATGGTCTCGATCATCGCCTGCCGGTCCTGCGGCGACATCTGCCGCGCGGCTTCCACCTGTTGCGCATCCGGCCCATTCGCCGGTGTACCCGAGGCGACGGCCGGCTCGCCCGCCTCGCTCAGCGCCTGCTGGACGGCGCTGCGCCAAAGCGAATCCGGCGCAAGCTGGCCGAGCATCTTTTGCCAGGCGGCAACAGCGTCGGCCTTCTTGCCTTCCTGGGCGAGGCCGACCGCCAGGTAGAAATTCGCCTTGGCGTTGGCCGGATCGAGCTTCAGGGCCGCCTCGAAGGCATTTTGAGCGTCGGCCGAAACGATGCCGCCGGCCGCACTCGCGATCGCCTCGCCGAGGCCTGACTCGCGCACCGCGCTGTCGCCGTCGAGGCGGATGGCGTTGCGGTAGGCAGTCACCGCGTCAGGGAAGCGCTGCAGGCGAAGATAGATCGGCGCCAGAATGTCCCAGCCCTTGCCGTCAGACGGATTGGCGGCAAGGTGGGCTTCCGCGCGCGCAACCAGTTCGTCGACCGAGGAATCGGCCGGGTTCTTGGCGAGACGTTCGGCCAACGGCTGCGAGGGCAAATCGGGAGAGCCGAGCACCCCGTAGAGCCCCCAGCTCAGCAGCGGAACCGCAAGCACGGCCACGCTGGCGACCAATCTTGCGCTGCGCGAGGGGCCGGGATTGGCGGCGACCGTTCGCTCGGCCGTGCCGAGACGCAGGATGCGGCGGCCGATCTCGGCACGCGCTTCTTCAGCCTCCCCCGGCTGGATCAGGCCGCGCGCCATGTCGCGGTCGAGCTCGGAAAGCTGGTCGCGATAGACTTCGAGGTCGTGATCGCCCGCCGGCGACGCGCCCTTCATACCGCCGGCAAGCGGCAGAAGCACCGCCAGGCTGGCGCCCAGCGTGAGGATTGCGGCTATGACCCAGAACAGCATGGCTCTTCCAATAAAGGCAGAGCCTTGCCCTGCCAACACAAGCATACTGCGACGCTTTGACGGCCGCACCGTCGGCCGTCGGCCGTCGGCCTGATTTCGTTCGAAACCTGTCAGGTCAGCGGCGTCCAGCTGCCGTCGGAATTGCGGCAAGCGGTGCCACGCGCGGTGACGCCCGCGCCGCTGGTGTAGACGGTGTGGGTGTACTGGCGGCAATCCTGCGAGCCGACCCGGTAAGGCTGGGCGGCGACGACTTCGCCATAATGCGAGGAGTTGTCGCTCTTCCACGTCACCTTCTGGCCGCTGGTGTTGTATTCCAGCGCCTTGTATTCCGCTTCCAGCCCCTTGCGCTTTTCGGCATCGCTGAGGCCCGAGCCGATCGATCCGCCGACAAGCCCGCCATTCATCGCCGAGACGATGCTGGTCGACACCTTGCCGCCGGCGGGCGGCGTCGAAACAGG
The DNA here is from genome assembly GCF_000427725.1 of Mesorhizobium sp. WSM3224. Classification (GTDB taxonomy): domain Bacteria; phylum Pseudomonadota; class Alphaproteobacteria; order Rhizobiales; family Rhizobiaceae; genus Mesorhizobium. The sequence goes on along the minus strand of NZ_ATYO01000001.1, from coordinate 629,617 downwards.
CGTGACCGGGGAGGTTGGACCACCCCTGCCCAGCGTCGTGCAGCCGGAAACGGCGAGCAGGGCGGAAACGAGCGCGACGCGGATCTTCATGCCGGCAACCGGTCCTCTCGAGCGGGATGGAACTGGATGGACTGGGGGCCGCGCCATCAAAGGATTTGCACGGCCATAGTGTTGATATTTGTCGGAAATTTGACCACCAGCGGCCAGACGCAAATCGATAAAAAACATCAATGAAGGCTCCGCAATCTCACCACCGCCCTCAAGCCGCCCATGCCGGACCGTTCCAGCGCCAGCGAGCCTCCATACTCGTTGACGAGGTCTGCGACAATGGCCAGCCCGAGCCCTGTTCCCGGCTTCGTCTCGTCCAACCTCTTGCCACGCTTCAACACTTCCCGCGCGCTGTCCTCGGGAATGCCAGGGCCATCATCCTCTATAACGATTTCAAACAGGTTGCTCATTCCCGGCGAGAGCGCGACCGAAACAGCAGCGGCGCTCTTTGCCCATTTCATCGCATTGTCGAGCAGATTGCCAAGCAATTCCTCCAGATCCTCGCGCTCGCCGGCAAAGACGATCTCGGCCGGCGGCAGCGACAGCGTCAGCCGCGTTTGCGGGTTGAGTTTCTGCAGCACGCGCACCATGCGCTCGACCAGCGGCGAAACCGGCGTGCGGAAAACGACGCTGTCGCGCTGCGCGGCGACGCGGGCGCGCTGCAGATAATGGTCGACCTGCTTCTGCATCGAGGCGGCCTGGTCGGCGATCAGCTGGCCCTTGGCGCCGCCGAGCGCGCGGCCCTCATTGATCAGCACGGCTAAAGGCGTCTTCAGTGAGTGGGCAAGATTGCCGACCTGGGTGCGCGAGCGCTCGACGATGCGCCGGTTGTTCTCGATCAGCGCGTTGGTCTCGCTGGCCAGCGGTTCGATCTCGGCCGGGAAGCTGCCGTCGAGGCGCTGCGCCGTGCCTTCGCGCACCATGGCGAGCGCATTGCGGACCCGGCGCAAAGGCTGGAGCCCCAAGAGGATGGCGATGGCGTTGATAGCGATCATGCCGACGCCGAACAGCGAGAGATAGGTGAGCAGGCGGCGCTGGAAGCTGGCGATCTCCTGCTCGAGCTCGCTGTGGTTGCCCATGACGCGGAAACGGGCGGCGCGGTTCTTGGCGTCGAGAACGAACTCGCTTTCGAACACCGTGAGCTCCTCGCCCTTGATACCTTCGGTCGAGTAGCTGCGCTGGAAGGTGGCGTTGAAGGGAACCTCGGCAACGCTGGGCGACAGGATCGACGTCGTCATCGAGGAGGAATGGATCTCGCCATGCACGCCTTCGGAGGCAGGCTCCACCGACCAGTACCAGCCGGAATTCGGCTCGGAAAAGCGCAGGTCGCCGAGGTCGGGCGAGCCGGTCAGCGCGCCGTTGTCGGAAATGCCGACCGAACCGATCAGGTTGAACAGATGCGCCGAAAGCAGGCTGTCGAAGCCGCGCTCGCTGGCCTGGCGGTAAAGCGTGGTGATGAGAGTGAAGATGACGACCAGCGTCAGGATCGCCCAGATGGTCGAAAAGGCGATGACGCGAAAGGTCAGCGAGCGCGGCCAAAGCCGCAGCTTCGAAGGCCGGGGGCTTATGGTTGGCTGCAGCGGTTCCGCGTCACGCCTCCGGTTCACGCATACGATAGCCCATGCCACGCACGGTTTCGATCATGTCGATGCCCATCTTCTTGCGAAGCCGGCCGACAAACACCTCGATGGTGTTGGAATCGCGATCGAAATCCTGGTCATAGAGATGCTCGACCAGCTCGGTGCGCGACACCACCTCGCCCATATGGTGCATCAGGTAGGCGAGCAGCCGGAATTCATGCGAGGTGAGCTTGAGCGGCACCCCGTTCACATCGGCCTTGGACGCCTTGGTGTCGAGGCGCAGAGGCCCGCAGGTGAGTTCCGACGAGGCATGGCCGGCCGCGCGCCGGATCAGCGCCCGCACCCGCGCCAGCACCTCCTCGATGTGGAAGGGTTTCGTCACATAGTCGTCAGCGCCGGCGTCGATGCCAGCCACCTTGTCGCTCCAGCGGTCGCGTGCGGTCAGGATCAGCACCGGCATCTTGCGGTCGCCGCGGCGCCAGCGCTCGACGACGCTGATGCCGTCCATCTGCGGCAGGCCGATGTCGAGGACGACGGCATCGTAAGGCTCGGTGTCGCCAAGGAAATGGCCCTCCTCGCCGTCATAGGCCCGGTCGACGACATAGCCGGCATCGACCAGCGCATCGGCCAACTGCCGGTTGAGATCCTTGTCATCCTCGACGACGAGCACGCGCATGGTTGAAGCCTGTTGTTGGGTAGACGTATAGGCCGATTCCGCCGGCCTGGGAAACGACAGGGTCAGCCCGCCGGAACGACGATTTCCGAGCGGCGCGGACGCTGGCCGTCCTTGCCGGGGACGAGCACGACGATGACGCAGACCTGCTGGCCGCCTCGCGTTGCCTGCGACGCCTTGGCCAGCGTGCCGCCATTCTGCGCAGCGACCTGCTGGCCGATGGCATAGCAATCACCAGTGGCGAGCACGACCGGCTGATCGACCGACGGCTCGACGAGCGGCAGGGCGATCGCCTGCGACGCAAAGAGGCCGGCTGCGGCAAGCGCCAGTACTGCTTTGCGGAGAGGAGGGCCAAGGTTTTTCATGATCACGGTTCTAACGCATACGGGCTGAACGTGAAATGAACAGTGAACGGCCGAAAATCCATGCCCGCAATACCCCCTGCGCGAGTGCCGATGCCGGGGCTCCCTCGAGCCGGGCTTTGAATTCATAGCCGGAAAACCATTCGATCCGCTACGCTTTTTGGATGCGGATTCTCCGCCCTGCCCTAGCTAGTGTAGGACAGCCCGCACCAACCATAGGAGCATGCGATGGCGCGCGAGGATATCGCCGATCTCTACCGGGACTACATCGCCTGCCTGAACGACCAGGATTGGGGTAATCTCGGCCGCTTCGTCGGCGAGGAGGTTCAGTACAACGGCGAGACGATCGGGCTATCGGGCTATCGCCGCATGCTGGAGAGTGATTTCGAGGCCATTCCCGACCTGCGATTCAATATCGAACTGTTGATTTCGGAGCCGCCGCGCGTGGCGGCCCGGTTGCATTTCGACTGCCATCCCAAGGGCATGCTGTTCGGCCTGCCCGTCCACGGCAAGCGCGTTTCTTTCGCCGAGAACGTTTTCTACGAATTCCACGACAGCCGCATAAGCGAGGTCTGGTCGGTCATCGACAAGGCCGCCATCCAGGCGCAGCTTTAGGTATTTGTTTTACGCAATTGCGGACGAAAAACCGCAACGCACTTTCCTGGAATTGCGTAGCGCCAGCTTCTCAGGCTGCGTCCTGGGTCAACGCGCGGAAGCGCAGCAATCCATGATGGACCGCAAGGTCCTCGTCGTAGCGGGCTTCGGCGAATTCCAGCGACAGGCGGGTCTGGCCGCGCGAACCGATGGAAAACGCCGCGCCATCGAGGCGCGACCTGATGCTGTCCATGATGAGGCGTGTCTCGGCCTCGCCCTGGGCCTTCGACCAGATGTGAAAGGTGACGAGTTGGTCACTGTCATCGTCGGCGCCGGTCTCGAGGTCAAAGGCGCTGGTGCGGCCGTAAGTGACGTTGGGAAATGCCGCTTTGTCGCTTGCGCTTTCGAGCAGGCCGATGCCGCCCAGCAGCGCCGACAGCGAGGCGTCGGTCTTCAGCCGCAGGAACAAGGCCTGCATCAAATCGTCAGGCGTCGTCATTTCTCTCCCTTCGCCACCAAGCCTTCGCGGCGCAACGTAACCACCTTCAACTTGCGGCGCCAGATCACGAGGCTTCCGCGACCAGCCGGTCGCAGGCCTGACACCGTCTACATCTGTCGGATAGCGTGCGGCAATCAAAAGACGTCACAATCCAATTCAGGCGAAATAGGCCCCAATCAGCCGAAATCGGCGGCGGTCAGCACATATATGCTCTTGCGAGTGCGGGCGTAGGCCTTGCTGGCGACGTCATGGATGGAGCCGGAAGCCGTGTCGAAGGCCGCCAGATAGGTTGCTTCGGCGGTCGCCGTTCCTGGCGGTGCATTGGAAATGGCATCCGCGGCGACAGAGAAGGAGATCTGGAACATGCCGTCATGGCCGACGAAGCGAATTCGTCTGCCAGCCTCGTCATAGCTGCGGCTTCGGTTGGGGAATGTAAGGCTCATGATTTTACCTCCGTCGAATCGGCCTTCTTCACCGTCCGCGGTGCCCGCTTCTTTTTCGGCGCAGGGTTCAAGGCTTCGGCAACACGGTCGGCCTCCTCCTTGGCCAGCCGCAACTCCCTCAGCCTTGCCGTCTTGATCGTCCTGGCCTTCGCCTCAGACAGATACTCAGCCGTTGCCTTGTTTCGCTCCACAGTTTTCTTCTGCTTTTCCAGGAAGCGGGCTTCAGCTTTTTCCATAATGGTTTGACTGCCTTCGGCCATCGTCGAAATCTCCTTTTTACGGCTGGCGCAGCGAAATGAATTCACCTGTTAAGATAGTTATTCACAACTGAAATTTCAATTTTCTAGATATTTTGATCCGTTCGAATCACTGGATCCGATCTTCAAATTAATACTTTTCAATATTTTCCGATGCCCACGAATAATTTTTGGCACTCCTATCTATCGAGTGCCAGCAGGTCTATAAGAAGGCAGCAGCCAGCTATGGCGGCCCGAACTGGAAAAAATCATGCCCGCCAAGGAAATTAAATTCTCCACCGATGCCCGCGACCGCATGCTGCGCGGCGTCGAGCTCCTCAACAACGCGGTCAAGGTGACGCTCGGCCCCAAGGGCCGTAACGTCGTCATCGACAAGGCCTACGGGGCGCCGCGCATCACCAAGGACGGCGTCACTGTCGCCAAAGAGATCGAGCTCGCCGACAAGTTCGAGAACATGGGCGCGCAAATGGTGCGCGAAGTGGCCTCGAAGACCAATGACCTTGCCGGTGACGGCACTACCACAGCCACGGTGCTGGCCGCTTCGATCCTGCGCGAAGGTGCCAAGCTCGTGGCCGCCGGCATGAACCCGATGGACCTCAAGCGCGGCATCGACCAGGCGGTTGCGGCTGTGGTCAAGGAAATCCAGGCGCGGGCCAAGAAGGTCAAGTCCTCGGGCGAGATCGCGCAGGTCGGCACCATTGCCGCCAATGGCGACGACACCGTCGGGGCCATGATCGCCAAGGCGATGAACAAAGTCGGCAATGACGGCGTCATCACCGTCGAGGAAGCCAAGACCGCCGACACCGAGCTCGACGTCGTCGAGGGCATGCAGTTCGACCGCGGCTATCTCTCGCCCTATTTCGTCACCAACGCCGACAAGATGCGCGCCGAGTTGGAGGAGCCTTACGTCCTCATCCACGAAAAGAAGCTCGGCAACCTGCAGGCGCTGTTGCCGATCCTGGAAGCCGTCGTGCAGAGCGGCAGGCCGCTGCTGATCATCTCCGAGGACGTCGAGGGCGAAGCGCTGGCGACGCTGGTCGTCAACAAGCTGCGCGGCGGCCTCAAGGTAGCGGCCGTCAAGGCGCCCGGCTTCGGCGACCGCCGCAAGGCTATGCTGGAAGACATTGCCGTGCTCACCGCCGGCCAGATGATATCGGAAGATCTCGGCATCAAGCTGGAGAACGTCACCCTCGACATGCTCGGCCGCGCCAAGCGCGTGCTGATCGACAAGGACACCACAACGATCATCGACGGCGCCGGCAGCAAGGCCGACATCCAGGCGCGCATCGCCCAGATCAGGGGACAGATCGAGGAAACCACATCCGATTACGACAAGGAAAAGCTGCAGGAGCGGCTGGCCAAGCTTTCCGGCGGCGTCGCGGTAATCCGCGTCGGCGGCGCCACCGAGTCTGAGGTCAAGGAAAAGAAGGACCGCATCGACGATGCGCTGAACGCCACGCGCGCCGCTGTCGAAGAAGGCATTGTTCCAGGCGGTGGCGTGGCGTTGCTGCGAGCCAGGTCGGCCCTGGCCGGACTGACGGGCGCCAATGCCGATGTGACGGCCGGCATTTCGATCGTGCTCAGGGCGCTCGAGGCGCCGATCCGCCAGATCGCCGAGAATTCCGGCGTCGAAGGCTCGATCGTCGTCGGCAAGCTGTCCGACAGCAAGGACCCCAATCGGGGTTTCGACGCCCAGAACGAAATCTATGTCGACATGATCAAGGCCGGTATCGTCGACCCGGCAAAGGTGGTGCGGACCGCACTTCAGGACGCCTGTTCGATCGCGGCGCTGTTGATCACCGCCGAGGCCATGATCACCGACATACCGGCCAAGGATGCAGCGCCTTCTCCCGGCGGCGGCGGCATGGGCTACTAAAGCGTGTCGCGCTGAAACGGATTCAGGCGACACGCTTTAAGTCTTTGTTTTTATGCATGTCGTTGTCCCAGAACCGCTGCACACTTCTGGGCGACATGCATTAACCAATCCCTGCCGCAAGCAAGCTTTGCGACAGCAGGCGCCGACAAGCTCGACCGCTGATCCGGATACCAACCAAAAGGAAGGGATCGACGAATGATCACGTTCGCACCGAAGCCGATTGCCGCGCCGACGACTGAAGCAGCCGAGGAGAACCGCTTCGATCGTATCCGCCGGCTTGCCGCGGAAAAGCACCGGAAAGCCGATGCCGAGACTGTGCGCGAGGACCCGCAAAAGGTCGGCGACAAGCGCCCAATGTAATGGGCGCTTGTCGCGGTCACGACACCGGGGCGGCGCCGCCTTCCTTGGTGCGCCGCGCGATGAACTCGTCGAGGACATCGGCGGTGGCGGCAGCAGTCGGCGGCGGCTGAAAGTCGGCGAGAATCCGCTTCCAGATGCCGGTCGCGCGCTCGGTCGCCGTCTTCGAGCCGGACTGCGTCCAATTGCCGAAATTCGACCAGTCGGCCACCAACGGCTCGTAGAAGGCCGTACGGTAGCGGGCCATGGTGTGGGTGGCCGAGAAGAAATGACCGCCCGGCTGCACTTCGGCGATGGCCTCGAAGCCGATGGCATCGGCATCGCCCGGCGTGCGCGCGCAAAGCTCGGCGATGGTCTGCAGCGCCTCGATGTCGGTGATCAGCTTTTCCAGGGAAACGCTCAGGCCGCCTTCCAGCCAGCCGGCGGAGTGGATGCAGACGGTGGCGCCCGCAAGCACCGAGCCCCACAGCGCGAACTGCGTCTCATGCGCGGCCTGCGCGTCGGAAATGTTGGCGGCGCTGCCGCCGCCGGAGCGCCAGGGCAAGCCGGTGTAGCGGGCCAGTTGGCCGGCCCCCAGCGTCGCCTTGATATGTTCCGGCGTGCCGAAGGCCGGAGCGCCCGACTTCATGTCGACATTGGACGAGAATGAGCCGTAGACCACCGGCGCGCCGGGCCGCACGATCTGGGCAAGCGTCAGGCCGGCAAGCGCTTCGGCATGCTGCAGCGTCAGCGCGCCGGCGACCGTGATCGGCGCCATCGCGCCGGCCAGGCAGAAGGGCGTGATGATCAGGACCTGACCGGCCTTGGCGAAATCGATGATGCCTTGCGCCATCGGGATGTCCAGTTGGCGCGGCGAGTTGGTGTTGATGACGGTGTAGCAATAGGCACCGGCGCGGAACTGATCCTCGGATAAACCGCGCGCCAGGCGGATCATCTCGAAACCATCCTCGACCTGCGGCGCGCCGCGCGCGAAGACGAACGGGAACTTGTCCGACAGCGTCAGTTGCGCCCGGTTGGAGGCGTAGTGGCGCAGGCGGTTGTCGATGTCCTGCGGCTCGACGCAGGGGCCGAGCATATGCAGCACGTCGAAATGCTGGATCAGCTTGATGAATTCCTCGAAGGCGGCGAGCGTCCCCGGCCGGCGGCCGCGTTCGAGATCGGTGACATTGGGGGCGCCGGATCCGGCCAGGAAGGTCATCGAGCCGAGCTCGAGCGTCAAATCGCGCGAGCGGTCGCCGCCGAGGGCGGGGATCGAGCGCGGCGCCGCGGCGAGCGCGGCCTCGACCATGTCGCGGCCGATCTTCACCATCTGGCTGTCCTCGTCGACCAATGCACCGGCCTTGGCGTAGATCGCCCGCGCCTCGGACAGCAGCACCTTGATGCCGAGATCTTCCAGCACGCGCAGCGCGGTATCGTGGATGGCCGCCACCTGGTCGTCGGAAAAGATCGGCTGCGGCAGGAAGGGGTTCTTCAGCGACCGGTAGTTCGGATGACGGCTCGACTCGCTGCCCGCCTCGCCGGTGCGCCCCCGCCGGCGCTCGCGCCTGAGATCACGTGCGGCCTCGTCAATCATGGCGGTTCCTCCTCATTGCCGCATCGCCTTGCCTTCAGCGTCGTAAGGCGAGGCCGCGACGATGCGCGCCGGCCGTTCAACCCCTACAATGTGGACGGAAAGTTCGGTCCCCTCCCCGGCGAAATCGTCATCGAGCAACGCCAGGGCGACGCTCTTGCCGACCGTGTAGCCATAGCCTCCGGAAGTTACGAAGCCGACGCGCCGCCCCTTGTGCCAGACCGGCTCGAAGCCGCTGGCATCGGCGTCGACCGCATCGACTTCCAGCGTCACGATCCGACGCGCGACGCCCGCCTCGCGCTCCTTGAGCGCCGCCTCGCGGCCGATGAAATCGCCCTTGTCGAAAGCGATAAAGCGGTCGAGCCCGGTCTCGCCGGGCGTATAGCCTTGCGTGAATTCGCGCGACCAGATGCCAAAACTTTTTTCCAGCCGCAGCGAATTCAGCGCGTAGTAACCGATCTCGGCAAGGCCGAGATCCTCACCCGCGGCAAGCAGCGTCTCGCGCAGGGTCGAATGCAGGGTGGCCGGGCAATTGATCTCGAAGCCAAGCTCGCCGGCGATCGACAGCCGGGAAACCCGGGCACGAACCAAGCCGATGTCTAACGCGCCGCAGGCCATGAACGGCAAGGCCCTCGCCGAGACGTCCCGATGCGTGGTGCGCTCGACGATCTTCCTTGCATTCGGCCCGGTGACAAGGAAGCCGGATACGGCATCGGAAATATCGGTGACCGTGACGCCATCCGTCAGATGCGCCTCAAACCAGCGCATATGGAATTCGCGCAAATAGTAGGAACCCATGATCCAATACTCGCCGTCCCAATTGAGCACAGTGAGATCGCCCTTAAGCCGGCCGTCGGACCCAAGCATCGGTGCAAGCCGGGCCCGCCCCGGCGTCGGCAGCCGGCAGGCGAGCAGCCGGTCGAGCCAGGCCTCGGCGCCAGGGCCCGACACGGCGTAGCGCGAGAAGGCCGTGGTATCGACGAGGCCGGCGGCGCGGCGGACCTGCAGCACCTCGTCGCCGACGATGTCGAAAGCGTTAGAGCGCTTCAGCGTCGTTTCCTCGCGAAAACCCATCGGCGCGAAATAGGCCGGGATTTCCAGTCCCCACGATGCCATCCACTCGGCGTCGGCGGCCGTCATGCCGTCATAGGCGCCGGGCCGCTTCAGCGGGCGGCCGGCCGGCAGCCGCTCATTGGGGAAGGTCATGACGAAGCGGCGGGCATAGAACTGGCGTGTGGTTTGCCGCAGATATTCGCGGTTGGCGGCAAACGCACCGTAGCGGGCGATGTCCATGCCGAAAATGTCGGCCTGCGGCTCGCCATAGATCATCCATTCGGCCAGCGACTTGCCGACGCCTCCGCCCTGGCTGAAGCCGGCCATGACGCCGCAGGCGACCCAGTAATTGCGCAGTCCCCTGACCGGGCCGACCAGAGGGTTGCCGTCGGGCGTGAAGGTGAAGGCGCCGTTGACCCATTTGCGGATACCGGCCGTGGCAAGGCATGGAAAGCGCTCATAGGCTTTTGCAAGCTCAGGGCTGATGCGATCGATATCCTCGGGGATCAGCTCGATGCCGTAGTCCCAGGGCGCGCCGTCCATGTTCCAGTGCTTCGGGTTCTGCTCGTAGACGCCGAGCAGCACGCCTTTGCGCTCCTGCCGCAGGTAGGAGAAGCCGTCGAGATCGACGGCGAGGCCGAGTTCCTTGTCCAGCGCCGCTACTTCCGGGATGTCCTCGGTGACGAAATAGTGGTGCTCCATCGGCGTCACCGGCAGGTCGACGCCGGCCATCAAGCCGACCTGCTTGGCCCACAGGCCGCCGGCATTGACGACATGTTCGGCGACGATCGTGCCCTTCTCGGTGACGACATCCCAGCCGCCGTCGGCGCGCGGCCGCAACTCGACGACGCGGTTGCGCAAGATGACATCGGCGCCGCGCTTTTTGGCCGCTCCGGCATAGGCATGCGTGGTGCCGTAAGGATCGAGATGGCCCTCGTTCGAATCATAGAGGCCGCCGAGCACGCCGCTGACATCGACGATCGGGCAGATTTCCTGGATCTCTTCCGGGCTCACCAGACGGGCGGTCTCGATGCCGACCGACTGGAACACCGCCCAGGCCGATTTCAGCCATTCCCAGCGCTGCGGGTCGCTCGCCATGTTGACGCCGCCGGTCATGTGCAGCCCGGCATTCTGGCCGGATTCCGCCTCGATCTCGCGATAGAGCTTGATCGTGTAGTCCTGCAGCGCCGCGACATTGGGATCGGCGTTGAGCGCATGGAAACCGGCGGCCGCGTGCCAGGTCGAGCCGGCCGTCAGCTCGGCGCGCTCGATGAGCGCCACATCGCTCCAGCCGAATCGCGCCAGGTGATAGAGCACCGAGGCGCCGACCACGCCTCCCCCGATGACGACTGCCCGGTAATGCGACTTCACGAGCCTCTCCCTCTCGTTGCAGGCCCTTACGATACATAGACTGTACATATGTGTCTAGACACTTCTGTCCAGAGCTTGCGCACCGCTCCGCGCCGTGCCTATTGTGCAGGCATGATCATGACTGCTCCCCGGGACGAGCCGGCGCTCGGCAATATCAAGGTGACCCGCGCGGACTGGATCAACCTCGCGCTGCAAACGCTGATTTCCGACGGTATCGAAAGCGTGCGCGTGCTGACGCTGGGACAGAAGCTTGGCGTCTCACGCTCCAGCTTCTATTGGTATTTCGAGAGCCGGCAGGACCTGCTTGACCAGTTGCTCGCGCATTGGCACGAGACCAACACCAAGGCGATCGTCGAACGCGCCCAGCGCTCTGCCGAAACCATCATCATGGGCGTGCTGAACGTGTTCGAATGCTGGGCCGACGAGCGCCTGTTCGACCCGCGGCTCGATTTCGCCGTCCGCGAATGGGCGCGCCGCTCCGACGACGTGCGGCGCATGATCGACAAGGCGGACGACGATCGCCTCAGCGCGATCCGCGACATGTACCGCCGGCACGGCTATGACGGCGAGGACGCCTTCATCCGCGCCCGCGTCCTCTACTACATGCAGATCGGCTATTACGTGCTCGACCTGAAGGAACCGGTCGAGGCGCGCGTCAGCCACCTGGCAGCCTATCTGCGCGCCTTCACCGGCCTGGAGCCGAGCGAGGCGGATGTGGCTCATTTCATGCGCTTCATCGCGGCGCGGTGATGTTGCCGAGCACAATCAACCTCAGCGTTCAACAAAGCTTGTGCTGTGGCTTCGCTGCCCTTGTGAGCGGTGATAAAATGGTCGAATAGTTTGACAGGGTGCCACCCTGAAACTGCCCGCACGCAGTTTTCGGGCAAAAGTGCGTTGGGCGGAAGTCGAATGGCAAGTCCTTCGAAACCACATAAGAGAAGAGGCCGGATCGCTTCGGCGCTGCTCGGCGTCGACGCGTGGCTCGATTCCTCGCTCTATGAGATCGGTTTCAAGGCGCGCGAATTCTGGGAAGCGGCAACCATCTTTTCCCGCCGTTTCCGTGTGCATGGTTGGCGCCGCGCCATCATCGAGGTGCTGAGCGAGGGCTTCACCATGGGCGCCGGCGGCTTCGTGGTGCTGCTCGCGCTCGCCATGCCTGCCTTCGACATCACCACCGGCGACTGGCGCAACCAGGGCGACTTCGCCGTCACCTTCCTCGATCGCTACGGCAACGAGATCGGCCAGCGCGGCATCATCCAGCGCGATTCCGTGCCGGTCGACGAGATGCCCGACATCGTCATCAAGGCGGTGCTGGCGACCGAGGACCGGCGTTTCTTCGACCATTACGGCATCGATGTACTCGGCCTGTCGCGCGCGATCTTCGAGAATGTGCGCGCCAATTCGGTGGTCCAGGGCGGCTCCAGCATCACGCAGCAGCTCGCCAAGAACCTGTTCCTGTCCAACGAACGCACTTTGGAGCGCAAGATCAAGGAAGCTTTCCTGTCGCTATGGCTGGAAGCGAACCTGTCCAAGAAGGAGATCCTGCAGCTCTATCTCGACCGCGCCTATATGGGCGGCGGCACGTTCGGCATCGAGGCGGCGGCGGATTTCTATTTCGGCAAGAGCGTCAAGGACCTTAACCTGGCCGAGGCGGCAATGCTGGCCGGCCTGTTCAAGGCGCCGACCAAATACGCCCCGCACATCAACCTGCCGGCGGCGCGCGCGCGCGCCAATGTGGTGCTCTCCAACCTGGTCGATTCCGGCTTCATGACAGAGGGCCAGGTGCTGCAGGCGCGGCTGCACCCGGCCGACGTCGTCGACCGCGGCGAGCAGAAGAGCCCGGATTATTTCCTCGACTGGGCCTTCGACGAGGTGAAGAAGATCGCCAAGCCGGGCCAGCACTCGCTGGTCGCCCACACCACCTTCGACGCCAACATCCAGAAGGCGGCAGAGGAGTCCGTCGAATTCCACCTTCGCCAGTTCGGCAAGGAGTACAACGTCACCGAAGGCGCAGTGGTGGTGATCGAGACCAATGGCGCGGTGCGCGCCATCGTCGGCGGCCGCGACTATGGCACCTCGCAGTTCAACCGCGCCACCAAGGCGCTGCGCCAGACCGGTTCGTCCTTCAAGCCCTATGTCTACGCCACAGCGATGGAGCACGGCTTCACGCCGGACTCGGTGGTTTCGGGCGGCGCCGTCAGCTGGGGCAGCTGGTCGCCGCACAACTACAGCGGCGGGTCGGCCGGCAATGTCACGCTGCTCACGGCGATCGCCAAGTCGATCAACACAGTGCCGGTGCGGCTCGCCAAGGATTACCTCGGCATCGGCCCGATCAAGGCGATGGCCGAATCGATGGGCGTCGAATCGCCGCTGGAATCGCACAAGACCATGGTGCTCGGCACGTCCGGCATGACGGTGATGGACCAGGCGACCGGCTACAGCGTCTTTGCCCAGAACGGCTTCGTCGGCTCGCGCCATGGCATCACCCAGCTCGTCACCCGCACCGGCGAAGTGGTCTATGACTGGGCCAAGGACGCGGCGCCGCCGCACCGGGTGCTGTCGGAAAAGGCGCTGAAATACATGAACACCATGCTGGCGGCGGTACCGGTTATCGGCACGGCCAGACGCGCCCAGCTTCCGAACATCGTCGTCGCCGGCAAGACCGGCACGACGCAATCCTATCGCGACGCCTGGTTCGTCGGCTTCACCGGCAATTACACGGCCGCCGTCTGGCTCGGCAATGACGATTTCACGGCGACCAACAAAATGACCGGCGGCACCCTGCCGGCAATGGTCTGGCAGCGGCTGATGGTCTATGCGCACCAGAATATCGACCTGAAGCCGATCCCTGGCATCGATCATCCATGGGTCGATCCTGAGGTGGCGGCCAAGGCCGAGGAAGCGGCGAAGAAGGAAGCCGACGCCGCGGCGGCGCAGGCCGAGGCCGAACGTCCGCCGGTGCTTTCCAACCGCACCACCCAGACGCTGAGGGACATGACCAAGACGTTCCAGGCTGCCCCCATGCTCGATGCCCCCACCCTGCCGGAGACGCTTTCGGCGCTTTAGAACCACCCCCGCGCGAAGCGGCTTGCCACGGCACCCCGCGCCGCGATATCCCGGGGAACCTCCTCTGTTGCGGCTCTCATGCTCAAGAACGCCATCCTGACGCTGCTTTCGCTTGCCATGGCCATCGGGCTTGGCGGCTATAGCGTCTGGTATGCGCTCAATGCGCAGGACGGCGTCGGTGCAATCCGCATCGGCCAATGGACCGCTTTCCCCGAAGTCGGGACGCTGGCCGCCGACCCCTATTCCAAGGCGCGCGTGGCGCGCGAGGGCGTGCTGGCGCTCGGCCGGGCCGAGGGGCTCGCCTTCGTCGCCGAGCGCGACGATGCCGGCGAGCCGCTGAAACGCGAATGCGCCTACACGATCGAGGACGGTTATCCGACCGCCCGGTTCTGGACGCTCTATGCCGCCGACCAGTCACTTGGCGTGATCGACACCGGCAAGCCGAGGCAGGCGGCGCTGCAGTCCTACGAAGTGCTGCGCCAGCCGGACAATTCCGTCGTCATCTCCGTCGGCAACCGCCCGGCCCCCGGCAACTGGCTGCTCACCGGCGGCTTCGGCAAGATGTACTTCGTGCTGACCTTCTACGACACGCCGATCGCCTCGAGCACAGGCCTCTCCGACGTGACGCTGCCGCGCATCCTGAAGGCGGGCTGCGATGCGTAGCCTGCTGCACGCCCTGATCCTCGGCCTGCTCGGCGCCGGCATCGTGCACATCGTGGTGCTGTTCCTGGTGCCTGAATTTTCCGAGCGCGATGCCTGGTCGCGGCTGGCTATGGCCTCCGACCTCTACAAGATGACGCGGCTGGACGCCGAGGCCGGCGGCGCGCCGGTGGTCAAGTCGGTCGACCCGCTGTTTTATGCGGCCGCCTGCCGTTTCGACCTCGCCGACGGACTGGTGCGGATCAAGGCGCCGGGCGACGTGCCGTTCTGGTCGGCGTCGGTCTACGACAGCAGTGGACACAACCTCTATTCCTTCAACGACCACAACGCCAATGGCGAAAAGCTCGACACGGTGGTGCTGACGCCGGCGCAGATGATCGATGTGCGGCGCGATCTCCCGGAGGATTTGCAGGGCGCGATCTTTGTCGAGGCGCCGATTGAGGAAGGCATTTTCGTCGTCCGCGCTTTCGTGCCGGACGAGAGTTGGAAGCCGATCGTGTCACGCTTCCTCGAGCAGAGCGCCTGCGAATTGCAGGATTATTGACGCAAGTAGTTCCAGGAAGAGCGTGAAACGGTTGGGCTTGGCGACTTCGCCCCAGCCTTCCGTCCGGAATTGCTATCAGTGATGCGGCGAGGAAGGTGACGGCGAGACAGGTTTGTCCGAGCTGCCTTTGCCGGGCTGCCTCTCACTGGCCTGCGGACGCAATTCGTAGCGGACGCCGGGGAAAATGATGACCGCCGCCGCCGTCGCGGTGTCGTGACTTGCTCGATTTACAGGTGCCGCTCGCGGCACAAAAGACAGGACCATGCCCATGGTTCGCGCATTCCTCTCGGTTTGACCGGAGCACAACGCAACGCCTCCAAAGTTGATTAAGAGGCGTAGAGGGTTAACGGAGCGCTAACGGATCGCGGCTAATTTGATGTTTGTTTTTCCTGAAGTTGCGAAACCGGCGCGGCTGGATTGCGCGGTTCAGGATTGTGTCGAGTATCGGGCGTATCCTCCGTGTCATCTTCGGATTTCAGGCAAATCGCTATCCGGACCGAAGCGGGAAAGGCCGAAAGGCTGTTCCGCGCCGCCGTGTCCGCCTTCTGCTCGCTGACGCGCCCCTCGCGGCGCGAGATCGCCCAGCTCGAGGACCTGACGCTGCCCCTATTCGACAAGGTCTCGGTCGAGTCGCGCCGCTATGTAGCCGCTGCCCTTTCCGAATGCGAATATGCGCCGACCGCGCTGGTCAGGCGGCTGGCCGAAGAGCCGGTCGAGATCGCCGCGCCGCTGCTCACCCGCTCCAACGCGCTGAGCGACATCGACCTCATCGCGCTGATCGGCCGGCACGGGCTGCCGCACGCGCGCGCCATTGCGCGCCGCAAGGTGCTCAACCCGACGATCGCCGACCTGATCCGCGTGCTGGAAAGGCCGACGCTGGTCAAGACGCGGCCGCCGGAGACAGTCACCAGGCTTGCACCGAAACCAGAACCCGTAACCAAAGCGGATACCAGTTCCGTGCCCGGCGATGCAGCGGAGAATGCTCGGCGCCGCCTGCGTGCGATGATGCGCCCGGCCGACGAAAGTGCGGACGTCAACACCTTCCTCGGCCAACCGGCCTATGTGAAGTTGCGCGAGACGGCGCTGACTGGCAACGCGGCCTTCTTCCAGACCGCCCTTGCCGACGCGCTGGACATCGACTTCGCGACTGCCCGCTCAGTGACCGGGCAGCCAAGCTATGCCGCATTGCTTGCGGCGCTGCGCGCTCTCGACCTCGGCGAAGACAGGGCGTTCCTGATCGCGGTTGCGGTCTATCCCGGCGAGTTTCCGCATCCGCAGGCGATCCGCCTGTTCCTCGACCGCTACCGGCTGCTGCACCGCGAGGCGGCGCTCGACAAGGTACGCGCCTGGAAGGCCGAGACCTTGTCGCCGGCCATCCGCGGCAAGGCGCCCGACACGATCAGTGCCGAACGACGCGATGCCTCGAACGGCGAAGAGGCGAGCTCCAGCCTCAAAGCCTCCCGATCCGTTTAATCAGCCTTCACCGAAAGCAGCTCTTCGACCGGAACGGCTCCCGCTTCGATCTCGACCACCCAGATGTCGGGATCGAATTTCTTCTCCCGCTCCAGCCGCGCATCGAAAGCCGTGCTGTCGTCGCCGGCATCGAGCAAGGTGAAAAAGCGATCGTCTGGCCTGGCCGAATCGTAGCTCGTCTGCGGCGCCGGCCCATAGAGCGCCATCTCCCCCAGACGCCCGCGCGACAGCACGAAGACGGCGCCCGCCTCGGTCGCGCCGCGCTTGACGACCGCGGCAAAGCCGCCGGCGCCAAACACGCGACGCACAAGGGCCGAAACCCAAAGATCGGTGGTTACGCGCATGGGAGGTTTCCGGATGGCATGCGCGATTTCTTACAGCAAGGATGAAGGAACCAAAACGATCTTGCCGCCGCTCAGTTCGTCAGGCCGATCTCGCGCATCTTGACGTAGACAGCTTCGTCCGGCTCGCCGGTCTCGGGCAGACCAAAAAGGGCCTGGAATTCCTTGATCGCGGACTTGGTGCGGGCGCCGACCTTGCCGTCGAGCTGCATGTCATTGTTGCCGAAGGCCTTGAGGCCGGCCTGGATCTTGACGATGCGGGCGTCGGGCGATTGCGTGGCGCCATCGGCCGGCGCAGAGACCGGGATCACGGGCGGCCTGGCGGCGGAAGCGTTGGCGGCGCCATCGGCCGGCCGCGGCGCCGGGTGGGGAATGGCCGCCGTCGTCTGGCGGGCGCCAAGCTGGTCGAGCAGTGCTGTGTCGACCTCGCCCGACCCCGGCAGCCCGACTTTCAGCTGATAGGCCTGGATCGCCTTGCGCGTGGCCGGGCCCGAGAGCCCGTCGACCGTTCCGTCGTAGAAACTGAGGTCCTTCAGAATGCCCTGCACCTGCTGGACAACCGGATCCGGCTTCGGCGCAGGCTGCGCCGGCGCCTGGCGCACGATGTTGATGGTGGTTTCCGGCTCGTTGGAGACGGTATGCGGGAAATTCTCGATGCTCCTGGTCGCGAAGAAGGCGCTGGTGTGCGGAAAAGGCTGATACCAGAGCGCATTGGCGGACACATAGAACAGCGTCACCAGGAAGGCGGTTGAACCGCCGACCAGAACCGGATTGCTTGCGATCAATTGACCGACGGCAACCGCGCCCTCGGCAAAGACGCCGCGCTCGGGTTCGACCACCTTAGGCCGTTTTGCGGAGCGAGCCATTCCTCTCCCCATCTGTATCCCCCTTCGGCTTGACCGCCGGCATGGCCAGCACGCCGGAAGGCGTACCGGCATGCCGCTTAGGCCCGTTCACCGGCAGGCCGATCGTCACCGTGGTGCCCTCACCCGGCGCGCTCTCGATCGACATCGTGCCGTCGTGCAGCGCCACCAGGCCCTTGACCAGCGACAGGCCAAGCCCGGTTCCCTCGAAACGGCGCGTGTAGTCGTTATGGATCTGCATGAACGGCTTACCGAGATTGGCCATATCCTCCTCGGCGATGCCGATGCCGGTGTCGCTCACCCAGAAATGCAAGCGCGTACCGACGCGCTTGGCGCCGATCACCACGCTGCCGCCATCGGGCGTGAACTTGACCGCGTTCGATGCGAGATTGATCAGGATCTGCTGCACCGCGCGGCGATCGGCGTTGATCTCGCCGGCATCCTGGGCGATCTGCGTGGCAAGAACTATGCTCTTGGCGTCGGCCAGCGGCCGCATCATCGAGCGGCACATGTCGACAGCCTCGACAAAGCGGAACGGCTCCAGCTCGGTCGCGTAGGCGCCCGCCTCGATGCGCGAGACATCGAGGATCGAGGTGACGACGGACAGGAGATGCTGGCCGGACTCCCTGACCAGGCCGACATATTCCTTCTGGCGCGGATCCTTGAAGGCGCCGAACATCTCATGCAGCAGCATGTCGGAAAAGCCGATGATGGCGTTGAGCGGCGTGCGCAGCTCGTGGCTGACCACGGCCAGGAAGCGGCCCTTGGCCACTTCCGCGGCTGCGGCGGCCTCCCTGGCGTCCGCGAGCTCCTCTCGCAGCGCAGCCACATCCTCGTTCTCTCGCAAGACCAGGGTGAAGAGGTCGCGGTCGGCTTCGCCATGCATCAGCTCGAGGCTGAACGGACGGAAATTGTCGGCCGCGCCGGAACCCTCGCGCGGCAGGCGAATGCGCAGCTCGAGCCGGCGCTTCGGCGCACCCTCGCGCATGTCGGCCAAAGCGGTGAGATAGGCGACGCGGTCGGAAAGATGGACGCGGTCGAACAGGCCGGTGCCGAGCAGGAGCTCCGGCGCCAATTTCAGGATCGAACGCGCCTTGGCGGACGCGTCGAGCACTTCTCCCTGGCGCCCGACCCGCAGCACGACGGCGTCGATGACGTCCTCGAGGCTATCGCCGGCAGGTTCCGCCGGCCGCAAGCTGGCCGGATTGGCGAAGGCGGCGGCACGCGGCAACAGCGTCAGTACCCAGGCGAGCGGCAGCAACCAATGCCAGGCGGCGATTTCGCCGAGCGGCAGGACCTGGCCGGCAAAGGGCTGCAGCACGACAGCGCCAACCGCCGCCAGCGCGCTCGACAACGCAGCGCGCCGCGACCCTGAGACCCACCAGGTTTCGACGGGCAATGCGACGGCAAGGAGCGCGACCGGCGAGGCCAATCCGCCCGCAGCCGCCATCGCGCCGGCAAGGGCAAGGCCGCCCAACACGATCGCCATGCGGCCGGCGAGCGCCATATGGCCGGTGGCGGCCACCAGAAGCGCGGCGAACCAACACAGGCCGAAGGCGGCAAAGATGGCGGCCATGGTGACGGCCGCGCCGAGGCTCGAGGTGACCAGCGTGACCGCGGCGCCGGCAGCGAGGAAGGGCGCGGCAAGCATGACGCCGATGAAGCGGCGCTGGCGCAGGCGTTCTGCCTCACCCGTCACCATCGGGTGAACCATGCGTTCGCAGCCGGCGGCAACCGCGCCAGGCAATTGAACATATCTGGCTGAAATCGAACTCAACGCACGCATACCCGGTCGTGAAAAACGCCCTGCCTGGCAGGTGACTCATCAATTGGCTTGAAACTCGCATCCAGCATTTAAGGAATGGATAAGGCTGGCGAAGCCGGCGGCCCGCCCCAGGGCAAATATTGCGATGGCGACCCCGCAAAGCACGCCGAGTTGCCGCCATGGTAAACGGCGGGTTAGCCGTGAGGCCCGTGCCAAAACGGATCGAAACTTGACCCGGCTAACCGCTCTCAGAGACAAAATCGTTTAATAACAATATGATATATGGTTATCGTAAAGTTAATGCAATCGATGAGATTCGAGATAAGTCCATGCCAAAACCGATCCTTTCGAATTTGTCTAAAATTTGAGGAAAATTCGCGGCTTCGGTGCAAGCCGTCCTTTGCGTGAGCGTGCCACTATCGTGCCCATAAAAAGAGGTCATGCCGATGGATGCATGATCCGCCACGGATGGGCGCTGTCCATCCCGGATGAGAGGCAAGTAACATGGGCTTTCTGATCAGGATGGCTTTCTGGTTTTCGCTGGTGCTGCTGGCGCTGCCGCTCGGCGTTGGCCCGGGTGAAGACGGTCAGCAAAGCGTCGGGCCGATCCAGGCGCTGTTTGCGGCGCGCGAGGCGGTCGGCGACATAGCCGGGCTGTGCGAGCGTAAGCCCGATGTCTGCGAAACGGGCAAATCGGCCATGTACACCATTACCGTTCGCGCCAAGGAAACGGCCAAGATCGCCGCGGCCATGATCGACGACCAGCAGTCCGGGCAGGCAAGCGCGCCCGAGACGAAGGTCGCGGATGGCTCCGTCACGACCACCGGCAGCGTCGCCGAGGACATCGTTCTGCCTGCCAAGGTCAACATCCCGGTGATGTTGACGGCGAAGAACTGAGATCTCTTTCAATTCCGGAGGGAAAACCCGCTACGCACTTTTCCTGGAATTGCTCTCTCTTTGGTTTGGCGCAATTCCGGACGGAAACTCGCTAAGCACTTTTCCTGGAATTGCTCTAACGCCGCGGGCCCGTCCGACCTCTCGACGCCCGCGGCGTCTTTCTTTTTTCCGTGACGCGGCAGTGCCGGGACACTATATGCGAAGCAAATGACTACCCCGATCCAGACGATCCGCGACGACTTTTCCCTGCTCGACGAGTGGGAGGATCGCTATCGCTACGTGATCGAGCTCGGCGAGGGCCTGCCGCCTTTTCCCGATGAGGACCGCACGGCCGTGAACAAGGTGCCTGGCTGTGTGAGCCAGGTGTGGCTCACCACGGAGCACGGAACGGGCGCCGACCCGGTGATCAGCTTCCAGGGCGATTCGGACGCCCATATCGTGCGCGGCCTCGTCGCCATCATGCTGGCACTGTTTTCGGGCCGGCGGGCAAGCGAAATCCAGAACACCGACGCCGAAGCGACGCTGAAGGAGCTCGGCCTCGACGAGCATCTGTCGCCGCAGCGCGCCAACGGCCTGCGCTCGATGGTCAAGCGCATCAAGCGCGACGCGGAAGCGGCACTGAAGCAGACGGCCTGATCCGAGAGCTTCAAAAGCAAACGGCGCCCCAGGGGCGCCGTCGAACTGCTTGAAGACCGATCAGCGGCCTTTGCGCTTGCGGCCCAGACCCATCTTCTTGGCGAGTTGCGAGCGGGCGGCCGCGTAATTGGGAGCCACCATCGGGTAGTTAGCGTCCAGGCCCCACTTCTCACGATATTCCTCTGGCGTGAGATTGTAGTGGGTCATCAGGTGCCGCTTCAGCGACTTGAACTTCTTTCCGTCCTCGAGACAGACGATGTAGTCGTCATGGACCGAGCGTTTCGGGTTGACGGCTGGCTTCTGCTTTTCGGCCGACGGCTGCTCCGGCGAGCCACCGACACGGCCCAACGCGGCATGGACGTCGGCGATAAGGTTCGGCAGTTCCCCAACCGGCACCGGATTGTTGCTGACATAGGCGGCGACGACATCGGCGGTCAGCTCGATCAGCGCATCACCGTTTTTCGAAGGTGTTTCGACGATTTCCATAATGCTAAAGCCCCAACGAGAGTTGTTTCTAAAACCGCGCCCTTTTTTCCGAGATCGGGCATCGCACGAATTTCATGCAGGAAAGCCCCTGCGATTCGTGTCGCTTATCTTAATGGCGCCGCATTGCAAGTAAGTCAATTCGTATATTGATTTATATTCGTCGATATTCATCAAATATTGCTGATTCAGCTTCAAAATTTCGTGCACCGTGTAACTTCGCGAGATTTTTCTGGCCAGACCGTCATGCGGTGACGTTACGTCATCAGTGTGTTAGACATCCGATCGCCACTCGACATAGCGCTCAATGCTTGGCCAATGCTTGGATGCCTGTTGCGCCGGCACGACGAATCCTGTTGCACAGCGGAGCGCAAAAACATCGCCTTGATGGCCGAACCAACGAGGCGGGGTGACGGGGCCCCTCAATAGGGCGCGATATATTTGCCGTAGACCCAGCCGGTGACGAAATGGCCATTCTGTGCGGGATCGTGCCAGAGCTCGCACCAACGATAGCGGATCGCCAGGCGCTGCTTCCACTGCGGCTGCCGGGCGATATCGAGCAGGTTCACGCCGCCGGTGCAGCGGCCGGTCATCTGCAGCACGGTGCCGTTCGGATATGCGGCCTGCTTTTGCGATGCGTTGGAGGGATACTTTCGTGCATTAAGCGTGTCGCCGAACGGCACGCCCGACACTTGCCAGGCGGCAAAGACCGTTGCATGAGACCGGTTGGAAAAAGCCAAAGCTGCCACGGCGACGGCAACGGCCATTGCGATAGAAACACAGGATTTCATCTTTCCCCCTTCAACTTGGCTTCTGTAGACCATCTTGAACCGCGCCCCTTGAACCGCCGCTGAGCGGCGTGTTCATTTGTCATTCAAGCAAATTCCGCAGCGAGACGTAATGACCAAATCTTCCGCCTTCCCGACCGCCAGTCCGCCGACGGCTGAGAAACACCCGGTCTCCGACACGCATCACGGCATCACCCGCGGCGACGACTATGCCTGGATGCGAGCCGACAACTGGCAGGCCGTGTTCCGGGACCCCTCCCTGCTCGACGGCCGGATCCGCGCCCATCTCGAGGCTGAAAACGCCTATCAGGCGTTACTGATGGCAGGCACGACGGATCTGCGCGGCAAGCTGTTCGCCGAGATGAAAGGGCGCATCAAGGAAGACGATTCGACGGTGCCGATGAAGGACGGCCCCTACGCCTATGGCTCGTCGTTCCGGCAGGGCGGCGAGCAGCCACGCTATTTCCGCACGCCGCGCGACGGCGGCGCCGACGAGATCCTGCTCGACGGCGACGCGGAGGCCGAGGGCAAGGCCTATTTCCGGCTCGGCGGTGTGGATCATTCGGCCGACCACAAGAAGCTGCTGTGGGCCTTCGACGACAAGGGTTCGGAGTTCTTCACGCTGCGCGTGCGAGATCTTGCCAGCGCCAAGGAATTGGCTGACCAGATCCCAGACACGGGTGGTGGCGGGGTGTGGAACGCCGGCGATGACGGCTTCTTCTATACCCGTCTCGACGACAACCATCGACCGTCGAAAGTGTTCTTCCACGCGCTCGGCGACAGGCCTGAGAACGACCGGCTGATCCATGAGGAGACCGATCCGGGCTTCTTCATGGATGTCGGCGGCACGCGCGCCAATGACTGGATCATGATTGGCATCAACGACCATGAGACATCCGAGTATCGGCTTCTGCCGGCCAACGACCCATCCGCCGAGCCCAGGCTGGTGGCGGTGCGCGAAAGCGGCCTGCAATACGACCTGGAGGAAGGCGGCGACATCTTCTTCATCCTCACCAATGCCGACGGCGCCAAGGATTTCAAGATCATGACCGCGCCGGTCGAAAATCCTGTGCGCGCCAACTGGCAGGAACTGGTGCCGCATGAGCCCGGCCGGTTGATCCTCTCGGTGCTCGGCTTCAAGGATCACATGGTCCGGCTGGAGCGCAAGGACGGCCTGCCGCGCATCGTCGTGCGCGAGCGCGCCAGCGGCGAGGAGCATTTCATCTCCTTCGACGAGGACGCCTTCTCGCTCGGCCTCTCAGGCTCCTACGAATACGACACCGAAGTGATGCGTTTCACCTATTCGTCGATGACGACGCCGGCGCAGGTGTTCGATTACAACATGCGCAGCCGCGAACGCGTTTTGCTGAAGACGCAGGAGGTGCCCTCCGGCCACGATCCGGAACATTATGTCACCCGCCGGCTGGTGGCGCCCGCCGCCGATGGCGAGTTGGTGCCGATCTCCCTGCTATACCATCGCGATACGCCGCTGAACGGTTCCGCGCCCTGCCTGCTTTACGGCTACGGCTCCTACGGCATCGCGGTTCCTTCCGCCTTCAACACCAACTACCTGTCGCTGGTCGACCGCGGCTTCGTCTACGCCGTCGCGCACGTGCGCGGCGGCAAGGACAAGGGGTACGGCTGGTACGACGACGGCAAGCGGGCGAAGAAGATGAACACCTTCACCGATTTCATCGCCTGCGCCCGTCATCTCGTCGCCGAGCGCTACACGCAGCACGACCGCATCGTGGCGCAAGGCGGCTCCGCGGGCGGCATGCTGATGGGGGCGGTCGCCAACATGGCGCCGGACTGTTTCGGCGGCATAGTCGCCGAGGTGCCGTTCGTCGACGTGCTCACCACCATGCTCGACGCCAGCCTGCCGCTGACGCCGCCGGAATGGCCGGAATGGGGCAACCCGATCGCCTCGGTCGACGACTACAATACGATCGCCGCCTATTCGCCCTACGACAATGTCGCGGCGCTCGACTACCCGCCGATCCTGGCGTTGGCGGGCCTCACCGATCCGCGGGTCACCTACTGGGAGCCGGCCAAATGGGTGGCGCGGCTGCGCGAACGCAAGGCGGGCGGCAACCCGGTCCTGTTCAAGATCAACATGGATTCCGGCCATGCCGGCGCATCGGGCCGCTTCTCACGGCTGGAGGAGATCGCCTACATTTACGCCTATGCCTTGAAAGTGACCGGCAAGGCCTGATTTTGCGCTCGCAATCGCAGGGGCCTCGCGCTACGCAATGCGCCGTCGTTTCTGGTCGCGGTCTTTTTCGGGCTGCGCCATCTGTCATTTGCAAGGTTCGTCATGCTGCTCGTCGACGTCT
The DNA here is from genome assembly GCF_000427725.1 of Mesorhizobium sp. WSM3224. GTDB lineage: Bacteria > Pseudomonadota > Alphaproteobacteria > Rhizobiales > Rhizobiaceae > Mesorhizobium. Next base: position 605,085 of record NZ_ATYO01000001.1, on the reverse strand, counting down.
ATCTCGACAAATCGCCAATCCAGGGCATCGGCGTCTTCGCCAAACACCGCATTCCAAAGGGCACGTTGATCTGGAAGCTCGATCCAAGATTCGACCGGCGCATTCCCGTCGACACCTATGAGGGCGAATCCGGCCCGGTGAAGTCCTACCTCGACCGCTATTCCTATCCGGACCGGCGCGACCCGAACTACATCGTCTTCGAGGCGGATGACGCACGCTACATGAACCACGCCGACGAGCCGAACTGCGACGTCTCCTCGCCCGAGGAGACCTACGCGCTGCGCGACATCGCGCCCGGCGAGGAACTGACCTGCGACTACAACCACTTCTTCGACAGTGGCTTCGACTTCCTGGGCGACCGCCACCCGTAAATGCGAGTGGGCGACGGCTAGACTAACTCTTCGGCTTGCGCGCAGGATAACCGTTCGGGCGCGGCGGGACGGCCTTGAGGTAGGCGGCGATCGCCTCGCGGTCGTCGGCTGTCAGTTGCGCCATGTTTCGCTGCACCTCGACCATGGCGCCGCCGACGGAATCGAACTCGGGCGTGAAGCCGGTCTCGAGATAGTTGGCGATGTCGGCCTCCGACCAGTCCCTGGTGCCGCCCTGGGGAGTGATATTGGACACGACGCCCGAGCCTTCGGCGGCCACGGCGCCCGCCAGCCACTCGCTTTTCCTGACGCCGCCGGCGAAATCGCGCGGCGTGTGGCATTCACCGCAATGGCCGGGTCCCTCGACCAGGTAGCGGCCGGCCAGCACCTTGTCCGGCGCGCCGTCGGGCAGCGCGATCACCGGTTCGGAACTGAGATAAAGCCGCTTCCACAATCCGATGCCGCGGCGGATGGTGAAGGGGAATGAAAGCTTGTGATCGGGCGCCTTGCCGGCAACCGCCGGCAGCGTCTTCATGAAGGCGTAGAGGTCGGCGATGTCGGCCGGCCTCATGCGCGCGTAGGACGCGTAAGGAAAGGCCGGATAGAAATGCTCGCCGGAGGGCGAAACGCCTTTCAGCATGGCGTTGGCGAAGTCTTCCTCGCTCCAGGCGCCGATGCCGTCCTTCTGGTCCTGCGAAATGTTGGGCGGCACGAAGGTGCCGAACGGCGTCTTGAGTTCCAGCCCGCCGACCAGTTGCAGTTGGGCGTCGCCCTTGGCGCCCGGCTTGGCATGGCAGGAAGTGCAGCCCCCGGCATAGAAGATGCGCTTGCCTTTGGCGGCGTCGCCGGGGCCGAGTCGCGCGACGGTCTCGGCGTCCAGCCTGACCGGGGCCGACAGGACCCAGCCGGCAGCCGCTGCCGCGCCGCCAAGCACGATGACGGCGCCGACAAGCTTCTTCAGCCAGGCCATGTCAGGAGATCAGCTCTTTTTGATCCGGTAGGTTTGGTGGCAGGTGCCGCAATCGCCGCCCAGCGTGTTGAGTTGCGCCTTCAGCGCGTCGACATCGGCGGGTGGGGAAGCAACCGTGGCCTTTGCGTCGGCCAAAAACTTGTCCTCGGTGGACTTGAAGCCGGCCATGTCTTCCCAGATCTTCGGCGCGGCCGTGGTGTCGCCCTTGTCGCTGCCGGCGGGGAACAGCGTGTCGGCGTCGAACTTCTCGGCATTGGCCTGTAAGGCCTTCAATGTCGTCAGCACCGCGGCGGCGTCGAAATCCTCCTCGCCCTTGACCACTTTCGACAGCTGGCCGGCGATCTTGCCGCGCTCCTTCATCAGGGCCTGGCGATCCTTGATCGGATCGGCATAGGCGGCCGAACCGGCAAAGGCGAGCATAGAGATGGCGATGACAAGCTTTCTCATTCAATTGGCTCCATGGTGGTGAAGAGAATTCGCGGCACAATTCCGGACGGAAAACCGTTCCACACTTTTCCTGGAATTGCTCCAGACGTTAACGGGCGCCGCGGCGGGATTATTCCCTTTCGCCGTGACGTTTTTGCCGGCAGTCTTGTGGTTTCTCCTTGGCCGAAAAAGAAAAGCCCCGGCGTGCCGGGGCTTTTCTTCGAATTGATCAGCCTTTCGCCTTCTCATAAAGCTCCAGGACATGGTCCCAGTTGATCAGGCTGTCGACGAAGGCCTCGAGGTATTTCGGCCGCGCATTGCGGTAGTCGATGTAATAGGAGTGCTCCCATACGTCGACGCCAAGGATCGGCGAGCCGCCATGGACCAGCGGGTTCTCGCCGTTCGGCGTCTTGGAGATTTCGAGCTTGCCGTTCTTGACCGACACCCAGGCCCAGCCGGAACCGAACTGGGTGGTGCCGGCGGCGATGAAATCCGCCTTGAACTTGTCGTAGCCGCCGAGATCGCTGTCGACGACCTTCTGCAGCGCGCCCGGCAGCTTGTTGCCGCCGCCGCCCTTCTTCATCCACTTCCAGAAATGGATGTGGTTGTAGTGCTGGGCCGCGTTGTTGAAGAGCCCGGCATTCTTGCCGAAGGACTGCTTCACTACCTCTTCGACCGACAGGTCGCCCATTCCGGCCTCGGCGGCCAGCTTGTTGCCGTTGTCGACATAGGCCTTATGGTGCTTGTCGTGGTGATACTCCAACGTCTCCTTCGACATGTAAGGCTGCAGGGCCTCGTAGTCATAAGGCAAGGCGGGCAACTCAAAAGCCATGGATGGTACTCCCTCGAGGAAAAAGTCCGGTGATGCTACCGAGCTAAGATAGGTCTGGAACGGGTGGGGGCAACTCCGGAATGGAGCGCCGGACGACTTTTTAGAGCAATTCCAGGAAAAGTGTGAAACGGTTTTCCGTTCGGTATTGCGTAAAATAAACGGGCAGAGCGGTTCGCCATTTCCGTGAAACGGTGAACCGCTCCGCCGGCTCAGGCGGCGGAAGTCGAATGCGCCCAGTCCCAATAGAGTTCGCGCGCCTTCTTGGCCACTGGTCCGGGTTGCAGATCGCGGCTCTCGATGCGCGTGACCGGTACGACCTTCGAATGGTTGCCGGTCGAGAAGATCTCGTCGGCTTCGAGGAAATCGCGGATCGACAGCGTCTTCTCGGTGGTCTTGAAGCCGTAGTCGCCGAGCAGGCTGATGGTGCGCGAGCGGGTGATGCCCGACAGGAACGTGCCGTTCGGAGCCGGCGTCATGACATGGCCGTCCTTGACCAGGAAGATGTTGGAGGTTCCGGTCTCGGCGACGTTGCCCAGCATGTCGAGCACCAGCGCGTTGTCGAAGCCGCGGTTCTTGGCCTCCAGGATGGCGCGGCCATTGTTGGGATAGAGGCAGCCGGCCTTGGCGTTGGTCGGCATGGTCTCGATGGTCGGGCGCCGGAACGGCGAGACGCCGATCGAAAAGCCGGAAGGCGGGATCATCGGCGATTCATAGAGGCACAGGCAAAAGCGGGTCGAGGCCGGATCGGCCGGCACGCCCATATAGCCGCCATGCTCGGCCCAATACATCGGCCTGATATAGACCGCTGTCTTGCCGTCGAATTTCTTCAAGCCGTCCCAGGTCAGGCCGACGATTTCTTCGGTCGTCATCGAGGGCTTCAGACCGAGCGCGACGGCCGAGGCGTTGACGCGGGCCGAATGAAGCTCGAGGTCCGGCGCCACGCCCTCGAACCAGCGGCCGCCGTCGAAGACGCTGGTGCCGAGCCACATGGCGTGGCTGCGCGGCCCGAGAATCGCGACATTGCCCTCGTACCAATCGCCGTCCACATAGGTCCAAGTCGCGGTTTGCGCCGTCGCCGCCAGTGTCATGTTCGTCGTCCAGATCGATGATTTCAGGCCGGCATAGGACGATGCTTTGGCGGCCGGCGTCAACCGACATCGGGAAAAATCGTTGAGGCCAGAGGCACTTAAAGCGCGGCGCACCGAAACGGAGTCGGGCGACGCGCTTTAAGTCTTTCTTGTGCATGTCGTTTTCCCAAAACCGCTGCACGCTTTTGGGCGACATGCATTAATCCGCAATCAGCGCTTGCGCGGCAGGCCTGCGCGCCGCAAAACTCTCCTCATGCACCATGCGGCCTTTGTCTTCGACGCCTACGGCACGTTGTTCGACGTGCACGCCGCCGTGCGCCGCCATGCCGGCGAGATCGGCCCGGATGGACAGCTGCTGTCGGAAATCTGGCGCGCCAAGCAGCTCGAATATTCCTGGGTCCGGACGCTGATGGGCTCATATGCCGACTTCTGGCAGTTGACCGAGCAGGCGCTCGACTTTGCGCTGCGCAAGGTGCCCTCGGCCGATCCGGCGCTGCGGACGAAACTGCTGGAGGCCTATTGGCGGCTCGACTGCTACCCGGAAGTGCCCGCCGTATTGAAGGCGCTCAGGGCCTCGGGCGCGAAGCTCGCCATCCTGTCCAACGGATCGTCGGAAATGCTCAACGCGGCGGTCAAATCCGCGGCGCTCGACCAGATCCTCGACGATGTGTTTTCGGTCGATGCGGTGCGCAAATTCAAGACCGATCCCTCGGTCTACGACATGGTCGTCACCGGCTGGCGGCTCTATCCGGGCGCGGTGTCGTTCCAGTCGTCGAACCGCTGGGACGTAGCCGGCGCCACGAGGTTCGGTTTCCGCACGGTCTGGATCAACCGGACCAACCAGCCGGACGAATATGGCGACTTTCCGCCAGGGCTGATCCTGCCTTCGCTCGATGGCCTTCTGACGGGCGTCTGACGCCTGTGTTGCTGCAGCGCAACAGCTGTGGCACGGTCACAGCTTCGCCTTTTTCTGTCCACCCTCAGGCCAGAATTGGAACCGCCTATCGCCGCCGACTGTTATGGATGCCGTCGGCGACGTGCCTTCGAATTCATGCTTTCATGCGAATTGAGACCTAGAAAAGGCAACCATGTCAGACGCTTCCTTCCGCATAAGCCGCCGCGGCTTCCTCAATTTCACAGCCCTTGGCGCTGCTTCGGCCGCCGTGTCCGCCTGCACCACCACCGGTCCAGGACCAGCCCCCGTCCAGCCGCCACCGCCGGCCTATGTCGAACCGCCGCTTGGCGACTACGAGACGATGTACGGCGCAATGTCGGACAATGGCTTCGACCTGCCGGCCATTCCTGTGAACAAGATCGATCACAAATTCTTGCGCCAGATCGTCCCGGATCCGACCGGGCAGCGTCCAGGCACCATCGTTGTCGATACCACAGGTCACTTCCTCTATCTGGTGCGCGAAGGCGGCCAGGCGATCCGCTACGGCGTCGGCCTGGGGCGCGCGGGCTTCGAATGGTCGGGCGATGCCGTTGTGCAGTGGAAGCAGAAGTGGCCGAAATGGACGCCGCCGGACGAGATGGTCGCCCGCCAGCCGGAACTGACGCAATTCAGCGCCAAGAACGGCGGCATGCCAGGCGGACTGAAGAACCCGCTCGGCGCCCGAGCGCTCTATCTGTTCCAGGGCAACCAGGACACGCTCTACCGCCTGCACGGCTCGCCGGAATGGTGGTCGATCGGCAAGTCGGTCTCTTCGGGCTGCGTGCGCCTGATCAACCAGGACATCATCGACCTTTACGACCGTGTTCCGAACAAGACCCCGGTCGTCGTAACGGCCGATATCGGCGAGCCGGTGTCCGATATGCCCGAGCGTAAGGCCATCCCGATCGACAACGGAGTGCCGACCGGCTCGATCCTGCTCGGTCCGGTGGAGCGGCTGACCAACGAAATCTTTTAATCCGGTCAGCGGTGCTCGGCCAGAATGGTGGCCAGCACCGCAACGCCGCGTCGCAATGCCTCTCCGTCAAGCCCGGCGTACCCCAGAATGAACCCGGCCGTTTCCGGTTGGGGCCCGCCCGGATCATAAAGTGGCGACACGGGATAGAGGCCGAGCCCTGCCTCTCGCGCGGCCGCGATGATCGCCGGTTCGCGTTCGGCATCGATGCCGTTCATCCAGGCAACGACATGCAGGCCGGTCTCGGCTCCGGCGACCGAGACATGCGTCCCCAGACGATCGTTCAACGCCTGCAGCAGGATGTCCCTGCGCTCGGCATTTTTTCTGCGGATGCTGCGAACGTGGCGTTCGTAAGCGCCGCTCGCCAACAGGTCGCTCAGCACGTCCTGTTCCAGCATCGGGGCGTGCCGGTCGGTCAGGCGCTTCGCCTCGCTGAATGCCCGGCGCAAGCTGACGGGGACGACGAGGTAGCCGAGCCTCAAGGTGGGCGAGAGCGTCTTGGACAGCGTGCCGACATAGATGACCGTGTCCGCGTCGAGCGCCTGCAGGGGAGGAATGGGGCTGATGTCATGGCGGTATTCGCCGTCATAGTCGTCCTCCACAAGATAGGCCCCTGTGGCGGAGGCCCAGGCCAGCAGCGAACGCCGCCGTGTCGCCGAAAGCACGCCGCCGAGCGGAAACTGATGCGAGGGCGTCACGTAAGCGAGACGGGCCGGCGGCAGCGAATCCGTCCTCAGCCCGTCCGCATCGACAGCGATGGGCAGAGCAACGCCACCGGCCGCCACAAAGGCGTGACGGGCAAGCAGATAGCCCGGGTTCTCGATCACAAAGGGGTCACCGGGATCGAGCAGCAGCCGCGCGCAGAGGTCTAGCCCCTGCTGCGAGCCGTTGACGATGACGATCTGGTCCGGCGTGCAACTGATGCCGCGGGCGCGCCAGAGATAAGCCTGGAGCGCGTTGCGCAGGACAGAGGATCCCTGAGGATCGCCATAGCGCAGCCGCGCGGGGCGCCGCAGGATGGCCTTGTTCGACGCCCGTCGCCAGGCCAGCACCGGGAAGTCCGCCCCGGACAGGTCGCCATAGCGGAAATCCGCAATCTTGGCCGGTTGCGCTTCCGCTGGCGGAGGCAGAGCCAGGAGCCGGCGCGCGAACGCCGAGAGGCTTCGGGGCTGAGCGCTGGTGGGAGGCGCTTCCACCGATGCCTTCTCAAGCCCCGGCGCCACGATCGCGCGCGCGCCGTGGCTGATGATCAGGTAGCCTTCGGCATTGAGCTGGCTGTAGGCCGCTGTCACCGTGGTTCGGGACGCGCCCCATTCGGCAGCGAAGGCCCGCGTCGACGGCAGGCGGTCGCCCGGCCGGTAGGCGCCGCTGTGTATCTGCTCCTTGATCGTCGCGATGATGCGGCGCCCGATACCGTCCTGCTCCAACTGGACCACCGAAAACCTTCAAAACTGGATATTCCAGGCAAGCCAGACTTCGGGCATTCTCGCCGGCAATGCAAGGAGTTTTGCCATGTACATACCGCCTGCCTTCCGCGACGACGATAAGGAGAGCCTCAGGGCCACGATCCGCGCGGCGCGGCTGGCGACCCTTGTCACCGCCACGGCCGATGGGCCGATGGCGACGCAGTTGCCGCTTTTCCTCGACGAGACCGAAGGCGAGCATGGCGTGATCTATGGGCATGTCGCGAGGGCAAATCCGCAATGGCGCGTGCCGCCGCTGGGCGACGGGCTGGCGATGTTCATGGGGCCGGACGCCTATGTGACGCCGGCCTGGTACCAGACCAAGCAGGAGACCGGAAAGGTGGTGCCTACCTGGAACTACATCGCCGTCCACGCGCATGGGCCGATCGAATTCTTCGAGGACGCCGACAGGCTGCTCGAGGTGGTGACCCGCCTGACCAAACTGCATGAAGGCGGGCGCTCAGCGCCCTGGGCCGTGTCGGACGCGCCGGCGGATTTCATCCAGTCGCAGCTGAAGGGCATCGTCGGCCTGCGCATGCCGGTCACGAAGCTCGAAGGCAAGCGCAAGATGAGCCAGAACCGCAACGCGGCCGATCGTGCCGGCGTGCACGCCGGCCTGGCGGCAAGCGACCGGCCTTCCGACCGCGAGGTCGCGCCGCTCATTCCATCGTAAACGACGCCTCCACCCTGCAGCCCCCGAGTCTATCATGCCGGATCTGACCCAGTTCGCCTTGTACTTCGCCGCGGCGTTGCTGCTCGCCATCACGCCCGGGCCGGGCATCTTCTACGTCGCCGCGCGCACGCTGGCTGGAGGACGCGCGGAAGGCATAGCCTCCAGTTTCGGGACGGGCCTGGGCGGCATGGTACACGTGCTTGCCGGCAGCCTTGGCGTTTCAGCGCTCGTGCTCGCCAGCGCGGAGCTGTTCACGGCGCTGAAGCTGATCGGCGCCGTCTACCTCGTCTGGCTGGGCTTTCGTACCTTCCAGTCCGCCCGCCGCGAGGCAAAGACAATGCTGGAAGGCGGGACGCCGGCGCCTGCCGTCGGCGCCCGGCGCGCGTTTCGCGAAGGCGTGCTGGTCGAGGCGTTGAACCCGAAGACGGCCGCCTTCTTCCTGGCCTTCATTCCGCAGTTCGTCGATCTCGGCGCCGGCCACGTCGCCCTGCAGTTCATGGCGCTCGGCTTCATATCGGTAACGCTCAACACCCTTGCCGACGTCGTGGTCGCCTTCGCGGCGAGCCGTATCAGGGACGGCGCGGCCGGGCGCACCAGCGTGATACGCCGCCTGCGCGAAGCATCCGGCGGCGCGATGATCGCGCTCGGCATCGGCCTTGCCATAGCCAAGCGCCCAGTCTGATTGCCCGGCCGGGTGTGGCGGCGCATGCCCATGCGGCACGACCAACAGGCCCGCCGGACGATGCCTCGCCTGCCTGCGTCGTTGCCTGCCGTCAGGTGCAGACCCATTCGCGGATCTTGCACTCCTTCTTGTCGCCTCCACACTGCGCCGTGGCCTTGTCCTCGGCTTCGCGGCGGGTCGTGGCCGACGCGGCGGCCCAGAACGGCGTCGCCGCGCCACGGCTCTTGCCGACCGAAAGCGCCGCGCAATGCTCATAGGGAAAGCCGGTGCCGTCGTCATCGTCCCAATGGCGATGGTTGCGGAATACCTCGACCACCCTGCAGCCCTTACCGTCCGCATTCTCGCAGTACTTGAGCGCGATGTCCTCCGCTTCCTGCCGCTTGTCGGCGCCCCAGAAGAAGCCGTGCCGGCCGTCACCAGGCGAGTAGGCGATCGCCCCCCAGATGCCCTTTTCCTCGCCAGTCTGCGCCGGCGGCGGCGCCACCAGGTCCGCTGCATGGCTCGCAATGGTAAGTCCGGCGAGCGCCGCAAGCAGCGGCAATGAAAGACGCAGGTTGATCGGCATTCTCATGCTCCAGGTTGCACTATCCAGCATGCAGCGCTCTCTAGCCGCCCATGTGCGCGACCGAGACGACGATGCAGGTATTGCCGGTCGGCACCAGCAGGGCCTGGCCGCCGTCGTTGGCCAGGTTGAAAAGCATCGTGTTCGAAAGATTGTCCGCCATGCGGCTGCCATTCGGCAGCGTCGTGGCGACTTCCTGGCATGACTTCGGGAACGGCGCCACGCGCACAAAGCCGCCCTCGCAGCTCTGGCCGACGGGTGAGGCATAAACGACGCCGGCGGCCTGCGTCTTGTAATTGGGCAGATCGTAGCTCATCCCGGCGACGGCCTGCACGGCATGGGCGTCGGGCGCGGCGTTGTCCCATTGCGTCTGGACCGCATAGGTCGATCCCGCGGTGAGAGCCTGTCCGAGCGCAGTAAAGAGATTGGCGCAGGTGTGAACGCCAGCCTGGGTCACATGCGCTTGAAACGGCGTCTTGGCCGCCTCGGCGTCCGCCGGCGCGGGCTTGGCCTCCGTAGCCTTGCCCTGGACGGGCGCTTGCGATTGCGCCGAGGCGGTGCCGGCCACGAATGTCCCAAGAGCAGGTGAGAGGCGGAACGACAGGACGACCGCCGCCGCGACGAGGACGGCGAACGCGCCGAGCAGCGCGGCGTTTCGCACTATCCGCCACGCCGACGAGCGCGCCGGCGGCACGGCTGCGGGCGGCTCAGGCAGCGGAACGGACTGGGAGCGCGTCAGGATTCTCTCCTCGATGGATTGGCGTGTCATCTCACAAGTCTTTCTAGTTGATGGCCGACAGGGCGGTCTTGAGCCCCTTGAACGGGGCATCGAGACTGACGGTCGCTCCCGACGGCAGGGAATAGGAAACCTGGACGGTGGTCTCTTTGCCGATCTGCTCGCGAAGCATCGGCCCTACGGGCACATAGCCGACGCAAACCGAGGCGTTGCAGCCCTGCAATTGAACGTCGAGCGGCTGTTTGCGGCCAGCAATCTTGAGCGACAGCTTGCTGCCCGCGCCGGTCGCGCTGGGAGTTCGCAATATCATGAAGGGCTTGCCTTTCTCGTCAGCCGCCAGCGACCAGCTGAAGATCTGGGCCTGGTTCTGGTCGACGAAGGACTGGCTGATGTTGCAGACCTTCTTCCTGGCCTGCAGGTTCTCGTCGCAGATCAGCGTCCAGTTCTCGAACGGGCGCGTGGTCCGTTGGTATTCGCCAAGCTTGACGTCGGGAGGCACCGCGACGTCGGACGGCTTGATCCGATAGGCGGACGGGGCCTGCTCCTGCGCGACCGCGCGCGGGCCGGACAGGAGCAGGCAAATCATGCACATCGCGAATACGGGGACCGCGTGCCTCGCCATCGGCACACTCAGTTCAACGTAAAGCTGACACCGGCGCCAACACCCCAGTGTCCGCCCGCCGTCGTGCCGGAGAGGTTTGCCCGGGCTCGGCCGTCCTCGCTGGTGTAGCCGGCACCGAACGCGACGGCCCCCTCGCCGCGCCAATAGCCGCCGCCGGCCGCCACGCTGAGCTTGCCTGGACGATCGTCATAGCGCAGCGAAGCGGCGGCCAGGCCGATCGCTGCCGCCTGCCGCGCCTCGCCGCGAGCCTCGTCCATGTCCATGTTGAGCTGGCTGAGCTTGGAGTCGGTATAGGCATTGGCTTGCTGCAGCGTGGTGGTGGCCACCTGGTTGGTATAGGCCTTGGAGTTGTCGAACGTGGTCGCCAGCCCGGTGTTGAGCTGCTGGACGTTGACCGCATCGGTGTTGGCGGTACCGGCGCCGACATTGTGAATGACGACCGGCGCATTCACGTCGCCGCCTTGCAGCGTCAGCGAGTTGGACTTGGTGCCGTCCCCGTTCTTGTCGTACTGGACCGCGAACTCATTGAGATCGCCGACGCTGCCCTGCATGGCTTCGACGGCCTGGTTGGTCGCGAAGAGCTGGCTGCCGTTGATGGCGTCCGTCGAGGTGTCGCTGATCCTGCCCGCCGCGACATTGGTGACGGTGCGCTCCTTGCCGACGTCGCCGACGCTCACCGTGCTCGTCGGATTTGTCCCGGCAAAGGTATAGGCGACGCCGTTGATCGTGGTGCCGGTGGTGGCGACCGCCGCCGCCGTTGTCGAGCCGGCGCCGAGCGCGACGCTGCCCGGTTCATTGGCCGTGGCGCCGGCGCCGAGCGCCATCGACTGGGCACCGTTGGCGGTCGAGTTGGTGCCCAGCGCAATGCTGTCGGCCTGATTGACGGTCGCCGTCTGGCCGATGGCGATCCCGCCAGGGGCCGTCTGCTGCACGATGGCGCCGTTGCCCATGCCGATGCCGTTGTCGCCATTGACGGTGGTGCGCGGACCGATCGCGACCGAGTCGACCCCGACCGCAAGCGAGTCCGAAGCGGTCGAATTGGCATGGAAGTACTGGGTGCCGGTCACCGCGAAGGAACTCAGCGCGCCCTTGAGCTGGCGAAGCGTGACCGCGTCCTGGTCCTCGGTGCCATCGGCCACGTTGATGATCTGGCGGTAGGAGGTGGAGGTGCCGACCGAGACGGCGCCGAGCAAGGTCGCGTCGGTGGTGTTGAAGGGGATGAGGCCGGTGCCGGAGAGGATCGATCCCGATACGCCCGAGACCGCGCGGTCCGACACGGAGCCGGCGCCGAGCGCTACGCCGCCGGTGACGCTTGCCTGGGTGCCGCGGCCGAGCGCCAGCGCGTCGCCGGCGGACGCGGTCGCCTGGTAGCCGAGGGCGGAGGAGCCTACCCCTTGAGCGAAGGCGTCGGTGACCGGCAGCGTGCTGTCGTTGGTGCGCGCATAGCGGATGCCCTCGCCATTGGCGTCGGTATAGGCGGTCGAGGTATCGCCGGCAAAGTTGTTGATCGTGTTGCCGAGAGTGGTGATGTCGGCGGTGTTGGCGGTGATATCGGCGGTGTTTGCCGCGATGTCGGTGGTGTTCTGCGTCACCTGCTGGTTGGTCGCGAAGAGCTGCGAGCCGTTGACCGCATCGGTCGAGGAGTTGCTCAGCCGCCCGGCCGCGACGTTCTGGATCTGGCGCTCGGCACCGACCGAGCCGACCGAGAACGCGCCTGCCGGCGTCCCGCCGGCGAAGGTGTAGTTCACCCCGCCGATCGTCGTGCCGCCGACCACGGTCGTGGTGCCGGACGCCGAGTTCAGGCCGATCGCCACGTCGCCTGCATTGTTGGCAACGGCGTTGGGGCCGATAGCGACGGAGTCTGTCCCGAGCGCCTGCGAATCGGCAAGCGTCGAATTGGCGTGGAAGTATTTGATGCCGCCGCCGACGTTGATGTTGTTCAGCGTGGCGCCAATGGCATCGACGGCCTGGTTGGTGGCGAAGAGCTGCGACCCGTTAATCGCATCCGTCGAGGAACCGCTGATGCGACCCGCCGCCAGATTGGTGAGCGTGCGTTCCGCACCGGGGGCTCCGATGCTGACGGTCGAGGTCGGCGTGGTGCCCTGGAAGGCATAGGTGGTGCCGTTGATCACCGCATTGGGCGTGCCGACCGCCACGGCGGTCACGGAACCCGAGCCGAGCGCGACGTCGCCCGCATTGCTCGCGACGGAGAGGGCGCCCAGCGCGATCGCGTTTTGGGCACCGGCATTCGCTCCGACGCCGAGGGCCGTCGCTTGAACGCCGGTAGCGAACGCGTTCTGGCCGATCGCCGTGCTGGACGTGGCCGTAGCGTTGGCGTTGGCGCCGACGGCGGTGCTGTATTGGCCCGAGGCCTTGGATATGTACCCCATCGCCGTTGCGTCGAGGGCCGATGCGACGGCGCCGCTGCCAAAGGCCGAGGCGTTCGCGTCGGAGGCGCTCGAATTCACGCCGGCCGCGATGGCGTTCGTCCCCGTCGCGGTCGCGACAGGCCCGATCGCGACGGAGTCCGTGCCAGTCGCCGAAGAGTCCGGCGCTGTCGAGTTGGCGTGGAAATACTTGATGCCGCCGCCGACGTTGATGCTGTTGATCGTGTTGCCGAGATTCGTGATATCGGCGGTGTTGGCGGCGATATCGGCTGTGTTCTGCGTCACCTGCTGGTTGGTCGCGAAGAGCTGCGAGCCGTTGATCGCGTCAGTCGAGCCGTTGTTGAGACGGCCTGCCGCGACGTTGGTGATCGTGCGCTCCGCGCCAGGCGCGCCGACGCTGACAGTGCTCAACGGATTGGTGCCGGCGAAGCTGTAGGCCGTGGTTCCGATCGTCGTGCCGCTGGTGCCGACTGCCGTCGCGGTCACCGAGCCCGAGCCGAGCGCCACGTCGCCGGAGCTTGCAGCCGCGGTCGCGCCATTGCCGAGCGCGACATTGCCGGCAAGCCCGGCAGCGCCCGCGGTCGAGCCGTTGCCCAGCGCCACGGAGCCCTGGCCGATCGCCTTGTTGCTGTTGCCGATCGCGACAGCGCCGTTGGCCGTATTGGCCGCGGTGGCGGTCGCCGTGCCGTCGCTGTTGGCGATGTTGTTGGCGCCGCCGGTGAAGGCGCCGGTGCCGCTGGCATAGCTCGGATCGCCGATGGCCACCGCGCCATCGCCAAAGGCGGTGTTGCCGGCGCCGATGGCGACAGCCTTGCCGCCAGTCGCCGTCGCATTCGTGCCCATGGCGACGGCATCAGTAGAATTCGCGACCGCGGCATTGCCGATCGCCACGGCATTGGTGGCGCTGGCCTTGGAGCCGATGCCGAGAGCGGTGCTGGCGATCCCACTGGCGTTGGCGCTGACCCCGGCGGCGAGGGAATTGTCTCCCGCCGCGCTCGCTCCCGACCCGAACGAGGAGGCGTTTGCGCCGCTGGCAACGGCCGTGTTGCCGACCGCCGTGCTGGCTGAGCCACTCGCAACCGAGGTAGCGCCCATCGCGGTGGCGAAAGCGCCGGAAGAGAGCGAATTGGTGCCGATGGCGATGCTGTTGGGCAGGGCCGTGTTGGCCTGAACGCCTGCCTGCGCGCCGACACCGAAGGCGATCGACTGGTTGCCCCAGGCGCTGGCGGTGTTGCCCATCGCCGTTGCGCCCGTTCCCGTTGCTTTGGTCAGGACGCCAATGGCAACGCTTCTTTGCTGATTTGCTGTCACATCCGTGCCAAGGGCGATGGCGCCCTGGGCCGTCGCACCCGATCCTGCAACAGTGCGCGCGCCAATATTGATGGAGTTGATGTCGGAGGCGACCGACTGGAAGCCGATCGCGATGGCATTCTGGCTGCCTGCGTTGGCGTTGGTACCTTGGGCAAGGGAATCGATTCCGCTCTGCGTTGCTTGATATCCAAGCGCGAGGCCGCGCAGGCCGCTTGCGTTGGCCTGATAGCCTTGGGCAATCGCATACGTATTACTGGCGACGGACCCGTAGCCCCCAGCGAACGCATAGTTGCCGCTGGCCGTGGCGCCGACACCAACTGCGGTGGAGTTTCCTCCCAAGGCCTGGGCATTGGTGCCCAGCGCGCTAGCCCCGGCTGCAGCGGCATTGGCGGCGACGCCGATCGCTACTGTATTGATGTTGTTTGAGATCGCGCCGCTGCCGATCGCCACCGCTCCGCCGGGGCCCGTGGCCGACGCGGTCCGGCCGATAGCGACCGAGTACTGCGCCGTCGATTGGGCCTGGAAGCCGAGCGCTATGGCCCAGTTAAGGCTGGCGGTTGAGCCATTGCCGATCGCCACGGCCTCGGGAGCGGTCGCGGACCCGCCGCCGGCCTGATATTGCGCCTGAGCCGGCGTCGCAGCGATGCCGATCGCGAAGGCGCCCAGCGTCGCGACTGCCCCGAACGTCCCGCCGGCGCCCAGCGTGCCGAGCCCCAGGCCTCTGCGGCTGACGCCGAGCACGCGATGCGCGTTGCGCAGCGCCGCCATCAGGCGGCGACGCAGCGAGCGGCTGTCGGCGGCGCCGGACACCCAGTTTCCGGTGAAGCGATCCGATCCGCGCCGGATGGTCCGTTGTTGCTTGAGGTTCATTGCCGGAGTGCCTCCTTCAGTGGGTCGCGCTCGATGACGACAGGTTCCGCCGACCCTGCCGCCGAAGCGTTTCTGCTCGAAAATGGAATGACGATGTCGGCGCCGCGCGCCAGCAGCAGCGCTTGGCCCTGCTTTTCGCCGACCGCCTCGACGCGATCGAGCGCGTTTTCAAGCCAGGCGTCGCCCGCCTCGGGGACAGCCTGGAGTGCCGCCGTGACCCGCTCCTGCGGTATGAGCCGAAGAAGATAGGCTCGCACGGCCGCCAGATGGGCGGCGGGCGCATCGCCCGCATGGACCACCGCGGTGAGACCGTAAAGATAATGGGCAAGCAGGATGTCTTGGTTGGCCAGCGGCACGCTATTGCCGTAGCGCTTCTCGAGCGTCCTGGAGGCCGACTCCAGCCAATAGCCGATCTCCTCGGAAAGGCTCCGGCCGATGGCCTTGTCGTCGCTCATGTGCCCCCGCAGCCAACCTAGAATCCGTGATAGTCGGACCTGTTGCAGAAAGGCATGTTTTCAGAATCGCGTATTCCAATAAATTGCTGTTCATCTCAAAATATACAGCAGATCTTCAAGAGGTTAACGCAAAATTACTTTAGATATACCTTGTATAAGCTGGGCCATAAATTAACCAGCGGCGTGTGGGCGTCACCTAAAGCGCGTCGCGTTGAAACGAATTCAGCTGACGCGCTTTAAGTCTTTGTTTTGATGCATGTCGTTCCCCCAAAACCGCTGCGCACTTTTGGGCGACATGCATTACCCACTGGCCCGCGAACGAACCCGCCGCTCCCGCACCTGCAAGGGCGTGACGTTGCGGTATTTCTTCATTGTGGTGGTGAGGTGGCTCTGGCTCGAGAACCCGCTCAAATCGGCAATGTCCGTGATCGACATGCGCCTGTCGGCAAGCAGCTTCTCGGCAAAGTCCAGACGCAGCGCGAGAACGTATTGATGCGGCGAAACCCCGAACGTCTTGGAAAAAGCCCGGGCGAAATGGTAGGGTGACAATTCGCATACCGCCGCCATGTCGGCGAGCGAAAGCTTACGTGAAAAGTTCTCGTTCAGGAACTGCAGGATTTGACGGGTGGCGCGGATCGAAAGCCCGCCTTTGGCGTTCAGTTGCGGACGTCTCTCAGCGGGGATTTCCAGGAACCAGGTTGGCAGATCGTGGTCACGCGGCAATTCGGACTCCTGACGTCCAGAACCCCGCAGCCTCGGTTCAACCTTAGATGGTGCTTTCGGTTCCCTAGCCACAATAATTCGTGATCGCATTCAGTGTCGGTTATCGAGTTGCCCTCCCGGCTTCTGCACGTCAAAGGCCATGATTTGGCGCGCTTGGTATTTCATGAAATTGCGGTTCCGTAGGGAAAACCTAACCTTGCGAAAAGTTTAGATGACGTCGATGTCCGGTGTTCGTCGCGGGGTAAGATTTGATCGTCGAAGGGTAACCACGAGCGACACAGCCATGCACCGTCGCCGTGGGCGCGACGGTTCCTCGCCGGATGTCCCGCGCCGGCAGCGGATCGATTCGCGGAACGAAGTAGTTGCAGGGCCGGGCTGTCGCCCGTCGCGGGGCGCTGCTAGCGCCCTCTCGACAGGCTGCCGAGTATGCCGCGCACGATGGCGCGGCCGACGGACGAACCGACCGAGCGCACCACCGATTTGATGGCCGCTTCGGCGACCGTCTGGCGGTTGGAAGACCGTCTGCCGCCGGTTCCCAAGACGTCGTCGAAACCGGGAATGGTCCAGCGCGAGCCGCCGCTGTTTTGCTGCTGCGCCTGCGCCTCGGCGTCCAGCGCCTCCTTCGCTTTCTTCTGCAGCATCTCGAAGGCCGATTCGCGATCGACGACCTGGTCGTACTGGCCGACGACCGGGCTCTCGGCGATGATCTTGCGGCGCTCGTCCGGCGTGATCGGCCCGAGCCGCGATGACGGCGGACGGATCAGCGTGCGCTGGACCATGGCCGGCACGCCCTTGTCCTCCAGCATCGAGACCAGCGCTTCGCCGGTGGCGAGCTGGGTGATCGCGGTGGCGCAGTCGAAGTCTGGGTTGGGCCGGAACGTCTCCGCGGCGGTGCGCACCGCCTGCTGCTCGCGCGGCGTATAGGCGCGCAGCGCGTGCTGGACGCGGTTGCCGAGCTGGGCCAGCACCTTTTCCGGGATATCGAGCGGGTTCTGGGTGACGAAATAGACGCCGACGCCCTTGGATCGAATCAGCCGCACCACCTGCTCGACGCGGTCGATCAGCACTTTCGGCGCGTCCTCGAACAACAGATGTGCCTCGTCGAAGAAGAAGACCAGCTTCGGCTGGTCGAGATCGCCGACTTCGGGCAGTTCCTCGAACAGCTCCGACATCAGCCACAGCAGGAAGGTGGCGTAGAGCCTGGGATTCATCATCAGCTTGTCGGCGGCCAGAACGCTGATCGCGCCGCGGCCGTCGCGCGTGGTGCGCATGATGTCCGCGATGCGCAGCGCCGGCTCGCCGAAGAAGTTCGCGGCACCCTGCTGTTCCAGCACCAGAAGCGTGCGCTGGATGGCGCCGACGGAGGGCTTGGTGACATTGCCGTAGCGGGCACTGAGCTGGTCGGCGCGATCGGCCATGTTGGCAAGCAGTGCCTGCAGGTCCTTCAGATCGAGCAGCAGCAGGCCTTCCTCGTCGGCGATGCGGAAGGCGATGTTCATGACGCCTTCCTGCGCCTCGGTGAGGTTCATCAGCCGCGACAGAAGCAGCGGCCCCATTTCGGAAATGGTGGCACGGATCGGATGGCCCTGCTCGCCGAACAGATCCCAGAAGATGACTGGAAACTCCTGGAACTGGTAAGGATCGAGCTTCACCTGCTCGGCGCGCTTGACCAGGAAATCCTTGGCCTCGCCCATCATGGATATGCCGGAAAGGTCGCCCTTGATGTCGGCGCAGAAGACCGGCACGCCGGCATTGGAAAAGCCCTCGGCCAGTATCTGCAGGCTGACCGTCTTGCCGGTGCCCGTGGCCCCTGTGACGAGGCCGTGGCGATTGCCATAGCGCAAGAGCAGCTCTTCCGCGCGCTGGTAGGAATCGTCTGGCTTGCGGCTGGCGCCAATGAAGATGCTGGTCTCGTCAACCATATATCCGGTCTCCGCAATCTGTTTCCGCTCAAAGGCCTCACCCGAGGTATAGTAACGCAATCGGCAGGCGGCAATGGCCAGCATCGAGTTTGGGCCGGCTCCGAATTTGGCCCTTGGCGCTTGCGGATCTTGCGCATGTTTGGCAATCGGTTAGCTGGCCGCAAGAGAACCCGGACGGATGATGCATTGTGATATCCGGTTCCCGACCTTAGATTGGCTGGATCCGGCTGATGCGGCCGAGAAGCGAGGAGAGCGATGGGCGCCGGCGCCTTGACCAGGGATGTCGACCTTCCGAACCCGGACGCCAAGCGTTGGCAGGCGCTGGCGGAAAAGGGGCTCGCCGGCGGTTCCTTCGAGGAAAAGCTTGTTTCCCACACCGATGACGGCATCCGCATCGAGCCGCTCAGCCAGCGCTCGACGACCGCCGAGCCGCTGCCGCGCACAAATCCGACAGCTCCCTGGATCGTCAGCCAGCGCGTCGACGACCCGGACATTGCGCGGGCCAGCGCGCAAGCCCTGGAAGACATCGCCCAGGGGGCGACCGGCCTGTCGCTTGTCTTCGAGGGCGCGCCCAACGCTTTCGGCTACGGCCTGCCGCGCACCGCCCAAGCGCTGGAAACGGTGCTCGACGGCGTGCCGCTGAACCGCGTGCAGGTGCGCATCGACGCGCATCCGTGGAGCCGCGCCGTGGCCGACTGGCTGCTCGCTTTCTTGAGCCGCCGCCGGTCCGATCCGACCAAGCTCAACCTTTCCTTCGGCATCGACCCGGCAGCGATCTTCGCCGGCACCGGGCGGCTGCGCACCTCGATCGAGGCGCTGCAGGAATCGATGCCGCAGTCGCTGGCGCATTTCTTCTCGATGGGCGTGCCGGGCGTGCTGCTAGAGGCCGACGGCCGCGTCTTCCACAATGCCGGCGCCACCGAGGCGCAAGAGCTCGGCACGATGATGGCGTCCGCCGTCTCCTATCTCAGGATGTTCGAGAAGGCGCGCCAGCCTCTCGTCTACGCAGCGCCGTATATCGGCTTCGCGCTCAGCGTCGATCAGGACCAGTTCCTGTCGATGGCCAAGGTGCGGGCGTTGCGCAAGCTGTGGGCGCGCATCCAGGAGGCCTGCTCGATCCCGACCTCGACCGCCAGCATCCATGCCGAGACCTCCTATCGCATGATGACGATGGCCGATCCGGAGACCAACATTTTGCGCACGGCGATCGCGACCTTCGCGGCGGCAACGGGCGGCGCCGATTCAATTTCGATCCTGCCGCACACGATCGCGCATGGGCTGCCGGCCGGCTTTGCTCGCCGAGTCGCCCGCAACGCCCAGCTGATCATGGCCGAGGAGAGCCATGTCGGCCATGTCGCCGACCCCGCCGGCGGCTCAGGCGCGGTCGAAGCGCTGACCAACGATCTTTGCGCTGCTGCCTGGGAGGAATTCCAGCGCATCGAGGCCGAGGGCGGCGTGCTCGCCAGCCTGCGGCAGGGCCATATCCAGAACCGCGTGCAGACTGCCGCCGCCAAGCGCAACGGCGCTTATCGGTCGGGCGAACGCGGCATTGTCGGCACGACGCTCTATCGCGCGCCAAACGAGCGGCCGGTCGAGACACTGCCACGGGAGCGACGGCCGGCGCTGACGGAGGGCGTGGCGACCTGCGAGCCGCTGTTTCCAGTGCGTATCGATCAGTCGATCGGGGCCGGATCATGATCCCGGATTTCAGCCAGATCGGCTGGTCGGCGCCGCGGCGCGCGCCAACGGACCTCAAAGGGCAGCGGATGACGCCGGAAGGCATCGCCGTCAAACACCTCTATACGCAAGGCGACCTCAAGGGGCTCGACAATCTCGACACATATCCGGGTATGCCGCCCTTCGTGCGCGGCCCCTACCCCACCATGTATGTCCAGCAGCCCTGGACGATTCGGCAATATGCCGGCTTCTCGACGGCGGAGGAATCCAACGCCTTCTACCGGCGCAATCTCGCCGCCGGCCAGAAAGGCCTGTCGGTCGCCTTCGATCTTGCCACGCATCGCGGCTATGACAGCGACCATCCGCGCGTCGCCGGCGATGTCGGCATGGCAGGCGTGGCGATCGATTCCATCCTCGACATGCGCCAGCTGTTCGACGGCATCCCGCTCGACGAGATGACCGTGTCCATGACCATGAACGGCGCGGTGCTGCCGATCATGGCGTTGTACATCGTGGCGGCGGAGGAACAGGGCGTCGCGCAGAAGGATCTGGCCGGGACCATTCAGAACGACATTCTGAAGGAGTTCATGGTCCGCAACACCTACATCTATCCGCCGAAACCTTCGATGCGGATCGTATCGGACATCTTTGCCTACACTTCCAAGCATATGCCGAAGTTCAACTCGATCTCAATCTCCGGCTACCACATGCAGGAAGCCGGAGCGACGGCGGACCTCGAGCTTGCCTATACGATCGCCGACGGCATCGAATATGCGCGTGCCGGGGTCGCCGCGGGCCTCGACATCGACCGCTTCGCGCCGCGCCTTTCCTTCTTCTGGGCGATCGGCATGAACTTCTTCATGGAGGTCGCCAAGCTCAGGGTCGCGCGGCTGCTGTGGTCGAGCCTGATGAAGAAGAATTTTTCGCCGAAGGACGAGCGCTCGCTGTCGCTGCGCACCCATTGCCAGACATCGGGCTGGTCGTTGACGGCGCAAGACCCCTACAACAACATCACCCGCACGATGATCGAGGCGATGGCGGCGACGCAGGGACATACCCAGTCGCTGCACACCAATTCCTTCGACGAGGCGATGGCGCTGCCGACCGACCATTCGGCGCGGATCGCCCGCAACACGCAGCTCGTCCTGCAGAAGGAATCCGGCACCACGCGCATGATCGACCCATGGGGCGGCTCGGCCTATGTCGAACGGCTGACGCATGACCTGGCGGCGCGCGCGCTGGCCCATATCGAGGAGGTCGAGAGCCTCGGCGGCATGGCGGCAGCGATCGAGAAAGGCATTCCAAAGCTGCGCATCGAGGAAGCGGCCGCGCGCACGCAGGCGCGCATCGATTCCGGCGAGCAAATTCTGGTCGGCGTCAACGCGCACCGGCCGCAGACCGATATCGAAGTCGATGTGCTGAAGATCGACAATGCCGAAGTGAAGGCCCGGCAATTGGCGAAGCTGCAGCGGCTCAAGGGCACACGCGACGTCGCAGCGATCGAGGACGCGCTGGCGGCCCTCACCCGCGCGGCCGAAAGCGGCGAGAACCTGCTCGAATTCGCCATCCGCGCCGCGCGCGCCAACGCCACGGTCGGCGAGATTTCGCTGGCGCTGGAAAAAGTGTTCGGTCGCCACACGGCGGCGGTGCAGACCATCTCCGGGGTCTATCGCGAAGCGCTGGGCGACACTCCGGCGCTCGAGCGGCTGCAGGAGAAGATCGACGCGTTCGAAAAGAAATCCGGCGGCAAGCCGCGCATCCTCGTCGCCAAGATGGGCCAGGACGGCCACGACCGCGGCCAGAAGGTGATCGCCAGCGCCTTTGCCGATCTCGGCTTCGACGTCACCGTCGGGCCGATGTTCCAGACGCCGGACGAAATCGCGAAGCTGGCGGTGCGGCACGATGTCGACATCATCGGCGCCTCCTCTTTGGCCGCCGGCCATCTGACGCTGATCCCCGAGCTCAAGGAAGCGCTGAAGAAACTCGGCCACGGCGACACGCTGATCGTCGCCGGCGGCGTCATCCCACCGCAGGATTACGATGCGGTGCTCAAGGCGGGAGCGGCGGAAATCTTCCCGCCGGGAACCGTTATCCCGGAAGCGGCGAACCGGCTGATGGATCGGTTGCTGGCCAATCGGTGAGAGCTTGCCAAATTAGCAACAAAGTTGTTCTATGATCAGAATACAACCAGAGCGCGACTATGGTGAAGACGATCATCCGGGAGCTCGAGGACGGATCTGGAGCTGTCATCGTGCCGCAGGAAATGCTCGATAGCTTGAACCTTCAAGTTGGCGACCAGCTTCAGATCATCGAAACTGACGACGGGGTCATTCTGAGGCCAGTCCGCGACAACGTCGAACGTCAGATGGACGCCGCTCGCGATATCATGGACAAATACGAAGCCGCACTGTGGAAGCTGGCAAAGTAGAGGCGGCTAGCTCTCGGCCCTGTCGGAGAGCTTGACGATTTCCCATTCCTTGCCGTTAACCTTGACGACCTCGCCAATCTTCTTGCCGAACAGCGCCACGGCCATCGGCGAGACATGGGAAATGCTGCCTTTTGATGGATCGGCTTCGTCCTCGCCGACGATGCGCCAGTGCACCTTCTTGCCGTCATCGCCTTCCAGCGTAACGCCCATCCCGAAACGCACCACGTCGCTGCCCGGTTCCGGCACGGAAAGCTCGGCACTCTCGCGCCGCGCGGTCCAGTAGCGCAGGTCGCGCGACACCACCGCAAGGCGCTCGCGATCGCCGCGCCTTTCGGCCTTGGCCATCAAGTCGCGCAGGTCGGCGAGATTGTCCTCGATCATCGCGAGGCCCCGCTCCGTCACCAGATTGCGGTGTGAACTGACAGGCCGTTCGCCGACGCCGGCAATGGCGTTTTCGCTATCTTCTTCGCGCGTAAAAGCTCTGCTCATGCAACGAACTTAGGCTTGGCGAGGCGACTGCACAAGCGGTTTGCCGGCAAGTCTGCCTTGGCACGATTCCTGCGACATACAGGGCAAAACGCCAGGACCTGTGCCGATGTTGAACAGACGAACGCTGCTTGCCCAGACTGCCGGCTTCGCCGTCGCCGGCGTCTTCGCCGGCAAGGCATCGGCGAAGGCGCTGCCGGGTATCGAGATGGCCGCGATGCGCGGGTCGATCAACGCCACGGAGATCGGCGTGCAGCCGGGCGCGGTCGACGACCAGAGCAAGGCTTTCGCCAAGCTGCTGGCCGAGGCCAGCGACCGCGACCAGCCGGTATTCCTGCCGCCCGGAACCTATCTCGTCTCAAACCTCAAGCTGCCGGCCCGCGTGCGCCTGTCGGGCGTGCCCGGCGCGACGCGCATCGTCTATGGCGGCAACGGCCATCTGATGATGGCCGAACAGGCCGAGCACATCGAGTTGAGCGGGCTTGTTCTCGACGGCGCCAACCGCTGGCTGGCGGATTACTCGCAAGGGCTGCTTGACCTGCGCCGCGTCGCCCATCTCGTCATCGATAATTGCCAGGTGACCGGCAGCGGCAAGAACGGACTGGCGCTCGAGCATGTCGTCGGCCGTGTCGGCCGATCCGATATTTCGGGCGCGGCGGATGCCGGCATCTATTCGGTCGAGGCCGGCGGACTGGAGATTTCCGGCAACTCCGTTTCCGACTGCGCCAATGGCGGCATCCTGGTGCATCGCTGGCAAGCGGCGGAGGACGGCACCATCGTCAGCGGCAATCGCGTCCAGCGCATCGGCGCGCGCAGCGGCGGCACCGGCCAGAACGGCAACGGCATCAACGCCTTCCGCGCCGGCAATGTCATCATCTCCGGCAACGTCGTCTCAGACTGCGCCTTCACCGCGGTGCGCGCCAACAGCGCCAGCAATTTGCAGATCACCGGCAACACGTGCTCGCGCTCGGGCGAGACCGGGATCTATTCGGAATTTTCATTCGAAGGCGCGATCCTCAGCAACAATCTGGTCGACGGCGCGGCCAATGGCATCTCGATCGTCAACTTCAACGAAGGCGGCCGCATGGCGGTCTGCTCGAACAATATCGTGCGCAACCTCTCGACCACCGGCCCTTACACCGCCGATCCGCCCGGCTTCGGCGTCGGCATCAGCGCCGAAGCCGACACGACCGTCTCCGGCAACGTCGTCGAGAACGCACCGCTCTATGGCATGCAGCTTGGCTGGGGGCCATATTTGCGCAATGTCGTGGCGACCGGAAACATCATCCGCCAGGCAGGCACCGGCATCGTCGTTTCCGTCGTCGAAGGTTCCGGCACCGCGGTCATCTCGGACAATGTCATAGACGGCGCGAAGAACGGCGCCATTATCGGCCAGCGCTGGGCCGATCCGGTGACGGGCGACCTCGCCAAGTCCAGCGATAGTGGCTACGCGCATCTGACCGTCGAGCGCAACAAGGTGAGCTGATGCATGTCGCCCAGGAGTGCGCAGCGGTTCTGGGACAACGACATGCATCAAACAAAAACTTAAAGCACGTCGCCTGAATCCGTTTCAGCGCGACGCGCTTTAGGCCACAGCCACGATAATATGCGCCTGGATCTTGGCGGCAACCTCGCCGCTGCCGTGCCTGTCGGCGATCACGGATTCGGCGTAGTCGGTCGCGGACGCCAATCTTCCTGCCTCCCTGGCCTCGATCTCGTTGCGAAGAAGGGTTCCCTGGCAATAGGCAACAGCCGGAACGCGCGGCGAGGGTGCGCGGCTCTGCTCGGCTCTGGTATCGATCACCACATCGGAGAACCCAGCGGCCTTCAGATCGCTGTGGATCAGTGCCTTGTCGTGGTAGCCGTGCGGCGTGCGCGCCAGGAAGCGCGGCGGATCGTTCGGAAAAATCCTCGCAAGAGCATTCGTCACGTCATCCGCGAAGATATTCTCCTCGATGCGATCCCAGACGCTGAACAGGAAATGCCCGCCTGGCTTCAGGACCCGCTTTGCCTCGCGATAGGCAGCGATGCGGTCGGGAAAGAACATGGCGCCGAACTGACAGCCGACGAGGTCGAAGGCGCCATCGTCGAATGGCAGCTTCAGGGCATCCGCCTGCCGCCATGTGATGCGGCTGTCGGGGCCCTGGCGCGAAGCCGCGTAGTCGAGCATCGGCTGGTTGAGGTCGGTTACGGTGTAGCTGGCGCTAGGCGAGAGTTTCGGCGCCAAGGCGCGGGTGACGGCCCCAGTGCCCGCGGCGGTTTCCAAAACGGCGACGGGTGAGAAGGACGCCGCCCGCCGCGCGATATCCGCGGCATATGGTTCGAAAATCAGCGGCACCATATGGCGATCGTAATTTTCCGGGATCGACCCGGCAAACACCTTGTCCGCTTCCAGCATAGTCAGCATCCCGCCCGTTTGATGGACCGCGAGGCTAGCATACAAACTGCGACCTTTGCTGGTTCTCGACCGAGGCGGCCAGCAGCATACTTGTCGAAAGAGGAATCCGCCCCCTAGTTGAGCGCCGCTGTTGGCCGCAGCAAGCCGACTTTGGCGCCGATGCGGCTTTCGACCGAAGGATGGGCGACCTCGGTAAGCTTTGCCGCAAGCGCTTCATCGCCGCGCAGCAGCTTTGCCAGCACCGCGGCGATCGTCACCTCGGCCGCCCTGCCGGCGCCGTCGTCGCATTTCAAAGCGATGCCGAAGCCAAGTTCGGGCAATGCCGCGCAATAGACGCCTTCGGCGCCGGTCTTGACGAAGATTCGGCCCGGTGCTGCCTGCATCAGCGCGACATCGGCCTTGCCGGTGCCGGCGACGAGGAACGGCTCGGCCATGCACGCCGAAAGCAGCCGCTTCGCCGCCTTGGCGCGTTCGGGCGAAAAACCCCTGCCCGTCGTCATGCGGGCAAAGCCCTGTGCGAAGTTCTTCAACGGCACGGCATAGGTGGGGATCGAGCAGCCGTCGGTGCCGCAATGGTCGACGTCATGCGCGGCCCCCGTCACGGACTGCATGGCGTCGCGCACCATCTCCTGCAGCGCATGGCCGGCCTTGACGTAGCCGCGATGGGCAATGCCGGCGTGGACGCAGGTGCAAAGGAAGCCGGAATGCTTGCCGGAGCAGTTGTTGTGCAAGGCGTTCGGCACGCCACCGGCGCGGGCGAGTGCGATGGTCGCATCATGGCTCGAGGGCCAATGCGCGCCGCATTCCAGCGCGTTTCTGTCGAGGCCTGCCTTGGCGAGCATCGCCGTGGCCAGTTCGACATGGGCGGGCTCGCCCGAATGCGAGGCGCAGGCCAGCGCCAGTTCGCGGTTACCGAAGCCATAGGCGTCGGCGGCGCCCGATTCGACCAGCGGCAATGCCTGGATCGCCTTCACTGCGGAGCGTGGGAACACCGGGCGCTCCGTATCGCCGATCTCCCAGACAGGCTTGCCGTCGGCGTCGAAGACCGACACCGCGCCGCGGTGCGCGCTTTCGACCACCGCGCCGCGCGTGACTTCGACCAGAACCGGATTCGTCATGTTGCCTCCCGCACGCGCGCCCATGGGGCGCGCCGTTTTAATGCGGGCCGCTTCTACCTGATCCGGTCGAGGATGGAAACGTAGTTGGCGACCGCCGCGCCGCCCATGTTGAAGATGCCGCCGAGTTTTGCGCCCGGCACCTGGATGCCGCCGGCTTCACCGACAAGCTGCATGGCGGTGAGCACATGCATCGAGACGCCGGTCGCGCCGATCGGATGGCCCTTGGCCTTCAATCCGCCGGAAGGATTGACAGGCAGGCGGCCGTCCTTGGCCGTCGTGCCATCCAGCGCCAGCTTGGCGCCCTCGCCGGGCTTGGCCAGGCCCATCGCCTCGTATTCGATCAATTCGGCGATGGTGAAGCAGTCATGCGTCTCGACGAAGGAAAGATCGTCGAGCGTGACGCCGGCCTTCTTGAGCGCCTGCTCCCAGGCCCGCTCGCAGCCCTCGAAGGAAAGGATGTCGCGCTTCGACATCGGCAGGAAATCCTGGACGTGTTCGTTGGCCCGGAAGGTCACGGCACGGCGCATCCTGAGCGCCGTCGCGGTGTCGGTGAGCACAAGTGCGGCCGCGCCGTCCGAGACCAGCGAGCAATCGGTGCGCTTCAACGGACCGGCGACGAACGGGTTCTTTTCGCTTTCCTGGCGGCAGAACTCATAGCCGAAATCCTTGCGCATCTGGGCGTAGGGATTGTCGACGCCGTTCTTGTGGTTCTTGGCGGCGATCATGGCCAGCGCATCGGACTGGTCGCCATAGCGCTGGAAATAAGCCTGCGCGATCTTGCCGAAGACGCCGGCAAAGCCGGCCGGCGTGTCGCTGTCCTCCGGCAGGTAAGAGGCCTTGAGCAGGTTCTTGCCGATCTCGGGACCAGGCGTGGTCGTCATCTGCTCGGCGCCGACGACCAGCACGATACGCGCGGCGTTGGCATCGATGGCGCGGATGCCTTGCCTGACGGCTGCCGAACCGGTGGCGCAGGCATTCTCGACGCGCGTCGCCGGCTTGAAGCGCAGCCGGTCGTCGGCCTGCAGCACCAAGCTGGCAGTGAAATCCTGCGGCGAGAAGCCGGCGTTGAAATGGCCGAGCACGATCTCGTCTACGTCGTCCGGACCGATGCCGGCATGGTCGAGCGCCTCGACGGCGACTTTAGTGATCAGACCCTCCAGCGTCTCGCCTTCGAGCTTGCCGAAGCGCGAATGCGCCCAGCCGACGATGCATGCGGTCATAACAGCCTCCATTTGCCGCGAAGCCTAGCACGTCCGATCGCGGCATGAGATTCAATATTGTTCAATAGTGAACCGTTTTCCAGTCCAAAGGATAGGCCAGAGCGACACGATCGGTTGATCGCGGCGCCGATTTTTTGTTGATTGATCCGTCAATAAAAAATAATCTCACTGCGGAACCGGATCTCCCAGATGCCGAAAATCGGAATGGAACCGTTGCGCCGCAGGGCGCTGATCGACGCGACGATCTCAGCGATCGGCGAGCACGGCTCGCTGGACGTGACGATGTCGGAGATCGCCGGCCGCGCCGGCGTGTCGTCGGCGCTCGCGCATCACTATTTCGGCGCCAAGGACGAGCTGCTGTTCGCTACGATGCGGCACATCCTGGCCGAGCTCAACACCGATACGAGGCACGCGTTCGGCCACACCGTCACGCCGCGCCAGCGAGTCTCGGCCGTCGTCGCCGTCAGTTTCTCCGACGGCCAGTTCCAGCCTCAGATCATTGCCGCCTGGCTCGCCTTCTATGTCGAGGCGCAGAAATCGTCCAAGCTGCGGCGGTTGCTGCGCATTTATGCGCGGCGGCTGCATTCGAACCTGATGAGCGGCCTGACCGGTATCCTGCCGAGGGCCGAGGCCGGCCGCGTGGCCGAAGCGATCGCGGCGCTGATCGACGGGCTCTACATTCGGCGCGCGCTGAAGGACGGCGTGCCCGATGCGCGGACCGCGATCGCGCTCGTCGAGGACTATCTCGAAACCAAGCTCAATGGACGGAGCCTGCCTTGACCACCCGGCGACCCAATTTCCTGATCGTCATGGTCGATCAGCTCAACGGCACGTTCTTCCCGGACGGTCCGGCAGATTTCCTGCACGTGCCGCATCTGAAGGCGCTTGCCGCGCGCTCGGCGCGTTTTGCCAACAACTACACCGCCTCGCCGCTCTGCGCGCCTGGCCGCGCCTCCTTCATGAGCGGGCAATTGCCGTCGCGCACCGAGGTCTACGACAACGCCGCTGAGTTCACGTCCTCGATCCCGACCTTCGCTCACCACCTGCGCGCCGCCGGCTATTACACCTGCCTGTCGGGCAAGATGCATTTCGTCGGGCCGGACCAACTGCACGGTTTTGAGGAGCGGCTGACGACCGATATCTATCCGGCCGATTTCGGCTGGACGCCCGACTACCGCAGGCCCGGCGAGCGCATCGACTGGTGGTATCACAATCTGGGCTCGGTCACCGGCGCGGGTGTCGCCGAAACCACCAACCAGATGGAGTATGACGACGAAGTCGTGTTCCTGGCCACGCAGAAGCTCTATCAGCTGTCGCGGGAGCAGGACGACGCGGACCGACGGCCCTGGTGCCTGACCGTCTCGCTGTCGCACCCCCACGATCCCTATGTAGCGCGCAAGCAGTACTGGGATCTCTACGAGAATTGCCAGGCGCTGGACCCCGAGACCGGGTTCATCAGCCATGACGAGCAGGACCCGCACTCGCAGCGGCTCTACCGCGCCAGCGACTACCGTTCTTTCGACATCACGCCCGAGCAGGTGCGCCGTTCCCGGCGCGGCTATTTCGCCAACATCTCCTATGTCGACGACAAGCTCGGCGAGCTTATGGACGTTCTCGCGCGCACCCGCATGCTCGACGACACGACCATCCTGTTCTGCTCGGATCACGGCGACATGCTCGGCGAGCGCGGCCTGTGGTTCAAGATGAGCTTCTTCGAGGGTTCGGTACGGGTGCCGCTGATGATCGCCGGCAAAGGCGTGCCGGCCGGCCTCATCGAGGCGCCGGTTTCCAATCTCGACGTGACGCCGACGCTTTGCAACCTGGCCGGCATCGACATCGCGGCAATCGCGCCCTGGACGGACGGCCAGTCGCTGGTGCCGCTTCTCGGCGGCAAGCAGCGCATCGCGCCGGTGCTGATCGAGTACGCGGCCGAGGGCTCCTACGCGCCGCTGGTCGCGATCCGCGACGGCAAATACAAGTTCGTCCATTGCGAGCTCGATCCGCCGCAATTGTTCGATCTCGAAGCCGATCCGCTCGAGCGTGACAACCTTGCCGACGATCCGGCGAACGCTGCGCTGGTCGCCACGTTCACGCAAAAGGCCCGGGCGCGCTGGGATATGGCCGCCTTCGACGCCGCGGTGCGCGAAAGCCAGGCGCGCCGCTGGGTCGTCTATCCGGCGCTGCGCAACGGCGCCTACTACCCGTGGGATTTCCAGCCGCTGCAGAAGGCATCGGAGCGCTACATGCGCAATCACATGAACCTCGACAATCTCGAGGAAAGCAAACGGTATCCGCGAGGCGAATGATGGCAGACGTTCTGGTTCCCTCCCTCGACCACCTGAAACAGGCCTATGCCGTCACCTCGGCGGCCACGCAAATGACGCCGCTGCTGGAATCTGCAGCCCTCGCCAGGGAGACCGGCGCGGCGCGCATCTTCGTCAAGCCGGAGTCGCTGCAATGGGCTGGCTCCTTCAAGGTGCGCGGCGCCTATTGGCGGCTGAACCGGCTGTCGCCGGATGAGGCGAAAAAGGGGGTCGTCGCCTATTCCTCCGGCAATTTCGCGCAAGGACTGGCGGCGGCCGGCCAGGCGCTCGGCATTCCCGTCACCATCGTCATGCCGATCGACGCACCCGCCGCCAAGCGCGACGCGACCGCCGGCTATGGCGCGCGGGTGGTGCTGACGGATCATGGCGACCGCGCCCGTGAGGAGGTCGCCGCCGCCAAGGCGCGCGAGATCGCCGAAACCGAGCTCCTCACCTTGCTCCATCCCTTCGACGATCCCGAGATCGTTGCCGGCCAGGCCGGCGCCGGACTGGAGGCGCTCGACCAACTTGCGGCGAAGAAAGCGCATGCCGACCTGGTGTTCTGTTCGGTCGGCGGCGGAGGGCTGATCGGCGGCGTCTCGCTGGCCTTCCACTATCTGTCGCCGAAGACCAAGATCATCGCCGTCGAGCCGGACGGTTTCAACGGGATGGGCTCGTCTCTGGCGCATGGCGCGATCGAAACGATGCCGATCGGGCCGAAATCGATCTGCGACGGGCTGATGGCGCGCAAGCCCGGCGACGCGCCCTTCGCGGCGGTGAGTGCTGCCGGGGTGCGCGGCGTCACCGTCGACGACGCCTCGGTGCGGCGGGCGATGAAGATCGCCTTCGAGCGGATGAAGCTGGTGCTGGAGCCTTCGGGCGCCGCATCGCTCGCCGCCCTTCTCGGCGGCAAGGTGAATGTGGCCGGCAAGACCGTCCTGATTGTGGCTACCGGCGGCAATGTCTCGCTCGCCGATTTCATGGCTCATATGAACAATGCTTGAAGCGGATTTCGTCATCATCGGCTCCGGCTCCGCCGGCTCGGCCATGGCCTATAGGCTGTCGGAGGACGGCAAGAACTCGGTGATCGTCATCGAGTTCGGCGGCACCGATTTCGGGCCGCTGATCCAGATGCCGTCTGCGCTGTCGATCCCGCTGAACATGAGCCTCTACGACTGGGGGTTCGCCAGCGAGCCGGAACCGCATCTCGGCGGCCGCGTGCTGGCGACGCCGCGCGGCAAGGTGATCGGCGGCTCGTCCTCGATCAACGGCATGGTCTATGTGCGCGGTCATGCGCACGACTTCGACCACTGGGCCGAACAAGGTGCTGCCGGTTGGGGCTTCGCCGATGTGCTTCCCTATTTCAAGCGCATGGAGGATGCCAACGGCGGCGAGGACGGCTGGCGCGGTCATGGCGGCCCGCTGCATGTGCAGCGCGGCACGCGCATGAACCCGCTTTACGGCGCCTTCGTCGAAGCGGGCCGCCAGGCCGGTTTCGAGCTGACCGACGATTACAACGGCGCCAAGCAGGAAGGCTTCGGGCCGATGGAGCAGACCATTTTCGGCGGCCGCCGCTGGTCGGCTGCGAACGCCTATCTTAAGCCGGCTCTCAAACGCAAGAATGTCAGCCTGCTCAAGGGTTTCGCCCGACGCGTGGTGATCGAGAATCAACGCGCCGTCGGCGTCGAGATCGAAGCTGACAAAAAGATTCAGGTCGTTAAGGCGCGGCGTGAGGTGATCGTGGCGGCGTCGTCGATCAATTCGCCGAAGATCCTGATGCTGTCCGGCATCGGCCCGGGCGCGCATCTCAAGGAAAACGGCATCCAGGTGGTCGCCGACCGGCCGGGCGTCGGCCGCAATCTGCAGGATCATCTGGAGCTTTATATCCAGCAGGAATCGACCAAGCCGATCACGCTGAACTCGGTGCTCAATCCTTTCTCCAAGGCATTGATCGGCGCGCAGTGGCTGTTCTTCAAGACCGGACTCGGCGCCACCAACCATTTCGAGGCGGCCGCCTTCGTGCGTTCGCAGGCCGGCGTCGACTACCCCGACATCCAGTACCACTTCATACCGGCGGCTGTGCGCTATGACGGCAAGTCGGCCGCGAAGTCGCATGGCTTCCAGGCCCATGTCGGCCCGATGCGCTCGAAGTCGCGCGGCTCGGTGAGCCTGCGCTCGCCCGACCCGAAGACGACGCCGGTGATCCGCTTCAACTACATGTCGCACCCGGACGACTGGGGCGAGTTCCGCCACTGCATCCGGCTGACGCGCGAGATCTTTGGCCAGAAGGCCTTCGACGGCTTCCGCGGCAAGGAGATTTCGCCGGGCAGCCATGTGCAGTCGGATGATGAGCTCGACGCCTTCATCCGCGACCACGCCGAGAGCGCTTACCACCCATGCGGCACCTGCAGGATGGGCCGCGCCGACGACCTGACCGCCGTCGTCGATCCTGAATGCCGGGTGATCGGCGTCGAGGGCCTGCGCGTCGCCGACTCCTCCATCTTCCCGAGGGTGACCAACGGCAACCTCAACGCGCCCTCGATCATGACCGGCGAGAAGGCTTCCGACCACATCCTCGGCCGCACGCCGCTGCCGCCATCCAACCAGGAACCGTGGATCAATCCGCGCTGGCAGGTGGCGGACCGATAGGGCATTGTCGGGCAGACCGCCCGCTCGGCGAAATATCTGGAGAAAGCCATGCGCGCCCAGCCAACGGCATCGCATTATGTCAACGGCCGCTACATCGAGGATGAAGGCGGCGCGCCGCTGCCGGTGATCTATCCGGCGACGGGCGAAACCATCGCGACGCTGCATTCAGCGACGCCGAACGTGCTGGAGTTGGCAATCGAGGCCGCCCGCGCGGCGCAGCCGGCCTGGGCGCGGTTGAAGCCAGTCGAACGCGGCCGCATCCTGCGCCGTGCCGCCGACATCCTGCGCGCCCGCAACGCCGATCTGGCGCGGATCGAGACGCTCGACACCGGCAAGGCGATCCAGGAGACGCTGGTGGCCGACGCGCCTTCCGCGGCCGATTGTCTCGAATATTTCGCCGGCGCGCTAGCCGCCTTCAACGGCGAGATGATCGATCTCGGCGGGCCGTTTGCCTACACACGGCGCGAGCCGCTCGGCGTCTGTGTCGGCATCGGCGCCTGGAACTATCCGATCCAGATCGCCGGCTGGAAGTCGGCGCCGGCTTTAGCCATGGGCAACGCCATGGTGTTCAAGCCTTCGGAGAACACGCCGCTTTCGGCACTGGCGCTGGCCGAGATCTACAGCGAGGCTGGCCTGCCCGACGGGCTGTTCAACGTCGTGCAGGGCTATGGCGATGTCGGCGCCGGTCTCGTCGGCCACGACGTCGTGGCAAAGGTCTCGCTGACCGGCTCGGTGCCGACCGGCCGCAAGGTGCTGTCGCTTGCCGGCTCGAAGATGAAGCAGGCGACGATGGAACTCGGCGGCAAGTCGCCGCTGATCGTCTTCGACGACGCCGACCTCGAGAACGCCATCGGCGGCGCCATGCTCGGCAACTTTTACTCCACCGGTCAGATCTGCTCCAACGGCACGCGCGTCTTCGTGCAGAGCAGCGTCCATGACCGCTTCGTCGACCGGCTGGTCGAGCGCACCAAGAAGATCCGCATCGGCGATCCGCTCGACCCGGAAACGCAGATGGGGCCGCTGGTGAACAAGGCGCAGCAGGACAAGGTGGTGTCCTACATCGAAGCCGGCAAGCAGGATGGGGCGAACCTCGCCTGCGGCGGCAACGTGCCGTCGCTGCAAGGTTTCGAGGGCGGCTTCTTCATCGAGCCGACGGTGTTCACCAATGTCACCGACAGCATGCGCATTGCGCAGGAAGAGATTTTCGGACCAGTGATGAGCGTCTTGAAATTCGACAGCGAGGACGAGGTGATCGAGCGCGCCAACGATACCGAATTCGGGCTCGCGGCCGGCGTGTTCACCCGCGACCTGCCGCGCGCGCACCGGGTGATCGCCGAGCTGCAGGCCGGCACCTGCTGGATCAACGCCTACAATCTCACGCCGGTGGAAATGCCCTTCGGCGGCGTCAAGCAGTCCGGCATCGGGCGGGAGAATTCGCTTGCCGCGCTGGCGCATTATTCGCAGCTGAAGGCGGTTTATGTCGAGACGGGGGACGTGGCGGCGCCTTACTGAGCCGGCGATTGGCGAAAGCCGAGGGACAGCCAATTCCCCCTTGCGGGGAGATTGGCAGCTTCAGCGCCTCATCCCTTCCCCGCAGTCCCGTCCAGATACTGCGTCAGCGCATAGACCAGGTGGTAGAAGATGCTGGCGGGCACCTCGGTCGCCAGTGAGCGGCCGCGCTCGTCGATGCGGTCAATCCACAGGCCGAGCGGGGCGGGGTCGATGTGCCAGCGGAACAGGCGGCCGACGCGCGCCTCGATCTCGGGCTTGAGATCCGGCCCGCCCGACCCGTCCAGTGCGATCGCCGCCTTCACCGCCTCGGCCTGCGGCCAGCCGCGCGAGACCGTGTCGAGCGGCAGGCCCTGGCGGGAGACCGCGCCATAGGCGAGGCCGGTGGCGCGGTTGAGGCCGTTGGCGATGGCCGAGGCATAAAGCTTGCGGGCGAAGGCGGTGAGTTCGCTCTGGCCGCTGCGGGCGGCGAAATCGACCAGCAGCGAGGCCCATTCAAAGTGGTGGCCAGGCTCGGTCCATGTCCCCTTCTCGCCCGCCGCCGGCTTCCAGCCCTCATCGAAATATTCGCCCAGCGTCCAGCTCTCGGCATCGAAGAAATGGCTGCGGAAGAGGTCGATGATGCGCGCGGCCCGGCGCAGATAGGCGCGCTCGCCGGTCGCCTTGTGCCAGGCGAGGAAAGCTTCGAGCAGATGCATATGCGGGTTGGAACGCCGTTCCTCCGCGCCGTCGGAGGTTTCCAGAAAGCCGGTCATGCGGCTGTCTTCGAGATGCGCATCGAGGAAGGCAAACGTCTCCTCGCCGAGCCGCAAGGCGGCGGGATGGCCCGACATGTGGGCGTGCGCCAGCGCCAGAAGCACGCAGGAATGGTCGTAGGCGTCCTCGACCGGATCGGCGACCGAGCCGTCGATGTTGAGCGTACGCACCCAGCCGCCCCGCTCGGTGCGGCCCTGACCGGCCATGAAGTCGATGCCGTGCGCAATCAGACGGTCCGCCGGCCCGTCCCAGCCGCGCTCCTTGGCAACCGCGAAGGCGTAGACCTGGCGCGCCTGCGTGCGCATGCGCTTGGGTTTCATCAGCGCTGAGGCATCGAAGCCGAGCGCCTCGTGGAAGCCGCCATAGTGCTGGTCAACGCCCGACGTCGACCATAGCGGCAATGTCTCGTCGAATAGCCAGTGGCGCACGCGTCGCTGCCAGGCGCCGCTCTCGATGACGCGGTCGGGCGCCGGCGTGAACCTCGTCTCCAGCCGGCCGGATTTCTCCAGCTGCTCGACGATCTTCTTGACGTGCTGACTGTGGCTGACCGGCGCGACGAACGTGGCATCGGCTGTCGAAACGATCGCGACGTCCTTCATGCCGATCGCCGAAAGCAGGCGGCCGTCGCCGCGGATATAGGAGTTCTCGCAATCGATGGCGACGACGTCGCCGACGATGACGTTGCCCTGCCCGTCGGACGGGCCGACATCCAGCAGCGACTGCCAGGAGCCGAGATCGTTCCAGCGGAAGCCGGCTGGCACCATGGCGATGTCCTTCGCACGCTCCATGATGGCGTAGTCGATCGAGGTCGAGGGGATGGCCGAGTAAAATTCCAGCGGCATATAGAGACCGGAAAGATCGCTGGTCGCCGCCTTGTAGGCGGCTTCCGTCGCTTGCCAGATCTCCGGCGCGAGGGCAGCGAAGGCATCGCGCATGGCGCCGGCGCGAAACAGGAAGATGCCGGTGTTCCAGTAGAAACTGCCGGCCTCGAGATAGGACTGCGCGGTGGCGAGATCGGGTTTCTCGACGAAGCGCGAGACATCGAAGACGCCGTCCCTGTCGGCCCCGACCTCGATATAGCCATAGCCGGTCTCGGGTTGAGTAGGCTTGAGGCCGAACACCACGAGGCGGCCGGCATTTGCAGCGGCCGCGCCCGCCTCGATGCTTTGCCAGAACTGACCAGGCGTCGAGATCTCGTGGTCGGACGGCACGGCCAGCACCAGCTCGTCGCCATGTTCGGAGAGCGTGCGCAGGCTGGCAAGCGCCAC
Source organism: Mesorhizobium sp. WSM3224 (assembly GCF_000427725.1). Lineage (GTDB taxonomy): Bacteria > Pseudomonadota > Alphaproteobacteria > Rhizobiales > Rhizobiaceae > Mesorhizobium. The sequence continues at coordinate 569,276 of NZ_ATYO01000001.1, read as the reverse complement.
GGCGGCCGCGGTATTGCGGCCCGTCGGCTCGAACAGCGGCCCGCCGCCGGCAAGATCGAGGCCGGCAAGGTCGGCATGGACGCGCTCGGCGTGGCGTTCCGAAGCGATCAGGAAGATCGGTGTCTCGCCCTGGGACCGCGCCGCCAGCCGGCGCAAGGTCCTGGCCAGCATCGAGCCATCGCCCGAGAAGTCATGGAACTGCTTGGGATTGTCCTCGCGCGACAGCGGCCACAGCCGCGAACCGACGCCGCCACTCATGACGAAACTGACGATGCGCTGGCTCATGAACGACCCTGTCAAAATCCGGCTCCGATGGGGTCGGACTTATGATAAAGCCTTTAAGTCCCCCTTTAGCCGACAGCCAAATCCTATGCCATTCAGGCAAGCTTCGCGAAAGAAAGGAAATGCGACAGAAGGACTGCCATTGCCGCTTGCAGGATCGGAAAGCGGCAGCTATAAGCCCGCGGTCTGGTCACGGAGTGTAGCGCAGCCTGGTAGCGCACCTCGTTCGGGACGAGGGGGTCGCAGGTTCAAATCCTGCCACTCCGACCAGAAAAAACAATGGGTTAGCGACACCGACTTTCGCTACCCCACAGATTTCCCCACAGAAATAAAAACCAGTCAGCCGCCCGGTCTGCCTCCAGCACGCAAACGGCAGGAGCGGGACAACCCCTGCCGCTGGGGAAACTTAAGGCCAAAGCCGGCTCCGACATTTTTCCCGATTGAGGCCCTGCAGCCCTACCAGTTCGACGGCCAGAACTATGTTTCGGTTCGCAAGCTCCTGGATTTCGAAGCTCAGAGGGGAAAAAACAGCCAAGCCGATCAGCACGATCGATCCGGCGTTCGCGACAAGGCGAGCCGAACCCGATCGGAAAAGTGCTGGTGGCGTGCGGCCCCTTCTTCAGCGTCGCAGCGTCGACGAGGCGCAGGCGCGACCTTCTCGCAAAACTTGTCGAACTTCAGTCTCTGTGACCCTATCGCCTTGAGGCGCAGGACGAAGAATACGGCGGCCGTGCGAAAGCTTGTTGTTGATGTCCTTTTCCTCGGCCTCAATTGCGGCCAGCTATCAGCCAGATCGGCATAGCTCAGGCTCTGCAGCTTCAACTTGGCCTTGAGGAGCCCGCAGACCAGCCGTTCCCCTCGGCCTCCGTCATCCCAATATTCTGCGCCAAACATCTCATGCGACCCATTGCGCTATTCGCTTAGATATCCGACCTAGGAAGTATATTTTTCCAAAAAAATCTCGTGTTATCTGTTGAGTTAAACTTGTTCGCTTCTATCTTAGTGAGTATAATTTGAGTTAGGCATTTATCCACTTTCACTAAAAATTACCGGGAAACCCACGACGTGACTATCGGCCAGACAACGGCGAACGTGCCGAGGGATGCCCTTTCGGAGTTGGACCTGCACTACAACGAGGAGGATTTCCGCGCTCTCAAGCATGGGCGCACCTGGCCTGCGCAAGGAACGGGATGCGGGACGACTGGTCACCGAAATGATGGCTGGAAAAGAATGCCAATATGAGGAAAAGATGTCGAGGACTTCGAAAGGGACACGTCTTGTCTGGCGCGATGAAAGCAGAAAGCACAACGGAGCCTTGCGCAGCCGGGCCGGCTGGTTCATCCGCGACGGCACAACCTTCATCAGCGCTTGCGGCGGCACCGGCGACCGCGAACGCGCTGAAAAGCGGCTCGCCAGTTACATCACCGAAAAGTACAAGCCGGTCCGCTCCCGCGGTCGTGATCCGACAGCCGTCGCGATAGCTGACGCCGTTGGTGTCTACCTGACAGACGTCGCGTGCGGCCACGCCAAGCCGAAAGAAACCGCTAACCGTATGGTCGCGGTGCTGAACTGGTTCGGCGACATGATGATTGGCGACATCGACGGCAAGACCTGCCGCGACTATGCCAAAGCGCACGGCGGCGGTGCCGCCGCGAGGCGGCAGCTGGAGGACTTGCGGGCAGCGCTGAACCACTATCATCGGGAAGGCTATGTAACCTCGACGCCGCCGATCGTGTTGCCAGCGAAGTCCGCGCCGAGGGACCGCTGGCTGACCCGTGATGAGGCCGCAGCATTGCTTCGCGCCGCTTGGCGCATGCGTCAGTCCTGGAAAGGGCAGCCCAGCAACCGTCGCACGGGACGCCACGTCGCGCGCTTTATCCTCGTCGCTCTGTATACCGGCACTCGTTCGGCCGCGATCTGCGGCGCGGCCATCCGACCGACTGACGGAGCAGCCCATGTCGATCTCGAACGCGGCGTCTTTTATCGTCGTGCAGTAGGTCGCCTCGAGACGAAGAAACGCCAGCCGCCGATGCGCCTGCCCGATCGCCTGCTTGCCCATCTACGGCGATGGGCGGTCACGCGGCTGGAGATCAAGACCAGGGGTCGCGGAAAAAGTGCAAACATCGGCCGAATAATCGCTCACGACTACGTCGTGGAGTGGAACGGCAAGCCCGTCCAGTCGATCAAGAAAGCTTTCCGCTCAGTGGTCGAAGCTGCCGGGCTTGGCTGGTACGACGATGCCATAGCGCCCGACGGCAGCGTCAAGCGTTTGTTCCGCACGGACGTGACCCCGCATGTATTCCGCCACACGGCAGCTACCTGGCTGATGCAGCAGGGTGCCGATCCCTGGGCGGCCGCCGGCTTCCTCGGGATGACCGTCGAGATGCTGATCCAGACCTATGGCCACCATCACCCCGACTTCCAGGCAGATGCCGCCGAAGCGATCGTCTCCAAGGCGCGCTCGCCAAGCCTCCCAAAAAACGTCGTGAGGATATGGCGCGATGGACAGAAGGCGAACGCCTCCGCCACTCCCCCACAGAAAACTCCACGGTTAAGTCGCAAACAAAGGTGAACAGAAGCCGCCAGCCATGACATGAAATGCCGGAGGCCGTGTTCGGGATGCCGATGTACATCATTGACGGCAGACACAAGAAACTGGTCCGCCGCAGCCCATCCAACCCCGACCAGATGGCGCTGCGGCGGACACCAACTCAGGGGGAAAACTGTAACTGTAACCCATGTATCCGGTTCAAAGGGTAACCATCTATCGGCTGGACACTGGATTGCTTCCTTCGAGTAGCACGCCTCAAGCAAGTGATGCGTCAAAGGGTGATAGCGTCCAACTCGTTCTGCTAGGGCGGCAGTCACTGCCGCTTGTGCTCCTTTGGCCATTGGCACACACGCCGCTGGCCCCGTTGTCTTATGCACTGTCGGATAAAAATCCATGCGCGAGTTGCTGGAATGGGTCTAACGAAAGCTTGCGCTTTGTGAGTGTGTTGGACTCGCAATCGTATTCGCCATCCTTCTGGCAAGGCCAATCAGCCGCAAAACGGCACGTTTCGGATTTGATTCAAGCCAGACAGCTTTGATTGAACAGAGACTGTTATGGCCATCAAGAGGTTTCCATGCCGTCGCATCAATGGTGACGTTTCGTGCGAAGCTCTCACCCGCCAGCGTGATGCCTCGACCTAGCTGCACATTGAAGATGACACTCGCCTGGCCACCTTGGCACATATTGACAGTTGGGCGGCGTCCGTCGGTAACGAAACCTTCCAGCGTGGTGAAATCCAGCAGCGGTCCGCTCGTTGCGGCCGGCACGAGCAGTTGCATCCCCGCAAGATCTGCCCACGTGACCACCCGCTTTTCGGCAAGCGAATGACCAGCAGCTACTAGAACGAAGATACGCTCCTGCCACAACAACTCGGCGCGGCAAGAGGTGACGTTGCCGAGCCCTGGCGCAAACACGATGTCGAAGTGCCGACGGCATACGGCCGTCAGGCATTGTTCGCGTACAATATCCTCAATGGCCAAACTGACATTTGGACAGGATTTGCGGAAGCGATCGATAAGGCGCTTCAGGAATTCTCCACCCCCCACTGCGCACAGCCCAATCCTGAGCGTCTCTGCGTCCCTATGGTTGCGGGCGTCCCGAAAAGCTTGCTGCAAACCGTCGTAATGTGTCCGAGCGAGGTCGGTCCAGGCGCGCCCTGCCTCGGTCAATCGCACGCCGCGAACGTCGCGCTCGAACAACTGCATCCCCAAGAGCTGTTCGAGTTTGACGACGTTGCGACTTACGCTGGATTCACCGACTTTCAGCACGGTTGCAGCCCGCCGCAGACTACCGCAGTCAGCGGCCACAAAGGCGCAGGCCAGCAACTGAAGGGCGTTGCCGGTATTCGTCATGAGGGCCCTCTGCGGATATCGTCACGATCATGTCTGTTTAGGCGAAACGTGTTCGGGTCGTCCTCCATACGCATCGCGCCAATGAGGTTGCATTTGCGCGCATGACTGGGTCGGTCTGGAGGGGGCATCGCCTGAGCATCACCTTTGCTGCAAGGCGGCAGTGTAGTCGGCGGTGGCCTGATATAAGCCGGGTTCGTAAACATACTCATTTGGAATGGCGGGGTCTGCCATCTGCGAAAGGTACATGTTGAGATTTTGACTATTATTGCTCGCAGCAAGGCTGCAGAAATTTCCGCTATTCCAGGTCATCACGCAGTGATTGAAACGCGCGCCCGCCGCGTCGAACATCTCTTTCAGCGTCACTTCGTTGTTGAACATCGTCTTTAGCACTGCGTCCTTCTTCTTCTCGATTTCGTCTTGCGGGAAGTAGCGCGTCTTGAAGCCGAAATCCTTCTGCCGCTCGCGGCGCTTGTAGTCGTTCTCGTCAGCCGCACGGAACTTTTCGACGAAAAGGAAGATACCTCCTTCCTTGAGATGCTGGGCCACAAACTCGATCTGCTTCACTCTGTTTGGCGAGTACATTTGGAAGGTAGTATCCTCCAGAATGAAATCGAATCCGGACGCGAACTTTGCCAGCCGCACGTCTGAGCTAAGAACGTCCTTGGTCAGCCGATGAAAGGGCCCGACGAAGAACTCGGCAGCCGGCGGCTCGCCATATGCCATGAAGCACTTGTAGTTTTCCGCGTTGGGGCTGCACGAGAGGCTGCGGATCCTTCCACCGGACAACTCGGACAGGGTCCTGGCCATGGTGCCCTCCGCTGTCCCAAGGCTGTATAGCGACAGCGGCGCTTCGCGGTAGCGCGCGTATTTCAGTATGGCGTATGCCATTCGGCATTCCTCCTCCAACCGATAAGGAATGCTGCCGTGATAGTGCTGGTCGAAAAAGCCTTGTCGGGCCGCGTGCAGGCCGACAAGACCGCGAAGAAGCTCGTCGCTAGGCAGCAGCCGAGAATCGACCGCCGGCTTGCGGATAGGCATTCCGTTTTGGCCGGCGGCAGTCGCCGCAAAGAAGTCTTTGAGCTCGTTGATCCGCGGTCCGCGGTCGCATTCAGCCAGAAACCCATCGAGTCCGCGCATTGCAGTATGCCTCCACAACCGTTTTTCGGTGAGACGCCTAAGCTCGACGGAGAAGTAAAGATTAGCTCGACTTAATATTCCAAGCAGTCGAGTATAGGCGGGATGGACGCATAGACCGGCATGTTGCAGACGGCTTTCATCCGAGTGCCGTTTTTTCTCTAAAGCCACATCTTCTACCAACCCAGAATTATTTGTGATTTGTCCGGCAACCTATGGTTCGGCACAAAGCATCAGGCGATCTTCTCGCAATGTGGAGGCCGTTTCGATTGGCGGAAACCTTTTGCCTGGACCCGAACAAGATGCGCCCTTCACGGCACCAGACGCTGGCCCATCAGTATGAGAGCTGGGGAAACATACGAGCCGACCTAGTCAGCAGGACGGGGCTAAAACGACAGGAGACAAGGATTTCTCATCCCCGGCATATGTTCCTAATGAACCTAAAAGGTGCTGCGCACCGCGGAGAAGACTTCATCGATGGACGTCGGATTTCTTTCTCGGCAAGGCGGCCAGGTTCGATAGTCTACATTCCCGCCGAGAGCGAGTGGACCGGCTGGGATGAGGGCGACGCAATTGCATCCTACCTGCTGGTATCAATCGAACGGGAATTTGCCGAACAGACTTTTGGAGGATCAACATTCTGCCGCGCGGCGGAACTGCCACCATGGATCGGTTTTCGTGACAGCACCATAGAAGCGGCACTGCAGAGAATAGCCGCCGAGCTCAGATATCCCGATCCGATCAGCGCGACGATGGTGGAGGGTCAGGTCGCGCAATTGTTCGTGCAGATGGTCAGGTTGAATCGAGCCGCCCATCAGCCGGCAAAGGGCGGTCTTTCGGCTTTCGATCTCAAGCGAGTGCTGGCAATGATTGAATCGTTGTCGGACGAAAGGCTCACGCTGGCCGAGCTGGCAAGAGAGCTTGGTATTAGCCGATATCATTTCAGCAGGGCTTTCAAGCAGTCCACGGGGATGACCCCACATGCATTCATCGCACGGCGTCGACTGGAGCAGTCCGCGGAGATGCTTCGATCGACCAACTTGTCGGCAACCAGGATCGCGATGGAATGCGGCTTTGCCAGTTCAAGTCATTTGACAATCGCGTTCAAGCGCGCGTTCGGCGCCAATCCGATCGAATTTCGACGCAAGTGCAAGACATAGAACCCGACGGTTTGGCTGATTTGAGCAAGGAATTGAAAAGTCCGGCATCGCTGTAAAGCAAACTTGGCAGCAGCATGTATGAGAAGCGGCCGAATGGTTGGACGCGCCGCCCATGTCAGAGGCATGCCAAGTTTGTTGTAACCAAAGGCCGTCAGTCCGGTCCCGGGCGTTCCTCGGATTCCTGATCAGTACGCTGTCGGCGGCTGTCGGACGAAACGGCTATTACGTTGCATCCGCTTGGATCCTTGTCGAGGCGGGGTGCGGAAGCACCAGTGTGGCGACGGTGCTTGCGATCGTCAGTTTGGCCGAACTCGTGGCGAGCCCTCTCGTCGGCGTGGCGACGGACCGATTTGACCGGCGGCATCTGATTATCGCGGCAGACCTCACACGCTTTGTGATATTGCTCGCCACAGCTTGCGCCCTTCCCTACAAAGCAACGTTTCTAATAATCTGCCTCTCGGCGGTCCTCTTCGCCTTTTGTGACCGTGTCGCTCTTACCGGTTCGCAGTCGGTGATTCGCGCCATGGCGCGAGGCGGCGATCTCGTGGCCTCAAATTCCATTGTTTTTTTCGTCATGCAATTCGGCTGCCTCGGGGCGGCTCTGCTTTGCGGACCCTTGCTCAGCGAACGCTCCCCTGCCCTGGCGTTCACCGTCCTTGCTGTTTTCTTCCTTGTTTCAGCAATCAGCCTGTCCATGATACGGCTCGAGCCGGCGTCGGGCAGCTTCATAAGGGCCAGAAGCCCCGCCCTGGACATTGACGCGGGGCTACTGCGCCTCTTTGCGGTGTATGCGCTCTCATACGCTGGCGCGGTCCTGGTCAGCGTGATGGGATCAGCCTTCATTTTCGAAGAACAAAGGGGCACCGCTGCCGATTTCGGCCACCTCGAAGCGACATGGTCGCTTGGCTCGCTGATCGGAGCAGTTCTTGCCGCTAAGCTGACACGAATAGTCAGTGCTCATGGACTGCATTTCGCCCTTTTGGGCGCATCTGCGCTCTCGCTGATGGCATTGCTAGTTATGCCCCTGCCGTGGTCGCTGATCGTCTTCGCCGCACTTGGGGTTCTGTACAATCTTGGGCGTGTCAGCGTTGAGGTCACATTGCAGTCGCGAGTATGCGATAGTGCATTAGGCAGAGCCAAAGGCGTCATGCATAGTTTCGCTGTGACGTTGGGATTGTTCATTTTCAGCATCACTGCGGTTGTGGGAGATCATGTATCTCCTTCGACAGTCTTCTTTGGCTTCGGAGTGGCGCTCCTCATCAGTGCTTCTTTTTTGAGCAGAAGTGTCGCGCAGCAAAAGGATGAACCGTGAGGTGGACGAGCTAGCAACAGACGCCGACGCCAAACGGGCAATCTTCGGGTCGCTGGCAGCGCTCTACCCGTGGACGAGACCTTTTCAGTCCCGACCGGTCCGCGACTATGCGTTCCGCCTCTTCGAAACGCCGGCTGCGGGTCCCATGCCAGAAATCCGGCTCCGGTCCTTCGCCAAACTGCTCGACCTCATCAGGAAGGCGGCGCGACGAAACGGCTTGTCGAGGGACACCGCCGCGGAAATCTGCAGGGATTTCGAAAAGCGCCGCGTGTTGCAAACAGGTCCACATTTGTTTCTCCTGATGGAGCCCGAAGCCTACTACACGCATCTCTTCAGCCTCCTCGGCCTGTCGGTCCATGGCTGCTCGACCTATGTTTCCTACGCCGTTTCGACGGTGAGCCTGGTTGAAAAACCGCGCAAGGGGCCAGGCTGGCTCACCTTCGATGGGAAACCTATCAACGTGTTCGGCCTCAGCCGAAGCCGGATGATCGGATACAGCCTTCTGGCCGGGCCGGGATCCTACCGTTTCGAGATGGTTCCTGCGAAACCGAACGCTGAAGGAGACGCACTCGCGCTGCTTCGCAGCCTTCTGCCGAAATCGCAATTCGAGCGGCCAGCACATGCCATCAAGGCAGCCAATCTCAGCCTTTGGCCGAAGCTGTTCGGAAGCCGGATTGCCTTCCTCCAGATGGACGACGAGGATATCGCCGACTTGGTGGCAGACCATCTATCAGACGAGGATTCCTGGCTACGAAAGAGGCTGATTGAAGACCCGAAGCTCGCTTCGAATATCCTGGCCGAGACCGACAGGCTGGCGGCCAGCCCCTGGAGCGGGTGGCTTGCACGCGGTACCGATTTCTTCTGGCTTTATGAAAACGGCAAGCGCCTGCCGCTGCGGCTGCGGGGCGGGGAGCTCGTACACCTGGCGACGGGAATGAAGGTGGCCCGATTCGCGGCCCCAGACATTCTTGAGCGACTTGCAAACCGCAGCCTGATCCCCAACCTTTTCCTCGTTTTCCTCGTCTTGTCGATCCTGCCCGGCGTGCGCGCGCTCGGAGGAAGTCATCAGCCTATTTACTATCCTCTGATGCGCTACATTTTGTGTCGCGCGCTCACGGCCTCGAACGCCGATCCGGATTTTCGACATGCGCTGGCAACGGACGATTTGCCGGGAGCGTGGGGGCACAGGGTAATTGAGTGCGAAGATGATCCGTTGGCTTGTTTGCGCGACACAAACTGCAAAGAGACCAGCCATATGATCGAGCGGATCGGTGATGTCTCGCTCATGAACGTGTGCGGAAGCATGAGGAGCTTTGTTTCCGACCCTTCTTGGCTCGAACTTCACAGACGACTTCAAGATCGAACGGTCGCGCCCACTGATGCGGAATGGCGGTTTGCTGCGTCCTGATGAAGGCTCCCTTCCTGCAGAGGTTTTAGCGGCGCGCCTTTCAATCCAAGGCCTGCCAATTGTTGAAGATCGGAGATAGTGAAGAGTGGGCCCACGCCGCTCGAACACCCATCGTGACGCGAAGATGTCTGACAGGGCCTTGCAATGCCGGTGATGATGACGCTATATTGCGTCATAATTGTTGGCATTGTACGGAGATACCCCAATGGGCCTTGCACAGTATGCGGATGACGGGTTGTTCGCGCCCAAGAAGATCGCGGACGCTTTCCGAACCACGAGCGAGGAGATCGCGCGTACCGCGGGTCTAGGGAAAGACGCGGTTCAGCGCCGAGAGCGGGTGCGTTCAGACAAGACGCAGCGCCGCCTGCGCGAGATGGTAGAGATCGTGAACAAAGTCGAGCCACGATTTGGCTCCGCGCTCATGGCCTATGCTTGGTATCGCTCCGAGCCGCTGCCGGGATTTTCGGGGCAGACGGCCATGCAGCTCGTTCGTGAGGGACGGGCCGATGAGGTCCTCAACTTTATCGACGCGGTTGATGCGGGGGTTTACGCCTGAGCATCGTCGCGATCTCCTATTCGGGCCGGCTCTACCGCGCCCTCAACCCAGTGTATGCCCGCGAGCCCATGTCGGGACGCGGTGCCGAACTTTATGGAGGGCGTTTCAACGCCAAAGGGGTGCCGGCACTCTATGCGTCGACTTCGGTCCTGACGGCTTTGCGCGAAGCCAACCAGGTTGGCGATCTGCAGCCGACAACACTGGTTGGCTATCGTGCCGAGATCGAGGCCGTCTTCGATGCGGGCGACGCCACTGCTCTTGCCGCAATGGGCCTAGATGCGTCGACCCTCGCCGACCCGACATGGCGCGATCAGATGACAGACCATGGCGAGGCGCATACACAGCGATTTGCCCGCGAGCTCGTCGCGCAAGGCTATAATGGCCTGCTCGTGCCGAGCTTTGCCAAGGGCGCCGCGATCGGCGACTTGAATCTCGTTTTATGGCGATGGGGTGACACTGCCCCGTCCAGGCTCGAGTTGATCGACGACGAGCACCGGCTCGGTTGATCTAGGTGACAAGTTCCTCGGAACTACCATGAGGACCGCAGTGAGCGGCAGGCCGAGGAACGGTCGTTCCATGAAGCGGCAGGGCGGCGATTTCTCATCCGATCGGTGTTTTTCAAGGCGTATCCAGAATATCGAAGATTATGCCTCTCGAAGGGATGGCCGTGTGCATCAGTATTTTTTTGATGCACACATGGCGCGTAATAGAGAGACATGGAAATTGTAGCTCACAGTCGTCCGGCTGTCGTGGCCTATGAGGACCTGCTGCGTCTTCATCTCAACGAAAGGCCTCCTATCTGGTCGGCACCATCGAGGCGCGACAGCGCAACGGACGAACCTATCTCTACGAGCGCTTCCGGATCGGGACCGAGGTGATGAGCCCGTATCTCGGCGAAGACAAACCGGAGCTACGTGCGCGCCTGGAACGCGCGGCCAGTTGCTGGACCTGCGCGCTTGCCGCGGCAGCTAAGGACGCCACCACCGATCAGGGTCGTCCCGCACGCCAGTATCTTTTCGACCTGCTGCTCAAGCCCGGCGAGGAGAACCTGTTCCGGCTCGACGCCAATCCAGCGGCGCGCACCTATCACCTGCCGCTGATGCCGCTGCCTGCCGGCGACAACCCGATCACCAACATGCAGTGAGCAAGTTCCTGCGTCTGACCGACACGCAGCTCTTCCTGTTGCGGCAATGGGCGGCGGGCATTTTCATCAACGAGATGGATGCAGGCTTCGCTGCCGCCATCGACTCGCGCGTCACCGAAGGTGCATCCAGTTCGCAGGCGCTAACTTGCTCCTACCGTGCTGGGCCTCACGAGGGGGCGAGCCTTATCTCGCTGTAACGGAAGCTCCGAAAAATCCAGCTTCGAATTCGGCCCGCAGCTCGTCTTCGCGTCCGAGATACCGCGGCGAAAGATGCATCTGGTGGGCGGCGATCACGCCGGCCTGCCTGGCGATCGCGCCTGCCTGCGCGGCGGTCAGATGCTTCTTCGACGCTGCGAGGTCTCGGTCTTCCTCCAGGAACCCGGCTTCAATGAAAAGCTGATCGGCGCCGCGCGCCAAGTTGGCGAGACGTGCGACGTTCTGCGGACCGAAGGCTAAATCGGTTGCATAGGCGATGCGTTGGCCAGGCGCACAGACCAGTGCCTGAGCCCGCAGCAGTTCCCCAAGCGTCATCTTCTTGCCCGCACTCGGCGTGAACTCGGTAGCCGCATCGGAGCCGCGTCGCACCGCCCGCTTGGCGTTTGTGAGCCACGGTCCGACGGGAAGACCAAGTTCGTCCAGACGCGACCTGTGCACGTTCACCCGCAGTTTTTCCTGGAAGGCAAAGGCCAAGCAAGGAATACCGTGATCGAGCGTAACTGCTTCGATCACGAACTCCGGATCGTCCAGGGGGAACTGAGTGCCCGGGTTCTGCCAGTCCTCCCGCGCGAAAGCCCTGCGCGCCCGGAAGGCGGCTGCGGTGGCAAAGCCTTCTTCTGTCCAGTCAGAGGCGAAGATCGTAAAGTCCTGCGAACGCTCATTGAGGAGGTTCCACGTGTAAGCCCTCAGCTTGGCCTCAACGGCATCGGCCAGTCCGGGCGGACCGATGATATGGACCTGCTTGTCACGATAGAGCGACACCCCGAGCACACGATCGAACCCGCTGAAGTGATCCATGTGCATGTGCGACACGAACACGTGCGAAACCCGAAGGATCTCACGTGGCGAAAGCGCCGACAGATCGCCGAGGTCAAACAGGACTGCCCTGTCGCCGAAGCGGAAGTCGAGAAGCAGTCCCGGGTCAGAAAACGGCTCGTTCACCAGGCGCGGCTGGACGAGAAGCGTCATGGAAGAGATGGCGACAGTTGCATCCTCCAGAAATTCAGGACGCGTACCGTTCGTTCCGTCGGCCGGTCCCAATAGGCGTAGCGACGCTTGGGAGGACCAATCACAGCAAACTCTCACTTTTATGGGGTCTACCCTCTGTCAAGATGGCGCGACGGATGCGGGCGATGCCACTGTTCTTGCCGCAATGGACTTAGGCCCTCGCCGACCCGACATGGCGCGATCAGATGAGAGACCATGGCTATGGACATACACACCAAGTGCCCGCGAGCTCGTCGCGCATGGCTATAATGGCCTGCTCGTGCCGAACTTCGCCAAGGGCGCCGTAATCGGCTACTTGAATCGCGTTCTATGGCGATGGGATGACACTGCCCATCCTCACTCGAACTGATCGACGACGAGCACCGGATCGGTTGAGCTAGGTGGGCGCTGCCCGCGGTTCCTCGGGCCTAACACCATCGACGTCGCGCCCCAGAACTGTTCGATCTCGGCAAGCTGCCAGTGCTTGTCGGCCAGTTCGTCCGAAAAGGCGCGAATGTCGTGCCCTCGCGCGAACGATAGGCCGCCAGACGCCGCTCGCCAAAGCGCTTGAACGAATTACGAGGCACTTGACGCGATTGCAATCGGGTTCATGCTCGGCGGGCGCGGCCTGCTTCCCTCGCTTCACTCGATGTCGTCGCGGATGCAAGCCTTTAGGTGCCGGGGAACGACCTCAGTCAAGACGGGCGCCGCGACTGCGCAGCCATCGATGGCGTACGGACAACGTGTGCGGAAAACGCAGCCCGACGGCGGATTTGCCGGGCTCGGTATGTCGCCTTTGAGAACCTGTCGCTGCCGTTTGACGGCGGTGTCGAGCGAGGGGATCGCGGAGAGCAGAGCCCGCGTGTAGGGATGTCGCGGTCTCGCATAGAGCTCAGCGGCCGGGGCCACTTCCATGATCCGCCCGAGATAGAGCACCACGACCGTGTCGCAGATATATTCGACCACGGCGAGGTCATGCGAGATGAACAGCATCGTCAGACCAAGGCGAAGCTTGAGGTCGTGCAGGAGATTGACGACTTGCGCCTGGATCGAGACGTCGAGCGCCGATACCGGCTCGTCGGCGACGATGAATTCCGGCTCGAGCGTGAGAGCGCGGGCAATGCCGATGCGCTGCCGCTGACCGCCGGAGAATTCGTGCGCATAGCGGTCGAACGCGTCCGCGGGCAGCTCCACCGCTAGGAGAGCCTCCTTCGCTCGCGCGCGCCGCTCGGCCTTGCTGCCGATGCCCTGGATATCGAGCCCTTCGGTCAGGATCTGTCCGATCGTCATGCGAGGCGAGAGGCTGGCGAAAGGATCCTGGAAAATGTACTGCATTTTGCGCCGTTGTCGGCGCAACTCGGTCGCGCCGAGCTTGGTGATGTCGGCCCCCTCGAATCTGATCTCGCCTGAGGTCGGCTCGATGAGTCGGAGCACCGAGCGACCAATCGTTGTCTTGCCGGAGCCGGATTCGCCGACGAGCCCGACGACTTCGCCACGCCCGATATCAAATGAAACATCCTGAAGTGCCTTGACCACCGGACCACGTGAAAAGGCTTGGGGCGCGAAGTGCTTGGTCAGGTTGCGGACAGAAAGATAGGGGGCCGGCATCGCTAGAGCTCCTCCCATCTGAGACACCGGCTCTCCTGGCTCGGCGGCACCTGATGGAGCGGCGGCACGGCGGTCCGGCAGGCATCGATCGCCATGCTGCAGCGTGGCGCGAAGGCACAGCCCTTCGGCAGCATGGCCAGCGAGGGAACATTGCCGGCGATGGTGGGCAGCGGAGTGCCGGCGGCCTTCAGCGCGGTCGCCTCGCCGAGGCGCGGCGCCGAGCGTATAAGGCCGGCCGTATACGGGTGACGCGGATGCGAAAACACCTCCGCCACCAGTCCGGATTCGACAATGCGTCCGGCGTACATGACGGCGACCCGGTCGGCGATCTCGGCCGCGACGCCGAGATTGTGGGTGACGAAAAGAATGCTCATGCCGCGCTCGACCTGCAGCTTTTGCAGAAGCTCCAGGATCTGTGCCTGGATGGTCACGTCGAGCGCCGTCGTCGGCTCGTCGGCAATGAGCAGCGTCGGGTCGCAGGCAAGCGCCATGGCGATTGTCACGCGCTGGCGCATGCCGCCCGACAACTCGTGCGGATATTGGAGCGCCCGCCGTTCGGGATCCTGGATGCCGACCTGCACCAGCAGTCGCACGGCATCCAGCGCAGCCTCGCGTCGCGATTTGCCAAGATGGACGCGGATCGGCTCCGCGATCTGCTCGCCGACCGTGAAGACCGGGTTGAGGCTGGTCATCGGCTCCTGGAACACCATGCCGATGTCGTTTCCCCTGATGCGTCGCAACCCTCCGGCATCGAGTGTGGTCAGTTCAGTTTCGGTGCCGTCCTTGCGCCTGAGCCTGATCGATCCCTCGACGATCTTGCCGACGCGCCGCGGAAGCAGGCCCATGATCGACAGGCTCGTCACCGACTTGCCGGATCCTGACTCGCCGACGAGCGCGACGGTTTCGCCCGGCGCGATCGTCAGGCCGACATCCTGGATGGCGGCGATCTCGCGTCCGGCGATGCGGAAGGCGGCGCGCAGGCCGGAGACGGCGAGGGTAGGCGCGCCCACGACTTCAGCCAAGCAATCCGACGTCGCGCAGGATGACGTCGATCTTCGCCGCCTCTTCGTCATTCAACGTGCGCTGCGGGCGCGCCATCGTGTGCGAGGCGATGATCCCCAGGCTGCGCATCGCCGACTTGAAGGCGCCGACGCCGGCCGAGCCGGCGCTTGTGCGGCCAAGCGAGATCGTCACGATCTCGAAAAGCTTCAAGAGGCGCTCCTGTTCGGCCCGAGCAGCCTTGTGGTCACCCGCCTGCAAGAGGTTCCAGAGCTTGACGTAGCCACGCGGGTCGACATTGGCGAGCCCCGGAACAACGCCATGGGAGCCCATCGACAGCGCGGTGTCGACCATGATCTCCGACCCGGTCATGCCGAAGAAGCTGCGATCGCTGGCCATATCCTGTAGCACGTAGCGGAGATTGCCGTCGTCGCCGCTGGAGTCCTTCAATCCGGCCACGATCCCTTCCCTGGCCATGGTCACGATCGTCTTGCGCTCCAGCTTGACGTGGACGCAGACCGGAATGTCATAGGCTATGATCGGGATATCGACCGCATCCTTGATGTAGCGGAAGTGGTCGATGATTTCGGGCTGGCTGGTCCGTGTGTAGAACGGCGCGGTGACGACGATGGCATCGGCACCGGCCGCCTTGGCGATCCGGGAATGCTTGATGACGCGATCTGTCGTCGGGTCGATGACGCCGACGAAGAGAGGCACTCGCCCGTTGTTGGCCTTGACCGCATGCTCGACGATCGCCTGGCGGGCGGTTTCATCGTGGAACACAACCTCGCTGGTCGAGCCGAGCACGAACAGGCCGTGCACGCCACCATCCAGGAGATTTTCGACACCCCGTGTGAAGGACGGGAAATCGACGCTGAAATCGGGATTGAGCGGGGTGACGACGGGTGGCACGACGCCAGTAAAGAGAGGCATTTTGAACCTTTTGGTCAGTTGAGATCGGATCTGGGGTCGAAGGCGTCGCGCAGGCCGTCGCCGATGAAGTTGATGGCCAGAACGGTGAGCACGAGGGCCGCGCCGGGAAACATCCATTGCCAGGGATACTGCTCCAGCACGATGGTCGAGCGGGCGAGGTTGAGCATGTTGCCCCAACTGGCCTCGGGCGGCGGTATGCCGAGCCCAAGGAAGGAGAGGCCTGCCTCCAGCAGGATCGCGTTGGCGATCTGCAAGGTGGCGTAGACGACCAGTATGTCGATCGAGTTCGGCAAGCCATGGCGTAACAGGAGGTGCGGCATGCGCGCGCCCATCCCGCGCGCCGCGACGACGAAATCGCGTTCGCGCAACTCCATGAGGCGCGCGCGGACCATGCGCGAGAGCACCGGCCAAGACAGCAGTGAGATGACGAGAATGGTCGGCATGATCCCCGTCCCCGCGATCGAGGCGAGCACCAGGAGAAAGATCACCGGCGGCGAGGTCATTGCGAGATCGACGAGGCGCATGACGGTGCTGTCGACCACCCGGCCGCCGAAACTTGCGATCGCACCGACCAGAAAGCCAATGACTGTCGAGATTGCGACCGAACCCACAGCAACGATCAGGGAGATGCGGCCGCCCTGCAGGACACGGGCCATGACGTCACGGCCGACCCCGTCGCTGCCCAGCCAATGCGCAGTCGACGGGCCCTTGTTCATTGCCCTGAGATCGATTGCGTTCGGCCCGATCGGCCACCACAGGTGATAGGTCGAGACTGCAAGCAGGATCGGGATCAGGATAACGAGGCCGGCGCGTGCCGCACGGTTTGCGATGAAGCGGCCAAATGCGCGACGCAGTGGACCTTTTGTCCGTGGCACTCCCTCTCCCATGCTTGTGGTCAGGGCCATCACGACACCCGAACGCGCGGGTCGACAAACGCATAGGCGATGTCGGTGAGAAGATTAACGAGGATGACGCAGGCGCCCACCACCAGGGTCGCGCCCATGATGACCGGATAGTCGCGGGTGCCGACGGCGTTCACCAGCAAAAGCCCCATGCCCGGCCAGTTGAAGACGCTCTCGAGAAAGATCGCCCCGCCCACCGCGATGCCGATGGTCGAGCCGATCAAGGTGATCACGGGAAGCAGGGCGTTGCGCGTCGCATGTTTCATGATCACCCAAAACTCGCGCACGCCCTTGGCCCGCGCCGTGCGCACATAATCCTGACCGAGAACCTCAAGCAGCGAGGAACGCATGTACCGCATGATCATGGCCGCATGGCCGATCGACAGCAGGCAGGCGGGAAGAATGAGATGTGTAAGCACGTCAAATACCGAGAATGGCGTCCCGGGCGTCTGCATGCCGCCGGATGGAGCCCAGCGCAGCAGAACCGAGAAGAAATACAGGCCCAGCAACGCGGTCAGGAACGCCGGACTGGAAATGCCGACAAACGACAGCACCGAAAGGGAAATGTCGGGCCCTGCGTTGCGTCGAACAGCGCTGACGATGCCACCGGCAATTCCGACGACAATCGCTATTGCGAGGCCGGTCCCCATGAGAAGCACCGTCGGACCGACGCGTCCCAGCACTAGCGGAAGCACCGCAACGCCGCTCCGCTGGATCGAATAGCCGAAATCTCCCGACAGGGCGGCGCGAAGCCAGCCGAGATACTGGATCGGCAATGGCTGGTCGAGGCTGAGGCGCAACCGCAGTGCCTCCAGATCTTGCGGCGACAATGGCACCGACGGATTGATGTAGGCGTCGATCGGATCGCCGGGCGCGAGCCGCAGCAGGAGGAAGATCAGGACACTCAGTGCGAGCACCATCAACAATCCTGCGGCGCTGCGGCGGGCGATGAAGCTCAGCATGGCTTTCACGTCTGGCGACTGACCAGGCCGGCACCACGGTGATGCCGGCCTCGGCCGAATGGCGAAGTTATCTATTTCACTGGATGTCCCAGAGTTCGGGATGGGCCGCATAGGGGCCGCCCGCCGGAGCCGGCGTCCACACGAAATCCTTCAATTTCTTGGAAGCGACGCCGTAGCGGTTTGCTACCCACAAGGTCGCCCAGGGCAGGTCCTTGTTCATCGCCTTGCAGACATCCTGCCAGGAGGCGTTGACCTTGGCCGGATCGGTCTGCCCGAGAGCGGCATCAAACGCTGCGCTCAGATCGTCGAATTCGATGCGCATGGTGTTGAAGCCCGCCGGGGGAAGCTGCGACTTGTTGAGGCCAGGATTGAGCCCCGCCGGATTCGGACCATTCTGCAGACCGGCATAGATCATCGGAAACGCATTCCAGTCCGGCGTGCCTTGCTTATAGACGATGCCGTTATAGGTGGGCGTGTCGACGACGCGCGGCACGATGTTGACGCCGACCTGGGCGAGCATCGATTGGATGGCCGCCATGACGTTGGCTGCCTGCGGCGAGCCGTAATAGGTCAGCAAGGTGATCGGCTTGTCGCCGTTGATCTTGTCCCACCCGGCCTCGGCGAGCAGCGCCTTGGCCTTTTCCGGATCGTAGGCGTAGGGCTCCAGCCCTTCCGGCACCAGATGCGGCGCGACGTAGCCGCAGTTCGCGACCTTGGCGGCACCGCCATAGAGGCTCTCGACGATCGCATTGCGATCGATCGCATACATGATTGCCTGGCGTACCTTCAGGTCCTTGAAAAGGTCCACCTTCTGGTTGAGGCCGATGTAGTTGACCACGTAGGAGCCACCTTCGATCAGCGTGAAGTTGCTGTCGTTCTTGAATGTGGCGGCGTCGTCCGACTCGACATAGGTGAACTGGATTTCGCCGGCACGAAGCGCGGCGACGGCCGCCGCCGGATTCTCGAAATAGCGGTTGATGAGCGTGTCGACCTTGGGCTTGCCGCCGCGGTAGTCGTCATCCGCGGAGAGCTCGACATACTGGTCCGTCACATATTGCTTGAATTTGAACGGACCGGTTCCGACCGGCGTCGTCGACCACCATTTGCTGTTGGCCAGCTGTTCGGGCGCGATGCCGGCAAGTGCGTGCTCGGGCAGGATCAGCACCTGGGTGATGACGGCGAGGAAGGAGCCATTGGGCTTCGACAGCTTGATCACCACCGTGCGGTCGTCCGGCGTCTCGACCGATTGGATATCGCCCAGGCGGGCGGCAAACAGGCTGCCCGACGCCTTGTTCCTCGCAAGATCGAATGTGAATTTCACGTCCTTGGAGGTGAAGGGCTTGCCGTCGTGCCAGGTCTCCTTGGCAAGGTTGAATGTATAGGTCAGCTGGTCGTCGCTGACCTTCCAGTCCTTGGCAAGACTGCCTTTTAGCTCGGTCAGCTCGGCGTTCCAGACGACCAGCGGCTCGAAATAGGTGCTGAGCCAGGTGAAGCCGGCGGTCGACACGAGCGGGTTGAAATTCTTGGGCAGGCCGCCCGGGCCGACATCGAAGCCGCCGGTGATGGTCTTGCCGGACTGTGCCTCGGCGACCGTGGCGAAAGCGGTGCCGGCGATCAGCAGCCCGGCAAGGGCCAGACGACGTGCGGTTCTACTTATGCCCATGATTTCCTCCCTTGGCGTTTTCACGTGTTTCGGTTTTTGGCTATGACTTGCTGGATTCCTCGATAGTGATCGTCGAGGCGCTGGCGCGCGCGCTCGACATCCTTGGCCGCCACGGCCTCGACGATCTCGTGATGGTCCCGCCAGGTGGCGAGCGGCGTCGGATTGTCCAGGTTCGCGAAGTTTGATGCCTTGTTGAACGCGATCCAGAAGATGTTGATCAGCGCGCTCAGCATGCGGTTGTTCTGGCAACGGAACAGCGCCTGGTGGAACTGCTGGTCCTCGGCGGCGAAGCTTTCGTTTCTCTCGGCGCGCCGGCGCATTTCCTCGGTCAAGCCGCGCAGAGCTGCGATGTCCTCGGCGCTGATCATCTCGACCGTCTTGCCGATGAGCCCTGTCTCAAGCACGCGCCGCATTTCGCGGAGCTCCTCGACGTCGCGCAGCGAGTCTTGCAAGCCATAAGCGAGATTGTCGAGCAGCGGCTTGAAGGAGAACTCCTTGACGAAGACGCCGATGCCCCGGCGCGTCTCCAAGATGCCGATCGACTCCAGCGCCTTGATGGCTTCACGAACGGAGTTGCGTCCGACACCGAGCTGCTGGGCGAGGAATGTTTCCGGCGGCAGCGCGTCCCCAGCCTTGAGCCTGTTCGCCTCGATGTAGCTCCTGAGGCTCTCCTGCACCGTGACATGCAGCAAGGGCGGGCGGTTGAGTGGCTCGAGCGACTTCATCGCCTGCACGTTTGGTCCTTCCTCCTTGGCCATTTCCGCATGCTTCCACGAAATGAGCGCTGTCGGCTTGTACTGATAGCGACTTGTAGGATATCCTGCAAGCAGTAAAGGAAAGCGCCTGCACATGAAGATCATCCTTGCCGGTTCGAGCCACTGGCACGCCGGAATGCACCTGGACGCTGCCCGTGCCGCCGGCGGCGAAATCATCGGCGTTTGGGACGAGGATCAACAACACGCAAAGATGTTTGCGCGGTCGAATTCGCTGCGCTCGATCGATCGCTTCGACGATGTGCTCGCTGCCGGAGCCGGCGTCATTCTTCTGATGGGACATCCCCGCAGCGTACCGGGGCGAGCGCGTCGGATCATCGACGCAGGCATTCCGCTGATCCTTGAGAAGCCGGCGGCAAGCAGCACCGAAATCTTGTCGGAGCTGCTCGAACTGACCCGGCGACGAAATGCCTTCGTGAGCGTGCCCTTCCCCAACCGTTTCGGGCCGGCGGTGGTCGCATTCCGGAAGCTGCAGCAGCAGGGGCGCGCCGGCACGATCGCGCATGGCCATTTTCGGATCGTCAACGGCCCGCCTCAACGATATGCGCAGGATGGAGTGGCCTGGATGGTCGACCCTGAAATCGGCGGTGGCGGCGCGCTGCGCAATCTGGGCATCCACGGCATCGACGCCGCGCTCGACCTTGCAACCGGCCGCCTCAGGCTGAGAACGGCATGCGTGGGCAACCGCATCCACAATTCACCTGTCGAAGACTATGCGCTGCTGGTGTTCGAAGATGAGGCCGGCGCGATGTTCACCGTCGAGGCGGGCTATACCTTTGCATCCATGCGCCCCGGCGGTGATTTCGAATGGCGCATCGTCAGCGCCAACGCGACTTTGATTGATCACGGCGACAAGGCGATCTCGGCCAGCCTCGATGATGGGGCGGGCACGGAACTCACGCCGGAACCGCCGGCGACGCGCTATCGCCTCTGCATGCGCGACACTTTCGACCGGCTGGCGCGAAACGAGCCGGCGACCATCTGTCTCAATGACTACGTCGCGGCAATGTCGCTGATCGATACCGCTTACCGCAAGGGAAGAGAATGATTGGAGTTGGGATTATCGGCGCCGGGCATTTTGGCGCCGCGCACGCGCATGCGATCGAGAAGGTAGATGGCGTCCGCCTTGTCGCGGCATGCCGCAACGACGAGCCCGCGCTTGGCGCCTTCACCGCCGAGCACGGCGGCCGCGGCTACAGGGACTGGCGCGCGCTCATCGATGACAGGGATGTCGATGCCGTTCTTATCGCCACGCCGCACCATCTGCACACGGAGATGGCGATCGGCGCGGCTCAGGCCGGGAAGCACATCCTGCTGGAGAAGCCGATGGCTCCGACCGCCGCTGCCTGCGACGCGATCAATGCGGCGGTCGCGGCGAAAGGCGTCAAGCTGATGGTCGGCCATCTGATGCACTTCTCGCGCCCTTGCATGACGGCAAAGGAGGCGCTCGCCGAGGGCTCGCTCGGCCGCCCGCTGATCGCTTCAAGCTGGATGATCAAGTTGTGGATGGAGCAGAACCGGCAGGATTGGCATCTCCGCTATGGGACCGGCGGCGGAATGCTCATGACCGCGGGCATTCACGCGCTCGACCGTCTGGTCTGGTTGATGGATGACGACGTCGTCTCGGTCGGCGCCATGCTCGGTGCCAAATTCCATGACCAGGAGGCGGACGATGCCTCGATGCTCAGCCTCCGCTTCGCAGGCGGCGGCATCGGTCAGGTCCAAAGCGTCGG
Organism: Mesorhizobium sp. WSM3224; assembly: GCF_000427725.1. Classification (GTDB taxonomy): domain Bacteria; phylum Pseudomonadota; class Alphaproteobacteria; order Rhizobiales; family Rhizobiaceae; genus Mesorhizobium. The sequence goes on along the minus strand of NZ_ATYO01000001.1, from coordinate 547,601 downwards.
CTATCGCGACGGCGCCGCCAGCTTTGCAATGGATCTGATCTGCGAGCGTGGAACGCTCAGGATCGACATGGACCGGGGCACCTCGCTCGGTCGTGGCGCCCGATGGACCGATCTGCCGAACTCATTCGAGCCAAACTGGATGCACAATGCCGTAATCCGCGAATGGACGCATATGCGCGACGCGATCCTGAACGACGCGCCGGTCACCGTGACCGGCGACTACAGCCGCAAGATCATCGCCATCATCGAGGCTGCATACCGGTCGAACGAAAGCCGCAGGGAGGAAGAACTTGCCTGACCATCTCGCCGCCCTGCCTGCCAACGCGCCGCGGGGCATCTGGGGCGCCGTCCTGCTTGCTATCGGCCAAGATGGCGAGATCGACTGGAGCGCGACGCGCGAAACCATTGCCAGCCTGTGCGCTTCCAGCGTCGACGGCATCTATTCGAACGGCACGGCATGCGAGTTCCACTGTCAGACCGAGGACGAGTTCGACACACTGAACGCGTTGGTCGCGCAGGAGGCAGATCGTGCCGGCGTTCCTTTCCAGATAGGCATCAGCCAGTCCAATGCGCGCGTAGCGCGCGAGCGTCTGCGGCGCGTAGTGGAGCAGTCACCTTCCGCCGTGCAGTTCACCCTGCCCGACTGGTGGCCGCCGAGCGACGATGAGATTAGGCGCTTCGCTGAGGGCCTCGCCGAGACGGCGCCAAGCCTCCCCCTTGTCCTCTACAGCCCGCCGCATGCGAAACGACGGCTCACGCTGCAGGGTATCGCGCGCCTTCGCGAAGAAGTGCCGACATTGATCGGCGCCAAGCTACCGGGAGGCGACGCAGCCTGGTTCGATGAGATGCGACGCCTCCTGCCCGGCTTCTCGGTATTCGTGCCGGGCCACACGCTGGCGACAGGATATGCTCAAGGCGCTCACGGCAGCTATTCCAACGTTGCCTGCCTCAGTCCAAAGGGGGCGTTATCGTGGTGGCGGCATATAGTGAGCGGTGCATCGAATGCTGCGGAGATCCAGGCACGCATCCAGGCGTTTCTGACCGATCATGTATTGCCCTTCCGAGTGCGCTATCAGGTCAGCGACGCCGCGCTGGACAAGGCGATGGCTGCGGCCGGCGGCTGGGGCAATATCGGTCCACGCCTGTTGTGGCCATACTCTTCCGTCCCCGATGCGGAAATCCCACGGTTGGCGACGGCGGCGCGTACAATATTCCCGGAGTGGTGGTAGAGGACTGCCTCTATCGCGATCCGTTCGGGAGAAGGCGGACAGCTGAAAAATCCCTCGCGTAAATTCCCAATCGGATTGTGCTGATGCAGCGGATGCGAGTCGACCTTCCCGGACCCGGAAGGGCCGCAGGGAACAATATGTTCGCGCCACAGGCGTCCTGTGCCGCAACCTCATTGAGAATACCCCGGCGCTACGGGCAGCAAATCGTCGCCGGTCGAAGACGGACCCGTTGTGGCGCCGAGACACTGGCAGAACCGTTTCGAGCGGGGCGAAACCTCGGCCCGCGGCGGCGGAATAGGCTAGAAAAGAGCGAGCGCGGCGATGAATGTCTCTCCACGACAGGTCGAATGCTACAGGGACGAAGACTATTCGCAAACGCCTGGGATCTATTTGCAATGCCGCGAGACTAATAGCCGCGGAGCGGGTCGACGACGTTCACAAGCGGCGCGATGCGGCGCCATCTGCCCACATGGGCGAATAACCGACATCTGTGCGCGTCGGGTCGATGGGCGTAAGGTGCCCTGCAAGTATCGCAGCAGTGAAAAGCTCCAGACCGGGGAGCCTCCCGCGCGACGTTCTCTACCGTCTCAAGACGGCAGAATGGATGACAACAACAGGCCGTTACATTCGGCGAAACCCTTACTCAAATGACAGGCAGGCAGCCTTACCTGGGCCCACGCGCACGCACGTGGTCATGGGGGCCGGCAGACTTCGAAAAGGCCGGCAGCGCCCATGTCGCCGCCAACGCACATGGTCACGGCAACGTATTTCACATTGCGTCGCCGGGCCTCAATAGTGCGCGACCGACGAGTCGCGCGCCCGACAAGCATAGGGATGTCCAATAGAAATTGCCCCGCCATTGACGTTGAGCCTATCATTGGGATGCCCAGCCGACCGCGGCAATAGATACCCGGAACCGCGAAGAGCTCGATGCCGGGGAAGTGACGGCGTCATGGGTGCTGCCCTGCAACAGGTTCGATCGAACTGGCTCCCCACGCAACATCTTGCGTTTAGCCGGCGCCTGTTCGCCGGCCGTCTCGTTGCTTTTCATCGCATTGAGGGACACTCAACTCTTCCCCGACCGCGGCGATCAGAGCAGATACGCGGGCTCGCACCCGCGGAGACAGTTGAATGAGACGTTCGATAAGGCGCCGACCTTCCGGGCTGGCAATGAAGCCAATCCGATCGACCGGCAGCTGTGAAGGTTCATGATCCCTCCCCCCATACTGCGGCAGGCCTTCGAAGAAACGGCTAACCGGCACGCCCAGTGACTTGCCGATCTCGTAGATCATGGACGCACTTACGCGGTTTGTTGCATTCTCGTATTTTTGGAGCTGTTGACAGCTGATACCTATCGATCGGGCAAGCTGAGCCTGCGATACGTCCGACTGCACGCGAACAGTCGCGATCTGTCTGCCGACATGAAGATCGACCGGGTGAGGGTCGCGCCCGATCTTTGGCGCTGGTCTCGAGCGTTTCGGCTTCGACAATGCTTTCGATGCTCCACGAAGCCATTCTCGGCTAAAGGATCGTCGCAGGCGGAACTGGTTGGTGTCGATCTTCAGCGGAATTTGCGCGCAGGCGGCACAACGATGGTGCCGGAATATCCGGAAATTGCGATTGCGGTGCCAAAGGTCCGAGAGCGGATCGCGAAACCGTCGAGAATATCTCGCGCTACATTTCCGGTGGCGGCGACTGGAACCAATCTACCTGTTCCGGATCCGACAGCCTGATCTCCTCCACCAATCACGACGGGCAGAAGGTCTATCGTTTGGAGGCATCCGCTTGCATCGTAACGACATGCTGCGACAATGCTTTGCCACACTTCCGGCGGACTCCATTCGTCCTCGTCGGGATGGACGTGGAAGAGAAAATTGCCGAGACCATAAAAGATCGGCGAGCCGTTGTAGATTTCCACTGCCTGGAGCACGGGGGCGCCGTGGCTGACGAAGAGGTCAGCGCCGGCGTCGACGCACATCCGGGCAAAGGCCTGCACCCAGCGCGGCACATCCTGCCAACCGGGTTCCCAATGATGGTGGTGCAGATAGGCAATGACGAAGTCGCCTTGCGAGGCCGCCTGCCCGATGGCGCGCAAATGTATCTCCGCGCTTTGCGGGTCTATCTCGATCAGGCGACCGAAGTCGGCTGCCTGAGAGAATACGGTGCCGTAGAAATTGATCTCCTGGCCCGCCACTTCAGGGGGATCGTCCGGCTGCGCATAGTTGGTCAGTTCGAAGTGCGAACTTTGCAAGTGGTCGCCAAGCCTAGCCAGTCTCCGGAAATGCCCGTCCGGCACCGCAATCTTGCGCACTGTGGTCAGCCGGTTGACGCCAGGACGAGCCGGTCGGGAAGGGGTACGGTTTGCTGCATACATGTTGGCCGGGCCAGGGCCTGCATCGACCGCAAGCAGAGAAACCTGTCGATTACCCAGATGGCGCCGGCCGAGCTTCGCAGCATGTGTTTCGTCGATGCCGATCCCAGCGTGCAGGAACCCCCGCGCCTCAACTTCCTCCAGCGTGGACTGGATGCCGCAAGGGCCGAGGTCAAATGCGTGGTTGTTCGCCAAGGCAAGCGCGTTGAAGCCGATGTCTTGCAAGGCGTCGAGCATCTCTGGCCTGGAGTAACCGAAGTATTTGCCTTTGGTCGGCCAACCGCCATGTTGGCCGAGGATCGTCGATTCGAAATTGGTAAAGACGACGTCACCTTGTTGGAGGAAGCGTCCGATCTCGGGGAACCGCTCGGCTTGGACATGACGGATGTCATGCGTGATCAACGATTGGCCGGTGACGACCGCGCAAAAAGGGTCTCTCATTGAACTCGCTCTGTGGATTATAAAGGTGTGGGGCTGACACGCTTTGAGCGCCAGATCGAAGCGGAACCGGTGTTCCAGCTACTTCGATACGGCTGGGGCGATATCGGCCTTGAACCACTTCAGGCTCAGCGCCTTGATTGTTCCGTCCCTGGTTGCCGCCTCGATCGCCGCGTTGAACTTGTTGACCAGCTCGGTATCGTCCTTGCGCATGCCGGCGCCGACGCCCGGCCCCCAAAGACCACCCTTGAGTTCCGGACCGAAGAACTCGGCACTGGAACCATCAGGAGTCTCCAGGAAGTCGCGCCATGTGAAATAGTCAGCCAGACCGCCGTCGACGCGCCCGGCAGCAAGATCGAGCTTCAAATTGTCGAGGCTGTCATAGCTGCGAATGCTCACGACATCGCCGAGGAGCTGCTTTACAACAGCCTCCGAGTTGGATGAACGAAGGACACCAATGGCTTTGCCGCTTAGCGTCGATCTGACACGCTCAATAGTCGTCTTCTGCTTGTCACCCATGGTCGAGAGATTGACCTGTTCCTTGGTGTCGCCGGCATCGAGCCCAAGCTCCTTGCGCACGACGAATTGGTTGAAGCCGCTGGCGTAGGGGATCGAGAAGGCGATCTGCTGCTTGCGCTTGTCGGTGATGGCCATGCCGGACATGATGACGTCGTACTTGCCGACCAGCAGTGCGGGAATGATCCCGTCCCAATCCTGTGCGACGAAGCTGCATTTGACCTTCATGCGATTGCACAGTTCGAGACCGACATCGACATCGAACCCGTAAAGTTTGCCGTTCTCATCGGTCCCGTCCCAGGGCGGCGATGCGCCTTCGGTGGCGATCGATATCGTTCTTTCAGTCCCGGCCCGGGCTGGGATTGCTGCAATCAAGCCGGCGATGGAAACGGCAACGGCTAGACGAATGCGCATGAGGCACCTCATTTGTTTGGGTCGGTGGGAAGGCAGCCGCAAAGCTGCGGCGTCACGGCACTGGCGTGGTGATCCGGTGTCTCGGCAAGGCCGGTCGGAACCGCGCCTTGCGTCGTTGCTTTGAATGGTCGCCGGAGGAAAGTCGACGTTCCAGAAACTGGGTCGCTTTCACAGCGAGTGTCGTGAGCGCCAGATAGATCGCTCCAGCAACAATAAAGACCTCGTAGGGTGCGAACGTGGACGACACGAGTTGTCGCGCCATGCCGGTTATCTCGAGCAGCGTTACGGTGCTCGCCAGGGACGAGCCCTTGATCATCCCCACCACCTCGTTTCCGTAAGCCGGGAGCGATATCCTGAAAGCGATCGGGAAAGTGACAAGGCGAGCGATTTGGATGCGTTTCAGGCCAAGCGCTACGGCGGCCTCCACGACGCCCTTCGGCACGGACTGGAGGCCCCGGCATAGAATTTCGGTCGTGTGCGCTGCGCTGTTCAGTGAAAAAGCAAGCAAGGCGCACCAGAACGGATCGCGCAGGACAACCCAAAAGACGCTCGCTCGAACGGCTTCGATCTGGCCCAGGCCGTAATAGAGCAGGAAGAGCTGTACGAGCATGGGCGTTCCGCGAATGACATAGGTGTAGGCCAGCACTGCGAGAGACAGGCCGGGCCGACCAAACGCGCGGGCAAAGGCCAGGGGAACTGACAACATGAAGCCCGCTGCCAGCGACAGGACCGTCAGGGTCAGGGTGAGGCCAACACCCGACGGCAGCACCATCATGGCCTCGAACATCAAGCTGAGGTTCATCGCGGAGCGCCCCTATCGACCAAGAGCGGGGTAGCGCCGCTCCGCCAAGCGGATCGACAGCAAGGTGAACGTCGTCAGAGAGAGATAAAGCGCGGATGCCGCTAGATAGAATGCCAACGGCGCGCGCAGCGATCCAGCGCCCACATAGGCAACACGCATGATGTCGGTCAGGCCGACGATCGAGACCAGGGCGGTATCCTTGAAGAGCGATATCCAAAGATTGCCATAGGCGGGCAAGGCCAGTCGCAGCATCTGCGGGCCAATGATAAAGGCCCACCGCTGCCAAGCATTTAATCCCAGCGACTTCGCCGCCTCAGTCTGTCCCGCAGGGACGGCCGCAATCGCCCCACGGAAGACTTCAGTGGCATAGCCGCTGAAGACAACCGTGAGCGCAATTACCCCAGCGGTAAAGGCATTCACTTCCACATATCGGCCGGCGATCTTGCTGGCAAGGGTGGTCCCCCCGAAGTAGATGAGCAGGATGATGAGGAGTTCTGGAACACCGCGAACGACCGTCGTGTAGGCCGTCACCGCAGCCTTGAAACGGGAAGCCGGAGAGCTCTTCGACATGGCCAACAGCAGCCCAATCACCGTGCCAAGAGACCCGCTAACAAGGCCGAGACTGACCGTAACCATAAAGGCGGTAGCAAACTGAGCAGTAAAACCGTGCATTGAGTTCGTCCACCAGCTCGCAACTCCGCAATGTACGGCGCTTCTTTCAGCGCGGCACCTTCGGTTTATCGCCTATGGCTGCGAATTTAATTTATGGAAACCCGCCAACAATTTTGCAGATTTTCTCTATGCTATCGGCCAGCACTTTTTTATCAATCTATAATTTCCAGAAATTTTGCTATAACGGGCGGTTATACACGCCCAGCATAGAGCCGATTGTCAGGCGCGACCGGATCGCGATGGCAGCGTTGGAGTCTGCTTAGATGTTGTGACCTAAGCCAGCAGAACACTTTGACCTGTTATTCGCCTGGCCCAGACTTCGATCTCCCGAGCTCTGCTTTGGGTCGTTTCAGTAATTCTGTTGCATCCACGCCCAGCACTTCAGCCAGCCGATCAACGACATCGATGCTGGCGTTGTAGACGTTTCGTTCCAAAGCACTGATATAGGTCCGATCGAGCCCAGCCTGGTGTGCAAGTTCTTCCTGTGACAGGCCTTTGGCCTGCCGCAAGGTTCTTAGGTTTCTCGCAAACACCTCTCGGATTTCCATGTATCCGAGAGCAGCGCCTTGAAGAGTATTTCACCACGGAGTATTCTCTACAAACGAGCTTGGAGGGAACGGGGCCGTGATTAATTTTCGAGCTCGTCCCAGACGGCAGGCTTGAGAAAAAGTAGGAGTGGCGGTCAAAGAAATGGAGTTGCTGCAGAGCGGCCTGAAGCTCCGACAATTGCAGGTCTTTCGCGCGGTGCTGCGGGCCGGATCAACGAGGCAAGCAGCTATCGCGCTCGGGATTAGCCAACCTGCGGTGAGTCAACACATCAAACAGCTTGAGGCGCTACTCGGCATCGCGCTGTTTGAGAGATCCACCAATCGCATCCTTCCTTCGCGAGAGGCCTGGGAACTCCTGCGCAATGTCGAACTTGCGCTGACGTCCCTGGATCGTCTGGAAGCGTCGATCTTCGCGATGAAGAACGACGAGAGGCAACAAGTGGCAATCGCCGCACCCGCGGTCTTCGGTTTCGTGACCTTGCCGAAGGTCGTCGCAACAATCCATTCGAAGACCGGTTCGAGCGTCCGATCAATTTCAGGAAACTATCACCAGGTGGGCGAGCACATCCTGTCCGGTCGAGCGGACCTTGGCATCTCTCGGCTGCCTTTGGATCCTTGCCTGTTTGAGTGGGCGCCGCTCGGCTCGGCGCGCAACGTATGCATCTTTCATCCAAAGCACCGCTTCTCAAAGCAGGCTTGTGTCGAAGCGAACGACCTGGCAGGCGAAACGATCGTTGATATCGACCCCGAATTCGCGTCGCATCAAATGAACTTCAACGCCTTGCGCTTCGCTGGTGTCGAGCCGGACATACTGGTCGAGTATGACTCCAACGGCTACGAGGTCGGATTCGTTTCGGCCGGCCTCGGCGTCTCGATCACCAATGAGATAATCGCGCGTGAATATTCAGCGTTCGAGTTGGAAGCAAGACCGGTCGACCCATCAGCGCTCTATCACTACGTCGCCATCTGGCAGAGAGGCAGGCCGTTTTCCAGCAACCTTGAGGTCGCTCTCGACGCGATCCGATCGGCTTTCGCAGATTGTCTCCCGGCAAACGATATAGCTCCCGATATCGTTCGGCCTGCACTAGCGATCCGACGCTAAGCGTTTCGCTCATGCCTTGCTTTTTGCAAAGCCGCGGTCCATCGCCATGAAGCGCTCGAGCATCGGCACGATCAGGCGCACGGGATCGGCAGACGGCTGCCCCACTTCGCGTCCAAGGAGCTCAGCATATCTGGTAAGGTCGCGATGCAGTGGTGCTGGCAGTTCCACGGTGACTTTGACTGGTTTGTCGTCGACGATTGGTCCGAGTTTCAGCTTGGCCATTTTCAACCTCTATAGGATTCGAGCATAAGATCGCGGGTGACGATCACGCGAACCGGAAATCCCGGCCGAATGGTGAGCGTCGGCGCTATTTCGAGCTGGCGCTGGATAATCTGCTGGCCGACCTGGCTGACGCTGTCGGAAGCGCCGCTTCGCAAAGCGCGCACGATGTCACTCTCCTGACCGGACGAGCCAGCCTGCGCCCCAACGCTGAGTATGGTCGAGAGAGCGGCCGCCTTGAAGAGCTCGCTCCAGTGGTAGTCGACGCCGTCCTCCAGGCCGGCATAGCCCTGCCCGTCCGCGCCAGGTTGCCTCTCTAGAACAATCGAGCGGCCGTTCGGGAAGATGAGCCTGCTCCAAACGAGCAGCACGCGACGCTGCCCGAAACCAACCCCGCTGTCGTATTGACCGATGACGCGCGTCCCTTGCGGGATCAAAAGCGCCCGGCCTGTTGGGCTGTCATAGACATTCTCCGTCACCTGCGCGCGGATCTGACCGGGCAGGTCGGAGCGAATGCCAGTTATCAGAGCCGCTGGGATGACGGCGCCAGCCTGAAGAACATATGGCGATGCCGGAGGCATGACGCGATCGGGCGTCACCGTCTGTCGGTCGGCCGCCGCGTTCAGGAATGCCAGTTGGCGATCCTGCGCCGTCTGGCCTCCTGCCATGCCGGCTCCGGAGAGGTCCGGCACTGCGCTATTGCCGGGCCCCTCGGTCGCGGCTGCGGCCACCGCTCCCGTCTGAAAAAAGACACGCGACGTCCGGGCGGCCTCTTCTTCAGCCAGCCGGCGTTGCTCTGCCTCGTCGACCGTGGGGGGCGCGATGCTTGGCGGCACCACGGGCTGCCCTTTGTTCTGGGCGTCGAGTATCGGCCGCCCGAGATCGCCGGGCAGCGGCGGCCCAAGGACGGGGCCGGTATAATCGCGTGGCAGCCCAGCCAGGCCGTCGGCGGGCTGTCGATTGGAGGTCGAGTAGAGCTCCTTGCCGTCGGTGCCGATATCGCGGCTCTGAAGCGCGTATATCAGTGCGCCTCCGACGCCGAGCGATGCAACGCAACCAATGCCTGCGAGCACTTTGCGTGACAGCCGGGTCACACGCGCCGGCTCGGCGCGCAGCCGCATCGGCTGAGCGGCGGTTTGGTTCTCGTTCATGCCCCCTGCCCTCCCCGTTGTCTCGGTACGTTCGTGACTTTCGGCGCCGCACCGAAGCCTGGCATCGGCGGCAGTCGACGGGTTGGTGCCCCATCACTACGCAAGATCCTGACGATCTGTTGGCGCTTGCCGCTGCCAAGACGCAGTTCAGCAGCGCCGAAGAGCCGGTCGACGATCAGAACGTTCTGGTAGACACGGCTGTTGGCGACCTGCGGTTCGCCGTCCGGACCAATGACAAAGATCGGCGGCATCTCGCCCTGCACGATCCCGCGCGGAAACTCGACGTAGACGCGCCTGCCGTCGTCGTAGATGGCGACGGGCCTCCATGGCGGCGTGTCGCCGGTAAGGCGATAGCGGTAGTTGCGCGCAGCAACGTCGGGGATCAATGGCGTTGCGGGAATTGCCTGTCGCCGGCCGACCGGTTGGGCCGGATATGCCCACGCCACGGCCGGCATGTAGGGCTTCTCATCCGCCCGCAACTCGATCATGTAGCTGCGCCGGTCCGTGGTAATGACGAGATTGGTTGTGATGTCCGCGCGCGAGGGCTTAACCAGAACATGGACGCGCCGGGTGATGCCCGACCCGCTTTCGGTATCGCCGATGATCCAGCGTGCGGTGTCGCCCGCCGCAACCGGGCCGGTGCCGGTCAGGCTCTCGCCGGGCTCGAGCGCAATGTCCGTTATCTGCCCGGGCGCGGCATAGACCTGATAAAGCGCGCCTTCGCTCCAGGGATATATCTGGATGGCGTTGTAATAGCCCTCACGCCGCGGCTGGACGCGAGCCGCCGCGTTGGCATTCTCGACACGCGCTGTTGGTGTATTACCGGTGGCACCGCCACGCGTCGGGGACCAACTCGGCGGGTTATGTAACGGTTTCGGCTTCTCATCAGTCGCGACAGCTGGAACCGTTGGTAACGGCGGCACATAGGTGTCGTAGGCGAATTGTGGGGGCTTCTGCAGCGTTGCACAGCCCGTGAGCAAAGACGCTGACAAGAGCGACGCGGCGAACGTGTACGCGCGAGCGGCTGTGGTGGTGATGCCATCCAATCCGATGTTCATTGGCTCATCTCCCGGGACCAGTTGACGGCGTTGACGTAGATGCCAAGCGGGTTAGCCCGCAGCCGTTCGGCATCGGCCGGCGGCTGGACCACGATTGTCAGGATGGCGGTCCAGTGCTCGGTAGTGGAGACCTGGCCGTTTTCGTAACGACGCTCGGTCCAGGCGACGCGGAAGGAATCGGCAGAAGCGCGGATGACCGAAGAGACTTCGACCGTGACTTGCTGCTTGCCGATTCTGGAGAACGGTTCGTTGGCACGGGCATAGTCATTGAGCGCCGCTGCGCCCTGGTCGGTCGTCCATTCATAGGCGCGCAGCCAGTTCTGGCGCACGATGATCGGATCGGCCGGGATTGATCGGACCTGTTCGACGAAACGGGCGAGATGCCATGCTATTTGCGGATCGGTTGGCCTGTAGTCGGCGGCCGCCGGTGCAACTGTCTGCACCTGTCCGAGCTTATCGACCTCAACCACCCAGGGTACGACCGAGCCTCGGGCGGACTGCCACACAAGGGAGCCGGCGAGGCCAGCCGACAGGATCAGCGATCCAAAGGCCATGTAGCGCCAGTTCTTAGCCTGCACGCGCGCAGAGCCTATGCGCTCGTCCCAAACCTGCGCTGCCTTTTGGTAGGGCGTCTCCAGTTGAGGTGTCTTGCCGTAGTGAACGGCCGGTCGTCGGAAGATGTTCATCGATCACTTTCCTTCAGAGAGGGAAATGGAGGTTCCGCTGCCGTGGGCCTCGCCGGAGCGCACGGCGTGAGCAGCGGTCTGGACGCCGTGGGAGAGGCGCTGGGATCGCTGCATGCGTTTAGCCCAGTCAGGCGGGCCTTGTGCTGCGCCGCTCGCTTGGCCACCGCGACCAAACGATGGATCGCTGGCGGGCTCGGCAGCACCTGCGACCGTCCCCAGTGTCGAAGAACCACCAGTCGCTTCAACGGCGGAACTGACGCCTGAAGCGAAGCTTGACTTCATTGATTGACTGGCACGCGCGACCGCGCGCTTGAGCGGCGAGGCTGCAGCGGATGCACTTGCGCTTGCAACGCCGCTCAGCCCGGAGGTAACAGCGGCAGCACCGGTCTGGCCGGCGGAGCCGAGGGAATAGGCAGTTGACGCCCCGCCCGCCAGGAACGCGCCGCTTCGCGTCGCGGAAGCCGCTCCGGAGAAAGCGGCGCCCCCGCCCCGGACTGCAAGGCCAGCAGCGCCGCCGGCGACAAGCGCCGTGCCGCCAGCGGCAAGGCCCGTGCCAACCGCGGCGCCGGCACCAAGCTGCGGTCCGCCGGAGACGAGACCATTGGCAATGCTAGGACCGAAGATGCCCAGACCGAGCAGCGACAGTGCCGCCAGCACGATCGCCATGGCTTGATCGATGGTAGGGCTGTCGCCACCAAAACCTTGGGTGAACTCGCCGAAGAGCGTCGAGCCGATGCCGATGACTACGGCAAGAACAAGCACCTTGATACCGGACGAAATGACATTGCCGAGCACGCGTTCAGCCATGAAGGCCGTCTTGCCGAAGAGGCCGAACGGGATCAGGACGAAGCCTGCCAGCGTCGACAGCTTGAATTCGATCAGCGTGACGAAGAGCTGCACAGCCAGGATGAAGAAGGCAAGCAGGACGAGCGCCCAGGCAAACAGCAAGCAAGCGATCTGAATGAAATTCTCGAAGAAGGAAACGTAGCCCATCAACCCCGAGATCGCCTCGAGCAATGGTCGTCCGGCGTCGAGCCCGGTCTGCGCCACCTTGCCAGGCCGCAGCAGATCCTGAACCGAGAATCCGGTGCCGCTCGCCTTCAGGCCGAGGCCGGAAAAGCTCTCGAAGACGATGCGGGCAAGGCTGTTCCAGTTGGAGATCAGATAGGCGAAGACGCCCACGAACAGCGTCTTCTTGACGAGCCGCGCGAGGATGTCGTCATCGGCGCCCCAACTCCAGAAAAGTGCGGCGAGCGTCACGTCAATGACAATGAGCGTAGTGGCGATGAATGCGACTTCGCCGCCAAGCAGGCCGAAGCCGCTGTCGATGTAACGGGTAAATGTGCCGAGGAACTGATCAATGACGCCGGTGCCACCCATGCCTATCGCGCCCCCTGCCCGGTCGCATCCGGCGAATGCGGCAAGGCCAACCCTGGCGCGGCGTTACCCGATGGCGGATTGAAGCCAAGGAAGCGATCGCGCTGTTCGGCCCACAATCGCGAGCAATCGCGATCGAGCAAGGCAGCCTCGCCGAGGCTCTGGCAGCGGCGAAGACCCTCGCGAAGCGCACTCGGCGCTATGGACGCTGGCGGGCGGACGGATCCAGCCGATGTTTCCTTCTTGCGGGTCATTTCGAGCGCGGTCGCAGTCACGGCGAACGCGACGAAGATGATGCCGGCGATGCGAACGAGGGTCTTGCCATCCATGATCCCGGACCTCAGCGGTTGAACATCGCCGCATTGCCGGCCTGGTAGCCCGATCCCGGGACGAGGAAGCGCCGCCGCTGCTCACGACCCTGTTCGGCGGCCGCGGCGCGTTCGGCCTCTGTCAGTGCCGCTGCCCGGCCGTTCGCGGCGACGACGGCCGTGAGGTCTGCGAGTTGCTGAGCCTGAAGCGCCAGAAGCTGGTTGCCGGCTTGCGTCGCCTGGAGCGCGCCGATCGCCGATTGGCTGGCGCCGACCAGCCCAGACATCTGGGCGCGATTGGTGTCGATGTTTCCAACGACCCCGGCCTGAACCCGCATGGCGTCCTGGAGGCCGCCAACCGTGTTTTGCCAGCGCGAGCGCGCATCTGCGACGAGTTGCTGATCGGACGTGGACAGGGACACGCTGCCGTATTGCTGCTGGAAGACCTTGTCGACCTGCTGGACGTCGAAGGCGATGTTTTGCGCCTGGTTGAGCAGTTGCTGGGTGCGCTGCACCGATTGCTGCAATTGCTGGAGCGAGGAGAAGGGCAGGCTCGCCAGATTGCGGGCCTGATTGATCAGCATCTGGGCTTCGTTCTGCAGCGAGGTGATCTGGTTGGTGACCTGCTGGAGCGATCTGGCAGCCGTCAGCACATTCTGGGCATAGTTCGATGGATCAAACACGATGAAAGCGTGCGCCGGCCTGACAACGATGGGCGATACTGAAAGGGGCAAGGCGAGCATGGCCGCGGCCAGCGTAAGGGCGCGTGCGCGGGCGTGACGGGTAATCATGTTTGGGGCTCCTTTTTGGGTTGCGGGGCAGAGATTTGCGGGGCGGAGATGAGGTCGGCGGCCCAGGCGACGTTTCTGGCGCGCAGCCATGCCGCGAGGAAACCGTCCCGGCCGTTCTCGATGGCAACACTGGCAATGAGAGCCTGGTCGGTCTTGGACGAAGCGGCGCAGAGCGCGAGACCGACCTCGGAAAGGCCGAGCTCGAAGAGACGGTTGCCGCGGCGCGACTGGCAATAGTAGTCGCGCTTTGGCGTCGCGCGCGCCAGGATCTCGATCTGGCGGTCGTTGAGGCCGAAGCGGCGGTAGATCGCCGTGATCTGCGGTTCGACCGCGCGTTCGTTGGGCAGCAGCAGCCGGGTTGGGCAGCTTTCGATAATCACCGGCGCGATGCCGGAGCTGTCGATGTCGGACAATGACTGGGTGGCAAAGACGACGCTGGCGTTCTTCTTGCGCAGCGTCTTCAGCCACTCGCGCAACTGGCCGGCAAAACCTTCGTCATCAAGCGCGAGCCAGCCCTCGTCAATGATCAGAAGAGTCGGCCGTCCATCGAGCCGGTCGCCTATGCGGTGAAACAGGTAGGACAGAACAGCAGGTGCTGCTCCGGTGCCGATAAGACCCTCGATTTCGAAGGCTTGCACGGATGCCGCGCCGAGATGCTCGGCTTCGGAATCGAGCAGCCGGCCGTATGGGCCTCCAACGCAATAAGGCCGCAGGGCCTGCTTCAAGTCGTTCGCCTGCAAGAGCACGCTGAGGCCAGTGATGGTGCGCTCGTCGACCGGCGCTGAGGCGAGCGATGTCAGCGCGGTCCAGATGTGCTCCTTGACATCGGGGGTGATGGGGATGCCTTCGCGTGCAAGGATCGCCACGATCCAGTCGGCCGCCCAGGCGCGCTCGTAGGTGTCGTGGACGCGCTGGAGAGGCTGGAGCGATACGGAAGCCTGGCTCCCCTCGGTGAGCCCGCCCCCGAGATCGTGCCAGTCACCGCCCATGGCGAGTGCTGCGGCGCGGATCGAGCCGCCGAAGTCGAAAGCGATGACTTGGCTGTGCAGATAGCGTCGGAACTGCAGCGCCATCAGCGCAAGCAGCACGGACTTGCCAGCGCCGGTGGGTCCGACCACCAGGGTGTGGCCGACGTCGCCGACATGCAAGGACAACCGGAACGGGGTCGAGCCCTCGGTCTTGCCATATAGCAAGGGAGGATTACCAAGGTGCTCGTCCCGTTCCGGCCCCGCCCACACGGCAGAGAGGGGGATCATGTGGGCGAGATTGAGTGTCGAGATGGGCGGTTGGCGGACATTGGCGTAGGCATGCCCGGGCAATGACCCAAGCCAGGCATCGACGGCATTGACCGTTTCCAGCATGGCGCTGAAGTCGCGACCCTGAATGACTTTCTCGACAAGGCGCAATTTTTCTTGCGCCAAATGCGGATCGGCGTCCCAGACCGTGATGGTCGCGGTGACGTAGGCCACGCCCGCAACGTCAGCGCCGAGTTCCTGCAAGGCGATGTCGGTGTCCGCGGCCTTGTTGGCGGCGTCCGTGTCCACGAGCACGGACGCCTCGTTCGTCATGACTTCCTTCAGGATCGCGGCGATGCTCTTCCTTTTGGCAAACCATTGCCGTCGGATCTTCCTCAGCAGTCTGGTAGCGTCGAACTTGTCGAGCAGGATCGCGCGTGTCGTCCAGCGATAGGGAAAAGCGAGCCGGTTCAGATCGTCGAGCAGGCCTGGCGTCGTTGCGGTCGGAAAGCCGACAATGGTGAGAACGCGCAGATGCTGGTCGCCAAGGCGCGGCTCGAGCCCGGCAGTCAAAGGCTGCTCCGCCAGCAGCGCATCGAGATAGATCGGGGTCTCCGGGGCGCGCACCCCATGGCGTTTCGTCGAGACAGTCGAATGCAGGTAGGTCAGCGTCTCGGCATCGTCGAGCCACTGGCATTCCGGCATGAAGCCGTCGAGAAGCGAGAGAACACGATCGGTGCGGTCGACAAACGCGCGCAGGATCTCATGAGGATCCACGCCGGACTGTTCGCGCCCCTCGTAGAGCCAAGTCTCCGCCCGCGCCGCATCTTCAGCCGGCGGCAGGTAGAGGAAGGTGAGGAAGTAGCTCGATATGAAGTGGATGCCCTCCTCCTCGAAGTCGGCTTTGCGCTCGGCGTCGACCAGGCCGGAGGCGGGATCGGGAAATTGGCTGTCGGGATAGGTCGCCGCCTCATGGCGCTGCGCCTCGACGAAAATGCTCCAACCGGAGCCCAGACGACGAAAGGCGTTGTTGATGCGCGAGGCGACCGCCACCAGTTCTGCCGCCACGGCGGAATCCAGGTCCGGACCGCGAAACCTTGCGGTGCGCTGAAAGCTCCCGTCCTTGTTCAACACCACACCAGGCGCCGCGAGCGCGGCCCAAGGCAGATAGTCGGCCAGGCGGCTGGCGTCCCGGCGAAACTCAGCAAGGTTCATCATGGCCGCGCCCTCAAACCGACAGGTGGGCGGGAAGGCGCAGATGTCTCCGGACGACTTCAACGAAGAGCGGATCGCGCTTTGCGGCCCACACCGCCGTGAAGTGTCCGAGCGCCCAGAGAAGGAGACCGACCAGCCACAGCCGCAGGCCGAGGCCGACCGCGCCTGCGAGGGTGCCGTTCATGATCGCTATCGAACGCGGCGCGCCGGCGAGCAGGATGTGCTCGGTCAGAGCTCTGTGAACGGAGACCACATATCCCGGCACCGCGTCGATCTGTTCGAAAGCGGTCGCCATCAGATCAGCGCTCCGCCGCCAAATGAGAAGAACGACAGAAAAAAGCTGGACGCCGCGAAGGCGATCGAGAGGCCGAAGACGATCTGGATCAGTCGCCGAAAACCTCCGGAAGTATCGCCGAAGGCGAGCGTCAGTCCGGTCACGATGATGATGATCACGGCAATGATCTTGGAGACCGGACCTTCGATCGACTGAAGGATCTTCTCCAGCGGCTGCTCCCACGGCATTGACGATCCGGCGGCATTGGCGGCCGAGGCGGCAATGAGACTGATGAAGAGCGTCGTGCCTGAAGCGGCGATACGCCGGTAGCCTCGCGAGAGAGCGCGGATCATGAATTGTCTCCTTCATTGTTCTGGCTGGCTTGGGAAGTGCGATAGTCGCCGTCGGGACCAAGTCCTTCGACCCGGGTGAGCTCGGTGAGCCGGCGCGCAGAACCGCGTCCGGATAGAACGGCGACCATGTCTATGGTTTCGGCTATCAAGGCGCGCGGAACGGTGACGACGGCTTCCTGGATGAGTTGCTCGAGACGCCGCAGGGCGCCGATGCCGGAGCCGGCGTGGATGGTGCCGATGCCGCCGGGATGCCCGGTGCCCCAAGCCTTCAGAAGGTCAAGCGCCTCCGAGCCTCGCACTTCGCCGATGGGGATGCGGTCGGGACGAAGGCGGAGCGAGGAGCGGACCAGATCGGCGAGCGATGCGACGCCATCCTTGGTGCGCATGGCGACCATGTTGGGCGCGGAGCATTGCAGTTCGCGCGTGTCCTCGATGATGACGACGCGATCCGACCCCTTCGCCACTTCGGCGAGCAGGGCATTGGTCAGCGTCGTCTTGCCGGTGGACGTGCCGCCCGCCACAAGGATGTTCGCGCGGCCCACTACTGCGGCGCGCAACGTGGCCTTCTGGCCGGCGGTCATTATGCCCGCCGCGACATAGTCCTCGAGCGTGAACACAGCGACTGCCGGCTTGCGGATCGCGAAGGCGGGCGCTGAAACGACGGGCGGAAGCAGCCCCTCGAAGCGTTCGCCGGTTTCCGGCAACTCAGCCGAGACGCGCGGAGAACGGCCATGCACCTCGGCGCCAACATGGTGAGCGACCAGACGCACAATGCGCTCGCCATCGGCGGCCGGCAGCATCTGGCCCGTGTCAGCCAGACCCTCCGAAAGCCGATCCACCCAGATTCGGCCGTCGGGGTTCAACATCACTTCGACGATTGCCGGATCGTCGAGGAACCGGCTGATGGCTTGACCGAGCGCGGTGCGCAGCATGCGCGAACTGCGCGCGCGTCGTTCGGTGTCGTTGTGCAAAGCTGCCATTTTGTCCCCGTTTCGGTCGGGAACAATGCAGGCGGTCCCCGGTCGGGGATGATTAAGAGAACGGTATTCTTAGCTGCTGCAACAGGTTTATCGAGGCGTCGTAGCGTGGCGTGTAAATACAGGAGATGGACGGCGCTCGCGCGCACAGCCTTTCCGTGAGGTTGGGACGCAATGGCAGATTCAATACGCGATCGCGTATATTGGGCATATCATACGTATCTACGTATAAGCCGCACCATACTTGATAGCGTATATTGACAAGAAATACGCGAATGCGTGTACGGCCCTCCGGAGGCTTATCGTGACCGGCCAGATCGCACGCAACGAGAAGCAACTCGGCGCCATCCTGCGTCGCGCCCGCCGGCAAGGCCGACCTCACGCAAGAGACGCTTGGCAATCAAAAGCCGCCGCTGTCTCGGCTGTCGCGTTCTGGCACTACGGCTCCTTCATCAGTCATACCCGACCAGCGCTGGCAGAAATTCTAGCGGCAACCTCACAGGCTAGATATTGCGGAGAGCTCTGAACTTCGCCGCTCCACTGTTTCAGGCAAGCCGCTATTCCGTCTTGGGCGGCGCTGGTTTCTTGATCTGCTGCGCGTCAGTTGTCTTCGCCACGTCGGAT
Organism: Mesorhizobium sp. WSM3224; assembly: GCF_000427725.1. Classification (GTDB taxonomy): domain Bacteria; phylum Pseudomonadota; class Alphaproteobacteria; order Rhizobiales; family Rhizobiaceae; genus Mesorhizobium. The sequence continues at coordinate 529,241 of NZ_ATYO01000001.1, read as the reverse complement.
TTTTCAACGCTGGCCGTTTTGGTCGTGTCGACCTGTGCTGCTGATGCCATTGATTGGTGATACGCGCACTCTGCGGCTGCGCCCGACATCGACAGGCCCAATGCTGCGACCGTCGCAAGGAAGGTTTTCATCCGATCCTCCTTATTCGTCGATGACGCAGAGTAACCCCTCATGCACCGACCGCAAAATCACTTTCGGTAAGCTCGCCGCCGCAAGGATGACGATTTGAACCTGCGACCCCCTCGTCCCGAACGAGCGGGTTGGCCAGAAAAAGTCCGGATTTCCGCCATTTCTCGTGACGCCAGACGGCCTTTGTTCACGTTTATTTCCAGCGATTCTGTGGGGTAACTGTGGGGTATTCGGAAATGTTCTCTTTCTGTGCCGCAAGCATCCTGACTGTCTTTTTGTGCAGGTTTGGCGAGCGAGACTTGGAGACGATCGCCCGGATGGCTTCGGTCTGAAAATCGGGGTGATGGTGTCCATAGGTCTCAATCAGCATCTCGACGGTCATCCCGAGGAAGCCGGCGGCTGCCCAGGGATCGGAACCCTGTTGCATCAGCCAGGTCGCAGCTGTGTGGCGGAAGACGTGCGGCGTGATGTCAGTGCGGAATACGCGCCGAATGCTACCGTCAGGTGCTGCCACGTCGTCATGCCAGCCGAGCCCGGCCGCCTCGACCACTGAGCGGAAGGCCTTCTTGATCGATTGCACCGGTTTGCCGTTCCACTCTACGACGTAGTCGTGCGCGATCATGCGGCCGATGCTTGCGCTCTTCCCGCGGCCCTTGGTCTTGATCTCCAACGGTGTTGCCGCCCAGCGACGCACATGTGCAAGCAGCCGGTCAGGCAACCTGACCGGCGGTTGGCGTTTGTTCGTCTGGCGGCGGCGGGTGGCGCGGCGGTAGAAAATGCCGCGTTCGAGGTCGACATGCCCGGCGCCCTCTGTTGGCCCGATGGCTGCTCCGCAGATCGCGGCCGACCGGGTGCCGGTGTATAGAGCAACGAGGATAAAGCGCGCGACGTGGCGTCCCGTGCGACGGTCGCTTGGCTTGCCCTTCCATGACTGGCGCATGCGCCACGCGGCGCGAAGCAATGCTGCGGCCTCATCGCGGGTCAGCCAGCGGTCGCGCGGTAGAGGCTTCGCTGGCGGCACGATCGTAGGGGTCGAGGTTACATAGCCTTCTCGGTGATAGTGGTTCAGTGCTGCGCGCAGATCCTCCAATTGACGTCTGGCAGCGGCGCCATTGCCGTGCACCTTCGCGTAGTCGCGACAGACCTTGCCATTGATGTCGCCGATTTTCGTGTTGCCGAACCACTTCAGCACAACGATCAGCCGTTCGGCGGTTTGCTTTGGTTTGGCGTGTAAGGGCGCTACCTCGGTAAGATAAACGCCAACGGCGTCGGCTACCGGGACGGTGGCCGGATCGCGTCCGCGCTCGCGGGCCGGTGGCCGGTATTTTTCGATGATGTGTTGGGCGAGCCGTTTCTCAGCGCGTTCGCGGTCGCCAGTGCCACCGCAAGCGCTGATGAAGGTTGCACCGTCGCGGATGTACCAGCCAGCTCCGTTGCGCAAGGCTCCGTTCTGCTTTCTGCTTTCAGCGCGCCAGACCAGGCGCGCCCCTTTCGACGTCCGCGACATAGCTCTCTCATCTTAGCGATCGCTGCCAAAGTCACGTATTCCTTGCCTGCGATCAGCTCTGTCTGCAGGCGGCCAGCATCTCGTTCCTTTCGCAACCCTGCCGCGCCAATAGAACCGTCCGGGAACGCTATCTCGGCAGCAACGTTGAGGCGGAGCGGCACATTGTCGTCCAACTGCTCTGGGATGCTCATTGCATGCCTCTCGTTTGACGCCGTAGAACAATCTCAGCGTCATCGGCTAGTGCTTGAGCCTGATGATCGGGCAATGGCCAGACAATTGCCCGATGTGACCCAGATCTTTCGCCAGCAAGCGCAGGATCCATCGGTATCAAACAGCTAGGGCATAGCTGGCGCTGTCCCGAGTTCATTCTCACCACCAGGTGGTTATGCGTTTGAAAAGTACGCATCCAAGAACCGTATGTGAACGGCACTAGACCCCTTATGCGGTGGTTAGGACGCTCTTGCGTAAGAAACGGCGGCATATAGGTCAGGGAGAACTTGGCAACTTCGACGACGCCCTGAACGCCCAACAAGACGGTTCACGAAGGTATCGCCAATGAGCTGCTCGTGCGGTGCCGGCCAAGGCCGCGATATTGCGGCGACGTCACCGCGATAGAGTCAGAGTGTGGATTGGCTTTTCCACGACGGGTCGAAAGCTGGGGAGAGTCCTCCAGCGCCTGTCGCGGAGAAATCACGATGTCCAATCACCATCACCGACCCGCAGTCGCTGCCGGCCGGGCGAACCTCTATGACGAGATAACCGACAAGATCATCTCGCAGTTGGAGGCGGGTCGGTTTCCTTGGGTTCAGCCCTGGGGGAGTGCGGCGGCCAAGGCGCCGCTATCGCTGCCCCGGAACGCCAGCACCGGCAGAGCATATAGCGGCATCAATGTGCTTATCCTGTGGGGCGCTGTCGTCGAGCAGGGCTATACGGCCCAAAACTGGCTGACTTTCCGCCAGGCCCTCGCGCTTGGCGGAAACGTTCGCAAGGGCGAGCACGGCACAACCGTCGTGTATGCTGATCGCTTTGTTCCTCACGATGAGAAGAAACGCGCCAGAGATACTGGCGAAGATGCCCGGCCGGTCTCGTTCCTCAAGAAGTTCACCGTGTTCAATGCCGAGCAATGTGAAGATTTGCCGGAAAACATGGCAGTCTCCCAGCTACCGGACCCGGCCCTGATCGAGCCACGTGTGGAGGCCCTGATCAAGGCCACAGGCATTGAATTCCGCATCGGCGGCGATCGAGCCTATTACCTGCCAACCCAGGACCGCATTCAAGTACCGCCGCCTCAAGCCTTCTTCGAGCCTATCAACTGGCATCGCACGGCGCTGCATGAACTTGGCCATGCTACGGGCCATCCCTCACGTCTTGCGCGCGACCTCTCCGGCTCCTTCGGAACCAGAAAGTATGCGTTCGAGGAACTGGTGGCGGAGATCAGCGCCGCCTTCTCGTGCGCTGCTTTGGGCATCGTTCCGACCGTGCGGCATGCCGACTACATCGGATCATGGCTGGAGGTGCTGCGGCAGGACAATCGCGCTGTCGTGCGCGCCGCCAGCCTGGCCGGCAAGGCGACCGACTGGCTCCTCAGTCATCTGCCGGAAGAAGTCGCGCTGCCCATCGAGGTGGATGTCGATCAGAACAGGAGGGCAGCCTGATGTCGCGGCACGATGCCTCCGAACTGGCATCCTGTCTCGGCCGACAGGCCGAGGCGGTGTGCCGACGCTATCTTCCCAATGGTCGTCGCGTGGGTCGCTATTGGGTGGTTGGCGATGCTCGCAATGCCTCGGGGCGCTCCATGTTTGTGCGCCTCGGGGGACCGGATTTCGGCAAGGGCGCGGCAGGCAAGTGGACCGACGCCGCCACTGGCGAGCACGGTGACCTGCTCGACGTGATCCGTGAATCACTTGGCTTGGTCGACTTCAGGGACGTTGCCGATGAAGCGCGCAGCTTTTTGTCCATGCCTCATCAGCTACCGCCTCACCCAGCCGGATGCAAAACGCCAGCATCTCGCGCTGGAGCAGGCTTTGCCGATGCGGCGAGACGGCTGGTTGCCATGTCGCGGCCAATCTCCGGAACACTTGTCGAGACGTATTTGCGTGGACGCGGTATAACGGCCTTCCACGAAACCGGCAGCCTTCGCTTTCATCCGCGCTGCTACTATCGGCGCGATGAGGACGGGCAGACCGAAACCTGGCCTGCAATGATCGCGGCCGTTACTGACCTCGACGGCAGACTCACCGGCGCGCATCGCACCTGGCTCGATCCGAGCGGTTTCAGTGAGATCTGTCTCGGCCGAGCTCCAATCGACACGCCGAGGCGAGCCATGGGCGAACTTTTGGGGCACGGAGTACGCTTCGGCGTCGCCTGCGACGTGATGGTCGCCGGCGAAGGCATCGAGACCATGCTGTCGCAGCGCTCGGTGCTGCCCGCAATGCCGGTAATCGCAGCCCTGTCCGCGGGACATCTGTCTGCCATTCTTTTTCCTGAGACGCTGCGGCGTCTTTACATCGCCCGCGACAACGATCGGGCGGGGAAAAGGGCAACCGCGGCCCTCATGCAACGCGCCAGCTCGGCCGGCATAGAGGCGATCGTGCTGACGCCGCAACTCGGCGACTTCAACGAGGATCTTCGTCTGCTCGGTCCCGATGCCCTCAGGGCAAACTTGCGGGTTCAGATCGCACCGCGCGACGTCGCCCGCTTCATGATGCTCGCGGTCTGACGAGAGGACAGAGCGGCAAGCGGCATGCCGCTGTCCTTGCCCTCATGGTGCTTTCCTTCGTCTGGAAAGGACCGGCCCACGGCCTTCCAGAGGGCGATCGGGCGACAGCCGGTCCGGACCGGCAATGGCTTCGCCCGGCTATTTTCCGGCGGCCCTTTCCACCCCATGCGGCGGGCCGCATGGGACCCCGTCTTCGGGCCTTTCCATCGCCAAACAAAATAGCCGGGCTTCGCCATCCTCCACTGGCGTTCCGGCCCTGCGCTGATGCTGCGGGTGCAAGTCCGGACCGTCCGCCGCCTTCGTCGCCATGAAGGCCGCGATGGGCGCGGCCGACCCGCCGAAGCAAGCCGCCATGAGCAACCAGCACGACACCGACTTCGAACCGCAACACGCGTCGTCCCCAACTGATCACGTCCTCCAGGAACTCCAGCTCTACGGCTACCGTCCGTTCGAAGACGAACCAGATCCGCGACCGCTTCCTGAGGGTCACGTAATCGCAGCCAGCATCTGCGACATTTTCGACGCCCTGGTAGTGGCGCTGTCCGACACGCGCCTCGAGCCCGACCTCGAGGAACTACTTTGGGGCACGGTAAACCTCTTCCATCGCGCAACCGATCGGATCGAACGCGAACTCGATGACAACGAACTCGCTCAGCGGCGCCTGCAGCGCGAACAGGACGGCTCCGAGGTCAAATCCGTGGAGTTGGAGCTCCTTACCGCCCAGGGGCAGACGTTCATCGAACGCCGCAACGCCTTCGAACTGATGCGCGATCAGGCCGCCGAACACTTTGAACGTCACACCCACTCGATCTGGCGTCCGCGTACCGGCTCCATGATCAACCGCCGCAACCTGACTGCCGCTATGATCGACAGCCGCGATTTCCTTGCCGCCAAGAAGCACGCTGACAATCAGGTCTTCCTGCCACCCGGCCCGAAGGTGGCCTTCACCGGCGGCCTCGACTTCAACGACCACGCTCTGATCTGGGCAAAGCTCGACCAGGCCCGCGCCAAGCATCCCGACATGGTGCTGTTGCATGGTGGCTCGCCGAAGGGCGCTGAGTTGATCGCCGCAAAATGGGCCGACAACCGCAAGGTGCCTCAGATCGCCTTCAAACCCGACTGGACGAAGCACGCCAAGGCCGCACCATTCAAACGCAATGACGCAATGCTCGACGCAATGCCGATTGGCGTCATCGTCTACCCAGGCACCGGCATCCAGGACAATCTCGCAGACAAGGCCCGCAGGCTCGGTATCCCCGTTTATCGATTTGAGTCGAGCGGCGCGTGAGCGCCGCCTTCTTCAGGAGCCGGACCGACCGAGCAACCTCGGCAATGATGTGGAGGGCGAGACTGCAGCCTGATCTAGTCCGGCCGAGCACTCGTATCGGCGGGCATGCCCGTAGACGCTTCGAATACCTGCACCCGCAGGTGAAGCGGTTTGCAATAATCCTGTAGCGAGACGATCGGCTGAGAACCCGCTTGCCGGCTAGCGGAGGTTGCAATGGGTAGCCGCTCGGCCCATCTGATCACGGCCGCCACCCGAGCGCACCTAAGCGGTCTCATCGATGGATGTATCTGGCCGAAGGACGGCTTCGCCTCGATCGCCTTTGACGCAATGGCGTGGGACCGACTTTCTTCCCCTGACGGCTGCGCCGTCATTCCTCGCCAAGCAACAAAGTCGGTCCCACGCCATCCTCCGCTGACGCTTCGGCCCAAGGGTGCGCCGGCGATCGCCTTCGGCCTGTCGATCACCATCGAGACCGCAATGGTGCGGGCTCGAGACAGACAGGATCAAGGAGAACCACAATGGCTACCATCGGCACCTTTAAGAAGTCCGGCAACAACGAGTTCACTGGCGAAATCGTCACGCTCAGCGCCCAGGCCCGCGGCGTCCGCATCGTCCCCGAAAACCGAGCCAACGGTGAGAATGCCCCCAGCCACCGGGTCTTCGTCGGCCGAGTGGAAATCGGCGCCGCCTGGGCCAAGCAGTCCAACGAAGGCCGCAACTATCTGGGCCTCAAGCTCGACGATCCGAGCTTCACCGCCCCGATCTTCGCAAACCTCTTCGACGACGAAGACGGTGAGGGCTACAGCCTGATCTGGTCCCGCCCGAGCCGCCGTAACAAAGAATAGGAGGCAAACAAGAGGCTCCGCCCGGCCAACCGGGCGGAGCCTCAAGTCACCAGCTGCAAAGGCAGCGCGGGCAGCCGGAGCGATGCCAGCACAACATCGCGTAATGCTCATTGATCTCCTCCACCGCTAAGATGACATCTGCAAGGATCGTGTTTTAGGTTTCGCATGTTGGGGAAGTGCAAATCATGATCGGGCCGTTCGACCACATCGCTCCCACGGGGGACGAACTCACAGACTATGACCGCAACCACATTAAGCTCTACATGCGCTTGTTCGACGCCGATGCCGACGGTGCTGATTGGCGTGAGGTGGTCAAAGTTCTGTTCGGGATCGACCCGGCAAAGGAGCCGCAGCGCGCTCGACATGTCCACGATACCCACTTGGCGCGGGCGCGCTGGATGACGCGCACTGGTTACCGCCACCTTCTGCGCCAAGATGACGCCTAGCGAATATTTCCAGGGTGATGCTTTTTGAGCACCACGCCATGCACCTTAGGGGCCTTCCGCCGGTCGCCAGAGTCGGGAATCGATTCGTGCGCAACTTGCAGTTTTAGCGAGGAGCTGCACGATGAAGCCCGACACGTCGCATTGGCGAGACAACAGCAGCTACGACTTCTTCGACGACCTGCCAGTCGAAGGCCTGGCTTGGGAGTGTCTGCGCCGCTCAGACTCCTATCAACGGCACTATCTGGCCCTTGTGCGTGAGGGATTTGAAAGAGATCCCTTCCCAACCGAAGCGCAGAAACGCTGGGGGTTGCGATTTCGCGGCCCGACCCGACTTGTCGGCATTGATGCAAGACGTTTTGTGGTCACCGCTGGCCAACCCAGCGGTGATGACCCTCATGGCATCGCCAGATTTCCTGTCAGGCGAATCTTCCACATCGTCCGTTGAGGTTGGCAAACAGCACAAGAGCCCACAGGGATTTCATGCCATCCGCGATAGTGGGATTGCGACACAACTGCTCTTGCTTCCCGGGAGCGCGGCGAGCCGATCCCTCGCGGCCCTGATCCCGCTCGATTCCCAGGCGCTTGGACGGGTCGAGGCCCTCGTCCGTTTCTGGCGCTCCTGTCATGGGCGGCCCGTGCCGCCGGATACACGAATGACCGATCAGCAGCGGCGCCGCCTGCGCCTGATGATGCAGGCCGCCGATGGCCGCAAAAGCGGCGCCAGCTACCGTGAAATCGCGACCGTCTTCTATGGGACAGGGCGTGTTGCCTCCGATCCGTGGAAAACCTCGCCCCTTCGCGACACCGTGATCGGTCTCGTCAAGGGCGGCGGTGCCATGATTTCCGGTGGCTATCTGCAACTCTTGCGCCATCGCAAGCGGGCCTAGCGCCCTGGGGTGGGAATATTCGACCCCCCAATCTTCCCCATCCCTCACGAAGCCTCTTTTCCGCCACCGTGATCGCCGTCCGCCGCTGAGCGCCAGCGGTTCACCGAAGCCCCACGGAGGCCCGACAAATGCGACCTGATCTAGCCGTTTTGCCGCCCCGCTTTCTGCGCACCAAGGAAGCTGCCGAGTTCCTCAGCCTGTCGTCGCGCACGCTCGAAAAACACCGCACTTATGGCACGGGTCCTGCCTACCGCAAGCTTGGCGGCCGCGTCGTCTATGCCGTTGACGATCTCCAGGCCTGGGCTCAGCGCGGCGCAGTGAATTCGACTTCTGACCCTCGTGGTTCCGTGCTTCCCGCCAAGCGCCATCCGCCGGCTGCTTTCACACCGACCGGGCGCTACGTGCGCTGAGTTACGAGAGCCATGCAAAGGCGCCGCTCATGCTCATGCTGGCGCAACCACCACCAACCATGCACCGCACATGCTTTCCGCAAGGTCAGGAGACAGCCAATGGGCACTGTCGTTGACTTCCCTTCAGGCCGATCGGCGCCAGGCCCTGTTGCCGGCGAAGGCTTAACTCATGTCCAACTGACCTGGGTCGAGAAAAAGATCGAGTACCGGATCCGCTTCGGTTCGATCGCTCGGGAGAAGGTGATCGATCGGCGCCGACGCATCGTTTCGTTTCGTCCCGGTGACATCTTCACCTTCGTCCGATGGGCAGCAAACGACTTCGGCACGATCATCTCGCGCGTCGATATCGTGCGCGCGGTCGCCGAGGGCGAAGCGCATCAGACGCTGCCGTTCGTGCGGCCCGGCGGTGCCATTTTGCTCACGGCTCAAGACTGGCCCAGGGTCGAGCGCGTACTGCAGACGATCGACGGCATCGAGCAACTCGGCATCGATCCGGCAAAAGTCTCGCCCGATCACTGGCGGCACGTCCACAACCGAATGACGGTTGGGCAGGCACCTCGCAATTACACGCTGGATCTTCACCGAGCCTACCTCCTGCGTCAGCGGATCCAGCCATGATGCGGTCACCGATTGTCCTGGTGACGGCATTGGCGACCATGGCAGCGCTGTGCCCAGTCCTCGAGCCAGTGCCGCCGAAGTTTGTCTGGAACGCGTCGGCCAGCGCACCGATTGGCCTCTATCGGATCGATGCCAGGGGGCCGTTCGGAGCCGGTGACCTGGTCGCCGTCGAGCCGCCTGAAACGCTTGCAACGTTCCTGGCTGACCGCGGCTACCTGCCGATGGACGTGCTGCTTTTGAAGCATATCCTTGCAATCCCCGGTCAAACCGTTTGCCGGAACAAGCTCACGATTTCGATCGATGGCGGTGCCGTAGGCGTTGCGCTTGAGCAAGATCGCATCGGCCGCGGCCTGCCTACCTGGCAGGGCTGCCGACGCATTCCAGTCGGCGCCGTTTTCCTCATGAACCGCCAGGTTCGCGACAGCTTCGATGGCCGCTACTTCGGCCTCATCTCCACCGATCACATCATCGGCCGCGCGGTCCCGTTGTGGACCGACGAGCAGGGCGACGGCCGCTTCCAATGGCGCGCTTCAGCGCGGTGAGCGCGTCACGGGCGGCGCCCTTTCGTGCCGCCCATTGTCAGCACGCACATCAAAGACGGGAGAAAGCACATGCCACAAATCGGAGAATTCATCAGCCATCAGACCGGTTATTCTGGAAGAATTCAGACGCTCATTCTCAACCTTGAGGTCGCGATCGTCGCGGCCGAGGCGAGCGATGCGGACAATGGGCCCGACTATCGGGTGCATGCCGACAGCGAAGACGGCAGCACGATCGGGGCCGGTTGGAAACACTCCAGCGAGAAGGCCGGCGAGTTCGTATCACTGCAGATAGACGACCCGACTTTCGCGCAGCCGATCCGCGCTTATCTGTTTCAGAACGGCGACGACAAGAAGTCCTGGTCTTTGCATTGGTCGCGCCAGCGTGACCGCGCCGAGAAGGACTAGGCGATGTCAGCGCGCCGTCGGCCGGCGAGCCAAGCCATATCGCACACGTTGCCTCGTGCGATATGGCGCTCGGCACTCATTCTACTTGGCGGGCTTTGCATCACTTGCTTGGTTCCCGCTGCCGCATTGGCGCAGAGCCCGCCTGCCATCATGCCGCCGGCGCGCAATCGTTATGACGCTCACATCGCGGAAGCCGCGAAGCGCTTTCGCCTTCCGCCGACCTGGATCCGCGCCGTCCTTGGCGCCGAAAGCGCAGGCGACCAGCGCGCCACATCGCGCAAGGGCGCCATGGGGCTGATGCAGATCGTGCCAAACACCTGGTCCGACCTGCGAGTTCGGTACCGACTCGGCGCCGATCCTTACGACCCGCACGACAATATCATCGCGGGCTCGGCCTATATCCGCGAGTTGGCTGATCGCTACGGATCGCCCGGCTGGATTGCCGCCTACAATGCTGGCCCTGGGCGCTACGAGGCGTCGCTGCAAGGCAGGCGGCTGCCTCGGGAAACGCTTGCCTATGTCGCGATCGTAACGTCCGCCATCGGCAACGCTGGTGCAACGAAAGCGAACAACCAGGCATTCTCCGAACGTTATGGCTGGAAGAGCGCTCCGCTGTTCGCCGCGCAGCCGAGCGGCATCCCGGGCGAGCGTCCGACACAACCGGATCGATCCCACGATGACGCTTCAAACGCTGCGTCCAGGCAAGGATTGGCCGACGCCGCAGCTCGATCGACCGGTCTGTTCGTTCCCAAAGCGAGCAAGAAGTCCGTGCCATGAGCTGCGATGATGCTCTTCGCCTCACATCGTGCTCCCGCGTGCCATGGCGTACGGTCGGGGCAGATCAACGCAGTCCGATCGAGCGATGGCAGGATAAAAGGGCGCACATTGCGCGCCGGTCGGACGGTAGGATTTGCCAGGTTTTTGGGCCCACGGCGCACATTGCAGCCCCTATGGGCAATGTGCGTCGATCGCCGGAAGCCTTGTATGAGCGTCGTCCTTTCCACATTGCGGGACAGCGCCATGACCGATGAGCGTGCGTTCCGCATTCGGCCAGGTCGCATCCGCTCGACCCGCGCTCAAGCTGCACGGCCCTTCATCGCCCAAGCGCTGGCGGCGGCGAAAAAAGCTGGCGGTGGCGTCTCTCGCTCGGGAAAAGTCGTTTACGGCAACCGCTCCAGGTTTGGTCACGGACAGCGCGCCAGCATCCAGGCGAACCGCCTCATCACCTCGCGATCGCGCGGCGCAGTCGTAAAGGCTCGCGTTGTACGTCGTAGCGCGAGCGCTGCCTCACTGGCCACACATCTCAATTATCTGCGCCGGGAGGGCGTGACCCGGGACGGAGACAAGGCACGGTTGTTCGGGCCGCAGACGGAGGATGCCAACGGCGCGGCCTTCGCCGCGCGCGCCAAGGATGATCGGCACCATTTCCGTTTCATCGTCTCTCCCGACGACGCCCTCGAGATGGCGGACCTCAAATCCTTCAGCCGCGATCTGGTGGGGCAGATGGAGAAGGACCTCGGCACTGGGCTCGACTGGGTCGCGGTCGATCACTGGAACACCGAGCATCCGCACGTTCATCTGATCGTGCGCGGCGTGCGCGACGACGGCCAGGACCTGGTCATTGCGCGCGATTACATCAAGGAAGGCATGCGGGACCGGGCTCGCGACCTGATCACTCAGGAACTGGGGCCGCGAACCGATCTCGACATCCGTCGCTCACTCGAAAGCCAGATCCGGTCCGAACGCTGGACCGGGCTCGATCGCCAGTTACTTCGCAACAGCCGCGACAGCGGGGTCATCGATTTGGCCCGACGCCCTCATTATCAGCCCGACGAATATCATGCGCTCAAGATCGGCCGTCTGCGCAAGCTCGAAGCGCTTGGTCTCGCCGACCAGATCGGCCCGGGCCAATGGGTCCTCGACGACCAGGCCGAAGCGAGGCTGCGCGAGTTGGGCGAGCGTGGCGACATCATAAAGCGCATGCATCGCGCACTGACCATGCGAGGGATCGAACGGGGTTCGGCCAGTTATGTGTTGGCCGCCGAAAGTCTCGATACTCCCATCGTCGGCCGGCTGGTCGATCGCGGACCCGATGATGAACTGAGCGGTGCGGCCTACGCGGTTGTCGACGGCATTGACGGACGTATCCATCACATCAGATTTTGTACTCTAGATGCCGCCGGCGACGGCCCGACGGGATCGATTGTCGAGCTGCGCAAGTTCGATGATGGGCGCGGCCAGCGTCGCGTCACGCTTGCGGTGTGCTGCGATCTTAGCGTGGATGAACAGGTTACCGCACCGGGCGCGACCTGGCTCGACCGCCAGGCTATTGCTGGCCGGCCTGCCGCACTGGCGAAGGGGGGCTTCGGCGCCGAGGTCGGCGATGCCTTGGACCGCCGGGCCGAACATCTGGTCAACCAAGGGCTCGCTGAGAGGCAAGGCAACCGGATCATCTTCAGCGCGAACCTGCTCGATACGCTGCGCCGTCGCGAACTGGAGGTGATTGGCGACAAGCTCGCGGCCGATAGAGGACGGCCCTTCAACCGTGCCGCCAGCGGCGACTATGTCGCCGGTGCCTATGGTCAACGCCTGTCTCTCGCCTCCGGCCGTTTCGCCATGATCGACGACGGATTTGGCTTCCAACTTGTACCCTGGACGCCCTCCCTCGAAAAACATCGCGGCCAGCATGTCTGCGGGGTTGCTCGTGGTGACGGCGGCATCGACTGGAGCTTTGCCCGCAAGCGCGGGCTCGGTCTCTGACAGCTAAAAGAAAGGATGAGGCCATGTCCGCAACGAAGATCCTGTGGGGTCAGATCCTCGCCGTCTTCCTGATCGTCCTGTTGACGACCTGGACGGCGACGCAATGGACCGCATGGCGGCTTGGGTTCCAGGCGCAACTCGGACCGAGCTGGTTCGAAGTCGCCGGCCTGCCTGTCTACCATCCACCCGCCCTGTTCTGGTGGTGGTACTTCTACGACGCCTATGCCCCTGCCGTTTTCATGGAAGGCGGACTGATCGCCGTGTCGGGCGGCTTCTTGTCTGTCATTGTTGCAATCGCCATGTCTGTGTGGCGCGCACGTGAAGCCAAGAACGTGGTGACTTACGGTTCGGCGCGATGGGCCAACAGGAGAGAGGTAAAGGCTGCCGGGCTGCTCGGCGCCGACGGTGTGGTGCTAGGGCGCTATCAGCGTCATTACCTTCGCCATGATGGGCCCGAGCATGTGCTGTGCTTCGCCCCAACCCGTTCGGGCAAGGGCGTCGGCCTGGTGGTGCCTTCGCTGTTAACCTGGCCGGGCTCAGCGATAGTCCACGACATCAAAGGCGAGAATTGGCAAATCACCGCCGGATTCCGTGCTCTGCACGGTCGTGTCCTGCTGTTCGATCCCACCAATTCGAGATCGTCGGCCTACAATCCTTTGTTGGAGGTGCGTCGTGGTGAATGGGAGGTGCGCGACGTCCAGAACATCGCCGACATTCTGGTCGATCCGGAAGGCAGCCTGGAAAAACGAAACCATTGGGAAAAGACCAGTCACGCATTGCTGGTAGGCGCGATCCTTCACGTCCTCTACGCCGAGAAGGACAAGACGCTCGCCGGCGTGGCCGCCTTCCTTTCGGATCCGAAGCGTCCGATCGAGTCCACGCTGGCGGCAATGATGAAGACCGCCCATTTGGGAGAAGCAGGCCCGCACCCGGTCATCGCCAGTGCGGCGCGCGAACTGCTCAACAAATCTGACAATGAGCGCTCGGGCGTGCTCTCCACGGCGATGTCCTTCCTCGGTCTCTATCGCGACCCCGTCGTTGCCGAGGTGACGAGCCGCTGCGATTGGCGGATCAGCGACATGGTCGGCGCCATCAAACCAGCGACACTCTACCTGGTGGTGCCGCCTTCGGACATCAATCGGACCAAGCCGCTCATTCGCCTTGTCCTCAACCAGATTGGGCGTCGCCTGACCGAGGAGCTTCATGCGACGAGCAATCGGCATCGGCTTCTGGTCATGCTCGACGAGTTTCCTGCGCTCGGCCGCCTCGACTTCTTCGAAACTGCATTGGCTTTCATGGCTGGCTATGGGCTGAAGAGCTTCCTAATCGCGCAGTCGCTTAACCAGATCGAGAAGGCCTACGGCCCGAACAACTCCATCCTCGACAATTGTCATGTGCGCGTGAGCTTCGCAACGAATGATGAAAGGACCGCCAAACGTGTGTCTGACGCGCTCGGCACTGCAACCGAGATGCGGGCGATGAAGAACTATGCCGGCCACCGGCTTTCACCCTGGCTCGGACATTTGATGGTGTCGCGGCAAGAGACCGCCCGCCAGTTGATGACACCTGGCGAGATCATGCAGCTTCCGCCGACCGACGAGATCGTCATGGTGTCAGGCACATCACCGATCAGGGCGAATAAGGCACGCTATTACGAGGATATCCGCTTGCGCGAACGCGTCCTGTCGCCGCCCGAGCTGGCGCGATCCGAAAAAGCTCGTCCTAACGATTGGAGTAGCCTGCCGATCCTGAAACAGCCCGAGGTCGACGAAGCTCCCGGCACGCTCCAGGAGCGAGATGAAGATCCGACCGAGTCCGAGCAGCGCCAACAACCCGAACTGAACCGCGTGAGCCCGATCGAGAAAGCGGGCCCTATCGAGAACGAGTTCGGTATCGAGGCGGCCGACGATACTGACGATGGCGAAGCTGTCAGAAACCGGCGCCTGGCGCGCCTCATGAAGGGCACAGCGCGGCAGGTCTCGCTCGACCCCGATGACGGCATGGGATTGTAGGTGCCATGACCAATCGAAAGAAAAAAGTGCAGATCTCTGTCTATCTCGATCCGGCAGTCATGAAGATGCTTCAGGATTGCGCGACGCGGCGCGGACAATCCCAGTCCATGATCGCGGAGGCGGCGATCGCGTCGTTCTTGTCGCCGGACGCGGATGAGCGTCTCGAGGCGGCGATCGTCAAACGCCTCGACCAGGTCGATCGGCGGCTGGGCCGGCAGGAGCGCGACACAGGCATCGCGGTCGAGACACTTGCAGTGTTTGTCCGCTTTTGGCTGGCGACCACTCCCGCCTTGCCGGAACCTGCGGCCCAGGCGGCTCGAGCCAAGGCGGCCGAACGCTATGAGGCTTTCGTCTCTGCCTTGGGCAGGCGTTTGGCCAAGGGACCGAAACTGCGGCAGGAGATATCGGAGGATATCGATCCAGTTGGCGACAAGGGAATGCCGTCCCCGGCCGGAATGTAGGTTCTGGCGCGCGCCAGGCGCCCGCGGCGTTGCTTCAGAATGACGATCCAGGATAGCCACCGGCCGCCATCAAGAACCTGACGTCCGATATGGATCACTGCGACCAGAAAAAACAAGCACTTGGGCGCTTGTCGCTCCCGCCTTTCGTCAACGTCGAGTACTGAACAATAAGCTTGAAGCTGTTGCCGATCATTGTGCTCGACGGGGAGCCCTTATCTTGGCCTAATGGCGACCTAGCTGAAACGATCGGGGACGGCGAGACCAGGTGAGAGAATGAAGTTCACATTGACAGCCATTTTGCCTGTAATCGCGGCGCTGCTCTTCGCCGCAGGTTGCTCATCGACCGCCGCATCTCTCGATCCGGCGAAATACGACAAGATGAATTGCGCCGAGCTCAACAGGGCGCTCGGCGACACCGCCACCGATATTTCACGGACTGCCATCAGCCGCGGCAAGGTCGCCAACACCAGCGTGCCGAGCTGGCTGCTCGGCGGCGAGCGCGTGAAGAGCGTGGTGGCCAATCGCGAAACCGCCCGGATCGACAGGCTGCAGCAACAGCAGCAGGTGATCGTCGCTACGCGGAGGCAGAGGTGCCCGGCCTCGCAGTAGCCGAACCGATCAGGCTTGCCCGGCTTCAAGCGCTCATGCGGAACTTTGTCGTATCGATCGCGGCGTTCATCAGCGTCTGCGTGTAGGCTTCGCGCGGATTGTCGAAGATTTCCTGCGTCGGACCTTCCTCGACGATCTTTCCCTGCTTCATGACGATGATGTAGTCGGCCATCGCGCGCACCACCGCGAGGTCGTGGCTGATGAAGAGATAGGACAGTTCGTGATCGGCCTGCAGCTTGCGCAGCAGCTCGACGATCTGCTTCTGCACGGAGCGGTCGAGCGCCGAGGTCGGCTCGTCCAGCACCACCACTTTCGGCTTCAGGATCATGGCGCGGGCAATGGCGATGCGCTGTCGCTGGCCGCCGGAAAATTCATGCGGGTAGCGGTTGCGCGCGTTGGGATCGAGGCCGACCTCGCGCAGCGCCTCGACGGCGCGCTGGTCGCGCTGCTTGCCGGTGAGCGAGGGCTCGTGCACCAAAAGGCCTTCGGTGATCACCTGGCCGACGGTCATGCGCGGCGACAGCGAACCGAAGGGATCCTGGAAGACGAGTTGCAATTCGCGCCTGAGCGGCCGCATCGCCTGGCGGTCGGCTTCCGATATGTCGCGATCGCCGAAGCGGATGACGCCGTCGCTCGGCAAGAGCCTGAGCAGCGCGCGGCCGAGCGTCGACTTGCCTGAACCGGACTCGCCGACGATGCCGATCGTCTGGTTGCGCTTCAACCGGATCGAGATCCTGTCCACCGCGCGCAGCATCAGCGGCTCGCCGCCAAGGAAGCCGCCGCCGATCCTGAAGACGACTTCGACATTGCGGCCTTCGAGCAGCACGGGAGAATTGGCGGGCGGCGCCGCCTTGGTGCCGGTCGGCTCGGCCGCAAGCAACATCTTGGTGTAGGCATGCTGCGGATTGGCAAAAAGCGCCTCGGCGTTGCCCTCCTCCACCACCTCGCCCTGGCGCATGACATAGACGCGATCGGCGAAGCGGCGCACGATGCCGAGGTCGTGGGTGATGAAGACGATGGCCATGCCGACCTTGCGCTGCAGTTCGGCAAGCAGCATCAGTATCTGCGCCTGGATGGTGACGTCGAGCGCCGTCGTCGGCTCGTCGGCGATCAGGATGTCGGGATCGTTGGCCAAGGCCATGGCGATCATGACGCGCTGGCGCTGGCCCCCGGACATTTCGTGCGGATAGGATTTCATCCGCCGCTCGGGGTCCGGGATATGCACCAGCCGCAAAAGCTTCAGGGCCTCCTCGCGCGCCGCCTGTCCATTCAGGCCGCGGTGCCGGCGAATTGGCTCGATGAGCTGGTTGCCGATGGTGTAGAGCGGGTCGAGCGAGGTCATCGGCTCCTGGAAGATCATGCTGATCTTTCGCCCCCGGACCTTGTTGAGCTCGCTCTTGGTCATCTCCAAAAGATTGCGGCCGCGATAGTCTACCTGGCCGGTGGCCTCGCCATTGGATGAGAGCAGGCTCATCGCCGCCATCATCGTCTGGCTCTTGCCGGAACCGGATTCGCCGACGACGGCGACCGTCTCGCCGGCACTGACCTTGATGTTGACGCCCTTGACCGCCTCGACGGTGCCGTCGAGGGTCTGGAAGCGGACGCGCAGGTCCTTGACGCTGAGGATCGTTTCGGGAGCGGTCATCTCAGCGGTCCTTGGGGTCGAGCGCGTCGCGCAGGCCGTCGCCGACGAAGTTCAGCGCAAACAGCGTCGAGACGAGGAAGAAGGCCGGGAACAGAAGCAGCCAGTTGGCGTAGCCGATGTTCTTGGCGCCGACCGAGATCAGCACGCCCCAGCTGGTCATCGGCTCCTGCACGCCGAGACCGAGAAAGGAGAGGAAGCTCTCCAGGATGATGACCTGCGGCACCAGCAGCGTCATGTAGATGACAACAGGGCCAAGCAGGTTCGGGATGACATGGCGCAACAGGATGCCGCGCTGGCCGACGCCCATGGCTTCCGCCGCCTGGACATATTCCTGCCTGCGGATCGACAGCGCCTGGCCGCGCACGATGCGCGCCATGTCGAGCCACAGCACAGCACCCACCGCCAGGAACATCAGCACGAAGTTGCGGCCGAAGAACACCACCAGCATGATGACGAAGAAGATGAAGGGCAGCGAATAGAGCACGTCGACGATGCGCATCATCACCTCGTCGACCCTGCCGCCGGAGAAGCCCGCGGTCGCGCCGTAGATGACGCCGATGACGCCGGCGACGACGCCGGCAAGCAGGCCGATAGCCAGGGATATGCGCCCGGCCATCAGCGTGCGCGAGAGCAGGTCGCGGCCGGTGTTGTCGGTGCCGAAGATGAAATATTGCTGCTTGATAGCGGAACTCATCGTCATTTCGAGGCCGTCGGGCGACTTGCTTTCGATCCTGGTGTCGTCGAAAGCGTCGGAGCGGTCGAGATAGCGGATGTTGCGGTCGTCGACCGGCTTCTTGGACGTGACGGTCACGATCACGCGGCTGCCATCCTGGTGCCACTCCTTGATGTCGACGCGCATGCGCTTGATGGCGTCGGTGAGCGCACCCTGGATCATGTCAGGTTTTGGATAGGCCGAAAGGCTCGGCGGCATGCGCACATAGTCGCCATAGATGGTGGTGTATTCATGCGGTACGACCCACGGACCGCAAATGCTAATGACGGCGATGAAGGCCAGGTAATAGAGGCTGAGCATCGCGGCGCGGTTGCGCCTGAGCCGCGCCCAGGCATTGCCCCACAGCGAGCGGCCGACGATCGGCTCGGGTACGGCGACGGCGAGGTCAGTCATAGCGCACCCTCGGGTCGACGACCGCATAGAGGAGGTCGACGATCAGGTTGAAGACGATGGTGAAGAGCGCGATCACCACCACGGTTCCCATGACCAGCGTGTAATCGCGGTTGAGCGCGGCATCGACGAAGTAGCGGCCAACGCCGGGGATGGAGAAGATCGTCTCGACGATGATCGATCCGGTCAACAGAGCGGCCGCCGCCGGGCCGGTGAAGGAGACGATCGGCAGCACGGCGCCGCGCAGCGCATGCTTGACCACCACCGACCAGTCGGACAGGCCGAGCGCGCGGGCGGTGCGGATATGGTGCGAGCGCAGGCTCTCGATCATCGAGCCGCGCATCAGGCGGGCGACGATGGCGATCTGCGGCAAGGCCAGCGTCAGCACCGGACCGACCTTGTTGATGAAGGCGCCGTCGCCCCAGCCGCCGATCGGCAACAGCTTCCAGGACAGCCCGAAGACGAGCTGGATCACCGGCGCGATGACGAAGGTCGGGATGGTGCTGCCGGCGGTGGCCAGGGCGATCACCGAATAGTCGCCTATTTTGTTCTGGTTGAGCGCGGCAATGGTGCCCAGGATGGAACCCAGCAGCAGCGCCAGCAGCAGCGCCGAGGTGCCGATCTGGATGGAGATCGGCAGGCCCTTGGCGAAGAGCTCGGTGACGGTGAAATCCGGCAGGTTGTAGCTCGGGCCGAAACTGCCGCGCAAAAGATTGCCGAGATAGTGGACATATTGCAGCCAGAGCGGATCGTTGAGGCCGAACTGGGCTTCGAGATTGGCTCTGATCTCGGGGCTCAAGCCCCGCTCCTGGTTGAACGGGCCGCCTGGGGCGACGCGGATCAGGAAGAACGCTACCGTCACGATGACGAACAGCGTCGGAATGGCGGTCAACAGCCGCCGGAAGACATAACGCAGCATCGGCGCCCCGCTTCAGCCAGGGCGACAGGCTCTCCAGTCGAAGATCCGTGGCGCGCTGACATCTCTGATCTTCGCACCGGCACCGCCAAAAATCCAACCCGACTTTCGGCCCGGCACGACGACAGACCGCGACCGCCGCTCCCAAAAAGAGAGCGGCGGCACGGCCAAGGTTTCTTGTCAGTCCTTGGAGACGAAGCGGGACGGATGAATGTCCATCACATTGTCGTCGAAGCCATGCAGCTTCGAAGAAACGATGTCGTGGTAGCTGTAGTAGAGCAGCGGGATCTCGCCGACGTCGTCGACAAGGATGCGCTCGGCGGCGGCGAGGTCCTTCATGCGCTCCTCGGGCTTGCCGCCGGCGGCGGCTGCCTTGTCCATCGCGGCTTCATAGGCCGGGCTGTTGTAGCTCGAGTAGTTGTTGCCGCTCGCTTTGCGCGAGATGCCGAGGAAGGTCTCGGGGTCCTTGTAGTCGGCGATCCAGGCGGCGCGGGCGACGTCGTAATTGCCCTTCTGCTCGAGGAAGCCGTAGTGGGTCTTGGTGTCGGTGTTGAGCAGCGTCACCTCGACGCCGAGCGGCTTCAGCTGTTCCTGGATGGCAACCGCCGTGTTCTTATGGTTTTCCGAGGTGTTGTAGCGGATCTCCATCTTCAGCGGATGCTCGGGTGTGTAACCCAGCTTTTCCAGGATCTTCTTGGCCTCGTCCTCGCGGTCGATCTGCGGCATGTCGGCGTATTTGGCCAGCGCCGGCGTGTAGCCCTCGATGCCCGGAGGCACCATCGAATAGCCGGGCAGCATGGAGTTCTGCCAGACCTTTTCGGCGAGGAAGTCGCGGTCGATCGCCATCGAGATGGCGTTGCGCAGCTCGACATTGTCCCACGGCGCCTTGTCGGTCTTGATCGCATAGTAGTAGGTGCCGAGATATGGACCGACGCGGACCTGGTCGCCGAACTTGGTTTTGAGATCGGCGAGCTGTTCGGTTGGCAGGTCACCATAGCTGTCGAGCTCGCCGGCCTCGAAGCGCTTCATCGCAGACGAGCGATCCTCAGTCGGGATGTAGTTGACCACGTCGAGCTTGACGCTCGCGGCGTCCCAGAACTTCGGGTTCTTGACCAATTTCATATGGTCGTTGGGAACCCACTCCGCCAACGTATAGGCGCCGTTGGAGACCAGCTTGCCCGGCTTGATCCAGTCGGCGCCGAGCTTGTCTATGGAAGCCTTGTTGACGGGATAGGTCGCCTGGTGGGTCAGCATCTCCAGGAAGTAGGGCGTCGGCGCCTTGAGCGTGACTTCAAGCGTGTTGGCGTCGATCGCCTTCACGCCCATATCCTCGGCCTTGCCTTTCTTGGTGTTGAAGTCCTCGGCGCCCTTCACCGGATAGAGCATGGAGGCGTATTCCGCGGCGGTGGCCGGATCCTCCAGCCGATGGAACGAATAGACGAAGTCGTCCGCCGTCACCGGGCTGCCATCCGACCAGAGGCCGTCCTTGCGCAGCTTGAAGGTGTAGACGGTGCCGTCGTCGGACACGGTCCAGCTTTCGGCGGCGCCCGGAATGAGGTTCGTCTTCTGGTCATGCATGACGAGACCCTGGAACAGGTCGCGTATAATATCGGCTTCGTAGACCGTCGACGTCTTGTGCGGATCGACCGTCTCCGCCTCGGCAGCGGACCCGCGATTGTAGACGGTCTCGGCATAGGCGTGCGTGTAGAAGGCCCCGGTCGACAAAGCCATGGTTGTGGCGAACACGGTCGCCTTCAGCATGTTCTTCAGCATGAAGTCTCTCCCTTTCGGCGCGGCCCCTCAACCACGCCTTTGAGTGTTAAACGCCCCGGAGCTGCTCAACGGGCTCCTTTTGAGCGCGCCGCCGGTCCCTCCCGGCAGCTGGTGGCGGGAGACTAGACAGAGCGAAATCTTATTTCAACCATTGCCTGCTTGACGCAAAGTGAGCGTCACCACGCTAAAACAGCGAAACCTAAAGCTTATAGCTTGTTTTCAACTTGGCACATCTGCCGGTTGTTCGATGTGTTCTCTGTTTTTGCAGGCAGGTTTTGGCATTGTCCGTATCATGCTGAAAAACCGAAAATTCCACGTTTCGTGGTGTCGTTTCCGGGCTGACGCCACGGGCACGTCGGCGATCGAATTCGCCATGCTGGCGCCGATCTTCATCCTGCTTCTGCTCGGCATGGTTGCATACGGGATCTATTTCGGCGCCAGCCATTCGGTCCAGCAGATCGCCGCCGATGCGGCGCGCACGGCGATTGCCGGCCTCAACCAGACAGAGCGGCAGGCGCTGGTTACCGATTTCATTGCTCACGACGTCTCGGGTTATCCCTTCGTCGATCCCGACAAGCTGACCGTCAACGCCCAGGACAGTGCCGCCGACGGCAGCCAGTTCGTTGTCTCGGTCACCTACGATGCGCGCAACCTGCCCATCTGGAACCTGTTCCGGACGCTGCCGCTGCCGGCCACGACGATCCACAGTCAATCGACGATCCGCGTCGGAGGCATATGATGCCCAGCAAGGGGGGACTAGAGCGGTTCATCGTTTCCCGGAAACGACAAACCGCTCTATCTGATTGCTTTGACGCAATTCCGGACGGAAGGCTACGGCGAAGTCGCCGAACCCAACCGCTTCGCACTTTTCCTGGAATTGCTTTCATGGCGGCGACGCGACGGCTGCTTGCCGACCGAAGCGCGAACTTCGCCATCATGACGGCGCTGTGCACGCCGGTGGCGCTGGCGCTGAGCGCCTTCGCGATCGACGAGGGCTCGCTTTACAACGAGCGCCGCGCCGCGCAGTCGATCGTCGACCTTGCCGCCATCAGCGCGGCCTCGAACATCACCAACGCCCAGCAGGCGGTGCTGACCACGCTCAGCGACAACGGCATCACCTCGGTCGCCGTGCAGCAGCAGGGCACAACCGTGGCGCCAACCGCCAGCAAGGCGGTCGTCCAGATCGTGCCAGGGCGCTACACGGGCGTCAGCACCGTTGCTGCCGGCAGCCGGTTCGAGGCGGGCAAGCTGCCCTACAACGCCGTGCAGGTGTCGCTGAAGAAGCAAGGCACGCTCTATTTCGCCGGCTCGATCATGTCACCGCCCACTCTCGGCACGACCGCTATCGCCAGCGCGCAGCCGCAAGCGGCTTTTTCGGTCGGCTCGCGGCTCGCCAGCCTCAATGGCGGCATTCTCAATGTGCTTCTCGGCGGCCTTCTCGGCGGCAACATCTCGCTCAGCGTGATGGATTACAATTCGCTGATCTCAGCCGATGTCGATGTACTCTCCTTCACCGATGCGCTGGCGACGCAACTGCATCTGACCGGCGTTTCCTACACCGACGTGCTTACCTCCAAGGCAACGATCGGCCAGATCGCCACTGCCATGGCCAATGTGCCCGGGCTGGACCGCACGGCCAAGATCGCCTTGCAGACGATGGCTTCCAGCGCCACCAACACCGTCAAGATTCCGCTCAGCACCTTTATCGACCTCGGCTCCGTCGGCGATCTCGGCATCGGGCAAAAGCCGGCCGGGCTTAATGTGACAGCCAGCGCGCTCAGCATGCTCACCGCGGCGGCCACTTTGGCCAATGGCAGCAATGAGGTCGCGGTCAATCTCGGCGCCACGATACCGGGGCTGACATCGACGACGCTTGCTATTGCCATCGGTGAGCCGATGCAAAATTCAGCCTGGCTGACTGTCGGAGAACTGGGCACCGTGGTGCGCACGGCGCAGACCCGCATCAAGCTCAACGCCAGCGTTACGCTCGGCAATGCGAATCTCGGTGGCGGCATCAAACTGCTTGCCGTCAACCTGCCGCTGAATGTCGAAGTCGCCTATGCGGAGGCCAAGCTGACCGACATCAGCTGCCCGACCGGCCCCTCCAGCGTCAAGGTTTCGATCGCCGCGCAGCCGGGTGTCGTCGAGGCTCATCTGGCCAAGAGCAGCGCCAGCGGCTTCGCCGACTTCACCAAGTCGCAATCCTTCTCCGATGCGGAGATCGCGGATGTGAGCCTGAAGCTGCTGCTGATCAAGCTCAACCTGCTGCAGATCAACGGATCGTCGTATTTTGCGGTCACCAACATGACACCGACCACCTTGACCTACAACGCCACCGACATCGCCAACAAGGCGATCAAGACGGTGTCGACCAAGAACCTGACGCAGTCGCTGACGACGTCGCTGGTCAACAACCTGTCGCTCTCGGTCAATGCGCTGGGGCTCGGCCTCGATGTGACCGCCCTGCTCGGCACGGTGAAGCCGGCGGTCACGACGCTGCTCAACGGCGTGACCGCGCCGGTCGACAGCCTGGTCTACAATGTGCTCGGAGCGCTCGGCGTGCGCGTCGGGGAAGCCGACGTGCGCGTGACCGGCGCGACTTGCGGGCGCTCGGTGCTAGTTCAGTAAGCTGCCGTCAGGCAATCCGCGCGAGGAAACCACCAAGCGGCGGCAAGGCGAGCCCCCCCTCTCCGAGAGAGCCTGACGCATCGACTGCAAGGTCGATCGCCTCGACCTGCCCGAACTCCGCCGGCAGCGTCCAGCCTGCCGGTTCGCCGGCGAAGTTGAAGGCGCAAAGCAGCCTCTCTCCACCGCCCTCGCGGACAAAGACAAGCAGGTCACCTTCGGCATCAAGAAACCGGATCGAGCCACCGACCAGCGCCGGATGATGCTTGCGCAGCGCCAGGATCGATCGATAGGCGGAAAGAACGGAACCGTCCCAGCCGTCCTGGACATCGACCGCACGCGCACGATGCGCTTGCGGCACCGGCAGCCAGGGCTTGGCCGTCGAGAAGCCGGCATTCTCGGCCTCGGCCTCCCAGACCATCGGCGTGCGGCAGCCGTCCCTGCCCTTCACGCCCGGCCAGAAGCGGATGCCGACGGGATCACGCAGATCCTCATAGGCGAGCTCAGCTTCCTCGAGGCCTAGCTCCTCGCCCTGATAGAGGCAGATCGAGCCGCGCAGGCAGGCAAGCAGCGCGATCGAAAATTTCGCCACCGTGTCGGGATTTCCGCCTGGCCATGTCCAGCGGCTGACATGGCGCACGACATCATGGTTGGAGAAAGCCCAGCAGACCCAGCCGTCGGCGACGGCGCTCTCGAAAGCCTCGACGCAGCCGCGCACATGGGCGGCGGAAAATTGCGGGCTGAGCAGGTCGAACGTGTAGCACATCTGCAGTTTGTCGCCGCCGGATACATAGGCGGCGAGCGTCTGCAAGGAACGCTCCTCGTCACCCACCTCGCCGACCGCGGCGCGGCCGGGATATTCGTCGAGCAGCGCGCGGAGGCGTTTCAGAAAGTCGAGGTTCTCGGGACGCGTCTTGTCGAAAAGATGCTCCTGGAAAGCATAGGTGCTGGTCGCGCCGTTGGTGCCGGCGACGCTTGACGCCAAGGGCGGGTTGTCGCGTAGCCAACGGTCATGGACATAGTAGTTGACCGTGTCGAGCCGGAAGCCGTCGACGCCGCGCTCGAGCCAGAAGCGCACGGTGTCAAGGACCGCGTCCTGCACCTCCGGGGTGTGGAAATTGAGGTCGGGCTGCGCGGACAGGAAATTGTGCATGTAGTACTGCCGGCGGGTGGCGTCCCACTCCCAGGCGGGGCCCCCGAATAGCGATTGCCAATTGTTGGGCGCGCTGCCGTCTGGCCTGGCGTCGGCCCAGACATACCAATCGGCCTTGGCATTGTCGCGGCTGGCCCGGCTTTCGACGAACCATTCATGCTTGTCGGAAGAATGCGAGATCACCTGGTCGATGATGAGCTTCAGGCCGAGCCGATGCGCCTCGGCGACCAGCGCGTCGAAATCTTCCAGGCTGCCGAACATCGGATCAACGTCGCGATAGTCGGACACATCGTAGCCCATGTCGGCCATCGGCGACTTGAAGAAGGGCGACAGCCAGACCGCGTCGACGCCGAGCGAAGCAATATAAGCGAGCCGTGCGGCGATGCCCGTCAGGTCGCCGCTGCCGTCGCCGCTCGTATCCTGAAAGGAGCGCGGATAGACCTGGTAGATCACGCAGCCGCGCCACCATTCGGCTCCTTGCCCGGGATTGTCGCCAGCCATCACGAACCCTTCCTGCCGCGCGATTTAGCGGCACGCCGCTCGATCATGAAATTGACGCTGCGGCCGGGCAGCGGCCGCGCAAGGTCGACCTGCTGCGCCTCGATTGCCGGGCGCCATTCAAATCCGTCCCGCGGCGGCAAGGAGAAGACACATTGGCGGCGGTCGCCGTTGATCGCGACGGCCAGACGGTCGCCTTCGGTATCGCCAAGCAGCATGACGAGGCGATGCCGGCCAGGATCGTTCCAGTCGGGCTCGCCGAGCGGCGAACCGGTCTCGGTCAGCCAGGCCACGTCGGGAAGTTCCGCGCCATCGGCAGGCTCTCCGGTCAGGAAGTGTGTATCCGCCAGCGCGGGAAAAGCCCGGCGCAGCGTGGCCAACGACGAGGTGTATTGCTCGAGCGCCAGATCGCGGCCTGCCCAGTCCAGCCAGGTGAGGGCGTTGTCCTGCGCATAGGCGTTGTTGTTGCCTTTCTGCGTGCGGCCGAACTCGTCGCCGGCGGTCAGCATGATGGTGCCGCGCGAGGCAAAGAGCGTGGCCAGCAAAGCGCATTGGTCGTTGAAGCGGGCCCTGGCGATTTCGGTGTCATCCGTCTCGCCTTCGGCGCCGTTGTTCCAGGACAAATTGTCGTTATGGCCGTCGCGGTTCTGCTCGCCATTGGCCTCGTTGTGCTTGCGCTCATAGGCGACGATGTCGGCCAGCGTCATGCCGTCATGCGCGGCGATGAAATTGACCGTGCGGCTGACAGGTTGCCCTTCTCTGCCAAAGACATCCGAGGAGCCGGCAAGCCGGGTGGCCAAAGCGCCGATCGCACCGGTATCGCCGCGCCAGAAGCGCCTGACATCGTCGCGGTAGCGATCGTTCCATTCCAGATATGGCGGCCGGAAATTGCCTAGCTGGTAGCCGTTCGGGCCAATATCCCAGGGTTCGGCGATCAGCGCGCGGTCGGCGAGCACGGGATCGCCGGCGATGGCCTGAAGCAGCGGCGCTTCCGGATCGAAGGCGCCGTCGACGCGTCCGAGCACCGGCGCCAGATCGAAGCGGAAGCCGTCGACGCCGGCGAAGTGGACGAAGTGGCGTAGCGTGTCGAGCACCATCTCGCGCATCACCGGATGGTCGCAGGCGACGGTGTTGCCGGTGCCGGTATCGTTGACCAGCCTGCCGTCCGGCTGATGCCGGTAGTAGGCCAGCGCATCGAGCCCGCGCAGCGACAGCGTCGGCCCGAGCCGGTCGCTTTCGCCGGTGTGGTTGAAGACGAGATCGAGGATGGTGCCGATGCCGGCCTTGCGCAACGCGGCGACGGTATCGCGCAGTTCCTGGAGACCGCCGGGCGCCAGGCGCGGATCGAGCGCCATGAAGGTGACGGGGTTGTAGCCCCAGGCATTGCTCAGGCCCAGCGGCGGCAGATGCCGCTCGTCGATCGACGCGGTGATCGGCATCAGCTCGACGGCGGAGACGCCGAGACGCTTCAGGTGTTCGACGACAGCCGGATGGGCAAGCGCCGCGATGGTGCCGCGCTGCGCATCGGGTACATCTGGATGCAGCTTGGTGAAGGAGCGGACATTGAGTTCGTAGATCAGGCCGCCGGGCTGGAACAGCGGTGGCTTCGAAGGCAGCGGCTTGGGCAGCGGACATGCTATCGCCTTCGGCATCAAGGGAGCGGTATCGGCACCTTCGTTGCGTTTGGCTGCAAGTCGCCAGTGATATTGGTATGGCCGGTCGATTTCGACGGCGTAGGGGTCGGTGAGAAGCTTACCCGGGTCGAACCAGAGGCCGCGTTCAGGCGCGTAGTCGCCATCGGCGCGAAAACCATAGAGCGTGCCAGCGGCAAGGCCGGGTGCGAACAGCGCAAAGACGCCCTCGCCTTCCGGCCTGAGCTCCAGCCGTTCGACCTCGCACGCGCCGGTGCCATCGAAGATAGCGACCCACGAGCGTATCGCCGACGATGACCACACCGCAAAGCGAATGCCTTCGCTGGTGACGATGGCGCCGAGCTGGCTCACGGGCACCTCCCTTCTCCCCTTGCCGGAGAAGCCGGATTGGCATGCAGCGCCGAGACGGATGAGGGGTTTTGGAAGGAATGAGGCATTAGGGAGTTGAACGCAGGTCTGCGCAATTCGGTAGCAACCGCCGCCAACACACTGCGAGGACGGCAGAAAACGGCATTACCGGTCCATCTCAAAGAGCGAGTTGCTGCTCGGCCCATGCGGCGAACTCTTCTAGGCGCTCCAAAGCCTTTTCGGCATCATTTCGAGTCATGGCCCTTGATCCGTACTGGACCTCGTCCTTCTGCTCCAGAAGTGCACGCAGACGCGCCTCCTGCTTCGCAGGGAGAGCCTTGCCCAGAGCCGCCCGCAAGAGCTTGACGACGGCCTGGTGGTCGTCCTGGTTGATTTCGCCGCGGAGCTTGGCCGTCAAGGCATCGGAATAGGCTATCGCACAGTTGATGACCGTCGACATGGAAGGGTTTCCGATGTCACCTGGATCAGCAATGAGGTTGCTGTTTCGTGCATCTTTAAGGAACCCACGGGCGATCAGGAGCCTGCTAGTGACATAAGCAGCGTCCTTCTTTTTGGTGGATCTGACCCTAGCCATGCAACGCCTCTTGCAATGACACTGCGTCTTCGGGGCGGCTTCCAGCAAGGACGATCGCGTCCTGCTTGACGTTTTCCCACCACGGATCCTTGTCCCTCGCGAGGCGTCGGACATCATCGAAGTCGAGGCCGACGACGTTGGGGAGGAAGACCAGCCTCTCCGCCGGATCCCTGAGCGCTTCCCGGAGGCCTTCCACCACTTGGGCAAGATCATCCGCTCGGGCAATGAGGCCAATGTCGAGGTCGCTGTCTGGACCGTCATCCCCGCGCGCTGCGCTGCCATAGACGAAAAGGCTGAAGACGGGTCTTTGCGCCGCACTCTGGCGCACAGCGTCCAGGATCGCCGTAAAACGGTTGCTCTCGGCTTTGAAGAGGGCCGCCAACGTAGGGGCGAGATAGTGGCTGTCATCAAAGCGGTACAGCCTCGAATGCCCCGATCCCGATGCGACCACAATCCCCAGGGTTTCGAGCGCGACAAGTCCGAGCCGTACGCTTTCCCGAGATAGCCGGCTCCTGCGAACGATCTCCGAGGCCGCAAGCAGGCCACCATGCTCCACCAGCGTGCGGAGAACCCTAAGGTTCGAGTCGACGCCGAGCATGGCAGTAAGTGGCCTTCGTATCGCGCTTTCCCTTTCCGAACGAGCCAAGAGCCCGCCTCCATATCTGGTCAATTGCCTTGATGTCTGGCTAATTTACTTGATATTCGGGCATATTGACGTTGTCAATGATAGCGCCCTTCGAAGTGCCATCGGGTGGCGGTTGCCATTAAATGCGCAGGTCTGCGCCAAGCTGGCACCCTTATCTGGCCGAACTTCGCTCGGCGACCCTCTCCCACAAGTGGAAGAAGCGGCGCCCCTGTTGCACCCTCAAGTAATCACGCTCGGCTTGTTGCGGCCCGTGTGGCTCTTAATGCCGGCGATATCGTCTGCCGCGGCGATCAAGTCGGCAAGCGCCTCCTGCGTGTCGAGGTCGTGCCTCGCCTTGTCCGGCTCGTAGCGCTCGATATAGACGCGCAGCGTAGCGCCGGACGTGCCGGTGCCGGAGAGGCGGAGCACGACACGGGAGCCGCCCTCGAACAGGATCCGGATGCCCTGGTTCTTGCTCACCGAGCCGTCGACCGGGTCGTGATAGGCAAAGTCATCGGCCTTGGCGACCTTCAGGCCGCGAACGCTGGTGCCGGGCAGCGAGCCCAGCTTGGCGCGCAGCTCGTCGACCAATGCGTTGGCGCGATCGCTCTCGACTTCTTCGTAATCGTGGCGTGAATAGTAGTTGCGGCCGTAGGTCGCCCAGTGCTCGGTGACGATCTGCTTGCAGCTCTCTGCGCGCGCGGCGAGGATGTTGAGCCACAAAAGCACGGCCCACAGGCCGTCCTTCTCGCGCACATGGTTGGAGCCGGTGCCGGCGCTTTCCTCGCCGCAGATGGTCGCCATGCCGGCGTCGAGCAGATTGCCGAAGAACTTCCAGCCGGTCGGCGTCTCGTAGATGCCGATGCCGAGCTTTTCGGCGACGCGGTCTGCCGCGCCGCTGGTCGGCATCGAACGCGCAATGCCTTTCAGCCCGTCCTTGTAGCCCGGCGCCAAACGGGCATTGGCGGCAAGCATCGCCACCGAGTCCGACGGGGTGACGAAGATGCCCTTGCCGATGATCAAATTGCGGTCGCCGTCGCCGTCGGAGGCCGCGCCGAAGTCCGGCGCATCGGGACCCATCATCTCGTCATAGAGATGTTTTGCGTGCACCAGGTTCGGATCGGGATGATGGCCGCCGAAATCGGGCAGCGGCTTGAAGTTGCGGCAAGTGCCGTCCGGCGCGCCGAGCCGGTGCTCGAAAATCTCCTTGGCGTAAGGGCCGGTCACCGCGTGCATGGCGTCGAATCGCAGGCGAAAGCCCGATTTGAACAGCTCCCTCAGCGCATCGAAGTCGAACAGGTTTTCCATCAGCTCGGCGTAATCCTTGACCGAGTCGAACACCTCGACCGTGATGCCGCCGGCTTGGACCGTGCCGATCCTGTCGATATCGACGGTGCCGATGTCGGCGATCTTGAAGTTCTTGATCTCCTTCGACTTGGCGAAGATCGCGTCGGTGATCCTCTCCGGCGCCGGGCCGCCATTGCCGGCATTGTACTTGATGCCGAAATCCTCATGCGGGCCGCCCGGATTGTGGCTGGCCGAGAGGATGATGCCGCCAAATGTCTTGTATTTGCGGATGATGTTGGAGGCGGCCGGCGTCGACAGGATGCCGCCCTGCCCCACCATCACCTTGCCGAAGCCGTTGCCGGCGGCAATGGCGATCACCTTCTGGATGACCTCGCGGTTGTAGAAGCGGCCGTCGCCGCCGATCACCAGCGTCTTGCCTTCAAAGCCTTCCAGCGCATCGAAGATCGACTGGATGAAGTTCTCGGCATAGTGCTCCTGCTGGAACACGGGCACCTTCTTGCGCAGGCCGGAGGTGCCGGGCTTCTGGTCGGGATAGGGTTTGGTGGGGACGGTTCTGATCATGCCTCAGGCAGCCCTTTTCGAAAGCAGCAAGCGATAGAGTTCGACATATTTTTCGGCGCTCTTGTCCCAGGAGACATCGGCCTTCATGCCCTGGCGCTGGATCGAGGCCCAGGTTGCGGGCTTGGCGTGCAGCTCGACCAGCCTCTGGATGGCATACAGCATCGCGCCGCCATTGTTGGGCGCGAACTGGAAGCCGGTGGCGACGCCAGCCGAGACCGCCGCCTCGTTGGCGTCGATGATGGTGTCGGCCAAACCGCCGGTCCTGGCGACGACCGGCACGCAGCCATAGCGTAGGCCATAGAGCTGGGTGAGGCCGCAGGGTTCGAAGCGCGACGGGATGACGATGGCATCGCAGCCGCCCTGCATGATGTGCGAAAGCTCCTCATCGTAGCCGACGACGACGCCGACGCGGCCGCGATGACGGGCGGCGGCGGCAAGCAGCGTGCCCTCGAGACCGGCGTCGCCCGAGCCCAGGATCGCCAGCCGAGCGCCGGCGGCGACGATGCCGTCGACGACCGCGGCCAGAATATCCATGCCCTTCTGCCAGGTCAGCCGGCTGACGACGCAGACGATCGGGCTGCCGTCCGCCTCGAGGCCGAAGCGCTCCTCGACCGCCTTGCGGTTCTTGGCGCGCGCTGCAAGCGTGTCGGCGGAATAATTGGCGACAAGATGCTTGTCCGTCCCGGGGTTCCAGATGTCGACATCGATGCCGTTGACGATGCCGTAGAGATCGGTGGCGCGCATGTTGATCAGCCCGTCGAGACCCATGCCGAATTCCGGCGCGCGGATTTCCTGCGCATAGGTCGGGCTCACCGTCGTGATCGCCCAGGCGGCCTGCAGCCCGGCCTTGAGAAACCCGACGCCGCCATAATATTCGACGCCGTCGAGCTGCATGGCCACGGCCGGCAGGCCGAGCTCGCCGAAGATGCCGGCGCCGAACTGGCCCTGGAAGGCAAGGTTGTGCACGGTGATCAGCGACGGCACGCCGACGGCCTTGCCGTAGCGCATGTAGGCGAGCGTCATCGCCGACTGCCAGTCATGGGCGTGGACGATATCGGGCTGGTAGCCGGAGATGGCGCCGCCCGCGATGTCGCCGCCGGCCTGGCTGAGCGCCGCGAAACGCCGCCAATTGTCGGGCCAGTCGGCCCCGGAAGCGGTGCCGTAAGGGCCGCCCTGGCGATCGAAAAGATGCGGCGCGTCGAGCACGAAAAGATCGAGGTCGCCGATCTTGACGGCATGGATCGAAGCCTTGCCGCCCTGCAGCAGCGGATATTTGTAGACCGCCTTCTTCTTGGCGAAAGCCGCCATCACCACGGGATAGCCGGGGATCAGCGTGCGCATCGCCACGCCCTTGCCGGCAAGCGTGATCGGCAAGGCGCCGGTAACGTCGGCAAGCCCGCCGGTCTTGATCAGCGGGAAGATTTCGGGCGTGACCGACAGAACCTGCATGCGCTCCACATTCCGATCTCAAAGTGACAGGTCAAAGTGACAACTTGTTGATCGCCTGACAGCCTGCGGATCAACCTATCAAGTTGACAGCTTGTTGATCGACCCTACGGGGTCGACAACTGATCAACCTTATCAGGTTGACAGCTTGTTGATCGACCCTACGGGGTCGACAGCTTGTTGATCATGTCCTGCGTGATCAGGCAGATGCCCTTTTCCGAAACGCGGAAGCGCTTGGCGTCGAGCGCCGGATCCTCGCCGACCACCAGCCCCTCCGGGATATGCACGCCGTGGTCGATGACGACGCGATTGAGGCGCGCGTTGCGGCCGACCTGGACGTCGGGCAGCATCACTACTTCCTCGAGCTTGGAGTAGGAATTGATGCGGGCGCCGGTGAAGATCAGGCTGCGGCGCAGCGAGGCGCCGGAGACGATGCAGTCGCCCGATACCAGCGAGGAGATCGCCTCGCCGCGGCGGCCATCCTCGTCATGCACGAATTTTGCCGGCGGCTTCAATTCGGCGTAGGTCCAGATCGGCCAGTCGCGGTCGTACAGATCGAGCTCGGGCGTGATGTCGGTGAGGTCGATATTGGCTTCCCAATAGGCGTCCACCGTTCCGACGTCGCGCCAGTAGGGCTCGGACTCATGCGAGGAGCGCACGCAGGACTTGGCGAAGCGATGCGCGATCGCCTTACCGTGCTGGACGATATAGGGGATGATGTCCTTGCCGAAGTCGCGGCTGGAGCCGGGCTCGGCGGCATCGCGGCGCAGCTGCTCCATGAGGAACTTTGTCTTGAAGACATAGATGCCCATCGATGCCAAAGCGAACTCCGGCTTGTCGGGAATGCCTGGCGGATCGGCCGGCTTTTCGACGAAGGCGATGATGTTGTCCTTCTTGTCGACATGCATGACGCCGAAGCCGGTCGCCTCCATGCGCGGCACTTCCAGGCAGCCGACGGTGACGTCGGCCCCGGCATCGACATGCTGGCGCAGCATCAGCTCGTAGTCCATCTTGTAGATGTGGTCGCCGGCGAGGATGACCATGTATTCGGGCCCGTAAGCCTCGATGATGTCGATGTTCTGGTAGACGGCGTCCGCCGTGCCTTCATACCATTGCGTTTCCGAAACGCGCTGCGATGCCGGCAGGATGTCGAAGCTTTCGTTTCGCTCCGGCCGCAGGAAGTTCCAGCCGCGCTGCAGGTGGCGGATCAGCGAATGCGCCTTGTACTGGGTGGCGACGCCGAGGCGGCGGATGCCGGAGTTGAGCGCATTGGAGAGCGCGAAGTCGATGATGCGCGTCTTGCCGCCGAAATAGACGGCGGGCTTGGCGCGCCGGTCGGTCAGCTCCTTGAGGCGGCT
Organism: Mesorhizobium sp. WSM3224; assembly: GCF_000427725.1. GTDB lineage: Bacteria > Pseudomonadota > Alphaproteobacteria > Rhizobiales > Rhizobiaceae > Mesorhizobium. The sequence continues at coordinate 495,977 of NZ_ATYO01000001.1, read as the reverse complement.
GCCGCGGCCGCCGGCCAGCACATAGGCCATGGCATCGCGTGCCAGCGGCTGGGTTCTTTTGATCTCTGCCATTTTTTACCCTCCCAAATAAGCTGCCCAGGCCGTTGCAAGAGCGAGAGACGAGACTTCACTTGCTTCAGTCCGCGACGAATTCCAGCATGGTCGTCGACAGCGGCGGCAGAAGCACTGTCGCCGATATGCCGCCCCCTTCCCCGCTCGCTTCGACCGTGCCGCCATTGCCCATGCCGGAGCCGCCATAGACCGTGGCGTCCGTATTGATGATTTCACGCCACTTTCCCGCCTTCGGCAGCGGCACGCGATAGTTCTCGCGCGGCACCGGCGTGAAATTGGAGATGACGGCGATCGGGTTGCCGTCCGGCGCGCTGCGCAGCCAGGCGAAGACCGAGTTGTCGCGGTCGTCGACGATCAGCCAGGAGAACCCCTCCGGCTCGCAGTCACGCGCATGCAGCGCCGGGCGCGAACGGTAGAGGTAGTTCAAGTCGCGCACCGTCTGCCAGACGCCGCGATGCGGCGCGAATTCGAGCAGGTTCCAGTCGAGCGCGCGCTCCTCGCTCCATTCCCGGCGCTGGGCGAATTCCTGGCCCATGAACAGAAGCTTCTTGCCGGGATAACCCCACATGAAGGCGTAATAGGCGCGCAGCGTCGCGAATTTCTGCCAGTCGTCGCCGGCCATCTTGTTGAGCAGCGTGCCTTTGCCGTGCACGACCTCGTCATGCGAGAGCGGCAGCACGAAATTCTCTGAGAAAGCGTAGGTCAGGCCGAACGTGATGTCGTTGTGGTGGTGCTTGCGGAAGATCGGCTCCTTGGAGAAATACTCCAGGGTGTCGTGCATGAAGCCCATGTTCCACTTGAATCCGAAGCCGAGCCCGCCTTCGTGCACCGGGCGCGATACTTTCGGCCATGAGGTGGATTCCTCGGCGATGGTCATGACGCCGGGATGGTGGCCGTAGAGTTCCTTGTTCATCTTCTGCAGGAAGCTGACGGCCTGCAGGTTCTCGCGCCCGCCCTTCTCATTGGGGATCCACTCGCCCGCCTTGCGCGAATAATCGAGGTAGAGCATCGAGGCGACCGCATCGACGCGCAAGCCGTCGACATGGTATTTCTCGGCCCAGAACAGCGCGTTGTTGACGAGGAACGATACCACCTCGCGGCGGCCGAAATTATAGATCGCGGTGTTCCAGTCGGGATGAAACCCCTGGCGCGGATCGGCATGTTCGTAAAGCGCGGTGCCGTCGAAATGGACAAGCCCGTGCTCGTCGACCGGGAAATGCGCCGGCACCCAGTCGAGGATGACACCGAGGCCGGCGCGATGCGCGCCATCGACGAAACGGGCGAAGCCGTCCGGATCGCCGAAGCGGGCGCTCGGCGCGTAAAGGCCGGTGGTCTGATAGCCCCAGGACGGATCGTAGGGATGCTCCGAGATCGGCAGGAACTCGATATGGGTGAAGCCGGTGTCGACCGCGTATGGGATCAGCCGCGCGGCGAGCTCGTCCCAGGAGAGGAAGGTGCCGTCGTCGCGGCGCTGCCAGGAACCGGCATGGACCTCGTAGATCGAGATCGCCTCGCGCCTGGGATCGGCCTTTCGCCAGAAGCCGCGATGCGCCTCGTCACCCCATTGATGCGCAATCGGCGGCGCCGTCACCGAGGCGGTCGCCGGGCGCAGTTCCGATTCGAAGGCGAACGGATCGGCCTTGAGCGGCAGGCGCACACCATCGGGTCCGATGATCTCGAATTTGTAGGGCCGGCCGGCGCCGATATCGGGGATGAACAATTCCCAGATGCCGGTGTCGCGGCGGTCGCGCATGGTGTGACGGCGGCCGTCCCAGTCGTTGAAGGCGCCGACCACGGAGACGCGCCTGGCGTTGGGCGCCCAGACGGCGAAATGCACGCCGGTCGCGCCTTCATGGTCGATGATATGGGCGCCGAGCTTGTCGAAGAGCCTTAAATGGGAGCCCTCGGCGATGTAATAATCGTCCAGCGGACCGAGCACCGGACCGAAGGAATAGGGATCGGTCAGCCACCAGTCGCCGCCGGCATTTTTGGCGTGATAGCGCAGCGGCTGGCGCTTGCGGATCGAGACCTTGCCCTCGAAGAAGCCGGCGTCGTCGCGGCGGGAAAGCTCACCGGCTTCCTTGCCGGTCAGCGTGTAAGCGGTGACGAATTCGGCGTTGGGCACGAAGCAGCGGGCCACGAAACCTTTGCCGGCTTCCTGCACGCCCAGGACCGCGAAAGGATCGCCATGCGTTCCGGCGACAATCGCCGCGACATCGCCGGCTGGCGCCAGTCCGTCCGGCCCGCTTGTCGCAGCGGTCGCGCGCGGCTTCCTCATCAAGCGGTCGCCCTCCCCGGGCAGCTTTGTTTTGGGTGCACCCGCCCAGCGCAATTGGACAGAATACACCTGGGCCACATTGTTCGTAGCCTCATGCAATCATATCAGACGGGCACGTTCCAGATTTCTTTCGCATATTGGCGGATTGTGCGATCGGACGAGAACCAGCCGACGCGGGCGACGTTGCGGATGGCGCGCGCGTTCCACTCGGGGCTGTCGCGCCACACGTCATCGACCTCGCGCTGGCAGGCGGCGTAGGAATCGAAATCCGCCGCCACCATGAACCAGTCGCTCTGGTAGAGGCCGTTCATCAGGTCGCGATAGCGGTCCGGATCGTCGGGCGAGAAGACGCCGGAGGAGATCGCCGACACCGCCTGCGCCAGTTCGGGAGACCCTTCGATAATCTCACGCGGATTGTAACCATTGTTGCGCCGCTCGGCGACCTCGGTGGTGGTGAGGCCGAAGATGAAGATGTTGTCGTCGCCGACATGTTCCTTGATCTCGACATTGGCGCCGTCAAGCGTGCCGATGGTCAGCGCGCCATTCATGGCGAACTTCATGTTGCCGGTGCCCGACGCCTCCATGCCGGCGGTCGAGATCTGCTCGGAGAGGTCGGCGGCCGGCATCAGCACCTCGGCCAGGCTGACATTGTAATTCGGCACGAAAACCACCTTGAGCAGGCCGCGCACCGACGGATCGCCGTTGATGACTTTTGCCACGTCATTGGCCAGTTTGATGATCAGCTTGGCGTTGTGGTAGCTGGGCGCCGCCTTGCCGCCGAAGAATTTCACGCGCGGCATCCAGTCCCGCTCGGGATGCGAGCGGATCTGGTCGTACAGCGCGATCGCCTCCAGGATGTTGAGCAGCTGGCGCTTGTATTCGTGGATGCGCTTGACCTGGATGTCGAACAACGCCGACGGGTCGAGCCTGATGCCGAGCCGCTCGGCGACGAGGTTGGCGAGCCTTGCCTTGTTCTGGCGCTTCACGGCGGCGAATTTTTCGCGGAAAGCGGCGTCGTCGGCGAGAGGATCGAGCCCCTTGATCGCCTCGATGTCGTCCATGAAGCGATCGCCGATCGCCTCGCGGGCAAGTGCCGTCAGGCCGGGATTGCACTGGATCAGCCAGCGCCTGGGCGTGATGCCGTTGGTCTTGTTGTTGATGCGATCGGGATAGAGCTTGTGGAGATCGGCGAATACCGTCTCCTTCATCAGCTCGGTATGCAGGGCCGAAACGCCGTTGATCGAATGCGAGCCGACAAAGGCCAGATTGCCCATGCGCACGCGGCGGTCGCCATTTTCCTGGATCAGCGAGATCCGGGCGATCTGCTCGCCGGAGAACTGATTGGTGGCACGGGCCTCGAGCAGGACCTGCGCATTGATAGCGTAGACGATCTGCATGTGGCGCGGCAGCAGGCGCTCGAACAGCGGCACCGGCCAGCTTTCAAGCGCCTCAGGCAACAGCGTGTGGTTGGTGTAGCCGAAGGTGCGCTTGGTGACGTCCCAAGCTTGGTCGAAATCCATGCCGTGGACGTCCATCAGGAGCCGCAGCAGCTCCGGCACGGCGACCGCGGGATGGGTGTCGTTGAGGTGGATCGCCGCCTTGTCGGGCAGCGATTTTAAATCGCCATACTGGCTCAAATGCCGCTGGACGATGTCCTGCAACGAAGCGGTGGAGAAGAAATATTCCTGCCTGAGCCGGAGTTCCTGCCCGGCCATGTGGGAATCGGCCGGATAGAGCACGCGCGACAGCGCATCCGCCTTGTTGCTCTCGGCCAGCGCGCCGATGTGGTCGCCGGCGTTGAACCTGTCGAGCAGGATCGGGTCGATCGGCATGCCGGACCAGAGCCTGAGCGTGTTGACGCGCCTGGCGCGCCAGCCGGCGACCGGCGTGTCGTAGGCGACGGCGAGCACATGCTCGGTCGGCTTCCAGACATGGCGTTCGAGGCGGCCGTCCTTGGAAGTGATCGATTCCACCGAGCCGCCGAAACCGACCTCGAAGGAGCGCTCGCGGCGCTCGAACTCCCAGGGGTTGCCGTGGTCGAGCCAGGTCTCCGGCAGCTCGACCTGCCAGCCACCCTGGATTTCCTGGCGGAACATGCCGTTGGCATAGCGGATGCCGTAGCCATGGGCGGGGATATCGACGGTGGCCATGCTTTCCATGAAGCAGGCGGCGAGACGGCCGAGGCCGCCATTGCCCAGCGCCGCGTCCGGTTCGAGGCCAGCGATCAGGTCGAGGTCGACACCGAGCGATGAGAGCGCCTCACGCATGTTCTCCATCAGGCCGAGATTGGAGAAGGCGTCGCGCATCAGGCGCCCGATCAGGAATTCGAGCGAAAGGTAATAGACCCGCTTTTCCTGCTGGTCATAGGCTTCCTTGGTCGCCTGCATCCAGTGATCGACGATGCGATCGCGCACGACCTTGATCGAGGCCGTCAGCCAGTCATAGGGCGTGGCAACGGTGGTGTCCTTGCCGACCCGGTATTTGAGCGACATCAAGACCTCTTCGGCGAGGGTCTTGGGATCCGGATTGTCGAGAACAGGGACTTCGATCGTCATGGCGGATGTCATGCTGCCTCTCGTGATGTTGCCACGATCATACCGGTTTTCGCCGTTCCTCCTACCCCACATTACTGCATTGCAGCATACATTCAATCGATTTAGATTGCTCTGTCATCCGGTTCTCCTGCGGCAATTTACACGTGGACGGAGATCAGGCTGCCAGCGCGTCTTCCGGTGGTTTCTTGGCACCAGTCATAAGGGCAACGGCATCCGACATGGAAATCTGCTTGGGGTCGACCACGCAGAGACGCCGCCCAAGCCGGTGGATGTGTATGCGATCGGCCACCTCGAAGACATGCGGCATGTTGTGTGAGATGAGCACGATCGGCAGGCCGCGCTTCTTGACGTCGAGGATCAGTTCCAGCACGCGACGGCTTTCCTTGACGCCAAGCGCGGCTGTCGGCTCGTCCATGATCACCACGCGGCTGCCGAAGGCAGCGGCGCGCGCGACCGCCACACCCTGGCGCTGGCCGCCTGAGAGTGTCTCCACGGCCTGGCTGATGTTCTGGATGGTCATCAGGCCGAGTTCGGTAAGTTTGTCGCGGGCGCGCTTTTCCATCGCAGGACGGTCGAGCATGCGGAACCATTGACCCAGAACGCCGGGTTTGCGGATCTCACGGCCGAGGAACATGTTGTCGGCGATCGACAGCGCCGGCGACAGAGCGAGGTTCTGGTAGACGGTTTCGATGCCGGCTTCGCGGGCCTCCATGGGCGACTTGAAGGCAACGGGCTTGCCTTGAAGCCGGATTTCGCCTTCGTCGGGCGCGGCGGCGCCGGAAATCGCCTTGATCAGCGATGACTTGCCGGCGCCGTTGTCGCCGATGACGGCTAGGATTTCGCCCGGATAGAGGTCGAAATCGGCATTGTCGAGGGCGGTAACGCGGCCATAGCGCTTGACCAGGCCGCGCGCCGTGAGGATGGGTTCCTGGGCCTGGGTCATGCCGAGATCTTCCTGATCCACTGGTCGATACCAACTGCGATGATGATGAGGGCGCCGACGGACAATTGCGTCCATTGCGGGTCCGTTCCCCAGAGCCTGAGGCCCAGCGCGAAGACGCCGACGATGAGGGCACCGAAGATGGTGCCGAGGATGGAACCGCGGCCGCCGAACAGCGAGGTGCCGCCGATCACCACGGCGGTGATCGAATTGATGTTCTCGAATTGCCCGGCCTGCGGCGAGACCGATCCGATACGCCCGATCAAGGCCCAGCCGGCGATGGCGCAAATGATGCCCGTCAGCGTGTAGACCGCGACCAGCATCCGGCTGACGCGCACACCTGACAATTCAGCGGCCTCCGGGTCGTCGCCCACCGCGTAGACATGCCGGCCCCAGGCGGTGTGGTTGAGCACATACCACGCGATTGCCGCCATGATCAGCACCAACAGCACGCCATAGGTGAAGACGGCGCCGCCGATCTTGAACGATCCGCTGAAAAACTGCAGCAGCGGCGCCGTCGCCTCGAGATCCTGGCTGCGGATGGTCTCGTTGCCGGAATAGATGAAGTTGATGGCCGCGTAGATCGACCATGTGCCAAGCGTCACGATGAAGGGCGGCAACTTCACCCAAGCGATAAGGATTCCGTTTATCAGGCCGCAAATCGCGCCGACAAGCAGCCCGACGGCAACGGCCACAGGCGCCGGAACGCCGTAGTGCATGGCAAACTGCCCCATGACGACCGAACTCAGCACCATGATGGCGCCGACGGACAGGTCGATACCGGCAGTGAGCACCACCAGCGTCTGCGCGATACCGACCATGCCAGTTATCGCCACCTGCTGGAGGATCAGCGTGAGGGTGAAGGGAGAAAAGAAGCGCCCGCCGACGACGATGGCGAACAGGATCACCGAGATTATCAGGATGATCAGCGGCACCATGGCCGGGCTTTTATGCAGGCGGTGCTGGATGCTCTCCAGCGTCGAGCGGGAATGATGCGTATCGAATGAAGCGACGCTGCTGTCGCTTGCGGCTAGAACCGTCTCGAATTCCTGTGGTCCTTTGCCCCCGGTCGCTTCAACGGTCAATACGGCCTCCCGCCTTTTGTGGAGCGGCCGAGACCGCCCCACATTTTTATTGTTGCTTTGAAATTGAGCCGATTAGGAGATCAAATCAACCCCAGCACTTGGCGAGGCCTTCCTTGGTGTCGATGGATTCTACGCCCGCGGCAGGCTTGTCGGTGATCAGCGTCACGCCGGTGTCGAAGAAATCCTTGCCTTCGGTCGGCTTGGGCTTCGTCCCGTCCTTGGAGAAAGCGGCGATCGCCTCGATGCCGAGCGAGGCCATCAGCAGCGGGTATTGCTGCGAAGTGGCGCCGATCACGCCCTCGGCAACATTCTTGACGCCGGGACAGCCGCCGTCGACCGAGACGATCAGCACGTCCTTCTCCTTGCCGACCGCTTTCAGCGCCTGGTAGGCGCCGGCCGCCGCCGGCTCGTTGATGGTGTAGACGACATTGATATCCGGATCCTTCTGCAGGCAGTTCTCCATAGCAGTGTGGCCGCCATCTTCATTGCCGCTCGACAGATCGTGGCAGACGTTGCGTGCGTCGGTTTCGTCGCCGATCTTCTTGGGATCACCGAGGTCGATGCCGAAGCCCTTCATGAAGCCTTGGTCGCGCTGCACGTCGACCGAGGGCTGGCTGGCGATCAGATCCATGTAAGCGATGTGGGCATCCTTGGCCTTGTCACCCAAGGTGGCCTTGGCCCAGGTGCCGATAAGCTCGCCGGCCTTGAAATTGTCGGTCGCAAACGTTGCATCGGCGGCGTCGGCGGGCTCAAGCTGCGTATCTAGCGCAATCACCAGCACCCCCGCATCGCGCGCCTTCTTCACCGCCGGCACAATCGCCGCCGTGTCGGTGGCGGTAATCAGAATGCCCTTGGCGCCATCGGCGATGCAGGATTCGATCGCCGCAACCTGGCCTTCATTGTCGCCTTCCGCCTTGCCGGCATAGGACTTGAGGTCGACGCCGAGTTCCTTGGCCTTGGCGCTCGCGCCCTCCTTCATCTTGACGAAGAAGGGGTTGGTGTCGGTCTTGGTGATCAGACAGGCACCGACGCCGGCGGCCGATGCGGACGAAGCGAACGCCATCAGGCCCAACCCGGCCGCCATGAACACGGTGGACTTAAGCAGTGATTTCTTAGTCACGATTTTCCTCCCAGTGGAACCATTCCGGACGCCGGCACCCGGCGCCTCAAGTGCATCCAACCATTTCTCCCAGCCTGGACGCCACCTCAAAAAACACCAGTCCGAGGCGCCTGTCAATAATTAAATCACTCTTATTTATTATTGACAGGCTTGCGTCGTTCACTCATTCTGAACGAAAAGCCATCAAGGGAAACTGACGGGAGGAACAGGGTGGAGACCGGCATTGCGAGGCACGGTTCGCCCGAGGCTTTGGAAGGCCGGCTGCATCGCGGCACCAACCAGAGCGGCATGCGCGACCACAATGAGCGGCTCGTGCTGTCACTGGTGCGCCAGCATGGCAGCCTGGCCAAATCCGACATTGCGCGCATGACCGGGCTTTCGGCCCAGACCGTGTCGGTCATCATGCGCGAGCTCGAGCAAGACAAGCTGCTCGTGCGCCAGGCGCCGCAACGTGGCAAGATCGGCCAGCCCTCGATCCCGATGGCGCTCAACCCGGAAGGCGCCTTTTTCATCGGCCTCAAGATCGGCAGACGCTCGGCCGAGCTCGTGCTGATCGACTTCCTCGGCAATGTGCGCGCCATGCTGCAGCATTCCTACCGCTATCCCGCACCGCGCGAGACCGTCGAGTTCGTCACCGCCGGCATCAAGACGATGCGCAACGAGCTGACGCCGTCGCAGGACAAGCGCATTGCCGGGCTCGGCATCGCCATGCCGTTCGAACTGTGGAACTGGGCCGACACGGCCGGCGCACCGCGCGAGATCATGGAGGAATGGCGCCATCGCGACATCCGCACCGACATCCAGGCGCAATGCGAGTTCCCCGTCTACCTGCAGAACGACGCGACTTCGGCCTGCGGCGCCGAGCTCGTCTTCGGCCAGGCGGGCGCGGCGCGCGATTTCGTCTATTTCTACATCGGCGCCTTTGCCGGCGGCGGTATCGTGCTCAACGGCCGTCTTTACGGCGGACCGAAGGGGAACGCCGGCGCGCTCGGATCGATGCCGGTGCCGGGGCCGGACGGCAAGCCGACGCAGCTCATCGACGTCGCCTCGATCGCGATGCTGGAGAAGGCGCTTTCCGCCAAGGGCATCGACGGCTCCTATCTGTGGACCTCGCCGCAGGAATGGGGCGACATCGGTGCCGAGCTTGACAAGTGGATCGCCAGCGCCTCGCGGGCGCTTGCCTATGCCATCGTCGCGGCCTCGTCCGTCATTGATTTCGAAGCGGCGGTGATCGACGGCTGGATGCCGCCCGACATTCGACGCCGGCTTGTCGAGGCAATCAGGCAGGCCATCGCCGGCATCGACGCCGAGGGGCTGAAGCTGCCCTTCGTGCGCGAGGGCACCGTCGGGATCCATGCCCGGGCGCTGGGCGGCGCGAGCCTGCCGCTTTCCGAGCGCTTCCTGATCGGGCCGAACACGTCCTGGGGCGCCTGACCATGCTGATCGGCATCCCGTCGCTGCTCGGCCCTCAGTTCCTGGCGACACTGCGGGCAATGGGCCATGGCGACGAGATCGCGATCGTCGATGGCAATTATCCGGCCGAGGAACAGGCGCGGCGGCTGATACGCGCGGACGGCCATGATGTCATTGCCGTCCTCGACGCCGTGCTCAGCGTGCTGCCGGTGGATGAGGCGGTGCCGGAGGCTTTATTCCGTGCCTCGGTGAAGGGCGACCCAGCGCTGGCCGATCCTGTGCACCGTGAGATGGAAGCGGTCTGCGCCAAGCGCGCGCCGGGCCACAAGGTGGTTGCGCTGGCCGGGTCCGACTTCTATGCACGCGTCAAGGCCGCGCATGCGATCGTGGCGACCAGCGAACCCCGGCTCTTTGCCAACATCATCATCCGCAAGGGCGTGATCCATCCGCCGGAGACCAAGACGACATGATCCTTTGCTGTGGCGAAGCCCTGATCGACATGCTGCCGCGCACCACGACCGAAGGCGAACTGGCCTTCGCGCCGTATGTCGGTGGCGCGCTGTTCAATTCGGCGATCGCGCTCGGCCGGCTGGGCGCACCGGCCGGCTTTTTTTCGGGCCTGTCCTCGGACCTGTTTGGCGGCCAGCTTCGCGAGGCGCTCGGCGCGAACAAGGTCAGCTCTACCTACGCGCACACGTCGCCAAAGCCCACAACGCTCGCCTTCGTGCGGTTGAACAACGGCCAGGCGACCTACACCTTCTATGACGAGAACACCGCCGGGCGCATGCTCGCCGTCGAGGATCTGCCGAATCTGGGTGCCGAGATCGAGGCGATGCTGTTCGGCGCGATCAGCCTGATCTCGGAACCGGCGGGATCGGCCTATGAGGAATTCATGCGGCGCGAGCACGATGGCCGGGTGATGATGCTCGACCCCAACATCCGGCCGAATTTCATTCCGGACAAAGCCAGGCATCTGAGGCGCATCCGCGAGATGATGGCGATGGCCGATATCGTGAAACTCTCGGACGAGGACCTCAAATGGTTCGACGAAGCCGGCTCGCATGAGGACGTGGTGCGCAACTGGCTGGACCGCGGGCCGAAGCTGATCGTCGTCACCCATGGCAGCGAAGGCGCCGTCGGCTACAGCAAGGCGCACAAGGTCACGGTCGTGCCGCGGAGGGTCAAGGTGGTCGATACCGTCGGCGCCGGCGACACGTTCAATGCCGGCATCCTCGCCTCGCTGCACGAGCAGGGCCTGCTCACCAAGGCGGCCATCGGCAACCTGCCTGAGGACTCGATCCGCAAGGCGCTGGAACTCGGCGCCAAGGCGGCGGCCGTGACGGTTTCACGGGCCGGCGCCAACCCGCCCTGGCGGCACGAAATCGCCTGATCCAGCATCGGAATGGGCGTGAAACCGCCCTCGCCGACCAATCACTTTATGTTTCCCAACTACGGAATGGTGCAACAAGAGACGCCGGAAACGCCTCGCAAGGCTCGGATTTCCGGCTTTTTCAGGCATTGCGCCGGCAAAACCGGTAACAGGCTGCGACACATCGGCAATTTGCCTCGGACCCGGCCGGCTTTCTCAGCCGCGCCAAGTCTGTTACCAGCGGACCGGTTTTATTGGAGCGACGTGCGTCCGCGGGCCGCACAAAAGTACGCTCCAGGACTTTTGTGAACCCATTCGAGGCCAACATGCAGTTCATCGATCTTGGCGCGCAGCGCGAACGTATCCGCGACCGGCTGAAGGCCGCTATCGACCACGTCGTCGAGGACGGGCGCTATATCCTGGGACCGCAAGTTACCGAATTCGAAAACAAGCTTGCGGCCTATATCGGCGTCAAGCATGTCGTCGCCTGCGCCAACGGCACCGATGCGCTGCTTCTGCCGCTATTTGCCGCCGGCATCGGTCCGGGCGACGCAGTGTTCGTGCCGAGCTTCACCTTCGCCGCGACGGCCGAAGTGGTGGCGCTGGCCAAGGCTGAACCGGTCTTCGTCGACGTCGACCGCGACGGCTACAACATCGACATCGCCAGCCTCGAAGCAGCGATCGAGATGATCAAGAAGGAAGGCCGGCTGAAGCCGAAGGCGATCATCCCGGTCGACCTGTTCGGGCTTGCCGCCGACTACGGTGCGATCATGGAGATCGCCAGGCGCGAGAACCTCCTGGTGATCGAGGACGCCGCGCAGTCGATGGGCGGTTCGGCCGACGGCCAGTCGATCGGCGGTTCCGCCGACGCCAAAATGTGCGGCGCCTTCGGCCATGTCGGCTCGACGAGCTTCTATCCGGCAAAGCCGCTCGGCTGCTACGGCGACGGCGGTGCGATGTTCACCAATGACGGCGCGCTTGCCGACAAGCTCCGCTCCTTCGCCTTCCACGGCAAGGGCGAGACGCAGTACGACAATGTCCGCGTCGGCATCAATTCGCGCCTCGACACGCTGCAGGCAGCGATCCTGATCGAAAAGCTCGCCATCCTCGAGGACGAGATGGTGGCGCGCCAGGCGGTCGCGGACCGCTATGCCAAGGGGCTTGGCGACATCGTCAAGGCGTCGCGCAATCTCGGCCATGGCCGCTCGGCCTGGGCGCAATATGCGATCGAGACGCCGAAGCGCGACGGTCTGAAGGCGCATCTTGGCGAAAAGGGCATTCCGTCGGTAATTTACTACGTGAAGCCGCTGCACGAGCAGATCGCCTACAAGGATTATCCGCGCACGCCGACCGGCCTCGCCGTCTCGGAAGAGCTGCCGAAGCAGATCCTCTGCCTGCCGATGCACGCCTATCTCAGCGAAGCCGACCAGGACCGCATCATCGAGACGATCCGCAACTATATCGGCTCGAACTCGGCGCATGTCGCGGCGGCGTAAGCCTGAAAAGTCAGCGCCAGGCACCCCCCTCTGTCCTGCCGGACATCTCCCCCTCAAGGGGGAAGATTGGCAGCTTCAGCGATCCGCTTACTCTTTCATCGTTGAAGGTTGGCGAAAGCCGGCATGACATCTCATCTCCCCCCTCGTGGGGGAGATGTCCGGTAGGACAGAGAGGGGCGCTGTCCCGCCGGCATCAATAATTAGCAACGTTAAGAATTACGTCACCTTCCCGCTCGCAATGAAATGCGGGTTGGCGAAATCGCTGTCGTTGGCCTGGTTGCGCTTGCCGTAAACCAGCGGCTCGCCGTCCAGCGTGCGGGTCATGCCGCCGGCGGCGCGCAGCACCGCATCGCCGGCCGCCGTGTCCCATTCCATGGTGCGGCCGAAGCGTGGATAGACGTCGGCTTCCGCCGCGGCGAGCAGGCAGAATTTCAACGACGAGCCGACCGAGACGATCTCGGCGACACCGAGATCACGGATGAAGGCGTCGGTTTCCGGCGTGTTGTGCGAGCGGCTGGCGACGACGGCGAGCGGCGTGACCCCGGCCCGCACGCCGATCGGCCGACGGCCGGCAATGCGATAGTCGCCGTCGATCTCCAGTGCCTCGGCCTTGCCGGGCCGACCAGTGAAAAAGCGTCCAGTGCAAGGCGCGTAGACGACGCCGATTTCCGGCACGCCGTTGCGGACGAGCGCGATGTTGACGGTGAAATCGGTGCGGCGGTTGACGAATTCCTTGGTGCCGTCGAGCGGGTCGATCAGGAAGAAGGCGCCGTCGAGATCGGGCGTGGCGACGCCCGCCGCAACTTCTTCCTCTGCCACGCAAGGGATGTCCGGATAGGCGGCACGAAGGCCGGCGAGGATGATCTTCTCGCTTTCGCGGTCGGCTTCCGTCACCGGCGAGGAGTCGGCTTTGCTGTCGACGGCGCAGCCGTCATGGAAGACGCGCATCACCTCGCGCCCGGCATCGAGCGCCAGTCGCTCGAACACGCCGAGCATGGCCTCGTCGTCAGATACCGCCGCCATTGTCGTACTGGTCCTCGGCAATATCGCGCTCATTCAGCCAATGCTCCAGGGCTTCCGCCATCTCTTCCGGCTTCTTGCCGAGCGTCTTCAGATGGATTTCCGGATTCTGCGGCGCCTCATAAGGCGAATCGACGCCGGTGAAGTTCTTGATCTCGCCGCTCAAGGCACGCGCGTAAAGGCCCTTCGGATCGCGGCGGGCGCATTCCTCGAACGGCGTGTCGACAAACACCTCGACGAACTCGCCCTCGGCCATCAGCTCGCGCGCCACGCGTCGCTCGGCGGCGAAGGGCGAGATGAAGGAGACGATGACGATCAGGCCGGCATCGGCCATCAGCTTGGCCACTTCGGCGACGCGACGGATGTTCTCGACGCGGTCGGCATCGGTGAAGCCGAGATCGCGGTTGAGGCCGTGGCGGACATTGTCGCCGTCGAGGATGTAGGTGTGACGGCCGGACGCGAACAGCTTCTTCTCGAAGAGGTTCGCGATGGTCGACTTGCCGGAGCCGGAGAGCCCGGTGAACCAGAACACGGCCGGGCGCTGGTTCTTCAGGTCCGAGCGGCCGCGCTTGCCGACGTCGAGCGACTGCCAGTGGATGTTTTCCGCACGGCGCAGCGAATGCAGGATCATGCCGGCGCCGACGGTGGCGTTGGTGATGCGGTCGATCAGGATGAAAGCGCCGGTGGTGCGGTTCTCGGCGAAAGGATCGAAAGCGATCGACGCCCTGGTCGAGATGTTGCAGACGCCGACCCCATTCATGTCGAGCGACTTCGCCGCCTCATGCGCGAAATCGTTGACGTTGACCCGGTATTTCAGATCAGTGACCGTAGCGCTGACCTGGTCGGTTTCGGTGCGCAGGATGTAGGAGCGGCCGGGCAGCAGCGCCTGCTCATCGAACCAGACGATGTTGGCGGCGAACTGGTCGGCGACCTGCGGCCGCGCCGCCGGCGACACCAGCATGTTGCCGCGCGACACCTCGACCTCGTCCTCGAGAACGAGCGTGATCGCCTGGCCGGCGACGGCCTGCTCCAGGTCGCCGCCCTGCGCGACGATGCGTTTGACGCGCGACGCCCTGCCGGACTTGGCGACGACGACTTCGTCGCCCTGCGCGACCCTGCCCGAGGCGATGGTGCCGGCAAAGCCACGGAAGTCGAGGTTCGGCCGGTTCACATATTGCACCGGGAAGCGGAACGGCAGCTCGACCGCGGCCTCGTCGACCGACACGGTTTCGAGATGCTCGATCAGCGACGGTCCGGAATACCAGGGCGTGCGCTCCGAGCGGCTGGTGACGTTGTCGCCGAAGCGCGCCGACATCGGGATCGGGACGACGCTCACGAAGCCGAGCGCCTGCGCGAACGCGCCGTAGTCGGCGACGATCTGGTCGAACACGCCTTTGTCGAAGCCGACGAGGTCGATCTTGTTGACGGCGAGCACGATGTGGCGGATGCCGAGCAGCGAGGCGATGATCGAATGGCGCCGGGTCTGGCGCAGCACGCCCTGGCGCGCGTCGATCAGCACGATGGCGAGGTCGGCGGTCGAGGCCCCGGTCGCCATGTTGCGGGTGTACTGCTCGTGGCCGGGCGTGTCGGCGACGATGAACTTGCGCTTCGGCGTGGCGAAGAAGCGGTAGGCGACATCGATGGTGATGCCCTGCTCACGCTCCGCCTCCAGCCCGTCGACCAGCAGCGCGAAGTCGATGTCGTCGCCGGTGGTGCCGTGCTTGCGCGAGTCCTTCTCGAGCGCGGCGAGCTGGTCCTCGAAAATCTGCTTGGTGTCGGAGAGCAGGCGGCCGATCAGCGTCGACTTGCCGTCGTCGACAGAGCCGCAAGTGAGGAAGCGCAGCAGCGACTTCTTCTCCTGCGCGGCCAGATAATCGCGAACGCCGTCGGTGGGGGCGAGGCTCTTGGCCATGATGTGGCGCATGGTCAGAAATACCCCTCGCGCTTCTTCTTTTCCATCGAGCCCGCTTCGTCGCGGTCGATCAGGCGCCCCTGCCGTTCGGAGGTGCGCGCGGTCAGCATCTCGCCGACGATGGCTTCGAGCGTGTCGGCTTCGGATTCGATGGCGCCCGTCAGCGGATAGCAGCCAAGCGTGCGGAAGCGCACCAGCCGATCCTGTACGATTTCGCCGGGGCGCAGTTTCATGCGCTCGTCGTCCCGCAGGATCAGCATGCCGTCGCGTTCGACGACCGGCCGTTCCTTGGCGAGATAGAGCGGCACGATCGGGATGTTCTCCTGCAGGATGTACTGCCAGATATCGAGCTCGGTCCAGTTCGACAGCGGGAAGACACGGATCGATTCGCCCGGCGCGATGCGGGTGTTGAAGATCTTCCACATCTCTGGCCGCTGGTTCTTCGGATCCCAGACATGCTGGGCATTGCGGAAAGAGAATATACGTTCCTTGGCGCGCGACTTCTCCTCGTCGCGGCGGGCGCCGCCGAAAGCGGCGTCGAAGCCGTATTTGTCGAGCGCCTGGCGCAGCGCCACGGTCTTCATCACATGGGTATGGGTGTTGGAGCCGTGGTCGAATGGATTGATGCCGTCGCGAACGCCGTCCTCGTTGACATGGACGAGCAGGTCGAAGCCGAGCTTCTGCGCCATCTGGTCACGAAACGTGATCATCTCGCGGAACTTCCAGGTGGTGTCGACATGCAGGAACGGGAACGGCGGCTTGGCGGGGTAGAATGCCTTCATCGCCAGATGCATCAGCACCGAGGAATCCTTGCCGACCGAATAAAGCATCACCGGCTTGGAAAAAGACGCCGCGACCTCGCGGAAGACGTGGATGGATTCGGCCTCGAGCCGCTGCAGATGCGTGAGCGCGATATTCATGGACTGTCGAGCGTTCTCTCGTGCCGTCGGGCGGAAATCTTGCGTCGCAGGCGCAATCTTATGCCGCCCGGGCGCAAATTTCACTTTGGACAAACTGTTTCGTGCGGGCGTTCTAACAGATCGGCGCTGGCGATAACAATGCAAGACGCGCACGGCGCGGGGGGATTAAGGAACGAATTTTCCAAGCGAGGGCGGCAAACAGGAAAATCCTGCCAGGGCGGTCCAAACGCGGAAGCGAGGAAAAGCCGCGGCTTTCCGGCCAGTCCCCATCTGTCCCCGCTCTTTGCCCAGGTCGAGGATTTTTGTCGGAACATCGGCGGCCGCCCTTTCGCAGAACGGCGCCAGCCGCTATACGGGCTCGGGGAACGGGCAAGGCGCGGCAAACGGAGTCTGTCTAGGCAGCCATCGGGCTGACATCACGGAGCCGGGCGCAACCTGGAAATTGCGAAGCAAGCATTTGAACCCGTTCACAACGCTCCGGCGCCATCTCACGCCCGCACAGATCAATTTCTATTTCTCGATCGTCTGCTTCTTTTCGCCGCCGGTGCTTGGATCGTTGGTCAGCATCGCTTTCAATGCCGGTGGCGTGTGGTCCGCGATGCTGCTCGCCACGAAACGGCGGCGCTTCAACATCGACCGGCCGATGCTCGCCTTGACGGTGGCGATCTATGCCTATTGCGCGGCCATGATCCTCGCTTCGATCGTCAACGGCACGCTGGCGGCCGATCTGCGGCTGTTCCTGCCGCTGATTACCTTGCTGCTTTTCCCCATCTCCTATTCGACATGGAGCATCACCGAGAAGGCCACGCTGGCGCGCATCGCCATTCTGGCGAGCACCGCGGCCTGCTTCGGCGCGCTGGCGATCGCCGTCGCCCAGTATTATGGGCTCGGCACGAGGGCCGAGGGCGGTGCCGGAAATGCGATCGTCTTTGCGACCGTTACCTGCCTTGCCGTCATGCTATGCCTGGCCGGCGCGCTGTCAGGCATCGAGAAGCGCTGGAAGCTGCTGGTCCTGGCGGCGATGGCCGGAGCCATGGCGATCGTCTATTCGGCGTCGCGCATGATCTGGGTGGCCGTGCCGATTGCCGGCATCGTCGTCCTTTTCGTCAATCGCCGCCGGTTCACCAACGCCAGCGTGGCGCGCTTCGCGGTGATCGGCGTTGCGGTCGCCCTGGTGATTGCCGCGGTCGGCTCCCGCGTCATCTTGGATCGAACCGACTTCCTGGTCAGCGACTGGGATGCGCTGAACGCCAATGGCGACCATTCGACGGCGCTCGGTCTGCGGGTGGCGATGTGGGAAATGGGCGTCAGCGCGTTTCGCGAGATGCCGATTTTCGGTCATGGCATTTCGGCCAGCCGGGCGCTGATGAAGCAGGGGTTTCAGGACCAGTTCGGCCTGCGCCAGGGTTTCAGCCATTTCCACAATGGCTTCCTGACGGCGCTGGTCGAGGCCGGCCTGCTGGGAGCGCTCGCCCTGGCGTCGATCTTCGTTGTTGCCGCCTGGAACGCGGCAAGGACTTTACGCCTCAGTGCCGATCCGGTGGAGCGGTTCGGCGCGACGATGGTCCTTGTCGCGGTCATCACCTATCTCACCGGCGGAATGACCGGCATCCTCATCGGCCACGATATCCTCGACGCGACGCTGATGGTGTTCCTGATTTCGGGAACCTATCTTGCGTCCGGGCGAATGATAGCACCGACCGGGAAGAGCGCGCCCGCCATGGCGCCGGGCGCCAGCCCGCAACCATGAAGGTCCTGGTCACCGGCGCAACAGGCTTCGTCGGACGCCGGATCGTGAGCCGGTTGCGCGAGGACGGATTTGACATACGCATCGCGTCGCGCCTGCCGCAACGGCTGGCGGGCGCGGACGATGCAGCCGCGCTGCCGGGCGCCGATGCGCCGGAAGAAGCCTTTCTGGCGCTGATGCGCGATGTGACGCATGTCGTCCACTGCGCGGCGCTCAACAATGATCGAAGCGCCGCCGAGGCCGGCTTCCAGGCCGTCAATGCCACATTGACCGGACGGCTTGCCCAGGCAGCGGCCGCGCGCACCGGCGGGCGCTTCATCTATCTCTCCTCGATCCGCGCCGTCGCGGGTGCGGGCTTCAACGGCACTGTCGACGAGGCCACGCCCCCTGACCCGCAATGCGCCTACGGGCGCTCCAAGCGCGAAGGCGAGATCGCAATGCTGGAGGCTTTTGCAAAGGCTGGACGCGACGGCGCGACGGCGCTGCGGCTGCCGCCGGTCTATGGCGAAGGCATGAAGGGAAATCTGCGCGGGCTGATGCGGCTCGCAGACACCGGCTTGCCGCTGCCCGCAGCCGCCTTGACGGCGGTTCGCTCGCTGATATCGGTCGACGCTGTGGCCGGCGCCGTGGCGCATCTGCTGACCCGCCCCGTGCCGCCGCGTCCAACCTACATTTTGGGCGATGCTTGCCCGGTTGCGATGTCTGAAATCGCCACCGCATTCCGGCGCGGATACGCCCGGCCGGCCAGGCTTGTCCCCATACCGGTGTGGCCGTTCCGGCTGCTGGCTACGCTGCTCGGCCGGCAGGCGTCGTGGCAGGCTTTGATGGCGACACAGATCTGTGACCCGTCGCTGCTGGCCTCGGAGGGCTGGATGCCGGAAACCGGCACGCTTGGCCGGCTCGAGGAACTGGCACGACAGGCCGGTTAGGAAACGTGCAAGCGTCCGAAATTGCGTCAAACAAGAATAGAGCGGTTCGCCGTTTCCGTGGGACGCTCTATGCGCGGTAGAACGTACCCAGCAATATCTTGAGGTCCAGGCCGATGGAGGCCGCCTTGATGTAGGCCGCATCGGTCTCGGCGCACAGTTTTGGATCCGACATGTCGATCCCCTTGATTTGCGCCAGCCCGGTGATGCCCGGCAGCACGGCGAGCACGCCCAGTTCCCTGCGCCGCTCGATCAGTTCCGTCTGCGTCGTCAGGCATGGACGCGGCCCCACAAGGCTCATCTCGCCCTTGAGCACGTTCCAGAGCTGCGGCAATTCGTCGATCTTGGTTGCGCGCAGCACCTTGCCGACCGCGGTCACCGAACCGGCCGGCGCCTCGTGGGTGGGCAAGGACGGCGTTTCCCGGCGCATCGTGCGCAATTTGCGGCAAGCAAAAAGCGCGCCGTCCCGGCCGACGCGGATTTGCGAGAAGATGGCGGGGCCGGGCGACGTCGCCCGGATCGCCAGCACGGCGACAAGCACAATCGGCGACGTCGCCGCCAACATCACCGCCGCGACACTGAGATCAAGGGCCCGCTTTGCCGTCACGGTCCATATCCGATGGCGCAAGCGGAACAAGAGCGGCGCATCCTGCCGATATTCGGGTACGCTCTTCTGGCGGTTGCGCATGGGCAAGACAGGCTAAGCCGTTTGCCCTGCCGCTGCTTTCGGCACGTTGGGCTCGGGAATGTTCCGGTCCTGGTACAGGCCTGCCAGCACCGCGAGCGCCGCTGCCTTGTCCTGATCGCGGATGGCTGCCTGCAGCGCGGTCAGCCCCGCCTGGATTTTCGGCCAACCCACGACCTCGCTCCTGAGGCCGAATATCTTGGCGATGTCGAGCTTGACGACCTCTTCGTTCTCGCCATGCAGCGTCTCGTGCAGCTTCTCGCCGGGCCTGATGCCGGTGAAACGGATCGGAATATCGGTGTAGGGGCTTTTGCCGGCCATGCGAATCATCGTTTCCGCGACTTCGAGGATCGGCACGGGCTTGCCCATGTCGAGCATGTAGATGGCGTAGTCGTCCCTGCCCTGGCGCTGCTCGGCATCGGCGGCCGACATGATGACGAGATCGACGGCCTCGGCCACGGTCATGAAATAGCGGGTCATGCGCCGGTCGGTGATGGTGACCGGCCCGCCAGCCTCGATCTGCGCCTGGAAGATGGTCGCCACCGAGCCGTTGGAGCCGAAGACATTGCCGAAGCGCACGGCGATGAATTTGGTACCTGGATGGCGACCCGTGGCATCATTGCCGTTCAGTCGGCCGCCATTCGACGCGGACGGATGCGCGGCGTGCGTCTCATGCAGCGAGGCGACGATCTGCTCGGCCGCCCGCTTGGTGATGCCAAGCACCGACGTCGGATCCACCGCCTTGTCGCTGGAGATGAGCAGGAACTGCGGGACGCCACATTTGGCGGCGACTTCGGCGCATGCAAGCGTGCCGAAAACGTTGGTCTCGATCGCCGCCTCCCAGTTCTCTTCCAGGATCGGCACATGTTTCAGCGCGGCGGCATGGAAAATGATCGCGGGCTCGAACTCCCTGACAAGGCGCATCATCTGGCGCCGGTCGGTAACATCGACGATGCGGCTGGATAGCCGGTTACGCTCGCTTTCCTCGACCATCTGATCGAGCTGGAAAATGCCGAACTCGGAATTGTCGGCCACCAGCACCGCCTCGGCCCCTAGCTCCAGCGAGCGCTTGACAAGCACGCGGCCGATGGAGCCGGCGCCGCCCGTCACCAACACGCGCTTGCACTCGACGAAGGCGCCGATGCGCTCGATGTCGGTGGCAACGGCCGAACGGCGCATGATCGTTTCCATCTCGACCGTATCGAGAACCAGCTTGCCGCCCTGCCCCAGCTCGGAAAGTCCGGAAAACTGAACGACGGTGATGCCGCTGTGACGGGCAACACGCACCAGCTCGGCATAGTCCTCGATCTCGCGCTCGGCGCCCTTGCCGAAGATGACGAAGTCGAGATTGTCCGTTCCCCTGACATATTCTTCCAGAACATCGACCAGGCGCGGGCGGACCGCCACAACGGGAACGCCCTGGATCTGCGTGCCGAGCGGAGCATCGCTTTCGGTCGCCATGATGCCGGCGATGGCATACTCCGCCGGCACGGCCGCGCGGGTGAAGCGGACGATCACGTCAGCCTCGCTCAGCCGGCCGATAAAGAGCGCCTGGCGGATCGGCGCGCCACCGGGGGCGCGGCGCAGGATGCGCCAGCTCGCGCCATCGCGAAGGAAGCGGTAGTAAAGTCTCGGCGCCGAAATAATAGTGAAGGAGACGAGGAAAAAGACAATGAACTGGCGTTCGTTGAGGCCGGAGACGGGCTGCAAAAACGAGCGGAAGGCGAGCGAGGTCAAATAGAGGACCACCGTCAGTATTCCGCAGCCCTTCAGGATGTTGAAGAAATCGGGCGTGGAAGCAAAGCGCCACACAGTGTTGTAGAGGCCGCAATATCTGAACAGCAGATGGGCGACAAGTACGATGACCGTCCAGCAGGCGAGCCCGCCATAGGACAGCGCGTCAAACGAAAGCCGCGACTGCGACAGGATCAGACTCAGCGCCACAGCGACCAGGACCATGACGAGATCCTGGATCATGATGATGGCGCGCCGCATCTTCGGTCGGAGTCCCGATACGGCTTCTACATAGGACGTCATAGGGTGGCACTGAACTCCAGGCGCGGGACACAGCCACCCGAACAGCGCCGGATCAACAGCGTCCGCCGCCACTCTAGATTGCAAGTCCCTGACCCCCATACCCCGTATCGCAATAGCGCGGAGTCGGGCGCATCGCCAGAGGTTTTTTGTTCATATTGCGTCGTAGAGCTGACGAAGCGACCAGACGCTGCCATCTGCGGGCCCCGCGTCTACCTTGAAACCGCCGTTCCCGACGCCTCTCCTGGCTGATTCATCGCCTTGAGCTGTCTTTTCATGGTGTCAGATTGCTGTGAGCCTATCCCTTCACGATGCCTGTGGCACGAGCCCTCCATTGAGGTCCCTAAACCGCACTGTCGGCAATGATACGAGCTACGACAGCTCCGCTCGACTCCCGCCAATCCGGCACGCTCCAACCGAACGCTGCCGCGAATTTCGCGTTCGACAGCCGCGAGTTGGACGGCCGCCGTGCCTTTGTCGGATAATCGGCTGTGGCGATATCGCGGATGTGGGCATGCGGACCGCCAAGCGCCCGGCTCATATCCAGGATGTGACGGGCAAAGCCGCTCCAGTTGGTCTCGCCGGTACCGGCCAGGTGATAGACACCGAAGGTGGTGTCCTTTTCCCGATCGAGGATAACCGCCGCCTGCAGGATCGCGTCGGCAATGTCGAGCGCCGATGTCGGATTGCCCCACTGATCGGCGACCACCGCAATCTCGTCACGGTCGCCAGCGAGCCTCAGCATCGTCTTGACGAAGTTCTTGCCGAACGGGCTGTAGACCCAGGCCGTGCGCAGGATGAGATGGCGCGGATTGGCCGCCGCGACAGCCTGTTCGCCAGCGAGCTTGGAGGCGCCATAGACACCGAGCGGCGCCGTTGTGTCCGTTTCAACATAGGCGCCGTCCTTGGTGCCGTCGAAGACATAGTCGGTCGACAGATGGATGACGGGAACGCCGAGCTTCCTTGCCGCCTCGGCGACCTTGCCGGCGCCAACGGCGTTGACGGCGAAGGCCATATCGTTCTCGTCCTCGGCCTGGTCGACGGCGGTGTAAGCGGCGGCCGAAACGACAATATCCGGTCTTGCCGCCTCCAGCGCCGAAAATACCGTGTCGGGCCGCGCAAGGTCCAGCGCCGGTCGACCTACGGCAACGACTTCGACGTCACCACGGGCCGCCTCGACAAGGCTGGCTGCCACCTGCCCGTCTCGCCCGGTGACGGCGAGCCTCACGCAGTTTCCTTCCTGCCTTCAGCCTGGCCGTGGCCCAACCGCTCGCCGGCGTAGCGCTGTTCGCGGATCGGCCCCCACCACCATTTGTTGTCGAGATACCAGTCGACGGTCCTGGCCAGGCCGCTGTCGAAATTCTCGCGCGGGCTCCAGCCGAGATCTCGCGCGATCTTGGAGGCGTCGATCGCATAGCGGCGGTCATGGCCGGGGCGGTCGGTGACGAAGGTGATCAGACCGCGGTAGCTTGCGCCGCCGGCGCGCGGGCGCCTGAGGTCGAGCAGGTCGCAGATCGTCTCGACGACGGAGAGATTGGTGCGCTCGGAATTGCCGCCGACATTGTAGCTCTCACCCGGCTGTCCCCTGGTGGCGACCAGTTCAAGGGCCCGCGCGTGATCCTCGACGAACAGCCAGTCGCGCACATTGGCGCCGGCGCCGTAAACGGGCAGCGGCTTCTCGTCGAGCGCGTTGAGGATGACCAGCGGGATCAGCTTTTCCGGGAAGTGATAGGGGCCGTAATTGTTCGAGCAGTTGGACAGCACCACCGGCAGGCCGTAGGTCTCATGCCAGGCCCGCACCAGATGGTCGGAGGCGGCCTTCGACGCCGAATAGGGCGAAGACGGCGCATAAGGCGTTTCCTCGACGAACATGCCGCCATCGAAAGGAAGGTCGCCGAACACTTCGTCGGTCGAGACATGATGGAAGCGGAAGCTGCCTCGGCGAGCCTCCGGCAGCCCGCGCCAATATTCCAGCGCGGCATTCAGGATGCGATAGGTGCCGACGATGTTGGTCTCGATGAAAGCGCCGGGGCCGTCGATCGAACGGTCGACATGGCTTTCGGCGGCGAGGTTCATGACGATGTCGATGTCGTCATGGCGCAAAATGTCGAGCATCGTGCGCTCGTCGCAGATGTCGGCTTGCTGGAAACGGTAATTGTGGGCGTTCTCGATCGGCCGAAGCGACGCAAGATTGCCCGCATAGGTGAGCTTGTCGAGATTGGTGACGCGATAGGCCGGGTTGGCGCACAGATGCCGGCAGACGGCAGAGCCAATGAAGCCAGCGCCGCCAGTGACCAGGAAATTCAGCCCGCCCTCTTGCCTCACGCGAAAACCTCCGCACTGCTGAGCAGTGGCGCGTTGCGATCCTTATCCGAGAGCTGGAAGCCGCCGGCAAGCGACGGCCACGCAATACCAATGGCGGGGTCGTCGAAACGGATCGACCGGTCATGCTCCGGCGAATAGGTATCAGTGACCTTATACAGAATCTCGGTGTCCGGCACGAGCGTGACGAAGCCGTGCGCGTATCCCTTCGGCACCAGAATCTGGTTTCCCTTCTCGGCCGAGACCTCCAGCGCCGACCATTTTGCAAAGGTCGGCGAAGAGCGGCGGATATCGACGACGACATCGAGGACACTGCCCCGCACGACGCGCAGCAGCTTGTCCTGGGCGCGCGGCGGCAGCTGGTAGTGCAGCCCGCGCAACACGCCAGCCGCAGCGGAATAGGAATGGTTGTCCTGCACGAAGACGAGATCGATGCCAGCTTCGGCGAAGCGTTCGGCATTCCAGGTCTCGCTGAAAAAGCCGCGCGCGTCGCCGTGCCGCTTCGGCACGATCTCCAGCACGCCGTCGAGGCCGAGCGGCCTGACCTCAAGCACCCTGATCCTCCATCAGATCGGCGACCCGCCTGCGCAGATAGGCGGCATATTCGTTCTTGCCGAGGCGCGCCGCGCGTTCCAGAACCTTGTCGGCGCCGAGCCAGCCCTGCTCGAAAGCTATTTCCTCGGGGCAAGCGACCTTGATGCCCTGGCGATGTTCGATGGTGCGCACGAAGAATGACGCTTCATGCAGGCTGTCATGCGTGCCGGTATCGAGCCAGGCATAGCCGCGGCCAAGCCGGTGGACCTGCAGCTCCCCGCGTTCCAGATAGGCATTGTTGACCGCTGTGATCTCGAGCTCGCCGCGCGCTGACGGCCGGATCGTGGAGGCGATGTCGACAACCCTGTTGTCGTAGAAATAGAGCCCGGTGACGGCCCAGTTGGATTTTGGCTTGAGCGGCTTTTCCTCGATCGTCAGCGCCTTGCCGGTCGCCTTGTCGAACGAGACCACGCCGTAGCGTTCCGGGTCCTCGACATGGTAGGCGAAGACCGAGGCTCCGCTCTCGCGCGAGGCCGCCATCCGGCAGAGCTTGGACAGCCCATCACCGAAATAGATATTGTCGCCGAGGATCATCGAAACATTGTCCTTGCCGATGAAATCGCGGCCGATGATGAAAGCTTCGGCGAGGCCATTGGGTTGCGGTTGCTCGGCATAGGAAAGCTCAAGCCCGAATTCCGAGCCGTCCCCGAGCAGAGCCTGAAAGACCGGCAAGTCGCGCGGCGTTGAGATGACCATGATCTGGCGTATTCCCGAGAGCATCAGCACACTCAGCGGGTAATAGATCATCGGCTTGTCGTAGATTGGCAGGATTTGCTTGGAAACCGCTATTGTAAGCGGATAGAGGCGCGTTCCGCTCCCGCCGGCCAGGATTATTCCCTTCAACAGGCTCTCCGTCGAGCTGCCGGGGCATGCCCGGCTGTCGAGCCGCCCGCGGTAGAGTTTCGTGTATCAGCTCGTTCGTTTATGCCGCACCATGTACTAATATCGGATTTAATGCCCTCGTTATAGTCGCTTCCGATCCACAATCGGCAAGTATGGGCGGGGCGGTCATCGATCAGACGCGCCACGCAAGCCAGGCACGAAAAAGCAGGCGAGGTTCAGCCGGCCGGCTTTTTTGTCGTTCGCGATCAGCTGCGCTTGATCAGCGCCCACACGGCCGGCACAAGGCTGGCGGCCAAAGCCACCTTGATCAGGTCGCCGACGATGAAGGGCAGGACGCCGAACTGCCAGGACTTTTCCGGTCCGATGAGCATCGCCAGCCAGGCAAAGCCCATGGCCATCATGATCACCTCGGCGGTCAGCATGGCGCCAAACAGCTTGAACGGATTGCGGTCCCAGCCGCGATCGGCGGCCCAGCCGGCGATTGCCGCCATGACCACGAAGCCGGCGAGATAGCCGCCGGTGGAGCCCAGCATATAGGCGATGCCGATGCCCTTTTCCGGCGTGCCCTGGAAGACTGGCCAGCCAAAAGCGCCTTCGGCGAGGTAGAGAAGGAGCGTCGCGACCGCCAGCCGCAGGCCGAATGCCGAGGCGATCAACAGCACGGCGAGCGTCTGCAGCGAGATGTCGACCGGGCCGAGCACCACCTTCGTCTTGGCTGAAAGCGTAAGCAGCAGGGTTCCGGCGAGCGCCAGGAAGAGCTGCGTGGCGAGCCGCGCGGCGCCCCGATCCGGCAGGGTGAGAGAAACAAGCGGGCGCATCGTGATTGCAGTTGCCATGGTCTTCCCCATTCTGGCTGATTGGCTGGCTTTTAAAGCGCATCGTGCAGAAACGGATTCAGGCGACGCGCTTTAAAAATTTGTCTCGATGCATGTCGTTCTCCCAAAACCGCTGCGCACTTTTGGGCGACATGCATTGATTTTCCTATATTGGCTTCCGTCTCGGGCGGCAATCATTTTGCCACGTTGTAACGGAGTCCGGCATGGCGCTTGAATTCGACACCAGCTTCGACCCGGCTCACGGCCGGGCGGTCACGGTCGCGCCGGATGTGCTGCGCATCACCGCCAGAAACCCCGGCCCATTCACCTTCCACGGCACCAACAGCTATCTCGTCGGCCGCGATACGCTGGCGGTGATCGATCCAGGGCCGGAAGACGACGCCCATCTCGAAACGCTGCTCGCGGCGATCGCTGGCCGCCCGGTCAGCCACATCTTCGTCAGCCATACCCATCGCGACCATTCGCCTCTGGCGGCGCGGCTGAAGGAGCATACCGGCGCGCCAATGCTTGCCGAAGGCCCGCATCGGCCGGCTCGCGCCTTGCGCATCGGCGAGGTCAATCCGCTCGACGCCAGCGCCGACCTAGCTTTCGTTCCCGATGTCGCGCTGGCCGACAATGCGCTGACCCAGGGCGACGGCTGGGCAATCCGCACGGTGCTTACGCCCGGGCACACCGCCAATCATGCCGTGTTTGCCCTAGAGGGAACCGGCACCCTGTTTTCAGCCGACCATGTCATGGCGTGGTCGACCTCGATCGTCGCGCCGCCGGACGGCGCCATGGCCGATTATATGCGCTCCCTCGACAAGCTTTTGGCGCGCGACGGTCGTTTGCTGCTGCCCGGCCATGGCGGACCCGTGACTGCGCCAGGCAGGTTCATGCGCGGCCTGAAGACGCATCGCAAGATGCGTGAAAGAGCGATCCTGGAGCGCATCCGCGCCGGCGACCGCACGATCAAGGAAATGGTCGCCGCAATCTATCGCGACACCGATCCTCGGCTGCACGGCGCCGCTGGGCTTTCGGTGCTCGCCCACCTCGAGGATATGGTCGCGCGCGGCCTTGTCGCAACCAACGGCGAGCCTGCAATCGACGGCGTTTTCGTGCCTGCCGGCTAGGTCTATTCGGCCGGCGCCGCGCCGACCTGCCCGGCGACCTGCTGGTCGAGCTCGCCAAGGAAATCCGTGATGCGGGCGGCATTGTCGCCCAGATCGTAGCGGCCGTAGCGCGAGGCCGAGCGCATGTCGACGATGACCTGCTCGCCGTCATCGGTGACGCGAATGGCGACGTCGGCCGGCAGTCCGAGCACAAAGCCCCTGGCCAGCGCATTGATTGTCGCCTCGCTCTGCCCGTTGATATCGGGATAAGGCGCCGTCAACTGCCAGTCGCGGCGATCAAGCACGGTTTCGACAGCGTCGACGACGGTTTCGAAAGGCAAATTGTAGCTGCGCCCGCTGACCAGCGGATAGGCATCGGCCTGCAGGCGCTGTTCGCCCGGCGTCGGCGGCGGCAACTCGTTCATGTCGCCGGTGCGGTCGCTGGTATCCAGCGCCGGCGGATCGTCGAGATCGGTCGAAATGTCGCGCAGCGGCGGATAGATCGTCGCCCAGTAGACGGCAACGCCGTAGGGTGCGAGCACCAGAAGCGCCAGCAGCGCGCCGATGCTGAGATCGCGGCCGCCGCGATCGCCTAAACTCCAGACCCGCGACAGGCCGAGGCCCGCCAGAAACAGGGCAAGCGCGGCAAGTAGCGCGACGACCGCGAGCACCCACAGAAAGGGCGGTGTCTCGACGAGATCGAGCCGGTAAGCGGCAACGACGGTGAGCAAAAGGACGAGCGAGAATGCCCCGATCCGCCGCGACCAGCCGGCCGCCTGTGACGTCTGCCGTTCAGGAATAGATGCCATTGTTTGCCGTATCGTCCCAACCCGGGCCGAGAGTTAGCTGTTTTTAGCGCGGGCTTGAAGCCAAAAGATTGAACATTTTTCGTCAATCGGTCGGCAGGCGATAATCCTTGAACTGGTCGCGCAAACTGGTCTTCTGGATCTTGCCGGTGGCGGTGTGCGGAATTTCGCCGACGAAGGCGACGTCGTCCGGCATCCACCATTTCGCCACCTTGCCGCTCATGAAGGTAAGGATGTCGCCCTTGCTCGGCTCTCTGCCGGGCTTGCGCACGACGACGAGCAAGGGCCGCTCGCCCCATTTGGAATGCGGGATGCCGATCGCCGCCGCCTCCGCCACGTCCGGGTGGCCGACGGCGAGATTCTCCAGATCGATGGTCGATATCCACTCGCCGCCGGACTTGATGACATCCTTGGCGCGATCGGTGATCTGCATGTAGCCGTTAGCGTCGATATGGGCGACATCGCCGGTGTCGAACCAGCCGTCGGCATCGAATTGCGCGGCGCCGACGCCGCCATAATAGGCGCGGGCCACCGCCGGACCGCGCACCTTGAGGTGCCCGAAGGTCTTGCCGTCCCAGGGCAGCGCGTTGTCGTCGTCGTCCGTCACTTTCATTTCGACGCCGAAAGGCGGAAAGCCCTGCTTGCCCTGGACATCCAGGCGCGCCTCGCCGGCCAGCGTCTCATATTGCGGCTTCAGCGTGCAGAGCGTGCCGAGCGGCGACATCTCGGTCATGCCCCAGGCATGCACCACCTGCACGTCGTAATTGTCCTGGAATTTGGCGGTGATTGCGCGCGGACAGGACGCCCCGCCGATGACGACCTTCTTCAGATGGGGCAGCTTCTTGCCGGTCTCCTCCAGATATTGCAGCAGCATCATCCAGACGGTCGGCACCGCGGCGCTGAACGTCACCTTTTCAGTGTCGAGCAGTTCGTAGATTGAAGCGCCGTCCATCTTGCAGCCAGGCATCACCAGCTTAGCGCCGATCATCGGCCCGCTCTGGCCGAGACCCCAGGCATTGGCGTGGAACATCGGCACAACCGGCAGGATCACATCGCGGGTCGATATGCCCATGGCATCGGGCATGGCGGCCATCATGGCGTGAAGAACATTGGAACGGTGGCTGTAAAGCACGCCCTTCGGGTCGCCTGTCGTGCCCGAGGTGTAGCACATGCCGGCGGCGGTGTTCTCATCGAACGTCTTCCAGGTGAAGGTGCCATCGGCCTCGGCCAGCCATTCCTCGTAAGCGACGGCATTCCCCAGCGACGTTTGCGGCATATTTGCCCGGTCGGTGAGAACAATCACCAGCTTCAGCGATCGGACCGCGCCGGCGATCTTTTCCAAGAGTGGCACGAATGTCAGGTCGACGAAGATCGCCTTGTCCTCGGCATTGTTCATGATCCAGGCGATCTGCTCGGGAAACAGCCTCGGATTGAGCGTGTGGTAGATCGCGCCGATGCCCATGATGCCGTACCAGGCCTCGATATGCCGTGCCGTGTTCCAGGCAAGGGTCGCGATGCGGTCGCCGAGCCTGAAGCCGTCGCGATCCAGCCGCTGCGCCACCTTGAGCGCCCGGTGATGGATTTCGGCAAAGGTCGTGCGCACGATCGGGCCTTCGATCGAGCGCGACACCACCTCCCGGCTGCCGTGCTGGCGTTCGGCATGGTCGATCAGCTTGTGGCAAAGCAGCGGCCATTCCTGCATCAATCCGAGCATCTGTTCCTCCCCTTTGCGCATTCGCGTCGTTGTTTCACGCATTGTGGAACGAACCGGCAGATTGTCCAGCCGTCATAAGTCGAAGCCGGTGGATGGATCGAAGGACCTGGGAAAGCCGCCATAATCCGGCCATCGTCGCCGTTAAGGTTCATTAACGGGCTGGGTGAGATTGGCGGATGGAGAGGTTCGCATGGACGCGCAGCTCGACGATAAAGCCCTCGAAAGCACGCTTGCCGACAGTCTGGACGATTTGACGCCGGACACCAAAACCGTTTCCGAAGATGAATTTGCCGAAGTCGTCGGCGGCGCACTTGAAGCCGTCGGCGGAACGTTGCTGTTCAAGATGCGCGTCGAAAACGGCGCCGACGGCGAGCATGTCGCCGCCGCCTGCATCGGCGACGCCGGCAATCGCCAGTTCCTGCTGCTAACGCTGCCGACCTCCGGCGGCGCGCTGAAGGTCGAAACCGCGGCAAGAAGCACCAATCCGGTCGCAGGCATTGCCGCCGCCTATGCCGGCCTCATGGATGCCTTCAAGACGGCCGCCTGACGGCTCGAGCAATTCCAGGAAAAGTGCGGTTTTCCGTCCGGAATTGCGTGGAAATAAGAGTTGGAGCGGATCGGCGTGCCTATCAAACGCCGAACCGCGTTGGGCGACAGACGTTCAATGAATGGTGATGACGCCTCGCGCCGCGTGGGCTTGCGCGACGCGCCCGCCCGACACATTTAAATCTCCCGCAAGGAGACCATTCATGGACAAACTCGCCAATCCAGCCCCCGGCTTTCAGCGCAATCCCGACAAGGTGATCACCGTCGAACCCTATCGCGGCAGTGTCACTGTGCGCGCCGGCGACACCGTCATCGCCAGGTCGAACCGGGCCAAGGTACTGTCGGAACCGCCCTATCCGGCGGCCTTCTACATCCCGTTCGACGACATCGATTTCAGCAAGCTCGTCAGCACCGAGCACTCGACGCATTGTCCTTACAAGGGCAACGCCAGCTACTGGAGCGTCCAGCAGCCCGGCGAAGCCGGCAAGAATGCGATGTGGGCCTACGAACTGCCGTTCGACGAAATGACCGAGATCCGCAGTCACGGCGCGTTCTATGCGAACAAGGTGACGGTCGAAGCCACGCCGGACTGAGTTCCTGATCCGGCGCGGCCATTGGCGCCGGCCGATACAGGCGAAGCCGGAACGTCGTCATCCGTCGTTGCGCTCCTTGCTTCGCCCGTGGATGACGAAGGGATGGGCGTTCACGTCAATCTCGGAAGGTGTGGCTGCTAAAATTCAGCGGCAGCTACGGCCTCGCACCGCGCTCTCAATCCGTCGTGCCGTCGTTGCCCACGTCCTCGGCATCGTCCAGGCGAACGAAGGTCATGCCCTTCTGCTTCAAGGCAAGCAGCCCCTGAACCACGCCCTCGCCGGCCGCATGGGTCGGCTGGTTGATATGGGCGATGATGACGTCGCCGTCCTTGGCGGCGCCAATGCGGCGTGCCGTCTCCTTCGCGCCGAGCAGCGAGCCGCCGTCGCCGTTGACCGAGAAGCCGGCGATCTTGAAGCCCAGCTTGCGGATCATGGCGATCGCCGAAGGGCTATATTCGGCGGTAGCGCCGCGAAACCATCTCGGCGCCGGCCCGCCCGCACTGGCCAAGGCGGCGGCGCCGGATTCGACCTCGGTCTGCACAGCGTCAGGACTGCCGGCGCTGCGGATGCCATAAATCTTCTGCGGCGTATCGACCGCCGGAATATGGCGGCCACCATGGTTTTCCAGTTCGAACAGATCAGGATGCGCCCGCATGATCTCAACAGCTTCGGCATTGTGCTTCAGCCAGATGCCGGTCACGAAAATGGTCGCCGGTATCCGGTTGTCGACAAGGGCCGAAAGGATCCTTGTGTCGGTCTTCCCGCCGCAGGCATCGAGCGTCAGCGCGACGCGACCGCCAGCTTCAGCGCCCTGAGGTTTCAGATGCAGCGTCGGCTCGACCAACGTCGCGGCATTGCCTGCCGACGCCGCGAACAGCGACAGCGCCACCGCGCAAAGAGAATTTCGAAGCAGACCCATCATCCAATCCAAGCCGGCACGCCGGCCGTTCGCCGCATCGTGCCAAGAAAGCCTCTACAAGACTTGTCTCAACAGACTGGCATTTAGGCGAAAATGGGGACGGCAACAGCGCCAAAAGGGCAATCGCGAAAATTTGCTTTCGCCTTACGCCGTGGCTTCCAGGGCAGTCCCCGTCCGCGCCAGGAGTTCGAGCGTGGCCGCCACGACCGCGTCGACCTCCAGGCGCCAGACGCAACACGCCTTGTTGGGGTCCGGCCGTTCGCACAGGTCTCCGCCGACGCAGTCGCAAGGCATGGACGGCCGCACCGGGATGCTCGGCGCGCCGATCGGCCCCCATTTGGACGGGCTCTGCAGGCCGAACAGGCCGACGACGGGAGTGCCGGCCGCTGCCGCCATGTGCATGGGGCCACTGTCGTTGCCGAGAAACAGCCGCGCCTGCTTGAACAGCGCCGGCAAGGTTTCGAGCGGCAGCGCTCCGACCAGATTGACGATCGGCGTCTTCGCAGTCGCCAGTATCTTTTCGACCGCATCTTTCTCATCCGGACCGCCGACCAGGGCGACGTCCAGACCGGTTTCGGCCGATATCCGGTCGATTGCGGCGGCAAAGCGCTCGGGCTGCCAGCGGCGCCCGGGGAAGCTTGCCCCGGCATGCACCGCGACGAACTCGTTCGGCCGGAGTTGGAACTTGTCCAGCAGCGCCAAGGCTTTCGTCGCCTGGAACGGTGGCGGCTCGATGGCGGGAGCACGCACGCGCAGATCTATGCCGAGCGCCTCCAGCGGCGAAAGATAGCGATAGAGAAAGTGCCGCTCGCCATAGCCGAACGGATTTGCCTTCACATTGGCAGGTTTGAGCTGGAACCAGCGAAGGAGCCTTTTACGCGCGTGGTATCCTACGCGAACCCGTGCGCCAACCAGTCCTGAGATGAACCGCGACGTCTTCGTGTCGGTGATGTCGATGGACATGTCGAAACGATGGCGGCGCAATCTGACGAGCGTGAGAACGAGTTCTTGCGCACGCCGCAGCGGTGTGCCGCGCATACGGGAACGGCGGAAGGTCACGGCCTCCGAGGCGATGTCGTTGGCCGTGAGGAGACCGGCGAAGCTGGCGTCGCAGAGGAAGACGATGCGGACGCCGGGGTATTCGAGCTGCAGATTCTTCGCCAGCGCCGAGGCAAGAACGAGATCGCCAATGTGCTTCGTCTGCAGGATCAGGATCGAGCGGACGGGGCCGGAGCGAACCTGCAACATCCGTGCCCGGGCACGGGAGTCGGATTCCACCAAACTGGATTGAGACGTCGACATGTGGAACCATCACGCGCCCATTCGCGTGACCTTATATACAAGACGGCAAGGTCGCGGACCATAGCGACTCTCGCGTGCCGATAGAGCGTTTCCACCGTGTCATGGAAACGGCGAAAACGCTGTATTTTCATGGAATTGCCTCAACAGGCGCGACGCGGTCGACGGGCGGCACGGAATTTCCCGCGAAATCAGACCGCGGCTTCCAGAACCATCTCGGTGCGCGCCAGGAGCTCCAGCGCCGCGTCTACCACCGGATCGACCTCCAGGCGCCAGACGCAGCATGCCTTGCTCGGGTCGGTCCGCCGGCACAGATCGCCGCCGACGCAGTCGCAAGGCATGGATGGCCGCAACGAGATGCTGGGCACGCCGACCGGCGCCCAGCGGATCGGGTTGGTCAGGCCGAACAGGCCGACGACGGGCGTGCCGGCGGCGGCGGCCATATGCATCGGCCCGCTTTCGTTGCCGAGAAACAGCCGCGCCTCCTTGAGCAGCGCCAGCAGCGTTTCCAGCCGCAGCGTGCCCACCAGATTGACGACAGGCGTCTTCGCCAGCGCCATGATCCTTTCGGTCGCCTCGTTTTCGTCCGGGCCACCGACCAGAACCACACGCAGGCCTGTTTCGCCGGCGATCCTGTCGATGGCCTCGGCAAAGCGCTCCGGCTGCCAGCGTCGCCCGGCGAAACTTGCTCCGGCATGAACCGCGACAAAGGCGTTCGGCCGGATATGGTGCCTGGCCAGCAAAGCCAGGGCGCGCGTCGTCTCGAAGGGCAGCGGTCGAATGGCCGGCGCCGTGACGCGCAAGTCGACGCCAAGCGCCTCCAACGGAGACAGATAGCGGTAGAGGTGATGCTTCTTGCCGAATCCGAAGGGCTTCATCCTGACATTGGCGGGCTGGCGCTCATGCCAGCGCAGAGGCCGCTCCGTCGGAGAATAGCCGACCCTGACCGGAGCGTTGACCAGTTCGGAAATGATCCGCGAGGTCTTGGAGTCGGCAATGTCGATGGTCATGTCGAACCGATGCCGCCGCAATGTGCGCACCATGCGGAAGAGCTCGCGTCCCCGCTCGAGCGGCGAGCCACGCATCTTGGCGCGGCTGAAGGGGACGACCTCGGCAGCAATGCCGTGAGCCGTCAGGAAGCCGGCGAAATGCGCTTCGCAAAGAAACACGATCCTGACACCCGGATATTGAAGCTGCAGGTTCTTCGCCAGCGCCGAGGCAAGCACGATGTCGCCGATGAACTTGGTCTGCAGGATCAGGATCGACCGGAATGCGGTTGGGGAAATCTGCAACATGGGTATCCGACACCAATAAATTCGGTGTCGGATACTTCCTTGGAACGATGTCGAGATTCGGGGCCGTCACACGCACGTTCGCGTGACATTCCATACAAAACCGTAAGGTACCCCGAGCCGCTCTCGGAACGACCCTCAGGCGCGTTTTGCGGTGCCCTTCGCCGCCGCCACGGCCGCCTGCGCGGCCGCCAGCCTGGCGATCGGCACACGGTAGGGCGAGCACGAGACGTAGTCGAGGCCGACTTCCTCGCAGAAGCGGATCGATGCCGGATCGCCGCCATGCTCGCCGCAGATGCCGAGCTTGATGCCCGGCCGGGTTGCCCTGCCCTTTTGCGCAGCCATGCGCACCAGTTCGCCGACGCCGTCAATGTCGAGCGAGACGAATGGATCCTGCTCGATGATGCCTTTCTGGCGGTAGGTCTCCAGGAACGAGGCTGCATCGTCGCGCGAGATGCCGAAAGTGGTCTGGGTGAGGTCGTTGGTGCCGAAGGAGAAGAATTCGGCCGATTCGGCGATGACATGGGCGCGGATCGCGGCACGCGGCAGTTCGATCATCGTGCCGGTGAGGTAGTCGATCTTGACGCCAGTCTCCTGCATGACGCTTTGCGCGACCGCGTCGATGCGCGCCTTCACATAGTCGAGTTCCTTCACCAAGCCGACCAGCGGCACCATGATCTCGGGGACCACCAGCGCGCCGGCCTTCTTGCCAGCCTCGACAGCGGCCTCGAAAATGGCGCGCGCCTGCATCTCGGCGATCTCGGGGTAGGAGATGGCGAGACGGCAGCCTCGATGGCCGAGCATGGGGTTGAATTCGTGCAGCGCTTCAGTGCGCTGCCTCAGCTTGTCCGCCGAAACATTCATGGCGGTCGCGACTTCGGCGAGCTCCGCCTCGGTCTTAGGCAGGAATTCATGCAGCGGCGGGTCGAGCAGGCGGATCGTCACCGGCAGGCCGGCCATGATCTCGAACAGCTCGAGGAAATCCGAGCGCTGCATCGGCAGGAGCTTGTCGAGTGCCGCGCGCCTGTCCTTCTCGGTGTCGGCCAGGATCATCTCCCGCATGGCGACGATGCGGTCGCCTTCGAAGAACATGTGCTCGGTGCGGCAAAGGCCGATGCCCTCGGCGCCGAAAGACCGCGCCATGCGCGCATCAAGGGGCGTTTCGGCATTGGTGCGCACCTTCATGCGGCGCGCGGCGTCCGCCCATTCCATGATGGCGGCAAAGTCGCCCGACAGCTCCGGCTGCAGCATGGCGACCGCCCCCTTGAGCACCTGGCCGTTGCCGCCGTCGATGGTGATGATGTCGCCCTTGCGGAAGGTCTGGCCCATCGAGAGCAGCGTGCCGGCCTTGTAGTCGACGCGCAACGAGCCGGCGCCCGACACGCAAGGCTTGCCCATGCCGCGCGCCACCACCGCGGCATGGCTGGTCATGCCGCCGCGCGTGGTGAGGATGCCTTCGGCTGCATGCATGCCGTGGATGTCTTCCGGGCTGGTCTCGATACGCACCAGGATCACCTTGCGACCTTGCGCCTTGGCGTCCTCGGCATCGCTGGAGGAAAAGACGATCTCGCCGGTGGCAGCACCGGGCGAGGCCGGCAGGCCCATGCCGATGACATCACGTGCGGCCTTCGGATCGATGGTCGGATGCAGGAGCTGGTCGAGCGAGGCCGCATCGATGCGCGCGACCGCCTCCTCCTTGGTGATCAGCCCGTCCTTCGCCATCTCGACGGCGATCTTCAGCGCCGCCTTGGCGGTGCGCTTGCCGGAGCGGGTCTGCAGCATCCACAATTTGCCGCGCTCGATGGTGAATTCGAGGTCCTGCATGTCGCGGTAGTGCTTTTCCAGCCGGTCGGAGATGTCGACGAAGGCCCGGAAGGCGTCGGGCATCAGCTTTTGCAGCGACGGCTTGTCGGAACCGGCGGCGATGCGCGCCGCCTCGGTGATGTTCTGCGGCGTGCGGATGCCGGCAACCACGTCCTCGCCCTGGGCGTTGACCAGGAACTCGCCGTAGAGCTGCCTGTCGCCGGTCGAGGGATTGCGCGTGAAAGCGACGCCGGTTGCGGATGTGTCGCCCATATTGCCGAACACCATGGCCTGGACATTGACGGCCGTGCCCCAGCTTTCCGGAATGTCGTGCAGGCGCCGATAGGTGATGGCGCGGCTGTTCATCCAGCTTGAGAACACGGCGCCGATGGCACCCCAGAGCTGCTCCTGGGGATCCTGCGGGAACGGCTTGCCGAGCTCTTCCTCGACCTTGGCCTTGTAGAGCCCGATCACGTCCTGCCATTCTCCGGCCGAAATCTCGGTATCGAGCTCATGACCGAGGCTCGCCTTCCGGTCCTCGAGGATTTCCTCGAACACCTCATGGTCGAGGCCCATGACGACGTCGGAATACATCTGGATGAAGCGGCGGTAACTGTCATAGGCGAAGCGGGCATCGCCGGAATCGGCGGCCAGGGCCTCGACCGTCTCGTCGTTGAGGCCAAGATTGAGCACGGTATCCATCATGCCCGGCATCGACGCGCGGGCACCGGAGCGCACGGAGACCAGAAGCAGCTTCGAGGGATCGCCGAAACGGCGGCCGGTAATCCGGCCGATATGGTCGAGCGCAGAGACGACATCGGCTTCCAGCGTGCCGGGATAGGTGCGCCCGTTGGCGTAATAGGCGTTGCAGACTTCGGTGGTGATGGTGAAACCGGGCGGCACCGGCAGCCCGAGGCTGCACATCTCGGCCAGATTGGCACCCTTGCCGCCGAGAAGGTTGCGGTCGCCGGCACGGCCTTCGGCGGCGCCGTCGCCGAAGGTGTAAACCCACTTGGTCATGCTTGCCCTCCAGTTCGTGGAAGATAGAAACATCCGGACCGCAGCCCGGTTCCCCGCCTTCTCCTATCCGAGCGATAGGATGCTGCAGTGCGAAAGGCAAGGCACCGGCAGGCAAGCGCCGCCGCTACAATCGATTAAGCAAAAGCTGCGTCAAAAAGACTTGCCGGAGGGCGTGGCGCGATATAGAACATAAAGGGAACATAGTGGAGTAGCGTGATGAAACTCAACGGAAAACTCGACTATCTGGAACTGCCGGCGACAGGCGGCACGCTGGACGGTGTCAAATCCTTCTACAGCGCCGCCTTTTCATGGTCGCTCACCGATTACGGCCCGACCTATTCCGCCTTTGCCGAAGGGCTCGACGGTGGCTTCCAGGCCGATGCCGGCGAGGCGCCGGCCAAGCCGCTACCGGTGCTCTACTGCGAAAATCTCGAGGAAACGCTTCAAGCCGTCGAGAACGCCGGCGGCACCATCGTCAAGCCGATCTTTTCCTTTCCCGGCGGCAGGCGATTTCATTTCACCGATCCGGCCGGCAACGAACTGGCCGTCTGGGGATATTAGAAAAGACGCAGATTTCGAGCTATTTTTTGCTGTTGACAGGCGGGCTCACTCCAATAAGTAGCGGCGATCTTCCAACAGCAGAAGCAGACTGATGAAATTCGGGTCAAGCGGCGTTCGGGGTTTGGCTTCCGAATTGGTTGGAAGGCCAAGCGGGCTTTATACTGAAGGCTTTGCCCGGCGCTTGCGGTCGATCGGATTTGAGCAAGGCAAGGTCTTCGTAGGGCGCGACTTGCGCGACAGCAGTCCGGCAATCGCCCACGATTGCATGGCGGCGCTGGCCGCAGCCGGGTTCCAGCCGGTCGATTGCGGCGCCATCCCCACACCCGCGCTTGCCTTTTACGCCCGCCGGCACGGCGCCGCAGCGCTCATGGTGACGGGATCGCATATTCCCGCCGACCGCAACGGCATCAAGTTCTATGGGCCGAAGGGCGAGATCGACAAGGCGGACGAGGCCGCGATCACCTTTCATGTCGCTGAACTGTCGGACCAATATCCGTGGCCACCGGCCCATGCGGACTGGCCGACCGACCATCAACAGGCGCTCGCGGCTTTTCGAGACCGTGTCGACGCTATTCTTGCCCCACGCGCCCTCTCCGGGATGAGGCTCGGCGTCTACCAGCACAGCACCGTCGCGGCGGACCTGCTGGTCGAGGTCCTGCGATCCTATGGCGCGGAGGTGATCCCGGTCGGGAAAACAGAGATTTTCGTGCCGGTCGATACGGAGGCCGTCGGCCAGGAAACGATGGCGAAGGTGAAAGACTGGGTGCGCGAGTTCAAATTCGACGCCATGCTCTCGGCCGACGCCGACGCGGATCGTCCTCTTGTCATCGACGAAAATGGCGAGTTGTTCCGCGGCGACCTGATCGGGCTGGCGACGGCCCTGTTCCTTAAGGCCGACGTCGTGGTGACGCCGGTCACCTCCAACTCAGGCATCTCCGAGGCTTTCGGATTCAGCGTCAAGAGAACGAAGGTGGGGTCGCCTTTCGTCATAGAGGGAATGGACGCCGCGCGGCAGGCGGGTGGCATCGTCGTCGGCTTCGAAGCCAATGGCGGGGTTCTTCTGGGATCGGACTGCCCGGTGAACGGCAGGGTTTTGTCCGCGCTGCCGACACGGGATTCATTTTTGCCGATCCTGGCCGTGCTGGGCACGATGGCATCGACCGGAAAGTCGCTGTCCAACCTGCGCGAAACCTGGAACCTTCCGGTCTGCGCCAGCGAGCGGCTCGAGAACTTCCCGGTCGAGACATCGCGCGGCTTGATGCGAAGGCTCGCCGACCGCAATGCGTTGCAGCTATTCCTTGCCCCCTTTGGCTCCGTCGCGGATGTCGATGAGACGGACGGTCTCAGGGCGCGAATGGCCAGCGGCGAGATCATCCACCTGCGGCCTTCCGGCAACGCTCCCGAATTTCGTTGCTATGCCGAGGCCGCCAGCCATGACAGGGCGACTGAAATTGTGGCAATAGCCCTCGAACGGGCGCGGGACACCACAAATGAATCAGAGGCCGTGCAATGAAGGTGGTTCCTGTCATCATCAGCGGCGGAGCCGGATCGCGGCTCTGGCCGGCGTCGCGGCAGTCGCATCCGAAGCCCTTCCTCAAGGTTGGGGATGGACATTCGCTGATCCAGCATACCGTGCTGCGCGCCGCTTCGCTGAAGGATGTCGCTGAGCTTGTCGCGGTAACGTCAAGGGATCATCTTTTCCTGACAAAAGACGATTTCGACGAACTTTATCCGGCGGTGCCGCCGCATACTTTCCTGCTTGAGCCAGAGGGGCGGGACACGGCCGCCGCGGTTGCCGCTTCTGTCATCCACGCCAACGCGACACAGGGTCCGGACGCAATTTTGTGCGTTTTCCCGGCGGACCACATGATCGGCGACCTGCCCGCATTCACACAAGTCATGGGCAGGGCAATCGAACATGCGCAACAAGGATTGATCGCCACGCTCGGCATACTGCCCAGCCGGCCGGACACCGCTTTCGGCTACATCGAGGCCGATGGCGAGAAGGTCATCCGTTTCGTGGAGAAGCCGGACCTCGACGCGGCCAAGACATATCTTGCATCGGGGCGTTTCTTCTGGAACGCCGGCATTTTCTGCTTCAAGGCTCAGACGATGCTCGATGCGATGGCCGCGCACTGCCCTGCCGTCCTTGAGGCGGTTGCCGCAAGTTACGAACACGGCCTGTTCAGCAACGGGGATACCAACAAGGTCGAGCTCTCATCCGAACATTTCGCGCTCGCGCCTCGCATCTCGCTCGATCACGCGGTGATGGAGCAGGCGCGCAATCTTGCGGTGGTTCCGTGCCAGATGGAATGGAACGACATCGGATCGTGGAACGCCATGGCGGAATTGACCCCGGCGGACGGTGGCGGGAACAGGATACGCGGGGATGTCCACATGGTGGACACTTCCGGCAGCTACATCAGTTCGGACAAGCGCGTTATCGGCACTGTCGGCGTGAGCGATCTGGTGATCGTAGATACACCGGACGCGTTGCTGGTGGCATCCCGCGACCGCGTCCAGGACGTCAAGAAACTGTTCGAAGGGCTCAAGGCTTCAGGGCATGAGGCGCATCTGCTTCACTCGACCGTGCACCGGCCGTGGGGAACCTACACGGTTCTGGAGGAAGGCGACCGCTTCAAGATCAAGCGTATCGAGGTGAAGCCCGGGCGGCGGCTGAGCCTTCAGATGCATCATCACCGGTCGGAACACTGGGTGGTGGTCAGCGGCTCGGCGAAAGTGGTCAACGGCGATCGGGAACTGTTCCTGGCGACAAACCAGTCGACCTACATTCCTTGCGGCCACAAGCATCGGCTGGAGAACCCGGGCAAGATCGATCTGGTGATCATTGAAGTTCAGAGCGGCGACTATCTCGGCGAGGATGACATCGTGCGCTTCGACGACGTATATGGTCGCGCATAGCGATTGATTTGGTCCGCAGGGCTGGGGCGGGCAATTACGCAAACCGGGGCTTGGGGAGAAATTATCAAAACATACTGAGAGCATTGGTGACCAAGACAGCATTGATAACCGGCATTACCGGGCAGGACGGCGCCTATCTGGCCGAGCTCCTGCTCGCGAAAGGCTATGAGGTCCACGGGCTTGCGCGGCGTTCGAGCACGGCCGACGTCAACACCACGCGCCTGAAGTGGCTCGGCATCGAGAAAGACGTGCGGATCGTGGACGGCAACCTGACCGACCTGTCGGGCCTGGCTCGAACCATGCGCGACGTAAGGCCGGACGAGGTCTACAATCTTGCCGCGCAGTCTTTCGTCAAATCCTCATGGCAGCACCCGGTTCTGACGGGCAACGTCACCGGCATCGGCGTCACCAATGTGCTCGAGGCGCTGCGCCTCGAAACCCCCGCGGCGCGTTTCTACCAGGCTTCGTCGTCGGAAATGTTCGGCCTTATCCAGGAGCCGATGCAGTCGGAGACCACGCCCTTCCATCCCCGCTCCCCCTATGCGGTGGCGAAGGTCTACGGTCACTGGATCACCGTCAATTATCGCGAAAGCTTCGGCCTGCACGCTTCGAGCGGCATCCTGTTCAATCACGAATCGCCACTTCGCGGCATCGAATTCGTGACACGCAAGGTCACGGACGCCGTCGCGCGCATCAAGAAGAGCCTGGCAAGGGAACTGCGCCTGGGCAACATCGACGCCGAGCGCGACTGGGGCCACTCCAAAGACTATGTCCGCGCCATGTGGCTGATGCTGCAGCAGGATCAGCCCGACGACTATGTCGTCGCCACGGGCAGGACGACGACGGTGCGCGACATGTGCCGGATCGCGTTTGAGCACGTAGGGCTGAAGATGGACGACCATCTTGTCATCGATGCCGATCTGTTCAGGCCGGCGGACGTCCCGATTTTGCTTGGCAATCCGGCCAAAGCAAAAGCGAAGCTGGGCTGGGAAGCCACGATCTCGCTGGAAGAGATGATCCGCGAGATGGTGAATGCGGACCTAGTTAGGATCGGTGACTAAGACGCAGGGCTCGGGGGAGCAACTATCAGGACATATCGAGAGCGGCGATGAAAAAGACAGCATTGATAACCGGCATTACGGGGCAGGACGGCGCTTATCTGGCGGAGTTTCTGCTAAAAAAGGGATATTCGGTGCATGGCCTAAGGCGCCGCACCTCCCTTTTTAACACGGACCGCATCGATCATTTGTATCACGACCCGCATGAGAAGGGTGTGGACTTGACATTGCACCACGGCGATCTGACCGACTCGTCAAGTCTTATGCGCATCATTCAGCTCGTGCAGCCGGATGAGATTTACAATCTGGCGGCACAGAGCCACGTAGCCGTTTCATTTGAGGAACCCGAATACACCGCAAATTCCGATGCTCTCGGGGCCTTGAGAATTTTGGAAGCCATTCGCATTCTTGGCATGGAGAAGAAGGTCCGCTTCTATCAGGCTTCTACGTCCGAGCTGTACGGGCTTGTGCAAGAAACACCCCAAAAAGAGACCACGCCATTCTATCCAAGATCTCCATACGCCGTGGCCAAATTGTATGCGTATTGGATTACAGTAAATTATCGAGAGGCTTACGGCGTATATGCATGCAATGGAATACTATTCAATCACGAGTCTCCCATGCGAGGAGAGAATTTCGTCACGCGCAAAATTACACGCGCTCTTGCGCGCGTAAAACTGGGAATTCAGGAAAGGCTTTACTTGGGAAATCTCGACTCCCTACGCGATTGGGGCCACGCCAAGGACTACGTCGAAATGCAGTGGCTCATGCTTCAGCAGCAGATCGCTGAGGATTTTGTCATCGCAACCGGCGAGCAGCACTCGGTGCGTGAGTTTGTGACGCTGGCGGCCACGGAGCTTGACCTCGATATGCGATGGGAGGGAAATGGCGTCGACGAAAAAGGCTACGACGCCAGAACCGGGAAATGCATTGTGGAGGTCGACCCTCGCTACTTCCGACCAACGGAAGTCGAAACACTCCTTGGTGATGCCAGTAAAGCGCGGAGTAAGCTTGGCTGGGAACCCAAGATCAAATTCGTCGATCTTGTCAAAGAGATGGCTCGCGAGGACCTCAAGGATGCGCGGCGGGAACAACTGCTGGCAGAGCACGGGTATCAGCGCTTTGATCGCGCAGAATAGTCATGGCACGAATTCCAGTATATGAGCCCTTCCTTGGCGGAAACGTATCGGCGTATGTCAATGAGTGCCTGACGACGGGTTGGATCTCCTCGCGTGGAGCCTTTATATCCAGGTTTGAAAATGCATTTGCGGAGTATGTCGGCGCTGAGCAGGCGACGAGTGTGGCAAACGGCACCGTAGCTCTTCACCTTGCGTTGGAAGCGCTTGGTATCGGCGCCGGCGACGAAGTCATCGTTCCAAGCTTCACCTATGTGGCGTCGATCAACACCATTTTGCAGACGGGCGCGAAGCCGGTCTATGTAGATTCGCTGCCGGACACGTTGCAGGTGGATCCGCACGCCATACGAAACGCCATCACGCCGAAGACCCGAGCCGTCATGGCGGTGCATTTGTATGGCCATCCTTGCGACATGGACGCGATCCCGGCCCTTTGCCGCGAAAACGATCTCCTGCTCATTGAAGATTGCGCGGAAGGCTTCGGAACCCGTTGGAAAGGGCAGCATGTCGGTAGATTCGGGGATGCCGCGACCTTCAGTTTCTTCGGAAACAAAACGATCACGACGGGCGAAGGCGGGATGGTGCTGGCGCGATCGGCCGACGTGATGGACAGATGCCGGCGGCTAAAGAGTCAAGGCGTCTCCCTCGACCGGGAATACTGGCATGACATGCTCGCTTACAATTATCGGATGACGAATATTCAAGCGGCAATCGGGCTTGCCCAGCTCGAGATTGCCGAT
The DNA here is from genome assembly GCF_000427725.1 of Mesorhizobium sp. WSM3224. Taxonomy (GTDB): domain Bacteria; phylum Pseudomonadota; class Alphaproteobacteria; order Rhizobiales; family Rhizobiaceae; genus Mesorhizobium. Next base: position 452,310 of record NZ_ATYO01000001.1, on the reverse strand, counting down.
AGCCTTCTCGGCCAGAAAAAGATAATTGCTCAGAGCTACAAGCAAGCACTTGCCGGGCTGCCTTTGCAAACCCATGAACCTATCGGGCCAGTGGATCATTCCTTCTGGATGTGCTCCCTCCTCGTCGACGATCCAACTCAACGGGACCCGCTGCGCAGACATCTCGCGGAAAATGAGATTGAGACCCGGCCATTCTTTTCGCCGGCCCATCTCATGCCGCATTGCCGGGCAGACATCACCTTACCCATAGCCGAGAACATTAGCGCTCGCGGAATCAACCTGCCGAGTTATCCAGGCTTGACCCCCGAACAGCTCGAGCGCATCTGCGACGCCGTTGCGTCCTTTTTCCGATCGAACCTGAGATGAGCCTGCTCGAATACATGAAGGGCATATGGGCAGCGCGCTACTTCTGGTGGCACCTATCGATGTCAGATCTTCGCGCACGATGGAGGCGATCCTTTTTTGGCGTCTTCTGGTCGATCCTGCAGCCTCTGGGGCTGACCCTGCTACTGTCGCTGGTCTTCAGCAACATCTTCGGGAGCACGCTCGGCGCCTATGCACCCTACATTCTCTCTGGAATGATCATCTGGGAATACGTCACGACGACCGTCATTGGCGGGGCGTCAGCTTTTGTTCAGGCTGCTCCCTACATCAAGCAAACCAGGCACCCGCTAGCTATTTATACATTGCGCAACGTTTTGACGGGCCTGTGCGTGCTTGGCATGGCCAGCACAGCACTCATAATCTGGGTGCTTGTCGTGTTCCCGGAAAATCTGTCGTGGAGTTGGCTCGCCGCGCTGACCATTTTTCCGATACTGGCAATGACCGCATGGCCATGGGCAACCCTGATGGCTTACATCGGCACCCGTTTCAGGGATCTGCCGCACGCGCTTGGCCTCGTCATGCAGGCCATGTGGTTCGTGTCGCCGATCTATTTCGAAACTTCGGTATTCCGCAAGGGCAATTTGCATGTCCTCCTGGATTACAACCCTATCTACCACCTTCTCCAGATTGTTCGTGCTCCGCTTTTGCACGGCGAGTGGCCGACCGCCGCCAATTACCTTTGGTGCATTGGGACCATTGCCGCACTAACGATAGCAGCCCTGTTGGTTGGCAGGTCCGCCGAAAAGAGGGCGATCTTTTATTTATGACAAATAGGATTCTCCTTCAGTCGGTTAACCTCCACTATGCGTCGGTCGGTTTCAGGGAACGCTCCCTGAAATCGATGCTGGTCTCGCTTGCATCGCTGAAAAGAGAACGAGAGAGGATCGTCGACATTCACGCCTTGAAAAATCTCAGTCTCGATATTGGCCCTGGTGAGCGTGTCGGCCTTTTGGGGCACAATGGGGCCGGCAAGAGCACCTTTCTCAAGATGGTGGCGGGACTGTACCCAATATCTTCCGGGAAACGTGCTGTCGAAGGGACAGTCCGGTCATTGTTCGACCTGAGCCTAGGTTTTGAGCCAGACGCCACCGGTCGAGAGAATATTCTCTATCGGGGGCTTCTTTTGGGCCTCTCACCCAAATTCATGCGTTCGATCGAGGAGGAGGTTGTTGCTTTTACGGATATCGGAGAATTCATCGACTATCCGATAAAAACATACTCAGCAGGTATGCTGGTGCGCCTCGCCTTCGCGATTTCGACGGCTGTCGGTGGCGATATTCTCCTCGTTGATGAGGTTATCGGCGCAGGTGACGCGAATTTCATCGGAAAGGCACGCAAGCGAATACTGGATCTAGTCGAGCAGGCCGAAATTCTGTTGTTAGCTTCTCATGATTTCGTGACACTGCAGTCTATCTGCGAAAGAGGGATTGTGTTTCACCACGGCGAAATCATTTTTGACGGAAGCATTCTCGGCGCTATAGCCAGCTATAATAGAGCGAACGGGATCGCTACTGACTAATGGACATGGATACCAAACACCCTCCTTCATCAAACGAGTCACTGGCCGGGCGATCGAAAAAGAATGCCCGGGTGGACAGTATCCCGCGTGTAATGTGGATCCTCAATCACACTGCGGCTAGAAAATACGAAATACCTATGCTCCGGAAGCTGGGATATGAAGTTTTTACCCCGAAGATCTACCCCAATGACGCAAATTTCCGAAGCGCTTCAATTGACTATTCTGAAGATATTAATCTCACTATACCTACCGACGAGTTGGCAATTCTAAATGATTCTGACTGGTATGCCGGAGCCAATCGAAGGGCATGGGAAATTGCTAATAAATATTTCGATATGGCATTCTTTATCCTTTTTGATGCGAAGGGCGTTGAAATCATGTGTCGCCGTTTCAATGGCGAACTGGTGTGGCGCACCTATGGCTTGGCTGGCAAGAACTCATACACCAAGATATTGGAGACCCTTCCTCAGTATCGACGAGCAAACGCGGCCTTTCGACAGCTCGGTTCACGCTTCTGGTTTGCTGAAGGCTATTCCAATCTCCACGAGATAGAGAGCCCCTGGATTCAGAGACAAACCGTCTATCTGCCGCTTGGTATGGCTGGTGCCTCGTCGCCTAGTCAAACAGAGTGGACAGGTGGGGATAAACGAATGTTGTTTGTCTGTCCCGATATCGGCTTCAATCCAGCTTACGCAGAGATATACGACGAGTTCAAAAAAGAGTTCAAAGGTTTTCCATATGCCGTCGGCGGAGCTCAATCGATTGAGGTCTCCGACCGCCATGTCCTCGGCTACTTGCCCCTGGAAGAGCATAAAAGAAACATGCAGCATATGCAGGTCATGTTCTACCACAGCAGGGAGCCTCGCCACATTCACTACCATCCGTTCGAGGCGGTGAAAGCAGGAATGCCTCTTGTTTTCATGGCCGGTGGCATGCTGGATCGGATGGGAGGAATGACGCTTCCCGGACGGGCCAGGTCCTGGGAAGAGGCCAGGAGGAAGGTTCGGCGGTTGCTAGACGGCGACAAAGCGTTCCTCGATAGGATTCGAGACACGCAACCAGTATTGCTTGAGGCGATGAAAGCTGAAAATGCCCAGGCCTCCTGGGCTGACGGCTTACGCAAGCTTCAACTTGCATCTTTGAGTCGAGAGCACCAAGACCGGAAAAGTGCGCGACGAGTGGCAGTTCTTAGCTCGCACCGGAAAATGCAAGAGGCGCTACGAATTGCTCGAGACCTGATAAGCCAGTCCAAGGCTACAGATGAGAACTTGACAGTCGTCCTTGGCGTCGAGAATCCAACATCGGAACTGAACTGGAAATTAAAAAAGAAAACTGCTAAAGCGGCTATCGCTGCGTTTATGAAAGATCTAGATGCTATAGATGTTCCCACTAGGATATTCGAATGGAGGCAGATATCGCGTGTTGCTGCAGATCGAGCGTTAACTTACGCCGGCGTTGGACGAGAACTTTACGATGATGTTTTTTTAGTCCCTGACGACGAAATAAATTTCTTTGAGGACAGCGACCTTTGGATCGTCGTCGGAGAGCGTACCTCCTCGCCAGTGTTGCCGATGAAGCCGATAGTCGTCGTTGTTCGAGATTATCCCAAAGCATGCGCCGCCCCGTCGAATAACGTCAACATTTTGCAGCCGCGCCTAGGATTCATACCTGAACCGGAGGCAGTGATTGCTTGTGATGAACGAGCAATGTTGCACCTCATCAATATGGAGGGCTTAGACCCGACGATTGTCCATCTGGTGAAGGACGGTGAACCTTCGCGAAACTTACTCCTAGAAACCGTGCTTGAATGCCTTTGAAAACGTTTGGTATATATCTAGCTTATGGTCCACGGATCGATTTGCGAGCCGAGGGATTAGGCCGCCATCTTGCCGAATTTCTTAGAGCTTCGACCCACTTCAAGGACGTAAGGTTTGTCATCGCCGCCCCGCAATGGCTGCATTCTCCTTTAGAGGAACTTTTTGAAAGTTTTGATTTGGATTTCACGACATTCGAACTGATCTCGCCAAAGCATACATCCCTACTAGGCTTGTTATACGGGTTACGAATGGCGATTGGCGATCGAAAAACTAAGTTCAGAGGGAAGATATATGGAAAGGGTTACCTGAGAAGGGCAAAGAATTTTATTTCCATGGTGACGAAGTCCTGTATCTTAGCTGTCGCCAAATCACGAAATCCGTTCACACCGCTTTTGATCATTACCATCGGAATTACCGCCCTACCCCTGGCTGCGGTGGTGGCGTGTTTTGCATTGGTAGCGACTGTCGTCGTTAGACTGTTTGCGAAATTCCGGCCGAGGTTACGCATCGTAAAACTGACGCCGTATCTTAATAGAAACGGCCTTTTTACTCGTATTGGTCACAACGCATACCGGTTTATGTGCGACACCGAGGCAGCTGCGGTGGCCGACGAGGCCAATAAGCGGCGCGATATTGAAGCTTGGTATTCACCTGCAGCGTTCTGGCCCGAATTCAACCAGATCAAAGCGCCGCGCCTGATGTGTGTTCCTGATGTCGTGCCAATTCACTTCCCTGTAGGTTTCGCAATCCAGGAGTCTGGCGACCGCAGAATGCAGGACTTCAAAAGAATGGAAGCGGCAATCGAAGGTGGCGATCGGTTCGTAACTTACAGCCGTGAAGTAAAGAACAAGACGCTGGTGAACCGCTTTCATATTGAGCCCGACCGTATCAGCGCTATTCCACACGGCGCGAACAGGCTCGATCAGCTCATAAAAATTTCTGGATTTCCTGACAATGACAGAGCCACCGACACTTTGAGTGCACAGCATTTTTGGAGTGCTCTTTCGAAGACGGTAAATAATAATAACGCCACTTGGTATGCGTCGAAAGATCTCGGGTTTTTATTTTACGCAAGTCAGATAAGACCCAACAAGAACATCATAAGCCTTCTTCGTGCATATAACGATCTGCGGCGAAGTCAAAATTTTCCATACAAGCTGCTGATGACTGGCGAATGGCGGGAATCAGATAGTGTAGTCCGCTTTATGAACGAGAATCGACTCCACAACGACGTTCTATTTGTACGAAGATTAAACGAGAGAGAACTTGCGTCCTGCTACCGGCTTGCAACCTTGGCAGTGAATCCTTCGCTGGCCGAGGGAGGAATGCCCTTTACCTTTACGGAAGCGGTCTCCGTCGGGACTCCCGTAATCATGGCGGATATACCAGTTTCTCGCGAAATTATTACGGATGCTGAAGTTGCCCGCCGAACGTTTTTTGACGCCCTGGATTACAAGGGTATTGCAAAGGCTATTACAGACGCGTTGACTGACCGCGAGGGTCTTTTTGCTCTCCAACGAGATTTTTATGATCGCCACCTGGTCAGTCGCTCTTGGAAGGAAGTGGTCGGAGAGTACGTATTGGCACTCGAGAACGTTGCCGAGAGATGCTAAAATGACGGACCAAGGGGAGCGAACGAGGCGATGGCCGCCTGATTGTCCGTTGTCTTTTTTCAACTGGCGGACCAAACCACGACGGCGATCCTTAGTTCCTATTGATATCTCGACCTTAGACGCGCCTCTGGCTTTCGTTCATATTCCCAAGACCGCGGGCACATCTTTCGTTCGGTATTTGGAAGGCCACCTCCCGAAAGATAGTATTGCGCCACCCTTTCTTGGTGATTTCAACACGATCCAGATTTCGGACCCCTCAAAGAAGCTATTTTGGGGACATTTTCGTTTCGTTGATATTGCCCGCTATTTGCCGAATGCGCTGTACCTGACATTCTTGCGGCACCCGGTCGCCCGGTCGTATTCTCAATACAAGTCATGGCACGATCCCCTGAACTTTCCAAAGAACGACCCATGGCGGAAAGTGATGACGCCTGAGCAGATCGATGACGTCGAGTTTGCGCAGACAGTCAGTTTCGATGAGTTCGTCAATGGGCGGAGGGCGCGGTTTGAGACCGAGTTGCGCGACGTCCAGACTCTAATGCTGTCTAGCGACCAACCAGGAACGCCGCAATTCCTCTCTTCAGCCAAAGAAAATCTCGCAAGCATGACGTTCTTTGGGATCGTTGAGGAATTCGATCTCTCTCTGAAACAACTGCAGAGGCAGATATCGGGTTTTAAGACCTACGAAATCGCGACGAGGCTGGAGAACCGCAGCGACGCGAGCCAGCTGTCGCTCTCACGAAAGGGCGCGGAACGTCTAAGTGATATGCTTCAGAATGACATGGAACTCTATAGGTTTGCAGTCGAACTTTTTTCGGAGCGAACGAAAGGGTCTCTTAGGTGCGATTTGTGACGTCCAGGAGATCTGGCGGAGGTGGTCGATGAGCATGTCGGCATTGTTGATGCCTTCCAAACGAGAGGCATGACGCCGCCATCATGATTAAGAGTCTCATCATCCTCGGTTTTGGCGGTCACGCTCGTAGCGTAGGCGATATAGCTTTATCGTCGGGTTTCGATGACCTCACTTTTGTCGACGAGCATGCAAGGGAGGGCGAGGCGTTCGCCGGCTTCCCGGTCGTCACCATGCTTCCCGAGAACGCCACCGGCTCTGGCTGGTTCGTATTTCCAGGCTCAGGTGACAATGCGCGGCGACAGGCTCAATGCGAGTCCGCCTCTCTCCCCCTAGCGACGCTTGTGGCACCAACCGCCTCTCTTGGGACGCAATGCGAGATCGGGCAGGGTTCACTTGTCGGCCACCAAGCCCATCTGGGACCACTCACGAGGATCGGTCGAGGTGTAATCATCAACAGCGGAGCGGTCGTCGACCATGAATGCATGATCGGCGATTTTTCGCACATTTCGGTCAATGCAACCGTCGCTGGACGTTGCCGAATCGGCGCACAAGTAATGGTCGGCGCCGGCGCCACGGTGATCGATCGCATTAGAATATGCTCCAACGTAACGGTCGGCGCTGGCGCAACGGTTGTCCGAGACATTGAAGTGCCTGGAGTGTATATCGGCACCCCTGCTCGCCTGCTCCGGGACTGAACGGTGCGGTTTCTGGCCAATACTCGAACAAAATGAAATACCATCCGGTTCATGAAAATCGGCATCGACGGCAGGAACCTCTTATCGGCTACCGACGGCATCGGCCGGTTCGTCCACAAGTCGATCAAGGCGCTGTCGGCGCTGGGCGCCGAGGTTTGCGTCTATGCTCCCGCCCCGATCAATGCCGATTACGAGCTGCCGCGCGCGATTGCCTTGCGGGCGGGCGGATATCGGTCGCTTCCGGCGCGGGCATTGTGGGGGCAGGCCATCCTGCCTGCCGCGGCCGCGCGCGACGAGGTCGAGGTTTTCTGGGGGCCGTCGCACCGCCTGCCGCTCGCTCTGGACAGCCGGATCGCGCGGGTGGTGACCATCCACGACCTTGTCTGGGTGCACGCGCCGGAAACCATGCGTGCGCGGACCCTGCTCGGCGAGCGCCTGCTGATGAAGCCCGCGCTGCGCAGGGCCGATGTCGTGGCGACCGATTCGAGCGCCACGGCGAGCGCGCTGAAGACAGAGTTTCCGTGGCTGGGAGCGCCGATCCGCACGATCGCGCCCGGCACGACGCCCCTGCCCGCGCCGGGCGGCTTTTCCAGCCTTGAACCTCTCGGCATCGCGAGGCCCTACGCGCTGTTTGTCGGCACGCTGGAGCCCAGAAAGAACCTCGGCAAGCTTATCAAGGCCTATGGACTGCTGCCGGAAAGCGTCCGCTCCGGCTGCGATCTCGTCATCGTCGGCGGCAGCGGCTGGAAACAAACCGGCCTGGCGGACGAGGTGCGCCGCGGCGGGCTCGAAGGGAAGATCATCTTCACCGGCTTCGTCGACGACGCCGTGCTGGCGACGCTCTATGCCAACTGCCTGTTCCTGGCCATGCCGTCGCTCTACGAGGGCTTCGGCTTCCCGATCGTGGAAGCGCAATCCTTCGGCAAGCCGGTGCTGACGTCGAACACATCGTCGATGCCGGAGGTGGCCGGCGAAAGCGCCGTGCTCGTCGACCCGCGCGATGCCGGGGCGATCGCCAGCGGCTTTGGTCATCTTTGCCTCGACGCGCAATTGCGCCAAAAGCTTGCTTCCGGCGCGCGCCGCAACGCGGAGCGCTTCACCTGGGAGAACCACGCCAAGGGCATGCTGCAGATCTTCGAGCAGGCCATCCGGCTGAGACGAAAGACGCCCGTTTGAAAGTCCTGCATTTCTTCAAGACATACTGGCCGGACAGTTTCGGCGGGGTGGAACGGACCATCCATGCCATCGCCGAAAGCACGGCCGGCCATGGCGTCGAAACGCAGGTCCTGTCGCTGAGCAGCGCTCCGCGCGAAAACACCCGGCGGGTCGGCGGCCACGTGGCCGTGAAAGCCAAGCTGGATTTCGAGCTGGCCTCGACAGGATTTTCGCGCGAGGTCTTCCGCAAGTTCGACGCGCTCGCCCGCCAGTCCGACCTGGTACATTACCATTTTCCGTGGCCTGTCATGGACATCGCCCATCTCAGATCGCGCCACGGCAAGCCGGCTGTCGTCACCTACCATTCCGACATCGTCAAGCAGCGCGTGCTGCTGCCGTTCTACAAGCCGCTGATGCAGCGCTTCCTGGGCGATGTCGACGCGATCGTCGCGACATCGCCCGACTATCTGCGGTCGAGCGCGGTTCTCAGGCGCTTCACGGCCAAATCGACGGTCATTCCGATCGGCATAGACGAAAGCGCCTATCCCGAGCCGACGGCGGCAGACAGCGCCTGGCGCCAATCGATCGTGTCGGGGCCTTTCGTGCTCTTCGTCGGGGTCCTGCGTTACTACAAGGGGCTGGATATCCTTATCCAGGCCGCGAGCCAGGTGCGGTGCAAGGTCGTCATTGCCGGATCGGGACCGATCGAGCGGCAGCTGAAGCTCCAGGCCGAAAGGCTCAACCGCGACAATGTCATTTTCCTCGGTGAGGTTTCCGAGCAGCAGAAGATGACCCTGCTTCATGCCTGCAGCGGGTTCGTCTTCCCCTCGAACCAGCGGTCGGAGGCCTATGGTGTCTCGCTCGCGGAGGCAGCGATGTGCGGCAAGCCGATGATCTCATGCGAGATCGGCACCGGAACGTCCTATGTGAACAAGGCCGGCGTCACCGGCCTAGTCGTCCCGCCTTCCGACCCGGTTCGACTGGCCGAAGCCATCAACCGCCTGCTCGATTCGCCCGAGGAAGCGGAAAAATGGGGGCGGGCGGCACGCGAACGGTTCTGCGATCTGTTCACCGCCGAAAAAATGGGGCAGGCCTATGCCGACCTCTATGTCCGGCTGCGCAATCGCGGCGCCTAGCCGGCGACTGCATGGTTTGCGGCCGCGTTTAGTGCACGGCTGGCATTGAGCTTTCTCCCGCCTCGTCCTATAAGGCCGCGCGCAGCGGGCATGCACCGCCTGCTGGGGCGTCGCCAAGTGGTAAGGCATCGGTTTTTGGTACCGACATTCCCAGGTTCGAATCCTGGCGCCCCAGCCAACTCCAAGAAATGCCAACCGGACGACCGGCCACCCCACCCTTGAAGCCCGCGCGGGCTGAAAGGAAAAACCTGCCGGACATCAGGCACCGTGGGTTCCATCGAGCAAGGAGGGGTTTGCCGGCCGGTGGAACACCAGGCGCGATGATGCGTCGAGCCGGGCGAGATGCCGCTATCGCCGCGGAGCAGAGCGTCGGCCTAAACCTTTTCCGCCGACAGGCGTTGTTGTTTATTCACGCCGGTTCTCACGGCGGGTCGCGCGACAGCCGACGGAGAGGCTCAACCGATGTATTTCATGGCATTGGCCACCGATTATGACGGACGCTGGCGCATGACGGGCTGGTCAACGCAAGCACGATCTCGGGGCTGGAGAAGCTGAAGAAATCCGGCCGCAAGCTCATCCTGGTCACCGGCCGCGAACTGCCCGATCTCAAGGAGGTGTTCCCCGAACTTTTTCTGTTCGACAAGGTCGTCGCCGAAAACGGCGCGCTGATCTACACGCCGGCCAGCGAGGAGGAGCGCACGATTGCCCCCTCGCCTTCCACCGATCTCATCGACAGGCTGAAGAAGCGCGGCGTGAAGCCGCTCTCGGTCGGCCGTTCGATCGTCGCCACCTGGGAGCCGCACCAGGCGACAGTGCTCGACATCATCAAGAAGCTCGGGCTGGAGCTGGAGATCATCTTCAACAAGGGCGCGGTGATGATCCTGCCGTCGGGCATCAACAAGGCGACCGGGTTGGCGGCGGCGCTCGAGGACCTAAAGCTGTCGCCGCATAATGTCGTGGCCGTTGGCGACGCGCGTTGCGCCTGGTGACGGCGGTAATCGCGCTCGGGCCGAAGGCAAAGGGCGTGATCAAGACCTTCTGCAAGGAAACCGGGCTCAAGGCGCCAAAGGATATTCCGCTGCCCAAGGGCGACAGGGTGCTGTTCTGGCGGCCGCATGACGGCAAGAAGCCGTTCACGGTCAAGGCGATCGAGCCCGACCAGTCGCTGAAGCGGCACAGCCGCAAATATGCAGAGGGTGAGTTGGACGAGGCCAGCAGCTTCTATTTCACGGGGCAGAAGAAGGCGATGAACCTTCGGGCCCACAATCTCATCATCTTCGCCCAGATGGCGGAAGGCATCGACGACAAGACCTGGGAATACCATTTGCGCGCCGGCGACTATTCCAAATGGTTCCGGCATCAGATCAGGGACAAGGAACTCGCCCGCGAAACCGCAGAGGCCGAGAACGACAAGCGTCTATCGCCTGAGGAGAGCCGGAAGCTGGTGATCGACGCCGTGCGCCGCCGCTATACGGCGCCTGCCACGGCTCCGGAGAAGTAGATTGGTTCCCTAAAGCAGGTCGCGTGAAAAAGGATTCACGTGACCTGCTTTAAGTCTTTGATTTTAAGCATGTCTTTGTCCCGAAACCGGTCCCACTTTCGGGAGACATGCTTTAGCTCAGGATGACGTTTCCTTGAACCGGCATCCCGATCTAACTCTTTGCTGAAGCATGATTTTTCCGAGAACCGGCACCCCTACAGCCTGACCGAAGCCTGAGCTCTCAGCTCGCCTCGCGCATCGCCTCGGCGGCCTGCAGATCAACTGACACGAGTTGGCTGACGCCCTGCTCGGCCATTGTGACGCCGAACAGGCGGTCCATGCGCGCCATGGTGATCGGGTTGTGGGTGATGATGACGAAGCGGGTCTCCGTCGTCTTCGACATCTCGTCCATCAGATTGCAGAAGCGCTCGACATTGTGGTCGTCGAGCGGCGCGTCGACCTCGTCGAGCACGCAGATCGGCGCCGGGTTGGTGAGGAAGACGGCGAAGATCAGCGACATCGCCGTCAGCGCCTGCTCGCCGCCGGAAAGCAGCGTCATGGTCTGCGGCTTCTTGCCGGGCGGCCGGGCGAGGATTTCCAGCCCTGCTTCCAGCGGATCTTCAGACTCAATGAGCTGCAGCTCGGCCGTGCCACCGCCGAAGAGATGCGCAAACAGCCGCTGGAAATGGCCGTTGACCACTTCGAAGGCCGACAGCAGCCGCTCGCGGCCCTCGCGGTTGAGGCTCTGGATCGCCTGGCGCAGCTTGCGGATCGCCTCGATGATGTCCTCGCGCTCGGAAATGATGGTTTCCAGGCGTTCCGACAATTCCTTCTGCTCTTCCTCGGCGCGCAGATTGACGGCGCCGAGCCGCTCGCGCTCGATCTTCAGCCGGTCGAGCTGGCGTTCGATCTCGGCCATGTCGGGCATCGGATCGTCGGCTTCGAGGCCGGTATGCTTGAAGACCAGATGCGGCGGCGTGTTCAGCGCCTCCTGGATGCGCGCCTCGACCTCTGCGCGGCGTTCATCCGCCGCGGTGAGACGCTCCTCGGCACGGACACGGGTTTCGCGCGCCTCGGCGAGCGACTGGATGGCGGCGGTGGCCGCCTTGTCGAGCTCGGCCTGCTTGTTTTCCGCCTCCTGCAGGCGGTCGCCGGCGGCCTGGCGCAGCGCTTCGGCCTCGGAAAGCTGCGTCAGCAGGGCGCGGCGCTTGGCGTCGATCTCGTCGGGCGCATCGGCCAGCCTTTCGCGCTCGGCTTCGGCCTCGGCCTTGCGCTCGCCAAGGGCGGCGATCTGCGTCGAGGCGTTCTCGGCCCGCTCCAGCCAGTTCCCGCGCTCGGCGCCGATGGCGTCGAGCCGGCGTATGCGCGCCTCGGCTTCGCGCCGCAGCCCTTCATGCACGGCGCGCGCATCGGCAAGCGTGGCGCGGTCGCGCGAGACATTGGCGGAAGCCTGTTCGAGCTGCAATTGGAGATCGCCGAGATCGGGCGCGTCCTTCAGCATCTCCTCGGCTTCGAGGAAGGCGGCTTGCGTCTCTTCATGGCTGTCGACGATGCGCGCGCGGGCGTCATCCAAGGCAGCGCGCCGGCTCACCAGCTCGCCGCCGGCCCTCTCGGCCTCGGCCAGCGCATTGCGGGCGGCATCCAGGGCATGCTGGGCGTCGCGGCCGGCCTGGCGCGCGTTGCGCTCGGCCTCGCTTGCCTGGCGCATCGCCTGCTCGGCACGCGCCAGCGCCTCCTCGGCCTCACGCAGGACGCGGGTGGCCTGCACGGCCTCGGCATCGAGCTCGGCCAGACGGTTCTTTTGCGCCAGCCGCTGCGCGGCGGCCGTCGGGGCATCCGCGCTCGCCGTCAAACCGTCCCAGCGCCATAGCGCGCCATCGCGGCTGACCAGCCGCTGGCCGGGCGCCAGCTGCGCCTGAAGGCGGCGGCCTTCGGCGACATCGATGATGCCGATCTGCGCAAGGCGGCGCGCAAGCTGCGCCGGCGCGCGCACGACGCTGGCAAGGCTTTTCACGCCTTCGGGCAGCGCCGCGTCGCCGGGCTGAACCACGCTCTCACCCCAATGCACCGGGGCGCTGCGGTCGAGCGGGACGTCGAGATCCTCTCCAAGGGCCGCGCCAAGCGCCGTTTCGTAGCCGCGCTCGACGCTGATCTGCTCCAGCACCGATGGGAAAAGGTCGCCGCTCGCGGCGTTGAGGATTTTGGCCAGCGTGCGCGCTTCGGTCTCGATGCGCGCGAGTTCCGCCCTGGCATCCTGCAGCGGCGGCCTGGCGGCGCTTTCGGCGGCGCGGGTTTCGGCGACCGCCTGCTCGGCGGCGATGGCGCCGGCCTCGCTCTCTTCCAGCCGCGCCAGCGCATCCTCGACCAGAAGCTGCTTCTCGGCGGGATCGGGCAGGCCGGCAATGCGCGAAACGATGTCGGAGAGCTCGCGGTCGACCTCGGCGAGCTGGCGGGCAAAACGATCGCGGCGCTCCGCGGTCTCGCGCAAGGTGCGCTCGGTCTGGTGGCGCGAGGCAGCCGCCTCGGCGCGTTCGGCGGTCAGCGCGGCGAGCCTTGCCTCGCTTTGCGACAGCGTCGCGCCGGCCTGCTCGAAAGCGGCGCGCGTGGTCGCCTCGCGCTCGGCGGCGCCGGCGTTCTCCGAATTGAGCTCGGCCTCCTCGGTGCGCAGACGCTCGAGGATATCGGCGTTGTCGCGCACCATCCGCTCCTCGCGGGCGATGTCGGCGTCGAGCTGCTGCAGCCGGCGTTCGAGCTCGGTCTGGCGCGCGCGGATGCGGCCGGCCTCTTCCTCGATCTGCGTCTTGGCGATCGACAGGCGCTGGAAGGCGGCGGCAGCGGTGGCTTCGGCGTCGCGCAGGTCCGGCAGCCGGTGCGCGGCGATGCCCTGCTCCCTGGCGGCCGCCATCTGGGCGGCGGCGCGGTCGCCGACCAGCGTGGTCGCAACCGCAAGAGCGGAACGCGCCTCGCCTTCCTGGGTCTTGGCCAGTGTCCAGCGCAGATGCAGCAGCGTCGCTTCGGCCTTGCGGATATCGGCCGAGAGGTTCTTGAAGCGCGAGGCCTGGCGCGCCTGGCGCTTCAGGCTTTCGATCTGGCCTTCCAGCTCGCCGACGACATCGTCGAGCCGCTCGAGGTTCTGCTCCGCGCCCTTCAGCCGAAGCTCCGCCTCATGGCGGCGCGTGTGCAGGCCGGAGATGCCGGCGGCCTCTTCCAGCAGGGCACGGCGAGCCTGGGGCTTGGCCTGGATCAGCTCGCCGATGCGGCCCTGGCCGACCATGGAGGGCGAACGCGCACCGGTCGATTGGTCGGCGAACAGAAGCTGCACGTCCTTGGCGCGGGCTTCCTTGCCGTTGATGCGGTAGAGCGAGCCCGCCTCGCGCTCGATGCGGCGCGACACCTGCAATTCGTCGGCGTCGTTGAAGGCGGAGGGCGCGGTGCGGTCGGTATTGTCGAGGAAAAGCGTGACTTCGGCGGTGTTGCGCGCCGGGCGCGCGCCCGAGCCGGAGAAGATCACATCGTCCATGCCGGAGGCGCGCATGTTCTTGTAGGAGCTTTCGCCCATCACCCAGCGCAGCGCTTCGACGAGGTTCGACTTGCCGCAGCCGTTCGGCCCGACAATGCCGGTCAGCCCGCGTTCGATGACGAACTCGCCGGGCTCGACGAAGGATTTGAAACCGAGGAGGCGAAGGCGCGAAAACTTCATTCGCGCCGCTCCTCAAGCGGGTTCCGCAAAAATGTTCCGCGGTTTTGCGACAAGAACCCGCGGCGAGACAACGGGCCGTACGCGCCAAAGCCCAGCCGCTCCGGCGCGGCCTGGATGTCAGAGCAGAGGGTCGATGATGGCCGACATTTCCTCAATCGACATCGCCCCTTTGTAGGTCTTTCCGTTGATGAAGAACGTCGGCGTCGAGTCGACCTTGAACTCGTCCGCTCCGCGTTTCTGGACCGCTCTCACATCGTCCAGAAGTTTCTGGTCCGTCAAGCAGGCCTCGAAGGACTCCTGTGTAAAACCAGCCAGCTTGGATATCTGCAGCAGCGCTTCCTTGGTGTTGTTGACGCCAACCCAGCTCGGCTGCTGCTTGAACAGCACGTCGACCATGGCGAAGTAGTTGTCCTTGGAGCAGCGCGCCAGCATGAAGCCGGCCTCGGCGCTCGGGTCGAACGGGAATTCGCGCAGGATGTAACGGGCCTTGCCGGTGTCGATATACTTCTTCTTCAACTCAGGGAATGTGGTGTCGTTGAAATGCGCGCAATGCGGGCAGGTCATCGACGCGTATTCGACGATGGTGACCTTGGCGTCGTCCTTGCCGAGCTGCTTGTCGGGCAGCGCGCCGGGCTTGAGCAGTTCCGCCATGTCGACGGTGCCCTGCGCTTCCGGCACCTGAGCGGCCGCCGGCGTGGCCGGCTTGGCTGGCGTCGACGGGTTGGCGGGCTTCACATCGGCCGCCTTCGCGTCCTCGCCCGAGTCGCTGCATGCGGCTAGCAGCGCCACCGCAGGAACAGCAGCCAGCGTGGTCAGAAGGTTTCTGCGGGACAAGCTTTTGCCAAACGGGGCACGGTTCATGCGAATCACCTGATATCGGTTGGATTTTGCAATGCAAAGGCTAGAAAAGGCGAGAGTTGGCGCGAATTAAGGCATCGCGATCCCCAATCCAATCGCGGAACTTGATCATCGGCATCACGAATGCGCGAGATTGGCGACGCATTCATGACGCTTCTTAAGACCCTTTGGGCTTCCTTACACCCATAATTGTGGCGCCGAGCCGCTCCAGCGAAGCACGCAGGCCGTCATCCTCGATCTTGCCGACCATATGCGAAAGCTTCGATTTCTCCACCTCGCTCAAAGGTCGCGGCGCCGGCTTCGGCCGCGCCTTTTGCGAAAGCACCGGCTTTTGCAGGATCTTGATGCGGCCGACCGCGTTGAAGCCCAGGAAGGCGTTGACGCGGTTGATGACCTCGCCGGCCTCATGCTGCAAATGAAGCGCCGCCATGCCCTCGCAAGCGATGATCAGCGTCGCCGGTTCGAACGGGTCGTCCTCATGCAGGCGGCGCGGCCACTGGATCTTTTCCGGCCGCGAGTGGCTGGCAAGGCGCGGCCCCGCGATCTCTTCCCAGGACTGCACCAGCCCGATGGAGATGCCGGCGCGCTTCCTCAGCACCGGATCGAGGATCTCGGTCGCGAGATCGCTCACCGGAACGGGATTGCCGAAGGGCCTTTTCCCTGCCATGTGCGTTCTCCAGTCTCCCAGCTCATCCGATCAATGGCACCGCTAGATCAGACCCGCAAGGCATCAAGACAGGCCGCACCCGGCGATACGGGCATCGCGTCCCGCCTGCTTGCCTGGTACGACGCGCATCACCGCGACCTGCCCTGGCGCATCACGCCCGGCGCATTTGCGGGCGGCGCAAGGGCCGATCCCTACCGCGTCTGGCTGTCCGAAGTGATGCTGCAGCAGACCACGGTCGAGGCGGTAAAAGCCTATTTCCGCAACTTCGTCGAGAAATGGCCGACGGTCGAGGCGCTGGCGGCGGCGCCCGCCGAGGACGTGATGAAGGCCTGGGCCGGGCTCGGCTATTATTCCAGGGCGCGCAACCTGAAAGCCTGCGCCGATCTTGTGGCGCTGCGGGGCGGCCATTTCCCCGACACCGAGGCCGGGCTCCGGGAATTGCCGGGAATCGGCGCCTATACCGCGGCGGCGATCGCGGCGATCGCTTTCGACCGCCCGGCGGCGGTCGTCGACGGCAATGTCGAGCGGGTCATGACCCGGCTCCATTCGATCGAAACGCCGCTCAGCGAGGCCAAGCCCGAGATCCGCGCGCTGGTCGAAAAGCTGGTGCCGCAGACGCGGCCCGGCGATCTTGCCCAGGCGATGATGGACCTGGGCGCGACGATCTGCACGCCGAAGCGGCCGCGCTGCATGCTCTGCCCGGTGCGCGAGGATTGCAGCGCCGTTCTCACCGGCGATCCGGAACGTTTTCCGGTCCGCGTGCCGAAAGACGACAAGCCGCTGCGCAAGGGTGCCGCCTTCGTCGCCGAGCGCGGCGATGGCGCCATCCTGCTGCGCAAGCGGCCGGAGAAGGGCTTGCTCGGCGGCATGACCGAAGTGCCGACGACCGGCTGGACGGCGCGGATTGACGGAGCGACGACGGCCGACGCCGCGCCGTTTTCCGCCGATTGGCGGCGCGCCGGGCAGATCGGCCATGTCTTCACCCATTTCGCGCTCGAACTCGAAATCTTCCATGCCCCCGTCAAGGGTGAGGCGCCGGACGGGCATTTCTGGTCGCTGGCCCACGAGATTTCCGGGGAGGCGCTGCCGACCGTCATGAAAAAGGCAATCGAAGCGGCGATACCCGGCGCGACGAAGAAGCAACGCCCGCATTGAACGAGGCTCCATGACTGAAATCCGCCACATCGTTTTCGACATCGGCAAGGTGCTGGTCCATTACGATCCCAACATTCCGTTCAGCCGGCTGATTCCCGACGAGACGGAGCGGAAATGGTTCTTCGACAATGTCTGCACGCATGACTGGAACATCGAGCAGGACCGCGGCCGCACCTGGGAAGAGGCAGAGGCGCTTGCCATCGCAGAACATCCGGATCACACGGAAAACATCCGCAATTTCCGTCGCCACTGGCACGAAATGGCACCGCATGCCTATGACGACAGCGTTGCCGTCCTAGAGAGGCTTATCGACACCGGCCACGACGTGACGCTGCTGACCAATTGGGCCGCCGACACGTTCGTCGAGGCACGGGGCCGTTTTCCATTCCTCGATCGCCCACGCGGCATAACGGTGTCCGCCGAGATCGGCCTGATCAAGCCCGATCGCAGGATCTACGACCATCACGCCGCTTCGTTCGGACTCGAGCCTGCGGCATCGCTGTTCATCGACGACAGCCAGAAGAATGTCGACGGCGCCAGGGCGGCAGGCTGGCAAGCGGTGCTGTTCATCGACGCCAGGACACTTCAAGCGGACCTTCAACGGCTCGGGATTGCGGCCTGAACTGAATCGCTTGCAGCGATCCGTTGAAGTCTTGATTCAACGGATCAGGCGCCTGCCCGCTCCATGCCGAGGCGGGCGATGCGGCGCAGCTCGTCGATCGGGGTGAGACCGCCGCTGCGCTCGTAGTGCCAGAAGGTCCAGCCGTTGCAGGCATCCAGCCCCTGCACTTCGGCGCCGATCTTGTGGATGGAGCCGGCGCTGTCGCCGATGGCCAGCGTGCCGTCGGCGCGCACCTTTGCCGCCCAGCGCTTCTTGGCGTCGTAGAGCGTGACGCCCGGCACGACCAGGCCGTTATCGATCAGGCTGATGAAGGCGACACGCGGTTCGGCGCGCTTGCCCGAAAGCACGGTCAGATCGGCGTTTTCCAGCGGGCGAACGGCGGCGATGCGCTCGTTGGCCGCATCGATATAGGCCTGCTCGCGCTCGATGCCGACAAAGTGGCGGCCAAGGCGCTTGGCAACCGCGCCGGTGGTGCCCGAGCCGAAGAAGGGATCGAGCACGACATCGCCCGGCTTGGTCGAGGCCATCATGATGCGGGCAAGCAGGGCTTCCGGCTTCTGCGTCGGATGCACCTTGTTGCCGTTCTCGTCCTTGAGGCGCTCGCCGCCGGTGCAGATCGGGAACAGCCAGTCGGAGCGCATCTGCAAATCGTCGTTCGAGGCCTTCAGCGCCTCATAGTTGAAGGTGTAGCCCTTGGCCTTCTGGTCGCGCGAGGCCCAGATCATCGTCTCATGCGCGTTCTGGAAACGGCGGCCTCGGAAATTCGGCATCGGGTTGGTCTTGCGCCAGACGATGTCGTTAAGGATCCAGAAGCCGAGATCCTGCATGCGGGCGCCGACGCGAAAAATGTTGTGGTAGGAGCCGATGACCCAGATGGTGCCACTGGGCTTCAGCACGCGACGCGCCGCCAGCAGCCAGGCCCGGGTGAAGGCGTCATAGGCCTCGAAACTCTCGAACTGGTCCCAGTCGTCGTCGACGGCGTCGACCTTGGACTGGTCGGGCCGGTGCAGGTCGCCGTCGAGCTGCAAATTGTAGGGCGGGTCGGCGAAGATGATGTCGATCGACTTTTCCGGCAGCCTGTCCAGCGCGGCGACGCAATCGCCTTTCAGGATGGTGTCCAGCCATTCGGACTGCTGGGCAGCATGGGAAAGCTCGTCGAGAAGACGCACAGCAGACATCAAAACACCCAAAGGAACGCGTTACGGTTTACTGGCTGTTATGGTTACCGATCAGCGTAAACATTCGGTGAAGGCCCGAGACCCCAGCTCACGCGGTTTGCGAAGGCCGGCCCATTGGTGTATGCCGCGCCGCTTGAGCCAGTGAGGCCCCTCCCCAACTTTTCCGGATTGCCATGCCCCAGCCAGATCTTGTCATTTTCGATTGCGACGGCGTGCTCGTCGATTCAGAAATCATCGCCGCGCGCGTCGAGGCCGAGCTTCTGACGTCGGCCGGATTCGAGATCTCGGCGGAAGAGCTTGCCGAGACCTATGCCGGGCTGACCTTCAAAGACATCATGCTGCGGGTCGAGGAAAAGTCGCAGATCCCGTTCCAGGCCTCGCTGATCGACCGCGCAGAGCAACTGGTCGACCGCAAGCTGCGCTCCGACGTACGCATCATCGACGGCGCCCGCGAGGCGGTTGCGGCCGTCACCGCGCCACGCGCGGTCTGCTCCAATTCACGCACCGAGCGGGTCGAATTCATGCTGGAGAAGGTGCGGCTGCTGCCGTTTTTTGCCGGCCGCATCTTTTCGGGGCTGGACATCCCCAGCAAGAAGACCAAGCCGGCGCCGGACGTGTTCCTCTACGCCGCCGAAAAGCTCAGCGCCAACCCGAAGAACACCTTCGTCATCGAGGATTCCGTGCATGGCATCGCCGGAGCCAGGGCGGCCGGCATGCGCGTCATCGGTTTCACCGGCGCCGGGCACAGCTATCCAGGGCACGCCGATGCGCTGACCGAGGCCGGCGCCGAGACGGTCATCCGGCGCTGGGCGGAGCTCAACAGCACGATCGCGGCGCTGTCGGAGTGGTCGGAAGACGCCTGAGCGTCCTCGGACCTTACATTCCCGAAACCGGTGCGGCGATCTCTGCCGCCTCAGTTCGTCGCCGGAGCGCTCTTCTTCCTCTTGCCCTTGGACTTTTCTGCAGCCTGGGCCGGCGTGTTCTCGTCATAGCCGGCATAGGCCTGATAGTCGCGCGCGGTCGGCTCCGGCACCACGACATTGCTGTCGACGAAGACGAACTGGGTGGCGGCCGACGGGTCGGTGACCTGCACCTGATACGGGTGCAGTTGCGAATAAAGCACCTCGTCGCCATGCTGTACGGCGATGCGGATCGGCATGGTGATGGTGCCGGGCGTGAACAATGGCCCCGGCACGACCTTGCCGGCGACGGCGATCTTCATCGACATCTGACCGTTGGCGTGGGTGCAATCGCGCGTCACGTCGGTGACCGAGGCCTGGTAGATGATCTTCGACGGATCGTGATCGGGGTCGACGGGTTGGCCGTTGGGTGCGGTCTGGGCCGCCGCGGCGGCTGCGTCGGCCTCAGCTTCCGCCGTGGCATCAACCTTCTTTTTCCTGGGCTTCGCGGCCGTGCCCCTGGCATAGGTGTTGAAATAGGCTGTGCCTTCGCGCAGCGTCACTTTCGGGCAATAGGCCTGCAACTGACTGGCAAGTATCTTGGGATCCTGCGGCGGCGGCGGCGCGGTCGGATCCTTCTTGGTCAAACCGAAGTCAAGAATGCCATTGTCGCCCGATTGGCAGCCGGCGGCGGCAAGCATAAAGCCAGTGAGCGCCAGACCCGCGACAAAACGACGGTTGACCGAATAAAACGCCATGAAACTGCACTTCCCTCTTATAAAGCCGGTGACGTATAGCAACCGCGCGGCAAAAATGCGACTGAGCCGCCTGGGAAAATTAACCAATTGCCGTGGATGACGCGAACAGCAGCAATGGGCCTTGTACGATGCAATATGTGAGTACTCGCGGGGATGCGCCCGTGCTTGGATTTTCCGACGCGGTGCTGGCCGGGCTGGCGCGCGACGGCGGGCTCTACGTGCCGCGCGAATGGCCGCAGTTTTCCGCCGCCGACATCCGCGCCATGCGCGGGCTTGCCTATCCGGACCTTGCCATCCGCGTGCTGACGCCGTTCCTGGACGGCGAGATCGCGGCGCCCATCTTCGAACGGCTGGTGCGCGAGGCCTACGCGACCTTCCGGCATGAAGCCGTATGCCCGCTGGTGCAGACCGGGAAAAACACCTTCATCCTTGAACTGTTCCACGGCCCGACCCTGGCCTTCAAGGACGTGGCGATGCAGTTGCTGGCGCGGCTGATGGACCATGTGCTTTCCGTGCGCGGACAGCGCGCCACCATCGTCGGCGCCACCTCGGGCGACACCGGAGGCGCCGCGATCGACGCCTTCGCCGGACGCGACCGCACCGACATCTTCATTCTTTTCCCGCACGGCAAGGTCTCGCCGGTGCAGCAGCGCCAGATGACGACGTCGAGCGCGGCAAACGTCCATGCTCTGTCGGTCGAAGGCAATTTCGACGACTGCCAGGGGCTGGTGAAGGACATGTTCAACGATCACGCCTTCCGCGACCGAGTGTCGCTGTCGGGCGTCAATTCGATCAACTGGGCCCGCATCATGGCCCAGATCGTCTATTATTTTTCGTCGGCATTGTCGCTCGGCGCGCCGGACCGGCCAATATCCTTCACCGTGCCGACCGGGAATTTCGGCGATATTTTCGCCGGTTACGCCGCCAAGCGTATGGGTTTGCCGATCGAGCGGCTGATTATCGCCACCAATGACAACGACATTCTGGCGCGCACGCTTGCCGGCGGCGAATACCGCACCAAGGGCGTGTTCGCCACGACCTCGCCGTCGATGGACATCCAGGTCTCGTCGAATTTCGAGCGCCTGCTGTTCGAGGCGGCCGGCCGCGATGCCGAGACGGTCACGCGCTACATGAACGGGCTGAAGCAGTCCGGCGCCTTCACC
Organism: Mesorhizobium sp. WSM3224; assembly: GCF_000427725.1. Lineage (GTDB taxonomy): Bacteria > Pseudomonadota > Alphaproteobacteria > Rhizobiales > Rhizobiaceae > Mesorhizobium. Next base: position 430,658 of record NZ_ATYO01000001.1, on the reverse strand, counting down.
ATCGAGGCCGGTGAACTCGAGCGCATCCGCGCCGAATTCGACGCCGGCCGCGCTACCGTCGACGAGGTCGCAGCTACCATGCGCGCAACGCTCGAAGCGAGCAACTACCTACTCGATCCCCATACGGCGGCCGCCGTTCATGTCGCAGCCGCCCATGCCTCGGGCCCGGTGCCCATGGTGGTGCTCGGCACCGCGCATCCGGCGAAATTCCCAGCGGCGGTCGAGGCCGCCAGCGGCATCGCTCCTGTCCTGCCCGCATGGCTAGGCGGCTTGATGACAGCCGACGAAAAATACACGATACTTCCATCCGAGCTGAAAATGGTGGAAGAATACGTAAGCCGCCACACGCGGGCGGCGCGTTAGGGAGTATTTGCCATATGGGTGTTGAGGTAAGCCGTCTGTCGAACGGCCTGACAGTCGCCACCGAAACCCTTCCAAGCATCGAATCCGTTGCCCTTGGGGCCTGGGTGAAGTCAGGCGCTCGCAATGAGCGCGACGAAGAGCATGGCATGGCCCATCTGCTCGAGCACATGGCGTTCAAGGGCACGAAGCGCCGCAGCGCCTTCGAGATCGCCTCGGAAATCGAGAATGTCGGCGGCGAGATCAACGCCGCCACCAGCGTCGAGACGACCTCCTACTATGCCAGGGTACTGTCCGACGACGTGCCGCTGGCGGTCGATATCCTGGCCGACATCCTGCAGGAATCCGAATTCGATCCGGAGGAGCTTGAGCGCGAGCAGCATGTGATCCTGCAGGAGATCGGCGCCGCGCACGACACGCCCGACGACATCGTCTTCGACCGCTTCACCGAAACAGCCTTCCGCCACCAGACCATCGGCCGCTCGATCCTGGGCACGCCGGAGACGGTCAAATCCTTCACCTCCAGGCAACTGCACGACTTCATCGAGCGGCAATACGACGCCGAGCGAATGGTCATCGTGGCGGCCGGCGACGTCAAGCACGACGACTTCGTGCGCGAGGTCGAAAAGCGGCTCGGCGGCTTCCGCGCCAAGGCGGCGGGCAATATCCCGCAATATGCGCAATATGTCGGCGGCGACTTCCGCGAGGATCGCGACCTGATGGACGCGCAGATCGTGCTCGGTTTCGAGGGCCGCGCCTACCACGTGCGCGATTTCTACGCCTCGCAGGTGCTGTCGATGATCCTGGGCGGCGGCATGTCGTCGAGGCTGTTCCAGGAAGTGCGCGAGAAGCGCGGCCTGTGCTACTCGGTCTATGCCTTCCACTGGGGCTTCTCCGACACCGGCATTTTCGGCGTGCACGCCGCGACCGGGCAGAGCGACATCGCCAAGCTTGTGCCGGTGATCATAGGCGAATTGCAGAAGGCCGGCGAAAGCATCCTGCAGGAAGAACTCGAACGGGCGCGGGCGCAGTACCGCGCCGGCCTCATCATGTCGGCCGAAAGCCCGGCAAGCCGCGCCTCGCAGATCGCCCGGCAGCTGCTTTTGTTCGGACGGCCGATCGCCAAGGAGGAATTGATGGAGCGGCTTTCGGCGCTGACCGTCGAGCGCCTGACCGACCTCTCCTCACGGCTGTTCTCGACCAAGCCGACGCTTACCGCGGTCGGTCCCGTGGGCACGCTTGCGCCCTACGAGGCGATCCTCGAATCGCTTGCGGGTCCGCAGACGACGGCGCGCCGGCTCGCCGTCTGACCCTAAACAGGTCCGCAAAAGTGTCCCACGGTTTTGCGATCGGAACCTGCGAGAAATCAGGGAATCTAGGCGGATATTCGTGGGGCATCCCACGAATATTCGCTTAGAATAAACGCCGTGTTCGCGCTCCCTTTCTTCCGCCGCGACCTGCCGGCGCTGAAGGGTGACAAGGTCACCCTGCGGGTGCCCTTGACCAACGACTACCGCGAATGGTCGGCGGTGCGCGGCGAGAGCCGCGCCTTCCTGGAACCCTGGGAGCCGCGCTGGCAGCCGGACGAGCTCGACCGCACCGCCTGGCGGCTGCGCATCAGCCGCTACCGCGAGGATTACGCGCAAGGCACGGCCATCGCCTTCTTCATCTTCGAAAAATCGAGCGGCAAGCTTGCCGGCGGCATCACGCTCGGCAACATCCGCCACGGCGTCGCGCAAAGCGGCCATATCGGCTACTGGATAGGCGAACGTTTCGGCAGCCGCGGCCTGATGACCGAGGCGGTCAAGCTGGTGTCGCGCTTTGCCTTCGATACGCTGCGGTTGCACCGGATCGAAGCTGCCTGTATTCCCGAAAACGCCCGGTCGATCCGCGTGCTTGAAAAAGCCGGATTCCGGCGCGAAGGACTCTTAAGATCCTATCTCAGGATCAATGGCATCTGGCAGGACCACTACCTCTACGCCCGGATCGCGGACGATCCGCCGGGCGATGGAACGAAGGGCTGAATGTGACGACTATTTCGCGATTCGCGTCGCTGTTCGCCCTTATCCTGACGGTCATCGTCACGTTTTCGGCGGCGACGCCGGCTTTGGCTGTGGAGCCGATCAAGATCGCGCGCGACGACAAGGCGCTGGACCTCTCAGGCGCCGTGCAGATCTACCGGAACCAGGGCGAGAATTTCCAGGTCTCAACCGCACCGGGGCCCGACGGCATCGTGCGGCGCATCGAGGTGGAAGCCAATGACGCGCGCTCGAGCGGCGACTGGGCCGTCTTCGCGCTCGCAAACACCACCGACCAGCAGCTCGACCGGCTGATCGTCGCGCCGCATTTCCGCCTGGTGAATTCCGGTATCTTCTGGCCCGACCTCGGCTCGACGCGCATCGCCGCGATCACGCCGAGCGAAGGCTTCGCGCTCGACCGCCAGACAAGCCCCGATGCCGACGTGTTCCGGGTGACGCTGAACCCCGGAACGGTGGTGACCTTCATCGCCGAGCTCGCCTCGCCCAAGCTGCCGCAGGTCTATCTCTGGGAGCCGGATTCCTACAAGGACTCGGTCAATTCCTACACGCTGTTCCGCGGCATCGTCATCGGCATCGCGGGGCTTCTGGCGCTGTTCCTGACGATCCTCTTCGTGGTCAAGGGAACTTCGATGTTTCCGGCGACGGCGGCGCTCGCCTGGGCGGTGCTCGCCTATATCTGCGTCGACTTCGGTTTCCTCAACAAGATCATCGAGATATCGCCCGGCAACGAGCAGATATGGCGGGCCGGCACAGAGGTGGCGCTTGCAGGCACGTTCGTGGTGTTCCTGTTCGCCTATCTCAACCTCAACCGATGGCATGGCCATTTCAGCTACGGCGCGCTGGTCTGGATCCTCGGGCTGCTTTTGATCGCGGGCGTGGCCATCGTCGATCCGGCGGTCGCCGCCGGCATTGCCCGCATCTCCTTTGCCGCCACCGCGCTTACCGGTCTCGGCCTCATCATCTTCCTCGGCATTCGCGGTTATGACCGCGCTATCATGCTGGTGCCGAGTTGGGTGATGGTGCTGCTGTGGCTATGCGGGTCGTGGATGGCGATCACCGGCATGCTCGACAACGACATCGCGCAGCCGGCGCTGGGCGGCGGGCTGATCCTGATCATCCTGCTCATCGGCTTCACCGTCATGCAGCATGCCTTTGCCGGCGGCGCGCTGCACCAGGGCCTGTTCTCCGATCTCGAGCGGCAGGCGCTCGCCGTCGCCGGCTCGGGCGACACCGTGTGGGACTGGGACGTGCTGCGCGACCGCGTGGTGACCAAGCCGGACATCAGCCTGCAGCTCGGCCTTGCGCCCAACAGCCTTGGCGGCGCCGCCCGCAACTGGCTGCCGGTGCTGCATTCCGACGACCGCGACACGTTCCGCACCACGCTCGACGTCGTGCTGGAGCACCGCCGCGGCAAGGTCTCGCAGAACTTCCGCCTGCGCGGCGCCGACGGTCACTACCACTGGTTCTCGCTGCGCGCCCGCCCGGTGATCGGCTCCGACGGCGAGGTGATCCGCTGCGTCGGCACCATGGTCGACGTCACCGAGCAGAAGAAATCCGAGGAAAGGCTGCTGCACGATGCCGTGCACGACAATTTGACCGGCCTGCCGAACCGCGAATTGTTCATGAACCGGCTGGAGGCGATCATCTCGATCGCCCGCACCGAGGAAAAGGTTCGCCCGACGGTCTTCATCATCGACATCGACCGCTTCAAGCAGGTCAATGACGGCCTTGGCATTTCCGCCGGCGACACCATTCTTCTGACCGTCGCGCGCCGGCTGCACCGGCTCTTGAAGCCGAAGGATTCGCTGTCGCGCTTTGCCGGCGACCAGTTCGCGCTGATGCTGCTTTCGGAGCAGGACCCTGCCCGGATCGCCGCAATCGCCGATGCCATCAAGCACGCGATCAACAATCCGATCACCTTCGCCAAGCGCGAGATCGTGCTGACCGCCTCGATCGGCCTGATCACCTGGACGACGGCGCAGACCACGGCCGAGGACATGGTCAAGGACGCCGAGCTTGCCATGCACCAGGCCAAGCGCTTCGGCGGCGACAGGATCGAGCCGTTCCGGCCTGCCTTCCGCACCGTAGGCACCGACCGGCTGCAATTCGAATCCGACCTTCGCCGCGCCATCGAGCGGCGCGAGTTCACGCTTGCCTATCAGCCGATCGTGCGGCTGGAGGACGGCAGCGTCGCCGGCTTCGAGGCGCTGCTTCGCTGGGACCATCCGCGCCGCGGCATGATCCCGCCGGGGGACTTCATCCCGGTGGCCGAGAGTTGCGGGCTGATCGTGCAGCTCGGCCTGTTCGCCATGCAGCAGGCAGCCGAGGACCTCGCGAGCTGGCAAAAGCAGATCGGCGACGCGCCGTTGTCGGTCTCGGTCAACCTGTCCAGCCGCCAGCTCATCCGCCGTGATCTGGTCAGCGACGTGCGCTCGGTGATCGCGCGCGCCAATCTGAAGCCGCGCTGCTTCCGGCTCGAGCTCACCGAATCGCTAGTGATGGACAATCCCGAGCAGACCTCGCATGTGCTGACCAAGCTCAAGCAGCTCGGCATCGGGCTCTCGCTCGACGATTTCGGCACCGGCTATTCATCGCTGTCCTACCTGACGCGCTTCCCCTTCGACACGATCAAGATCGACAAGAGCTTCGTCGACGACACGACGCCGAAGCGCGCAGTGCTGCTCAAATCCATGGTCAACATGGCGCATGAGCTGGGGCTTTCGGTCGTGGCGGAAGGCATCTCTGACGAAAGCGACGCGCTGGAGTTGCGCCAGATGGGCTGCGAATATGTCCAGAGCTTCATGTTCGGCGCGCCGATGCCCGGCGACCAGGTGCTGAAGACGCTGCGGGAGCAGTATCCGCTGACCCAGGCTTAGAGGCCGTTTGGAAACTCTACTCCTGCGGCCACCTGGCGGCGCTTTCTGCGCTTCCGGTGCTCACGTACTTCAAGTACGCTCCGCTCCGGTTCTCGAAATCACCACCATATGACTCGCATGAGCGAGTTTCGAAACAGCCTCTACGTCGGCGGATAGGTCAGGCGTGGCCCGCGGCGGCGCTCAGATGGGCGAGGTCGATGCCGATCGAGGCCAGGATGCGGTCGTATTTGCGCTCGATGTCGGTGTCGAAGAGCAGCTCGGGCGTCGCAGGACAGGTGAGCCAGCCATTCTCCGCAATCTCGGTTTCGAGCTGGCCGGCGCCCCAGCCGGAATAGCCGAGCGCCATCAGCGCATGGCGCGGGCCGCGCCCGGTGGAGATGGCGCGCAGAATGTCGACCGTGGCGGTCAGGCAGATGTCGTCGGAGACGTTCAGCGAGGATTCCACCCGGTAGTCGCCGGAATGCAGCACGAAGCCGCGGCTGCGGTCGACCGGCCCGCCATTGCGCACGACGAAATCGCGCGTATGCGCCGGCAGACGGATCGCTTCCTGCTCGTTCATGATGCCGAGTTGCACAAGCAGGTCCGGAAACAGCATCTGCTGCGTCTGGTTGATAATCAGGCCCATCGCGCCTTCGTCGCTGTGGGCGCAGACGTAGATGACGGAGCGCGCGAAGCGGTCGTCCTTCATGCCAGGCATGGCGATCAGGAACTGGTCGTCGAGGAAACCGCGTCCGGCAGCCTTCTTGTTTTTCAGCAAGTCCATGGGTTAAGCCTAACGCGTTTCGGCAGCGCCGAAAAGATGGTGCCAGTCCCCGATGTCACGCAAATATGATACCGGGAGAGTGACGTGGTCATTGCGCGGCCAAGAACGGACGGTCAAATCACCGCCATGCGATACATGAAAATACTGGTTCTCGGCGTCGTTTTCGGGTGGACTACCGGCCTCCCGGCCGAGGCCTCCTCCTCGATCTGGTACAAGAGCGAAGGCGGCAAGGTGCGGCTGGTGACCACCGGCAAGCCCGACGAGGCCGGCAGGATCCACGGCGTGCTCGACATCGCGCTGAAACCTGGCTGGAAGACCTATTGGCGCGATCCGGGCGATGCCGGCGTGCCGCCGCAACTCGACATATCGGGCAGCACCAATGTCGCCAACGCCCAGTTGTCGTTCCCGCCGCCACAACGGCATGACGACGGCTATGGCAAGTGGGCCGGCTACGATCGCCCCGTGTCTCTGCCGGTGACGTTCACGCTGTCTTCGCCCGACCAGCCGGCGACCATCGATGCCAACATCTTCCTCGGCATCTGCGAGACGATCTGCATTCCGGTGCAGACCCGGCTCAGCGTCGATCCCGGTTCCGATCCCGACAACGCAACCGACGCGGCGCTGGTGAAGACCGCGCTTGCGACGCTGCCCTCTCCCGCCCGGCCCGATTTCGGCATCAGCGTGCTGTCCGGCGACCACGAGACGCTTGTCGTCCAGGCGCAATCACCCGGCGATCCGGCGTCGGTCGACTTCTTCATCGCCGGCGAGCGCGACTATATGTTCGGTGCGCCGGTGCGTAGCCAGAAGGATGGCAAGCTGCTCTTCACCGTGCCGATCCTCGACCGGCCGTCGGCGACGCCGACCGATGGCGGGCTCTATTACACGCTGACCAGCGCCGAGGGTTCGGTTGACGGACTGCTGCCTTTCCCTTGATCCAGGGGTCGTGAAGAGTTGCCGGAGCCCGCTCAGTCCGATATCGAAGGCATCGATCTTCCCTATCTCGCAAGCGAGGAACCAATGACCATTTCGGTTGGCGAAAAACTGCCCGCATCGAGCTTCAAGGTAATGACCGACGACGGCGCAAAGCCGATCACAAGCGCCGAAATATTTGCGGGCAAGAAGGTCGTGCTGTTCGGCGTCCCCGGCGCCTTCACGCCGACCTGCAGCAACAACCACTTGCCGGGCTATCTCGAGAACCATGACGCCATCCTGGCGCGCGGCGTCGATACGATCGCGGTCGTCTCGGTCAACGACGTGCATGTCATGGGCGCCTGGGCGCGGTTCACCGGCGGCGAAGGCAAGATCCTCTACCTCGCCGACGGCAGCGGCGATTTCGCCAAGTCGGTGGGGCTCGACAACGATCTTTCGGCAACCGGCATGGGCCTGCGCTCGAAGCGCTTCTCGATGATCGTCGACGACGGCAAGGTCGTCGCGCTCAATGTCGAAACCAAGCCGGGCGTCGACGAGAGCGGCGCGGCGAAAATCCTTGAGCAGCTCTAGATCAGGATGACGTTTCGTTGACCCGCCATCCTGATCTAACTCTTTGTTGGAGCATGATCTTGTCCGAAAACCGGTTCCCACTTTTCGGGATCAAGCTCTGATGCTCGACACCGTCTGGCGCGCGGTGGCGATCGGCATCGGGGCCACGATGTTCATGGATATCTGGGCGATCATCCTCAACAAGGCGTTCGGCCTGCCGCTGCCCAAGTGGGGCATGGTCGGGCGCTGGGTCCGGCATTTGCCGGAAAGGGTCTTCCACGACGACATCGCCAAAGCCGCTCCCTATGCGCATGAAAAGGCGCTGGGCTGGGCCTTCCACTATCTGGTCGGCATCCTTTACGGCGTGATCCTGGTGGTGTTCGCGGGCGCTGGCTGGCTGGCGGCGCCGACATTCCTGCCGGCCTTCATCCTCGGCATCGTCACCGTCGGGGCAGGCTGGTTCCTGCTGGCGCCGGGCATGGGGGCGGGCTGGGCGGCATCCAGGCTGCCCAATCCGATGAAGGTGCGCGCGCTCAACCTCGTGGCGCACACGGTGTTCGCGCTCGGCATGTTCTCGACGGCGCTGCTGATCCGCTGACGATCAAATGCCGTGATGCGGCGCCGGCCCATCGATCGGCCGCCATCCGTGGAGAAGTCGGCGCGCGCCGATATCGTAGGCGAAGTAGTTGCCGCCGCCCGCCGGCTGGTCCGCGATGCGGCTGATCTCGCGGCCATCGAGCAAAAGCAGCAGAAGCGTTCCGACGCCGCCATGGCCCACGAAGGCCACGTCTCCGGTTGGATCGGAGCCGTGCACGGCCTCGACCTCGCTCGCGATACGCTGCTGCGCGTCTATCGCCCGTTCCCATCCGCGGATGCTGTCGTGCGGCCGGGCAAAGAACTGATCAGCGACCGCTTCGAATTCGGGCGGTGGCAGGAAGCCCGTTGCCGACCGGTCGTTCTCGTGCATCCGCTCCCTTACCTCGACGGTGAGGCCGAGATGCCGCGCCAGGACTTCCGCCGTTTCCAAAGCCTTGCGTTCGGCGGACGACACGATATGGCGGATCGAGCCGATCCAGGGCTGGCCGAGCATTGCAACGGCCCTCGCCCTGCCGATATCGGACAGTCCCCACTCCGGCACCGGAACGCTGGTGTCGATGCGGACCTGCGGATGGGTGATGTAATAGGCGATCGGCACGGCATGCTTCTCCGGTCAGAGCGGGCCACGGAAATCAATAACTCTGCGTCGAGCGTCGTGCCCTTGGAGTTGCCGGCCGCTTGGCGGGCGCAGCCGGTTTCGGCGCCGGTGCAGGCCTAGGTACTGAAGACACGGCCGGGGCCCTCTTGAACGGCGCCATGCCTTGCCGGGCCAGTTCGTCGGCGCGCTCGTTCTCCGGGTGGCCGGCATGGCCCTTCACCCAGTGCCAGGTGACCTTGTGGCGCCGGTTGGCCTCGTCGAGCGCCTGCCAGAGCTCGCCATTCTTCACCGGCTTCCTGTCGCCGGTCTTCCAGCCGTTCTTCTTCCAGCCATGGATCCATTTGGAGATGCCGTCCATGACGTATTTGCTGTCGGTGTAGAGGTCGACCGCACAAGGCTCCTTCAGCGCGTTGAGCGCGGTGATGGCGGCCAGCAGCTCCATACGGTTGTTGGTGGTCTCGGCCTCGCCGCCGAACAGTTCCTTGGTGACGCCGTTATAGCGCAGCACCGCGCCCCAGCCGCCCGGTCCGGGATTGCCCGAGCAGGCGCCGTCGGTGAAGATCTCGATCTGCTTGTTCATCTCAGCCCGTATTCGGATGGCGACTTGATGGCGCGGTGGAAGCGCATGCGGCGGATATATTCGGTCGGATCGCGCTTCATCACCAGCCCGCCATCGGGAATGGTCAGCCAGTCATAGAGCCTCGTCAGCATGAAGCGCAGCGCCGAGCCGCGCGCCAGCATCGGCAGCGCCGCCTTCTCGTCGCCCGTGAGCGGCCGCACCGACTGGTAGCCGGCCAGCAGCGCCGTCCCCTTGGTCAGGTTGAAGGAAAAATCCTTCTCGAAGCACCAGGCGTTGAGGCAGGTGGCGACATCGTATGCGTAGAGATCGTCGCAGGCGAAATAGAAGTCGATCAACCCCGACAGTTTCTCGCCGAGGAAGAAGACATTGTCCGGGAACAGATCGGCGTGGATGATGCCCTGCGGCAAGTTCGTCGGCCAGTTGCGCTCGAAATCGCTGAAGTCGGCGTCGACCTCGGCTGCAAGCCCCGGCTCGACCTGATCGGCGCGGTCGCGAGAGGCGTCCCACAGCTTGCGCCAGCCGTCGATGGCCAGCGCGTTCGGCCTTCTCATCTGAAAATCCTGGCCGGCAAGATGAAGGCTGGCGAGCGCCTTGCCGACTTCCGCGCAATGCGCGGCCGTCGGCCGCCGGAGCGACAGGCCTTCGAGGAAGGTGATGATGACGGCGGGCCGGCCGGCCAGCGTGCCGATGACGGTGCCATCGTCCGCGGTGACCGGCAGCGGGCAGGAAATGCCTTTCCTGGCGAGATGGCCCATCAGGCCGAGAAAAAACGGCAGGTCGGCCTTGTCGACGCGCTTTTCATACAGCGTCAGAATGTAGGAGCCGGTCGAGGCGTGGACGAGGAAATTGGAATTCTCGGTGCCTTCGGCGATGCCCTTGTAGGAGAGCAGCTCGCCCACCGGATAGGCTTTCAGGAACGCGGTCAGTTCGCCTTCGGTGACATCGGTGTAGACGGCCATCCGATTTCACGCCGCTCCATTGACGAAGGCCATGTCGGCCGCCGTCAGTTCGACATCGCGCAAGACCCGCATCACCGGAAAATCCTCCGTTTCCGTGGCCGTGATAGCCAGATCGATGGTGACGTCGAAGCGCTGCCGGAACGCATCGATGATCTCGTCGACAATGATCTCCGGCGCCGAGGCGCCGGCCGACAGGCCGAGCGTCTTAATCGCCGCGATCTCATCCCACGGAATTTCAGCAGCGCGCTGCACCAGAAGCGACGTCGTCGCGCCGGCGCGCTCCGCCACCTCGACAAGGCGACGCGAATTGGACGAATTGGGAGCGCCGACGACGAGGAAAAGATCGGCGCCGGCGGCCGTCTCCTTCACCGCTTCCTGGCGGTTGGTGGTGGCATAGCAGATCGATTCGGCGGCTGGGGCATACAATTGCGGGAACCGCTCCTGGAGTGCCCGGATGATGCCGGCGGTGTCTTCGACCGACAAGGTCGTCTGGGTGACGAAACCCAGGGCCGACGCATCGACCGGCTCGAAGCGCGCCGCATCGGCCTCGGTCTCGATCAGCGTCACGGCGCCTTCCGGCAATTGGCCCATCGTGCCGATCACTTCGGGGTGCCCGGCATGGCCGATCAGAAGCACATGGCGGCCGAGCCGCTGGTGGCGCATCGCCTGCTTGTGCACCTTGGAGACGAGCGGGCACGTGGCGTCGAGGTAGAAGAGATTGCGCGCCTGGGCATCCGCCGGCACCGACTTCGGCACGCCATGCGCGGAAAAGACCACGGGCGACTGGCGATGCTCCGGCGGAATTTCGGACAGTTCCTCGATGAAGACGGCGCCCAGGCTCTGCAGCCCCTCGACGACGTACCGGTTGTGCACGATCTCGTGGCGGACATAGACCGGCGCGCCATATTTCTTCAGCGCCAGCACTACGATCTGGATGGCACGGTCGACGCCGGCGCAGAAGCCGCGCGGCTGGCAGAGCCTGATCGTCAACGGTGGCTTTTTCTCAATCATCGATGCAAGGCCGGTTCAGTCGGAATCTATCTGTTTGTTTTGACGCAATCCGGACGGGAAACCGCCCACACTTTTCCTGGAATTGCTCAAGGCGAAATGAGGTGCGCACCCCTGCCCTGTCAAGAGCGGCCGGTTTCACGCTTCTTTCGCCGGGCGGCGCAGCCTGAGGATCAGCACGGCGGCGAGAGCGGCGGCCAGCCCGTACCAGGTGACGGCATATTGCAGGTGGTTGTTCGGCAGATCGATGATAGTGACGCCGCCGACCGGCAGGCCGCCAGGGTTTGGCGTCTTGTCGGCATCGACGAAGAACGGCACCAGCACGGCACCGGCCGGCAGGCCGGCGCTCGCGGCCATCACGTCGCGGTCCTTCCAGAAAAAGATGTTCTTGGCGACATCGTTGTCGGGAAGCATCATCGATGGCTTTGCGGGCAGCGGATTGCGGGCGAGCCCGGTGACCGTCACCTTGCCGGCAACCTCGCCCTGCCGGCGCGTGGAAGGATCTTTGAGGTCGTAGGGAACGAAGCCGCGGTTGACGAGCACGAAGCGGCCGTCCTCGAGCTGCAGGGGCGTGTAGACGTTGAAGCCGCTGTCGCCTTGCCAGGTGGAAAAGAAATGCCGCTCGCCCTGATGCAGGAAGGTGCCGGTCACCGTCACGGGCGTGTAATCGACATCGTGGGAGGCGGCGAATTCCTTCTCCACGTCGGCCAGAGTCAGCGGTGCGGAATGGGTGCGCTTGTCGATGGTCGCGAGCAGGTCTTCCTTCCAGTGCAGGCGCTGGACCTGCCATGTGCCGAGCCCGATCAAGATAGCGAACAGCACAAGGCCGAGCCCGACGAGCAACGCCGAGCGCGGCCGCGAACGGCCGGCAACCAGATCGGTCGTCCCGTTCATTCGTTGGAATCCAGCCTGCCCTCGGAGGCCTTCTTCGAATACTGCAAGGTGATCAGCACGCCCTTGATCAGGCGCAACGCCGCCAGGCACAGCACCAGCGCCAGCGGTATCCACAGCATGAAGTGCAACCAGAGCGGCGGGTTGAACGTCACCTCCATCCACAATGCGAGGCCGACGACGACGAAGCCGATGATCAGGATCACGAACACCGCCGGTCCGTCGCCCGCATCGGCGAAGGAATAGTCGAGCCCGCAATTGTAGCAGCGCTTGCCGACGGTGAGGAAACCCTGGAACAGCTTGCCTTCGCCACAGCGCGGGCAGCGGCCATGCAGGCCGGCCGAGATCGGGTCGATGGGTGGCCAGATCGCCTTGTCTTCACTCATGTCGGCACCGTAGACTCTTTCGCTCAAAAAGATAAGGCGGCCACGTCGCCGCAGCCGCCCTTCAAAGGGTTTCGGAAACCTTAGATCAATGCGCTTCGATCATCGCGCCGTTCGAGGCCCAGACATAGATCGCGCTGAACAGGAACAGCCAGACCACGTCGACGAAGTGCCAATACCAGGCGGCCGCCTCGAAACCGAAATGCTGCTTCGGGGTGAAATCGCCACGCATGGCGCGCACCAGGCAGACAGCCAAGAAGATGGTGCCGATGATGACGTGGAAGCCGTGGAAGCCGGTCGCCATGAAAAAAGTGGCGCCGTAGATCGAGTCCTTGAACCCGAACGGAGCGTGCATGTACTCGTAGGCCTGCACCATGGTGAACAGCATGCCGAGGCCGACGGTCAGCACCAGGCCGTTGATCAGGCCCTTGCGGTCGCCATGCAGCAGCGCGTGGTGCGCCCAGGTGACCGTCGTGCCGGACAGGAGCAGGATGATGGTGTTGTAGAGCGGCAGGTGGAAGGGGTCGAGGACCTCCAGACCCTTCGGCGGCCAGACGCCGCCGGTGAAGGCGGTGCGGGCGTATTGCGAGGCTTCGCCGGGGAACAGGCTGGCGTCGAAGAAAGCCCAGAACCAGGCGACGAAGAACATCACCTCAGAGGCGATGAACATGATCATGCCGTAGCGCAGGTGCAGCGACACGACACGCGTGTGGTAACCCTCATGCGCTTCCTTGATGGTGTCCGACCACCAGGCGAACATCGTGTAGAGCACGATGATCAGCCCGATGAAGAACAGCCACGGGTTGGCGATGTTGTGGCCGAAGACCGGGAAGTTGCCGGCCTTCAGATACTGCATCAGGCAGACGCCGCCGACGGCGGTGATCAGCGCGCCGATCGAACCCAGGAAAGGCCACGGGCTGGGGTTGACGAGATGGTAGTCGTGTTGTGGTTTTGCGTGCGCGTCTGCCATATCAACCCCCGAGGCTTGCTTCGGTATTGGAAACTTTGTTGGTGCTGCTGCCGGCGGCCGGCGTGGACGAGGCGACCGGCTGTTTCTTTTCGACCGGGAACATCGTGTAGGACAGGGTGATGGTCTTCAGGTCCTTGAGTTCCGGCACGTTGACGATGTCTGGATCGACATAGAACACGACCGGCATATCCAGCGTCTCGCCGGGCTTCAGCGTCGTGTCGGTGAAGCAGAAACACTCCACCTTATTGAAATAGGCGCCGGCCATTTCCGGCTGCACATTGAACGAGGCGCGGCCGGTAATGGGGCGGTCGAACTTGTTGGTGGCGCTGTAATGCGCCTGCGCCGTCGCGCCGATCTTGATCGTCACCGAGCGAGCGACGGGCTCGAACTGCCACGGAATGCCGTTGGTGTTGGCATCGAATCGGATGGTGATGTCGCGGTCGAGCACGCGGCCGGCATATTGCTTCTCGGCGCGCTGCGTGGTGCCGCCATAGCCGGTGACCTGGCAGAACATCTTGTAGAGCGGCACCGCCGCATAGGCCATGCCGACCATGCCGGTGAAGAAGGCAAGGCAGACGACGGCGACGATGCTGTTGTTCACCTTGCGGGGCTTGCTCAAGTCGCCGGCCATCAGCCGCCCCCCAACAGGCCCGAGCCGGCCAGGCTGGCGCCATGGTGACCGAAGCGCACGATGGTGGCGGCATAGAAGATGATGACCAATGCCGCGAGCGCGATGCCGATGGCGATGGAGCGGTTGCGGCGCGCCTTCTGCTGGCGTTCGGTCAGCGTGACCAGTTCGAGCTTCTTGTCGGCCACGATCATACTCCCCCCATCACGAGGGCGCGCCCGACCACGCAGTCGACGAGATAGGCGGCAAAGATAGCGAAGAGATAGAGCAGCGAGTAGCCGAACAGGGCCTTGGCCGGCTTCATCGCGCGGTCGTCGTCACTCATGCCCAGCACCTTCCAGGCATACCAGACGAAGCCCGCGCCGAGCACCGCCGAGACGACGCCATAGCCGGCCGTGGTATAGCCGAGCGCCCAGGGCAGCACGCCGACCGGCGCAAGGATCAGCGCATAGGCAAAGATCTGCCTGCGGGTCGAGGCCTGGCCGGCGACATTCGGCATCATCGGGATGCCCGCGCGGGCGTAATCATCGGACTTGAACAGCGCCAGCGCCCAGAAATGCGGCGGCGTCCACAAGAAGATGATCAGGAACAGGATCACGCTTTCCAAGCTGACCGAGCCGGTCGCGGCGGCCCAGCCGATCACCGGCGGAATGGCGCCGGCAGCGCCGCCGATGACAATATTCTGCGGCGTCCAGCGCTTCAGCCACATCGTATAGATGACGGCGTAGAAGAAGATGGTGAAGGCAAGCAGCGAGGCCGACAGCCAGTTGACCAGCACGCCGAGCGTCATCACCGACAGCACCGACAGGACCAGGCCGAAGCTCAACGCCTCGCCCGGCGTGACACGGCCGGCCGGCACCGGGCGGCTGGCTGTCCTGGTCATCACCGCATCGATGTCGGCGTCGTACCACATGTTGAGCGCGCCAGAGGCACCGGCGCCGATGGCAATCGCCAGGATGGCGATCATCGCCAGCAGCGGATTGATGGCGACGGGCGCCGCGACCAGGCCGACAAAGGCCGTGAAGACGACCAGCGACATGACGCGCGGCTTCAACAGGGCGAAGAAATCGCCGGCGGTCGCTTCCGACATGCGAAAACCCGCTTCCTCCATCAATTTGTGGTCGGCAAGGGCCATGCGTACTTAAAGTCCAATCATTCCGTTGGCCAAGACCGCCGGACAAGCCGGCGGCCTCGTATACGTCGGGACGCTGCCTACCTGATCTTCGGCAGTTGTTCCCATTGGTGGAACGGCGGCGGCGAAGGCAGCTGCCATTCGAGCGTGGTGGCACCCTCGCCCCACGGATTGGCGCCGGCGACGCGCTTCTTCTGGAAGGCCTCGAACACGCCGTAGAGGAAGATCATGACGCCGACCGCCGAGATGTAGGAACCGACAGATGAGACATAGTTCCATCCGGCGAACGCGTCGGGATAGTCAATCGTGCGGCGCGGCATGCCGGCAAGGCCGAGGAAGTGCTGCGGGAAGAAGATCAGGTTGACGCCGACAAAGGTGACCCAGAAGTGGGTGTTGGCGATCACCGGCGAATACATGTAACCGGTCATCTTCGGGAACCAGTAGTACCAGCCGGCGAAGATCGCGAACACGGCGCCCAGCGACAGCACATAGTGGAAGTGCGCGATGACGAAATAGGTGTCGTGCAGCGAGCGGTCGAGGCCTGCATTGGCGAGCTGGACACCGGTGACGCCACCGATGGTGAACAGGAAGATGAAGCCCAGCGCCCACAGCATCGGCGGCTTGAAGGAGATCG
The DNA here is from genome assembly GCF_000427725.1 of Mesorhizobium sp. WSM3224. GTDB lineage: Bacteria > Pseudomonadota > Alphaproteobacteria > Rhizobiales > Rhizobiaceae > Mesorhizobium. Next base: position 414,761 of record NZ_ATYO01000001.1, on the reverse strand, counting down.
AGCCGCCCCACATGGTGGCGATCCAGGAGAAGATCTTCACGCCGGTCGGCACCGCGATGACCATGGTGGCGAACACGAAGTAGCGCTGTGTGTCGAGCGACAGGCCGGTCGTGTACATATGGTGCGCCCAGACGATGAAGCCGACAGCGCCGATCGCGACCATGGCGTAAGCCATGCCGAGATAACCGAAGACCGGCTTCTTCGAGAAGGTCGAGACGATGTGGCTGACGATGCCGAAACCCGGCAGGATCAGGATGTACACCTCGGGATGGCCGAAGAACCAGAACAGGTGTTGGAAGAGGATCGGGTCGCCGCCATTGTCCGGCACGAAGAAGGAGGTGCCGAAATTGCGGTCGGTGAGCAGCATGGTGATGGCGCCGGCCAGCACCGGCAGCGACAACAGCAGCAGGAAGGCGGTGATCAGCACCGACCAGGCAAACAGCGGCATCTTGTGCAGCGTCATGCCGGGCGCGCGCATGTTGAAGATGGTGGTGATGAAGTTGATGGCGCCGAGGATCGACGAGGCGCCGGCGATGTGGATCGACAGGATCGCCAGATCCATCGCGGGACCCGGCTGGCCCGATGTCGAAAGCGGCGGATAGAGCGTCCAGCCGCCGCCGACGCCAAAGGCGCCGGGTGCGCTCGGCATGAACATCGAGGTGAGCAGCAGGATGAAAGCCGGCGGCAGCAGCCAGAACGAGATGTTGTTCATGCGCGGGAAGGCCATGTCCGGCGCGCCGATCATGATCGGCACCATCCAGTTGGCGAAGCCGCCGATCAGCGCCGGCATGACCATGAAGAAGATCATGATCAGCGCGTGCGCAGTGCCGAAGGCATTATACATGCTCTTGCCGCCGTCGATGGCGGCATCGCCGTTCATGCCGTAGACCATCTGCGCCAGACCGGTGAAGATCTGGATGCCTGGCTCCTGCAGCTCCATGCGGATGACGACCGAGAGCGCGCCGCCGATGATGCCGGCGCAGATCGCGAAGATCAGGTAGAGCGTGCCGATATCCTTGTGGTTGGTGGAGTACACCCACCGGACCCAGCCATGATAGGGCTTGTGATCGTGGTCGTCGTGAGCTGCAGCCTCTGCCATGTTCCGCTCCGTTCCCTAAATCTTGCTAACCCGCGGCATCAGTTGCCGGCGGCCGCTACCTTGTTGGTACCATCGATCTCGGCCATCAGCGCCTTGTTGGCGGCGGGCACGTCGGTCTTGGCCGTATCTAGCCAGGTCTTGAACTGCGCATCGGACACGACGCGGACCGCGATCGGCATGAAGGCGTGGTCCTTGCCGCAGAGCTGCGAGCACTGGCCGTAATAGAGGCCTTCCTTCTCCGCCTTGAACCAGGTCTCGTTGGTGCGGCCGGGAACGGCGTCCATCTTGATGCCGAAGGACGGCACGGCGAAGGAGTGAATGACGTCGGTGGCGGTGATCAGCACGCGGGTCATGGTGTTGACCGGCACGACCAGCTCGTTGTCGACCGCGAGCAGGCGCGGATAGAGGCCGCGGTCTTCCTTGCCGGCCTTGGCGCGGTCGGCGTCCTGGAGAACCGCCGAGTTGAAGGAGAAGGTCTTGTCGATCTGGTATTCGTAGTCCCAGTTCCACTGGTTGCCGGTCGCCTTGACGGTGAGCTTGGCTTCTTCCGGCGGCGTGTACTGCGCGGTGAGCAATTGGAAGGAGGGAATGGCGATCAGCAAAAGCACGATCACCGGCCCGACCGTCCAGACCACTTCGATCAGCGTGTTGTGGCTGGTCCTGGACGGCACCGGATTGGCGCTTGCGCGGAACTTGACGATGCAAACCAAAAGCAGCACCAGCACAAGGGCGGTGATCGGGACGATGAACCACATGGTGTAGTTCCCGAACCGCTCGATCTGCCGCATCATGTCGGTGGCCGGGGCCTGAAAGGTCATCTCCCAGTCCCGCGGCTGGTCGGCACGGGCCGCCGCACTGGAGAAGAGCACGGCCGAAGCTGCCGTACCTGCCAAGAATTCAGCGCTTGCCAGGAATTTCCTCATCGCCCTCTCGTCTCCCGCTTCCCGCGATCTGATCGCACCAATAATAGACGATGCCGGGATTGGGAATCCCGGTCTGTCCCTAGGCTGGTTCAAACCATACTCTATTTCCCTCCGCAAGGAAGGAGCGGAGGAAACCGTGCGGCATTTTTGCGCGCAAGCCGAAGCCCGTGTTCGGCGCTCGCCATGCTATATGCGGGACGGTCGCAATTCGGGCGAATTTGCTTTGGAAAAGCATGCAATTGCAGGTATCGGGGCGGACCGGCGACGGTCTCGTCCTTTACTTGGCCCCGGCGCGGCTTAAAGTGCCGTGATTCGCAATGGAGCCGTCATGACTTCCTGGCTTTCGAGAACCTTGGCGAAGGTCGTTCTTGCCGTCGCCTTGCTCGGCGTCGGCATAGCCGTTGGCGCCGCCGCCTCGCCGAACAATGCCTCGCCGCCGAGCGGCACGGTGAAGTCGACGCATGGCGCATGGTCGATCATCTGCGATACGCCGGCGGGCGCCACCTCCGAACAATGCGTGATGATGCAGAACGTCGTCGCCGAGGATCGTCCTGAAATGGGCCTTTCGGTGGTGGTGCTGCGCACCGCCGACAACAAGGCCGAGATCCTGCGCGTGCTGGCGCCGCTCGGCGTGCTCCTGCCCAACGGTCTCGGTCTCAATGTCGACGGCAAGGATATCGGCCGCGCCTATTTCGTGCGCTGCTTCCAGGACGGCTGCTATGCCGAGGTGATCCTCGAAAAGCCGTTGCTCGACACGCTAAAGAGCGGCACGTCGGCCACTTTCATCGTCTTCCAGACGCCGGAAGAAGGCATCGGCATTCCCGTCGATCTCAAGGGCTTTGCGGAAGGCTTCGCCGCCCTACCTTGATCTTGCCGCCCATGCGCCGCGGCCATTCCTGACGCTGAGGTCCGGTGGCGGTGCGAGTTGGCGGCCAGGAGGCTCGATGCGCGCGTCGTTACCCGTCGTCATCACTGGCCTGGCGCTGGCCGGCGCGGTTTCGGCCGCCCGGGCCGAGGATCGCGAAATCCTCCAGAAGCCCGACCCCGCCGCGATCCTCGATATCGCCAAGGGCTTCGGCTCGGCCAGGATGGGCAAGGACGACAACGGCGATCCGATGATTTCCGGGCGCATCGAGGGCGTCAAATACGTGGTCTATTTCTATGGCTGCGAAGACCACGAAAACTGCAAGTCGCTGCAATTCTCGACGGGCTACACCGACCCGCTGACCGCCGAACAGGCCAACGCCTGGAACAGGAAATACCGCTGGGTGAAGGCCTATTCCGGCGACGGCTCGAATTTTAGGATGGATGTCAGCTTCGCCGGCGGCATCACCAGGGCCAATCTGGAGGAGCAATTCTCCAACTGGGACTCGATGGCCGGCAATATCAAGGACTTCGTCAACGAGAAATGATAGCGGGCAGCCTTGCAATCGCCGGCTTCATCCCGTTGGCGATTGTCTGGCGGCGGCTTCGCGCCTACATCCGTTGCACAACGATTTTGTTTCCACGAATGGATCTGCCATGAACAGCCTGATCGGCCAATTCGACGTTTCCGACGATCGCGTCAAAGAGATCGTCACCGACACCATCAAGGGCGCCGACGACGGCGAACTGTTCCTCGAATACAGCGAGAGCGAAGCGCTGATGTTCGACAATGGCCGGCTGAAGACAGCCAATTTCAACACCGACCAGGGGTTTGGCTTGCGCGCCGTGGCCGGCGAGGCCAGCGGCTATGCGCATTCCAGCGATCTGTCCGAAGCCTCGCTGCTGCGCGCGGCCGATGCCGTCTCGGCGGTCAAAGGTGGCTATTCCGGTCAACTCGCGGGAGCGCCCGCCCGCACCAACCGCCACCTCTATGGCGACGAAAACCCGATCCCCTCGCCTTCCTTCGAAGCCAAAGCCAAGCTCCTGCAGGAAATCGACGGCTGGCTGCGCGCGAAGGATCCGCGCGTGCGCCAGGTGACCGCATCGCTCGCCGCCTCGTGGCAGCATGTCGAGATCGTGCGCGGCGACGGCCAGATCGTGCGCGACATCCGCCCGCTGGTCCGCATCAACGTCTCGGTCGTGGTCGGCAGCGGCGACAGACAGGAGAGCGGCTCCTATGGCATGGGCGGTCGCAAGAGCTTCGGCGAGTTCGTCAGCGAGGAAAGCTGGAAGCATGCCGCAAGCGAGGCGCTGCGGCAGGCGCTGGTCAACCTCGAGGCGGTTCCCGCGCCCGCCGGCACCTTCGACATCGTGCTGTCCAGCGGCTGGCCGGGCGTGATGCTGCACGAAGCCGTGGGCCATGGGCTGGAAGGCGATTTCAACCGCAAGAAGACATCGGCCTTCGCCGGCCTGATGGGCAGCCAAGTTGCGGCGAAGGGCGTCACGGTGGTCGATGACGGCACCATCCCCGAGCGGCGCGGCTCGCTCACCGTCGACGACGAGGGCACGCCCTCGGCGCGCAACGTGCTGATCGAGGACGGCAAACTGGTCGGCTATATGCAGGACCGGCAGAACGCCCGGCTGATGGGCATGAAAGCGACCGGCAATGGCCGGCGCGAGGGCTATGCGCACCAGCCGATGCCGCGCATGACCAACACCTACATGACCTCGGGCGACATGGAGCCGGACGAGATCATCGCCTCGGTCAAGAACGGCATCTACGCGGTTTCCTTCGGCGGCGGCCAGGTCGACATCACCTCCGGCAAATTCGTGTTCGGCTGCACCGAAGCCTACATGATCGAGAACGGCAAGGTGACGCAGCCGATCAAGGGCGCGATGCTGATCGGCAACGGGCCGGACGCCATGCATCGCGTCTCCATGATCGGCAACGACATGAAGCTCGACACCGGCATCGGCATGTGCGGCAAGGCCGGACAGGGCGTGCCGGTCGGCGTCGGCCAGCCGCATCTGCGGATGAACCAGATGACGGTGGGCGGCACGCGGGTTTGAGGCGCCCGGGGCGTTCTGGCCATCGTGTCAAAATCCGACAAAGCCTGGGCGTAGCAGCCTCTGCCTTACCCCGAACACAATCGTGTTAGGATATTATTAATTGTTCAATTGCCCAGGCTGGCTTTCGCGCATTAACCTGCCTCCAGTCTTCTCGTTGAGGTGGTGTTGGCATTGCAGCGTTCCCCTGGCGTCCTGGCCCCTTGTTTCCTCCTTGGGTTCGTTTCATTGATTGGTGCGACTTCGCTGCAGGTTAACCCTGTGGCAGCTCAGTCGTCATGGTTCAAACGGCCGGCGACGCAGCCTGCCGCGAATGGGGTTCGCTCCGCCGCGGTCGGAGGACGCACCAGCGTTCCCTACGGCTGGGTCGATTTCTGCCATCGCCGGCCGAAAGAGTGCAAGGTGCCTGCCCTGCCTGCCACGACCGTCAGGCTGACCGCGCAGAAGCTGAGCGTCCTCAAACGGATCAACCAAAAGGCAAACCGCTCCATCAAGCCCGTCAGCAATTACGATCACTGGGGCACGACGATGGACCACTGGGACTATCCGGTGGACGGCAAGGGCGACTGCAAGATCTACGCGCTCTACAAGCGCAAGCTTCTCCTGGAAGCAGGCTTTCCCCGGCAGGCGCTGCTGATGACGGTTGTTCGCGACCTGAACAATGAGGGCCACACCATCCTGACGGTGAAGACCGACAAGGGCGATCTCATCCTGGACAATCTGGTCGACGAGATCCGCCCCTGGAACGCAACCGGCTATTATTTCCTGAAACGGCAGTCGCAACAGAACCCGAACATCTGGGTTTCGCTCAATCAGCGAGGCGGCACGCCGAAAACCTGAGGTGTCGCCAGGGCTCTCAGACTGAGCGGCCGAACTGTGCGCCTTTCCTGGAACTGCTGCCGTAGCGGCCAGTCTACTGGTTGCAGGACGGCTCGCCCTCTTGCCCGCAAGACGGCTTCTTCTTGAACTCCTGCGGCTGCGGCAGACGCCGCTCCTGCATCTGCGGTCTCGGCTGCGCTTCTTCCGGCCTCCGCTCCAGTCTTTGCGGCCGCAGCGCCTGCTCGCTCGGCCTTTCCTGCCCGAACTGGCGCTGCGCATTCTCGTTCGGCCTGTTGACCCTGAAGTTGCGCTGGACGTCGACTTCCGGGCCGGCGGACCCTTCTTCGTTCTGCAACCTGCGGAACTTGCGACTCCTGTCGCCCCGGTTGGCCGAACTCTGATCGCCCGGTTCGACGATGGCCTGGCCGGGGGAGAAGTCCCTGCGCATCAGCTTCCTCGGCCTGCCATTGTTCCGATCGGAGAACACGTCCGGATTGTTGTTCTGGAACCGCTCCCTAGCGTTCGGCCGGTTCTCGGCCGGCATGCCGTTGACGGTCGGCAGCCTGCGGAATTTCCTGCTCTTTTTGTTTGCGCCGGCCGAGCCCTGATCGCCTGGCTCGACAACGGACCGGCCGGCGGACAGGTCCTTGCGCGTCAGCTTCCTCGGCTTGCCGTTGCTCTCATCGGAGAAGGCGTTCGGATTGTTCTTCCGGAACCTCTCGCGCGCGCTCGGCGGGTTCTCGGTCGGCATGCCATTGACGGTCGGCAGCTTGCGGAGCTTGCGATTCTTGCCCTGGGCATTACCGGCTCCGGTCTGCTCGTTGCCCTGGCCGGTAACGGCGGCGCCGGTATTTCCGCCCGCCGCGCTCCGCTTGCTCAGCAGTTTACTCGACTTGTTGCCTGGCAAGTTCTGGTCGTCGAGCGCCGGCTTGCCGTTGACGAGCGGCAGCCTCTTGCCGTTCGCTCCAGGCAAGGCATGGTCGCGCGACAGCTTGCCGGTCGCGGACCGGGTCTCCGACTGCGGAATAGCAGTGCCGGGCTGCTGGCCCTGGATGACGCGCTGGCCGGGCTTCGGCGGCAAACCGACCTGTCTCTGGCCGCCCTGATTCTGGCCGCCCAGCTGCTGATTGGTGATCTGACGGGACATGGCCGCCTTCTTCTGCAGCGGCGGCGGCAGCGCAACCCTGGCCGCCAGCGCATCCGCGCGGGCACCAACGGCGCCTCCGGTCGTCTGCCGGCCCGTGGCGCGGCCACCCTGAACACCGGCGCCTGACTGCGCCGCCTGATTGATGGTTTCGTTCTTGATCGTCGTGTTGATGTTGTTGATGACGGTCGTGTTGTGGATGTTGTTGAAAATGATGTCGTTCCGCGGCGGCACGATGCGGCGTGGCGGGTTGATGAACACGGGTATCGGCACGAATACCGGCGTCGGCAGGACGAAGACATCGACCGGCGGCGGTGGTGGCTCAAGCACGATGAAATCCGGCGGCGGCGGCGGCAGGAAGATCACCGTGATCGGCGGTGGCGGCGCGAAATCGAAATCGTCGAAAAAGATTACTGGACGGTCGACATAGATAATTTCCTCGGGCGGCGGCGGCGCCACGTCGTAGACGATGACGGTAAAGCTCTCCGGCGGCTCCAGCTCGGCGTCGAAATGCTCCAGCCGGCGGCGCGCGTCCCAGGCATGCGGGCCGTGCGGGTAGCGCTCCAGATAGGACCAGTAGGCTTCCGGCGTGTCCTGCTCCCAGGTCTCGCGCCAGGTGATCGCTTCGCGTCGCGCGGCGATGATGGCGCGCACGCGCTTGGCCATCGGATCGTGCGGATAGGCGTCGAGGAAATCCTCGTAGCCGCGCATCGTGTCGCGATCGAGGGCGGCAACATAGGCGTCATGCGCGTCGAAATCGCGGATCGGCCTGGTTCGCGCCGCCCGGGTCTCCGCGGCCGAAACCTTGGGCGGAGGAGCATCCGCGCTGCGTTCGAAGAAGACGAAGGGCGCGTCGATCTTCGAAGCGCTCCATGGCAGTTCCCCGCCTTGGGTGACGTCGCTGACACGCAGGCGCGTGCGGTCGAACACGTCCTGCAGCGACAGGCCGCCTTCGCGCATCATCTCGGCAAGCGCCTTGGCGTAGGCTCCGTAGGGGCCTTTGCCCGCCGGCGCGACGGTTCCCGGAGCGGCGTTGAAGGCGATCAGCATGTTCGGATCGGGATCGACCAATGCAAGGCCACCGGCCAGCGGCTCCTTCCACTTCGGGAAGGAATTTGGCCGCGCCGCATCGAGCACGACGATATTGACCTTGGTCGGTAACCCGGACAGCGGCCTGGTGATATCGGAAATCCGCATCGCCTGAAGCGGGACATCGTTTGGATTGGCGATCTGAGCATCGACTGGAAGGAAGTAGTTCTCGCCCTCGAACTGCACACCTTGGCCGGCGAGATAGACGAACACGACGGCATCCGGACCGGCCGCCGACACTTTGGACATGAAATCCCGGAACGCGCCGCGCAACGAATCCTGATCCACGTCGCGCGCGCCGACCACGTCAAAACCGGCGGCCTGCAATGTCTGTCCGATCAAGCCGGCGTCATTGGCGGCCGTCGCGAGCTCTCCGGTCTCGTAGGCGCCGTTGCCGATGACGAAAGCCAGCCGCTTCTCGCCTTGCGCAAGCGCCGCGGTTGCGGCGCTGACCACGAAAAAGATGAGAACGACGACGAGACCAAGGATTTTCTGAAGCGTCCGCATTGCAATCCGCAATCCGCTATCCGTCGTCCCTTCGGCCTAACAACGCCGGAGGGTCGAAATGTTTCCCGAAGCGGGCAAAAATAAAGAGACGCAACACGGCGGCTTTGGGGCGCAATTTCGTCGAAAGAACCGAGGCTTCACAAATTTTCCGCGAGCCAGCGGCATTGGACTACCGGCGTCGCCTCGGCTTCTCCAGCAGGGCCACGGCCTCGACATGCGGCGACCACAGGAACTGGTCGATCGGCGTGACAGCCTTCAGCGTGTAGCCGCCATCGATCAGTATCCTTAGATCCCGTGCGAGCGTCACCGGATTGCAGGAGACGGCGGCGACCAGCGGCACGTCGGAGCGGGCGATCTGCTTCGACTGATCCTCGGCACCGGCGCGCGGCGGATCGAAGACCACGCCGTCGAAGGCGTTCAGCTCCTTGAAGGTCAGCGGCCGGCGGAACAGGTCGCGGCGTTCGCTGGTTACCCGCTTCAGGCCGCTGGCGAAGCGGAAGGCGCGATCGAGCGCGGCAAGCGCTGCGGCATCGCCTTCGACGGCATGAACCTCGGATTTCGCGCCAAGCCGCAGCGCGAAGCTGCCGCAACCGGCAAACAGGTCCGCGACCTTCTTCGCGCGCGACAGATGCTGGCCGACGAGGCTCGCCATCGTCTGCTCGGCGGCTTCCGTCGCCTGCAGGAAAGCGCCCGGCGGCATGGCGACCGCGACCGATCCGAACTGCACCACCGGCTTCTTCGGCTCGACAATGATCTCGCCGTCGACGGAAAGCCTCGCCAGGCCTTCGGCCATGACGAAGTTGGAGGCTATGCGGCGCTGGTTGTCGCCGAGCTTGCCGGCATCGTGGACGGCAATGTCGAGGCCGGACGCGGTGACGGTCACCGTCATATGGAATGCTTTCGGCGTCGCGCAGATCAGGTCGGCCAACGCGCGCAATCTATCGAGCGCCGAGACGATCGCCGGCAGCGAGATCGGGCATTCCTCGATCGGGATGATCTCGGAGGAAAGCGCGCGCACGAAGCCGAGCTGCATGCCGGCCTCCGCGCGCCTTGCGCTGAACGTGACGCGGCGACGGCTGTGCGGCGCGCAAGGCACCAGCGCAGCGATCTCGCAAGCGATGCCCTTGCCCTTCAACGCCTGCACGACCTTTTCGCGTTTCCATTGCCGGTAGGCCTCGGCCTCGTAGTGCTGGAGCGCGCAGCCGCCGCATTCGGTGAAATGCCGGCAGGCCGGATCGATCCTGAGCGGCGAGGCTTCCAGCACCGACATCAGCGTGGCGCGGTCCTTCTGGCGCGCGGCGGTGACGGTTTCACCCGGCAGCGTGAACGGAATGAAGACCTCCCCGCCCTCTGCATTGGCGATGCCGTCGCCCTGCGAGCCCAGCCTCGCGATCGTGAAGCGTGTGCTCATCGCGCGTCCTTCATGGCGGCGAGCAGGAACTCGCGGTTGCCGTCGCTGCCTTCGATCGGCGACGGGTGGAGACCCAGCACGCGCCAGCCGGGGACGCCGGCAAGCCAGTCATGCAGGCTTTCGGCGATGCGCCCGGCATCGCCTGGCTCCTTGAGCAGGCCGCCCTTGCCGATCGCTTCGCGGCCGGCCTCGAATTGCGGCTTGACCAGAAGAATTGCCTTGGCGCCCTCGCCCGCCAATTCCAGCGCCGGCGGCAGCGCCAGTTTCAGCGAGATGAAGCTGACGTCGCAAACCAGGAAGCCGGGAATGCCGCCGCCGAGATCGGCTGCCGTCAAATCGCGGGCGTTCAGCCCTTCGATCACCGTCACGCGCCGGTCGCCGGCAATGTCGGGGTGGATCTGGCCGTGGCCGACATCGATTGCCGTGACATGCGTTGCGCCGCGGTTCAGCAGCACCTGAGTGAAGCCGCCGGTCGAGGCGCCGATATCGAGCGCCACGCTGCCGGAAGGATCCAAGCCGAAACGGTCGAGGCCGGCGATCAGCTTCAGCGCGGCGCGCGACACATAGGCTTGCGCCGGATCGTCGATCGCGATCAGGCAATCCGGCACGACGGGCTGGCCGGGCTTGCGGGCAACGATGCCGTCAACCGTGACCGTGCCGCGCTCGATCGCGTCGCGGGCACGCGAGCGGCTGGCGAACAGGCCGCGCCCGACGAGCAATTCGTCGAGCCGCTGGCGCTGGCTGGCTGACTGAGCGGAATTCATCGGCCTTCATTGGCGAAAGCCGAGCGCGAACGCAATGCTTGAATAAGGGGCGATAGGCTGCAGAATGCCGACAGGAGCGGGCCGTTCATCAGTCGGTGGAGGTGGCAATGCTGAAGGGTACCTGTCATTGCGGCGCGGTCCATTGGACGCTAGAGGGCGATGCCGGTGGGATAACCGCCTGCAATTGCACGCTTTGCCGCCGCTACGGCGCGCTCTGGGCCTATGACTATGTCGACGAACGCATTCGTGTCGCCGGACCGGTGAAGTCCTACACACGCGCCGAGGTGGCCCAGCCCGTGTTGGAAATCCTGTTCTGTCCGACCTGCGCCTGCGTGGTCGCCTGGCGCGGCCTGCGTTCCGGCAAGAGCGGCCGCACGCGCATCGCCGTCAATGTCAGGCTGGCGCCGCCGGAGGACGTCGCCGACCTGCCGATCGACCATTTCGACGGCCTCGACACATTTGACGACCTGCCGCGCGACGGCCGCTGCGTGCGCGATATGTGGTTTTAAAAAACAGTCCGCGGAGCCGGGCGCTCGACGGCCGGCATCAAGCCATCATTGCCGGAGGCTTCCTTGCGCGGCGCCTCGGCCGGGGCCGGCGCAGCTTGTGTCGCTTGCGGCAGCACGACGAGCTGGGGCGCCTGCTTATAGGAGAAGCCGCCGCGAATGTTGCCCATCTTGCCGGCGACGATATCCAGCACCGCCTTTTCGAGATTGCGGTCGTAGCGCGTTTCAGCTGCCGCCGGCGCAGCCATGGCAGCCAAAAGGGCGACGCCGCACAGAAGCGTTTTCATTCTGCTATCTCCCAGCCTGGCTTGAAGTTCTAGCAGGGCGCCGTTGAAAATCGGCCAAGAGACAGGGTAAGCGAACCACCAAACGGTAGCGTTAACAAATACTTACAGAATGAAGCCGGCAAACGGATTCATCGCGTTGAGATTTCGATTCAGGCGCGCTGAGCCTGCACGCCGCGGCCGAGCGCGGCGAAGACCGTGCGCACGATGCCCGCCGAGTCCAGGCCGGCATCGGCATACATCTTTTCGGGCTTGGCATGGTCGGCAAATGCATCCGGCAGCACCAGCGGGCGCACCTTGAGGCCGCTTTCCAGCAGGCCTTCATGGGCAAGGAAATGCAGCACCTGGCTGGCGAAGCCGCCAATGGCGCCCTCCTCCACCGTCACCAGCACTTCATGCGAGCGGGCGAGCCGCCGGATGAGATCTTCGTCCAGCGGCTTGGCAAAACGGGCGTCGGCGACGGTGGTGGACAGGCCCGCCGCGCTGAGCTCCTCGGCGGCCAAAAGGCAATCCTGCAGCCGCGTGCCGAAGGAAAGCAGCGCCACCTTGGCGCCCTCCTTCAGGATGCGGCCCTTGCCGATTTCAAGCAGCGCGCCGCGCTCCGGCATGTCGACGCCGACGCCATTGCCGCGCGGATAGCGGAAGGCGATCGGGCCATCATCATAGGACGCGGCGGTGTGCACCATATGGCGCAGCTCCGCCTCATCCGCCGCCGCCATGACGACGAAACCGGGCAGCGTCGCCAGGAAGGTGGTATCGAAAGCGCCGCAATGGGTGGCGCCATCGGCGCCGACGAAACCGGCGCGGTCGATCGGGAAGCGCACCGGCAGCTTCTGGATCGCCACGTCATGGACGACCTGGTCGTAAGCGCGCTGCAGGAAGGTGGAGTAGATGGCGGCGAAGGGCTTGTAGCCTTCGGTGGCCAGCCCCGCGGCGAAAGTCACCGCATGCTGCTCGGCAATGCCGACGTCGAAGGTGCGCTTCGGAAACGCCTCGCCGAAGAGGTCGAGGCCGGTGCCGCTTGGCATGGCGGCGGTGATGGCGACGATGCGGTCGTCCTCGCGCGCTTCCTGGATCAGGCTCTCGGCGAAGACCTTGGTGTAGGCGGGCGCGTTGGCCGGCGCCTTGGCCTGCGCGCCGGTGATGACGTCGAATTTGTTGACGCCGTGATACTTGTCGGCCGCGGCCTCCGCCGGCGCGTAGCCCTTGCCCTTCTGGGTCACGACATGGATCAGCACCGGGCCTTTGCCGTTGTCGCGCACGTTTTTCAGCACCGGGATCAGGTGTTCGAGATTATGCCCGTCGATCGGGCCGATGTGATAGAAGCCGAGCTCCTCGAACAAGGTGCCGCCGGTGACATAGCCGCGCGCATGCTCGACCGCGCGGGTGATGGCGCGGTCGGCGCGCTTGCCGAGATAGGATGTCAGCTTCTTGCCGAAATCGCGCAGGCCCAGATAGGCCTTGCCGGAGGCGAGCCGCGCCAGATATGCGCTCATCGCGCCGGTCGGCGGCGCGATCGACATGTCGTTGTCGTTGAGGATGACGATCAGCCGGGCATCGAGCGCGCCGGCATTGTTCAGCGCCTCGAAGGCCATGCCGGCCGACATCGAGCCATCGCCGATGACGGAAATGACATTGTTGCGGCCGCCCGATAGGTCGCGCGCCATGGCCATGCCGAGGCCGGCCGAAATCGACGTCGAGGAGTGCGCGGCGCCGAACGGGTCGTATTCGCTCTCGGCCCGCCGCGTGAAACCGGAGAGACCGCCTTCCTGGCGCAGCGTGCGGATGCGGTCGCGGCGGCCGGTCAGGATCTTGTGCGGATAGGCCTGGTGGCCGACATCCCAGATCAACCGATCCTGCGGCGTGTTGAAGACGTAGTGCAACGCAACGGTCAATTCGACCACGCCGAGGCCGGCGCCGAGGTGGCCGCCGGTCTGCGACACGGCGTCGATCAGTTCGGCGCGCAGCTCCGCGGCAAGCTGCGGCAGCGCGCCCTCATCAAGCGTCCGCAAATCCGCCGGAATGCGGACCTTGTCGAGCAGCGGCGTGTCTGGCTTCACTCGGGCGCGTCCTGCCTCAATCGATCGAACACGGCGCTACCAGCGAATTGCGCCATAATCATGCGCGGGAATAGGCCGCCGGCATGCGAATGTAAATGCGCGTCAGTGACGCGCGGGTTGAACGATCCCTAGTTCTCGGGCAGCGGGATGAACTCTTCCTCATCGCCAGGAACGATATCGAAGCGGCCTGTCTTCCATTCCTGCTTGGCCTGCTCGATACGTTCTTTCGAGGACGAGACGAAATTCCACCAGATGTAGCGCTTGGAGCCCAGCGAGGCGCCGCCGAACAGCATGAAATGCGCGCCGCGCTCGGAGGAAACGACGATTTCCTCGCCCGGCTTGAACACCAGAAGCCGCTCGGCCGGGAAAACATCGCCGGCGATCGAGACGTCGCCTTCCAGCGTGTAGATGGCGCGCTCCTCGGCATCGGCCGGGATTTTCAGGCTGGCACCCGCTGCCAGGCGCAGGTCGGCATAAAGCGTGTCCGAAGCGGTCGCGACCGGCGAGCGCAGCCCCGAAAACTCGCCGATGACGACGCGGCCGCTGACGCCGTCGGCATCGATCTCGGGCAAGCGGGCCACCGACGTGTTGGCGAACACCGGGGCGACTTCTTCCTTGCCGTCCGGCAGCGCGAGCCAGGTCTGCAGGCCGGAGACCGACATCGGCGCGCCGCGCAACTCCTCCGGCGTGCGCTCGGAGTGAACGATGCCGCGTCCGGCGGTCATCAAGTTCACGTCGCCCGGCGCGATCACCATCTCGGTGCCGAGCGAGTCGCGATGCCTGATCCTGCCGTCGAACAGATAGGTGACAGTGGACAGCCCGATATGCGGGTGCGGGCGCACGTCGAGCGCATGACCGGCGCGCAGGATGGCGGGGCCCATGCGGTCGAAGAAGATGAACGGCCCGACCAGACGGCGCTTCGCCGTCGGCAGGGCGCGGCGTACCTCGAAACCGCCAATATCCTTGGCGTTGGGGATGACCATCAACTCGATCTGATCGCAGGCGAAGGCATCACCGGGTTCAGGATCGTTTCCTGGAAAGAAGCTCATGTTGCCCCTTAGGCGAAGCGCAGCGCCGACCTGGCTTTCGCCTTGGCCGCCACTTCCTCACGATTGCGTGGTTCCTGTGTCGTTTCAAGCGAATCCAGCAACTCGCGCGCCGCGGCGGCAATCGCCTCGACGGCATGGTGGAAGGCATGCTCGTTGCGTTTGGACGGTTTGGTCGAGCCGCTCAGCTTGCGGACGAACTGAAGCGCGGCGTCATGCACTTCGTCATTGGTCGCCGGCGGTTCGAAATTGGCCAAGGTCTTGATGTTGCGGCACATGGCTTGAACTCCTTACCTGCTTTCTCTGCCCCACCCTTTGTCGACTATTCCGCGTCGAGCGGCTCCGTTCCCACCGGCTTGCCGTCGCGCGACAGCCTGATCTTCTCGACCTTGTCCTCGGCCGCCTTGAGCAGCCGGTCGCAATGGGCCTTGAGCGCTTCGCCACGCTCATAGATCTTGATTGACTGGTCGAGCGGGACGTCGCCGCGCTCCAGATCGTCGACGATCTTCTCCAGCGCGTCGAGCGCCTGTTCGAAGCTCATCGCCTTGACGTCCTCATTGCCTTCGACAGCCATGCTTTATCCCTTCATCAGCCGCCCGACATGGGCGGCGACAGAAAATGCCAGTCCTTGCAGATCGTAGCCGCCTTCCAGCAGGCTGACGAGCCTGTTGCGGCTGTGGCGGCCGGCGCGCTCCATCAATTGGCCGGTCGCCCAGTCGAAATCATCCTCGGTCAGGTTGATCTCGGCGAGCGGATCGCGGTGATGCGCGTCGAAGCCGGCGGAAATGATGATCAGGTCCGGCGCGAATGCATCGATGGACGGCAGCACGCGCGACAGGAAGGCGTCGCGGAACAGGTCGCTGCCGGTCTGCGGTGCAAGCGGCGCGTTGACGATATTGCCGGCGCCGGTTTCGCTCTTCGCGCCGGTGCCCGGGTAAAGCGGCATCTGGTGCGTCGAGCAGTAGAGCACCGACGGATCGTCCCAGAAAATGTCCTGCGTGCCGTTGCCGTGGTGGACGTCCCAGTCGACGATGGCGACGCGCTCGGCCTGGTGCTTCTTCTGCGCATAGCGGGCGGCGATGGCCGCGGTGTTGAACAGGCAGAAACCCATCGCGGTGGTCTTTTCGGCATGGTGGCCGGGCGGGCGGGCGGCGACGAAGGCATTGGCGGCGCGGCCCTCGAAAACGTCGTCTACCGCCGCATTGGCGCCGCCGATCGCCGTCACCGCGGCCTGCCAGCTCTTCGGGCTGGCGCTGGTGTCGGCATCGATCGAGGCGATGCCGCTCTGAGGGATCGCCGCGCGCACGCGTTCGACGAAGTCCTCGGGATGCGCGTAAAGGATCGTCGCCTCGTCACCTTCCGGCGCCTTGACACGGTCGAGCGCCGAAAAAGCCTCGTCGTCCAGCACGCGCTCGATGGCGCGCAGGCGGTCGGGCCGCTCGGGATGGCCGGGCGGCGTGATGTGTTCCAGGAAGATCGGGTGGGTGTAGAGACGGGTGGCCATGGCGCCTAATCTAGGCACCCGCGGCGTGGATGACCATGTTTAGAAACCGAATGGCTGGGGAAAATTGCGTCAGCCTGTGTCGCCCGCGCCATTGGCGGGTGCCAAGCTTCGGGGTAAGGTCGCTTCGCTGCCTGGTGCCCGCGATGCGGGAGAATCGGGAACACGGTTGAAATCCGTGGCGTGCCCAACGCTGTGAGGGGGACCGCGCCGGCAAAGCCACTGTCGATGACGGGAAGGCGCCGGATGCGGGACGATCCCGAGCCAGAAGACCGGCCTGGCAGACATGGTCATCCGTTTGGTCAGGCGGGTGACTGCTTGTCGCAAGGGGAAAAGCGATGACGGCAGCAGCGATCGCCGCGAGCGGCGATGACTTTGACCAATTGGCGCGCGACGCCGTCTACCGGGCGATGTTCACCAGGCGCGACGTGCGCAGCCATTTTGTCCCGGACGATCTCGATGACAGCGTGCTGGCGCGCTTGCTCACTGCCGCCCATCACGCGCCGTCGGTCGGCTATATGCAGCCGTGGAATTTCATCGTCATCCGCGACGCGGCAAGGCGGCGGCAGGTGCGCGACCTGTTCCTCGCCGCGCGCGAGCAGGAATTGCCGGCGATCGAGGCGGAGCGCCAGGCGCTCTACCGCAAGCTCAAGCTCGAAGGCATCTGCGAAAGCGCGCTCAATCTGTGCATCACCTGCGACCGGCAGCGATCAAAGGACTCGCCGCTGGGACGCTGGCATAACCCTGAGATGGACCTCTACAGCACCGTCTGCGCGGTGCAGAATTTCTGGCTCGCGGCGCGGGCCGAAGGCGTCGGCGTCGGCTGGGTCAGCATCATCGAGACGGAGGCGCTGAAGCAGCTTCTCTCGATTCCCGAACATGTCACGCCGATCGCCTATCTCTGCGTCGGCCGCGTCTCGGCCTTCGCGCCGAGGCCGGACCTCGAGGCGCATGGTTGGGGCAAGCGCCTGCCGCTGCCCGAGTTGGTGATGAGCGAGACTTTCCGCGGCGCCGGCGAAGCGCCGCTCAAATCAGCGATAGCTAGGCTTGGCGGCCTATCAAAGCTGTGATCAGGCGGCTCTCGGGGTATCCCAGCGCGAACCACCGCCGAAGGAGCCCAGCGCCTTGTCGCGCAGTTCCCTGAATTTCGAGGATGCCTCGGCCAGCCGGTGGTCCCATTCGGGATTGGGGACCTGGCCCTCGATGGCCTCGAAATAGACCTGCATCAGGGAGGCGATCGCAAAAGGCTCGATGAAGGCTGCCTTAAAGGCCCAGGCGAAGATGATGGCTAGCACGAAGGCCCAGCCGGCAAGCTCGCCCGGCATGACCCAAAGGATCGCGGCCGCCGGCGCCAGCATCAAAAGGAAGATGACGAAGGACACGCCCCACATGATCACCGCCAGCCAGACGGCGTTCTTGACCATGTGCTTGCCGTTCTGCGCGTAAAGCACGACGCCTTGCCGCGCCGTCTCGAAAGGCGAGTTCGAATTGATGCGGATGTTGTAGCCGAGGATGATCTCGTCGACATAGGTCAGCGACAGGCGGATCACCGTGTTGATGAAGCTGACCAGCCCGCTCAAGCCTGGAATGGGCAGGAATGCCGCGATGCCGCCGATCAGGCCGGTGATGGCGCGGATGGCGCCCTTGACCAGTTGGTCGACGACGAAAAGGATGTTGGCCTCGGCGAAACGCTGGGTCACCACTTCCTTGGCATAGGCGATCTGGCCCTGGCCATCGGGAATGTCACGGCCGTCGATCAGATGCACCATGACGGCGATATGGCCGGCCTTGAGCACATAGAGGATGTATTCGCGGATCCAGTAGACGGCGATCGAAACGACGCCGAAGCCGACCACGCCGCCCCAGAGCGCAAAGGATGTCGGGCCGTCAGGATCGGTCGAGATGTGGCCGACGCCGTAGCCGACGCTGGCGCCGGTTCCGGTCGCCATGATGTAGGCGGCCGTGATGCCGAAATAGACGATCATGCGAAAGACGATGAAAGGCCATGTCCGCATCATGATGGACACCGACCTGGCGATGCTGAAGTCCCACATGCCCCGACTCTCCCACCCTTAGAGGTGGCGGAGGAGGATGCGCTCGCCCCATTGATTGTCAATCGCTGCAGGGTTGCACTGGCCCGAAACCGGTGCACAACGCGGTGGCTTGGTTACCCAAGCGTGCCCTCAAAGCTTCTTACGCAAACCTTCGAGCAGCTGCTTAAAGGCCGCGATCGCCTTCTTCGACGTCGCTTCCGGATCCTTCGAATTGGCGATGCGTTGCGCGGCCTGGCTGCTGGCGCCGTTGATCAGTCGTGAGGCGGTCTCGGGATCGAGATCGGGAACGACGACGCCTTCCTCCTGCAGCCTAGTCAGATGATCCGTCATTGACGCGGTGCAGGCATTGGCGTTCGGCCACTGCGCCGGATCGCCGAGCACGGCCGGTCCGTCGCGGAACATGATGCGCTGGATCTCCGGCTCCAGCGCCATCTCGATATAGGTGGTGCATTCGTCGACGAAGTGCTGCCAGCGGGTCGGTGCTTTCGAAGCCACCTCGTTAACGCGCACGGCCATCTCGCCGTCGATTTCGGCGATCACCGCCTGCAACAGCCCCTTCTTGTCGCCGAAGTGATGGTAGAGCGCGCCGCGCGTCAAACCGGCCGAGGCGGTGAAATCGTCCATCGAGGCCTCGGCATAGCCGATCGTGCCGAAGGCGTGGCGGGCGGCCGCGATCAGCTTGGCGCGTGTCTCAGCGATCATCTCCCTGCGCGGTCTGTGCATGGCCCTGGACCTATTAACATACGCCTCGTATGCCAATTGACATACGCAACGTATGAATTATCTGACACTCATACGCTGCGTATGTAATCGCGGCGCCTTCCCTTGTCGAGGAGCAGGATCATGCGAAACCCCTATTCGGACATCTTTCGGGCTCCCGGCACGAAAGGCTTTGCCGCCGCCGCCTTCATCGCGCGGTTGCCGATCGCCATGGCGCCGATCGGCATCGTGGCGATGCTGTCGCAGACGCATGGCGAATACTGGCTGGCCGGCGCGGTTTCCGCGACCTATGCGCTGGTCAACGCATTCCTGTCGCCGCAAGTGTCGCGGCTGGTGGACCGGCGCGGCCAGACAGCGGTGGCCGCGCCGATGACGCTCGTCTCGGTGCTTTCCTTCGCGACATTGACCGTGGCCGCCAATCAGCACTGGCCAGTCTGGACCCTGTTCGGATCGGCGCTGCTTGCCGCCGCCATGCCCAGCATCCCGGCGCTGGTCAGGGCGCGCTGGACCGGAATCTTTCGCGACCGGCCCGAGCTCAACACCGCCTTCGCCTTCGAATCGGCTGCGGACGAACTGGTCTATATCGCCGGCGCCTCGCTGTCAGTGGGCTTGAGCGCCGCGCTGTTTCCCGAAGCCGGCATGGTGGTCAGCACATTGCTGCTTGCGCTCGGCTCGGCGGCATTCCTGCTGCAGCGCTCGTCCGAGCCGCCTGTCCGCCCAGCGGGGCACGGCGCGGCCGGTTCTGCGATCCGCCTGCGTCCGGTCCAGATCATCACCTTCGCGCTGATCTTCGTCGGCGCGACCTTCGCCACCACGGAAGTCACAACCGTTGCGATCACCAAGGAGCTCGGCCAGCCGCAAGCGGCGAGCCTTGTCATCGGCGTCTATGCGCTTGGATCCTTCGTGCTCGGCATCATCGTCGGCGCGCTCAGCCTGAAGGCGCCGCTGCAGCGGCAACTGGCGCTCGCGGTCACCGTCCTTGCGATCAGCGCGCTGCCGCTGCTCTTCGCCGACACAGTGCCGACGCTGGCGCTTGCCGTCTTCGTCAGCGGCGTCGCGATCTCGCCGACTTTCATCACCGCCTTCGGCCTGATCGAGCGCCACGTGCCGCCGGCAATGCTGACCGAAGGCGTCACCTGGGTGACGACCGGCATCGGCATCGGCATGGCGCTGGGCTCCTTCGCCGCCGGCTGGATGGTCGACAATTTCGGTCCGCAGAGCGGGTTCTTTGTGTCCGTCGCGGCAGGCGCGATCGCTCTTGCCACCGTGCTCGCCGGCCAATGCCGGCTGGCGACTGACGAGTGCGATGTGGATAGGGGCGAGGCCGTGGCTCCCGCGGAGTGACGGTCATTCGACTACCGTCAGCGCAGACGTTGGCCGACGTCGTCATCCACGGGCGGAGCGACGCGAAGCGGAGCGCAGACCCGAGGATCCATTCCGTTACCTTGATCGCAGAATGCGGCGGAGCAGAATTCTGGACCGTTGCAGCGCTTCGAAGTCACGGAATGGATCCTCGGGTCTTCGCGCGTCGCTTCGCTCCTTGCTTCGCCCGTGGATGACGAAGTCGCAAAGACTTCGTCGCTCCAGCCCCTCGACAGCCTATAGAATCTCGGTCTTGGCGATATGAATGCCAAAGCCCTCGAGACCGACATAGTGGCGTTCGCGCGAGGCGATCAGGTTGATCGAGGAGATGCCGAGGTCCTTCAGTATCTGCGCGCCGAGGCCGATCTCGCGCCACTCGTTCTCGCGGCGGCGGGCTTCCTCATGGTCCTCGCGGTCGCCGCTTGCCGGCCGCTTGCGCTCCTGATGGGCGACGCCGACCGAGCCTTCGCGCAGATAGACAATAACGCCGCGCCTGCGCTCGCCCATCGCCTTCATGATGCCGTCGAGCCGATGGCTGGTGCCGAAGACGTCGGTCACGACATCTTCGGAATGCAGGCGCACCGGCACCTCCTCGCCGTCACGGATATCGCCGAAGACGACCGCGACATGGTGCATGGAATCCCAGGGCAGCGTGTAGGTGAAGACCTGCGCCTTGCCGCCAAGCGTCTCGATGTCGGAACAGGCGACGCGTTCGACCAGCGTTTCCTTGCGCTGGCGATAGGCGATGAGGTCGGCGACCGACACCTGCTTCAGGCCATGCTCTTCGGCGAAGGCCTGCACTTGCGGCCCGCGCTTGACGGTGCCGTCGTCGTTGACCAGTTCGGAAATGACGCCGACCGGCGGCAGGCCGGCTAGCTTGCAGAGGTCGACCGCGGCCTCGGTATGGCCGGAGCGCATCAAGACGCCGCCTTCGCGCGCGATCAACGGGAAAATGTGGCCGGGACGCACGAAGTCGGAGGCGCCGACATTGCCGTTGGCGAGGTTGCGCACGGTGAGCGTGCGGTCGTCGGCCGAAATGCCCGTCGTGGTGCCGTGCTTGAAATCGACGCTGACCGTGAAGGCGGTGGTGTGGGCAGAGTCATTGTCCGCCACCATCGGCGCGAGGTTCAGCCGCCTGGCGTCTTCGCGCAGCATCGGCGTGCAGACGATGCCGGAGGTGTTGCGCACGATGAAGGCCATCTTCTCCGGCGTGCAGTGGACAGCCGCGACGATCAGGTCGCCCTCGTTCTCGCGCCCGTCATCGTCCATGACGACGACGATCTCGCCGCGCTCGAAGGCGCGGATCGCTTCGACGATCTTCTTCTGGTCGTATGGCATGGAACGCTCGCTTCGCTCGCAGGGGGTAGGGGAATAGGGCAGTAAGGGAGTAGGGGAAAGGAAAAAGTTGGCGACCTTGGCGGCCGGCTAACATACTCCCTACTGCCTTACTCCCCTACTCCCCTCCCCGTCTGTCCTCTGTGCCGCAGATAATGATCGGCGATCGCGCAGGCAACCATGGCCTCGCCGATCGGCACGGCGCGAATGCCGACGCATGGGTCGTGGCGGCCCTTGGTCATCACCTCGACGTCCTTGCCGTCCTTGTCGATCGACTGGCGCGGGGTCAGGATCGAGGAGGTCGGCTTGACGGCGAAGCGGGCGATAATCGCCTGGCCGGTCGAGATGCCGCCGAGGATGCCGCCGGCATTGTTGGACAAGAACACGGGCTTACCATCATTGCCCATGCGCATCTCGTCGGCGTTCTGCTCGCCGGTGATGTGGGCCGCCTCGAAACCGTTGCCGATTTCGACGCCCTTGACGGCGTTGATCGACATCAGGCCGGAAGCGATATCCTGGTCGAGCTTGGCATATATCGGCGCGCCGAGGCCGGCCGGCACGCCATCGGCGACGATCTCGATCACCGCGCCGACCGAGGAGCCGGCCTTTCGGATGCCGTCGAGATAGGCGGTGAACACCGGGACCGATGCCGGATCGGGGGTGAAGAACGGGTTTTCGGCGTCGCCGACGAAATTCCAGTTCCAGTTGGCGCGATCGATCGATTTCTCGCCCATCGAGACCAGCGCGCCGCGCACCACTATGCCGGGCACTATCCTGCGCGCCAGCGCGCCGGCCGCCACTCTGGCTGCCGTCTCGCGCGCCGAGGAACGGCCGCCGCCGCGATGGTCGCGCAGGCCGTATTTGACGTCATAGGTGTAGTCGGCATGGCCAGGACGGTACTGGCGGGCGATCTCGCCATAGTCCTTGGAGCGCTGGTCGACATTCTCGATCAGCATCGAGACAGGCGTGCCGGTGGTGACCATCGTCTCGCCGTCCTCGTCGAGGATGAAGCCGGACAGGATCTTGACCTCGTCCGGCTCGCGGCGCTGGGTGACGAAGCGCGACTGGCCGGGCCGGCGCCTGTCGAGCTCGGCCTGGATGTCCTCGCGCCTGAAGCGGATGCCGGGCGGGCAGCCGTCGACAACGCAGCCGAGCGCCGCGCCATGGCTTTCACCCCAGGTGGTGACGCGAAAGAGATGGCCGAATGTGTTGTGAGACATGAAGGTTTGTCCTGCCCGGCGGCGAGCCGCTAAGGCTGCGTTCTATTGGCGTTTTCCACAGTGGTCAAACGGTGATCGGATGCATCAAACTGTGATATTGCGGATTTAGTTTTGACACATTCGGTTGGTTTCTGCTCTCTTCCCATCCGCCGTTGAGGACCCGCCGCTGACCAACCGGCGCAATGACCTAAAGAGGACGACGATGCGTACCCTGATCGGCGCTGCCTGCGCCATGTTGCTGATTTCCACCTCCGCCGCGTTCGCCGGCCAGACCGAAGGCCTGATCAAGAAGGTCGACAAGGACACGCTGACGCTGACGCTTGACGACGGCAAGGCCTACAAGCTCAACGCAGAGACCGATCTCGACTCGCTGAAGCCTGGCATGGACATCGTCCTCGCCTACGATGTGACCAATGGCGAGAATGTCGTGACGGATATGCAGTTGCCCGACAGCGACCAGAATTAATTTATGCCGCGAGGCCCGCATTGCGCCGGGACCGACCTTAGACGTTGGCCGGAACGCCGAAGCTTCGTCATGTATGGACGGCCCCTCTTGCCCAAGAGGGGCCGTCCATACATGACGAAGCGGAGACGCGTCTTCCTCACAACCACTCCAGGCTGCGACCCTCCAGCCGCAGCAGGCGGTCCTGCGGGACCTCGAGGCCGGCGGCTTCCTGCTTGGACAAGCCGGCAACGAAGCGGAAGAAGCAGCGTATGACGCCGCCATGGGTGACGCAGACCGTCGGCTGACGGAGCGCGTCGAACCAGGGCTTCATCCGCTCGAGCAGCATCTCGTAGCTTTCGGCGCCCTCGCCGGGCGGCTGAAAATCCCATTTGGCGGCGCGGCGGCCGTCGGTTGAACCGGGGGCACGTTTCTCGAGCTCGGCGAAGGTGAAGCCCTGCCAGTCGCCGAAGCTTATTTCCACCAGACGCGGGTCGGTGCGGTAGGCGGAGGGGTCAAGCCCCATCGCGGCGCGCATCAATTCCATCGTCTCGCGCGTGCGCCGCATCGGGCTGGCGACGAAATCGAAATCCTGGCCCTTGCCGATCAGCGCGGCCAGCCGCTCGCCGTTGCGCCTCGCCTGCTCGCGGCCGAATGCGTTGATGTCGGTGTCGGCCTGGCCCTGCAGGCGACGCTCGGCATTCCACTCGGTCTGGCCATGGCGCGCGATGTAGACGAGCGGGTACATCAGGTCTTCCGAGGTCGGGCCAGGGCCTGGGACGAAGTTAGGCGAAGCGGGTTATTCCTTGACGGTCGAGATATCCGGCGCGTCGACCGCCTTCATGCCGACGACATGGTAGCCGGAATCGACATGATGGACTTCGCCGGTCACGCCGCGCGACAGGTCCGACAGGAAGTAGACGGCGGAATCGCCGACCTCTTCCTGCGTTACCGTCTGCTTGAGCGGCGAATTGTACTCGTTCCACTTCAAGATGTAGCGGAAGTCGCCGATGCCGGAAGCGGCGAGCGTCTTGATCGGGCCGGCCGAAATCGCGTTGACGCGGATCTTCTTGCCGCCGAGGTCGACGGCGAGATAACGCACGCTCGCTTCGAGCGCCGCCTTGGCGACGCCCATGACGTTATAGTGCGGCATCACCTTCTCGGCGCCGTAATAGGTCAGCGTCAAAAGCGAGCCGCCATCCGTCATCAGCGGCTCGGCGCGCTTGGCGATGGTGGTGAAGGAAAACACCGAAATGTCCATGGTGCGCAGGAAATTGTCGCGCGTCGTCTCCACATAGCGGCCGGTGAGCTCGTCCTTGTCAGAGAAAGCGATGGCGTGGACGAGGAAGTCGAGCTTGCCCCAGCGCTTGGCGATATCGGCAAAGACGGCGTCCAGGCTATCGGGATCAGTGACGTCGCAATGGCCAGCGACATGCGCGTTGAGTTCGGCCGCCAACGGCTCGACGCGCTTCTTGAACGCTTCGCCCTGATAGGTCAGCGCGATTTCGGCGCCGTGATCGGCGCAAGCCTTGGCGATACCGAAAGCGATCGACCGATTGTTGGCGACGCCCAGGATCAGGCCTCGCTTACCGGCCATCAGGCCTTGTCCACCCGCCATGTGCGCGTTCTCCGCAAGAATGTCTGCTTTGTGGAGTGCCTATCGCACAGGCACAAAGCCCCTTCAAGCGTTGAAAACAGACTGACCTGAGGAGAAAATCGCCGGGATCAGCCTTTTCGGTTGCGCATCAAGGCTTCGAGATCGGCGTCTCCGCCTTCCGGCAGCATCAGCCGCACATGGGCGTAGAGGTCGCCGTGGCCGCCTGTTTTTTCCGGCAGGCCCCTGCCCTTTAGGCGCAGCACCTTGTCCGAGCTCGACCATGCGGGGACATTGACCGCGAGCTTGCCAGTCGGCGTCTCGACCGCCACCTTGGCGCCGAGCACGGCGTCGGCCAGATCGACAGGCAGGTCGACATGCAGGTCGCGGCCCTCGATGCGGTAGCGCGAATGGCGGCGGATGTGGATCTTGACCAGCGCGTCGCCCGGCTGGCCTGGCCCCTGCTCGCCCTGCCCCTTGAGGCGGATGGTCTGGCCTTCCTCGACATAGGCCGGAAGCTTGACAGCCATCTTGCGGCCATCGGGGAACATCGCCGTCACCTTCTCGGCGGTGGCGGCTTCCTCGACGCTGATGTCCAGCGTGACGTTCAAATCGGCGGCCTGGGCAGGCTGGCGACGATCGCCACCCCTGCCGGCGCCGCGCGCGCCGGAAAAAGCATCGCCGAATATCTGGCTGAAGATGTCGCTGTTGCCGTCGAACGGATCGCCGCCCGGCCGCCCGCTGCGAAACTCGAAATGCGCGCCGCCCGGGCCTTGCTGGCGCCGGAAGCCGGCGAACGGGTCGCCGCCGGCCGCACCTTCAAAACCATGGAATTTCGGCTTGCCGTCGGCGTCGATCTCGCCGCGATCGTAAGCGGCGCGCGTCTTCTCGTCGCCGACGATCTCGTAAGCCTGGTTGGCGGCGGCAAAACGGTCCTTCGCCTTCGGATCATTCGGATTCTGATCCGGATGATGCTTCTTGGCGAGCTTGCGG
Organism: Mesorhizobium sp. WSM3224; assembly: GCF_000427725.1. Classification (GTDB taxonomy): domain Bacteria; phylum Pseudomonadota; class Alphaproteobacteria; order Rhizobiales; family Rhizobiaceae; genus Mesorhizobium. The sequence continues at coordinate 388,957 of NZ_ATYO01000001.1, read as the reverse complement.
TAAGCCGATTTTATGTCCTTGGCCGATGCGTTCTTGGCAACGCCCAGCACCTCATAGGGGTCGCGCATGCTTCCTGCCTGCAAGAGGGAATGGATTTGTAGTCGCCCCCTATATGCGCTCGCATAGGAAGAAATTCCAGTGGCGCAAGGGCAATTTGCGCGAAACTCAGAGCGCCTTGAATTCCTGCATGCGCCAGCCGCCGGCGCCGGCCAGGCACAGCTCGCCCTGGTAGAGGGCAACGCCGTCGAAGCTCTCGCGCGTGGCGCTGAAACGGCGGCAGGTCAGGCCGCCATCCTTCAACTCCACCAGCTCGGTGATCGCGCCGCGCGAGCCGGTGCCTGCGTTGGCCCATGGTACCGTCTGGCCGCCAAGCTCCTTGATGTCGGCGGAAGAGACAGCGTTGCCGATGGTGGTCTGGTCGGAGTCCTTGTCGCCCGCCGCCGGGGCGGCGGGCGAGAACGGCGCGCTGGAGGTGATGATCGAGCGGTCGACCTCAGCCTTTTCCAGGCTGAAACCGCCGGCGCCGCAAGCGGCAAGCGGCAGCACCGCCGACACGACCACAGCCTTGACGCTGGCCGAAGCGATAACGCCCCATTGCCTGCTGTCAAAAGCTTGCGCGATACGCAACAATCGGCGAACTCCTCCCGCAACGGTAAAAATTTGGAAAACTATGAACGAAACCGAGTTAACAAGCAGTGACTTCACCGAGGCCGCGGAGCCGTTCAGGCTCTTTGCCGCATGGCTGGAGGACGCCACCAAAAGCGAGATCAATGACGCCAACGGCGTCGCCCTGGCGACCGTCGATGCCGACGGCATGCCGGATGTGCGCATGGTGCTGCTCAAGGGGTTCGACGAAAAGGGGTTTGTCTTCTACACGAATTTCGAAAGCGCCAAGGGCCGCGAGATTCTTGGCAGCATGAAGGCCGCGATGTGCTTCCACTGGAAATCGCTGCGCCGGCAGGTGCGCGTGCGCGGGCCGGTGGAGATCGTCAGCGACGCCGAGGCCGACGCCTATTACGCAACGCGGCCGCGCGGCAGCCGCATCGGCGCCTGGGCCTCGAAACAGTCGCGGCCGCTGGAGAGCCGCTTCGCGCTGGAAAAAGCGGTAGCCGAGTACACGGCGCGCTACGCCATCGGCGAAATCCCCCGGCCAAAACACTGGTCGGGCTTCCGCATCCTGCCGCAGACGATCGAGTTCTGGCACGACAGGCCGTTCCGCCTGCATGACCGTGTCGTCTTTTCGCGCAACGCCGCGGGCGGCTGGGACAAGGCCAGGCTGTATCCCTGACGTTCCCGAGGATGGTGCGCAGGGTGCGATCTCACGTTGATCCGACTGCAAAGAGGTGACCCATGAGTCTGTTCCTGGCCTTTCTCGGTGTCTCGTTCATCGTGCTCGCCACGCCGGGGCCCGATACCGCCATCACCATTCGCAACACGCTGCTCGGCGGCCGCATGGCCGGCGTGTTCACCGCGCTCGGCATCTCAAGCGGCCAGACGATCTGGGCGCTTGCCACCAGCGCCGGCATCGTCGCGCTTCTGGTCGCTTCGGAGCCGCTGTTCCTCGCGGTCAAGTATGCGGGCGCCGCCTATCTCATCTATCTCGGCTTCAAGGCGCTGCAGGAGGCCTGGCGGCCCTCGCATCAGCAGGACATGGCAACCATCGCGGGGCCGTCACGGCGGCTGACCAGTGCAAACGCCTATCGCCAGGGCCTGATCAGCGACCTTGGCAATCCGAAGATGGCGGTGTTCTTTGCAAGCCTCCTGCCGCAATTCGTGCCGCCCGGCGGGGAAAGTTTCCTCGCGCTGCTCTGCCTCGGAGCGGTCTTCGCCATCATGACCTTTGCCTGGCTGGCTCTCTGCGCGACGGTGGTGGCCAAGGCAGGGGACTTCCTGCGCCGGCCATCGATCCGTCGCGCCATCGAAGGCGTCACCGGAATCGTGCTGATCGGCCTCGGCATCCGCATCGCGGCGGAGCACCGATAGCTCCGGCTATTTCTTCCGGGTCATGAAAGCCGTCAGCGCGGCGCGCGCCTCGTCGGAGGTCAGCCGCTCCCGGAAATGCTCGCTTTCGACCTTGATGCGGGCAATCAGCGCTTCGCGCGGCTCGCGCATGAGGTCGCGCGCGATCTTCAGCGCCTGCGGCGGCTTGGCGGCGATGCCGTTGGCGGCAGCCAGCACCGCACCTTCGAGCGCGTCTTCCGCGACCACTTCATAGATCAGTCCGGCGGCCTTGGCGCGCTCGGCCGAGAAACCCTCGCCGAGGCCGAGCAGCGCGAAGGCGCCCTGGCGTCCCAGGAGCTGCGGCGCGATCAGGCTGGAACCGGCCTCCGGCACCAGGCCGAGATCGACGAAGGGCGTGCGGAAGAGCGTGCGCGGCGTGGCGAAGGTCAGGTCGCAGTGCAGGTTGAGCGTGGTGCCGATGCCGACGGCGATGCCGTCGACGCCCGAAACCATCGGCTTTTGCGACCTGGCCAGCGCCATCAGGAAATCCCAAACCTCGTTGCCGCCCTCGCCGCCAGTGGCGATGACCAGGAAATCGGCGAGGTCGTTGCCGGAGGAGAAAGCGCCAGGAACGCCGAGGAAGACATGCACGCGCACCGCCGGATCGGCATCGCCTTCGGCGAGCGCCGCCGACATCTTGGCGTACATGGCGCGCGTCAGCGCATTCTTCTTGTCCGGACGGTTGATGCGTATGATCTGCACGGCGCCCTGGCGCTCGATGAGAATATGGTCGGTCACGGTTGGTCCTTTGAACGTCAGGATGCTTAAGCGGAGATCAGCGCCTTGCCTGCGGCGGCAAGGCTTTCGGCGCCGTCGATGACGCGCTCCTTCAAGGCGCGCGTCTCGCCAAGCAGGTTTTCGGCAAAGAAGCGGCAGAGCGCGATGCGGCCGCGGTCGGCCCGCCCGCCCTGCGCCAGATAGGCGCCGCCCGCGGCAAGCGAGATCAGCCGCAGATAAGGTGTGGCGCCAGCCATCGCGGCGTCGGCCTCGCCGTCGGCAAGCAGCTTTTGCAGGAAGCGCGTCGCCTCGTCGAGATCGGCCAGCGCGCGGTCGAGATTGTCGGCGGTGCGGCCGAAGCCTTCGATATTGGAGGTGCGCACCGCATCGGCGACCGCCTTGAGCTCGCCGATATAGCGATGCACATGCTCGCCGTTGCCAAGCGGCAGTTTGCGCGAGACGAGGTCGATCGCCTGGATGCCGTTGGTGCCTTCATAGATCGGCGCGATGCGCGCGTCGCGATAAAGGGCGGCAGCGCCCGTCTCCTCGATGAAGCCCATGCCGCCATGCACCTGGACACCAAGCGATGCCACCTCGACGCCGACATCGGTGGAGAAGGCTTTCGCAAGCGGCGTCAGCAAATTGGCGCGGTCGCGCCAGTTGGCTGCGGCCTCGCCCTCGGCGACACGCGCGCGGTCGATGGCATGCGCGCAGGAATAGCTGATCGCGCGTGCGATCTGGGTCAGCGCCTTCATGGTGAGAAGATTGCGCTGCACGTCGGGGTGATGGACGATCGGCGCCATGCCGGAGCCTGAATAGTCCGATGCCTTGCCCTGGCGCCGCTCATTGGCATAGGCGATCGCCTTCTGTGTCGCGGTCTCGGCCACGGCCACGCCCTGCATGCCGACGGCAAGGCGGGCGTTGTTCATCATCGTGAACATGCAGGCCAGCCCCTTGTTCTCCTCGCCGATCAGCCAGCCGACGGCGCCGGGCGTCACTCCCTGAAAGCCGTCGCCATAGATCATCGTGCAGGTCGGCGAGGCATGGATGCCTAGCTTGTGCTCGAGGCCGGAACAGAAGACGTCGTTGCGTGCGCCGAGCGAACCGTCGTCATTGACGAAGAACTTCGGCACCAAAAACAGCGAGATGCCCCGCGTGCCGGCCGGCGCGTCGGGCAGCCGCGCCAGCACCAGATGCACGATGTTGTCGGTGAAATCATGCTCGCCATAGGTGATGAAGATCTTCTGGCCGAAGATGCGGTAGGTACCGTCGCCGACCGGCTCGGCGCGGCTGCGCAGCGCGCCGAGGTCAGAGCCCGCCTGCGGCTCGGTCAGGTTCATCGTTCCCATCCACTCGCCCGAGACGAGTTTGGCCAGATATTTCTGCTTCAGCGCCTCGGAAGCGTGTTTGTCGAGCGCCTCGACCGCGCCCATGGTCAGCGTCGGGCCGATGCCGAACGCCATGGCGGCGGAGTTCCACATTTCGAGCGCGGCGACGCCAAGCATCGTCGGCAGACCCTGACCGCCATATTCCTCCGGCCCGGACAGTGCGTTCCAGCCGCCTTCGATCCAGCGCCGGTAAAGCTCCTTCCAGCCGGGCGGCGTGGTGACGGCCGCATCCTTCAGCACCGCGCCATGCTCGTCGCCGATCTTGTAGAGGGGAGCAACCTCGTCGCTGGCAAAACGTCCCGCTTCAGCCAGGATCGCGTCGACGAGGTCCTCGCCGAGATCGCCGAAAGTGCCGGCATCCAGCGCCGGCTTCAGCCCGGCCACCTGCTTCAGCGTGAAGGCGATGTCCTCGACCGGTGCGCGATACATGTTTGCTTCTCCTCCTCCGTTCCAGCCAATCGTAGTGCATGGCCGAAGCGAAACCATCCGTCTTTGGGCCCGGTTCGCACCTTCTTTTTACGTAAACGTCAAATTTTGTCACGCGGATTTTACGCGGGCGTCGTTATCCACGGACGGAGCGGGAGCGCAGACCCGAGGATCCTGCCGTGACCGCAGCCAAAGGGTGCAGCGGAGCAGAATTCTGGACCGTTGCAACGCGTCGAAGTCACGGAATGGATCCTCGGGTCTGCGCGCGTCGCTTCGCTCCTTGCTCCGCCCGTGGATGACGAACCCGCGAAGGCTTCGGCCAATTTTCGAGGCATTGTTGCCTTCAAAATTACTGCAACAGGGAACTGCATCCCGCTATAATCTGCTGGGGCAGATCACAGACAGACCGGACACCACCCATGCTTGCCAGACCTGACGCTTATCGCTGCATCGAATGCGGGCTGCCCTATCGGGCCCCAAGCTTCAGCTACTATCACGGCATGCTCGAGGAAGGCCCCGCCTATTGGACCGATCGCGGTATCTTGTGCTCGGCGCAATGTTCGCTGGCGCATCACAAGAAACGCAGGGCCGAAGGCACGCTGCCACAGGAGCCGGCGCCCGATCCGTTCGAGGTCCCGTCGCTGTTGCGGCGCTGAAGCCTTGCCGATAGCTCAGCGTATGCTGCGGCCTACCGCCTGCAGGGCCAGGAAGGCTTCGTAACGCTTGTCATGCCACGTCCGCATGGCGCCGGCTGCCGGCCGGAAAACGTCGCCAAGCCGGGACATGGCAGGCATGGCGGTCGAAAGGTCGGGGTAACGGCCGGCCGCGACCGCTCCGAGCATCGCGGCGCCCAGCAGCACCGGTTCCGGCGATTGCGAGGCGGCGACCGGCAGGCCGGCGGTGTCGGCAAGCAGTTGGCGTACCAGTGGCGACTGCCCGGCGCCGCCGCTGATGACGATGGTGTCGACGGCAAGACCGGACGATCCCTGCGCCGCCACGATCTGGCGCACGCCATAGCCCAGGCCGCAAAGGCCGGCCACGTAAAGGCCGACAAGACTTTCGACGGAACGGTCGGTGCCCAGCCCGGCGATCAGGCCGCGGGCATCCGGATCCGCGAACGGCGAACGATTGCCGAGGAACTCGGGCACGACGTGGATGCTTCCCGCGAGCGTGGCGGCCGCCGACAGGTCGGGCGAAGCCGCCGTGGCGGCCGCGGCCAGCCAATCGGCAAGCGATTTGCCTTCTGCCGCGGCATGCGCGGAAGCCTCGGCTGCGGCCGGGTGGAACCGCACCAGAAGATCGATGGCCGCGCCGGCCGCCGACTGACCGCCCTCGCTCAGCCAAAACCCCGGCACCATGGCGGAATAATAAGGCCCCCACACGCCAGGCACGAAGGCAGGGCCTTCGCTGCTCGCCATGGTGCAGGCTGATGTGCCGAGCACATAGGCCATGCGCGACGAGATGGTGCCGGTATCGCCGGCGGCACCCACCGTGCCGACGCCGCCGGCATGGGCATCGATCAGCCCGGCAGCGACGATTGTACCTGCAACCAGTCCCAATTCAGCCGCGGCCGCCTCCGTCAGGCCGGCACCCACCGCCGTGCCTGGATCGACCACTTCGGTGCCGATGCGGGCAAAATGCTCGTCGGCAAGTTCGCCAAGCCCGATAGCGTGGAAATAGCTCTCGTCCCAGCGCCGCTCATGGGCGAGATAGGTCCACTTGCAGGCCAGGGTGCAAACCGAGCGGGCCAGGCTGCCGGTGGCGCGCCAGGTCAGATAGTCGGCCAGGTCGAAGAAATGCGCGGCCGCAGCGAAGGTCTCGGGCAGGTTCTCCTTCAGCCATAGCAGCTTCGGCGTTTCCATCTCCGGCGAAATGACGCCGCCGACATAGTCGAGGACCGGATGCCGGCCGGCATTGATGCGCCTGGTCTGGTCGAGGGCGCGATGATCCATCCAGACGATGATGTTCCTGTCGCTGTCTCCCGAATGGCCCACCGGCAGGGCCTCGCCGTCGTCGCCGACCACCACAAGGGAACAGGTTGCGTCAAAGCCGACGCCGCCGATCTTGCGGGGCTCCACGCCTGATTTTGCAACCGCGTCGCGGACGCTGGCGCACACCGCCTGCCAGATGTCCCGGCTGGACTGCTCGGCGATCTCGCCGGGCTCGATGAAGAGAGCGATGTCGCGCTTGGCTGAAGCCAGGAGCTCGCCGCGCTCATCGAAGACGCCGGCGCGCGCGCTGCCGGTGCCGACATCGATGCCGATGAAGTGGGAAGGCATGGGGGACCTCAAAGGTAAGTGAGTAGGCAGTAGGCAGTAGGCAGTAGGCAGTAGAAAAAATGGTCCGCGTTGGATGGCCGGAGGCAACTGCCCCTTCCCTATTCCCTACTGCCTAAATCCTACTGCCTACAGATCATTGCTCTGCGGCAGGATCACCAGGTCGCGAATGGTGATGTTTCGCGGCCGCGTGAGCATGAACAGGACGGCCTCCGCGACCTCGGTGGGCTGCATCAGGCCACCGGCCGCCAGCTCGTCCTCGAGCTTCTGCTTCGGCCAATCGCTGATCAGCGCCGTCACCACCGGCCCTGGTGCCACGGCGCCGACGCGCAGGCCGTGCTTGGCCACCTGCCTGCGCAGCGTATGGACGAACGCCTGTATGGCATGTTTCGAGGCCGTGTAGACCGGCTCCCAGACGACGGGGACGAGACCCGCAATTGAACTGGTGACGATGATATCTCCGGTCTTGCGCTCGACCATATGCGGCAGCACCGCGTGCACCGAGCGGAAGACCGAGTTGATGTTGAGGTTCAGCATGCGGTCCCAGGCGTCCGGGTCGCCGTTGAGGATCTCGCCGCCGACATAGGAGCCGGCATTGGCGTGAAAGATGTCAAGCTGGCCGGCCTTTTCGAGGATCCCAGGCATCATCGTCGCCACGCTCGCGGGGCTGGTGAGATCGACCACCAGCGGGATCGCGCTTTCGCCGAGTTCGGCGACGATCTCCTTCAGCTTGTCCTGCGCCCTGTCGACAAGCACCACCCGAGCGCCGGCGGCAAGCATCGCCCTGGCGCATTCGAGACCGATACCCGATGCCGCGCCGGTGACCGCGGCGACTTTTCCCGAAAGATTCTGAGCCATGTGTACCCTTCTCGTTTGAGCTGTTCAGGCGCGGCCGTGCGAGGCACGGGAACGGCGCGCGAGGGAGTCGACGATCACGGCGATCGCCAGCACGGCACCGGTGATCATGTAACGAAGCGACGAGGACAGATCGAGCAGCGTCAGGCCGCTGGCGATCGACTGGATGACGATGATGCCGAGCAGCGCGGAATAGGCGCTGCCGCGGCCGCCGAACAGGCTGGTGCCGCCGATGACCGCGGCGGCTATCGCGTTCAGGTTGACGTCGCCGGTGCCGGCCTGCTGGCTGGCGGAAGCGAGCCGCGCCGCCGCAAGCACGCCGCCAAGCGCGGCAAAGGTGGAGCACAGCGCGAAAGCGCTGAGATAGATGACGCGGACCTTGATACCGGCGCGCCGCGCCGCCTCGCGGTTGCCGCCGACGGCCGTCATCGAACGTCCCCATTTGGTTCTGGTCAGGGCGTAGTTCATCGCCGCCACAAGCCCGACGAAGAGGCCGAACATCCATGGGATGCCGCGCGACTGGTTGAGGTAGGCGACAATCAGCTCGAGACCGACGGTTATGGTGGCGACGCGCACGACGAGACCGGCCACGGACCGGGCCGACAGATTGGCCGCGCGGCGGCGCGCGAAGGTGCGAAGCCCGCTGACCAGCATGGCCAGGCCCGGGATCGCCGCCAGGGTGTGCGAGACCCATTTCGGCATCACCATCAGCTGGCCGAAATCCACCAGGGTGGAGCCATAGGGCAGGTTGATCGAGCCGGTCGAGCCAAGGATATAAAGCTGCATGCCCAGCACCGCGAGCAGACCGGCAAGCGTCGAGACGAAGCTCGGCATGCCCAGCCGGTTGAACAGCAGGGCGTAGAGCGAGCCGATCAGCGCGCCGAAGGCCAGCGCGGCGACAATGGCGAGCGCGACCGGCCACCCCTGATTGACCCAGAGCGTGCCGACCATCGCCGAGGCGAAACCGCTGACCGACCCGACGGAAAGGTCGATCTCACCGACCATCAGCACGCAAACGATGCCGAGCGCGATGACGCCGACCGTCGAACAGTCGAACAGGAGATTGACCAGATTGCTGCTCGAAACGAACACGGGGTTGAGACTGGTGAACACAGTCCAGATGACCACGAGGCCGACGACGACCGGCAGCGAGCCGAGATCGCCGCTGCGCACGCGATCGAGGAAGGAGCGGATCGCTCCGCCGAGACCTGCCTGATGCTTCACCCGCGCGTCGGCGCGGTCGAGCGCCAGCGGAGCGGAGGTGCTTTTCTCTGCCGTCATTGGCGTTGTTCCCCCGCCTGTGCGCTACCGGCGTGATCGCGCTCCATGCGCAGGCGCTCGGTGCGACGCGACACCGCGTTGTTGGACGCGCCGGTGATGGCGCTCACCAGGTCCTGGTTCGAAGCGTCGGGCTCGAAGACGCCGTTGTTGCGCCCCAGCCGCAGCACCACGATACGGTCGGCAACGGCGCGGACATCCTCCATGTTGTGGCTGATCATCACGACGCCGAGGCCGCGCGCGCGGACGCGGTCGATAAGGTTGAGCACCTCCGCCGTCTGGGCGACACCGAGCGCGGCGGTCGGCTCATCAAGGAGGATGAGTTTCGGCTCGAGCAGCAATGAGCGCGCGATGGCGACCGTCTGGCGCTGGCCGCCGGACAGCGAGGCGACCGCTTCGCGCACGCTCGGGATACGCGCCGACAATTCGTTGAGCAGCGTCCAGGCCCGCATTTCCATCGCCACTTCGTCCAGCCGCAGCGGGCTGAGCTCATTGCCGAGGAATATGTTCGCCACCACGTCGAGATTTTCGCACAGCGCGAGATCCTGGAACACCGTGGCGATGCCCAGCGTCAGCGCTGCTCGCGGGTCGGGCAGCGTGACCGCGCTGCCGCGAAAATTGATCGTCCCCGAGCTCGGGTGGTGCACGCCGGCAAGAATCTTGACCAGCGTCGACTTGCCGGCGCCGTTGTCGCCGACCAAGGCCACGACCTCGCCGGCATGCACGTCGAAGTCGATATCGGTCAGCGCCGAGACGGCACCGAAATTCTTCGATATGCCGCGCAGGCTGAGCACCAACTCGCCGACGGAAGCCGATCCTTCGGGACTCTCACTCATGCGCTGACCTTTCGTGACGATCGTGTTCCCTGGACATCCGGCCGCCCGTCGGGTGGCCGGATGCTGGGATCTTATCAGTTGGTGATGCCGAGCTTCTTGCAGCCCTCGGCGTAGCGGTCGACGCAGAGTTCTGCGGCCGTGTTGATCTTCTTGTCGATGATCTCGGCCTTGAGGTTCTCCTGCGTCACCACCGCCGGAGTGAAGAGCTGCGAGGGCGTGTCGTAAAGGGTCATCTCGGCCTTCGGCGTCTCACCCGACAAGAGCTTGACCGCAACATTGGCGGCGGCGGCCGCGACGATCTCGCTCGGCTTGGAGATGGTGTTGTACTGGTCGCCGGCAATGATCAGCTGCAAGGCCGCGATCGTCGCGTCGTTGCCGGTCACCGGCGGAACCGGATCCACGCCGGCCGCCTTGAAGGCCGCGATCGCGCCGCCGCCGGTGCCGTCATTGGCGGCCACGACGCCGAGGATCTTGGTCCCAAAGCGCGTGATCTGGCCGCTGGCCCATTGCTGGGCCTTCGGCGGCGCCCATTCCGGCGTGTCGAACTCGGCCAGGATCGGGTAGCCGCTGTTGTCGAGGCCCTCGTGGATGCCCTTCTTGATCAGACCCGCGGCGGCGTCGGTCGGGGAGCCGTTGATCTGCAGCAGGCCGCCGCCGGCCGGATCGACTTTCAGAGCCTTGAGATGCTCGACCAGCGAATCGGCGATGGCCTTGCCGATGCCCTCGTTGTTGAAGGACACGTAGAAATCGGCCGGCGCCGTCGGTATGGGCCGGTCATAGGCGATCACCTTGACGCCCTGGCTCTGCGCCAGCTTGACCAGCGAGGCGGCGGCGGTCGAATCGACCGGGTCGAGCACGATGGCCTTGGCGCCCTGCGAGATCACCGAATTGAACTGCTGCTGCTGGCGCGCCGCATCGGCATCGGCGTTCTGGTAGATCACCTTGCAGCCTGGGCAAAGCTTCTTCATCTCGGCGACGAAGCCGGGATAGTCGTGCTGCTCGTAGCGGGTCGATGCCTGGTCAGGCATCAGGAAGGCAACCGTGGCGTCGGTGACGGTGGCGGCGAAGGCCGCCGTGCCGCCGAGCAGAGAGAGCGCGAACACGGCCGCGATGGTCGATTTCAAGGCAAACGGCGATTTCCATGCATATCTGGTCATTCGAATGACTCCGTTTCAAGAAATGGTTTCACGAGACTTGCGCGCCAAACGGCGCGTCAGGCCTTGACTGCATATCGGACTGTTGAAAGGAGTATGATCGGCAGCGGCTGAGGATCGATCCGATCCGGTAAGCCGCGCAAACATCCTCCTTGGCGTGCTGGATTTCAGGACAAGCGATCTCCAGCACAGGGTGCCTCGCACCCCGCGTTTTTCCTTCCCTGAACGTCTGTTTGTTTTGACGCAATTCCAGACGGGGCTGCGGCGAAATCGCCGAACCGAAGCGTTTCACGCTTTTGCTGGAATTGCTTTGGGCTCCTCCCTGTTCCTCCCTGTTAGGCGGCGATCTCCGCGTTTACGTTCTGCGCCAGCAACGCCCTGAAGCGCGAAGGCGACATGCCTTTCTGCGCCAGGAACTGGCGGTTGAAATTCGAGATATTGTTGTAGCCGGCGGCGTAGCAGATCTCGGTGATCGACATCTGGGCCTCGCTCATCAACAACTGGCAGGCAAGGTTGATGCGCAGCCGGTTGACATACTGCACCAGCGCCATTCCGGTGTGCCGGCGGAAGCTGCGCGAGAAGGCGCTGGGGCTGCGTCCCGCGATCTCGGCCAGGGTGCCTTCGCTGAACGGCTCGGTCAGGTGGCAGTTGATATAGGCGAGCGCCTGGTTGATGCCGGCCGACATGAAGCCGGACGGGTCGGGAAGGTAGCCGGCGCTGGCCAGGGTGCGGACGTCGCTCGCACGGCTCAAGACGTCGAGCACGGCCATGAACAATGACAGGCGGCGCACGCCTTGCGCCTCGACCAGTTCGGCCAGCAAGGGCGCGGCCAGCTCAGCCGTCGCCAGCGAGAACAGCGCGCCGCGACGGCTGGTTTCGAGGATACCGGCGCAGGCTGCAAGTTCGGGCAGCGCGGCGGAAGCGTCGGCAATGAATTCTTCGGAGAACTGGACGACGCGGCCGCGCAGCGGCACGGTCTCGCCCGGAGGCACGTCGCTGACCCAGTTGTGCGGCAGGTTGGGGCCGGTGAGCACAAGATTGCCCGGCTCGAACTCGCCGATGAAGTCGCCGACGAAATAGCGGCCGGTGGTGGCCACGACCAGATGCAGCTCGTATTCGGGGTGGAAGTGCCAGCGCACGGTGCGGAAAGGATAGCCGTGGGCCCAGGCCTTGAACGACTCTCCCTGTCTGATCTGGACGACTTCCAGGTCCGGATTCATCTTTATTCCTCCCGCGCGGGTCCGGTCTTATGACCGGTTGCTGCGCTTCGTCGGGCAGGCCGCGTATTCCCGCTGGCCGCCGTGATTGAAAGCTTAGGCGGCAATTGAAACGCCTGCCACCACGGCTTGTCCATCCAACCGATACTTTTTTGACGTTTTGGCGGCGACGAAAAACGGCTGATGAACACAGGCGCCCAGGGCGGGAGTGACAGGCGCGGAACCCCTTATCTGCCGAAAACGCCCGTGCTCAGACCGATTCCTGCTCCTCGCCACGCACCCGAAAAGCGTCGACGGCAATAGCCAGCAGGATCATCGCGCCGCCGATCATCTGAATGTAATAGGCGGACACGTTGATCAGCTGTAGTCCGGTCTGGATGACCGTGATGAGCAGCGTGCCACCAAGCATGCCGAGCACCCGTCCGCGTCCGCCAAGCAGGGATACGCCGCCTATGACAGGAGCCGCGACCGCGTAGAGCAGGGTCGTGCTGCCTACGGTGACGCTCACGCCACCGAGATAGGAGGCGTAGAGGAAGCCGGCGAGACCGGCCAGGAATCCCGCTGCGGCGAACGCGCTGAGCCGGACGCGCCGCACATTGATGCCGGCCGCGTGCGCGGCCCGCCGGTTGCCGCCGGTGGCATAGAGGTTGCGACCCCAGGCGGAGTAGGCAAGCACGACATGCGCCGCCAGATAGATGACGAACAGCGCCACCGGCATGATCGGCCATGTGCCGATCGTCGCGCTGCCGATATAGCCGTATCCTTCGTCAGCAATGACCAGCGTGCGGGCCTGCGTAGCGCCGAGCACCGCGCCTTGCAGAAACAGACCCATGGCCAGCGTGGCGATGAGCGAGTTCATCCGCATATAGGAGACGAAATAGCCGTTGACAGCGCCGATAAGCGTGCCCGTCAGCACCGTCACCGCGACGGCGACGGTCCAGTGCGCGCCGTATTCCTGCATGGCGTAGGCGCCGATCATACCGGAAAAGACGAGGTTGCCGATGACCGACAGGTCGATTTCGCCGATCAGAAGCGTGAACGATACCGCCAGCACCAGCACGCCCAATGTGGTTGCCTGCACCAGCACGTTCTGCAGGTTGCCCTCCGACAGGAAGAACGGATTGAGGACGCCGGCAAGGAGACTGAAAACGATGATCAGTATCCACACCACATTGTCGAGAAGGAATTTCCTGCCGTTCATGTCGTCCTGCGTTCTGTCATGGGTTTCCGGAGCGATCTGGCGTCGGCGATGGCGTCCGCCGTCAGCCCCTCGGCCGAAAGCGACCGTTCGATGCGGCCCTTGGAAAAGACGACCACGCGGTCGACCAGCCGCTGCATCTCGTCGGGGTCCTGCGCGATCAGCAGAACCGCGACGCCGCGCCTAGTGGCGTCGTCGATGAGACGGTGGATGTGTTCCTTCGCCGCCACGTCGACACCGATCGTCGGCTCGTCGAGCAGCAGGATCGCCGGGTTTCGTTCCAGCAGGCGGCCAAGCAGGATCTTTTGCTGGTTGCCGCCGCTGAGCTTGCGGATCTCCTGGTCGGGCGTATCCATTACCACGTCCATGGCCGCGCGGGCCTGGCGCATGCGGCCGAGCATGCTGGAACGGCTGATCATCCATCCGGCCCGGCGGGGCCAGTTGCCCAGGCTTAGGTTCTCGGCGATGGACATCGAGGCGACATGACCCTCACCGATGCGGTCATGCGTCAGGTACGCGATGCCGGCGGCAAGACTGTGGCCTGGGGAATCGATCCGCGCCGGGCGGCCGTCGACCAGGACGCGACCGGACGTGGCCGGGAGCAGGCCTCCCAGCGTGCGAAGCAATTCCTGCGGGCCCTCGCCAAGCAACCCGACGAGGCCGACGATCTCGCCACGGCCAACGGTCAGCTCGACGGGGCCGCCGCCGGGAAAACACAGATCGCTTATCTCGACGATGGGCGGCTTCGGCGCCATCTGGCCCTCGCGCCGAAATTCTTTCACGTCGCTTCCGGTGATCAGGCGCGCCATGCCGTCGGCGGACAGCGACCCGGCGGCGCCGCTTGCTGCAACCTTGCCGTCGCGCAGGACCGTGTATTCGCTGCATAGCTGTCGGACCTCGTCATTGTGATGCGAGATGTAGATGAAGGACGTGCCCCCGGCCGTCAGCGCCTCGACCCATTCCAGCAGATGCTGGCGCTCGCGCGCCGCAAGCCCCGCCGTCGGCTCATCGAGGATGATCAGCCTGGCATCGCCCGCTACGGCCTTGATGATGGCGAGCCGCCTGCGGTCGCTGGCATTGAGATCGCCGGCGCGCCGCCGCGAGGAGACTTGCATGGCATGGCTTTCCAGGAGCAGGCTTGCCTGCCGGTGGAGCTTGCCCCAGTCGATCAGGCTGCGGCGGCGCGGCAGGTTCGGCAGGAGCAGATTTTCGCCGATCGACAGGTCCTCGAAAATCTCGGAATGCTGTGAGAGCAGGTGCAGTCCGCGCTTCTTGCGCGCGGTAAGCGTCAGCGACGACACGTCCTCGCCAGCGAGCAGTATGCTGCCCGCATCGGCACGCGTGAAACCCGCGATAACATTGGATAGCGTCGATTTGCCGGCGCCGTTCTTGCCGAGCAGGCCGTGGATCGCGCCCTTGGGTACCGCCAGAGACACACCGTCGAGCACCGAAACTGGCCCGTATGTCTTGAAGACATTGTCGACGACCAGCACGGACCGGTCGCTCGGCGCTGGCGCAAACAGCCCTTCGCCTGCCCGGCGCGCGCCTTCCGTCGGCTCGCGATCTGACTGTGTCATCGGTCGGCTTCCCCATGCCAGGTCAAGTAGGGCGCGGCCGACAGCGCGCGCCCTCCCCTGCCGGTGCTCAGCCGGCGTTCTGTTCCATCTTCCAGACCTTGGTGACGACGTTGGCCCAGTGGCGCGGATCGTCGGCGTTCTCCTTGGTCAGGAAGTAGGGCGGAATGGTCAGAAGGGGCCCTGATGGACTGTCGGCGATCATGCCCTTTTCCCAGAAGTATTTCTTGTTCTCATAGGGGCCGGTCGGCACCGGCTGGCCCTTGAGCGTGTACTGTTCCAGCAGGTCAACAACAATCTCGACATAGGCGATCGGGTCCTGGGCGATATCGGCATCGATCTCGCCGGCCTTCACCCATTCGAGCGCATTGGGCGAGGCGTCGATGCTGGTCAGGATGATGTGCTTCTCGTGACCGACCGGGAAAAGGCGCTTCTGCGTCTCCATGGCCTTGCGGGCGTCGACGACGAAGATGTCGGTTGGCATGTGGATGGCGTCGAGGTCGGGGCGCTCGCGCAGCGTGGCTGAGACGACGGCCAGCGCCTCGTCATGCTGGTTATTCTGCGGCCGCGAGATGACCTCGATATCCTTGTATTTGGACTTGAGGGTTTCCTCAAAACCCTCCTTGCGGTTGCGCAGGGCTACCGCCGTCAGCGAGCCGTAATTGTTCAGCACGCTGCCCTTGGGCGAACCGTATTTCCTGGTCAACAATTCGGCCGTCTTTTCAGCCGCCATGACGCCCGACTGACGATTGTCGAAGGTGACTGAGGCGGCGACGGTGCCGCCGGTGAGCGGCGTATCGACCATGCCGACTGGAACGCCCAGCGACCTGGCCTTCTTCGTCAGCGGGATAAGCAGTTCGGAATCGAGCGCGTCCGAGATAAGGTAGCGTGGCTTCTGCAGCAGCAGGCTGTTCCAGTCGTTCACCTGCGCGTTGGAATCGCCGTTGGCGTCCTTTCCGACGAATTGCAGACCCAGGCTCTCGGCCTTGCGCTTCAATGCCTCCTGCAGGACGACGAAAAAGAAAAAACCGAGATAGGGCGTTTCCCAGGCCACCACTTTCGAGAGCTCCTGCGCCCCGGCCGGACCGCTCCCAGCCATTACGCCGGCGGCGGCCGTCGCCGCGGCACCGGCAAGCAGGGCGCGACGGTTCAATCTGAAATCCATGATATTCGGCATAGTCTATCCTCCCTTCCTAAAGGCAATCGACCAGTCTCGCGCGCGATCTCCACCGGGCGGCAAAACCGTTCTTTGGCCGGCAAAGGCTCCTCCACTGCCGGCTGCTACAATGTGAAGGCTAGCCAAGCGAAAAATATGATGCCACCACGTCTCTGACGCACGATCGATACTTTCTTGTACTTTGAACGCGACGCCGATGGCGGTCCTGCGATTGACGTGGAGGCAAGTCGTTGAGGCAAGAAAGTATCGGACGGCCAGCGGATTTCTGGTGGTGAGGCCAACGAGGCGTTGCTAGCGTTGCTTTGCTCGATCCATGAGGAGGCGACGGATGACGGGACATTGGATGGGAACGTGGGCCGCCAGCCCGATGAATGTGTGGCCGGGTGACGCAGTGCTCTACGGCTTCCACGACCAGACGGTCAGGCAGGTCGTCCGCATCAGCAAGGGCGGCGTGCGCTTTTGCATCCGGCTTTCGAACGAGCATGGCAGCGAGCCGATCGACATCGGCGCGGCATCCATCGCCAGGGCCAGCGCCGGCGGCGGCATCGAGGGCGGGAGTGCGCGCGGGCTGACTTTCGGCGGCTCGCGCGCAGCCAGGATCCTGCCCGGCGCGCCGCTTTTGAGCGACCCCGTCGAGTTCGAGGCCGGCGACCTTTGCGACCTAGCCGTCAGCCTGTATTTCAGCGGTTTCGCGCCCGTCCAGACGTATCACTTCGAGGCCCAGCAGACCGCTTATATTTCTGATTACGGCGAGTTCGTCGACGCAGAGCGCATGCCCTTGCAGCAGACGTCCACGAGCCGCTATTTCCTTACCACCGTCCTTGTCGGCTGCGAGGCGGACAGCCGCTCGATCGTCTGCTTCGGCGATTCCATAACCGATGGGTTCGGATCGACGGTGGATGCGAACGCCAGATGGCCTGATCGCCTGGCCGAGCGGCTTTCGGCGGCGGGTTTGCTTACCCGTCTTGGCGTTCTCAACCATGGCATCGGCGGCAACAGGGTGAACGCCAGCAGGGCGCGCGGCGCAAGTGCGCTCGCCCGCTTCGACCGCGATGTGCTCAGTCTACCCAATGTCGGCCACATCGTGCTTCTGGAAGGCATCAACGACATTGGTTGGCCGGGAACGATGCTAGCCGGCGCGGCGGAGGCGGTCTCGGTGGAGGATATGGTCGGCAGCTACCGGCAACTGATCGCCCGCACCCATATGCGCGGCATCAAGGTCATCCAGGGCACGCTGACACCCTTTGCGGGCGCATTCCAGGGAGAGGCGCTGCGCACGTTCCATTCTCCCGAGAAGGAACGGATGCGCCGCGCCGTCAACGAATGGATAAGGACCTCCAGCCCCGCCGACGCCATCGTCGATTTCGACCGGGCGCTGGCGGATCCGCAAGACGACTCGCGCATTCGCGCGGAGTTCGACTGCGGCGATGGCCTGCACCCCTCCGACGCCGGCTACAAGGCGATGGCCGATCTCTTCGACCTCGATTTTTTCGGCCGGTCGGTGGGATAGCCCCGGCGAAACTAACGACGCCAGTCGCCGCGGCCGTATCGGTCGGAGCCCTGTCCTTGTTTGTACATCCGCCCCCGAAGCACTTCCTTAACCATGGCGGTTCAGGATCGTCCCCTGGTCAGTGGGGACACCCTGATTGAAAAAGCCGGCGCGCCCTCTTCGCCGCCTGGCGCTTCTCGCGGCGGCGGTTGCGCTGGGCACGGCGGCACAGGCCTCGGATTTCTCCGAGCCATGGAAGAATGCCGAGCGCCCGCTGGTGATCGACGCCTATGAGTACAATTCGATCGACTGGCAGCAGCTCGTCACCGACAAGCGCATCGCCGGCTTCATCAACAAGGCGTCCGACGGCCTGCCGCCGCCCTATTTCTGCCTCGGGGCCGACGCCGACGTCAAACTCTGCAAGGCTCAGTGGAAGCGCTATGCGGTGACGCGCGAGTTGTTCCAGACGCGCAAGGTTGTGGCCAAGGCGCTCGGCCTGAAATGGGGCGCCTATCACCTCGCGCGGCCCGGCAACCCGGTCGAGCAAGCCAATAATTTCATCGATTTTGCGCAACCGGCGCCGGACGAGCTGATGGCCCTCGACATCGAAGGCATCGACGCCACGCAGTGGATGTCGCTGGAGGACGCCGAGGAATTCGTGCGCCAGGTGCATCGCCGCCTCGGCCGCTTCCCCGTGCTCTATGTCAACGGCAAGACCGCCCAGTATATCGCCGACAACCGCTACCAGTACCGGCTGCTGTCGCGGCTGCCGCTCTGGTATGCGCGCTACAAGCCGGACATCGACGTGCATTTCCCGATGGGAAACTGGCAGGGCTATGCGCTGTGGCAATTCTCGGCGCAGGCCAATTGCGGCCGTTTTCGCTGCCCCTACCGGGTGCCCGGCACGCCCAACGACATCGACGTCAGCGTTGCCCCGATGAGCGCGGATGAATTGCGCCAAGAATGGGCCTTCGGGGGCCTGCTCGACGTGCCGGCCGACTACCTCGCCTCGATCCCGGTGCCGATTTCGCGCGAGGCAGCACTCGCCGGCAAGGTCACGATCACCTATGCCGACGTGGCGACGCCGCCGACCTTCGAGGAAATGGTCGCGGTGCTCGGGTCGCGCTGGGAAAAATTCCGCGACGGATTCCGCATGCCGGTGGTGAAGACGGTGCCGCAGCGCGCGGGCTTCGGCATCGCGCAATATGTTGCCTGGAAACGGGCCGGCCAACGCACGCCCGAACAGCTCGATGCCGCCTTCGCCGTAGCCGACCCGGTCAATACCGCTTCGACGGCGCTCGACCACCGCAGGCAGTAGTAACCGTGCCGCTAGAGCGGTTCCGCGTTTCACGGAACCGCAGAACCGCTCCAAGTTTTTGTTTTTACGCAATTCTGGACGAAGGCTACGGCGAAGTCGCCGAGCCTGACCGTGAAACACTTTTCCTGGAATTGCTCTAGCGATGGCTGCCCAGGCTGGCATACATGCCAGTGGTGCGAAACTGCGTCGGGTTGATGCCGTAGCAGCGGCGAAACACCTTGGAAAAGTAATTCGCATCCTCGAAGCCGCATAGCACCGCGACTTCCTTCACCGGCAGGAAATCCGCCCTGGTCAGCAGCTTCGCCGCGCGTTGCAGGCGTTGCTGCAAGACGAATTCGGCCGGCGGCAATCCCTCGCTCTCGGCAAAGCAGCGCGAGAAATGGGCGCGGCTGAGGCCGCTGATCCCGACCAGATCCGCCACCGGCAGCGGCTTGTCGAGATTGGCGTTGATATGGTCGATGACCGGCTGCATGGCGCTCTGCTTCTCGGCGAAGGCGTGCGAGCCGAAGACATCGTCGTAAAGCGCCATCGCCGCCTCGTAGGCGATCGCGGAGGCAGCGCCGGGCGAACCAGCACCCTTGATGAGCCGCAGGCTACAATCGGCGAGGTGATCGATCGTCGCCGGCTGCAACCGGAACACCGGTCCTGAAACGCTCAGAATGGACTTGTGGATGCGCAGCGCCTCCTCGCCGTTCATCGAGATCCAGAAATATTCCCAGCGGTCGCCCTGCCCCAGCCAATAGCGATGGTTGTGCGGCACCAGCACCAAAAGCGTGTCGTTCGCCTGCAGGCGATAGTTGCGGCTTTCGTAGCGCAATTGGCCGTTGCCGCTGATCGTATGCTGAAGCACGGTGAACGGCGTCTGGCCGCGCTTTCGCCCGTCCCAGTCGTAGGTCTCACCTTCGCGCACTTCATAGCCGGTGCTGGTCGGCATCGCGTGCAGGCGCTGGCGGCCGCGCGGCAGCGAAATCGTGCGCATCAACTGTCCGTTGGCGATCAGGTCCTGCAGCACAAAATTACCCTTGAAAGCATAATCCTTCTCTGGCCGAGCGCGCGAATAAGCGCATAATCAAGCCCTCAAGAACGGGAACGACCCGCGGTCGAGGAGCGGGCGGGAGGAAAAAAGCCGGATTTCCGGCTTTGAGCGGTGCGTGCGCGATGGCACGCGGCCGTGTCCTCCCTTGCTGCTCCTTGCCTAGCATTCGATTGGATCGAGGTGAAGGTGATGAGCTTCAAAATCGCTATTATCGGCGCCGGCAGCGTCGGATTCACCAAGAAGCTGTTCACCGACATTCTGTGCGTGCCGGAATTCAAGGATATAGAATTCGCGCTGACCGACGTCAGCGAGCACAATCTCGGCATGATCAAGGCGATCCTCGATCGCATCGTCGAGGCCAACCATCTGCCGACCAGGGTGACGGCGACCACGAACCGCCGCGAGGCGCTGGAGGGCGCACGCTACATCATCAGCTGCGTGCGCGTCGGCGGTCTCGAAGCCTATGCCGACGACATCCGGATCCCGCTGAAATATGGCATTGACCAATGCGTCGGCGACACGATCTGCGCCGGCGGCATCCTCTACGGCCAGCGCAACATCCCGGTGATCCTCGACTTCTGCAAGGATATAAGCGAGGTCGCCGAGACCGATGCCAAATTCCTGAACTACGCCAACCCCATGGCGATGAACACCTGGGCCGCGATCGAATACGGCAAGGTCGACACGGTCGGTCTTTGCCACGGCGTCCAGCATGGCGCCGAGCAGATCGCCGAGGTGCTTGGCGCGAAGTCCAGGCATGAACTCGACTATGTCTGTTCCGGTATCAACCACCAGACCTGGTTCATCGATCTGCGGCTGAACGGCCGCAAGATCGGCAAGGA
This sequence comes from Mesorhizobium sp. WSM3224, assembly GCF_000427725.1. GTDB lineage: Bacteria > Pseudomonadota > Alphaproteobacteria > Rhizobiales > Rhizobiaceae > Mesorhizobium. The sequence continues at coordinate 368,175 of NZ_ATYO01000001.1, read as the reverse complement.
CGAACTGGTTGCCGCCTTCGAGGCGCACCCGGTCTATTCCCAGCAGGAAAAGCTGCGCATCGACGTGCTGAAGCGCTTCGGCGTCTATTCGACCGAAAGCAACGGCCATCTCTCCGAATATCTGCCCTGGTACCGCAAGCGGCCCGACGAGATCACGCGCTGGATCGACATGTCCGACTGGATCCATGGCGAGACCGGCGGCTATCTCCGCTATTCCACCGAAACCCGCAACTGGTTCGAGACCGAATATCCGCAATTCCTCGAAGCCGCGTCGAAGCCGATCGACCCGGCCAAGCGCTCCAACGAGCATGCCAGCCACATATTGGAAGCGCTGGAGACGAACCGCGTCTATCGCGGCCATTTCAACGTCAAGAATAACGGCGTGATCACCAACCTGCCGCAGGACGCGATCATCGAATCACCCGGCTTCGTCGATCGCTTTGGCATCAACATGGCCGCCGGCATCACGCTGCCGGAAGCCTGCGCGGCCACCTGCATGGCCTCGATCAACGTCCAGCGCATGTCGGTACATGCGGCGATCGCCGGCGACATCGACCTGTTGAAGCTCGCCGTGCTGCATGATCCGCTGGTCGGCGCGGTGTCGACGCCGGAAGAGGTCTGGCAGATGGTGGACGAGATGGTCGTCGCTCAAGCCGCCTGGCTGCCGCAATACGCGCACGCCGTTCCGGCGGCAAAGGAGCGGCTGGCGAAATCCAAGGTCAAGACCCGCGAATGGGCCGGTGCCGCGCGGCGCAACGTGCGCTCGATCGAGGAATTGCGTGCCGAAAAGGCCGCACTGAAGCAGACCGGCTGAAAATCTGGGCGCGGCGGCGGATCCACGGGAGGCAAAGGTCCGTCGCAGTCAGCCGTCGAGGCGGAAGACAAGCAGAAAACGTGTGAACAAGAGGGAGGAAATAATGAGGAACCTACGCAGCATTGGCATTGCCGCCGGATTGGCGCTGAGCGTCTCCGTTCCGGCACTCAACGCCTTCGCTTCCGAGCCGACGGTGCCGCCCAAGCCGGCGACGTTTCCGGCCGAGGGCAAGATCAAATACGTGGCGCGCGACTCCATCCTGGAGTTCAAGGCGCTGCCCGAATATCACGAGCCGGACTGGGTCACCGAAAAATACGTCAAGGCCGGCAAGCTGCCGCCAGTGAAGGACAGGCTGCCCAAGGAGCCGCTGGTGTTCAAGACGGCCAACATGCCGGACGGCACCGGCGTCTATGGCGACACGATGCGTCACGTCATCGGCGGCCGGCCGGAAGGCTGGAACTATGGCGCGGGCCAGACGCAAGGCTGGGGCGGCATTGACATCGGCCTGTCCGAATGCCTGACGCGCACGGCGCCGCTGTTCCAGGTCGAGGCCAAGGATACCGAACCGCTGCCGAACCTCGCCAAGAGCTGGGAGTGGTCGAAGGACGGCCATAAGCTGACCATGCATCTGGTCGAGGGCGCCAAATGGTCCGATGGCGCGCCCTTCAACGCCGACGACGTCATGTTCTACTGGGACGACGAGGTCATCGACCCGAACGTCTCGCCGCTCAATGGCGCGACGCAGGAAACCTTTGGTGTCGGCACGACGCTGAAGAAGATCGACGACTACACCGTCGAGTGGACCTTCAAGGATGCCTTCCCGAAACAGTACCTCTACGCGATGGCCTACGGCACCTTCTGCCCAGGCCCCTCGCACATATTGAAGCCGCAGCATCCGAAATATTCGAAGAACACCTACGACCAGTTCAAGAACGCCTTCCCACCGGATTTCATGAACATGCCGGTGATGGGCGCCTGGGTGCCGGTCGAATACCGGCCGGACGACATCATCGTCATGCGCCGCAACCCCTACTACTGGAAGGTCGACGAAAAGGGCAACCAGCTGCCCTATCTCAACGAGCTGCAATACAAGCTATCGACCTGGGCCGACCGCGACGTCCAGGCGGTCGCTGGCTCGGGCGATTTCTCCAACCTTGAGCAGCCGGAAAACTTCGTCGCCTCCCTGAAGCGCGCCGCAGACGCGAACGCGCCGGCACGCCTGGCCTTCGGCCCGCGCCTCATCGGCTATAATCTGCGCCTGAACTTTTCCGCCAATGGCTGGGGCAACCCGGACGAGCGCGGCCAGGCCATCCGCGAATTGAACCGTAACGAGGACTTCCGCAAGGCCGTCACCATGGCGCTCGACCGCAAGGCGCTCGGCGACTCCCTCGTCAAGGGGCCGTTCACCGCCATCTATCCCGGCGGCTTCTCCTCCGGCACCAGCTTCTATGACCGCAATTCCACCGTCTACTATCCCTTCGACCTCGAAGGCGCCAAGGCCGAGCTCGCCAAGGCCGGTCTCAAGGATACGGACGGCGACGGCATCGTGAACTTCCCGGCCGGCACCGCCGGCGGCAAGGATGTCGAGATCGTGATGCTGGTCAACAACGACTACACCACCGACAAGAGCCTTGCCGAAGGCGTCGTCGCGCAGATGGAGAAGCTGGGCCTGAGGGTCGTGCTCAACGGCCTCAATGGCACCCAGCGCGATGCCACGCAATATTCCGGCCGCTTCGACTGGCTGATCCGGCGCAACGAGCAGGAGCTGACCTCCGTCGTGCAGAATACCGTGCAACTCGCTCCCATCGGCCCCAAGACCAGCTGGGATCACCGCGCGCCGGAAAGCGGCCAGGTCGACCTGATGCCTTTCGAAAAGGACCTCGTCGACATCGTCAACAAGTTCGTCTCCTCGTCGGACAATGACGAGCGCGCCAGCCTGATGAAGGAGTTCCAGAAGATCTCGACGGAACATGTCTACAATGTCGGCCTGACGGAATATCCCGGCGCGCTGATCGTCAACAAGCGCTTCGCCAACATTCCGCAGGGGACGCCGATCTTCATGTTCAACTGGGCCGAGGATTCGATCGTCCGCGAGCGCGTGTTCGTCAAGGCGGACAAGCAGGCGAAATACGAACTGTTCCCAGAGGAGCTTCCCGGCAAGCCTGGAGACAAGGGCCCAATGTAGGTTTACCTCCCCTGACTGAGAGAGACCCCGGCCGCGCTGATGGCGCGGCCGGGACAAACCAACCCCCGAACGCCCCAGGCGGCGCGTCGGCGAGATGAGGAAGCGGACCGTCCATGTTGCGATTCCTGCTCATGCGCATAGCGTCGGCGCTTCCCGTCCTCGCCATTTTGAGCCTAGTGACCTTCGCCATCATCCAGGCGCCGCCGGGCGACTATGCCGACTACATCCGCTCCCAGCTGATCAACCAGGGCGGCGCGTCGTTCGCCCAAGCCGACGCCCAGGCGCAGGCCTACCGCATCGAACACGGCCTCGATAAGCCGCTGCCCATCCAGTATCTCAACTGGATCGGCGGCATCGTCACCCGCGGCGATTTCGGCTACAGCCTCTATTACAACAAGCCGGTGGCCGATGTAGTGGGAGAACGCCTGCCGCGCACGCTGCTGCTGGCGCTGGTCTGCCACCTGCTCGCTTCGGTTCTCGGCATTACCTTCGGCATCTGGGCGGCGACGAGGCAGTATAGCTGGATCGACTCGACGCTCTCGGCCATCTCCTTCCTCGGCATGACAGTGCCGCGCTTCCTGATGGCGCTGATCATCGTCTATCTCCTGGTCTTCCAGTTCAACGTGTCGGAGATCGGCTCATTCTTCTCGCCGCAATATGGCGGCGCGCCGTGGTCGTGGGCCAAGTTCGTCGACCTGGTCAAGCATGTCTGGCCGGTGGTGGCGATCGCCACCTTCGGCGGCCTCGCCTACAACATGCGCGTTATGCGCGGCAATCTGCTCGACACGCTCAACGCCCAATATGTCGAGACGGCCAAGGCCAAGGGCCTGACCGGCGGCGCTGTCGTCATGCGCCATGCCGTGCCCAACGCGCTGCATCCTTTGATCATGTATCAGGGCGTGGTGCTGCCTTACATGCTCACCGGCGAGATCGAGACGGCGATCATCTTCGCGCTGCCGACCGTCGGCCCGGCGATTGTCGGGTCCATGGCGGTCGGCGATGTTTATGTCACCGCGACCTTCATGATGGTGCTGTCGGCGACGCTGATCGTCGGCAACATCATCGCCGACATGCTGCTGGTCCTGCTCGATCCGCGCGTCCGCCAGTTCGGGGAGCGCTAGATGCTTGCGCGCGACCCCTCCCCGCCGCCATTGCCGCCCGAGGCGGCGACGATCGCCCCGGTACACGGCAACGAAAGCTATATCGCGCTGGTCTGGCGCCGGCTGAAGCGCTCCTGGACCGGCATGACCGGGCTCTTCCTGGTCGTGCTGCTGCTGATCATGGCTGTCTTCGCGGATTTCCTCGCGCCCTCGGATCCGAAGGCGACCGATGTCGCCTTCGCGCCGCCGGAACTGCCTTCCTTCCATGACAAGGACGGCAATTTCACCCTGCGGCCGAGGGTCTATGCGCTGGCCGATTCGGCCGATCTCGATCCGGTCACCTTCCAGCCGATCGTCGGTCCCGACTACGATCATCCGCGCCTGCTCGGCTTCTTCGTCGAAGGCGCGCCCTACAAGCTCTTCGGGCTGATCCCGGCGGACCGGCATTTCTTCGCCTCGATGGACGGCCAGCCCGTGCATTTCCTCGGCACCGACAAGTTCGGTCGCGATGTGCTGTCGCGCGCCATCCACGGATCGCGCGTCTCGCTGATGATCGCGCTGACGGTCGTCTTCATCATCACCGTCATTGGCACCACGGTCGGCATGGTGTCCGGCTATTTCGGCGGCAAGTTCGATGTCTGGATGCAGCGCTTCGTCGAGCTGGTGCTCGCCTTCCCGCAACTGCCGCTCTACCTGGCGCTGACGACGCTGATCCCGGTCACCGCGCCGACCAACGTCTTCCTCGCCTTCGTCATCATCGTCATGTCGGCGCTGGGCTGGGCGCAGATGTCGCGCGAAGTGCGCGGCAAGACGCTGGCGCTGGCGCGCATCGACTATGTGCGCGCCGCCATGGCGGTCGGCGCCACCGACCGGCGCATCATCCTGCAGCACATCTTCCCCAATGTGATGAGCCACGTGATCGTCGCCGTGACGCTGGCGATTCCGACGGTGGTGCTGCTCGAATCCTTCCTCGGCTTCCTCGGCTTCGCGGTGAAGCCGCCGCTGATCTCGTGGGGGCTGATGCTGCAGGATACCGCGACCTATTCGGTCATCGGCACCTATCCGTGGATCCTGTCGCCGGTCGGCTTCGTGCTGGTCACCGTCTTTGCCTTCAACGCGCTGGGCGACGGCCTGCGCGATGCCGTCGATCCGTACTGAGGTGGCCGGGATGACCGTCGCGCTCGCCGAATCCTTCGCACCAGACGTCCGGCTCGACCATGCCGGACGCCACGACCAGCCCATCATCGACGCCCGCAACGTCGAGGTCGCCTTCAAGGTCGAGCACGGCACCGTCGAGGCGGTGAAGGACGTCTCGTTCCAGCTCTATCGCGGCGAGACGATCGCCATCGTCGGCGAGTCCGGGTCCGGCAAGTCGGTGACGGCGCGCACCGTCATGGGGCTGCTGTCGAAACGGGCCACCGTGTCGCCGAAATCAAGCGTCGACTATTGCGGGCAGAACATACTGAAATTCCAGGAGAGCGCCCGGCGCAAGCTGCGCGGCGACCGCATCTCGATGATCTTCCAGGAGCCGATGAGCTCGCTCAACCCGATCTACACGGTCGGCAGCCAGATCGTCGAGGCGATCAGGGTGCACCGCAAGGTCAGCCGAAAGGAAGCCTGGGCCCGCGCGCTCGAGCTCTTGCGGCATGTCCAGATCCCCGAGCCCGAAGCACGCATCAAGCAGTATCCGCACCAGCTGTCTGGCGGGCAGCGCCAGCGCGTGATGATTGCCATGGCGCTTGCCAACGATCCCGATGTGCTGATCGCCGACGAGCCGACCACCGCGCTCGACGTCACGGTGCAGGCGCAGATCCTCAACCTGATCCGCAACCTGCAGAAAGAGCTCAGGATGGCCGTCATCCTGATCACCCACGACCTCACAGTGGTGCGCAAGTTTTCCGACTACGTCTATGTCATGCAGCATGGCGAGATGTGCGAGCACAATGTCACCGAGCGGCTGTTCGCCGATCCGCAGCATCCCTACACGCAGCGGCTGCTCGCTTCCGAGCCGCGCGGCGCGCCGCAGCCGCTGCCGCAGAACAGCGGCACCATTCTCGAGGCCCACGACATGCGCGTCTGCTTCATGCTGCGCCATGGCAGCTTCCTGAAGCCGGATTGGCGCGAGCTGGTCGCCGTCGACGATCTCGGCCTGAAACTCTGCCGCCACGAGACGCTGGGGCTGGTCGGTGAATCCGGCTCCGGCAAGACCACGTTCGGTCTTGCCTTGCTCAAGCTCACCGACGCCAAGCGCGGCGAGATCCGTTTCGACGGCCAGCCGATCCACGGCCTGTCGCGGAACGAGATGCGGCCGCTGCGCTCGCGCATGCAGGTCGTCTTCCAGGACCCGTTCTCCTCGCTCAACCCGCGCATGACGATCGGCCAGATCATCGAGGAAGGGCTGGTCGTCAACAGGCTGGGCGCGACACGGCGCGAGCGGGTCGATCGGGTGCGCGAGGCGCTGGTGAGCGCCGGCATGCCCGGCAATATCCTGTCGCGCTTTCCGCATGAATTCTCCGGCGGCCAGCGCCAGCGCATCGCGATTGCGCGCGCCATCGCGCTGGAGCCCGAATTCATCCTGTTGGACGAGCCGACATCGGCGCTCGACCTCTCGGTGCAGGCGCAGATCATCGACCTGTTGCGCAAGCTGCAGGACGAGCGCGGCCTGAGCTACCTGTTCATTTCGCACGACCTCAAGGTGGTGCGGGCGCTCTGCCACCGCGTCATCGTCATGCAGCACGGCAAGATCGTCGAGCAGGGGCCAGTCGACGAGGTCCTCACCAATCCCAAGACCGCCTACACCGAACGGCTCGTCAGGGCCGCTTTCGACGTGGCCTGAACATATGCCGGAGGTTCATAGTGGCTAGAAATCCCAAGATCGCGTTCATCGGCGCCGGCTCGACGGTGTTCATGAAGAACATCGTCGGCGACGTGCTGCAGCGGCCGGCGCTGTCGGCTGCGACGATCGCGCTGATGGACATCAACCCGCAGCGGCTGGAAGAAAGCGCCGTCGTCGTCAACAAGCTGATCGCGACGCTCGGCGTCAAGGCGAAGGCCGAGACCTATTCCGACCAGCGCGAGGCGCTGACGGATGCGGATTTCGTCGTCGTCGCTTTCCAGATCGGCGGCTACGAGCCCTGCACCGTCACCGACTTCGAGGTGCCGAAGAAATACGGCCTGCGCCAGACGATCGCCGACACGCTCGGCGTTGGCGGCATCATGCGCGGATTGAGGACCGTGCCGCATCTGTGGAAGATCTGCGAGGACATGCTCGCCGTCTGCCCCGAGGCGATCATGCTGCAGTATGTCAACCCGATGGCGATCAACACCTGGGCGATCGCCGAGAAATACCCCACAATCAAGCAGGTCGGGCTGTGCCACTCGGTGCAAGGCACGGCAATGGAATTGGCGCATGATCTCGACCTCCCCTATGAGGAGATCCGCTACCGCTCGGCCGGCATCAACCATATGGCCTTCTATCTCAAGTTCGAGCATCGCCAGGCGGACGGCTCCTACCGCGACCTCTATCCGGATCTCGTGCGCGCCTATCGCGAGGGGCGTGTGCCGAGGCCGGGCTGGAACCCGCGCTGCCCCAACAAGGTGCGCTACGAGATGCTGACCCGGCTCGGCTATTTCGTCACCGAAAGCTCGGAGCATTTTGCCGAATACACGCCCTATTTCATCAAGGACGGCCGGCCCGATTTGATCGAGAAATACAGCATTCCGCTCGACGAATATCCAAAACGCTGCATCGAGCAGATCGAGCGCTGGAAGGGCCAGGCGGAGGCCTATCGCTCGGCGGAGCGGATCGAGGTCGAGCAATCCAAGGAATACGCCTCCTCGATCATGAACTCGGTGTGGACCGGCGAGCCGTCGGTGATCTACGGCAATGTCCGCAACAATGGCTGCATCACCTCGCTGCCTTTCGACTGCGCCGCCGAAGTGCCGTGCCTGGTCGATGCGTCGGGCATCCAGCCGACCTATATCGGCGACCTGCCACCACAGCTGACGGCGCTGATCCGCACCAACATCAACGTCCAGGAGCTGACGGTGCGGGCGCTGATCAACGAGAACCGCGAGCATATCTACCACGCGGCGATGATGGACCCGCACACTGCGGCCGAGCTCGACCTCGACCAGATCTGGTCGCTGGTCGACGATCTGCTCGCCACTCACGGCGACTGGCTGCCAGCCTGGGCGCGTAAGGGCGGCAGGAGCAAGGCTGCCTGATCCCTTGCCGACCGGGAACCAGGATCAGGCGCCGGCCTTCTCGCGCGCAACCGCCTGCCAGCCGATGTCGTGGCGGCAAAAACCCTGCGGCCAGTCGATGCGGTCGAGCGCGGCGTAGGCCTTGGCCTGCGCCTCGCCGACGGTAGCGCCCAGCGCGGTGACGTTGAGCACGCGACCGCCATTGGCGACCAGCGCGCCGCCATTGATGGCGGTGCCGGCATGGAAGACCTGGACGCCCTCGCCTTCCACCTGATCGAGGCCACGGATGACCGAGCCTTTTTCCGGTGTGCCCGGGTAGCCCCTGGCCGCCATCACCACGGTCAGTGCCGCCTCGTCGCTCCAGCGGATCGACATATGCGCGAGCTGGCCGTCGACGGCGGCGTTGAGCAGCACCAGCAGGTCGTCCTTCAGCCGCATCATCAGCACCTGGCACTCGGGATCGCCGAAGCGGGTGTTGTATTCGATCAGTTTCGGCCCCTGGTCGGTGATCATCAGCCCGGCGAAGAGGATGCCGGCAAAGGGCGCGCCGAGTTCTGCCATGCCGCGCATGGTCGGCTCGATGATCTCGCGCATGGTGCGTTCGGTCATTTCCGGCGTCATCACCGGCGCCGGCGAATAGGCGCCCATGCCGCCGGTGTTGGGCCCGGTATCGCCGTCGCCGACGCGCTTGTGGTCCTGCGCGGTGCCGAAGGGCAGCGCGGTGGCGCCGTCGCACAGGCAAAAGAAGCTCGCCTCCTCGCCAGTCAGGTATTCCTCGACCACCACCTCGGCGCCGGCCGTGCCGAAGGAACCGTCGAAGCAGGCTTCGAGCGCGGCGATCGCCTCGTCGAGGGTCATGGCGACGGTGACGCCCTTGCCGGCGGCAAGCCCGTCGGCCTTGATGACGATCGGCGCACCGGTCTCCTCGACATAGGCCTTGGCCGAGCTGAGATCGCCGAAGCGGCCATAGGCGGCGGTCGGGATGTTGAATTTGGCGCAAAGGTCCTTGGTGAAGCCCTTCGAGCCCTCGAGCCGGGCGGCAGCCTTCGAGGGACCGAAGACGCGGACACCCCAGGCGCGCAAATCGTCGGCGATGCCGGCCACCAGCGGGCCTTCCGGGCCTACCACGACCAGGTCGATCTTCTTCTCCTGGCAGAAGGCGGCCACGGCAGAATGGTCGGCGACGTCGAGCTTCACCAGTTCGGCGACACGGCCGATGCCTGGATTGCCGGGCGAGGCGTAGAGCCTGGTCAGGAGGGGCGAGGCGGCCATCTTCCAGGCAAGCGCATGTTCGCGGCCACCCGAGCCGAGAAGAAGAACGTTCATGGCCACCTCTTGCTGATCGTCTCTCCGAACCCGCTATTGCTCCGCGGGCGACGGGTCAAGGCATCTTGGCATTTTGGCGGCGGTTGCGCACGGGAAGCTGGCCTTCATCAAGGCGGATGAGGCAAGTCCAGCTTCCGGCCGGTCCGGAAAAACGACTCAGCTCTGGAAAACGACGGGAAACCAGTCCTCGCGCAGTTTCTGGCCGGGCTTCATGTCGTGGCCGGGATACGGCGGCGAGGTGCGGCCGGGACGCTCGACATAGCGCGCGTCGTCACCGACCCAGCGCAGCGACAGCGCCCTGCGGCGCGCCGAGGTCAGGTTGCCGCGCGCGCCATGCGCGGTGCGGAAGTCGAACAGGATGGCGTCGCCCGGCTCCATCTCCCATTCGAGCACCTTCATCGAAGGATCGTTGTCGGGATCTGGCACCGGCCGGTAGTCGCCCTCGCCGGCGTAGAAATTGTCGTCGTTCAGCCAGCGCACCGGCAGCACCATCTTTTCCCATTTGTGCGAGCCGGCGATCAGCCTCAGCGTCGCTTCCTTCACCGGATCGATCGGGATCCAGAAGCTGACCGTCTGGCTGCCGTCGACGAAGTAATAGGGAATATCCTGGTGCCAGGGCGTCGGCTTCTGGGTGCCGGGCTCCTTGACCAGGACGTGATCGTGGAAGAACTGCGCGCTGCGCGACTGCATCACGGCGGCGGCGAGCTCGGCGGCCGGCGATTCCCTGACGACCCTGACGAATTCCGGGATGCGCTCCCAGTTGCAGTAATCGTCGAAGAAGCTGCCCTTACCGCCGGCGATGTCGGACGCCGTGGCGCTGCGTTCCTGCATGTTGCGCTCGATGCCGTCGGCAATGACATCGACCCAGTCCTTGAAGGCGCCGCGGATGCAAACCGCGCCGTCGCGCTGATAATCGGCAATCGTCGAGGCATCGATCTTTGGGCTGGCCATGGCGCTCGATCTCTTTGTTTGACACAATTCCGGACGGAAAACCGCTACACACTTTTCCTGGAATTGCTTTTGTTTGACTCAATTCCGGACGGAAAACCGCTACACACTTTCCTGGAATTGCTTTGTTTGACGCAATTCCGGACGGAAAATCGCTACACACCTTTCCTGGAATTGCTCGTGGTTAGGCAACCGACTATCGCAAGTGCCGGACATCGCGCAAAATAATAACTTGTCATCTGATTTATAGTTTTTTCCTATGAGATGTTTTTCCAGTGAGATTGACCCTCACCCAGTTGCGCTATGTCGTCGCCGTCGCCCGCTATGGCAGCGTGACGGCCGCGGCCGCGGCGCTCAACGTGTCGCAACCGTCGATCTCGGTGGCGATCGACAATGTCGAGGATGCGCTCGGCCAAAAACTGCTCGTGCGCCAGCGGGGCAGTGGCGTTTCCTTGACATCCTTCGGCCGCAGGGCCGTTGCCAAGGCAAGGCAGGTGCTTGGCGAAGCGGATGAACTGGCCGCGCTCGGATCGCGCGAGGCCGATGTCGGCGGCGAGCTAGTGCTCGGCTGCTTCGAGGACCTGGCGCCCTATTTCGCGCCGGCGCTGATGCGCGCCTTCGCCGAGCGCTGCCCCGCCGTCACGGTCGTCATAGGCGACGAGACCTTCGACACGCTGGGGCGGCGCCTGGCCGACGGCGCCGTCGATCTCGGCCTCACCTACGATCTCGGCCTGCCCGGGCATTTCAAGCGCGTCCTTCTGCATGAGTTGCGGCCGCATGCGCTTTTGCCCGCCGGCCACGTGCTGGCGGACAAGCACGCCGTCAGCCTGGCGGAGCTCGCCGAACATCCGCTGATCACCACAGACCAGCCGCACAGCTGGCAGCACATGCTGGACCTCTTCCTCAGCCGCGGCCTGTCGCCGGTCGCGCGGGCGACGACAAGCTCGTTCGAGCTGCAGCGCTCCATGGTGGCCAACGGCTTCGGCGTGGCGGTCAGCTATACAAGACCGTATGGCGACCGCAGCTATGACGGGCTGCCGCTGGTCTGCAAGCCGCTCTCCGATCCGCTGCCCATGCAGCGCATCATCCTGACCCATGATACGCGCCAGCGCCTGTCGAAGGCGGCTACAGCCTTCATCGAGGTCGCCAAGGCATGGTTTGCCGGTCACGATGTTTTCACGGCTTGAGTTTTCACCGCCCGAGTTTCACGGCTTGAGCGACAACGCGGCCGCTTGACGGCGCCGCTTGCTGCTGCCACTCCAGCGTGATGGAACCCGTCCAGTCGAAAGCGATCCAGGGCCGTGTTGCCGATGCGCCGAGCGGCCATTGGGTCTACCGGGTGCTGCCGCGCTGGCTCTGGCCCTATGCCCAGCTGGCGCGCTGGGACCGGCCGATCGGCTGGCAGCTGCTGTTGTGGCCCTGCTGGTGGTCGGCGGCGCTTGCCGCGAGCGCCTATCCGCGCCCGACCGACCCGCTCCTGACGCTGCTGCCCGCGCCCTGGTACCTGTTTTTGTTTTTTGTCGGCGCCGTCGCCATGCGCGGCGCCGGCTGCACCTATAACGACCTCGCCGACGAGGACATCGACAACCAGGTCGAGCGGACCCGCTCGCGGCCGCTGCCGGCGGGCAAGGTGACACGGCGCCAGGCCTGGACATTCGTCATCATCCAGGCGCTCATCGGGCTTGCCGTGCTGCTGCAGTTCAACAGCTTCGCCATCCCGCTCGGCATCGCCTCGCTGGCTATCGTCGCCGTCTATCCGTTCATGAAGCGCATCACCAACTGGCCGCAATTCGTGCTTGGGCTGGCGTTCTCCTGGGGCGCGCTGATGGGCTGGGCGGTCGAGTTCGGCGACATCGATGACCCGGCGATCATGCTCTATATCGGCTCGATCCTGTGGGTGATCGGCTACGACACGATCTACGCGCACCAGGACAAGGAAGACGACGCCATCGTCGGCGTGCGCTCGACGGCGCGGCTGTTCGGCGACAACACCAAGACCTGGCTGGTTGGGCTCTATGGCGGCGCGCTGGTCTGCTTCGCCATCGCGTTCGCTTCGGCGCAGGTGCCCGTGGTGGCGCTGGCCGGGCTGATCGCCGCCGGCGCGCATATGGCGCGCCAGATCATCCGGCTCGACATCAACAATCCGGATCAGTGCCTGAAACTGTTCAAGTCGAACAACCAGGTCGGCTGGCTGATCTTCCTCGGACTGATCGGCGGGTCAGTGTGGATATGGCTGAAGCCGCTGGTGTAGTGCGGCTTTTCCCTTCTCCCCTTGCGGGAGAAGGTGGATCGGCGCGCAGCGCCGAGACGGATGAGGGGTGTTCCAGCGGAGTGAGGCGCTGGCGCCTTCTGGAACACCCCTCATCCGTCGCCTTCGGCGACACCTTCTCCCGCAAGGGGAGAAGGGAAGTGGCGCTCTACTCCCGCGCAATAATCTCCTGCCCGTCGATGACGAGCCTGAGCCCCAGGTTGCCGGCCTTGCGGCGGGCCAGGAAGCGCGGCCGGCGCATGGTGGAGACGCGGCCCTTGCGCCGCTCCTGCGCCGGCAGCGCCTTGATGGCGGCGCCGAGGGATTCTTCCAGCGTGCGGGCAATGCCGTCGGCCTCGATCAGAAGCATCGGCAGGCGAAAGGCATCGGCCCAGGCGCGCCAGTCGGCGGCGACGTCGTCGAGGTCGTCGGCGACCAGCAGCGGCACCGACAGCATCGGGTCATTGTGCAGCAGTTCCAGCGTCACCGTGACGTTGCCTTCCGGATCTTCCATGGCGCGCGCGGCGACGCCGCGGAACGCGTTGGCGGGCAGCGCGATGATCGCCGGCACGCCGCTCATCTCCAACACACGGCGGATAACGGCGCCACGATGGTCGATGGTGAAGGTGACATCGCCATAGTCGTCGCGGGTGGCATAACTCACCATCTGCGGCAGGCGAAACGGGTCGAGGCGCATGTTGCGTCCGGCCCAGACTGGCTTCAATCCAGTGTTCATCGAATGTCTTCCCTGTTACTCCTGAGGGCCGTTTTCCGGTTCTCTCAGGGCCGGTTTTTCCGGCCTCGTTATGGGGAAACATTAGCGCTCGCTTCTTACCGGTGCGCTTAAGAAAGTCGGTTAAATTTTGCTGATCTGAGCCGATGGTTATCGGAATGCGACCGGCCGCCGGATACAGGAAGGATCAGATAACCTTACCGGGATTCATGATGCCGGCCGGATCGAAGGCCGCCTTCACCCGGCGCATCAGATCGATCGCCATCGGCGGCGCCGTGGCGATCAGTTCGTCGCGCTTCAGCTGGCCGATGCCGTGCTCGGCCGAGATCGAGCCATGAAAGGAGCGCACGACATCGTGCACGGCCTTGTTCATGGGGTGGTAAAGGTCGAGGAACGCCTCGTCCTGCCAATCCACGGGGCGCGAGATGTTGTAGTGAAGATTGCCATCGCCCATGTGGCCGAAGCAGACCACGCGCGCGCCGGGGCAGACGCCTTCCACCACGCCGGCCGCCTTTTCAATGAACTCGGGGATCGAGGCGATCGGCACCGAGATGTCGTGCTTGATCGAGGCGCCTTCGGGCTTCTGGCACTCGGGAAGCGTCTCGCGAAAATTCCAGAAAGCGTCGCCCTGGGCGAGGCTTGCCGACACCACCGCGTCGCCAACGATGCCTTGCTCGAGAGCCTCGGCCAGGATCTCCTCGATCAGCGCCCTGCCATCTTCTTCGGAGCGGCCGGACGAAACCTGCATCAGCACATACCACGGCCAGTCGTCGGCCAGCGGCCGCGTGATGCCTTGACCATGCTTGAGCGTGAAGTCGTAGGGCCTTTTGGCGATCAGCTCGAAAGCCGTGAGCGAGGCGCCAGCGCGGTCCATCGCCAAGGTGAACAGCGAGAGCGCGTCCTTCGGCGACGACGGCAGGCCGGCAAAGGCGACCTCCCTGCCCTTCGGCTTCGGGAATAGCTTCAGCACCGCGGCGGTGATGACGCCGAGCGTGCCTTCGGCGCCGACGAAGAGGTTCTTCAGATCGTAGCCGGTGTTGTCCTTCTTCAGCTTGCGCAGGTCGTCGAACACCTCGCCGGTCGGCAGCACGACCTCGACGCCGAGGCAGAGCTCGCGCGCATTGCCATAGGCGAGCACGCCGGTGCCGCCGGCATTGGAGGAAAGATTGCCACCGATCTGGCAGGACCCTTGCGCGGCAAGCGACAGCGGGAAGAGCCGGTCGGCAGCGTCTGCCGCTTCCTGCAGCGTCTGCAGGATGACGCCGGCCTCGACCGTCACCGTGTTCGACAAGACATCGATCTCGCGGATGCGGTTCAGCCGCGACAGCGAAAGCACGATGTCGTGGCCGGATTTGTCCGGCACCTGGGCGCCGACCAGCCCGGTATTGCCGCTCTGCGGCACCACCGGCGTTCCGGTCTCGGTCGCAAGCCGCATGATGCGGCTCACTTCGTCGACGCTGCCGGGCCTGAGCACAAGCGATGTCCGGCCGTGCCAGAGGCCGCGCCGCTCGGTGATGTAAGGCGCGATATCGGCCTGATCGCGCAACGCATATTTGTCGCCGACGATCGCCGCGAAGCGGTCGATAACGGCGGGATCGAGGTCGAAGGGCTGATCGTTCATGGTCAGAACCTAGAGCAATTCCAGGAAAAGTGCGAAGCGGTTCCGCCCGGAATTGCATCAAAACAAAGAGATAGGCTCAAGCGGTCTTGTCGCGCGGCGCGGCGGCGCGGGCAAGCCGATCGTTGATCGCTTCGCCCAGTCCCTCGAACGGGACAGGCTCGACGGCGATGGTCGCGGCGCCGATGCGGTCGAGCGCCTGCATAAAGGCGAACAGGTTGCTGGCAGCTTCGCGCAGGTCGCCCGTTTCGGAGAGATTGCGCAGCGCAACGGCTCGTTCCCAGCCCTCGGCGCGATTGCGGCCGAAGGCAAGCAGCGCCTCGCCCTCGGCAACGTCCTCGACGTTCAGCCGCATCGCGGCGCCGGGCGCGTAATGCGAGGCGAGCATGCCAGGCGCCTCGATGCCGCTGGCGCCGCGTGACAGTTTCGCACCGGCCACCGCCTCGATCTCTTCGGCGCCGATGCCGCCGGGCCGCAGCAGCCGCAACTTGCCATGCTCGACCTTGAGAATAGTCGATTCCAGGCCGACCGGCGTCGCGCCGCCATCGACGACCAGCCTGATCCTGTCGCCGAGATCGGCGGCGACCGCGGCTGCCGTGGTGCCGCTGATCCTGCCTGAAGAATTGGCGCTGGGGGCGGCGAGCGGCCGGCCTAGCCGCGCGATCAGTTCGCCGCCGAACCCGCGCGGCATGCGCAGCGCAATGGTGTCCAGCCCCGCAGTGACCAGCGGATGGATGCCATTTTCCGCGCGTTGCGGCAGCACCAGCGTCAATGGACCGGGCCAGAAGGCCTCGGCCAGCTTTGCCGAGAGCGGATCGAAGCTGGCGATGCGGTCCGCCATCGCGCGATCGGCGACATGGGCGATCAGCGGGTTGAAGCGCGGCCGGCCCTTGGCCTCGAAGATGCGCGCCACGGCAACGCCATTGGTGGCATCGCCAGCCAGGCCGTAAACCGTCTCGGTCGGGATGGCGACGACGTCGCCGCCTTCGAGCAACGCCAAAGCCTGCGCAAACGCCTCGCCAACCGCCAGTATCTCAGCCAAATCCGCCACCAGTCTTGAACATGCCGGTCCCGTAATACGGCCGCTTCCGTCGGGCAAGTGCAGGAATTGGCGATTTATCAATCCCTAAAATGTTAAGTTTCCGCGCAAGCCGGTTTCAATTCACCGGCCCTAAGGTGCGGGCTTGATGTGGTTGCGGGCTGGGGAGTTCTCATAATGCGCTTGCTTGGAGCGTTCGGTATCGGCCTTTTGGCGATGAACGGCGCGGCACATGCTTCGTCCATCGTCGTGCTTGGCGTCTCGACCTCGACGCCTTCGTTTATCAGGGTGAACGCGATCGAGCCGGCCAAGCTGTCCGCGGCATCGACGCCATCGATGATAGCACTTGGCGATCCAATGCCCGCCGTCACCGACGAGAAGGTGGCGGCAATTCCCGCAAAGTCCGGGCACCAGCCGGCCCCAATGATCATTCGCGGCGGTGTTGTCGGCGGCGCTTTCGCAACGCCCGCGGCGACCGCGTCGGCTAAGCCCTCAACACCGGCAACCGCGGCCACCGCGCCGGCAGACGGCACGTCGCCGGCAATGCCCGCGAACGGCACTGCGTCGGCTTCGAACAGCAACGGCAAGACCGGCGGCCAGCCGGCCGCGACGGCCAGTGCGTCAAGCGGCGCGCAGCCACAGCCGCAAAATGCCGAGTCACTGCCGCGTGCCGGCAAGGCGATGTAGATCACACTGGATCCCGCTTCGCTATGCTAGGCGTCCAGCCTCTGTCGGCTTTTCCGGAAGAACGACACAACGGGACTGACAAACAAAGGGCGACGCTGTCGCGCCGCCCTTCGTTGTTCAGACGATAAGAAACGGCTCAGGCCGCTTCTTCCTTATCGTCATCGTCGGAAGCGTCTTCGCCGTCGCCATCTTCATCCTCGTCGTCGGACTTGTCGTCGCCCGAGGCCTTGGCTTCTTCGTCGGCGTCATCGTCATCGTCTTCGTCATCATCCTCATCCTCCAACTCGTCGTCGGCCGAGGCGGTGGTCTTCTCGTCGCCGTCTTCGTCGGCCTCACCGTCTTCGTCGCCGTCTTCCTCGTCGTCTTCGGACGGATCAGCGGCTTCGACCGCCGCTGCTGCGGCATGATCGAGGACGTTTTCGGAGAGGGATTCTACGGCCTCGGCGGCGGCCGGGGTTTCTTCGATCAAGTCGATATCGTCAACGGAATTCATGGCATGCCTCCGTGGTTGGGAACGCATCGTTCTCCCACGTGGAAGTCATCGCCGTATGACTGTAAGCCGGCTCCAGCGCATTAAATTTCGGGCGGCAAATTGTGCAAGCCTACCCGGGTCGTAGCGATGCGGGTTACCTAAAACGCGCGATTTTCGAACCGTCAGCCGACGATTTTTGAAAAATCCGCGACCTGGTCGGTGGCCGCGCGGATGCGGGCGAGCAGCGCCAGACGGTTGGCGCGCACGGCCTGTTCCTCATCATTCACGAGAACGCCCTCAAAGAATGAATCAACCGGTTCGCGCAACACGCTAAGCGCCAGCATGGCGGCGGAAAAATCTTCGTTTTGAATCGCTTGGCCGGCTTCCTTCTCGGCCTGATTCACCGCGGCATAGAGCTTCTTTTCCGCTTCCTCGCGGAACAATGCCGGCTCGACGGTCTCGGCGACCAACGTTTTCTTCTTCTCCTCGGCGGCCAGGATGTTGGCGGCGCGCTTGGTGCCGGCAAGCAGGTTCCTGCCATCCTCGGTGTCGAGAAAGGTGCCCAGCGCCTCGACGCGGCGGACGATCTGCAGGAGGTCGTCGTTCGGCGATTGGCCAATCTCCCCCCTTGTGGGGGAGATGCCCGGCAGGGCAGAGGGGGGCGCGACAGAACGAGAGGCCGGCAGGACAGCGCCCCCCTCTGTCGGCTTCGCCGACATCTCCCCCACAAGGGGGGAGATTGGGCGCGAACCTGCCGACAGCACAGCATCGATCAGATCGTGCCTGGCGCCCTGGTCGCGGAGGTAGACTTTCAGGCGGTCATGGAAGAAGGCCAGGAGGTCGGACGACTGATCCGCGCCGCCTTTGAAGTTCGCGAAGGCCTTGGCGAAAACAGACGTCAGCGCCAGACGAATACGGTTCTCGATGAGGATCCTGACCACGCCCAACGCCGCGCGGCGCAACGCGAACGGGTCCTTGCTGCCGGTCGGCTTTTCATTGATCGCCCAGAATCCGGTGAGCATGTCGAGCTTGTCGGCGAGCGCGACGGCAGCAGAGACCGGATCGGTCGGCACGCGGTCGGTGGGGCCTTGTGGTTTGTAATGCTCCTCGGCAGCCGCCGCGACCGAGGGGTGCTCGCCCTGCAGCAGCGCGTATTTGCGGCCCATGGCGCCTTGCAACTCAGGGAACTCGCCGACAACTTCGGTCTGCAGATCGGCCTTGGCGAGAACCGCGGCGCGAGCGACGAGCGCGAGATCGGCACCGACAACCGGGGCAAGATCCTCAGCCAGCCGCTTGATCCGCGCGACGCGCGCGCCTTGCGTGCCAAGCTTGGCATGGAAGGTCACGTTGAGATGATCGAGCCGCGCCATGCGCTGGTCGAGCGGCTTCTTCAAATCCAGGTCGAACTTCGCCGCCGATTCCACGAGCTGGTCGAGGTCCGGCAAATCGCCCTGGTCCGTCCGCCAGAAATAGAGCGCGTCGGACAGGCGCGCGCGCACCACCTTGCCGTTGCCGTATGCGATTTCCTTGCCGCCGTCCGTCGCCTCGATGTTGGCGATGAGGATGAAGCGGTTCGAGAGGTCCTCGCCCGCGCTCTGCGGCCGGGTGACAAAACACTTCTGGTTGGCGCGGATGGTGAGGCGGATGACCTCGCCCGGAATGGCGAGGAAATCCCGTTCGAACTCGCCCATCAGCACGACAGGCCACTCGACCAGGCCAGAGACTTCCTCCAGCAAACCCTCGTCCTCGACCAGGTCGAGGCCGTTGGCGAAGGCGATGTTGCGGGCATCGGCCAGGATGATCTCCTTGCGCCGGTCGGCGTCGAGCACGACCTTGGCCACTTCGAGCTTGCTCACATAGTCGTCGAAGCGGCGCACGGTGATCGCGCCCGGCGCGTGGAAGCGGTGGCCATAGGTGATGTTGCCGGAGCGGATGCCGTCGATCTCGAAATCGACCACCACCGGCTCCTCGGTCTCCGGGCCGAAGGTGCAGACGATCGACTGCAGCGGCCGCACCCAGCGCAGCGAGCCGGGCTTGGCCGAGGCCGGCCCCCAACGCATCGACTTCGGCCAGGGGAAGTTTTTGATGATGCCCGGCACCAGCTCGGCGATGATCTGCTCGGCCGCCCTGCCCGGCTTCGAGATATGGGCAACATAGAAATCGCCCTTCTTCGGATCGGAATGGACATGGGCGTCTGCGATCGACGAAAGCCCGGCCTTGCGCAGGAAACCCTGCACCGCCTGCTCGGGCGCCGTGGTCGAGGGACCCTTGATCTCTTCGTGAATGTCCTTGGAGCGCGCGGTCAAGCCGCGGATATCGAGCGCCAGGCGCCGAGGCGTCCAATATTCGCGCGCCGCCTCATAGGTCAGACCCGCCTCGACCAGACCGTCGGTCAGCATCTTCCTGAGGTCGCCGGCAGCCTTGCGCTGCATGCGCGCGGGAATTTCCTCGGAGCGAAGTTCGAGCAATAAATCCGGCATCAGAGTTTCTCCACCCGCATGCCTTTTTCTTCTTTGCGCGTCCTCGCGCCTCCGGCGCTGCGGTCGCGCGGGCAGGCGGGAATCTCCTCGGAGCAAAGTTCGAGCAGCAAGTCAGGCATAGTTAAGCTCCCCGCCCTCCCCTCGATGGGGAGGGTCGGCGCGTAGCGCCGATGTCACGAATGGGCGGGAATAGCAACTCGGCCGTCCGCTGTCACCCTGCAAGCCGACCGGCTCTCCGGTCGATTGCGCGGAATTTTTCGATCCACTGTCGGGACGGCACGGGTTCGCCCGTCCTTGGAGCAGAACTTCCCATGAACCGAACGCTGCGCTGAAGCGACACACGCTCAGGCAGAGAACTATTGGCTGAACGACGATGAAAACGGCATCGAGAACCCTGCAGATCCTGGCGCTCAGCGCCTGCTTCGCCGCCCAGGCGCATGGCGCGATCACGATGCCGGGGATCAGGCAGGCCATTCGCACGATCGATGGCGCGACTGCCCAGATCGCATTGCCGATCACCGCCGCGGCCGAGACCACCAAAGCCGTATTGGATTAAGCCGCCGCCAGCCCGCCAGCCCGCGTCCTCAGGAACGCTTCGCCGCAGGCCTTGGCCAGATTGCGCACGCGCAGGATATAGCTCTGGCGCTCGGTAACCGAGATCACGCCGCGCGCGTCGAGCAGGTTGAAGACATGGCTTGCCTTGATGCACTGGTCGTAGGCCGGAAAGACCATGCGGTGCATCGCCAGATTGTCGCTCGGCTTGGGCGTGCCGGCATCGAGCAGCGCCTTGCACTCGGCCTCGGCGTCCTCGAAATGCCGCAACAGCATCGCGGTGTTGGCGAATTCGAAATTGTGGCGCGAATATTCCTGCTCGGCCTGCAGGAAGACGTCGCCGTAAGTGACTTTCTCGGCGCCCTCGCGGCCGTTGAAATTGAGGTCGTAGACGTTGTCGACGCCCTGCACATACATGGCCAACCGCTCGAGCCCATAGGTCAGCTCGCCCGCCACCGGCGCGCATTCGATGCCGCAGACCTGCTGGAAATAGGTGAACTGCGAGACTTCCATGCCATCGCACCAGCACTCCCAGCCGAGCCCCCAGGCGCCCAGCGTCGGGCTTTCCCAGTCGTCCTCGACGAAACGGATGTCATGCAGCAGCGGATCGACGCCGATCGCCTCGAGCGAGCCGAGATAGAGCTCCTGCAGGTTCGGCGGATTGGGCTTCAGGATCACCTGGTACTGGTAATAATGCTGCAGGCGGTTCGGGTTCTCGCCGTAGCGGCCATCCTTCGGCCTACGCGAGGGCTGGACGTAGGCTGCGTTCCAGCGCAAGGGGCCGAGCGCGCGCAAGGTGGTTGCCGGATGGAAGGTACCGGCGCCGACTTCCATGTCGTAGGGCTGCAGGATGAGGCAACCATAATCTGCCCAGTAATTGTGCAAGGTCAGGATCAGCCCCTGGAAGGAGCGGCTGGGATGCATATGGGCAGGAATCTCGATGGTCACGGCGGCCTCGGAAAGCGCGGAACGAAGCTTTCCCTAGTTGCCGGGCCGGCGAGCGTCAAGGCAGCGACCCGCATCCGACGAGGTTGAACGCTTTGCGGCCGGCTGGCCCATTGCCGGCGAGCGGCGGTGACCGTTTGCTCCGCTAAGCGTCAACAATGAGGTTTCGCCATGTCCGGTCAACTCACTGTCCGACCCCTCACAAGGCAGGATTACGGAGAATGGCTGCCGCTGTGGGACGGCTACAACGCGTTCTACGGGCGATCCGGCCCGACCGCGCTTGCCGGCGAGATCACGCAGATGACCTGGTCGCGTTTCTTCGACGCCTATGAGCCGGTGCATGCGCTGGTGGCCGAGTGCGACGGCAAGCTACAAGGCCTCGTCCACTATCTCTACCATCGCTCGACGACGTCGATAGTCCCGAGCTGCTACCTGCAGGATCTTTTCACCACAAAGGCCGCGCGCGGCCGGGGCGTCGGCCGGGCGCTGATCGAAGGCGTCTACGAGCGCGCCAGGCAAGCGGGCGCGAACCGCGTCTATTGGCTGACGCACGAGACCAACCACACCGCCATGCAGCTCTACGACAGGATTGGCGAGCGCTCAGGCTTCGTGGTCTACCGAAAAATGTTTTAGTTCCTGGACACAGGGATTTTGAAAGTTGCCATTGTCGACGGGCGAGATTTTCGCCGGTGATTTCCGTGAAATCGGCGCAAACGCCGAGGATTGGCTGAAGCCGCCCGAACCTCGTCATTCCACGGCGGAGCAGCCGCGAAGCGGCGTCGCGGAGACCCGAGGATGACGACGGGTGGCCAGGCTGAAACGAAAACGGGGCTCGACGAGCCCCGCATTCTTGAATGTTGGCGAAAGTCGCTCAGCCCTTCGGCACAGGTGCCGGCTCCGGCTTCACCTTCGGGGTTTCCTGCGCGGTGTTGGATTCGATCGGCGGCAGGCCCTTGAGCAGCTTCTGCTGCAGGGTGGCGAGCACATCCGGATCGGGCTTGAGGTCGCGCGCCTGCGTCCACTGATAGGTGGCTTCGAGCTTGCGGCCGACGCGCCAGTAGGCATCGCCGAGATGGTCGTTGAGGACCGGATCCTCCGGTTTCAGCGACACGGCGCGCTCCATCTCGCGCACGGCGTCGTCGAAACGGCCCATGCGGTAATAGGCCCAGCCCAGCGAATCGACGATGTAGCCGTCGTTCGGCCGCAGGTCGACGGCCTTCTGGATCATCGCCAGGCCGTCCTTGAGGTTCATGTTCATGTCGACCCAGGAATAGCCGAGATAGTTCATGACCTGCGGCTGGTCGGGCTGCAGCTCCAGCGCCTTGCGGAAATTGGGTTCCGCCTTCGGCCATTCCTTCAGCCGCTCATAGGCGATGCCGCGCTGGTAGAAGATGTTCCAGTTGGCGGCGGTCGGCGACTTCAACTGCTCGACGGCCTTGTCGTAGAGATTGGCGGCCGAGCGAAAATCTTCCTTCGAGCCATAGACGCCGCCAAGCGCCAGATAGGCGCGCATGTCGTCAGGATGCTTGTCGATATAGGCCTTGAGATGGGTGATCGCCTCGTCATGCTTGTCGAGATCGGCCAGGTTAAGGCCGAGCTGCAGGTCGGAGAGCTCCTTCAGCGGCGAGGACGCCGGAATGCGGCGGTAAAGCGCGATGGCGCCTTCGCCGTCCTTGAGCTGCTCGGCAACGGCGGCAAGCTGCACAAGGGCTGCGTCGCTGTCCGGCTTCAGCGCCAGCGCGTATTGCAGGTAAAGCCGGACGAAAGGCTCGCCGCCGCCGCGGTTGAGCGCCGTGGCAAGGTCAAGCAGGATTTCGGACGCCCCGTCGGCCGGGCCGGCGACCAGCGGCTCGATCTTGTCGTCCTTGGCGATGCGGTCGCGCAGCGTGGTGATTTCGAGCTTGCCCGGCGCGAAGGCTTCGGCCTGGTTCAACACCGCCAGCGCCTTCGACTTGTCGCCCTTGCGGGCCAGGAACGAGGCATAGGCCTGGGCATTGCGCATCCAGGTTTCGGGCGCGGAGCCGCCGGCCGTGGTATCGGCCAGGGTGGCGGCGTAGATCTCATCGGCCTTGTCGTTCAAGCCGGCCGCGTCGGCGATCAGCGCGCGGTGGAACGATTTGAACAGGCCGAACCAATCCGGGCCCTGCAACTTGTCGATGGAATCCATCGCCTCGGACGCGTTGCCAGCGCCCTCCTTGGCCCAGCCGTCCATGACGCCGGAGAGCAGCCGGTCGAGATCGGATTCGAGCGAGAGCTTCAGCCAGTACTGCGCCTTGGCGTAGTCCTTCTTGTGGAAGGAATCGATGGCCAGCGCCAGGCGCGAGAAGCGCTCGACATCGGGCACTTCCTTCAGCTTGTCGGCATAGACCAGCGATTCCTCAAAACGGCCTTGCGCGACCAGCGCCAGCATCAGGCTCTGCTGCAGTTCGTTGTCGTTCGGAGCAAAGGCCAGCGCCTGTTTGTAATAGGCGATCGCATCGTCGAGGTCGTTGTCGCTTTCGGCGATGTGGGCCGCAAGATAAGCGCCCGAGAAAGACGTGATCTGCAGCGGTCCTTCCTTGGCCTGGACCGGCAGCACCCAAAGCGCCACTCCGGTCAAAAATGCCAGCCTCGTCAGCCAGCGCGCACGTCCTTGCCGCATCGTATCCCTTTCAGCCAGATGCGATCCCGCCCTTGGCAGGCCGCCCTTAGACTCGTACTTTTCCCGACAAAGCATGGCCTTTTTGGGGTCAGGCTTCAATCGGCAAGCGAATCACAATCCAATCATCCCGCTTAACAAACGATGGCGAGCGGAGAAAATATGCCGTTCGCCTGCTGAATATCGACTAACGCAGGGATAAGCGGGTTTTGTTGTACGCAATTCCGGACGGAATGCCGTTTCACACTTTTCCTGGAATTGCTCATTTGTTGTACGCAATCCCGGACGGAAAACCGTTTCACACTTTTCCTGGAATTGCTCTAAAGGCGTGTCCCGCGAAAGCCGCCCGCCGCGACTTTCCCGCACAGTTCGAACCACTCGCAGCCGGGACAGGCCTTGCGCGTCAGGCCGGAAGAAAACGCCTTGCGCATCCGCGCCAGGCTTGAAGCATCCAGTTCGAGCCGGGCGCCGGCCTGGAGCGGCCGGCCCAGAAGATCAGCGACATCCTGCGCCGCAAGGTCGTCGCGCCCGGCAGCGCTTTCGCCCAGGCAGTGCGGATCCGACTCGTCCAGCAGCGGGGCGCAAATATCGTCCGGACCGGAAACGACCAGGATATCCTCGCCCCCGGCCAGGCGCCCCACCACAACGTCGTAGTTGGCGGTGAAGGCCGGCGAGTAGCCTTTGCCGACATAGGTCAGCAGGCAAAGCAGATGATGGGCGCGCAGGCTGACGGTCATATGGCGTCGAGGATCGGTCTATCAGATAGCTTTACCGATGATCGGCCGGCCGGTTGCCCGAAAACAGCTTCAGTGTCGCCGCGCCCAGCGCCGACTTGAGCAGGCCGCCGACGATGAAGGGCAGGAAGCCGAAGGTGATGGCCTTTTCGGCGCCGATCATGACGGCAAGCCAGGCCGTGCCCAAAACCAGGCAAAGCAGGTTGCCGATGAGCATGGCGGCGAAGGCAAGCATGACGCGGTTGCCGTTCCAGCCACGTTCGGCCAACCAGCCGACAACGGCGCCGACGACCGGGAAGGCGAAGAGATAGCCGCCGGTCGGGCCGACGAAATGCTGCAGGCCGGCCGCCCCGCCCGCCAGCACCGGAAACCCTGCCGCGCCTTCAACCAGCCAGGCGGCGATGGTGAGCGCGCCGAAGCGCCAGCCGTAAAGGGCGCCGACCAGGGTGACGGCGAAAGTCTGCATGGTCACCGGAACCGGCACCATCGGCACCTCGATGTAGGACGACAGCGCCAGGAACAGCGAGCCGAGCACGACTGCGCCAATCTGCCAGGCGAGCGGACGGCCGTGCAGCCGAAGCGGGCTGAAGGAGGGTTTGTAGGTCGAAGCTGCTGCGTTGGTCACGGTGTTTTCCCTGGTTGGCGTCAAATTATAGATAATTTTTGAGTTCGATCTATTATCGAATCCATATTTTCGCGAGGATGACAAGCGCTCCAGCGCGAAAAGCCCGGATTCGTCATTCCCGGGCGGGCGCGAAGCGTAGATTCTGGGCTTATGCCTTGGCTGCCGAGCGGCGCGGTAGCTCCGAAAGCGAGTACTGTTACGTTGAGTTCCTTCACACCCCCCTCTGTCCTGCCGGACATCTCCCCCGCAAGGGGGGAGATTGGCAGTTCCAGTGCTGGCGCACGTCTTCCAACGTTGGCGATTGGCGAAAGCGGCCGCGACATCCGATCTCCCCCCTTGCGGGGGAGATGTCCGGTAGGACAGAGGGGGGTGCTGTCCCGCCGGCGTCTCTAGGCTTCCGCCGTCGCGACGAGCTTCGCTCCTTGCTCGCCCTGGAATGACGAAATGAAGGCCCAGTCGCTACCCAACGATGGCGAAGGCGTCGCGGGTCCTGCCGGAGGCGGTCTTGACCGGCTTCTGGCCGATCCATTGCACGTGGCGCCCGAGCGTCGCGGCGGCCGATTCGGTGTTGCCTTGCCTGAGCGCGCTCAGGATCGCCCGGTGATCCTGGTCTGTGCGGGTCTCCCACTCCGAGCGCCAGGCCGCGAACAGGAAGCGCGCGCTCGCCGCGTGCAGGTCGTCGATGGTGGCGAGCAGGCGCGGCATGTTGCATGGCGCCAAAATCAGCCGGTGGAAGGTGCGATTGGCTTCCTCCCAGGAGCGCACGTCGTGGGATTTGTCGCCGGCCTTGGTCGCCTCCTCGGCCTGACCGAGGATCGACGCCGTCAGATGCGGCGCGGCATGGCGCAGCGCCAGCACTTCCAGCGCGGCCCGCATCTCGGCCACTTCCCTGACCTCGCCGAGATCGAAGGAGGCGACGCGCACGCCGCGGCGCGGCTCGCTGATCGCCAGGCCTTGCGCCTCGAGACGGCGAAAGGCCTCGCGCACCGGGACATGGCTGGTGTTGAATTCCTCGGCGACATGGTCCTGGCGCAACCGCGAGCCGGGCTCGATGGCGCCCGAAATGATGCGGTCCGCCAGTTCCTTGCTGATGCGGACGGCGATCGTGTCTTCGGTGCTGGCCATATTTTATAGATAATTCGCCAGGCACCCGTTTGTCGAGACGGCCGGTCCGGGATTCACAGGCGCCCTGCCCGGCGGATGCCAGGCAAGCGCCGGCAGGACCGCAAGCTCAGTTGACGCGGCTGATGCAGAAATCGATGACGTCGATCAAGGCCGACTTCTGCGGCGTCGCCTCCAGCGGCGCCAGCGCATCGCGGGCGATCTCGCCGAAATGGCGCGCGCGGCCGATCGTGTCGGCGATCGCGCCGTGGCGCGCCATCAGGCCGATCGCCTTTTCCAGCCCGGCATCGTCGGTGACATTGTCCTCGATGGCGCGCTTCCAGAAGGTGCGCTCGGCCTTGGTGCCGCGCCGGTAGGCGAGGATCACCGGCAGCGTCACCTTGCCCTCGCGGAAATCGTCGCCGACATTCTTGCCGAGATCCTTGCTCGAGCCGCCATAATCCAGCGCATCGTCGATGAGCTGGAAGGCAAGGCCCAGATTCATGCCGTAGGAGCGCAGCGCGGCACGGTCGGTGCGCGAGGCCTGGGCGATGACCGGCCCGACTTCGGCGGCGGCCGAGAACAGCGCCGCGGTCTTGGCCTTGATGACGGCGAAATGCTCGTCCTCGGTGGTCTCCAGGTTTTTCGCCGCGGCAAGCTGCATCACCTCGCCCTCGGCGATGATGGAGGCCGCAGCCGACAGGATGTCCAACGCTTCCAGCGAGCCGACCTCGACCATCATGCGAAAAGCCTGGCCGAGCAGGAAATCGCCGACCAGCACGCTTGCCTGGTTGCCCCAGATCATGCGCGCCGTCTTCTTGCCGCGGCGCAGCGCGCTCTCGTCGACCACGTCGTCATGCAGGAGCGTCGCCGTATGCATGAACTCGACCGCGGTGGCGAGCTTGACATGGCCTTCGCCGGAATAGCCGAACATCTGCGCGGAGGCGAGCGTGAGCATGGGCCTGAGCCGCTTGCCGCCGGAAGAGATCAGATGGTTGGCGATCTCCGGGATCATCTCGACGTCGGAGCCGGCCTTGGACAGGATCAGCTCGTTGACGCGCCCCATGTCGGTGCCCGTCAGATCGATCAGATCCTTGATGGAAGCGGATTCCCGCTTGCCTTCGATGTTGAGAACGACACCCACCACGACAACTCCCGTCAATTGACGCGCACGACAACACCCTGGTCCCGGCAGGACTCTAGGTCGGCACAACCGGGCACGGCAAGAGGCGAATTGGCGCGGTTGTTCGCTCAGGTTCGCCTCGACGTTTACAGGAACGCTGCAACCTGCGATTTTCGTTCCATGATCGAGCTTGTCCGCACCAACGACGCCGTCGTCATCTCCTTTGTCGAATCGCTGATGCGCGATGCCGGCATCGCCTGTTTCGTCGCCGACCAGAATATGAGCGTGCTTGACGGTTCGCTGGGCATCCTGCCCCGACGCGTGATGGTCGATGCCGAAAAGGTCGATGCCGCGCGGCGCATCCTCAAGGATGCCGGCATCGAGAACGAGATCCGCAAAAAATAATGGCAGCGAGCACCGCCCCCGTCCCGGATACGCCGGCGCACACGGTCGATGCCTTCCATCGCGGACGCTTCTGGCTGGTGCAGCCGAGCCGGGGCGGTCATCGCGCCGGCATGGACGCCATGATGCTGGCGGCGGCCGTACCGTCCGGCTTTTCCGGGCGGCTTGCTGATTTCGGCGCGGGCGCCGGTGCTGCCGCCCTTGCCGTGCTGTCGCGTTGTCCGGCGGCACGGGCCGTGCTCGTCGAACGCTCGGCCGAAATGGCGGGGTTCGCCGCCGCCACGCTTTCGCATCCCGGCAACGCGCATCTCGGCGACCGCGCTTCGGTGCTGTCAGCCGACGTGACGCTGACCGGCCGGTCGCGCGGCGAGGCCGGGCTTGCCGACAACCAATTCGATTTCGTCATCATGAACCCGCCTTTCAACGCGGCGCAAGACCGCTCGACGCCCGATGCGCTGCGCAAGCAGGCGCATGTGACGGAGGATGGGCTGTTCGAGCGCTGGATCAGGAGCGCTGCCGCCGTCGCCAAGCCGCGCGGCGGGCTGGCCATCATTGCGCGGCCCGTGCAGCTGGTCGCCATTCTCGACGCCATCGAAGACCGCTTCGGCGATGCCGAGCTGCTCTGTGTGCATCCGCGTCCGGACGCGGCGGCGATCCGCATCGTCGTCAGGGCGGTGCTCGGCGCGCGCGGAAAACTGTCGATCCGCCCGCCGCTCACCTTGCACGGGCCATCCGGAAACGAGCAGACGGAGCGGACGGAAATGATCAATAATGGCCTGTCATCGCTCTTCGGCGATTGATCCGGGGCCGGCGATGCGGCATTGCCGTTGGCTGGCGCGTTCCTTACATGCCCGGGAGCAAAAGATGAATTCTCAACTTTCTCCCGCAAATTGACCGGAGACACTCGTTCGTGAAACGCCTCTTCAACCGCCTGCTGCCGAAATCCTGGCGCTCGACAGTCGTCACCATTCCGGTCATCCGGCTGCAGGGCACCATCATGGCCGGCGGCGGCCAGTTCCGGCCGAGCCTGTCGCTCGCCTCGACGGCCGGCCTCATCGAAAAGGCCTTCGGCTTCGATTCGCCTGTCGTCGCCATCTCGATCAATTCGCCGGGCGGCTCGCCGGTGCAGTCGCGGCTGATCTTCAAGCGCATCCGCGACCTGGCGGCGGAAAAGAACAAGAAGGTGCTGGTTTTCGTCGAGGACGTGGCGGCCTCGGGCGGCTACATGATCGCGGTCGCCGGCGACGAGATTTTCGCCGATCCGTCTTCGATCGTCGGCTCGATCGGCGTGGTCTCCGCCTCCTTCGGCTTCCCTGAGCTGATGAAGAAGATCGGCGTCGAGCGCCGCGTCCATACCGCCGGCCAGAACAAGGCCGTGCTCGATCCGTTCAAGCCGGAGAAGAAGGAAGACGTCGAGCGGCTCAAGACGCTGCAGCTCGAAGTGCACGAGACCTTCATCGACCTCGTCAAGGAACGGCGCGGCGCCAAGCTGAAGGACGACCCGGACTTGTTCACCGGCCTGTTCTGGACTGCCAAGCGAGGCCTCGAACTCGGCCTTGTCGATGCGCTGGGCGATATGCGCAGCGTGCTCAGAACCCGTTTCGGCGACAAGACGCAGCTCAAGCTGATCACCGCGCCGCGCGGTCTGTTTGGCCGTTTCGGCCTGTTCGGCTCGCGCGCTTCGGCGACCGATATCGCTGCGGCCGCGGCCAGCGGCGTCCTCGATGCGGCGGAAGAGCGCGCGCTGTGGGCGCGCTTCGGGCTTTGAAAAAGCCATGAATGCGGCTAGCATGAGGGCTTGACCGACCCATTCGGCCGGCCTTGCCGCGAGAAGCGCGGGAGGAGTTGTGAGATGCCGCAGATCATTTTCTTCGCCGTTGTCGGCGCCGCCGCCTACTTTGGCTACCGCGCTTTCGTGCGCGAGGCCGAACGGGTGACGGCCAAGATCCGGCGCACCGAGAAACAGGCGGCGAACGGCACGATGGGTACGCTGGTCAAGGATCCCAAGACCGGCGAATATCGTCTCGCCAAGGACTGAAGCCATCTCGCCAGCAGCCGACATTGCGGAGCCCGGCACCGACGTCCGGACGTGGCTTGCGCCCGCCAAGATCAACCTGGCGCTGCATGTCACCGGGCAGCGCGCCGACGGTTATCACCTGCTCGACAGCCTTGCCGTCTTCACCCGCTTCGGCGACCGGCTCGAGATCGAGCCGGCGGAGCATGACGAATTCTCGGTGTCCGGCCGCTATGCGGCTGGCCTGCCGCTCGACAGCGGCAATCTGGTGGTCAAGGCGCGCGACGCCCTGCGCCGAGAGGTCGGCGCGCAGCACACGCCGCCGGTTGCCATCAGGCTGGAGAAGAACCTGCCGATCTCGTCAGGTGTCGGTGGCGGTTCCAGCGACGCGGCGGCCGCGCTCAATGGCCTGGCGCGGCTCTGGAAGCTCGATATCGACGGCAATTCGCTGGCCCGGATCGGCCTCACGCTCGGCGCCGACCTGCCGATGTGCCTCAAGGGCAAACCACTGGTCGCGCGCGGCATAGGCGATGAAGTGTCGCCTTTGCCCGCGTTTCCGGCGCTCGGCCTGGTTCTGGTCAATCCGGGCGTCGCCATCTCGACGCCGGACGTGTTCAACGCGCTGTCCAGGCGCGACAACGAGGCGCTGCCGCCGCTGCCGAAGCGCCTCGATTTCCACGCCATCCGCAATTGGCTGGAGACGACACGCAACGATCTCGAGGCTGCCGCCCGTTCGATCGAGCCGGCGATCGGCGAGGCGCTCAAGGCGCTCAAGCGTGCCGACGCCGCGTTCGCGCGCATGTCCGGCTCCGGCGCCACATGCTTCGGCCTGTTCGAGACCGGCAATGTCGCCAAGCGCGCGGCGATCGAGATCCGCGCCCGCCACCCCGACTGGTTCGTCGCCGCGACGCGCAGCATGGAGGCAGACGCCGATGGCGAAGCTTGACGAGAGCCGGCCCTTCATCCCCGTGCGCATCGCGGTGCTTACCGTGTCCGATACCCGCAGCCTTGCCGACGACAAGTCCGGCCAGACGCTGGCCGACCGCATCACCGAAGCCGGCCATAGCCTTGCCGCGCGCGATATCGTGACCGACGACCGCGAAAAGATCCGCGACAAGGTTCTCGGCTGGTCAAAGGACGAAAACATCGATGTCGTGATCACCACCGGCGGCACCGGCTTCACCGGCCGCGACGTGACGCCGGAGGCGCTGGAGCCGATCTTCGAAAAGCGCATGGACGGCTTTTCGGAGGTCTTCCATCGCATCTCCTACGACAAGATCGGCACCTCGACGATCCAGAGCCGGGCGACCGGCGGCGTCGTCAACGCCACTTTCGTCTTCGTGCTGCCGGGGTCGCCCGGCGCCTGCAAGGACGCCTGGGACGGGATCATCAAGGCGCAGCTCGACTACCGGCACATGCCCTGCAACTTCGTCGAGATCATGCCGCGGCTTGACGAGCATCTTCGGCGCCGCGGCAAGCCCACCTCGTAAAGCACAGGTAAAGCGTCCCGATCAGCATCCGGTTTGCAGGCGGAACGGCGCTTTCAGCCTTCTAAGCGACATTCCGAAGCCGGTGCGGCCAAGATACCTTGTGTTAGCGAACAAGGGACAATCCGCCATGACCGTTCACAGCGGCGGCTGCCATTGCGGCAATATCCGCCTCAGTTTCTCGACCGCGCTCGATCCGGCCGGACTGGAAATCCGCGCCTGCCAGTGCTCGTTCTGCACCCGGCACGGCTCGCGCGCGGCCGCCGACCCGAACGGCAGGCTGGTCGTCTCGGTCGAGGACAAGGAGCGCCTGCAGGTCTACCGGTTTGGCCTGCGCACCGCCGACTATCTTGTCTGCCGCGAATGCGGCGTCTATGTCGCCGCCATTTCCGGCGAGGGCGACGACGCGAGGGCGATCGTCATCGTCAACGCGCTCGACGATCGCGAGCGGTTCTCGCGCGAGCCCGTCCCTGTCCGCTACGACGCCGAGACGCGCGAGCAGCGCCTGGCCAGACGCCGCGCCGCCTGGATGCCGGTTGAAATTCGGGGGACGTGACTGGCACTGCCCTCCTTCTCCCCCTGTGGGCCCCACAAGGGGAGAAGGTGAGCTGGCATCACTTCGGCGGCGCGACCCAGATTTCGGCGTTCAGCTTTCTGGTCGCCAGTCCCCGCGCCAGGGCTTCGGCGCTGCGCCCGCCCTTTGCCAGAGCCGAGGCCTGGCGCTTGCTGATGACAAGCCCTTCGGCCAATGCCCGCTTGCTCGAAAAGACGCGGGCCAGGAAAGGCGCGCGATTGGCTCGCGCGCGTGAAAAACGCGCCGGCATGGTCTGCTTCGCCGTGTGGGCAACGACCTCGTCGATCCAACCTTCCACGAGCCTGGCGCCGGGTTCCAGAAGCAGCAGCCAGTCGCCCTTAGCCTGGCCGATACCGGCGCCGAGCCCGCCCGCCACATAGTGACAGCCGGCATGTTCGGCCACCCGATGCGTCTGGTCGGTCGAGCCGGCATCGCAGACGATCACGTCCCGCACGACGCCTTCGACAGCGCCGCCGACCAGCGAGGCCAGCGTACGGGCAAGACCTTCTTCGTCATTGCGGGTTTCGATGAGGACGCTGAGCATTCCTAGCCGAATAGCGGAAAGCCACGCCTCGCGCCAGTTACGCTCCTTCGGGTCGAAAAAGTTCTTGATTTGTTCTCATCAACAAAATAGGAATAGTTTCATGAACAGAGCGATTCGACAGCCTGCCGACAGTCCCTGGGAGAGGGCGAAAATGGAACAGATCGTGCGCGCCGACATTGCCGCTTTCGGAGCAGGCAGAGCCGAAATGGCAAACGCGATGATAGAGCAGAGCGGCATGCGCGTACGGCCCGACCGCAATCGCGGCCGCTCGGCCGGCATCAACCCGTCCGGCCGGTTCGAGCCGGTCAGCCGGCATGTGTTCGACGACGGCTGGAACTCGCTGGAAGAGCTGCCGCCCTTCAAGACGGAGGTGCAGGTCGAAAAGCCCCGCACCATCATCACCCGCAACGAATCGCCGGACATTTCCTTCGACCGTTCGATCAATCCCTATCGCGGCTGCGAGCATGGCTGCGTCTACTGCTTCGCCAGGCCGACGCATTCTTTCATGGGCCTGTCGCCGGGGCTCGATTTCGAATCGAAGCTTTTCGCCAAGCCGGATGCGGCGCGCATGCTGGATCGGGAGTTGTCGAAGCCCGGCTACCAGCCGCGCACGATCGCCATCGGCACCAACACCGATCCCTACCAGCCGATCGAGAAGCAATACCGCATCATGCGCGAGATCCTCGAGGTGCTGGAGGCGCGCGGCCATCCGGTCGGCATCGTCACCAAGTCGGCGTTGGTGACGCGCGACATCGACATCCTGTCGCGCATGGCCGAGCGCGGCCTTGCCAAGGTGGCGCTGTCGGTTACGACGCTCGACCGCATGCTGGCGCGCACCATGGAGCCGCGCGCATCGACGCCGACGAAGCGACTGGAGGCGATCAGGCAGCTTTCGGATGCCGGCATTCCGGCATCGGTGATGGTGGCGCCGATTATCCCCGGCCTCAACGATCCGGAGATGGAGCGCATCCTCGATTCGGCGCGTGCCGCGGGCGCTCGGGAAGCCGGGTACGTCATCCTGCGCCTGCCGCTCGAGGTGGCGCCGATCTTCAAGGACTGGCTGTTGCGCCATTATCCGGACCGCTACCGGCATGTGATGTCGCTGATCCGCTCGATGCGCGACGGCAAGGATTACGATTCCGAATGGGGCAAGCGCATGAAGGGCGCCGGTCCCTATGCCTGGCAGATCGGCCGACGCTTCGAGATCGCCGCCAAGCGGCTCGGCCTCAATGTCGAGCGGCGGCATCTCCGTACCGACCAATTCGTCGCAGGCTCCGGTGCCGGCGAGCAATTGATGCTGCTTTGAACACCACGCCGGCCATGACGGCCGGCCCGCTAAACAATTCCAGGCAAAGCGATTTTCCTGGAATTGCGAAAGAATTCCGTCCGGCCCTTGTCCCCCGGCCGTGAGACGGTGCCTTCCCGGTCCGACGCCCCATCCGACCCGGAAGGACTTGCGGAGAATCGGAGCCGATGCGAACCTTGCCGCACCATGGCTCGCACGCGTTCCCATTCTCCGCTTCTCTTTGAAATGGTCGAGAAGCCCGACTTCTCTATCGAGACGAAGGCGATGGCCGATGGGTTGTGGCCGGTCGCCGGCATGGACGAGGCAGGCCGCGGCCCGCTCGCCGGGCCGGTGGTGGCCGCAGCCGTGGTGCTCAACCCCGCCAATATTCCCGAAGGCCTCGACGATTCCAAACGTCTCACCCATTTGCAGCGCGAGGCGCTGTTCCTGAAAATTCTCGGCTCGGCGCTGAGTGTCTCGATGGCCTCGATCAGCGCCGAAGGCATCGACAACAGCAACATCCTGAAAGCCAGCCTGGAAGCGATGCGCCGCGCCGCCGCCTGCCTCTCGCTGCAGCCGAAACTCGCCTTGGCCGACGGCCGCGACATCCCGCCTGGTCTCGCCTGTGAAGGCCGGGCGCTCATCAAGGGCGACCAGCGCTCGCAGTCGATCGCCGCCGCGTCGATCGTCGCCAAGGTGATGCGCGACCGCATGATGTGCGGCTGCGGCGGGCATCATGAGCGCTACGGCTTCGAAGTGCATATGGGCTATGCGACGGTCCGGCACCGGGCAGCGATCGAGGCGCATGGGCCGGTGGTAAGGCTGCACCGTGCCTCGTTCGCGCCGTTCCGGCTAGGCGGGGCCGAGGTGGCGGAAGAAGAAGAGAGCCTCGCCGGGCTGGAGTAGGCGACGGCGACAGCCGATCTCCCCCGTGTGGGGAAGATTGGCAGCTCCGGCGCCTCGCGTCCTTCCCCAACAAAAAAGCCGCCGGGGTTGCCCAGGCGGCTTCATGTTAGCGATGGCAGAAACGCTCAGTTCAGCTTGGACTTCACGTCTTGCAGCGCCGACTTGAACAGATCGGCTCCTGCCTTGGCATCGACCTTGGCAGCGAGCAGCGCGCGGGCGGCCTCGACGGCGATGTCGACGGCGCTGGCGCGCACTTCGCTGACCGCTTCGCGCTCGGCCTGGCTGATCTTCTGCTCGGCAAGCGCGGTGCGCCGGGCGACATAGTCCTCGGTCTTCTTGGCTGCCTCGGAAGCTAGCAGCTCAGCTTCGCGCTTGGCGGCCGCGACAATGTCGGCGGCCTCCTTCTCGGCTTCCTTGCGCTTCTGCTGGTATTGGCCAAGCAGCTGCTGGGCCTCTTCGCGCAGGCGGCGGGCCTCTTCGAGCTCGCCGCTGATCTTGGCCGCGCGGGCATCGAGCGACTTGGTGAGCATGCCCGGCACCTTCAGATAGATGATGGCGCCGAGGAAGATGAACAGGGCGATGGCGGCCCAGAGCGTGGCAAGTGATGTGGCGTCCATGATCCCGCTCCTCACCGGCTCGCGGATTTAACCGCGGCCGCGATCTCGGACTTGTCGGTCTTACCGCCGACAAGCGCCTCGACAATGGCCGACGTGGTGTCCTCGGCGATGGTGCCGACTTCCTTCATCGCCTTGGCCTTGATCGAGGCGATGCTCGCCTCGGCCTCGCCAAGCTTCTTCTCAAGCTCGGCCTCGAGCTTCTTGCGCGTGCCCTCGGCGTCAGCCTTGGCTGCGTCGTTCGCTTGCTGGCCGATCTTGTTGGCGTTGGCCTTGGCTTCCGCCAGTTCCTGCTCATAGGCAGCAACGGCGGCATCGGCCTCGCCCTTCAGCCTCGCGGCATGGTCTAGATCCTGGGTGATGCGGTCGTTGCGGACATCGATGATGGCGCCAAGACGCGGCATCACAACCCGCTTCAGGAACAGGTAGAAGAGCCCGAAGGTGATGACCAGCCACAGGATCTGCGACGGGAAGGTCTTGGCATCGAACGGCGGGAACGTTTCATGCTCCGCCGCAGGCACAGCGGTGCCCGCATGCGTATCGCCCTCGGCCGCGGCCGGCGCTGTTTCTTGCGCATAGGCAGATGTCACGAACATCTCATTCCCCTGTCCATGGAACGGGGCCGCACCATGCGGCCCCTTTCGTCAGCTCTGGCTCTTACTTGAAGACCAGGAGCAGGGCGATCAGGAGCGAGAAGATGCCCAGAGCTTCGGTCACGGCAAAGCCGAAGATCAGGCGGCCGAACTGGCCGTCAGCAGCCGACGGGTTGCGCAGGGCGCCCGAGAGGTAGCTGCCGAAGATGTTGCCGAGGCCGATGCCCGCGCCGCCCATGCCGATGCAGGCGATACCAGCGCCGATAGCAGCTGCTGCAGTTGCGTCCATTTCAAAACTCCTGTGTTTAGCTTGTTCGTTGCAGTTGGTACGTTGGGTATGCTGGCGCCGGGGCGCCGGTAAAATCGATCAGTGGCTCGGATGCAGAGCGTCGTTCAGGTACATGCAGGTCAGCACAGCGAACACATAGGCCTGCAGGAAGGCGACCAGCAATTCGAGCGCGGAGAGCGCAACCGCCATGGCAAGCGGCAGCACCGAGCCGGCGATGCCCAGGGCGCCGAACGCGCTGAGGCTGACGACGAAGCCCGAGAATACTTTCAGCGTGATGTGGCCGGCCAGCATGTTGGCGAAAAGACGAACCGACAGGCTGACGGGCCGCGAAACGAAAGAGATGATTTCGATCGCCACCACCAGCGGCAGAAGATAGCCAGGCACGCCCTGCGGCACGAACAGCTTGAGGAAGCCGAAGCCATGCTTGGCGAAGCCGTAGACGACGACCGTGCCGATGACCAAGATCGCCAGCGTGAAGGTGACGATGATGTGGCTGGTGACGGTGAAGAAATAAGGGAAGAGGCCGATCAGGTTGGCGACCAGCACGAACATGAACAGCGAAAACACCAGCGGGA
Organism: Mesorhizobium sp. WSM3224; assembly: GCF_000427725.1. Lineage (GTDB taxonomy): Bacteria > Pseudomonadota > Alphaproteobacteria > Rhizobiales > Rhizobiaceae > Mesorhizobium. Next base: position 331,318 of record NZ_ATYO01000001.1, on the reverse strand, counting down.
AGAACTGCATGCCCTGCTTGCCGGCGGCATCGCGCAGCATGTTGCCGACGAACTCGTAGGCCATCTCGGACACCGACTGCAGGCGACCCGGAATGAGGGCCCGGCTGGCGGTGCTCATATAAAGGAAGGCCGAAGCGACGAGGATCGTCGCGACCATGAACAGGGAGGAGTTGGTGAAGGAAACGTCGTAGCCGCCGATGTGAATCGGGATGATCGGATGGATCTGGAACTGGTGGATCGGATCGACCTTGTCAGCAGCCACTTTAAATCCCCGTCAAAGCCACAACCGGCTTCTTAAGTTCACTTTAGCGCCTTGCGGCGCCTCACTTCATTGCCTCGGCTCACGCGGCTTGCCGCCCTGGCCGAATTCCGATGTCAGTCCCGCCGAACGCAGGACATTGAGTATACCGGCGCCAAAGCCCAGCAGAAGGCCGACGATCAGACCCCAGGGCGCTGTTCCCGCCAGGCGGTCGATGATCCAGCCCAAGCCGACACCAACCACCACTCCGGCGATGAACTCGCTGGACAGTTTCAGCGCCTGACCGTAACCGGCCACAGCTCTCGCTTCGTCTTTCCCCTCGAGCCGGTCCGTGCGTCTCGTTGCAAGCGATGCTTCGAGATCGCGCCGGCGGCGCTCAAGTTCGTCGTCGCGGATGGTGGCTTCTGGCTGCCTGCCGCGGCCGGTTTCTCCGGTTCCGTCTGGCCCGGTTTTGTCGGCCATCGCAACCCCCCTGCCCGGGCAGACGATTGCCGTCCGTCCGCTTCTAAAGTCGCCGGCAACATAGTTAGCGGGTCCGCGCCCGTCAAGCCACGGGCGGAACTTCGAAGTGATGTATTTTCAGTAGTTAAATCAACGGTTTATCGAGGTGCGACATCGTGCCCTTCACGCCCGCGTGAGGACTCGGCGCGAATCCGCGCGACAAGGCGCGTCCGCCGGGACGCGCCGGGGGCCGGACGAAGCATAGCCGGAGCCGTCGAACAAGCGGTTCGGTTCGAGCCGCCTAACGGCTCAGCTCCAGCCGCCACCATAGGTGCGATAGAAGATATGCAGGCCGATCCTGGTCATCTTGTGCATGGCGCGCGCCCAGCCCGGATGGACATAGTTGGCGTAATAATGCGTCGAGGAACCAACCTCGGGAATGAAGATCTTGCCGGCGGTCACCGCCATGGCGACCTCCTGCGCGGTCTTGTAGGAAGCCTGGTCGGTGATGCTCTTCTTCCTGCCGTCGCAGGCGAAGGAGAACTGGCAGCGGTTGAACCAGTTGTCGTTCTGGTAGACGACGCCGCAGATGGTCTTCGGATAGGCCGGATTGCGGACCCGGTTCAAGATCACCTGCGCGACCGCCGCCTGGCCGCGGACAGGCTCGCTGCGCGCCTCGAAATAGATGCCCTTGGCAAGGCAGACCTGCTCAGGTTGGGAAAAGACGCTGGCCGGCAGCGGATTCTGCAGCCATGCGTGGTCGCCCTCGCCCATTGGCGGGATGAAGCGGCCATCGTTCGGATCGTCCTGCAGCAGCGCCTCGAAGGGCGAGGCCTTGGCGTAGTCGGGCGCCGACTGGGCATAGGCGGTGGCAAGAATATCGGGCTTGTCGTTGTTGACGAGGGCGACAAGTGCGGCCGGCAGATCGGGGTCGAGTTTCTTATCCTCGCGCAGATGGAAGGCCTGGGCGATCTGAACTTCCTTGCCCTTGATCCCGGGCTTGGCGAAGGTGAGCTTCAGCCCGCTGTCCATGCTGCGGCGAAGCAGCGAGGACGTACGCTCGAAAATCGAGCCGGCGCTGAAATTCTTGGGCGGCGTTACCGGCGAGACCTGGACGATGCGGCCTTTCTTGTCGGCGCGCATGACGCGGTCCTCGTCGGGCGTCGCGCCCGTGGCGCTGCCCTTGCCGCGGAAGGCGACGGTGCCCACGCCCGGCAGGTTCACGCCGGAGCCGGAGATCGAGCCGGTGGCGGTGGTATCGACGAAGGGCATTTCAGCGGCATGCACCGAGCCGGCGGCGGATTTCTCGATATAGGCGTTCCAGCGGGCGTTGGGCGCTTCCAGGCCGGAAATCAGGCTTGTCATGTCCTGATAGGCGACGACCGACGGAAAGCCGATCCAAATGCCGAGCCCGAGCACCAAAGGAGAAAGGAAGCAACGTCTTTTCGCAACGGCGGCGGCGGCGGCAAGCCGCATTGAAACGCGTCGATGCACTGAACTCTCCAGAACGCTACTGACCCCGGAGAGCCAAAATGAAGCATTAACCTTGATGCGGGGTTAACGACATTGATCATGTTCTTTTCATGTTTGAGGCAAGGTCGGCTTGCCGTTTTCGCGGCAAGAGTTCTTGTTTGACGCGATTGCGGGCGGAGGCTACGGCGACGTCGCCGAGCCCCAACCGCCTCACACTTTTCCTGGAATTGCGCCGGCTTTCCTGGAATTGCTCCGGCCGGCGAAGAATCAGGCCTGGCGCAGGAAGATCGGCCAGGCGACCGCCGCGCAGATCGCCGCCGCCAGCCAGACGCCCGGCCATGCGAAGAACACCAGCAGCCACGGAATGGCGATCGGCACAAGGCAGAAGCCGATGAAGACGAAGCTGTTGGCAAGGCTGAGCGCGGTGCCGACATGGCCGGCGCCGGCAAGTGTGGCAAGCTCGGTATAGGCGACGCCGTGCCAGGCGGAGACGGATATGCCGGCGACGACCACCATCAGTGGAAGCAACGGCACCAGCGCCGGGAGTCCAGCGGCGCCGATCACCAGCAGCCAGAGCACCAGGAAGGCCAGCGCGCTCAATGCGCTGCAGAATTTCAGGAACGGACGGCGGTTGCCGTGACGGTCGGTGAAGCGCCCGCTCCAGACGCGCATCACCATGGCGCCGGTCTGCACGGCACCGAGGCTGGCGCTGGTCACCCAGGTGCCCATGCCGGCAAAGTCGTGCAGGAAGACCGAGGCAAAAGTCAGCACCGCGACCTGCGGAAAGCAGAGCAGGCCGATGGCTATCGAGATGCGCCAGACCTCGATATTGCGCAAGGGCGCCGGACCGCTCGTCGCGGCGGCGGCGCGACCGCCGCCTTCGACCGGCGGTTCGTGCAGCCAGCGCCAGGCAAAATAGGCCGAGAGAGCGGACACGACCGCCAGCAGGCCGAAGACAGCGGTGAAGCCGAAGCCGAGCGCCAGCGATGGCAGGACGAGCGCGCCCAGCCCGCCGCCGAGCGGCACCGCCGTCTGCCGGATGCTCATGGCAAAGCCGCGTTCGCCCTCGCCGAACCAACCCATGATGGCGCGGCCGCTAGAGCCGTTGACGCTGCCGCCGAGCAGGCCGGCGACGAGCAGGCTCGCCGACAGCAGCGCGACGCCTGGGATCACAGTCTTCGTCGGGACGACGAGCATTGCCATGAGGAGAAGCCATGCCGCCGTCGCGCCGAGCCCGGTCAACAGCACGCGGCGGTCGCCCCAGCGGTCGGTGAGCACGCCCCAAGGCAGTTCGCTCAGCGCCACGCCGAGACCGAGTAGCCCGAGCGCGAGGCCGAGTTCGGCATTGCCGAGATGATAACCCTGGCGCATCACCACCGCGGTGGCCGGAATGCCGGAGAAGGTGGCGGAGAAGCCGGCATTGGCAGCGACGCCGATGCCCAGCACTTTCCAGCGATGATTTGGTCCGAAGGTACGGCGAGCAGGGTTGGCGGCAATGTTCCCCGCGGCCGGCTGGCAGTCGTTTCGTGTGACGATGGCGGACATGGTTCCATTCCCGTGACGGCCGCTGACGGCTTGACGGACGGGATGTAGCGCCATAGCTTCATTCATAAAATCAGGAAGTTTTTGATCGACAATCCTAAAAATCAGGACAATCCCGATGCGCCGCGTCACATTCGACCTCGATGTCCTCAGAACCTTCGTCACCGGCATGGAATTGGGCAGCTTCGCCAAGGCGGCCGAACGGCTGGGACGATCGACTTCCGCCGTCAGCGCGCAATTGAAGAAGCTGGAAGAACAGGCGGCAACGCCGGTCTTCCGCAAGGCGGGGCGCGGCCTGGCGCTCACCGAAGCCGGCGAGAGCATGCTCGGCTATGCGCGGCGGCTGATCGAGCTCAACGACGAGGCGGCTGCCGCCATTCGCGACGTCGAGCTGCAAGGCTGGGTGCGGCTTGGCCTGCAGGAGGATTTTGGCGAGGCCGTGCTGCCCAGCGTGCTCGGCCGCTTCGCCCGCGCGCATGCCAAGGTTCGCATCGAGGCGCGGATCGGACGCAGCCACGAACTTGCCGAGCGTGTCCTTTCCGGCAATCTCGACATCGCGCTCGCGTGGCATGACGGCATGACCCTGCCCTACAGCCGGCATGTCGCCGACGTGCAGGCGCGCTGGATCGGCCCGGCGAAGCCGATCGAGGCAAGCCCACGCAATGGCGAGCCGCTGCCGCTGGTGGTGTTCGAGGCGCCCTGCCTGCTGCGCACGGTGGCGACCGAAACGCTCGACCGCGCCGGTCTCGCCTGGCGCATGGCCTTTTCGAGCCCCAGCCTCGGCGGCATCTGGGCGGCGGTGGCGGCAGGCCTCGGCCTGACGATCCGCACCGATATCGGCCTGCCCGCCAATGTCAGGGCGCTCGCGCCGGGAGTCCTCGATTTGCCGGCCTTGCCGACGATGGCGTTGCATCTGCACCAGAAGGACGCCGAGCTCGATCCGGTGGCGGCGCGGCTGGCGGAGATACTGCTGCAGGCGGTGGTGGAGACGCTGCCGGAGGGGGCGGAGATGAAAGAGAGGCTGCCTAAGGTTGCTTAGTCTTCGGACACGCAGCGTCGCGGACCGAAGCATCCGGCGTCGCGTTCCGTCACACCCCCCTCTGTCCTGCCGGACATCTCCCCCGCAAGGGGGGAGATTGGATGTCGCCACCGCTTTCGCCAATCGCCGACGTTGCAGGACGAGCGCCGTCAGCGGAGCTGCTGATCTCCCCCCTTGCGGGGGAGATGCCCGGCAGGGCAGAGGGGGGTGCTGTCCCGCCAGCGTGGCGAGGATTTTACCCCGCGAAGGAGGATAAGCCTCAGCGCTTCTTCGCCCTACCCGCGAACGGATTGTCCGAGGTGCGCAGCGCCATGCGGATCGGCACACCGGGTATGTCGAAGGCCTCGCGCAGGCTGTTGGTCAGATAGCGGACGTAGGATTGCGGCATCGCGTCCGGCCGCGAGCAGGAGACGACGAAGCCCGGCGGGCGGGTCTTGGCCTGGGTGACATATTTGACCTTCAGCCGGCGGCCGGCGACGGCGGGCGGCGGATGATGCGCCAAGATGCCTTCCAGCCAGCGGTTGAGCTTGCCGGTGGAGACACGGCTGTTCCAGACCTTGTGTGTCTTGATGACGCTTTCCATCAGCCGGTCGAGGCCGCGCCCGGTCTCGGCCGAAACCGTCACCGCCTGGATGCCGCGCACCTGCGGCAGCAGCCGCTCGGTCTTCTCACGCAGCTCGGCAAGAAGCTCCTGCGGATTGTCGATCAGGTCCCACTTGTTGAAGGCGATCACCGGCGCGCGACCCTCGCGGATGATGAGGTCGGCGAGCTGCAGGTCCTGCTTCTCGAAGGGAATGGTGGCGTCGAGCACGATGATGACGATCTCGGCAAAGCGGATGGCGCGCAGGCCGTCCTGCACCGACATCACTTCCAGCTTTTCGTGGATCCTGGCCTTGCGGCGCATGCCGGCGGTGTCGAACAGTTTTATGTGGCGACCGCGCCAGTCCCAGTCGACCGAGATCGAATCGCGCGTGATGCCGGCTTCCGGACCGGTGAGCAGCCGCTCTTCGCCGATCAGCGCATTGATCAGTGTCGACTTGCCGGCATTGGGGCGGCCAATGACGGCGATGCGCAGCGGCTTGGTGTCGTCATAGGCGGGTTCGGCATCCGGATCGGCGACGTCCTCGCCGATCAGCACCTCGCTGGCGGCGATCTCGTCGCCCGCCTCGTCCTCGTCCTCGCCGAAGGCGCGTTCCTCGCCGAGCGCGGCGATCACCGCGTCGCGCAGGTCGGGCAGGCCTTGGCCGTGCTCGGCCGAGACGGGGATCGGCTCGCCGAGGCCGAGTTCCCAGGCCTCCAGCATCCCCCCTTGAGCGCCGCGCGCCTCGGCCTTGTTGGCGACCAGCACCACTGGCTTGCCGGATTTGCGCACCACGTCGGCGAAAGTGCGGTCGTCCGGCATCAGGCCGGATTTGGCGTCGACGGTGAAGAAGATGAGGTCAGCTTCGCGGATGGCGATTTCGGTCTGCTGGCGCATGCGGCCGGGCAGCGTCGAAGCCGCCGCATCCTCGAAGCCGGCGGTGTCGATGACGTCGAAATAGAGATCGTAGAGCTTGGCGGCATGCACGCGCCGGTCGCGCGTCACGCCCGGCGTGTCGTCGACAAGCGCCAGCTTCCTTCCGACCAGCCGATTGAAAAGAGTCGATTTGCCGACGTTAGGCCGGCCGATGATGGCGACTTTGAAACCCATCTAAGGTCACGACACGTTGCCCGACCCGCGGATCAGCTCGGACATCAGTTGCGCCCGCTGGCGCACATTGCGCGGGGCGCCGTCATCCGAAGAGATCTGGTCGAACAGTTTGAGAGCATCCGCGGACTTGCCGTCCTTCCAGGCGGCAAGGCCGAGCGCTTCGCGCGCCGAATGGCGTAGCGGATTGGTGTCGGCGGTAAGCGACTCGACCCGGCTGGAAACATCGGCGTAGGAGCCGTGGTCGACGAGCAGCAGCGCTGCCCTGAGCCTCGCCATGTCGCGGATGCCGGCGGGAATGGCGTTGTCGGCCGCGACCTCGTCGAAATCCTTGACCGCGCCGTCGACGTCGCCCTTATCGGCCTTGACGGTCGCGGCGCGCATGCGGGCGAGCAGCGGATAGGCGCCGTAGCCGTCCTTCTCCAGCTGGTCGAGCGCGGCGATCGCCTCGTCGTTCTTGCCGTCATTGGCGAGCTTCAACGCCGCCGAGAAGGCGTCGCCCGAACGGTTGGCGCGGGTCTCGTCCCAATAGCGGTAGCCAACGACGGCGGCAGTACCCAGCACGATCAGGATGGCGATGCCGAGAATGGCCGGGCCAAAACGATCCCACAGCGCATGCGCCTGCTCGCGACGAATCTCTTCGTTGACTTCGCGGATAAAACTGTCGTCCGACATCAATCAAAACCATTGCGGCCCCGGTTGGGGCGCTTCTTGAGCCCGCGTTTTAGCGAAATTTCGCCGGCATGGAAGGGGGCCGGCCGGAAAATCGGTGCAGAGTGCCGGCGCCCACGAGGCTCGCCTGAACGCACCCGCGCCACATTTGCGCGATAGCCGGCTTCAGATCAGCCGAGGGGCTCCTGCCAGAAATTTGCCAATGCTTCATTCGTACCGCGTCCTTGCGTTCGGTCTCGCCGCGCTTGCCTGCGCCAGCTCCGCTTTCGCCGATCCGCCGAAATCGCCAGCCGTTTCGCCTGCCAGGCCCAAGCAGGTCGTGCTGATCTCGTTCGACGCCGCGCGCGATATCTCGCAATGGGAGCGCAGCCGGGCGCTGGCAAAGCGCACGGGCGCGCATTTCACCTATTTCCTGTCCTGCGTCTTTCTGCTCTCGCCGGAAACACGGCAGTACTATGCCGGCCCCGGCAAGGCCGCCGGCAAATCCAATGTCGGCTTCGGCGCCTCGAAACAGGACGTCGCCGAGCGGCTGGAACAGATCAGGCTTGCGGCTGCCGAGGGCCACGACATCGGCAGCCATGCCTGCGGCCATTTCGACGGCAAGGCGTGGAGCAAGGCCGACTGGCTGGCCGAATTCGCCTCCGTCCGGCGCATCTTCGAAAACGCCTATGCGATCAACGGCATCCCGGAGCCGGCCGACTGGCACGATTTCGCGCATCATGCCCTGGTCGGGTTTCGCGCGCCCTATCTTTCAACCGACGCCGCACTTTACGAGGCGCTGCCCGAAGCCGGCTTCCAATATGACGCAAGCGGCGTCTCGAACGGCCCCGACCTGCCGCCAACCAGGAACGGCATAGCCCATTTCGCCCTGCCGCTTGTCCCGGAAGGACCGAAGGCGAAGCCGGTGGTCGCCATGGACTACAATCTCTATGTCCGCCACTCGGGCGGCACCGAGAAGCCGGCGATGGCGGACGAATTCACCGAACGCGCCTATCAGGCATTCCACGCCGCTTTCGAAGCTGAGTACAACGGCAAGCGCCTGCCACTGGAGCTCGGCTTCCACTTCACGCTGATGAACAACGGCGCCTACTGGAACGCGCTGGAGCGCTTCGCCGGCGAGGTCTGCGTGATGTCGCAAGTCGAGTGCATCAGTTTTCGCGATTATATCGCGGGGCAGCGTGGCGGCGAGACGCTGGCGACCGTGGGCGGCTGACTGGACATAGCCGCGCTCCAAAGCGTTTCACCGAAACGGCGAACCGCTTTATCGCTTTGTTTTGACGCAATTCCGGACGGAAAACCGCTCACACTTTTCCTGGAATTGCTCTAACTTGCCGGCTGATCTTCCGGACGCATGCCAGCTTGCTCGCGTTCTAGATAATGCTGATCGACAACCGGCAGTTGCTCGCCTTGCAGCGTCGCCTCGAAGGCACGCAAACGTTTGTGCACCGACTGCAATTCGACGATCGTCGACCAGGAATTCAGTAGGAATTGCAGCGAATTCGTCACCTTGCCGAACGCGTTCGATATCTGGTTCAGGGCGCCGAACGTGATCTTATGCGCAACCAGCGAGGGCCCCAGGATGAGCAACGAGAAGATGCCGTCCGCCTGCAGGTAGGTGTAACGAACAACATTGAAATAGATATAGTGGAAATATAGCTTGAAATAATTTTGTCGGACATTGGCGAACAATTGTGTGGTCGTCGCCGGCTGAGCCCGGTCGGCATGATCTTCACCGTAGACGAGTTCCTTGCGATAGGCTGCCTCGACACGCTGGTTGCGGAACTGCAGGCCCGGCAGCTTGAGACCCGCCACCATGACGGAGATCGTCCCGAACAAACACCAGCCCAATGCGGCAACGACCAAAGGCTGCGGGACCGCGCCGATGATCGGCAGCTCGGTAATATGGGCCTGCAATTGAATCAGAACCGGCAGAAAGGCGATGAGGGTCATGATCGACTGAACGAAGGTCGAGCCAAGGTCCTCCATAATCTGCGAAAAGCGCATCGTGTCTTCCTGGATACGCTGCGAGGCGCCTTCGATGTGGCGCAGCCGGCCCCAATTCGTCACGAAGTAATCGTTCATCGCGGTGCGCCAGCGGAAGATCCAGTGGCTGACGATGAAGGCGTTGATCACCTGCACGTTCATGCCGACCAGCGCCAGCCAGGAGAAATCGGCCAATCCTATGTAAAATTCCGAGTCGGTCGATTTCCCCGTGCCCGACATCAGGCCCTGCACGTAGTCGAAGAACGGACCATACCAATTGTTGATGGCGACGCTGACCTGAACGTTGAAATAGATGAAGAACAGGATGACAGCGGTCATCAGGATCGACCAGTTCTGCCATGGATGCGGGGCGTACCAGCTCCAGAATGCATAGAAGACCGCCACGCAGGCCACGAAGTAGATATAGAACCACAGGAACGGCTTCGACCACAGGACCGCGATGCCGATGATGGTCGGGACGTCCGCCGCGGCCGGCGGGAGGCCGACGACCGAGCCCAGTTGTTCTCCCCCGAAAAACCAGAACAGGATTGCGGCAAGGCTCCAGGCGGCGGCCGAGGTGAAGAAGAGCTTCGGCTGCGGGAAGAAAGATACGAACACTGTGGCTGGTTTCCTCGGTCTGACCGCAAATCAGCGGCGTTGCTGTTCGGCGGGCATAAAGTCACACATTAGTGGGAAAGAAAATGCCCTGCCCGATGCCCGGCACCAAGCAAGACCACCAATCATGGCGATTTTGGCGCAGCCGACCAGGCAATGACGCCGGAGGCCAGCAATGCCGCCGCCGCAATGACCGAGGCAAGCACATAATTGCCCGAAGCCTGGGCGAGCAGGCCGGCGGCGACCGGGCCGATAATCTGACCGAGACCGAAGGCTGCCGTCATCACCGCGAAGATGCGGCGCGGCGCCTGCGGTGCGAGCTGTCTGCCCATCTGTATCCCCAACGCCGTGATGGCGATGAAGGTGCCGCCGAGCAGGACGCCGGCGATCAGCGGTCCGGCGGCGCCTTTGACGACGACGCTGGCGGTGACGCCGACCACCTCGATCAGGCAGGTAACCGCATAAGCGGCATAGAGCCCGATCCGGCCGGCAAGCTTCTGCCAGAACCAGGTCGAGGGGAAGCCGGCAAGGCCGGCGACCATCCAGACGGTGGCCTCGAAGACGCGCCCGCCGCCGCCCTGGCGAACGATGGCGACCAGGAAAGTGGCCGTCACCACATAGCCGAAGCCGAACAGCCCGTAGGCGAGGATCATCTTGGCCAGGGACCGGTTCTTCGGCAACGCCGGCTCTGGCCCGTCAACGCCATTGGCCGGCGTGGTCGAGCCAGCAAGCAGCATGACGACGAACAGGCCAACCGCCGAGAGCACTCCCGACCAGAGCCAGCCGGCGGCCCAGCCGGCATGTTCGGAGACGAGGATCGCCAGGAGCGCGGAGGACGCGGCTATGCCAAAGCCTACGCCGCCGAAATGCAGCGCCTGCAGATCGCCGCGGCCGGCCGCTGCCAGGTGGCTGAAGACGATCGAGGCCATGAACACCATGACGAAGGCGCTGGCGAGGCCGGCGAGGAAGCGGATGACGAGGAAGGAGGCCATCGTCTCGTTGAGCCCCATGAGCCCCGCGAGCACGGCGCTGGCGGCGAGGCCGGCGAACATCAGCATGCGCTCGCGGCCATGCGCCCAGCCGCCGGCCGCGGCAAGCGCGCCGATGAGGTAGCCGAGATAATTGGCCGAAGCGATCCAGCCGGCATCGGCCGGCGTCAGATGCAATCCCTCCATCATGCCAGGCAGGATCGGCGTATAGACGAATCGGCCAATGCCCTGGGCGACGGCGAGAGCGACCATGCCGGCAAGGGCGAGACGCAAGGGAGATGGCGAGGCGTTCATTGCGGCGCACAATAAATTTGTGCGCGAGCGAAACAATGTGCTTGCGTTGGGCCAGCGCGGCCCGCCATCGGAGCGAATGACCTCAGAGACGGGTCGGGCCCATGGTCTCATATGCGGTGCGGCCGGCGGTCAGCCGGAACGGCATATCGCCGAGCTCACGCTCCGACATGGTGTCGAGCACTGGATGCGACAGAGGATCGGTGACCCAGCGGGCGATCTCGCCGTCATCGCGTGGCTTCGCCTCGGCGCCGGAAAGCCCTTTCAGAAAAGATAAAATCTTCATGGGACAACCTTCTGGCTCAAGGCTATTCCCGCTAAATTCTGCCTTTTGCTGTCGAGTTTCAATTGAGATTTCGCTCTGTTCGCTTTAGAAAAACTGAATGGCTATGCTGAACCGCGTCCATCTCAACGGCCTGCGCGCCGTGGAAACCGTCGCCCGGCTGGGATCGCTTGCCGCAGCGGCGGCCGAACTGAATGTCTCGGTCAGCGCCGTCAGCCAGCAGGTCAAACGCACTGAAAGCCAGCTTGGCCAGGCGCTGTTCGAACGGACGCCAGGCGGGCTCGTGCCGACGGAATTCGGCGCCGCCTTCACGATGCGGCTCAGCGCCGGCTTTCGCGAGCTCGCGCAAGCGGTGGCGCTGGCCGACGAGGCCAACGAGTGCACGCTGGTCGTTTCCGTGGCGCCGGCCTTCGCCTCGAAATGGCTGCTGCCCAGGTTGTCGCGGCACTTCGCCCGCCATCCGAATGTGCTGCTGCGCATCGACGCCTCGGCCAGGGTCGCCGATCTCGACCGCTCCGATATCGATATCGCCATCCGGCTCGGCGACGGGAAATGGCCGGGCGGGCGGGCCGAGCTTCTGCTTGCCCAGGAAGTGTTTCCGGTCTGCGCGCCGTCGATCGCAGCCAGGCTGAAGTCGATCGGCGATCTGGCCCAGACCTGCGCGATCACCGACGAGCGGGCGATGTTCAGTTGGGACGGCTGGTTCGAGGCGGCCGGCGTCGAGCCGGTCACCTTCCTCAAGGGCGCGCGCTTCACCGATCCGATGCTTTGCCTGGAGTCGGCGATCGCCGGCCACGGCGTGATGCTTGCCTGGCAGTTGCTCACCGCCGACGCGCTGGCCGACGGCCGGTTGGTCGCGCCCTTTGGCATAAGGGCCGAGAGCGGGCTGGGCTACTGGCTGGTGACCTCGGCGACCAAAAGCGAAAGCCGCAAAGTGCGCGATTTCAAGGCCTGGATCCGCGAGGAGATCGAGGCGACCATGGCGCAGTTCCGGGCGCTCGATAGCGCCGCATAAACTTGTTGAGCATGATCTTCCGAGAACCGCCGCGCACTTTTCAAGACCATGCCTGAAAGCAGGCCAGTCGATCGCGGTGGAAAGGCCAAGCGCACCGGTCTATGTAAGAACTGGACCCCAACATCACGGCAGGCAGGATCATGACCACACATTCGCGCGGCGTCTCGGCAAGCATCGACCCGGTGAAGCTCGACCGGCTGGCGGAAGTCGCCATCAAGGTCGGGCTGCAGCTGCAGCCCGGACAGGATTTGGTGCTGACCTCTTCGATCGCGGCGCTGCCGCTGACCCGCCGTATCGTCGAGCATGCCTACAAGGCGGGCGCCGGGCTGGTGACGCCGATCTTCAACGACGACGAGATCACGCTGGCGCGCTTCCGCCACGGCACCGATGCCGGTTTCGACCACGCCGCCGGCTGGCTCTATGAAGGCATGGCGAAGGCCTTCGCCAACAATGCCGCGCGGCTTGCGGTGCGCGGCGAGGACCCGTCACTGCTGTCGGCGCAGGATCCGGCCAAAGTGGCGCGCGCCAACAAGGCGAATTCGATGGCCTACCAGCCGGCGCTGGAGAAGATCACCGGCTTCGACATCAACTGGAACATCGTCGCCTATCCCGATCTAGCCTGGGCCAAGCAGGTGTTTCCGGGCGAGCCCGACGACGTCGCGGTGGTCAAGCTCGCCGATGCCATCTTCTCGGCCTCACGGGTCGACGTCGAAGACCCGATCGGCAACTGGAAGGCACACAATGCAGCCTTGGCCGAGCGCACGAAATGGCTGAACGAGCATAATTTCCATGCGCTGCATTTCACCGGACCGGGCACCGACCTGACCGTCGGTCTGGCGGATGGCCATGAGTGGATGGGCGGCGCCTCGACGGCGAAGAACGGCATCACCTGCAATCCGAACATCCCGACCGAGGAAGTGTTCACCACGCCGCACGCAAGGCGCGTCGAAGGCCATGTCTCCTCGACCAAGCCGCTGTCCTACCAGGGCACGCTGATCGACGATATCTCGGTGCGCTTCGAGGGCGGGCGGATCGTCGAGGCCAAGGCCTCGAAGGGCGAGGACGTGCTGAAGAAGGTGCTCGACACCGACGAGGGTGCGCGCCGCCTTGGCGAAGTGGCGCTGGTGCCGCATTCCTCGCCAATCTCGAAAAGCGGGCTCTTGTTCTTCAACACGCTGTTCGACGAGAACGCTGCCTGCCACATCGCGCTCGGGCAGTGCTATTCGAAATGCTTCGTCAACGGCGCTTCGCTCAGCCAGGCCGAGATCGCCGAGCGCGGCGGCAACAAGAGTTTCATCCACATCGACTGGATGATCGGCTCCGACAAGATCGACATCGACGGCGTGGCCAAGGACGGCAGCCGCGTGCCGGTAATGCGCAAGGGCGAATGGGCCTGAGGAACTCTATTTTGCGCAATTCCGGACAGAAGGCTACGGCGAAGTCACCGAGCCCAACAGCTGCATAGTTTTCCTGGAATTGCTTGTAAGGAGGCAAAATGGCCTTCGACATTGCGGCGAAGCGCGTCTACGAGCCGCCCGAGAAGGCGGACGGCCGGCGCGTGCTGGTCGACCGAATCTGGCCGCGCGGCGTCAGCAAGAAGGATGCCGCGCTGACGGTTTGGCTGAAGGAAATCGCGCCGAGCGACGAGCTGCGCAAATGGTTCGGGCACGAGCCGGAACGCTGGCCGGAGTTTCGGAAGCGGTACCGGGCCGAACTTGACGCAAACAAGGATGCGGTGGCGCAACTGCATGGCCTTTTGCGTGAAGGCAAGGTGACGCTGCTCTTCGGCGCGCATGACGAGGCGCACAACAATGCGGTAGCGCTGGCGGAATATTTGGAAGCCCAAGCATAATTATTGCGACGTCGAGCCTATTTCCCGCCCACCGCCTCTTCGTAAACCTCCGGCTTGAACCCCACCAATACCCGCTCACCCATCTCCAGCACCGGGCGCTTGATCATCGTCGGCCTGGCGAGCATCAGCTTCTTGGCCTTCTTTTCGTCGAGCGATTGCTTGTCTGCGTCCGGCAGTTCGCGAAACGTAGTGCTGCCCTTGTTGAGCAGCTTTTCCCAGCCGACCTTGCCGACCCAGCCGTTCAGCTTCTCCGCCTCGATGCCCTCGGCCCGGTAGTCATGAAAACGATACGGCACGTCATGGCTCTCCAGCCAGACGCGCGCCTTCTTGATCGTGTCGCAGGTGGTGATGCCGTACATGGTGATAGTCAAGGCAGCCCTCGGGCGGTTGCGAATCTGAGCGAAGCCTAAGCCCGCCGGAACGGCTTTGCCAGCGCTTCGCGATGGCCCGGTTTTGGCTCTTGCCAACACTAAGGTTTTTTCCTAAGTATCTTTCAAAAACGTACGCTAGGGCGAAAGGAATAGCCATGGGCCTTGAGACCGTCGGCCAAAGCGTGCCGCCCATCGACGGCATTTTTCGCGCGCTTGCCGACCCGACGCGCCGGCGTGTCGTGGAGCGGTTGAACAGAAGCCCCGCTTCGGTGAGCGAGTTGGCGGAGCCCTTCGGCATGGCCCTGCCCTCCTTCGTCGAGCACCTCAAGGTGCTGGAAGGCTGCGGGCTGGTGCAGTCGAAAAAGGCCGGCCGCGTCAGGACCTACAGTCTCTCGCCCGAACCGCTGAAGCTTGCGGAAAACTGGCTCGCCGAACAGCGCGTGCTGTGGGAGCGCCGCCTCGACCAGTTCGACGCCTATGTGATGAACCTCAAGGAGAGTGAAAAGTGAGCTATCCGTTCAAGCCGAACCCGAAGCTGGACCTGACGCTGGAGCGTTTCCTCGACGCGCCGCGCGAACTCTTATGGCGCGCCTGGACGACGCCGGAACATGTCAAGCAGTGGTTCACGCCAAAGCCTTGGATCATCACCGACTGCGAGATCGACCTCAGGCCGGGCGGCCTGTTCCGCACGCGTATGCAGTCGCCCGACGGCAAGGAGGTGAGCGACCGCCATTGCTGCTATCTCGAGATCGTGCCGAACGAGCGGCTGGTGTGGACCGATGCGCTGCTGCCCGGCTACCGGCCGTCCGGCGAGCCCTTCATCACCGCGGTCATCGCCTTGACGCCCGAGGGCAATGGCACGCGTTATACCGCCACCGCCATCCACCGCGACGAGGCGACGCGCAACAATCACGAACGGATGGGTTTCTTCGACGGCTGGGGCACAGTGGCAGACCAGCTTGCGGACTATGTGAAGAGAATTTGAGAGAACGGCACGGCGGCCGGACTATCATCCTGGCCGTCGTGTCTGTCTTCAAATCATGCAGCGAAAGGACGCGGGACGCCGCGAGCTAAATCGGCCTCAATAGTAGAAGCGCTCTTCGCTGATCTTGCCGTTCTTGACCGTGTAGAGGCCTACCTCGTCCATTGTGACGCGTTTGCCGGTCGACTTGGGCGTTATGTCGAAGGTGAAGCGCAAGGCAAACTGGTCGCCATTGACATAGGGCCCCTCGATCGAACCGCCGTGGACCTCATGGTTTGCTTCCCACCATTCGCTCTTCTGCTTCACGGCTTCCTTGCCGTTGCAGACGGCCATCGGCCCGTCCATCGCCTCGTAGCTGACGATGTCGTCGGCATTGTATTTCGCGGCAGCGCCGTGGCTGTCGCCCTGCTTGAGGAGTTCGGTGAAATCCTTGGCAGTGTCGGCAGTGGTCATGATTTCCTCCTGTTCAGACGAGTTGCAAGTAGGGGAGCGATTGATCGCCTGCCACTGGCGGGCCGCTCCACAGGTGACAATTCGTGTCAGCAGAATGGCTCGGCCGTTACGACGCGGCGATCAGCGGCCAACAGCCCAGATCGTTGTATATTGTGCGGCCGCGCAGGCTGTGAATGAGACGGAACTCCCGGGCTACAAAACTGATTGGATCGATTGGGCTGCCTGGCGACGAATTTCTCGTCATAGGCAAAGGTCATATGCGGAGCAAAATGATCCGCCGATTTGAGACCATTCGCCTTCATCGCAACTCCGATGAATCGACTGAGTTCGCACACCGGCCCATTGTCGGCCAGAAGCACGAATGGACGCGAAGCCGGCCTGCCTCTTGCCGCTGGCCGGCCGGGGAAACTTACTGCATGCCCAAACCTGATTTCGAACGACGGCATCTCGACCAACCGACCGGACCGTCTTGCCGCGAATTCGATTTTCGACCGTAGTCTTTTGTAGTCGCCGACATGTTGAAGGCTGACGTGAAACCGCTCCTTCAGCAGCAGCGATCCAGTTATCCCATTGAGATCGCAGAGGCGTCTCTGCAACGACCAAAACGCGGCATAATCCTTGGCTTCCAAAAACAACGCGAAGAACACGCGATCTGGCAGCTTGGGCTGCCAGGGAGGGATGGGCATGCCAAAATCAAACTCTTGCTGCCGATACATCCGAACTCGTTCGGCCGAGGAACGCTCCTGTTAAACTTTCTTAAGAAGAACAAAACAGGAACATAGACAAGAGTCAAGAGCGGGCATGCCCACTCCGTGACGTCAATAGCACCCGCGTTCGATCGCCAGCCGCCGCACCAGCGCCAGCACCGTGTCGATGGTCGGCGTCGGCTGGCCGGTCAACCGCCCGAGCTCCTGCACCGCGGTGACCAATGCATCGATCTCCATCGGACGGCCGCGTTCGAGGTCCTGCAGCATCGAGGTCTTGTGCTCGCCGATGTCGCCGGCGCCCTTGATGCGGCGGTCGACCGGGATGAGGAAGCGCACACCGAGGCTCTCGCCGATCGCCTGCGCCTCCAGCATCATCGCGCGCGCAACGGCGCGGGTTCCTTCGTCGGCGACGATCGCCGCAAGCGTGCTGCCGGTGAGCGCCGAGATCGGGTTGAAGGAGAGGTTGCCCCAGAGCTTTACCCAGATCTCCGAGCGGATGTCCTCGCGGACGGGCGCCTGCAGCCCTGCCTTGACCATTTCGCGCGCCAGCGCGGTGGTTCGCTCGCTCTTCTCGCCCGACGGCTCTCCCAGCGAAAAGCGCGTGCCCTCGACATGACGGATCACGCCGGGCGCATCGACCTCGACGGCCGGATAGACGACGGAGCCGATGACGCGCTCCGGCCCGATACGCTCCCAGATCGCACCACCAGGATCGACCGCATCGAGGCGCGTGCCTTCGAGCGCGCCGCCCGCCTTATGGAAATACCACCAGGGCACGCCGTTCTGCATGGTGACGACGGCTGTCCCCGCAGCCAGCAGCGGCGCGATTTGCTCAAGCGCCGGCGCCAGCGAATGCGCCTTCAACGCCAGCACGACATAGTCCTGCACGCCGAGTTCCTCGGCGCGCGCCGCCGCCTTCACCGGCGCCACCGTTTCCTTGCCGCCCTCGATCAGGCGAAGGCCATCGGCCTTGATGGCTTCCAGATGCGCGCCGCGCGCCACGACCGACAGATCGACAGAGCCGGCGATCGCCAGCTTGGCGGCGAGATAGCCGCCAATGGCGCCGGCGCCGAAGACAGTGATGCGCATCAGCCGAGCCCGAGCTTGGCCGCCAGCCCGATGCGCTGCAGCTTGCCGGTGGCGCCCTTGGGGATCTCGTCGAGGATCAGCACCTTGCGCGGCACCTTGAAATCGGCGAGCCGGGTCGCGGCAAAACCACGGATGTCGGCCTCGCTGGCGCTCTGGCCTTCGCGCAGCACGACGGCGGCCGCGACCTCTTCGCCCAGCTTGTCATGCGGCATGGCGAAGGTGACGACCTGCGCCACCGCCGGATGATCCATCAACACGCCGTCGACCTCGAGCGGCGATATCTTTTCGCCGCCGCGATTGATGATCTCCTTCAGCCGGCCGGTGACGCGCAGATAGCTGTCCTCGTCGAGCACGCCCTGGTCGCCGGTGTGGAACCAGCCATGCGCGAAGGCGCTGGCATTGGCGTCCGGGTTCTTCTCATAGCCGACCGTGACGTTCGGGCCGCGGATGACGATCTCACCGATCTCGCCGGCGTTGAGCAACCGCCCGTCAGGCGCCATGACGGCTACCTCCGGTCCGGCCGATGCGCCGACGCTGCCCGGCTTGCGCTGGCCAGGCGGCAAGCGGTTGGACGCCATCTGATGCGCGGCCTCGGTCATGCCGTAGGATTCGATCACCGGGCAGCCGAACGTCGCCTCCAATTCAGCCATCACCTGCGCCGGCAGCGACGCCGAGGAGGAGCGGATGAAGCGCAGCTTCGCTTCGGCGAGTTGCTCGGGATTGCGCGCGGCACGCGGCAGGATCGCCTGATGCATGGTTGGCACCGCCGTGTACCAACTCGGCGTGGCCTCGGAGAGCCACTGGAAGAAACGCAGCGCGTTGAAGCCCGGCGTGCAAAACACGCTGCCGCCGGCCGCAAGCGAGGACAGCACTGCCGCGATCAAGCCGTGGATGTGGAACAACGGCATGATGTTGAGGCAGCGGTCCGACGTCGTCAGGCCGAGCGTCGCGCCGATATGCGCCGCCGACGCAGCGAGATTGGCGTGGCTGAGCGGCACCAGTTTTGGACGCGAGGTTGTGCCGGAGGTGTGCAGAAGGAGCGCAATGTCGCCATCCCCGGCCAGTCCGGATGCGACCGGCGGTCCGACCGGGTCGCCCTCGATCGTGAAGACACCTGCCGAGGCGCCGCTAGGCACCACCAGCCGCAGCACCGGAATACCGAGGCGCCTGGCGACTTCGACCGAAGGGCCCTGTTCGCCCTTGCCGACGAGGATCGCCTTGACGCCGATATCGCTCAGATAGAAATCGAGTTCGTCGGCGCGATAGGCCGGATTGAGCGGCGCGGTGGAGGCAGCCGCGGCCACGGCGATGAACGCCGTCGCCATTTCCGGGCCGTTCGGCAGCACGATGGCGACGCGGTCGCCACGGCCGATGCCGAGTGCGTTGAGCCGCGCCGCGGTATCGCGGATCAGGCGGCGCAGCCCGCCATGCGAAAGGGCTGCCCGCTCGGGCGCGGCGATGGCCGGCGCATCCTCGGCTCCGGGTGCGAGGCGAAGGGCAAGATCGGTGGCGTTTTCGCTGTTTGTCATGGTTCCAGACTATGTTTCGAACGATCGGCCGATGTCCAGCGCTGCTCAATATCCGAGCGCCAGGCCGTCCTTGCGCGGATCGGAGGCGCCGGTCAGCGTGCCCTTTTCCCAGTCGATCAGCACCGCCTGCCCGCCGCCCAGCGGATGATCCGGTTCCACCACCTTGTGGCCTCGCCGGCGCAGGCACTCGATCGTCTCGGCGCGCACGCTTCGCTCGGCCTCGACGACATCGTGGTTGTAGAAGACGCGCGCTGCATCCAGCGCCTGCTGCGGGTCCATGCCGAAGTCGATCATGTTGGTCAAAAGATGCACATGGCCGAAAGGCTGGTAGCCGCCGCCCATGACGCCGAAAGGCATCACGGCGCGGCCGTTCCTGGTCATCATGCCCGGCATGATGGTGTGCATCGGCCGCTTGCCTGGCGCTATTGCGTTCGGATGCTTCGGGTCGAGACGGAAGCTGGAACCACGGTTTTGCAGGATCACGCCGGTCTTCGGGCCGACGACACCGCTGCCGAAGGAATAATAGGTCGAGTTGATGAAGCTCACCGCGTTACGGTCGCGGTCGACGACGCTGATATAGACCGTGTCGCTGCCCGGCAGGTCGAGGCGCGGCAGATCGGTCATGGCGCGCTCGGGGTCGACCGCCGCGCGCAGCCGGTCGGCATAGGTGCTGGAAAGCAGCGCGTTGACCGGCACGTCGACATGATCCTGATCGGCGAAAAATGCGTCGCGATCTTGGTAAGCCAGGCGGCCGGCCTCGATCTCGAGGTGCAGACGCTCGGCGCCGTCGGGATCGAGCTTGCCGAGATCAAAGCCGGAGAGCACGTTGAGCATCAGAAGCGCGGTCAGCCCCTGGTTGTTAGGCGGCATCTGGTGGATGTCGTGGCCACGATAGGAGGTGCTGATCGCGGTCCTGTAATCGCCCTTGGTCGCGGCGAAGTCGTCGAGCGTGTGCAAGCCGCCGAGCTGACGAAGCCGTCCGACAATATCCTCGGCCACCGCGCCTTCGTAGAAACCGGCGCGGCCCTTTTTGGCGATGGTGCGCAGCGTCTCCGCCAGTTCCGGCTGGCGGTGCACGTCCCCAGCCCTTGGCGGCTTGCCGCCGGGCAGGAAGATGCGCGCCGCCACCTCATCGGCCGACAGATCGGTTTCCGGATCCGCCCAGTCGAAAGCGACGCGGTCGTGCACGACATAGCCGTTCTCGGCATAATGAATGGCCGGGGCGAGAGCGTCGGTTATGCCCTTGCGGCCATGGTCGTCCAGAAGACGGCACCAGGCGTCGACCGCACCGGGAATGGTCACTGCATGCGGGCCCTGCTTCGGCAATTCGCTGAAGTCATGCTCGCGATACCAGTCGACCGTCGCGGCCCCGGGCGCGCGGCCGGAGCCGTTGAAGGCAAGCACGTTCCCTTCACCCTTCGGGCAATAGAGGACAAAGCAGTCTCCGCCGATGCCTGTCGACTGCGGCTCGACCACCGCTTGCACGGCGGCCGCGCAAACGGCGCCGTCCATGGCGTTGCCGCCGAAGCGAAGCATGTCGATGGCGGCAAGCGTGGCGAGCGGATGCGAGGTCGCGGCCATCGCCTCGGTGGCACGGACCGGCGAGCGGCCTGGAAACTGGAAGTCACGCATGCGGTTGTCGGTATCCCTGTGTTCAACGTCCGCGGCCGAAAAGCTGGGCGGGGGACAACAAGACGATCGATAGCACGATCAGGCAAGTCGAAATGGCGGCGATCGTCGGATCGATCTGGTCGCGCAGCGCATTGAACATGCGGCGCGTCAGCGTCGTGGTCTCGCCGCCGGAGATGAACAGCGACACCACCACCTCGTCGAAGGAGGTGATGAAGGCAAATAGCGCACCCGAGACGATCGAGAAGCGTATCTGCGGCATCGTCACCTGGAAGAAGGCGGAGAAGCGGCCGGCGCCGAGGCTGCGCGCGACCTTCTCCTGGTTCATGTCATAAGACCTCAGCCCCGACAGGACAGTGAGCACGACCAGCGGCAGGGCCTGCACGGTATGCGCGATGACGAGGCCGGTCAGCGTGTTGTTGAGGTCGATGCGGGCGTAGAGGAAAAAGGTGCCGATGCCGATCAGGATGACCGGGATGATCAGCGAGGCGGTGAGCAGCGCGTTGATGGCGCCGGTCAGCCACAGCGTGCGGGCGTTGATGGCGTAGGCGGCGGCGGTGCCGAGCAGCGTTGCCGCGACCGCCGTCATCACCGCCACCTTGACCGACACGATGGTGGCGTCGCGCCATTCCACCGAGCCGAAATAGCTTTCATACCAGCGCAGCGACCATTCCTGCGGCGGGAACTGCAGGAGTGTCGAGCCGGAGAAGGACATGATGACGATGATCACCGACGGGGCGATCAGGAACAGCATGACGAGCCCGCCGAGCGCGTAGAGCCAGAGGCGTTGCCGATGCGAGATGGGCAGGGCATTTTCCATGCTCATCGCTGGCTCCAGACCCCGGTGGCGCGGGCGCCGAGCAGCCATTGGAAGAAACCGAGCAGCGCCAGCGTGACGGCAAGCAGCACGACGCCGAGCGCCGCCCCCGCACCCCAGTTGGAGTAGAGGCTGGTGGTCTGCTCCATGCGCATGGCCCACATGATGACCTTGCCGCCGCCCATCAGCGCCGGGGTGACGAAGAAGCCGAGGCAAAGCACGAAGACGATGACGACGCCCGAAGCCAGGCCAGGCAGCGACAGCGGAAAGAAGATCTGCCGGAAGGTGGCGGCCGGGCTGGCGCCGAGATTCATGCCGGCGCGCAGGCAGTCGACGTCGATCGTCTTCATCGAGGCGTAGAGCGGCAGCACCAGGAAAGGCAGCATGATGTGGGTCATGCCGATGACGACACCGGCAAAATTGTTGGCGAGCGGCAGCGGCTGGGAAATCACACCGAGATCGATCAGCCAGCTGTTGACCAGGCCCTTGCGCTGCAGGATGACCAGCCAGGCATAGGTGCGCACCAGCACCGAGGTCCAGAACGGCAGGATGACGAAGATCAGGCAGATCGAGGCCGCGCGGCGTGGCAGTTGCGACAGCATATAGGCGAGCGGATAGCCGAACAGGACGCAAGCGCCGGTGACGACGAAGGCCACCTTGAAGGTGGTGACGAAGGTCTTGATATAGGACGCCCGCTCGAAGAAGCGCGCATAATTGGCCGCGCTGAGCTGACCGGTTTCGTCGAACAGCGAGAGCCAGAACAGCCAGCCGATCGGTACGATGATGACGGCGAAGACGAGAAGCAGCCCGGGCGACAAAAGTGCCAGCAGGCCACGCGATTCCCGCCGCGCGTCGGCGCGCAAAGCATCGGCGTTGAGCCCACGATCGGGCCCGCAGGCAGGATCAAGGCTGGCGGATCCGATGCTCATTGATCGGCCACCAGAACGACATCTTGCGCATCGATGCCGAGCGTTATCGGCTCGCCCGGCGCCGGCAATTTCGCCAGCACATCAGGGCGGCAATAGTCGCGCAAAGTCACCTGCCGCCCATCCTTGAGCGTCGCGTAGCAGACGAAGCTGTCGCCCTGGTAGATGATGTCGCCGACAATTGCCGGCAGCGCGTTGACGTCGCCCGTCTGCTCCGCGCCGTCGATCAGGCGAAGCTTTTCCGGCCGCACCACCATCAAGTGCCGGCCGGCGGACGGTGCCGGGTCCTTCATGCGCAGGTTGCTTCCCTCATGCCAGACGCCGCCATTGCGGCACTCAACAGGAATGAAGTTGGACTCGCCGATGAAACCGGCAACGAACTTCGTCTTCGGCCTGGCGTAGAGCGCCTCGGGCTGATCGATCTGCTCGATGCGCCCGGCATTCATGACGGCAACGCGGTCCGACATGGTGATCGCCTCGCGCTGGTCGTGCGTGACGTAGACCGTCGTCATGCCGAGCCTTCGATGCAGGTTGCGCAGCTCGATCTGCATATGCTCGCGCAGGTTTTTGTCGAGCGCCGACAGCGGCTCGTCCATCAGCACGATGCGCGGCTCGAAGACGATGGCGCGGGCCAAGGCCACTCGCTGGCGCTGGCCGCCGGAGAGCTGGTCGACGCGGCGCTCGCCGAGGCCTTTGAGCTGCACCAGGTCCAGCGCCCTCTCGACACGTTCGGCGGTTTCGGCGGCTGACACGCGTCGCTGCTTCAGCGGAAAGGCGATGTTGTGGAAGACGTTCATATGCGGGAACAGCGCGTAGTTCTGGAACACCATGCCGATGTTGCGCTTGTGCGGCGGCATGGTGATGATCTCCTCACCACCGACCTTGATGGAGCCGGCATTGGCCCGCACGAAGCCGGCGAGGATCATCAGCAGCGTCGTCTTTCCCGAGCCGGACGGTCCGAGCAGCGTCAGGAATTCGCCCGCGGCGACGTCGAGGCCGAGATCGTGCAGGACCGACACGCCGCCGAAACGCTTCTCGATACCGCTGATGCCGATGGGAAGCGCGGACTGCGCGAGAGACAAGAGCATCTCCTTCAACTCCGGATCATTTTTCGCGAGACGATGCGGAGCAGTGCCTCATCGGCACCGCTCCGATGCGATCGTTACTGCTGGATCAGGTTGTTGAACTTCTCGGTCGCCTCGACGAGCGTGTCGCGCCAGAATGCCGGATCCTGCAGAACCTGCTTCTTGACGTTCTCGGGCGCGGAGTTGATGTCCTTGATACGGTCCTGCGGGATCTTGCCGGTCTCGAAGGCCTTTTCGTTGGCCGGGCCGTTGTCGACATAGAGCGGCAGGTTGGCCTGGAGGTCGGGGCTGACGAACCTGGCCAGCGCCTTCATGGCGACGTCCTTGTTCTTCGAACCCTTCGGAATGACCATGCAGTCGGCGGTGAGCACGCCCTGATCGAAGGAGAAGCTCACGGGAGCGCCTTCCTTCCTCAGCGTGCCGGCGCGGCCGTTCCAGATGCTCGCCATGTCGACCTCGCCGTCCTTGACGAGTTGCATGGCTTGCGCGCCCGAGGTCCACCAGGCGTCGATATGACCACGGACCTTGTCGACAGATTGCAGCGCGCCGTCGATGTCGACCGGATAGACCTTGTCGATCGGAATGCCCTTGGCGAGCGCCGCGACGCTCAGCGTTTCCGTCGCCTGGCTGCCGGAGAGCGCGCGGCGTCCCGGGAATTTTTCGACGTCCCAGAAATCGGCCCAGGTCTTCGGGCCTTTGTCGCCGAAGACATCGGTACGGTAGATCAGCACGACGGAGGTATAGGAGATGCCGACCCAGTCGTCATGCACGAGCTTCGGATTGATGCCGCTCTTGTCGATGACGTTGTAGTCGAGCTTCTCGAACAGACCCTCCTTGGAGCCCCGCGCGCATTCGTCGGCGCCGAGCTCGGTGATGTCCCATTTAACGGCGTTGCCGCTGACCTGCAGGCGCACGTCGTCGAGGCCGTTGGTGGTGTCCTGCTTGATGGTGATGCCAAGATCCTTGGCCGTCGGGTCGAAGAAGGCCTTGGTCTGCGCCTCCTGATAGGTGCCGCCCCATGAGGCGACGGTGATGGTGTCGGCGGCCGACGCCGGAACGGCGACCGAGGCCAGCAGCCCGGCAGCGGCCAGGCCTTGAATACAAAGTCTCTTCGTCATTTTCGCTTCTCCAACCGGTGTTCCCGTTATCATTGATTTGGTATGCGAATTTGTATACAATTTTGAGTGTAATTTTTCGGAAGCCGATGTCAACATGGGACTTGCGTTTTTCGGCGGCGATGAAGAAAGCGCGGCGCGGAGGGTTTGTTCCTGTCGAAGCGGCCCTGTTTCAAGCAGGCGCTGAAAGGCACTAGACTGGCGAATCCATGACTGACCGTTGGAGGCGGGACGCTTGAGCAAGGAAAGAAAGAATACGCTGCGCGACTCTGTCTTCGAGTCGCTGAAGGCGTTGATCATCACTGGGCAGATCCCGCCCGGCGGCCGCGTGACGGAAAACGAGATCGCCGAGCGCCTGAAGGTCAGCCGCACGCCGGTGCGCGAGGCCTTCAACCGGCTCGAGCGCGACGGCCTGGTGATCGGCCGTCCGCGCCAAGGCTATGTAGTCGCCGAATTCAACCTGACCATGTTCCGCGAGGCCTTCGACATCCGCGAACTGCTCGATGGGCGCGCGACCGAGCTGGCGGCGGCCAACGCGACCGCCGCCGACAAGGCGAAGCTGCGCGAAATGCTCGCCGAATGCGAGCGGCTGGCGGCGATCCCCGACCGCAGCACGCGAGAAAAATTCGAGGAGCTTCAGGTCGGCATCGACCTGCACCGGGTGATCGCCGAAATCAGCGGCAACGAGATGCTCCACGGCATGCTCTGCGGCATCCTCGACAAATGCCAGCAATATGTCTGGACCGAGCTGCTGTGGCTGGACGAATGGAAGCTCACCCGCGAGGAGCATACCGGCATCGTCGATGCGATTTGCGCCGGCGATGTGGCTTTGGCCGGCGAGCGCGCCCGCGCGCATGTGCGCGGCTCGCGCGAGAACATCCTGCGCCTGCTGCAGGCCAAATCCGACTATCAGGGATTTTTCGCCAAGGCATCGTAGAGCCAGGCTCTCTATCGCGTCAGCTCGCGAGCACAGGGCAGTTGGCGCCGCGCCGCAGGCTGACATGCGCCACGTCGCCGACGCTGAATTGGAAGCCGTCCGCACGGCGCGGGGCATCGATGACGATCGAAGTCCCCCGCCCGAGCTCAGCGTGAAGGCGTAGCGTTCGGCCATGGAAGACGATGCCGCTGACCCGCGCCGGCGCGGTGCCGTCGGCCGCCTCGGTGACAACGAGCAGATCCTCCGGCCGCACGCCGATGGTGCGTATTTCTCCCGCGGCCGGTGTTTCGCTTGTTTCGGAGACAGCCTCCAACGGCAGCTCGCCAGCGGCGAAGCGCAGGCGCTCGCCGTCGCGACCGAGGAAGCGCGACTGCAACAGGTTCATCGTGCCGATGAAGCTGGCAACGAATTTGGTGGCGGGCCGATCATAGAGCATGGCCGGCGGCGCGATCTGCTCGATACGGCCCTTGTTCATGACGACGATGCGGTCGGAGATCGACAGCGCCTCGGTCTGGTCGTGGGTGACCATGACGAAGGTGGTGCCGAGACTTGATTGCAGCCGCTTCAGCTCGACCTGCATCTGCTCGCGCAGATGCGCGTCGAGCGCCGAAAGCGGCTCGTCGAGAAGAAGCACGCGCGGCTCGCAGACGATGGCGCGGGCGAGCGCGACGCGCTGGCGCTGGCCGCCGGAGAGTTCCAGGATGCGGGCGCCGATCTTGTCGGCGAGCCCGACCATCTCAAGCGCCTCGCCGACGCGCTTGGCCTGATCGGTGCCGGACAGCTTTCGCAACGACAGGCCGAAGCCGACATTCTCGGCGACGTCCATATGCGGGAACAGCGCATAATCCTGGAAGACGGTGTTGACCGGCCGGTCGAAGGGCCTCAGGCCCGTGATGTCGCGGCCCTCGAGCAGGACGTTGCCGCCGGTCGGGCTCTCGAAGCCGGCGATGACGCGCAGGCTCGTCGTCTTGCCGCAACCGGAAGGCCCGAGCAAAGTGAGGAATTCGCCGGGAGCGATGTCGAGGTCAACGGCATCGAGGCCGACCACGCCGCCCGGGAAAACCTTCGAGACTTGCTGTAACCGAACGAGCGCGTCAGGCGCCATCGCGCACCTCGGACGGTTTTGTCGTGTTGACCCAGAGGATCTGGCAGCGCTCGGCGCCTGGGTTGCGGAAGGCATGCAGCAGCGTGCTCTTGAAGGCAAAACTGTCACCGGCCTTCAGCACATAGGTGGTGGCGTCCACCACCAGCTCGACTTCCCCGGTTATCACCAAGCCGAATTCGTGGCCGGCATGGGCGTAGGCTTCCGCCGTGCCGCCGCCGGCCTCGACCGTCACCAGCATGCCGGTGAGCGTCGCCCCAGGCGGCGACAGCAGCGCCTTGGCGATGCCCTCGGATTTGACCGGGATCGAGCGCCGCTTGTCGGCACGCACGCAATAGAGGTCGTTGACCGCTTCATTGCCGTCGGCAATCAGCGCGGAGGGTTCGATGTCCAGCGCGGCCGCCAGCGGCCAGATCACCTTGACGCGCAGCGAGGACATGCCGCGCTCGATCTGGCTGAGCGCGCCGATGGAGATGCCGGCCTTGGCCGCAAGCTCGGCCAATGAGAGCTTGCGCTCGAGCCGCAGCGCCCGCACGCGGCGGCCGACACGGACGTCGGCCTCGTCCTTCGGTTTTGCCGCCGCTTCGTCAAGTATGTCCATGCATTGGTCCTCGTTGTCTTTCCACCGACGCGGCGCAGCGCGGCCAGGCTCCCCCTTCTCCCCCTGTGGGAGAAGGTGTTGCCGAAGGCGACGGATGAGGGGTGTTCCAGGGAATGCTAACGTCTCATTCCTTCCAACACCCCTCATCCGTCTCGGCGCTGCGCGCCGATCCACCTTCTCCCACAAGGGGAGAAGGTAAGAGCGCTCAGCCTCCCGCCTTCACCTTCTCGAACATCTTGGCCATATCGTCGTTCTGCTTCATCGGCCCGGTGAAGATGGTGCTCTTCAGCATCACGTCCGGATCCGCCGGCAATTGCAGCTTGTCCAGTTCTTCCTTCGACACGCCCGCGAAGGCGGTGCCAAGCGAGCTGCCATAGCCGTAGGACTGGATCAGGAACTTGCCCGAGTCGGCGTCGAGCCGGCTGTTGATGAAGTCATAGGCGAGATCGACGTTCTTGGCGTCCTTGAGCATGACGAAACCGCAGGCCCAGGTCAGCATGCCTTCCTTCGGCTTCATGAACTCGACCGGCACGCCCTGCTTCTTGAGCGAGGTCGCGGACGCGTTCCAGGTCATGGCGGCGACCAGCTGGCCGCTTGCCAGCGCCTGCTCGACAGAGGTCATGTCGGTGGTGTAGCTCGACAGCAGCGGCCGCTGCTCGCGCAGTTTTTCGGCCACCTTGTCCATCTGGTCAGGCGTCATGTCGAAGGGGTTCACACCTGCCAGCAACGCCGCGACGATCGGCGTGTCGTGCACGGCGTCGATGGTCGCCATGCGGCCGGCATATTGCTTGTCCCACAGAAGGTTCCAGCTCGCCTCTGGGTTCTTCACCAGATCGGTGCGGTAGAGGATCGAGGTGTTGCCCCAGTCCCACGGCACCATCCACACCTTGCCGTCGCCGGCCTGCAGGTCGGGCAGGTTCTTGAACACCGGGAAGATCGAATCCCAGTTCTTGATGCGCTTGGTGTCGATCGGCTGCAGCAGGCCTTCCTTGTTCCAGCGCGCCAGCTTGTCGTAGCAGGGATGCGCGATATCGGGACGGAAGCCGGCCTTGACCTTGGTGAAGGCGTCGTCGTCGTCGCCGAAGATCGTCGCCTCGACGCCATCGGGATGGGCGGTAAGGAAACTCTTGTTGAAGTCGGGCAGTTCGTAGCCCGACCAGGTGAAGTATTGCAGCTTGTCGGCGGCCAGAGCGACTGTCGACGACAGCGCCAGAGCGAGCGCGGCAAGGCCGGCCCGGACCTTGTGTCCGGTGATCGATTTCAGGCGGAATGTCATTTTCGTTCTCCTCTTTCCTTGTTGTGGTTTCAGGCTGGATTGCGGCGTGCGGCGCCGAGGCCGCGATGGCGCAGGATTTCGGCGGAAGCGGCGATGACGAAGGACACGGTCAGGATCACGGTTCCCAGCGCCATCACCGTCGGCAGCGAGCGCGGGAAGCGAAGCTGGCTCCAGATGTAGAGCGGCAGCGTCGGCTCGGTGCCGGCGAGGAAGAAGACGACGATGAACTCGTCGAAGGAAATCAGGAAAGAGAGCATGAAGGCCGACAGCACGGCCGGAAGGCTGAGCGGCAGCATGACGCGCCGGAACGTCGTCCAGTCGGAAGCGCCGAGATCGAGCGCCGCCTCGCGAATGGTTTTTGGGATGGCCGCGAAGCGGCTGCGCATCACCACGACCGTCGTCGGCAGCGCGACGAGGATATGGCCGAGCACGATGGAAACGCGCGACGGGCCGAGGCCGATGAGGTTGACCAGGATCAACAGCGAAATGCCGACGATGACGCCGGGGATCAGGATCGGCAGCCGGGCGATGGCGCTGATCGTGGCCGCCAGCGGCGAGCGGCCGTAAAGGTCCATATAGGAGACGGTGATGCCGCAGAGCGTCGCGCCGGAGGCGGCGACGGCGCCGATGACGAGGCTGTTGGCCAAAGCGCCGGAGAGCGCCGGATTGCCATAAAGCGTCCGGTACCATTCAAGCGTGAAACCCTGCAGCGGAAACGCCGCCTGGATGGAGTTGTTGAAGGAAAACAGCGGGATCAGCAGCACCGGCAGATAGAGGAAGACGAGATAGCCAAGCACATAGAAGCCGAGCCAGCGGCCGCCTGCGTTGGCATCAGTGCGCGTCGTGCTCATGTGCGGCTGCCAAATCTGCGGTCGGCGCCGCGCGCGACCAGGACGACGCACAGGATGACCAGCATGACGCAGACCGAGAGCGCGGCGCCGAACGGCCAGTCATTGGCCTTGCCGAACTGCGACTGGATCAGCGTGCCGATCATGGTGGATGCCGGACCGCCGACCATGGCCGGCGTGACATAGTCGCCGACCGTCGGCACGAACACGACCAGCGCCGCCGCCAGCACGCCCGGCATGGAATTGGGCAGCACGACGCGGCGGAAGCTGGTGAAGGGCCGCGCCCCGAGATCGGAAGCGGCTTCGAGCAGCGATTTCGGGATCGTGTCCAGCGCCACATAGATCGGCAGGATGGCGAAAGGCGCGTAGGCGTGGGCCAGCGTGACGACCACCGCGGCCGGCGTGTTGAGGAAGGCAAGCGTCGGCTGCGACCAGAGGCCGGTCTCGATGAAGGCCGAGTTGAGCACGCCGTTGTAGGCAAGCACGATCTTCCAGGCGAAGACGCGCAGCAGATAGCTGGTCCAGAACGGCAGCGTGACCAGGAAGAGCAGCAGGTTGCGCCGGTGGCCGGCATGGAAGGCGAGATAGTAGGCGACGGGATAGGCGGTGACGACGGTGGCGAGCGTCACCAGGCCGGCAATGACCAGCGAGCGCAGCGTCACCGTCCAATAGAGCGGGTCGGTTGCGACCGTGACGAAATTCTCCGCCGTCAGCCCGACGCCAAGCAGCGAGCTGTCATTGCCCCGGAAGGCGAGGAACACCACAAGGCCAAGCGCGAACAGGATCAGGAAGAAAGTGACCAGCCCGCCCGGCAGCAGCATGGCGAAGCGGAACGCCGGCGAGGTGCGGTTTTCCGGCAATGGCCGTGTTGCAGCGATGGTCGACATATTTATGGCCTGTTTGGCGGCTGTCCACCGATTTTTGAAATCGGCTAATGCTTTTTCATATTCATGAAACTGTCAAGCTGAATCGCTTGTGCGCTGCACGCGCTCGGCGTCAACGCTCGAATGCGTCGAGCATCCGGTACCAGGCGATGGTCGCGGCGACGCCGACCTGGCGGAAAGCGTGGAACGGGATCGGCTTGATCGGCGACAGCGGGAACGGCAATTGCCTGGCATCGCCGCTCGCGAGGTAGCTCGCCATGCGCTTGCCCAGCGCGCTCATCAGTCCGACGCCCCTGCCCTGGCAGCCGACGGCGGCGAGCAGCCCCTGTTCCGGCTCATGCAGATGCGGCAAGTGGTCCGGCGTCAGCGCCACGCGGCCGAACCAGCGCTTTTCGATGGCGACGCCGGCAAGTGCCGGATAGAGGCGAATGAGCGCGCGTTCGCAATGTGCCCAATCCGCGGCGCTTGACGGCAGCGCCATGCGGCCTCGGCCGCCCAGCACCATCCGGCCGTCGGGACTCCGGCGGTAGTAGACCAGGATGCGGCGCGAATCGGAAACGGCTTGGCCGCCGGGCAGGATGCTCGCGGCAAGGTCAGCCGGCAGCGGTGCGGTGGCGATCTGGAAGGAATGCAGCGGCACGATGGTCTGCGCGAGACCGGGCAGCAGGCCGTCCGTGTAGGCATTGGTGGCGAGCACGACCGACTTGGCGCGCAATTCGGCGCCGCCTTGGGTCGAAACCCGCCAGACGCCAGTCTCCCTGCGAAGCTTCACCACTCTTTGCTGCTCGGCGATGCCGGCGCCGGCGGCCGAGGCGACGCGGGCGAGCTCGAGCGTGTAGGACAGCGGATCGATGACCCCGGCGCGGCGGTCGAGCCAGCCTCCGAGATAGCCCCTGGCGCCGGTCATCGCGGCGATGCCGGCCCGGTCGAGCAGTTCGACATCGGCGCCGCGCGAGCGCCATTGTCGGTCCCGGTTCGCTGCCGCGGTCAAAGCGGTCTCGGTGTGCGCGGCCTGGATCCAGCCGTTGCGCGTGAACGGCACCGCGAGCTTCTCGACGCGGATGACATCGAACACGGCGTCCGCCGTCGAGGCGGCGAACTCGACCAGCGCCTCGCCGCGCTCCTTGCCGAAATGTTCGGTCAGCCATTCCGGATCGTATTTCAGGCCGGGGATGACCTGGCCGCCGTTGAGGCCCGAAGCGCCCTGCCCGATCGCGCCGGTGTCAAGCACCTGAACGGAAAGACCGGCGCGCGCCGCATGCAGGGCGGTCGACAGCCCCATGATACCGCCGCCGACGATCACCGCGTCGAGCATGCCGCTGGCTGAGAGTTCGGACTGGAAGGCCGCTGCGGCGTTGGGCTTCCGCCAGACAGGATCGGAAAAGGCTGCGGGCAAGGATCACCTACGGCGTTCGACGCTTCGTGAAAATTCTATTGCCGATTTCATGAACTTGAAAGAGCGTTTCACTTGGGCCAGACGGCGACGGCGTGAAAGACGGCACCTGCCCTGGCCCCACGACAGATGTCATCAACGGGATAGACGTTTGAGCAAAATGCGGGGAAAGTGCCGCGCGCGAAAAACGAGAGGAAACGACATCATGACCGATCCGACCCGCCTGCCCGCCGACGGAATTTTCGTCGGCCGCGCCAGGACCAGCGAGGCTTCCCATCCGCTGGTGGTCACGGTGCGCGATGGCCAGGTGATCGACATCACCTCGGGCGCGGCGCCCACCGTGCGCGACCTTTGCGAGTTGACGGATGCGGCCGACTATCTGCGTTCCGCCAAGGGCAAGGCGATCGGCGCGCTCGCCGACATCGCGGCGAACAGCTTCGAGGCCAAGCGCGACGCCAAGAAGCCGATCCTGCTCTCGCCCGTCGACCTGCAGGCGGTGAAGGCATCCGGCGTCACCTTCGTGGTCAGCCTGCTGGAGCGCGTCATCGAGGAGCAGGCGCGCGGCTCGGCGGAAAAGGCAGACGCCATCCGCGCCGACATCGCCGGGCTGATTGGCCGTGATTTGTCGAAGCTCAAGCCCGGCTCGCCCGAAGCGATGGAGATCAAGGCCAAGCTGATTTCGCGCGGCGCCTGGTCGCAATATCTGGAAGTGGGCATCGGCCCGGACGCCGAGATCTTCACCAAATGCCAGCCGATGGCCTCGGTCGGCTTCGGCGCCGATGTCGGCCTGCATCCCGTCTCCACCTGGAACAATCCGGAGCCGGAGATCGCCATGATCGCCGACAGCTCGGGCCGCATCGTCGGCGCGACGCTCGGCAACGACGTCAATCTGCGCGATGTCGAGGGACGTTCGGCGCTGCTGCTCGGCAAAGCCAAGGACAACAACGCCTCGGCCGCGCTCGGACCGTTCATCCGGCTGTTCGACGCGACTTTTTCCATCGCCGACGTAAAGCGCGCCACGGTGCGGCTCAGCGTCGAGGGCGAGGATGGCTTCTCGCTGGAGGGCGCGAGCTCGATGGCGGAAATCAGCCGCTCGCCGGAAGAGCTGGTCAAGGCGGCGATGGGGCCGCACCACCAGTATCCGGACGGGCTGGCGCTCTATCTCGGCACCATGTTCGTGCCTTCGAAGGATCGCGGCGAGAAGGGCAAGGGCTTTACCCATAAGGTCGGCGACATCGTCACCATCTCGTCGGAAAAGCTCGGCGCGCTCACCAACCGCGTGCGGCTGTCGCCGGATTGTCCGCACTGGACCTACGGCGCCAGCCGCCTCATGCGCGACCTAGCCAAGGCGGATTTGATCTAGCGGGAAAAACGCAGCGATACAGAACGAGCGCGCTGGCGTTCCCCTCTGTCCCGCACGTCTCGCAACCGCCTCACCGAGGAGGAAACAACTCGCTCGCGAATATATAACCCAACTGATGCAATCTGATGGGATTGCTGATGGCGTGAGCGCCTGTGCCAACGTCCATTGGCGATGGAGGCTTGCCACCGCCCGAAAAAGAGAATGCTCTAGACGTTCCGGTCAGCGCTGGCAGGAGATGCGGTCCACGGCCGCGTCGCGCTTGATCCAGGAGGAGAGTTTCAACATGGGAGGAAATCGAATGCTTTCGCGGCTAAGACTACTCGTGCTTGGCTTGATCGCGGCCATTGCCATTCCGGCGATGGCCGAGGCCAAGACATTCTACTGGATTTCGCATGGCGGCCCGGCCGATCCGGTCTGGACCTACTTCCTGGCCGGCGCCAAGCAATGGGCGACCGACACAGGCAGCAAGGTCAACACCTCGTTCCACAATGGCGATGTCGCGTCGCAGCAGGAGGCCGTTCGCGCCGCCATCTCGGCCAAGGCCGACGGCATCGTCACCACCAGCCCCGATCCGGGCAGCCTGGTCGAGATCGTCAAGGAAGCCCGCGCAGCCAACATCCCGATCATCAACTTCAACACGCCAGATCCGAAGGCCGACTTCAACGCCTATGTCGGCGGCGACAACGTCACCTTCGGCAAGCATTGGGCGCAGTACCTGGTCGACAAGGGCCTGGTGAAGAAGGGCGACTTCGTCTGGATGCCGGTCGAGATCCCTGGCGCCACCTATGGCGTGCAGGAAGAGGAAGGCATCAAGAGCGTGTTCGAGCCGGCCGGCATCACCTATGAGGTGACCGAGGCGACGCTCGACCAGGCCGAAGCGATCAACCGCATGGTCGACTACCTCACCGCGCACAAGGGCAAGGTGAAGGCGATCATCGGCCTCGGCGATCTCGTCACCGGCTCGATCAAGCGGGTGTTCGACCAGGCTGGCGTCAAGCCGGGCGAAATCCCGGTCGTCGGCTGGGGCAACTCGCTCGACACCACGCAGGAAGTGCTGAACGGCTACGTCAATGCCGGCCAGTGGCAGGATCCGCAGGCGACCAGCTATATCGCGCTGTCGATGGCCAACATGGCCGCCAGCGGCATCCCTCCGGGCTTCAACGTCATCACCGGCGCGCTCTATGAAAAGGATACCGCCGGCGTCTACGACAAGATCCTGTCCGGCAAGTAATCCCTGAACTCAAACGGTCGCGGCCTCACCGGTCGCGACCGCCTTTTTCTTGTCCCGCCGCGCCTGCCTCCACAGGCAGGCCGGCCCTCATGTCGCGGATTCAATGGAAAACCGTTCCCTCATCCAACGCCTGATCGCGCGAGCGGAATTCGGTCCGCTGGTGCTGCTCATTGTCGAGCTGGCCGTCTTCTGGGGCATCAATCCCGATTTCCTGTCGCCGCAGAACATCTCCAACATCCTGGCCTTCACCGTCGAGCTCGGCCTGATAGCGCTGGCGATGACGCTGCTGATGACATCGGGCGAATTCGACCTCTCGGTCGGCTCGCTGTTCGGCTTCTCGCCCGTGCTGATGTGGACGCTCTACAACAGCGGCGTCACCTCGCTGGAATTGGGCCTGCTGGTCGCGCTGGTGGTTGCTGCCTTCATCGGGCTGGTCAATGGCTGGTTCGTCACTCAGCTCAAGATCCCGTCCTTCCTGGTCACGCTCGGCATGCTGCTGGTCGTGCGCGGCACGGCTTTGTTCATCACCGACGGCTTTCCGCAGCGGACCTGGAGCGCCGAAGGCAGCTGGCTGGCGAACATGCTGGTCGGCGATTTCTATGTCGGGCCATTCCGTGTCTATGCCTCGCTGTTCTGGTTCATCGGTGCTGCGATCGCGCTGGGCTACGTGCTGACGCAGAGCCGCACCGGCAACTGGATCCAGGCTGCGGGGGGCAATCCGAATGCGGCGCGTGCGCGCGGCGTCAACGTCAGCCGCGTCAAAGTCGGCCTGTTCATCCTGTCGGCGGTGATGGCGTCGCTGGCCGGCGTGATCTCGTCGCTGCGCACGTCCGCGGCCAACCCCAACAGCGGCACCGGCTACGAGCTCGAGGTCATCGCCATGGTGGTGATCGGCGGCACGGCGCTGACCGGCGGGCGCGGCACCATCATCGGCACGGTGCTCGGCATCCTGATCCTGCGCGTCATGCGCAACGGCATCGTGCTGATCGGCGTGCCGGGCCTTGCCTACAACATCTTCATCGGCGCGATCATCCTCGGCATGATGGCGCTGCATTCATGGCTCGAGCGCCGGCACCAGGCAGGGACGTGAAACTATGGCCGAACCGCTGATCCGCATGGAAAATATCCGCAAGTCCTACGGGCGCGTGCAGGCGCTGGTGGACGCCAACTTCCATGTCAACGAAAAGGAGATCGTCGGCCTGCTCGGCGACAACGGCGCCGGCAAGTCGACGTTGATCAAGGTGCTGTCGGGCGCGGTGCCGCTGACCAGCGGCGACATCTTCATCCGCGGCAAGAAGGTTTCGCTGCGCAACACCAGCGACGCCATCGCGCATGGCATCGAGACCATCTACCAGGACTCGGCGCTGGTCACGCAGCTTTCGATCGCGCGCAACCTGTTCCTCGGGCGCGAGCCGATCAAATCGCCGCGCTTCCTCAACCGCATGGACCAGGACGCGATGAACTCGGTGGCGCGCGACCTCCTGCGGCAGGTCGGCATCACCAAGAACATCCCGCCTACGACGCCGATCGGCTCGCTGTCGGG
This sequence comes from Mesorhizobium sp. WSM3224, assembly GCF_000427725.1. Classification (GTDB taxonomy): domain Bacteria; phylum Pseudomonadota; class Alphaproteobacteria; order Rhizobiales; family Rhizobiaceae; genus Mesorhizobium. The sequence continues at coordinate 295,296 of NZ_ATYO01000001.1, read as the reverse complement.
CGGCGAACGGCAAGCGGTGGCGATCGCGCGCGCCATGCATTTCGACAGCGATCTGATCATCCTCGACGAGCCGACCAACAATCTCGGCGTCGCCGAAACGCAAGGCGTGCTGAGCTTCGTGCGCAGCGCCCGCGATTCCGGCCATTCCTGCATCTTCATCGCACACAACATCCATCACGTCTTCCAGGTGGTCGACCGCATCGTGGTGATGCGCCGCGGCAAGGTGGTGGCCGACGACATCGATCCGAAAAAGACCACCGTCGCCGAGGTCGAGCGCGTCATCACCGGCATGTCGGACAAGGAAATCCGTGACGCGATCGCCGACGGCCGGCAGCAGCACGGCTGATTTGGCCTGACCTTGATTTGGCCTGACAGTGGCCCGCATCCCATCCTATGACTGGACCCATGAAAGCCACCGTAGCCGACATCGCCAGGAGCTGCGGCCTGTCGACCGCGACCGTCGACCGGGTGCTCAACAACCGTCCGGGCGCAAGCGCGGCCAACCGGCAGCGTGTGATGGAGGCGGCCAAGCAGCTCGGCTACCTGCCGACACTCGACCAGGTCGTGCTGCCGTCGAAGCCGGCGCATCTGGAATTCTTCCTGCCGATCGGGTCCAACGCCTTCATGGCCGATCTCGCCCATCACATCGAGGATTATGCCCAGCGCCTGCCCTTGGTCGCTTCCTGCCGCATCCACAACCTTGCCGGCATTTCGTCGGGCGCGCTGCAGGGCGCGGTGGAGAATCTGTCGCTCAAGGCCAATGGCGTCGGCGTCATTGCCGTCGACCACCCGCGCACGCGCAACATCCTGCGCGAGCTGGTCGATGCCGGGATAAGGCTGGTCACGCTGATCTCGGACGTGCCCGCGGCGCCCCGCTCGGCCTATGTCGGGATCGACAACCGGGTGGCGGGCCGCACGGCGGCGCTGTTGATGGGCCGCTTCCTCGGCGGCCGCACCGGACATCTGGCGATGGTGGTCGGCTCGCGCTCCTATCGCGGCCACGAGGAGCGCGAGATGGGTTTTCGGTCGGTGCTCAGCGAAGAGTTTCCCAACCTCACCGTCTCAAGCGCAGTCGAAAGCAACGACGATCCGGACGCCAGCTACAGGGCCACCGTCAAGGCGCTGCACAACGAACCGGACCTGCTCGGCATCTACTGCGTCGGCGCGGGACGCTCCGGCGTGGCCAAGGCATTGCTCGAGGTCAGGCCGCTCAGGAAGCCCGTCTTCATCTGCCATGACCTGACCAAGGAAACGCGCCGCTACCTCGTCGACGATCTCGCCGACGTCGTCATCGACCAAAATGCGCGGCTGATCGCCGAGCAGTCGGTGATCCGCCTGCTTGGCTCCATCGCCTCGTCGGCGCCTTATCTGACGAAGAAATTCATCGAGCCGCGGCTGATCTTCAAGGAAAATGTGCCGGTGCAGTGAGGCGCGGGCGGCTGCTTCGCGGATTTGTCTGACGATTGATCCCGCGATTCTGCACAGCAGCTATGCACGTTTCGCAATTGCCGAATCGTTAGGCAACCCGTATTTCTCTGGGTGTCGGCCGTCTCCTCCTCCCAGATGTGATGCCGACGCTGAGTACGGTACACCTCCTCCCGTGCCGTATTCGAAATCGAGCCCGCTGCCACCTCCTCCCGGCAGCGGGCTTTTTCTTTGCCGGTACGAAAACCCGAGAGCGCGCTTTGTTTTGCGCCTGTCGTGTTCCCAAAACCGCTTCGCACTTTTGGGCGACAGGCGCCCTCAGCGCGCCCGGAAAGAGGCGATCAGGCTTTCGGCCATGCGCACGAACTGCGCGCTCGGGCCTTCCGCGCCGACGCTCTGCATGGAGACACGCGCGCCTTCAAGCAGCAGCGACAGCGTGTCGGCGAGAAGTTCCGCCTGACCGATGCCGGCGTCGTGGCAAAGCGCAACCAGCTTCTCGCGCTGGGCCTCCTTCAATTCCTTGATGACGCGCCTGGCCGGATGATCGGTCTCGGTGAGCTCGACGGCGGCATTGGCCATGTCGCAGCCGCGGCTGTCGGCGCTGAGCAGTTCCGAGGCCTTGCGGACCCAGGCATGCAGCTGGGCTAGCTTGTCACCGGGATGCTGGGCTTCGAACTCGTCCCACATCCTTGAAGCCTTCGCCGCCGTGGCGCGCAGGCATTCGACGACCAGTTCGTCCTTGGACTCGAAATGACGGTAAAGCGTCATCTTGTTGGTGCCGGCGGCCTCGGTGATGGCGTCGACGCCTACACCCTTGATGCCGTGCTTATGGAACATGTCCTGCGCCGTCTCCAGGATACGGTCCCGCGGGCGGGAGCGCTCCGCAACGCCGTCAGTCATCATGCTCTCCTTTCGTCGTTTCCAAAAAAACCCGGGCCACCTCTTGACTAGGGTGTTACCGGTCTGTAACTTCCAGAATGTTACTTACTGGTAACACCTATATCATTCCCCGTCAACGACAAGGCCCACCGATGGCCCTGCCAGAATGAGATAGGACAAAACCTGCCTGTCATGCGGCTTCGGCCGGTGAATTCGAAAAAGCAGCCCGTGATCAACCGATGCGGGCCGCAAGCAAGGAGCTGCTCCTATGCAAAAGCGCAAAGACCTGACCATCGACGAAGCCATCCGGGATCCGATGATCCGGCTGGTGATGAAGGCGGACGGGGTCGATCCCAAGGCCTTCGAACGGATGCTGCGCTCGCGCGCGGCCGAACCGGCGCCGGACGACGAGATCCCGCTAACCTTCCTGGAAGACCCCGGCTCCGGCCGGGCCCGGCGCATGCGCCATTTGGCAAGACCGTTCGGCGAGGCATCCGCGTCATGGTAAATTTCTTCATCCACCGCCCGATCTTCGCGTCGGCGATCGCCATCATCATGGTGCTCGCCGGCGCCATCGCCTATTTCCTGCTGCCGGTCTCGCAATTCCCCGACATCACGCCGCCGCAGGTCGTGGTCAGCGCCCATTATCCGGGCGCTAGCGCGCAGGTCGTGGCCGATACGGTCACCACGCCGCTCGAGCAGCAGATCAACGGCGTGCAAGGCATGACCTACATGTCGTCGACGAGCTCGAATGACGGCTCCTCGACCATCACAATCACCTTCGATGTCGGCTATCCGCTGAGCACGGCGGCCGTCGACGTGCAGAATCGCGTCTCGCAAGCGGCATCCTCCCTGCCGGCCATCGTCAACCAGGGCGGCGTGACGATCAAGAAGCAGAATCCCAATTTCGTGCTGATCGTCGACCTCACCTCGCCGGACGGCTCGGTCGATCCGGTGGCGCTGAGCAACCTCGCCTATCTTCAGGTGGTCGATCCGCTGAAGCGCCTGCCCGGCGTCGGCGACGTGCAGATCTTCGGCGAGCGCCGCTATTCGATGCGCGTCTGGCTCGACCCGGACAAGCTCGCCAATCTCGGCATCACCGCCGTCGACGTCCAGAACGCCATCGCCGAACAGAACGTTCAGGTGGCGGCGGGCAAGATCGGCCAGTCGCCGGCGCCTGCCGGCACCGCCTTCGAAATGCAGGTCAACGCCGTCGGCCGCTTGAGCGACCCGAAGGAATTCGGCGACATCGTCGTGCGTGCGAACTCGCAGAATGGCTCGCTGGTCAGGCTGCGCGACGTCGCCCGCATCGAACTCGGTGCGCTGCAATATTCCTCGTCGGCCTTCTTCGGCAAGGACCCGACCGTGGTGCTCGCCGTCTACCAGATGCCCGGCTCCAATGCGCTCGACCTGCAGCAGCGGGTCAAGGACAAGATGCAGGAACTGTCGCAACGCTTCCCGAAGGGCGTCAGCTACGCCATGCATTACGACACGACGCGCTTCGTGTCGGCCTCGATGCATGACGTGCTGATCACGCTCGGCGAAGCGCTGGTGCTGGTCGTGGCGGTGGTCTTCATCTTCCTGCAGAGCTGGCGCACCACGATCATCCCGACCATCGCCATTCCCGTCTCGCTGATCGCGACGCTGGCGGTCATGTACATGCTGGGCTTCTCGCTCAACATGCTCTCCCTGCTCGGCATGGTGCTGGCGATCGGCCTTGTCGTCGACGACGCGATCGTCGTGGTCGAGAATGTCGAGCGACAATTAGAGGCCGGGCTGAAGCCGCTGGCTGCGACGCGCGCGGCGATGGCCGAAGTGACCGGGCCGATCATCGCCACCACCGCGGTTCTGATGGCGGTGTTCGTTCCCGTCGCTTTCATCCCGGGCGTCTCCGGCCGGCTCTATAACCAGTTCGCGTTGACGGTCGCGATCTCCGTCGGCATCTCCGCCTTCAATTCGCTGACGCTCTCCCCGGCGCTGAGCGCGGCCTTCCTGCGCCATCGCGGCGAGACGCAATTCGTCCTCTTCCGCTGGTTCAACGCCGGCTTCGACTGGCTGTCGCATGCCTATGCCCATGGCGTGCGCATCCTGATCAAGCTGCGCTGGGCGATGCTCGGCCTGTTCGCGGCCGGCCTCGTCGCCACCTACTTCGTCTGGCAGAAGTTGCCCTCGACCTTCCTCCCCGTGGAGGACCAGGGCTATTTCTTCGTCGTCATCCAGCTGCCGGACGGCGCCTCGCTGGAGCGCACGGACGCGGTGGCGCAGAGGGCGCGCGACATCCTGCAAAACACGCCCGGCGTCGACATCGTCGGCTCGATCAGCGGTCTCAACTTCCTGACCAGCGCCGCGCAGTCGAATTCGGCGGTCGAGTTCGCCATCCTGAAACCCTGGGACGAACGCGGCCCCGAGCAGAGCGCGTCGAAACTGGTCGAGCAGGTGCGCGGCAAGCTGATGCAGATGCCGGACGCGTTCGCGCTCTCCTTCGATCCGCCATCGATCCCGGGCATCGGCACCACCGGTGGTTTCGAATTCCAGGTGGAGGATCTGTCGGGGCGCGGAAGCGCTGCGCTGAACGACGTCACGCAGGCGCTGATCGCCGAGGCGCGCAAGCAGCCGGAGCTCAATCCGCAGCAGCTGTTCTCGTCCTTCTCGACGTCGACGCCGCAGTTCAACTACGACCTCGACCGCAGCAAGGCGAAGCTGCTCGGGCTCAACCTGCCTGATGTCTTCAACACGCTGCAGATCTATCTCGGCTCGCTCTACGTCAACGACTTCAACCTGTTCGGCCGTACTTTCCGCGTGACGATCCAGGCCGACAAGGACGCGCGCGCCGACGCGACCGACATCTCCAGGCTCTATGTGCGCAACGCGTCGGGCGGCATGGTGCCGCTGAGCACGCTGGGCAAGCTGGTGCCGATCGTCGGCCCCGAGACCGTGCCGCATTACAACAACAATGCCTCGGCCCTGATCAATGGCGGCGCTGCTCCCGGTTTCTCGTCCGGACAGGCGGTGGCGGCCATGGAGCGGGCGGCGGCGAACGTGCTGCCGCGCGACTTCGGCTACGAATGGACCGGCATCACCTATCAGGAGCTCAAGGCCGGATCGATCGCCTCGGTCGTGTTCGGGCTGGCGATCGTCTTCGTCTTCCTGATCCTGGCGGCGCAGTATGAAAGCTGGGCGATGCCCTTCATGGTGCTGCTCGCCGTGCCGCTCGCCTTGTTCGGCGCCTTCGTGGTGCTTCTGCTGCGAGGCATGCAGATCGACGTCTACTCGCAGATCGGCTTCGTCATGCTGATCGGCCTGGCGGCGAAGAACGCGATCCTGATCGTCGAGTTCGCAAGACGCCGGCGCGAGGAAGGCCTGACCATCGTCGAGGCGTCGATGGAAGCGGCGCGTCTGAGGCTGCGGCCGATCCTGATGACGGCCTTCGCCTTCATCCTCGGCGTGCTGCCGCTGATGTTCGCGACCGGCGCAGGTGCGGCCAGCCGGCAGTCGATCGGCACAACCGTCTTCGGAGGCATGGTGGCGGCGACCATCCTGTCGCTGGTCTTCGTGCCTGTCTTCTACGCGGTGATCGAGCAGTTGCGCGAGCGCCGCGGCGGGAAAGAAACAGCCAAGGGGCATCATGACGCCCCTCAGCCAGATGAAATTGAACCGACCGCCGAGCCGGCGCTTCAGCCGCTCGCCCAGGCGGCCGAATAGGATTGGAGACCAACATGCGTAGATGGAAAATCGCTTTGGGAACGGCCATTGCGCTCGGCGCAATCTCGGTGGCAAGCGTGCATTTGCTCGACATGGGCAACCTCAGCGGAGGCACGGCGGGCGCCGCGCCCGCGCCGGCGGCCTTCGTCATGCCGGTGCCGGTGGTGAACGTCGTCAAGAAGACGCTGCCGATCTATCTCGACTATGCCGCGCGGGTGGAGTCGATCCGCAGCATCACGCTGCAGGCCCGCGTGCCGGGCTATTTGCAGGAGCAGACCGCGGCCGACGGCAGCAACGTCAAACAGGGCGACCTGCTCTACCGGATCGCGCCTGAGGACTACCAGGCCGCGCTCGACCAGGCGAAGGCGCAGGTGCAGCGCGACGCCGCGACGCTCGACTATGCAAAGTCCAATCTCGGCCGCGGCACCGACCTCGCCAAGGCCGGCTACCTCGACAAGGACAGCTTCGACCAGCGCACCAGCAATCTGCGGACGGCCCAAGCGGCCCTTGCCGTCGACCAGGCGGCGGTGCGGACGGCCGAGCTCAATCTCGGTTACGCCGAGATCAAGGCGCCGTTCCCGGGCCGCATCGGCCGCAACCAGGCCTCGGTCGGCACGCTGGTCAGCGTCGCCGGCACGGTGCTCAACACCTTGGTGCAGCTCGACCCGATCTACGTGACCTTCAATCCGAGCGAGACCGACCTCGTGCAGATCGAGCAGGCCAAGGCCGCCGGCCCGATCGCCGTCGACGTGCTGCTGCCCGGCGAGACCCAGCCCAGCCAGAAAGGCCAGCTCACCTTCATCGACAACACGATCGACCATTCGACCGGCACCATCACGGCGCGCGCCACGATCGGCAACGCCAAGTTCACGCTGCTGCCCGGACAGTATGTGCGCGTGCGGCTGCATGTGAAGGAGCAGCCCAACACGCTGATGGTGCCGCAGGTGGCGCTGGGTTCCAGCCAGCTCGGCAAGTACCTCTACGTGCTGGGCAAGGGCAACACCGTCGACCAGAAGCTGGTCTCGCTCGGCCCGACCGACGGCGATCTGATTTCCGTGACCTCCGGCATCTCCGAGAACGACCAGGTGATCACGGGCAATTTGCAGAAGATCGGACCCGGAATGCCGGTTTCTCCCTTGCCGCAACCGAAACCGGCCAGCTGATAACCCCCATCAGTTTCCGGTCCGACGGCGCCCCCGACACCCACGTCGAGGGCGCCGTTTTGTTAAGCAGATCTAGGCAATTCCGGACGCCGGTTCGCGGCGTAGGCTCCCGGTATTGCGTCCAAGCAGTTCAACCAGGCCGGCAATATCCGCGCGCTCAGCCTTGGCCGGCAGCATGAAGGCGCAATAGGGCTGGCCGAGGCGGACCGAGACGGATGACAGGGCGATCAGCCGGCCTGCTTCGAGATCGGCGCCGGCCATGATCCGCTGGCCGAGCGCTATGCCCAAGCCCAACCTCGCCGCGCCGATCGCCAAGCTGGAGAGACCCACGCGGCGGCCATGCGAGGGGTCAGGAGCGCGGTTGCCGCCGACGGCCGCGAACCAGTCCGCCCAGCTCGGATGCGAGGCATAGTTGGGACCCCAGTTGGTGTGGATGAAGTGGCTCTCATGCACATCGGCCAGGCTGGCATTTCCGTTGCCGTAACGCTGCCAGAATTCAGGAGCGGCGACCGGCAGCACCTCGTCATGGACGAGGCGGACCATTTTCAGCGCCGGATAATGGTAATCGCCATAGGAGATGCGCAGATCGATGTTCTGACGGACGACGTCAACAGGATCGTCCTCGACGCGCACATCGATCGCCATCTGAGGAAAACCATCGAGCAGCACCGCAAGCCTGGGCGCCAGCCAAAGCTCCGCCAGGGAGAACGGCACGCTGACGACAAGGCGCGTCCGCAGACCGCCTTCCAGCATGCGCCGGCCGACCGCCGCGATCTCGCCCAGCGCATGCGCCGTCTGCGGGTAGATGGCGTGGCCGGCATCGGTCAGCGCGATGCGGTTGCCGTTGCGCACGAAAAGCTGCTTGCCGAACCAGTCTTCCAGGTTGCGGATCTGCTGGCTGACCGCGGCCGACGAGACACCGAGCTCGCCTGCAGCGACCGTGAAGGAGCCGGCGCGGGCCGCGACCTCGAAGACCCGCATCGCATTCAACGGCGGAAGCTTTTCCACGCTCTATCCTCGAAAGATTTTCTTAGGGGAGCCTAACAATTTTCGGCGTTGCGGCAAAGATTTCCTTGCCGTGTAGTGGTCTCAGATTTTCGGAGGACGCTATGATCGAAACCATTCTCGACCTCGACCGCTATCCACTGAACCGCGAAGGCAGTCCTGAATGGCAGCGGCTGGTAGACGAGTCCAAGGCCGCGCTCACGGCGAACGGCATGTTCAACTTGGAAGGTTTCCTGCGCCCCGGCATTGCCGAACGGGTTGTCGCCGAGATCCGGCCGGTGATGGACACGAACTCGCATGTCCACAAGCGCATGCACAACATCTACTTCAAGCCGTCGATCCCGGAGCTTTCGCCGGATCATCCGGCGTTGCGCAAGGTCGAGACGATCAGCCATACGGTGTGCGCCGACCAGATTGCGGGCAGCACCGTGCTTTCGATCTACGAATACGCGCCGCTGCTGCGGTTCCTGGCGGCGGCGATGGGCAAGCCGCAGTTGCATGTCATGCAGGATCCCCTCGCCCGTGCCAATGTCATGGGCTACCGCGCCGGCGAAGCGCTCAACTGGCATTTCGACCGCTCGGAATTCACCACGACCCTGCTTTTGCAGGCCCCCGAGATCGGCGGCGACTTCGAATACCGCACCGACCTGCGTTCGGACGATGATCCGAACTATGACGGCGTGGCCCAGTTGCTGGAAGGGCGCGATCCCGACGCAAGAATCCTGCGCATGAAGGCCGGCACGCTGAACGTCTTCCGCGGCAAGAACACCGCGCACCGCGTCACCACCGTCGAGGGCAATCGCGAACGCATGATCGCGGTGTTCTCCTACTACGAGCGGCCAGGCGTGATGTTCACCGATGAGGAGCGGATCGGCTTCTACGGCCGCGCGGCTTGAGACTATTTGGAAATTCTACTCTGGCGGCCATCTGCCGGCGTTTTCTGCGCTTCCGGTGCTCATGGACCTAAACGTCCGCTGCGCTCCGGTACTCGAAACCACTGCCATATGACTCGCCAGACGGTATCTGCACGATCTGGAAAAAAGGCGCTTGTTAGATTGTCGACAATCTGTTTGTCTTGCAGAACTTCCTCCTCGGGACTCGACCTATGGCAAAGCTGGATTTCAGTCCGATCGCGGATACGACGCGCAGGGCGGAGATCGTCGCCCTGCTCAGGCGAGCCACACTGACCGGACAGCTGGAGCCGGGCCAAAAGCTCAACGAGCTCAGAATTTCCGAGCAGATGCGGGTGAGCCGCGCGCCGCTGCGCGAGGCCATGCGCGAGCTGGTGCAGGAAGGCATCCTGACCAGCATTCCCTATGCCGGGACCTTCGTCATCGAGGTCACCGCCAAGGACATCATCGACGCCTATTCCCTCAACAAGGTGCTCGACGAATTCGCCATCGAGCAGACCTGGCCGCAGCGCGACCAGCGCTTCTTCAACGAGCTGGACCGCCGCCACGAGGCGGTGAAGCAGGCGACACGGGCAATGGACACCACTCGCCAGATCGAGACGGCGCTGCAATTGCATGGGCTGATCTACGAGTGGGCCGACAATTCGGTCCTGCTCGAAACCTGGCAGCGGCTGACCAGCCGGCTGCAGATGTATTTCGCCCTGCATCAGCGGGCGCGGAACGAACCGGTGCCGGCCGAAGATGTGCACGAGACCTATGTCGCCCTGATGAAGGGCTCGGACATGGGCGCCGCCCAGCGCCATGCGCGCGAGCATATCGACCTCGATTTCGAAGAGCTTCTCGCCTATGCGCGCAGCCTCGAAAAGCGCACGTCGAAGAACTGACACAAGCGGACGACGGACAGCAAAGTGAAGATCAAGAGCATAAAGGCCTATCATGTCGTGCAGCCCTTCGCGGATGGGCCCTACCGCATGTCCAAGGGGCGGGTTGCCGACTGCTTCGACGCGGTGATCGTCGCCATCACGTCCGACAGCGGCGTGACCGGCTGGGGCGAGATGGCGCCGCTCGGCAATTTCTACTCGGCCGCGTTTCCGGCGGGAACACGCGCGGGCGTGCCGGAAATCGCGCCGCATCTCATCGGCCACGACCCGCGCGGCCTTGCCGGCATCTGCAGGCTGATGGACACCGTGTTCAAGGGCCATCCCTATATCAAGGCCGCGCTCGACATGGCGTGCTGGGATCTCGCCGCGCGCGCGGCCGACGCGCCGCTGGTGACCATGCTCGGCGGCCGCGAAAGCGAGACTGCGGAGCTTTACCGGGTCGTCACCCATGGCACCATCGACCAGATGGCCGCACTTGCCAAACGTATCGTCGCCGAAGGCTACCACCGGCTGCAGGTCAAGGTCGGCGGCAATGTGCGAGAAGACATCGAGCGGGTCACGGCGGTAGCCTCGGCCGTGCCGAAAGACACGGTGATCTTCTGCGACGCCAATGCCGGCTGGACACCTTACCAGGCGCGCCAGTTCGCCGATGCCACCCGCGGCATCGACTACACGTTCGAGCAGCCCTGCACGACGATCGAGGAGAACATGTCGGTGCGCCGCATGCTCGACAAGCCGATGGTGCTGGACGAATCCGTCACCTCGCTGGGCGAGATGCTGGAAATCCACCGCCGCGGCGCCGCCGACGGGCTGACGCTGAAGATCTCGCGGCTCGGCGGCGTGACGCAGACGCGGCTGATCCGCGACGTCGCCGTCGATCTCGGCTTCATGATCACGGTGGAAGACACCGGCGGCGCCGAGATCGATACCGCCGCCATGGCGCATCTGTCGCTGTCGACGCCGGAGGAGCGCCGGCTGCATGCCATCGCCTTCCACGAGTGGGTCACGGTGCGCACGGCCACCAACAAGCCTCCGGTGACCGGCAGCCGCTTGGGCATTCCTGACGGCCCGGGCCTCGGCATCGACGTGGACCCGAGCCTGCTCGGCAAGCCCTTCTTCGAGATCGGCTCAAGATGAAGATCAGGCGCGTCAAGGCAACCCCGATCAACTACAGGCTGGAGGCTCCTTATGTGTGGGTCTTCGGCGAGCTCGACGGCTTCTCGCCGACCATCGTCGAGGTCGAGACCGAGGACGGGCTTGTCGGTATCGGCGAGGCGCCGACGCCGGGCGCCGCGGCCGTCATCAACGACCTGCTGGCGCCAAGGCTCGCCGGCCGCGATGCCTTCGACATCGCCGGCGCGGAGGAAGTGTGCCTGCCCTTCTGGAGCGGCGTGCAGTCGATCAACGACCGCACGCGCGTCATGGCCTTCGGCGCCGTCGAGATGGCGCTGTGGGACCTGCGCGGCAAGGCCTGGAAGCAGCCGCTCTACCAATTGCTCGGCGGTGCGGTGCGCAAGGAGATCCCCTTCACCGATTATTTTTCGCTGCGTGGCGATGGAGCGAAGGTCAAGGGCGAGAAGTCGCCGGAAGAAGTCGCCGACTATTGCGTCGAATTGCACGAGCGCCATGGCACGACCTTCTTCGAGGGCAAGTTCTCGACGCAGGATCCGAAGCTGTCGCTGAAGATGGTCGAGCTGATCCGCAAAAAACTGGGCGACGATGCGATGATCCGCATCGATTCCAACCAGGCCTATTCGCTGGCCACTGCCAGGCAGCTGGCGCGGCCGCTGGAAGAGCTTGGCGTGCGCAATTGGGAGGATCCGGTGGCGACGATCGAGGAGATGCGGGAATTGCGCCGCCACAGCTCGATCCCGTTCTCGACCCACAATATCGACATTGCCCGCGCCATGGAGCTGAAAGTGCCGGACGCCTTCGTCGGCAATCCGACGGCGCATGGCGGCATAAACCGCATGCTGCGCTTCGTCGGCGCCTGTGAGCATGCCGGCATCGATTACTGGTGCTACAGCGGCGACACCGGCATCGGCAGCGCCTGCTACCTGCATCTGTGCGCCGCGCTCGGCTGGATCAGGGAACCCAACCAGTCGCTGTTTCGCATGCAGCCGATGGACATCATCGAGGAAGGCCCGTTCGCCCCGAAAAACAACGTCGTGGGCGTGCCGGAGGGGCACGGCCTCGGAGTCACGCTGTCGCAGGACAAGCTCGCCGCCTGCCATCGCGACTTCGTCGAGGATGGACCCTGCAACAAATATCACGCCCCGGAAAAGCCCGGGACTTACCGCAGACTGCCGCTGAGCTAGGAGGATACCGAAAAGCAAGCAGGACATATCGAGAAAAAGGGTGGCCACGGGTTCGACCCAGTCGCCTGGCTGGCAGACAATGCATCAAGAAAATCTGACTTTCCGGCTTCAACCAGCGGATGGACCGGTCGGAACCGCATGCTACAGTCCATCGACCAATACTGATGAGTGCCGGGACAGGAGAACTCCACGGAACTTGTCAAATGGAATGCACTCGCCAACCACAACAACTGGGGAAAGGGCTTAGACCCATGAGCAAGAACTACCGCATTCTCGATCTCATCCGGCGCAGCCGCACGCCACTCGAAAATCACCTCATCGACGGCCTGATCGACGGCCGCGTCAGCCGCCGCGAATTCGTGCGCCACGGCAGCCTGCTCGGCCTGTCGCTGCCGCTGCTCGGCCGCATCGGCATGGCGGCCGGCTTCGGCGCCGCGCCCTCGCTCGCTCGTGCCGCCGGTGCGGCGGGCGCCACCATCCGCGTCGGCAGCAGCGTGCCGGCAGCGGCGATCGATCCGGTCACCATCGCGGACGCCGGCGGCCTGCTTGTCATGCAGCAGGTGGCCGAATTCCTCTGCGTCGACGGCACCGACCTGGTGCTGAAGCCGGCGCTGGCTGAAAGCTGGTCGCCGAACACCGACGGCACGGTGTGGACCTTCAAGCTGCGCAAGGGCGTGAAATTCCACTCAGGCGGCGAGATGAAGGCCGACGACGTGGCCGCCAGCATCGACCGGCTCGCCGATCCGGCCAACTCGTCCAACGCGCTGTCGGTGTTCACCGGCATCCTGCAGAAGGGCAACACGAAGAAGGTCGACGACTACACCGTCGAATTCCATCTCGACGCGCCGAACGGCAACTTCCCCTACATGGTGTCGTCCGACAACTACAACGCCGTCATCATCCCGGCGAGCTATAAGGGGGACTACGAGAAGAGCTTCGACGGCACCGGACCGTTCAAGATCGAAAAATACACTCCCAAGGTCGGCGCCTCCTTCGTGCGCAATGACGACTACTGGGGCGACAAGGCCTTGCCGGATCGCACCGAATTCACTTTCTTCACCGACATCCAGCCGCAGATCCTGGCGCTGCAGGGCGGCCAGATCGATATCATCAACCAGATGCCGGTGCTGGCGGGCGTCGCCGTTCTCAACGATCCGAATGTCGACATCATCAGCCTGAAGTCGTCGGCGCATCAGCAACTGCATATGCACTGCGACGAGGGCCCGACGAAGGACGCTCGCGTGCGCCGCGCCATCGCGCTCTGCCTCGACCGCGAGAAACTGGCCGCCGGCCTGATGAAGGGACGCGCAGCGCTCGGCAATGACAGCCCGTTCGCGGCGGTCTACCCCTCGACCGACACCAGCGTGCCGCAGCGCAAGCAGGACATCGCCCAGGCCAAGCAGTTGATGGAGGCGGCCGGCCTCGCGCAGGGCTTCAAGATGACGCTGACCACTGAGCGCTATCTGGAAATCCCGGAATACGCCCAGCTCATCCAGAACTGGGTCAAGGAAATCGGCATCGAGCTTGAGCTCAACATCCTCGACCAGGGCGCCTATTACGGCGATGCCGTGTTCGGCAAGTCGAACTGGCTGGATTCGGCGATGGGCATCACCGATTACGGCCACCGCGGCGTTCCCAATGTCTACCTGGCGGCACCCTTGAAGAGCGATGGCACCTGGAATGCCGCCCACTTCAAGAACAAGGACTACGACCAGCTCGCGGCAAGCTATATCGGGGCCCTCGACCTCGAGGCGCAGAAAGCCGACGCCGGCAAGATCCAGAAGCTGCTGCTCGAGGAAACGCCTGTGATCTTCGGCTATTTCTACGACTACCTGACGGCGACGGCGAAAGGCGTGGCGGGCGTGCAGCCCACCGCCATGTCGCAATTGTTCCTCGAGAAGGCTTCGAAGGCCTGACGCGAGCGAACAAGCTTATCCCTAACAGCCGGCTGTCCACGGAGAGCCGGCTTCAATAGGAGTATTCGCCATCCTCGTCTTCCTCGTCCGGCGCCTGGCTCTGTCGCTCGTCACGCTGTTTTTGCTCAGCGTCATGGTGTTCCTCGGCGGCCAGGTGCTGCCCGGCAATGTAGGGCGGGCCATCCTCGGGCCGTTCGCCGACCAGCGCGCGGTCGATGCGCTCAACCATTCGCTTGGCGTCGACCGGCCGCTGCTCGTCCAGTACGGAAGCTGGATCTGGAACTTCCTGCACGGCGACATGGGCACGTCCTACGTCTTCCGCGCGCCGGTGGCGCCCTTCGTTGTCGATGCGCTCGGCAATTCGATGAAACTGGCGCTGATCGCCTTCGTTCTGGTGGTGCCGATCGGCATCCTCGGCGGCGTTGTCGCGGCGCTCAACCTCAACCGCCCGCTCGACCGCATCATCAGCCTTGGCGGCCTGTCGGTGACGGTGCTGCCGGAGTTCGTCACCGGTATCATCCTGATCCTGATCTTCGGGGTCTGGCTGCGCTGGCTGCCGATCGCCGCCGCCTGGCCGAAGGGCGCCGGCTTCTTCACCCAGATCTATTATCTTATCCTGCCCTCGCTGCCGCTGTTTTTGGTGCTGTTCGGCTATATCGCGCGCATGGCACGGTCCGGCATGATTGAGGCGCTCGATTCCGACTATACGCGCACCGCGGTGCTCAAGGGCCTACCGTGGCGCACGGTGATCTGGCGCCATGTGCTGCGCAACGCGCTGCTGCCGACCATCACCGTGATCGCCACCCAGACCGGCTATCTCATCGGCGGCCTGGTCGTGATCGAGACACTGTTCCGCTACCAGGGCATCGGCTCGCTGATCTTCACCGCCGCGCGCGGCAAGGACTTTCCGATGCTGGAGGCCGGCATCCTCACCATCGGCATCGTCTACGCGGTGGCGACCTTGGTCGCCGACTTCCTCTATTCCGTGCTCAATCCGCGCATACGGCTGGGGGCAGAGCAATGAGCGCAACCGACACGCCCGTCGGCATGCCGGCGCCCTCCGCACCCGACACCGCGGGGCGCAGCCCCTGGGGCGAGGTGCTGCATTCGCTGGCGAGGTCCGGCACCTTCCTGACCGGGCTTTTCATCCTGCTGTTCTGGGTCGTCTGCGCGCTGTTCGGCCAGCACTTCGTCCCCTACGACCCGCTGGCAAGCGACATCATCAACGCGCTTACGCCGCCGGCGGCCGATCACTGGTTCGGCACCGACCAGCTTGGCCGCGACGTGTTCTCGCGCGTCATTGTCGGCTCGCGCGACATCCTGACCGTGGCGCCGCTGGCAACCATCCTGGCGACCATCGCCGGCACCGCGCTCGGCCTCGTCATCGGTTATTTCCGCGGCATCGTCGACGATGTCATCAGCCGCGTGCTGGAAGCCTTCATGGCGATACCGGTGGTGATCATCGCGCTGCTTGCCATCGTCGCGCTCGGCACCTCGAAGGTGACCGTCATCGTCGTCATTGGCCTGAGCTTCGCGCCGATCATCGCCCGCACTGTGCGCTCGGCGGTGCTTGCCGAACGCGAGCTCGACTACGTCGCGGCGGCAAAGCTGCGCCACGAAGGGGCACTGCATACGATGTTCGTCGAAATCCTGCCCAACGTCATCCCGCCGATCCTGGTCGAGACGACGGTTCGGCTGGGCTATGCCATCTTCGCCGTCGCCACGCTCTCCTTCATGGGCTTCGGCATCCAGCCGCCCTCGCCCGACTGGGGCCTGTCGATCTCCTCCAATTACGGCATGATCGGCGGCGGCTTCTGGTGGACGGTGCTGTTCGATGCCCTGGCCATCGCCTCGCTGGTAATCGGCGTCAACCTGGTGGCCGACGGCGTGCATGGAGCGTTCAATGACTGAACCCAGGCAAGCCGCCAACGCGCTCGAACTGAAGGACCTTTCGGTCGCCTATCGCGTTGGCCGCCGCAACCGCGCGGTGCTGCGCAACGTCAACCTGACCGTCAAGGCCGGCGAGGCCTACGGGCTTGTCGGCGAATCCGGCTGCGGCAAGTCGACCGTGGCGCTTTCGGTGGTGCGCTATCTGCCGCGCAACGGCTCGATCACCGGCGGCTCGATCGCGCTCGACGGCAAGGATATCATGAAGCTCGACGCCGAGGCGCTGCGGCGCGCCCGCGCCGAAAGCGTCTCGATGGTCTATCAGGACCCCGGCAAGGCGCTGAACCCGTCGCTGCGCATCGGCCGCCAGCTCACCGAGATCTTCGAGCTCGCCGGCGTTTCGGGAAAGGCGGCCGCCGACAAGGCGACCGCCATGCTGAACCTTGTGCGCATCTCCGATCCGGCCAGCGTCATGCAGCGCTATCCGCACCAGCTTTCCGGCGGCATGCAGCAGCGGGTGGCGATCGCCATGGCCTTAGCCAACGACCCTTCGATGCTGATCCTCGACGAGCCGACCACGGGCCTCGACGCCACAGTCGAAGCCGAGGTGCTCGACCTGATCGGGCAATTACGGCGCGAGCTGTCGGCCTCGATCCTGTTCATCAGCCACAACCTCGCCGTCGTCGCCAACATGTGCGACCGCGTCGGCGTGCTCTATGCCGGCATGCTGGTGGAGGAAGGCTCGACCAAGGACGTCTTCAACGATCCGCGCCACCCCTACACCGTGGCGCTGCTGCGCTGCCTGCCGCGCGGCGGCCAGCGCAAGGACCAGGGCCGGCTCGACACCATCCCCGGTTTCCTGCCCGGCATCGGCGCCAACATCGTCGGCTGCGCCTTCGCCGACCGCTGCGCGCTGGCGACCGAACGATGCCGCGCAGAGCCGCCGCCGCTCTATGAGCTCGGCGATGGCCGCCTGTCACGCTGCCACTACCACGACAAGGCGCAGGAGCTGCCGCGCGCCACGCCCGCCGACGTTCCAGCCGCAGCACCCAGCCATGCGCCGCCGGTGCTGCAGGTCGAGGGGCTGAACAAGACCTATGCCAGCCATGGCCGTCCTCTGAGGGCAGTGAAGGATGTCTCGGTCAGCCTGAGGCCCGGCGAGACATTGGGCCTGGTCGGCGAATCCGGCAGCGGCAAGACGACCTTCGCCAGGCTGCTGCTCGGCCTGGTGCCGCCGGACGACGGCGGCTCGATCGAGCTCGAAGGCAAGAAGCTCGCGCCACGGCTTGCCAGCCGCTCGGAAGACCAGGTCAAGGCGGTGCAGATCGTCTTCCAGAATCCGGACTCCGCGCTCAACCGCTCGCATTCGATCCGGCACATCCTCAGCCGCGCCTTGAAGCGGCTGGGCGGGCTCACCGGCAAGACGCTGGACACGCGCCTCGAAGAGCTTGTCCGCTCGGTGCGGCTCACCGACCGGCATCTGGCGGTCAAGCCGCGGCAGCTCTCGGGCGGGCTGAAGCAGCGCGTGGCGATCGCGCGCGCCTTCGCCGGCGACCCGCGCATCGTCGTGTGCGACGAGCCGACCTCGGCGCTCGACGTGTCGGTGCAGGCGGCGATCCTCAACCTTCTGGCCGACCTGCAGACGAAGCAGGATGTCAGCTACATCTTCATCTCGCACGACCTCGGCGTGGTGCGCTATCTCTCCGACAAGATCGCCGTGCTCTATCTCGGCCGCATCATGGAGTTCGGACCGTCGGAAGCGGTCTTCTCCGGCCCGCACCATCCCTACACCGAAGCGCTGTTGTCGGCCGTACCCAAGCTCGACCGGACCGAGACCGGACGCATCCGCCTCGACGGCGAAATCCCGAGCGCCGCCAACCCGCCGACGGGCTGCGTCTTCCACACGCGCTGCCCGCGCAAGATCGGCGCCATCTGCGAGACGCAGGAGCCGGAACTCACCGAGGCCCAGCCGGGCCACACAATCCGCTGCCATATCCCTTATGCCGAACTGGCACGGCTGCAGAGGCCAAAGACCGTGGAGCCGGCGTAACCGCGATCAAGGCGCGTGGAGCGCATCCGCCATGCCGAGAGCGCGATCACCCTCGGCAAAGCCGCTGGCGTCCGACCAGTCCCTGACCAACAGGCGCAGGCCTTTCAGCGCAATGTCGAGAGCGTCGGACGACGCCGGGTTGGCAGGGTAGGCAAGGTAGATCGGGCGCTGGAACACGGGCGTGCCTTCGACGCGCTTCAGCTCGCCGCGCTCGATATGCGCGCTCACCGCGCTGAGCGGCAGGTAGGCGGCCGCCTTCTGCGACAGGACATGCTGCAGCCCGATGAACACCAGCCCTGCCGAGATGGCGGGCTTGACGACACCGGCAAAGGCACGATCGTGCTCGATGCGGAACTCCAGCCCCCAATCCATCAGGATGTAGTTGTCGGTCCACGATCCTGGCTGCCCGGTGTGCTGGACGAGCACCACCTGATCGACCGCCAGCGTCTCATAAACGATGCCCGGATGAGGTTTCGGCAGGTAAAGGATACAGATGTCGAGCAGGCCTTCGGCTATCTGGTCGACCGCCAGATCCGGGAAACTGCCTTCCAGCCGCAGCGCCACATTCGGCCGCCTCTGCCGCATCCAGCTGATCCAGGGCGAGGTTATGCTGTCCCAAAGATAGGCAGGCGCGGTCAGCCTGAGCAGCGTCTCGTAGCCATCGGGAACCGCGATGTCCTGCCGCGATTGCTCCCAGGTACGGGTGATCGTCGAGGCATGCGGCAGGAACTGCCGGCCGGCCGGCGTCAGCGTGACGCCGTCGCTGTCGCGGACGAACAGCTTGCGGCCCAGCTGCTCTTCCAGACCGCGAATGCGCGCGCTGACGGTGGACTGTGCGAGATTCAGCCGATTGGCCGCGACGGTGAAGCTGCCATGCGTAGCGACCTCCAGGAAACTACGCAGATTCTCGGTGTCCATGGCTAGCTGCCTTCCGTTGATCGCCATCGAAAATTCCGATGGCTGCAATCAAAAAATATCGCTTTCCGGCTGCGGTCAACAGTGACCTAAATGGCGGCATATCAACAAGAAGCGAGGAATGCAGGCATGCCGAAGCATTTCAGGACCATCGACGCCGCTCGCAAGTCTCTCAGCGCAATCGAAAATTCCGCTATCGATGAATTGCTCGCCGGCAGGATCGGCAGGCGGGAGTTCCTGCGCCATGGCAGCGCTCTCGGCCTGTCGCTGCCCTTCCTCGGCGGCATCACTTCGGCGGTCGGCCTCGGCGCTCCGCAGGCGCGCGCCGAAGGCAAGCCCGGCGGTACGGTGCGTGCCGGCATTGCCGTGCCCGGCGGCGCCATCGACCCGGTCACCTTCTATGACAGCGGCAGCTATCAGCTGGTCTTCCAGACCGCGGAATTTCTCTGCATCACGCAGCCGGACCTCACACTAAAACCGGTGCTGGCGGAGAGCTGGTCGCCCAACACCGACGGCAGCGTCTGGACTTTCAAGCTGCGCAAGGGCGTGAAATTCCACAATGGCGAAGACTTCAAGGCCGACGACGTCGTGGCGACCTTCGATCGGCTTGCCGATCCGAGCGGCACGTCCAACGCGCTGTCGGTATTCAAGGGCCTGCTGTCGAAGGGCGGCACGCGCAAGGTCGACGACCACACCGTCGAATTCCACCTCGATGCGCCGAACGGCAGCTTCCCCTATTCGGTGTCGATCGACAACTACAACGCCGTCATCCTGCCGGCGAGCTACAAGGGCGACTACGAAAAGACCTTCGAAGGCACCGGGCCGTTCCGGCTCGAAAGCTATACGCCGAAGGTCGGCGCGAGCTTCGTGCGCAACCCCGACTATTGGGGCGAGAAGGCGCTGCCCGACCGGCTCGAATTCAAGTTCTATGGGGATGTGCAGCCGCGTATCCTGGCGCTGCAGGCGGGCGAGGTGGACGTGCTCGACGCCATCCCGCTCGACGTCAGCCAGGTGGTGCTGGGCAACCCCGACATCACCATGCTGCGCGTCGCCTCGACCGCGCATCGCCAGCTCCATATGCGCTGCGACATGGCGCCGTTCACCGACAAGCGCGTGCGCCAGGCGCTGGCGCTGTGCATCGACCGTTCCAAGCTGGTCGACGGTCTCTGCCGCGGCATGGCGGCCACCGGCAATGACAGCCCGTTCGCACCGGCCTTCCCGGCCACCGACAAGTCGGTGGCGCAGCGCACGCAGGACATCGCCAAGGCCAAGCAGTTGATGGAGGCGGCGGGGCTCGCCAACGGCTTCGACATGACGCTGACGACGCTGCGCTATTCCGACATTCCTGGTTATGCGCAGCTGTTCCAGAACTTCGCCAAGGAGATCGGCGCCCGCATCTCGCTCAACATCGAGGACCAGGACAAATATTACGGCAAGGCGGTGTTCGGTCAGTCGGACTGGCTGGACAGCCCGCTCGGCATCACCGACTACGCGCATCGCAGCGTGCCGAACGTGTTCCTGAAAAGCCCACTGGTCAGCGACGGTCCGTGGAACGCGGCGCATTTCAAGAACGCGACCTATGACGGGCTGGTCACCGGCTATCTCAAGGCGCTCGACCTCGACGCGCAGCGCAAGGCCGCTTCCGACATCCAGAAGCTGCTGCTTGACGAGACACCGGTGATCTTCAGCTATTTCCCGGACCTTCTGGTGCCGGTGCGCAAGAACGTGACGGGCCTGCCGCCTATCGCCGCCGGCCTGCTGCTCGACCGCGTATCGGTGGCCTCATGACCATGGTTGCGCGCAAGAGCCCGAGCCGGACAATTTCAGGTCGGGCCGACCTGAAATTGTCCGGCTCTAAAATCAAAGAGATAGAGCATGATGTCGTCCGAAAACCGCTTCACACTTTTCGGCATCATGCTCTAGTCGCAAACGACGAGAAGAGGACGACAACCATTCGCAAGCCCCATCTGCGCGGCCGCGGGCCGCATTTCCCGGTGCTCGACAATATCGTGCAGTATGAGTTCGAACCGGGCTATGTCGCCTTCACCATGCCCTCGCCCAAGCGGCTGCGCGTGCAGGTAGGGTCGATGATCGTTGCCGACACCACCAAGGCGCTGGTGTTCCAGGAGAGCGATCATCTGCCGGTCTATTACTTCCCGATGAGCGACGTGCGCGAGGAGTTCCTGCTGCCGAGCAGGACAGTGACGGAAGACCCGTTCAAGGGCGTGGCCACGCACTACTCGCTCAACACCGGCATCACCCTGGTCGAGGACGGCGCCTGGCGCTACCTCGATCCCGTCAAGGGCTGTCCGCCGATCGCCGACTACATCTCCTTCTATTGGCCGAAGATGACGCACTGGTATGAAGAGGACGAGGAAATCTTCGTCCACGCCCGCGACCCGTTCCGCCGCGTCGACTGCCTGCCTTCGTCGCGGCGCGTCCAGGTGATCCTCGACGGCGAGCAGGTGGCCGATTCACGGCGCGGCGTGTTCCTGTTCGAGACAGGGCACCCGGTGCGCCACTACCTGCCGATCTCGGATACGCGGCTCGATATGTTTTCACCCAGCCGCTACATCTCGCGCTGCCCATACAAGGGCATCTCCAACTACTACCATGTGACGACGCCCAAGAAGCGGCACGAGAATCTCGTCTGGTACTATCCCGAGCCGGTGCATGAGGCCGAGCGCATCAAGGGGCTGGTCTGCTTCCACCACGAGCTGGTCGACAAGATCCTGGTCGACGGGGTGGAAATCCCGAAGGAAGCGACGGCGGCGTCGGACGGGTATTTCTGAGCCTGCACGACGCCGAACCCACCGGCATCGGCACGACTTGATCGAGGCGCGGTTCAGCGCATACCCTGCCTGGAACAAGGGAGGGCAAGCAATGGATCTTTTCAGCCTGGATGGCGGCGTCGCGCTGGTCACCGGCGCCGGCAGCGGTATCGGCCAGGCAATCGCGATCGGCCTGGCTGAAGCTGGCGCCGACGTCGCTTGCTTCGGCCATGCGTCCAAGGGCGGGCTTGAGGAAACCGCTCAAAGGATCACGGAGCTTGGCAGGAAAGCGTTGGTGCTGATTGGCACCGTCACTTCCGAAAGCGATCTCGCAACGGCGATCGATCGTGCCGAAGCCGAACTCGGCGCACTGACTGTCGCCGTCAACAATGCCGGCATCGCCGGCTCGGAAGCGGCCGAGACCATGTCGCTGGAAAAATGGCGCAAGGTGCACGACGTCAATGTCGCGGGCGTATTTTTGTCCTGTCAGGCAGAAGCGCGTGTCATGCTGTCTCGAAGCACAGGATCCATAATCAACATTGCTTCCATGTCGGGCACCATCGTCAACCGGGGACTGACGCAGGCGCATTACAACTCCTCCAAGGCCGCCGTCATACACATGTCGAAGAGCCTCGCCATGGAATGGGCGGACCGCGGCTTGCGCGTCAATGTCGTCAGCCCGGGCTACACGCTGACGCCGATGAACAAGCGGCCCGAGGTGGCGGAGGAAATAAAGATCTTCAAACGCGACACGCCGATGGGTCGCATGGCGGCACCGGAAGAATTGGTCGGGCCGACCGTATTCCTGGCCAGCCGTGCGTCAAGCTTCGTCACGGGCCTCGACCTGATCGTCGACGGCGGCTACGTCTGCTGGTAGAACGAAACGTCGCCTGATGGTGTCCGGTGGGACACCCGATCCGTTGACCGTTTCACGACAGAAGCGTCGTGTGAACCGAGCCGCTACTCGGCCGCCACGCCTTTCACCTCGAGATAGCTCTCCATCGAATCGTCCAACGCCTGCAGCCAGGGCGTGTGGTGGACCGGCGCCATCGTGCCGGTCATCAGCGAGCGATAGGCGTTGTCGCGGAAGGTCATGATGTTTTCCATCTTGTGGTGCTCCCACTCCATGAAGGTGTGGTTGACCGCCTCGACGTCGAAGCCCGGATAGTCGGTCTGGTCCATCAGCTCCTTGGTGTAGTCGCCCTGGAACCAGATCATCTGCTCGGCGTCCTCCAGCGTCTCCTCGCGCGCCCGCCACTTGGCGCCATGCTCGGCCATCGCCTCGGCGGAAGGCAGCTTGATGCGGCCCATGATGACGTCGCGCGCGTACCAGGCCTGCGCGTCGAACATGTTGAATGTGTAGAACTGGTCCTGCATGCCGATGTAGAACAGCTTCGGATTCTTCTCCCAGACGACGCCTTCATAGAGATCGAGCGGCCACATGCGGTTGGCGGTCTTGAGCTTGAGGTCGTCGGTCAGGAACGGGAAGGAATGCAGGTAGCCAGTGCACAGGATGATGGCGTCGACGTCCTTGGTGGTGCCGTCCTTGAAATGCGCCGTCTTGCCGACGACCTTCTGCAGAAGCGGCACTTCCTTCCAGTTCTCCGGCCATTTGAAGCCCATCGGCTTGGAGCGATAGCTGGAGGTGATAGATTTCGCGCCGTATTTGTAGCATTGCGAACCGATGTCCTCGGCCGAATAGGAACGGCCGATGATCAATATGTCCTTGCCCTTGAACTCCATGGCGTCGCGGAAATCATGGCTGTGCAGGATGCGGCCGTTGAAGGTGGGAAAACCTTCAAAGAACGGCACGTTGGGCACCGAGAAATGCCCCGACGCGACGACGACATTGTCGAACTCTTCCGAGTAGGTCACGTCGTTGGTGCGGTCATGCGCGGTGACGGTGAATTTCTTCGTCTCGTCGGAAAAGGTCACCATGCGCACCGGGCTGTTGAACCGCACCCATTCGCGCAGGCCCGATTTCTCGACGCGGCCCTTGATGTAATCCCATAGCACGGCGCGCGGCGGATAGGAGGCGATCGGCCGGCCGAAATGCTCCTCGAACGTGTAGTCGGCGAATTCGAGACATTCCTTCGGGCCGTTCGACCACAGATAGCGGTACATCGAGCCGTGCACCGGATCGCCATGTTCGTCGAGGCCGGTGCGCCAGGTGTAGTTCCACAGGCCGCCCCAGTCGCTCTGCTTTTCGAAGCAGACGATTTCCGGGATCTCGGCGCCCTTGTCGGCGGCCGACTTGAAGGCCCTGAGCTGCGCCAGGCCAGACGGTCCGGCTCCAATGACGGCGACACGAGATTTCATGGAGGGCCTCCTCTTTTTTGATTTCCCCAGCGAAACAAATTTCACTGACAGTGACACTAATTGGGTCCTCGGTGCTGTCAACAAACATCTGCGGCAACGGCGTTTGCGCGAAATGGTTTTTGTGCGCAAAGGTGGTGGCGGTGCGTTTATGCCCTGCGACACCCGATGGCTTGCGGTGGCGGTTGCGCTCCTGTATCGCGACCGAATAAGTTCACCTTGAGTGAAATAAATCCGCGTGAATCGGGGGCGACATGGCAAACAAGACTTCTGGTACCAGGCCCACCGATGCGGCGATCAAGAGCAAGGCGCCGTCGAAGCCTGTTTTGGCGGACGGGCGCACGATCCGCACGCCGCTGATGCAAGACCCGCATGCCATCCGCGACACGCGCGAAAAAGTTTTGGAAGTGGCGATCGGGCATGAAGTGCGGGCTTTCCGCAAGAAGCTCGGCATTACCGTCGCCGATCTCGCCGCCGCCACCGACATTTCGCTCGGCATGCTGTCGAAGATCGAAAACGGCATAACCTCGCCGTCGCTGACGACGCTGCAGGCGCTGTCGAGGGCGCTGGGCGTTCCAGTTACCGCCTTCTTCCGGCGCTTCGAGGAAGAGCACAGCGCCGTCTTCGTGAAGGCCGGCGAAGGCGTCGATGTCGAGCGGCGCGGCACGCGCGCAGGGCATCAGTACAACCTGCTCGGCCATATCGGCGCCAACACCAGCGGCGTCGTCGTCGAGCCCTATCTCATCACGCTGACCGAGAATTCGGACGTGTTCCCGACCTTCCAGCATGCGGGCATGGAATTCCTCTACATGCTCGAAGGCGAGGTCATTTACCGCCACGGCAACAATCTCTATCCGATGAAGCCGGGCGACAGCCTGTTCTTCGACGCCGACGCGCCGCACGGACCGGAGGAGCTGACAAAGCTGCCGATGCGGTATCTGTCGATTATCTGCTATCCGCAAAACAGCGCGGGTTGAAGCACTTGGTTCCTCGCCTCACGAAGTGGGGAGAGGTGGCTCGGCGAAGCCGAGACGGAGAGGGAGCGCCCTACGAAGGCCCTCTCTCCGTCCGCTTCGCGGCCACCTCTTCCCCGCCTCTGGCGGTGGCGAGGAACCCAAGTCTTCAGAGTCAGTCCGGCCCGAAACCGGGTGAAGTCGCACTCCCGTCATCGAGCTTGGACAGCCACTCGACCAGCGTCGGGCGATAGCGGGTCAAGCCTTTGTAGGTGGCGAGTTCCTCCGGCAAGTCGCGGATGACGCGGTGCAGGCGGCGGGCCCATTTCGGCTGCGTGACCAGTTCGTCCATCTTGATCAGGTAGCAGCGGATCGGGAAGACGATGCCGTTGGAGCGAGGCAGCCGCCAGAAGCTTTGCAATTCGACGCGCAGATGCACCTTGTCGCCGACATTCTCCGGCGTGACGGTAGCGCGGTCGGGACCCCATTTGTGATAATTCTCAGGGCTGGTGTCGAGGCGCGGGTTGATGGTCATCGTCCAGTTGAGCCGCCTGGCCGGCTTGCCCTGCTGGATGTTGGTGAGGAATTTCAACGCCCTGACGAAAATCCCCTTCTCATGCGCCAGCGGCACCGGCGCGTGCCATTCGAAGAAATTCATGCCGATATCGAAATCGAGCGACCAGTCGGCCTGGGTGGTGACCATGCCGGCATCCATCCACAGATTGCCGTCGCGCTGGTCGAGGATGCAGAAATCGCCCTGGCTCTGCCGGGTGATGTATTCCATCGGGCCGTAAGGCAACGTCGAGGTGTCGCCGAAGGTGAAGGTGTCGTCGATGCCGAGCGGCCGGTTGATCCAGTGCCAGCGGTCGCCGTCTCGCTCAAGCGTGAAATGCTCGGGATAGCCGAGCGCCTGCTGTTCCATCAGAAGCTCGAGCAGGTCCCAGCCGGCCAAGGTCATATGCGGCAGCGACTGGCAGCGCAGCGGATCCTCGGCCAGGACCAAAGCGCGATCCTGCATCTCGGCGACATAGTGCTCGTCCACGTCGATCAGGTTTTCCAGCACGCTGCCCTTCGGCCCGACGACATGCGGCTCGATGTTGACCGCGTACATGTAGGCGTCTTCGTTGAACGGGAACGGAAAGCGCCTGATGTGCTCCGGGCTGTTCTTGAAGGTGAAGTCGTCGCGAAACGTTTCCTTGCGAAAGGTGATGCCCATGCTCGCCTCCTATCTTTCCAGGACCAGCGACTTGCCCTCGAAGCGCGAGACGCAAGGCATGATCTTGCAGCCGGAACGGTGGTCTTCCTCGCTCAGCCAGTGATCGTTGTGGATGAACTTGCCGTCATACGAGATCACATTGGTCTCGCACTGGCCGCAGACGCCGCCGCGGCACAGATAGGGCGGGTCGACGCCGGCGGCCTCGATCGCTTCGAGCAGGCTCTGCTGCTCGCCGACATGGATCGTCTTGCCGCTGACGGCCAAGGTCACATCGAAGGGCGCGCCCGGCTGGGGCGCCGCGAAATGCTCGAAATGTACGGTTTCGGGCGGCCAGCCGAGTGCCGCCGCGCGACCACGCACCCAGTTGATCATGCCGGCCGGGCCGCAGACGTAGAGATGCGTGCCGAGCGGCTGCGAGGACAACAGCCGCTCGAGATCGATGCGCTCCTCGCGGTCGTCGTGATAGAGCCTGACGCGGTTGCCGTAGCGCTCTCGCAGCAAATCGGCATAGGTGCCCAGCGAAGCCGTGCGGCAGGTGTAGTGCAATTCGAAATTGCCGCCGGCGCCTGCCAGTTGCGCGGTCTGCGCCATGAAGGGCGTGATGCCGATGCCGCCGGCCAGCATCAGATGTTTCCTGGCCCTGAGATCGAGCGAGAACAGGTTGACCGGATAGCTGATCACCATTTCGAGGCCGGGCTTGACCTGCCGGTGCATGAACAGCGAGCCGCCGCGGCCGACATCGTCGCGACGCACCGATATCGTGTATTCGCGCGTGTCGAGCGGCGAGCCCATCAGCGAATAGGGATTGAGCCTGGTGCGGTCGCCGTCGCGCATCTCGACCACGACATGGGCACCGCCCGAAAAGGTCGGCAACAGCTCGCCGTCGCGGCGGCGGAAATGGAAGCGGGTGACGAGATCGTTGACGGGAACGACGTCGCTGACGACGACGTCGAGCTTGGTGGTGCCGGTGCTCATGGGAAGGCCTCCTCGATCGGAGGTATCTCGGAGCGATCCTCGGCGTTGATGCACACGCCCTGGAAGGCGGCCAGCCGGCGCGAATAGTGATCGCGCACCAGGAGGAGCAGCCCGCAATGCGAACAAGTAGCCGGCTGCGTCGTCACGTTCTCGGTGATGCCCTTGCAGTGCACGCATTGCATGCGCCGCGCCAGCGAGCCGCGATGCTCGGTCTCGATGGAGGTGTGGTCGATGCCAGCTTCGAGCGCTACCTGCATGGCCTGGCCGATCAGGCCCTCGGTGCCGGCAAGATAGACGCGCAGGCCCATATGCGCGTTGGTCAACGTCTGCTTCAGCCGCGGCAGCAGGCTGGCGAAGGAAGGCGCGACATGGAGCTGCATCGGCTTCAGCGCTTCGAGGGCCGCGATGTGCTTGCTCTCGGGGCTTGGAATGAAGACGATTTCCGCACCATCGAAAAAGCCGGACGGAGCCTTGCCGGCCATGTCTGTTATCGCGAGCGCGCCTTCGGCATCGGCGATGAAGAGATGATGCTTGCCGGGCTGCGGAGACAGGGTCCCGTAGATGGGTCGGCTGATGATCGTCTTGGCTGCCATTCTCTCTTAGTGCCCTCGAACCCCTCCCGGTTGTTGATGATGCCTCAACCCTTGGCGGTGCGCTTGGTCTTCTTCGGATCGTCGAACGGCAAGGGCTGCGCCGTCGCCTTGATGGAACCGCTCTTGTTGCGGATCTCAAGCTTGGTGTCCTTGGCGGCGCAGTCGACGTCGAGCCGGGCGATGCCCATCGATTTCTCGACCAGCGGCGAATACATGGCGCAGGTCACCACGCCGACTTGTCTGCCGTCGCGATAGACCGGCGCGCCTTCGTCCGCCGGCTCCTTGCCGTCGAGCAGCACGCCATAGATCTTGAAGCGTTCCTTGCCCTTCAGCCGGTAATGCTCCTCGGCGCCGCGAAAACCGGTCTTGCCCGGGCTGACGGTGAAATCGAGGCCGAGCTCCCACAGCGTGTCGCCGGGGCCTTCGTTCTCGAACGGATATTTCTGCGAATTATCGTAGGGGTAGAAGAGCAGGTAGCTCTCGACCCGCAGCATATCGAGCGTGGTGAAGCGGCACGGGATGATGCCGGCGCTCTTGCCCTCGTCGAGGATCCGGTCCCAGATCGTGCCGGCATCCTGGCCGCGGCAGAAGATCTCGTAGCCGCGCTCGCCTGTGTAGCCGGTGCGCGAGATCATCACCGGGAAGCCGAAGAGCTGCGTTTGCATGTGATGGAAGTAGTTGAGGTCGCGGATGCCCGGCACGTGCTT
The DNA here is from genome assembly GCF_000427725.1 of Mesorhizobium sp. WSM3224. Lineage (GTDB taxonomy): Bacteria > Pseudomonadota > Alphaproteobacteria > Rhizobiales > Rhizobiaceae > Mesorhizobium. The sequence goes on along the minus strand of NZ_ATYO01000001.1, from coordinate 266,713 downwards.
GGCCAGATAGTCGACCGCCGTCGGACCCTGCAGCGAAAGGTCGTGCAGATTGTCGTCGAAGCGCAGCGACACGTCACGCCCAACCGAAGCACGCTGCAGCTCCTCGTGGCCGGTGCCGGAGCCGTGCACGACCATCCACGAGTTCGGACCGGTACGGTAGAGGATGCAGTCGTCGGTAAACTTTCCGGCCTCGTTCAGCATGCAGGCATAGGCCGATTTGCCGGGATAGATTTTTTCCACATCGCGCGTGGTGGCGAGGTCGATGAGATGCGAGGCGTGCGGCCCGGTGATGTGGACCTTCTTCAGGCCGGACACGTCCATCAGACCGGCCTTGGTGCGGATCGCGATATATTCCTCGTCGGCGTCCTTGTCGTAGGTCCAGGCGGTGCCCATGCCGCTCCAGTCCTCGAGTTTCGAGCCGAGCGCGCGATGGCGATCCGCCAGGGTCGAGAATCTCCAGGATGCCGTCATCCGATCGTCCTCCGTGCGATTAAGTCGCTTTAGGGTCGTTGCTGTTCCCTGCTCCTGCTTGGCGGCGGAGCTTAGTCGAATATTGACCGCAAACGGCGAAGCCCTGCAATCCCCTTGAAGCAAATAATTTCATTGTCAGGCAAATTTCTTGACCTGAAACAAACGGTTCACGGTGTGTAAATCCGACTTGACAATTCCGGAGATCGGACGGAATTTATGAAAAAAATTTCACTCTGTTGAAAGAGTGGGACGCCCGGCCGCTTTCGAGGCCGGACGTCGCCAGAAGGGGAAAACCGATGTCCGACCTGCAGCAGCGCATCGAAGCGCTGTACCGTTCCGACGTGCGCGGATCCGTGCTCCTGATCGTCTGCCTGTGGGCGACGATCCTCTTCGTCCTCCTGATGACATGGCCATACATTCCCGACAGCGGGATCAAGATCGTGGTGGCGGTCGCAGCCGCAGCCGTGCTGATCTTCAACACCGCGGCGATCCTGGCCATGATCAACCACTACAAGGAAGACAAGGACTTCATCTACGGGCTCGACATCAAGAACGCCGACGCGGCCCGCAACCGTCAATCCTGAAGGGAGAAACCATGGCCCGCTATATCCCGCCGGAGCAGAGCAAGGCCGGACAGGTCTTCGACATCGCGGTCGTGGTGGTCGCTATTTTCGTGGCGCTTTGGCTGCCGCTGAAGCTCGGCTTCGCCGGGGCGGCGAAGTCAATCGACCCGCTCGACGCCAAGACCTGGGACGCGCTCGGCCAGAACGCGACCATGGCCTCGATCTGGGAGAAGCTCGGCTACACGCCGGAGACCGCGCACGACATCATCCAGAACCGCTTCCATTACATCATCGACTGGCCGACGCTGATCATCATGGCGGTCGTGCTGATCGCCTATTTCGTCTTCCTGTTCCGTGCCTCCGATCGCGAATATCGCGAGGTCATCAACGAGAAGTTCGACGACAAATAGACCTTCGACGACAGGGGAAAACACCATGTGGATGGGACTGTCTTACGTTTGCTGGGGCATCTCGGTCGTGCTGGCGCTGTGGATGCTCTACGACTGGTTCAAGGTCGACACGACCTATTCCGAGGACGTGCTGACCTCGTCTCGCGAAGGCGAGCTTGAAGCCGTTTCCGAAAAGCACCGGATCTGAGTGGGGACTGATATGACGGCTGCGGTTGATACGGGACAAACGACGACGATCCACGGCGACAGGGTTTCGCTGCTTCGCGTGCTCGGCCCCGCCCATGTCTGGGCGCTCGGCGTCGGCATCGTGCTGGTCGGCGAGTTCACCGGCTGGAATTTTTCCGCCGACAAGGGCGGCGCGCTAGCAGCGCTGATCGTCTGCTGGATCGTAGGGCTGCTCTACACCTCGGTCGCGATGATCGACTCGGAGGTGACGTCCACAGTCGCCGCCGCCGGCGGCCAGTACGCGCAGGCCAAGCACATCGTCGGGCCGCTGATGGCCTTCAACGTCGCGCTGTTCCTGGTGTTTGCCTACACCATGCTCGAAGTCTCGGACGCGATCCTGCTGGGCGACACGATCGTCGCCAAGGCCGGCGTCGAAGGACTGACGCACAACTCCTTCATCGCCGCCACCATCGTCGTGCTCGCCTGGCTCAACTATCGCGGCGTGCTGATGACGCTCAACGTCAACTTCGTCATCACCGCGATCGCCTATGTCTCGATCGTGATCCTGTTCTTTTCCGTCAGCCCGTGGACGCAAGGCGCGGTGCTGAAGCTCAACGAGCTGGTGACCCCCGGCAATGCGCTGCCCTATGGCTGGATCGGCGTGATCGCCGCCTTCCAGTTCGGCATCTGGTATTATCTCGGCATCGAGGGTACGACCCAGGCGGCCGAGGAAGTGCGCTCGCCGGCACGCTCCCTGCCCTACGGCACCATGGCCGGCATGATCACGCTTCTGATCGCCGCGGCGATGACCTGGTATGTCTGCGCCTCGCTGATGCCCTGGGAATATCTTGGCATCACCTATTATCCGTTGTGGGACGCCGGCAAATTGACCGGCAGCCCGCTCTTGGAAAACCTGTTGTTCATCGCGACGCTGCTGGCAGCACTTGCCTCAGCCAATGGCTGCATCAACGACGCGGCGCGCGCCTGGTTCTCGCTCGGCCGCGACCGCTATCTGCCGAGCTGGTTCTCGGCGGTGCATCCGAAGTACCGCACGCCCTACCGCTCGATCCTGTTCCTGCTGCCGATCGCGCTGGCCTTCGCCTTCATCGCCGACCTCAACCAGGCGATCACCTTCTCGATCCTGTCGGGCGTGCTGCAATACACCTTCATGAGCATCAACATCATGATGTTCCGCAGGAAGTGGCCGTTGGGCACGATCCGCCGCGGCTACACGCACCCCTTCCATCCGCTGCCGGCGATCGTCCTGTTCTGCCTGTGCATGGTGACTTTCTTCGCTATCTTCCTCGGCTTCGGCTCGCAGTTGATCGCGATGACCGTCTTCTATTTCCTGATTTCGCTATGGTTCCACTTCTACCGCTACAAGTTCGTGCGGCGCGGCGATCAGTTCTCCATGCCGTGGCCGAAGCCGCAGGGTTATTGAGTGGAGTAAAGGCCCGCCTATTCGTGGCGGGCCATGGCGTACCGAAATGTCCGAACTGACGTCAGTGTTGCTTACCGGGGCGATCGCATTGAGCGTCGTCGCCCATGTCGCTTGGCTCGCGCGCGCCGGCCGCAACAGGACAAAGGCAGCTTTGGCCGCTGACACGGCGAGCGTTCGCAGCGTCATTCCAGATGCCACCGACATTTCCGACGGCACGGCCGGTGTCGTCACCTGGGCCGGCTCCTGGAACGGTCAGCGCGTTCAGCTGCGCACCATCGTCGACACGCTGGCGACGCGAAAGCTGCCGACGCGCTGGCTCGCCGTTTCGATCACCGAGCCGGTCGCGGTGCCGGGTGTTTTCGACATGATGATGCGGCCAAATTCGGCGACGACATTTTCCAATTTCGACCACCTTGCGCACACGCTGCCTAAGGTGCTCGGCTTTCCCGCTGATGCGGTGCTCAAGACCGACCGCAAGGGCGTCGCCTTTCCGCAGGATCTGATCGCCGCGCATACCGACATTTTTGCCGAAGGCCGCGCCAAGGAATTGCTGATCACGCCGAAGGGCGTTCGCATCGTCTGGCTGCTGGCCGAGGCCGAGCGCGCACGCTACGGCGTGTTCCGGCAGGCCGCGTTCGGCGATGCCGTCATCGATGCCGCCTTGATCGAAAGGCTGCTCTCGGTGGCGTGCGGGCTCCGCGATGCGATCAACCAGCGCGAACGGCAGGCCGCATGACCGACAGGACCGACATGCCTGCGCCCGCAAATCCGTATCTCGTGCTCGGCGCGGCGATCGTTTTGCCGGCAAGCGGCCATGTCATGCTCGGCTTGCCGGTACGCGGCCTGCAATTCCTGTTCTTCATGGTGATCCTTGGTTGGATAACGACCAAGCTGGCGCCGGCCGACGCCAGCTTCATCGGCCGCCACGCCGGCGCTTTCCTTATCTATGCCTTCTCGATCCTCGACGCCTACAAGATCGCGCGCGTCCGTCATGCGGTCTGGGTTCACAAGGAGCGCCCCGACGGCGATAGTGGCCAAGGCGATGCGCCGTCGAATATATAACGACAGGAAAATTTCTTTCATACCAATTGAATTTGGCGAACTCATTGGGTACATCATCTGAGAGCCAAAAAACGTCGGAGGCGGGTATGTGTGGAATCGTCGGACTTTTCTTGAAGGACAAGGCGCTGGAGCCGAAGCTCGGCGCGATGCTGTCGGAGATGCTGGTGTCGCTCAGCGACCGCGGTCCGGACAGCGCCGGCATCGCCATCTACGGCGCCTCTTCCAAGAATGAAACCAAGATCACCATTCAGTCGGCCAGGCCGGAGCGCGATTTCCGCGGCCTCGACGTCGAGCTCGCCAAGGCGATCGGCGCGCCGGTCAGTCTTGCCGCGAAGTCCACCCATGCCGTGATCCGGACCGCGCCTGACAAGGTCGATGCCGCGCGCGAGGCGCTGCAGACATTGCGGCCGGACGTCCGCATCATGGGCGCGGGCGAGGCTGTGGAAATCTACAAGGAAGTCGGCCTGCCGGAAGCCGTCGTCGATCGCTTCGAGGTGCGCGCGATGACCGGCACGCACGGCATCGGCCACACCCGCATGGCGACGGAATCGGCGGTGACCACGATGGGCGCGCATCCCTTCTCGACCGGCGCCGACCAGTGCCTCGTGCATAATGGCTCGCTGTCCAACCACAACAATGTGCGCCGCGAACTGATCCGCGACGGCATGACCTTCGAGACCGAGAACGACACCGAGGTGGCGGCCGCCTATCTTTCCAACCGGATGGCGCACGGCAAGAATCTCGGCGAGGCGCTGGAAGGCACGCTCTCCGATCTCGACGGCTTCTTCACCTTCGTCGTCGGCACCAAGAACGGCTTCGGCGTGGTGCGCGATCCGATTGCCTGCAAGCCCGCCGTGATGGCCGAGACCGACCAGTATGTCGCCTTCGGCTCGGAATATCGTGCGCTCACCAAGCTGCCCGGCATCGACAATGCGCGGGTCTGGGAACCGGAGCCCGCAACCGTCTATTTCTGGGAGCATTGAGCTGATGCCGGCAACCACAATGTCGAAGGCCGAGCGCGAGCAAGGCCACGCGAGGGTCTTCGACCTTTCCGAGCACTCGCTGCGCGAATTGAACCAGGCGCTGCACAAGCTCACGCCCGGCTCGAACGAGACGGCCTGGGAAGTGCTTCACCCAAGGGGCAGCCATTCCGTCGCCGTCGGCGTCGACCAGCCGGTCACCATCGATGTGCGCGGCAGCGTCGGCTATTACTGCGCCGGCATGAATGACGGCGCCGCGATCACCGTGCACGGCTCGGCCGGCCCCGGCGTCGGCGAGAACATGATGTCGGGCTCGATCGTCATCAAGGGCGACGCCAGCCAGTATGCCGGCGCCACCGGCCGTGGCGGGCTGTTGGTCATCGAGGGCAACGCCTCGTCGCGCTGCGGCATCTCGATGAAAGGCATCGACATCGTCGTGCACGGCAATATCGGCCACATGTCGGCCTTCATGGCGCAGTCCGGCAATCTTGTGGTGCTGGGCGACGCCGGCGACGCGCTGGGCGATTCCATCTATGAGGCGCGGCTCTTCGTGCGCGGCAAGGTGGAGAGCCTCGGCGCCGACTGCATCGCCAAGGAGATGCGGCCCGAGCACATCGAGTTGCTGCAGGGCCTGCTCGACAAGGCCGGCGTCACCGGCGTCAAGGCATCGGAGTTCAAGCGCTACGGTTCGGCTCGAAAACTCTACAATTTCAATATCGACAACGCCGACGCGTATTGAGGCAAGATGACCTACCGCAACCCGCCGACGACGCCGCGCAAATCCGCAACCTTCGACGACTACACGCTTTCCGAAATCCGCCGTGCGGCGGCGACCGGCATCTATGATATCCGTGGCGCCGGCGCCAAGCGCAAGCTGCCGCATTTCGACGATCTTTTGTTCCTCGGCGCCTCGATCTCGCGCTATCCGCTCGAAGGCTATCGCGAGCGCTGCGATACCTCGGTGGTGCTGGGCTCGCGCCATGCCAAGAAGCCGATCGAGCTGAAGATCCCGATCACGATTGCCGGCATGAGCTTTGGCTCGCTCTCCGGCCCGGCCAAGGAAGCGCTCGGGCGCGGCGCCACGCTTTCCGGCACCTCGACCACGACCGGCGACGGCGGCATGACCGAGGAAGAGCGCGGCCATTCCAAGACGCTGGTCTATCAGTACCTGCCATCGCGCTACGGCATGAACCCGCGCGACCTGCGCCGCGCCGACGCCATCGAAGTCGTCGTCGGCCAGGGCGCCAAGCCCGGTGGCGGCGGCATGCTGCTTGGCCAGAAGATCTCCGACCGCGTCGCCGAGATGCGCACGCTGCCCAAAGGCATCGACCAGCGCTCGGCCTCGCGCCATCCCGACTGGACCGGGCCGGACGATCTCGAGATCAAGATCCTCGAGCTGCGCGAGATCACCGACTGGGAAAAGCCGATCTACGTCAAGGTCGGGGGGGCGCGGCCCTATTACGACACGGCGCTCGCGGTGAAGGCCGGCGCCGACGTCGTCGTGGTCGACGGCATGCAGGGCGGCACGGCGGCGACCCAGGAAGTGTTCATCGAGAATGTCGGCCAGCCGACGCTTGCCTGCATCAGGCCGGCGGTGCAGGCGCTGCAGGACCTCGGCATGCACCGCAAGGTGCAGTTGATCGTCTCCGGCGGCATTCGCAACGGCGCCGACGTCGCCAAGGCGCTGGCGCTCGGCGTCGACGCGGTATCGATCGGCACGGCGGCACTGGTCGCGCTCGGCGACAACGACCCGCGCTGGGAGGCGGACTACAACGCGCTCGGCACCACCGCCGGCGCCTATGACGACTGGCACGAGGGACGCGATCCCGCCGGCATCACCACGCAGGACCCTGAGTTGATGAAGCGGGTCGACCCGGTCGCGGCCGGACGGCGGCTCGCCAACTACCTCAAGGTGATGACTCTCGAAGCGCAGACGATTGCCCGCGCGTGCGGCAAGAACAGCCTGCACAATCTCGAGCCTGAGGATCTCGTCGCGCTCTCGATCGAGGCCGCCGCCATGGCCGGCGTGCCTTTAGCCGGCACCAACTGGATACCCGGGAAGAACGGCTTCTAAGACATCAGCAAAAACACCACTGCGAGGAATTATAATGGGGAACGATCTCGCCGCATTCGCCAAGGAGAACGGCGTCAAATATTTCATGATCTCCTACACCGACCTGTTCAGCGGCCAACGCGCCAAGCTGGTACCGGCGCAGGCGATCGCCGACATGCAGAAGGACGGCGCGGGCTTTGCCGGTTTCGCGACATGGCTCGACCTGACGCCGGCGCATCCGGACATGCTGGCGGTACCGGATCCGGCTTCGGTGATCCAGTTGCCGTGGAAGAAGGACGTCGCCTGGGTCGCCGCCAACTGCATCATGGACGACAAGGAAGTCGACCAGGCGCCGCGCAACACGCTGAAGCGGCTGATCAGCGAGGCCGCCCGCGACGGCATGCATGTGAAGACCGGCGTCGAGGCGGAGTTCTTCCTGATCTCGCCGGACGGCAGCGCGATCTCCGACCAATACGACACCGCCTCGAAGCCCTGCTACGACCAGCAGGCGGTGATGCGCCGCTACGATGTCATCGCCGAGATCTGCGACCATATGCTGGCGCTGGGCTGGGGCCCGTATCAGAACGACCATGAGGACGCCAACGGCCAGTTCGAGATGAACTGGTCCTTCGACCACGCGCTGGCGACCGCCGACAAGCACTCGTTCTTCAAGTTCATGGTCAAGTCGATCGCGGAGAAGCATGGTCTCCGCGCGACTTTCATGCCGAAGCCGTTCCAGGGCCTGACCGGCAATGGCTGCCATGCCCACATCTCGGTGTGGGACGAGACCGGCAAGACCAATGTCTTTGCCGACAATGCGATGGAGCTCGGCCTCTCGGCCAAGGGCAAGAACTTCCTCGGCGGCATCATGAAACATGCCTCAGCGCTTGCCGCGATCACCAATCCGACGGTGAATTCCTACAAGCGCATCAACGCCCCGCGCACCATTTCGGGCGCCACCTGGGCGCCGAACACGGTGACCTGGACCGGCAACAACCGCACCCACATGGTGCGCGTGCCGGGCCCCGGCCGCTTCGAACTGCGCCTTCCCGACGGCGCGGCCAACCCATATCTGCTGCAGGCCGTCATCATCGCCGCCGGCCTCGACGGCATCCGCTCGAAGGCCGATCCCGGCAAGCGCTACGACATCGACATGTACCAGTTCGGCCATACCGTGACGGATGCGCCGAAACTGCCGCTCAACCTGCTCGACGCGCTGCGCGAGTTCGACAAGGACAAATCGCTCAAGGCGGCGCTGGGTGAGGAATTTTCGTCGGCATATCTAAAGCTGAAGCAACAGGAATGGAATTCCTATGCTTCGCACTTCACGCAATGGGAGCGCGACCACACGCTGGATATCTAGATCCTCGGCGGTGCGAGCGACCTCGGAATGAACTGATGAAATATTCGATCTTCTCGCTCGCCCGCGCCGCTCTCTCCGGCCACAAGAATTGGAAGCCGACCTGGCGCGACGCCGCGCCCAAGGACCGCTATGATGTGGTGATCATCGGCGGCGGCGGCCACGGGCTGGCGACGGCCTGGTTCCTGGCCAGCGAATTCGGCATCCGCAACGTCGCGGTGCTGGAAAAGGGCTGGATCGGCTCAGGCAATGCCGGCCGCAACACAACCATCATCCGCTCCAATTACGGCCTGCCCGGCAACACCGGCTTCTACGAATTGTCGATGAAGCTTTGGGAGCGGATGGAGCAGGACTTGAATTACAACGCGATGGTCAGCCAGCGCGGCGTCATCAATCTCTATCACTCCGACGCGCAGCGCGATGCCTATGCGCGGCGCGGCAACACCATGCGCATCAACGGCATCGATGCCGAACTGCTCGACCAGGCAGCGCTCAAGAAGATGATGCCGTTCCTGAACTTCGACCATGCCCGTTTCCCTGTGCAAGGCGGGCTGCTGCAGCGGCGCGGCGGCACGGCGCGGCACGACGCCGTGGTCTGGGGCTATGCGCATGCGGCCAGCGAGCTCGGCGTCGACATCATCCAGAACTGCGAGGTCACCGGCTTCACGCGCGACGCCAACGGCAAGGTGACCGGCGTCGAGACCTCGCGCGGCAAGATCGGCGCCGGCAAGGTCGGCATGGCGGTGGCGGGCTCCTCGTCACGCGTCGCAGCGATGGCCGGCTTGCGTCTGCCGATCGAGAGCCATGTGCTGCAGGCCTTCGTGTCGGAGGCGATCAAGCCGCTGCTGCCCAACGTCATGACCTTCGGCGCCGGACACTTCTATGTCAGCCAGTCCGACAAGGGCGGGCTGGTCTTCGGCGGCGACATCGACGGCTACAATTCCTATGCGCAGCGCGGCAATCTGCCGGTCGTGGAGGATGTCTGCGAAGGCGGCATGGCGCTGATCCCGATGATCGGCCGCGTCCGGCTCCTGCGCCAGTGGGGCGGCATCATGGACATGTCGATGGACGGCACGCCGATCATCGACAAGAGCCCGGTCGACGGCCTCTATATCAACGCCGGCTGGTGCTATGGCGGCTTCAAGGCGACGCCGGGCTCGGGCTTGGTCTTCGCCCATCTGCTGGCCCGCGACGAGTCGCACAAGGAGGCGGCGCTGTTCCGCCTGGACCGCTTCCAGCGCGGCGCCATGATCGACGAGAAGGGCCAGGGCGCCCAACCGAACCTGCATTGAAAGCGGCCGCAACACGATGCGCATAGTCTGTCCCTTTTGCGGCGAACGCGAACTCGGCGAGTTCACCTATCTCGGCGATGCCAAGCCGCAACGCCCCGCGGCCGATGCCGGCGAGGACGCCGTCTACGATTACGTCTACCTGCGCGACAATATCGCCGGCGTGATGAGCGAGCACTGGTACCATGGCGGCGGCTGCCGGGCCTGGCTGAAGGTCACGCGCAACACGCTGACGCATGAGATTTCGGCTGTCGAGCCGGCGGCGGGCGCCGGCGCCGCCAAGGTTGGTGCGTGATGCGCGGCAATCAGGCAAACCGACTGGCTGCCGGCGGTCTCGTCGACCGCTCGGAAGAGATCAGCTTCCGCTTCGACGGCAAGACCTTCTTCGGCTTCAAGGGCGACACGCTGGCTTCCGCGCTGGTCGCCAATGGTGTCAGGCTGGTCGGCCGCTCGTTCAAATACCATCGTCCGCGTGGAATACTCACTGCCGGTTCGGAGGAACCCAACGCCCTGGTCGAGCTGCGCAGCGGCGCCAGGCGCGAGCCGAACACCAAGGCGACGACGGCCGAGCTCTATGAGGGCCTGGATGCCGCCAGCCAGAATCGCTGGCCGTCGCTCAATTTCGACGTGATGGCGGTCAACCAGCTGTTCGCGCCGATCTTCGTCGCCGGCTTCTACTACAAGACCTTCATGTGGCCGGCGAAGTTCTGGGAAGCGATCTACGAACCGGCGATCCGGCGCGCCGCGGGCCTCGGCCGCGCCGCGGGCCTTCCCGATCCCGATCACTATGACAAGGCCTGGGCGCATTGCGACGTGGTGATCGCGGGCTCGGGTCCGGCTGGCCTGGCCGCTGCCCTTGCGGCCGGCCGCGGCGGTGCCCGTGTCATCCTGTGCGAAGAGGATTTCGTCCTCGGCGGACGCCTGCTTGCCGATGGCGGCACGATCGACGGATTGCCGGCCGCCGAATGGGTTGCACGCGCGGTTGCCGAACTGACGGCGATGCCAGATGTGCGCATCATGACCCGCACGACGCTATTCGGTGTCTATGACGGCGGCACCTATGGCGCGATCGAGCGCGTCAACGACCATCTGCCGGTGCCGCCGGAGCATCAGGTGCGCCAGCGGCTATGGCGCATCGTCGCCAAGCGCTGTGTCGTCGCGGCCGGTTCGATCGAACGCCCCATAGTCTTTGCCGGCAACGACACGCCGGGCGTGATGATGGCGTCGGCCATGCGCAGCTACATCAACCGCTACGCCGCCACGCCGTCCAGGCGGATCGCGCTCTTCACCAACAATGAGGACGGCTGGCGGACAGCCGAAACGGCGATCGCCGCCGGACTTCAGGTGGCGGCGGTGATCGATGCGCGGCCGGACGTTTCGCCAGCCCATCGCTCGCTTGCCAGCAAAGGCGGCTTCCCCGTGCTGCATGGCTCCGTCAACGGCGTCGACGGCGGCAAGAACGGCGTGCGCAAGATTTCCGTCTCGCTGACCGGCGGCGCGCGCGCCGAGGTCGAGGCCGACGGGCTTGCGGTCTCCGGCGGCTGGAATCCGGCGGTCGGCCTCACCTCCTACCACCGCGGCCGGCCGAAATGGCGCGACGACATCGCCGCCTTCGTGCCGGACGGCGCGCCGCCCGGCATGATCGCGGCGGGTGCGGCGAACGGCGCCTTCGGACTTGGCGCCTGCCTGCGCGAAGGGTTCGAGGCAGGTGCCGCCGCAGCGCGCGATGCCGGGCGCAGCGGCAGCACAGGCTCGATGCCGGTCGCCAACGACGAGGCCTTTTCGCTGATGCCGGTCTGGCATGTCGCGGGCAAGGGCAAGGCCTTCGTCGACCAGCAGCATGACGTCACCGCATCCGATGTCGAGTTGGCGCAGCGCGAGGGTTTTCAATCGGTCGAGCACCTGAAGCGCTATACGACGCTTGGCATGGCGACCGACCAGGGCAAGACATCCAATGTCGCCGGCCTCGCCATCATGGCTGCGGTGAGCGGCAAGTCCATTCCCGAGACCGGCACGACCATCTACCGGCCACCCTATGTGCCTGTCGCCATCGGCGCCTTCGCCGGCCACCACCGCGACGAGAATTTCCACGCGACGCGATTGACGCCATCGCATCACTGGGCGGCCGAACAGGGCGCGATCTTCGTCGACACCGGCTTATGGAAACGCGCGCAGTGGTACCCCCGCGCGGGCGAGAAGGACTGGCTGGAATCGGTCACCCGCGAGGTCAAGGCGGTGCGCGGCGGTGTCGGCTTCTGCGATGTCTCGACGCTCGGCAAGATCGACGTGCACGGCCCCGACGCCGGCGCCTTCCTCGACCGCGTCTACATCAATGCCTTCTCCAGTCTCGCCGTCGGCAAGGCGCGCTACGGGCTAATGCTGCGCGAGGACGGCATCGTCTATGACGACGGCACGACCTCGCGTCTGGCCGAGGACCACTACTTCCTCACCACCACCACGGCGAAAGCCGGACTGGTGATGCAGCATCTCGAATTCTGCCGGCAGGTGCTGTTCCCTGAACTCGATGTGCAGCTAACCTCGGTCTCCGACCAGTGGGCGCAATTCTCCATCGCCGGGCCGAAGGCCCGCGATCTCTTGAAGGAAATCGTCGATCCGGCGGAAGACCTGTCGAACGAAGGTTTTCCGTTCATGGGCGCGCGCGCGGTCAAGCTGCGCGGCGGCCTGAAGGCCAGGCTGTTCCGCATCTCGTTTTCCGGCGAGATGGCGTTCGAGATTTCGGTGCCCGCGCGTTACGGCGAGGCCATGGCGCGCAATCTGATGATTGCCGGCAAACCGTTCGGCGTGACGCCTTACGGCACCGAGGCGCTCGGCGTGATGCGCATCGAAAAAGGCCATGTCGCCGGGCCGGAGCTCAACGGCACGACCACGGCGGCCGATCTCGGCCTCGGCAAGATGATGTCGACCAAGAAAGATTTCATCGGCCGCGTGATGGCCGGCCGCGAGGCGCTGGTGGCGCCGAACCGGCAGGTGGTCGTCGGCATCAAGCCGACGGACAAGGCGCGGCGCCTGCGCTCCGGCGCGCATATCGTTCCGAAGGGCGAGACACCCGGCCCCGACAACGACCAGGGCTATGTCACCTCGGTCTGCTTCTCGCCGGTGCTCGACCAGTGGATCGGGCTCGGCCTCGTCGAACGCGGCCGCGAGCGCATCGGCGAGATCGTGCAGGCGCATGACCCGCTGCGCGGCGAGGACTACGATGTCGAGCTCTGCAATTCCGTCTTCTACGATCCGGATGGAGGGCGCCAGCGTGGCTGATTTTTCCTGGGACGTCCGCAGCCCGCTGGACCGCGCGCTGGTCGCCGGCGCTTACGGCGCGCAAGGCGATGCCGGCGTGTCGCTGACCGAGATCCGCAATTTCGACCTCGTCCAGGTGATGGCGCGGCGCGGCAAGGCCGGTGAGATGGCGAAGGCCGCGAAGGCGCGCTTCGGTATCGCCGCGCCGGAAACGCGCAAGGCGGTCGGCACGTCCGACGCCACGCTGATCTGGTCCGGACCGGATCAGTTTCTTGTCCTGTCGAAAGGTGGCAAGCACGGGATTGACGCGCTGGCGCCTGTCTTTACCGGATCGGCTTCGCTTTCCGATCAGTCGCATGCGCGGGTGCTGATCAGCGTCTCCGGAGAGAAGGCGCGCGCGATGCTCGCCAAGGTCTCCTCGATCGATCTTCATCCCGATGTGTTCGGTGTAGGCGCGGCGGCGGCAACGTCGATGGATCACACCAGCGTCACGCTGTGGCGGAATAATGATCGCGACGGACAGGCCGTGTTCAATCTGCTGGTGTTCGGGACCTTCGCCGAGAGCCTGTGGCATACGATTCTCGACTCGGCCGCGGAGTATGGCGTGACAATCAGCCATTCCGAGGAACTGGCGTAGCGGTACGCCCTTCCCTTCTCCCACAGGGGCAAGGGGGAGCCAGTGCTTGCCAAACGCCATCGCGCTGCTATTCTTGCTGCTAAAATAATTTTACACACAGGCAAACTTGTTTCTCGCTCGGAGGAGGGTTTGAGATGAGCCAGTCGCCCTACCCTGGCGTCCTGTCCGGACCGCCGCGTCCGAGCCTGATCCTGAGACCCGGCCAGATCAGCCTGCCGCCGGGCGTGGAACGCTACACCGTGCATGGCAATGGTGCGGTGCTGATCGACGTCGAGGCCGGCGACAGCGTCAGCGTGACCAATGTCGAGGGCGGTCAGCCATGCGAGCTGCTGGCCTGGGACAAATCCGGCGTCACCGATCCCGGCATTTTCGGCGAGCGGTCCAACAGCAACGCGGCTGGCATCAAGGCGCTGCTGGCCGAAGGCGACGACAGCCTCTCGGCAGTGCGCCTTGCCCTGCAACGCCGCCAGGTGCAGCTCGACCAGCCGATGGCCGTGCGCGTGTTCGGCGGCGCCACGCCCGCCGGCACCGAGCAGAGTTTTGCGGTCCAGCGCGACGGCGCGCTGCTGATCGCGGCCCCCGGTGGACCGATGCTGGTCGACGGCCACAACACCGCGACACCGCTCACCGTGATGGTGCGCCGCGCCACGATCCGGCTGAAGACGAGATCGCAGCTTGCCGATCCGCTCGCCGATCCGGTGCTTGACTTCCGGGTGCATTCGGCGACGGCGGAATCCTATTTCGTCAAGGCCGGCGACTATCTGCAGATCATCGACGTCGATGGCCGGCAATGCACGGACTTCCAGTGCTTTTCGGCGCGCAAGCTGGACAAGGGACGCGACCTGCCGCTCGATGTGACGACGACCCGCACGCTGATGGGATCGAGCTATCCGATGCCCGGCCTGCACTCGAAATACTACGACCAGGACATGGAGCCGCTGGTCGAGGTGGTGCAGGACACTTGCGGGCGGCACGATGCCTTCGCGCTCGCCTGCGCCGCCAAATACTATGACGACATCGGCTATCCCGGCCACGTCAACTGCTCGGAGAATTTCAACAAGGCGCTCGCCGACAAGGGTGTCACGCCCCGCGCCGGCTGGATGGCGATCAACTTCTTCTTCAACACGGCAATCGACGCGCATGGCGTGATGGTGTCGGACGAGCCCTGGTCGCGTCCGGGCGACTATGTGCTCTTGAGGGCCCTGACCGACATCGTCTGCGTGTCCTCGGCCTGCCCGGACGACACCACGCCCGCCAATGGCTGGGACCTGACCGACATCCATGTGCGCAGCTATTCCGGCCAGCATAAATTCTCGCGAGCGATCGCCAGACGCACGAAGCCCGACTCGGAACCGAAAATGACCCGCGAGACAGCCTTTCATTCGAGCTTTGCCAAGCACACGCGCGACTTCGTCGAATACCGGGGCTACTGGCTCGCCAATTCCTTCGCCAAGGAAGGGCCGATCGCCGAATACTGGGCCTGCCGGCAGGCGGCGGTGATCATGGACCTTTCGCCGCTGCGCAAGTTCGAAGTCACCGGACCGGATGCCGAAGCGCTGCTGCAATACACGCTGACCCGCGACGTCAAGAAGCTCGGCGTCGGCCAGGTCGTCTATTCGGCGATGTGCTACGAGCATGGCGGCATGATCGACGACGGCACGCTGCTGCGGCTCGGCAAGGACAATTTCCGCTGGGTCGGCGGCGACGATCTTTCCGGCGAATGGCTGCGTGAGACCGCCAACAAGCTCGGCCTCAACGTGCTGGTGCGCTCCTCCACCGACCAGATGCACAACATCGCCGTACAAGGGCCGAAGAGCCGCGACATCCTCAAGGAGGTCGTCTGGACCTCGCCGGTGCAGCCCTCGATCGGCGAGCTCGAATGGTTCCGTTTCGCGGTCGCCCGCATCGGCGGCGGCAACGGCGTTCCGGTCGTCGTCTCGCGCACCGGCTATACCGGAGAACTCGGCTATGAGGTCTGGTGCCATCCGCGCGACGCCGAAAAAGTGTTCGACGCGATCTGGGAAGCCGGCCAGCCGCATGGGCTGAAGCCGATGGGCCTGCAGGGGCTCGACATGGTGCGCATCGAGGCCGGGCTGATCTTCGCCGGTTACGAGTTCTCCGACCAGACCGATCCGTTCGAGGCCGGCATCGGCTTTACCGTGCCGCTCAAGACCAAGGCCGACGACTTCATCGGCCGCGCGGCGCTGATCCGGCGCAAGGAGCATCCGCAGCACAAGCTTGTCGGGCTCGACATCGATGCCAATGTCACCGTCGGCCATGGCGACTGCGTCCATGTCGGCCGCGCCCAGATAGGCGTCGTCACCTCCGGCATGCGCTCGCCGTTGCTCGGCAAGACGATCGCGCTGGCGAGGCTCGACGTCACCCATGCCGAGATCGGAACGGAGGTCGAGATCGGCAAGCTCGACGGCCATGCCAAGCGGCTGCCGGCGCGCGTCGTGGCCTTTGCCCACTACGATCCGCAGAAGACCAGGCCGCGTTCCTGATCGCCTCCCAGCGCAGATCTGCCCCCGCCGCCGCCCGCCGGCGGCGGGTGGATCGATGTTTCGCAAACCTGATGTGCACGACATCCACAAAACGCTTGACGCGAAAGCGCGTCGGATCAATCTTCACTCTTAAGAAAAAAATACGACTGAGTGGAAACACGACAGCGGACGATGATTTGCCGGGGAGCAAGCTTCGCGAGAGCCGAAGCGTCGCCGGCGGGGAATAGAAAAAGGGGAAGACACAAGATATGAGCACGATAAGCACTGCCCTTGAGCAGCCTGCCGAAAGCAAGCTGCTCAGGCATATCGACTGGCGTGGCGCCTTCTGGGTGGCAAGCGGCGTTCCAGCACTGGTCCTGTTCTCGATCGGCGGTATTGCCGGCACGACCGGGAAACTCGCCTTCCTGATCTGGACTGTGTCCATGATCATGGGTTTCCTGCAGTCCTTCACCTATGCCGAGATCGCGGGGTTGTTCCCGAACAAGTCCGGCGGCGCCTCGATCTACGGCGCCACGGCCTGGCTGCGCTATTCGAAGTTCATCGCGCCGCTGTCGGTGTGGTGCAACTGGTTCGCCTGGTCGCCAGTGCTGTCGCTCGGCTGTTCGATCGCCGCCGCCTATATCCTCAACGCGCTGGCGCCAGTGCCGATCTTCGGCGAGACTTCGCCGGAAGTGGTCGCCTACATCGCGGCGCATGTCGGGACTGCTCCGGCCGATGCCATCGCCGCGGTGACCGCGGCCGCGACGCCCGCCATCCGCACCTGGTCGCTGTGGGGCCACACGCTGGGCCCGGTGTCCTTCACCTTCAACGCCACCTTCTTCATCGGCGCGGTGCTGATGCTGGTCATCTTCTCGATCCAACATCGCGGCATCCTCGGCACGGCCAATGTGCAGAAATATATCGGCCTTTTGGTCATCATACCGATGCTGATCGTCGGCGTCGTGCCGATCTTCACCGGCCAGATCGACTGGGCGAATTTCTCGCCGCTGGTACCGCTGGCCGCCGCCTACGCACCCGACCCCGGCTCCTGGAACATCGCTGGCTGGACACTGGCGCTCGGCGGCATGTTCATCGCGGCCTGGTCGACCTACGGCTTCGAGACCGCGGTCTGCTATACGTCGGAGTTCAAGAACCCCGGCACCGACACCTTCAAGGCCATCTTCTACTCCGGCCTGCTCTGCATGCTGCTCTTCATCCTCGTGCCCTTCACCTTCCAAGGCGTGCTGGGCCTGAACGGCATGCTGGCGACGCCGATTGTCGACGGCTCGGGCGTCGCCGACGCGCTAGCCGGCATGGTCGGCGGCGGCAGTCTGATCCACAGCCTGCTGGTGATGCTGATGATCCTGGCGCTGGTGCTGTGCATCATGACGGCGATGGCCGGCTCCTCGCGCACGCTCTACCAGGGTTCTGTCGACGGCTGGCTGCCGCGCTATCTCAGCCATGTCAACGAGCACGGGGCGCCGACCCGCGCCATGTGGACAGACCTCGTCTTCAACTTGATCGTGCTGGCCATCGCTTCGGCCGACGCGACGAGCTTCTTCTTCATCCTCGCCGTGTCGAACTGCGGCTACATCATCTTCAACTTCCTCAACCTCAACGCCGGATGGATCCACCGCATCGACAACGGCCATATCGTCCGACCCTGGAAGGCGCCGTCGTGGCTCCTGGGGATTGGGGCGATCTTCGCCTATGTCAATGCGATCTTCATGGGCGCCGGCGCCAAGGTGTGGAACCCGATGGCGCTATGGGCCGGCCTGATCACCGCGGCGCTGATCATCCCGGTGTTCTGGTTCCGTCATTACATCCAGGACGGCGGCAAATTCCCTGAACACATGCTGGCGGACCTTGGCATGGCGGGAGCCGACCTTTCGGTCAAGAAGGCAGGCGTGCTGCCCTACCTGACGCTGATCGCCGGCGTGGTGGTGATGCTGATCGCCAACTGGGTGTTCGTCATCTGACACGACAGCCTGAAATAAGACGGGCGCGCCTCGGCGCGCCCGTCTTCTTTTGCCGATCTTCTCGATCCCGGCATCAACCTGCCTTGCGGACCGCCGCTTGTTCGAAGAACCGGTTGGGCGGCCGTTTCAGGCCGAGATTCTCGCGCAGCGTCGATCCTTCATATTGCCGCCTGAAGATGCCTCGGCGCTGCAGCTCCGGTACAACCTTCTCGACGAAATCGTCGAGGCCGGCGGGAAGGTAGGGAAACATGATGTTGAAGCCATCGGAGCCTTCGGCAAGGAGCCATTCCTCCATCTCGTCCGCGATGGTCTTGGCCGTCCCGACGAAAGCGAGGCCCGAATAGCCGCCGAGCCGCTGGGCGAGTTGGCGGACGGTGAGGCTCTCCGTCCGCGCCAGCTCAATGACGCGCTCGCGGCTGCTTTTGCTGGCGTTGGTTTCCGGAATGTCCGGCAACGGGCCGTCCGGATCGAAACCCGACGCATCGTGGCCGAGCGCGATCGATAGCGAGGCGATGCCGCTCTCGTAGTAGACCAGGCTGTCGAGCTTCGCCCGCTTGGCCCGCGCTTCCTCGACGCTGTCGCCGACGATGACGAAGGCGCCGGGCAGGATCTTGATGTCGTCGCGCGCGCGGCCAAGTTTTTGCGCCCGGCCTTTGACGTCGGCAAAGAAGCGCTGGCCGGCCGCGAGATCGCCATGAGCGGCGAAAATCACCTCGGCAGTCTCAGCCGCCAATTGCCGCCCCGCTTCCGAGGCGCCGGCCTGGACGATGACCGGCCAGCCCTGGATGGGCCGGGCGATGTTAAGAGGCCCGCGCACCGACAGGTACTCGCTCTTATGGTTGAGCACATGCAGTTTCGAGGGGTCGAAGTAGAGCCCGCTTTCGGCGTCGCGAATGAAGGCGTCGTCGGCGAAGCTGTCCCACAGCCCTGTGACGACATCGTAGAATTCGCGCGCCCTGTGGTAGCGCTCGTCATGCTCGACATGCTCGTCGAGGCCGAAATTCTGCGCGGCGTCGGGATTGGAGGTCGTGACGATGTTCCAGCCGGCGCGGCCGCCGCTGATATGGTCCAGCGAAGCGAAACGGCGGGCGATGTGATAGGGCGCGTCGAAGGTGGTCGATGCGGTGGCGACCAGGCCGATATGATCGGTGACGGCGGCCAGCGCCGACAGCAGCGTGAACGGCTCGAAGGACGTCACCGTATGGCTGCGCCGCAGCGCCTCGATCGGCATGTTGAGCACGGCCAGATGGTCGGCCATGAAGAAGGCGTCGAACTTCGCCGCCTCCAGCGTCTGCGCGAAACGCTTCAGATGCGCGAAGTTGAAGTTGGCGTCGGGATAAGCGCCCGGATAGCGCCAGGCGCCGGTGTGAAGACTGACGGGGCGCATGAAGGCGCCGAGGCGCAATTGCTTTTGTTCTGACATGGGCAATGATCCAGCGATGACGAGCGTTGCCGCTCCGATATCGGCGCAGGATCGGCCTGCATTGCGCTGCTGGAAAGGAATTCTGTTTTGCGGAAGCCTTGCCGCGGAGCATTTTTCGCCTGGCGCGGCCTATGACGTGGATCATCCGCCACCGGCCTTCGTCGATGGCGGATGATCCGAGGTTGCCACCTTTTATTCCGCAGCCAACGCCAGTTGCGGCCGTTCGATGCCTTCGACCTTCTCCGGCTCGGGCGCCTGCTCGTCGGTCTTCGCCTTCTTGGGTTCGCGGCCGAAGAACAGCGCGTAGCCGGCCGGCAGCACCAGGATGGTGAGCACGGTGGCGACCAGGATGCCGCCCATCATGGCGTAAGCCAGCGGCCCCCAGAAGACGGCGCGCGAGATCGGGATCAGCGCCAGAACCGCCGTCATCGCCGTCAGCATGATCGGCCGGAAGCGGCGCACGGCAGCGCCGATGATCGCCTCCGATCGCTCCATGCCCCTGGCGATATCCTGATCGATCTGGTCGACCAGGATGATCGAGTTGCGCATGATGATGCCGAGCAGCGCGATGACGCCGAGGATGGCGACGAAGCCGAACGGCGCTCCGCTGATCAACAGTGCGGCCGCGGCACCGATGATGCCGAGCGGACCGGTGGCCAGCACCAGCATCGCCTTGCCGAAATGTTGCAGCTGAACCATCAAGAGCACGACGATGATGGCGAGCATGATCGGCGCCTTGGCGGCGATCGAGGCCTGGCTTTCCGCCGAATCCTCCGCGCCACCCTGGATCTCGATCTGGTAGCCGGGGGCGAGACCGTCACGCAGGCTCTTCATGTCGTTGTACATCTTGGTGACGACGTCGTTCGACTGCACGCCGTCCGGCAGCGTGGCGCGCACGCTGATCGTCGGCAGGCGGTCGCGCCGCCATTCGACGCCCTGCTCCATCACAGGCACCACCTTGGCCACCTGCGACAGCGGCACCGAGCCGCCGAAGTCGGTCGGGATGTAGACGGAGTCCACCGAGGAGAGCAGATGACGGGTCGCCTCCGGCTCGCGGGCGACGATCGAGACCGTCTCCTCGCCGTCGCGGAAGTCGTCGAGCGGCGCGCCGGACATGGTGGCCTGCAGCATCTGGCGGATGCGCTGCGAGGTGACGCCGAGCGCCCGGGCACGATCCTGATCGATCACCAGCTTCATCGCCGGCACAGGTTCCAGCCAGTCGTCATGGATGGCGCCGAGCAGGGGGTTGGCCTGGAACTTCGCCTTCACCTCGTCGGCGATGCGGCGCACCTCCTGGCGGTCGGGACCCATGACGCGCATCTGCACCGGCCAGCCCGTGGGCGGGCCGAGGAACAGGCGGTCGACCTTGCCGCGGATCGAGGGGAAATCCTGCGCCAGGATCTTGCGCATCTTGACGATCAGCCGCTCGCGCGCCGGCTCGTCCTTGGCCATCACCAGGAGCTGGGCGAAGTTCGGGTTGCGAAGCTGCTGGTCGAGCGGCAGGAAGAAGCGTGGCGCGCCTTCGCCGATATAGGTGGCGATGAAGCGCTTGTCGGGATCGTCCATCATCTTGGCTTCCAGCGCCTTGGCCTGGCTTTCGACCTCCTTGATCGAGGTGCCTTCCGGCAGCCAGAGGTCGACCAGGATTTCCGGCCGCGAGGACTGCGGGAAGAAGTTCTGCGGAATGAACTGGAAGGCCCATAGGCTGGTGGCGAAGGTCATGAGCGTTGCCACCAGCACGATGATGCGGTGGCGCACGGCCCAGGCGACCGTCGCGCGCAGCCGGTGGTAGAAGCGCGTGTCGAAGGCATCGTGATGGGTGCCGGCGTGCTTGCGCTGCTTCAGGATCATGTAGCCTAGCCACGGCGTGAAATAGACCGCGACGAACCACGATACGATGAGCGCGATGCCGACGACATAGAACAGCGTGCGCACATACTCGCCCGCGGTGGAGGCGGCGAAGCCGACCGGGATGAAGCCCGCCGTGGTGATCAGCGTGCCGGTGAGCATCGGGAAGGCAGTCGAGCTATAGGCGAAGCTCGCCGCTTCGATCTTGACCAGCCCTTCCTCGAGCTTTCGCTCCATCATCTCGACGACGATCATGGCGTCGTCGACCAACAGGCCAAGCGCGATGATCAACGCGCCGAGCGAGATGCGCTGCAGGTCGATGCCGATCTCGTACATGATGGCGAAGGTGGCGGCTAAAACCAGCGGGATGGCGATGGCGATCACCAGACCCGAGCGCCAGCCGATCGACAGGAGCGAGACGGCAAGCACGATCAGCAGCGCTTCGCCGAGCGCCTCCATGAACTCGCTCACCGCGTCCTTGACGACCTGCGGCTGGTCGGAAATCTGGTCGACAGCGACGCCGTAGGGCAGCCCTGCCTCGAAGCGCTGGTAGGTCGCCTCGACATCCTTGCCGACGTCCCTGACGTTGAAACCCTTGGCCATGACGACGCCGACCTGGACGCTCTCGTGGCCGTTGAAGCGATATTTGCGCTCGTAGGGATCCTCGAGGCCGGAAGAGACGGTGGCGATGTCGCCGAGCCGCGTCACCTGGTTGCCGGAGCGCAGCCTCAGTTCACGGATGTCGGCGGCCTTGGTGACGTCGCCCTCGACCGAGATGCGCACCGAGCGCAGGCCGGTGTCGACGGAGCCCGCCGGATCGACGGCGTTCTGCCCTTTGACGGCATTCTGCAGATCGACAATGGTCAGGCCGCGTTCGGCCAGCGCCTTGGACGAGACGTCGATATAGATCTTCTCCGGCTGGTCGCCGATGATGACTGCCTTCTCGACGCCCGGCGTCGTCAACAGCATGTCGCGCGCCTGGATGGCGAACTTCTTCAGCTCCGGATAGGTGAAGCCGTCGCCGCTGATCGAATGCAGCGTGATGAAGGTGTCGCCGAACTCGTCGTTGAAATACGGGCCGAGCAGGCCTTGCGGCAATTCATTGGCGATGTCGCCGACCTTCTTGCGCACCTGGTAGAAGGCGTCCTTCACCTCCTCGGTATTGGTGTCGCCCTTGACCTGCAAGGTGATGATGGCACTGCCGGCGCGAGTGTAGGAGCGGACGAAATCGAGATGCGGCGTTTCCTGCAGCTTGCGCTCGATCTTGTTGACGACCTGGTCTTCCATGTCCTGGATCGAGGCGCCGGGCCAGGTCGCCTGCACCACCATGACGCGGAAGGTGAAATCGGGGTCTTCCTTCTGGCCCATGCGCATCAGGCCGAGCGCGCCGGCCAGAATGATCAGGCCGAACAGGAACCGCGCGATGCTCGGATGTCCGATCGCCCAGCGCGAAAGATTGAAGGGCCGCTTTTCAGTGCTGCTGTCGGTGGTGGTCATGGCACAAGTCCAGTCCAATTGATCGGGCAAGGCACGCCTGGCATGCTGCTTTTAAGTTCGGTGGGCTTCCGGGCGGCGAGACCCCTCAAGCGGAGAGAGACTCGCAAATCGCGGGGGACGCGGCACTGCTGCGGGGGGAGCCAACATGCCGGCATCTCACGATCGGGCGTCCGCCGCCCGGAAACTCAGGCCCTCCCCGGCTCGCGGCGCATGCAGCGAGAGCGGGAAAGGCGTCTGTCGCGCCTGACTTCAGGCTTGGTTCGATCCATGTCGTTTTTCCAAAAACCGCTTCGCATTTTTGGGCGACAGGCATCAGTGCAGGCTGCTCGTGGTGGCGACGTTATCCTCCGCCGAGGCGGATTGCTGAGCGGCGTCGCCCGAAAGCTTGACCTTCAGGTTTTCGGTCATGAACTGGGTGCCGGCCGCGATCACGATATCGCCCTGTTTCAGGCCGTCGGCCACGGTTACGCCGTCGGCGGTGAAATTGGCGACCTTGATCGGGCGCAGATGCACGGTGTCGGAGGCGCGATCGACCGTCCAGACGATCTGCTTGCCGTCCTTCTGCGCCATCGCGGTCAGCGGGATCGACACAAGTTGCGCCTTGCTGTCGACGGTCGCCTCGACATTGGCAGTCATGCCGAGCAGAACGCGGGGGTCGTTGGGCAGCGACACCCGGACCGCGAAGGTGCGCGACTGCGGGTCGGCGCTGCCGGCGACTTCACGGACCTTGCCGTCAAGCGTCAGCCCGTCGTCCGACCAGAAGCTCGCCTTGACTTCCTTGCCCGGGCGGAAGCCGGCGATGTCCATCTCCGGCACCGCGATCGACACTTCCTTTTCTCCGTCGACGGCGACGGTCATGACGGGTGTGCCGGCGCCGACCACCTGTCCGACATCGGCGGAAACGGTGGTGACGATGCCGGCCTGACTGGCCTTGAGGCCGGTATATTGGACCTGGTTCTGCGCCTGCGCCAGCGTCGAACGGGCCGCATCGCGGGTCGCGACCGCCTGGTCGTAGGTCAGCGTCGCCTGATCGAGCTGGGACTTCGGCGCGAAGTTCTTGGCATAGAGCTGCTCGGCGCGCTTCTTGGCGAGATCGACGGTTTCGACCTGGCGTTCGGCGGCGTCAAGGCTCGCCTGCGCGCTCTTCACCGACAGTTCGTAGTCGATAGGATCGACACGGGCGAGCACGTCGCCTGCATTCACATGCTGGCCGATGTCGACCAGACGCTCGGTGACCTTGCCGGCGATGCGGAAGCCAAGGTTCATCTCAGTGCGGGCGCGCACCGAGCCGGAATAATCGAGCTGGCGAGACGTCTGCGCCTCACCGATCTCGACCACCTTCACCGGCCGGGCGACTTCCTGGACGACCTCGGCTTTCTCCTGGCTGCAGCCGGCGAGGCCGAGCGTCGCGACGACAATGCCGACGACCGGGAGGCCGGCGGCCGGCAGCTTGCGGAGGATGGAACTGGACAAAGACACCTTAGCACTCCCGAACTGGAGATGATTTGTCGGCCGGCACCCGGCGGACAGCTTCTATTTCAAGGCTCTGATAGCGTAGTCGATAAGCTCGTCGGGCATCGCCCGATTGGTCTTGGCGAGGCACTGCGCCACCATTTGCGGATGGCAGAGAATGACGGTGGCGGCACCGAAGCAGCGCGAGGCCGTCTCCGGATCCTGCTCCCTGAACTCGCCGGCCTCGATGCCCTCTCGGATCACCTCGGCGAAGAGGTCGTGGATGCTGTTGACATGCTTGTCGATGACACCCCAGTCGCGCTCCAGCGCCACGATGACCATCTCGTGAACCTTCTCCTGGTCGAGCATGACCTCCAGCGTCATCTTGTACTGGGCATGGATGTAGCGGCGCAGCCGTTCCTCGGCGCTGACCGGCAGGTGCATGATCTCATAGGCCATCTTGTAGCTGGCGCCGAGCATGCGGCCGCAGACGGCTTGGTGGATTTCGACCTTGGAGGCAAAGAAGCGGTAGATGTTGGCCGGCGACATGCCGAGCTCGCGAGCGATGTCGGCAACGTTGGTCTTGCCGTAACCGTAATGGCGGAACAGGCGCTCGGCGCAGTCGAGAATGCGGGTCACATTCTCCTGTCTGGCGGGGTCTGCCACGATGTGGGCGGCTTCTGACATGGCGCTTTCGTTTTTACAAATGACGAATTTCGATTTTCGTCACTCGTAAAGCGAAAGGAGGGAGGAGTCAACGCGAAATCGACGTACGCGTACAAAATGGTGACAGATGGTGACAGTCGCAAGGGTGGATGAACGACGTCAGCGATTGGGCACTGGCGCCTGTGCCGTCGTCATCCACGGGCGGAGCAAGGAGTGTAGCGACGCGCGCAGACCCTGGGATCCATTCCCGTGACGTCGGCCGAAGAACGAAGGCAGATCAAGAAGTTACGCCGATATACGACCTATCGCTTGCAACAATACATTTTCAAGCGTTGGAGCACGACCGCGAGGTCACGGCATGTATCCTAGGGTTTCCGCGACGTCGCTTTGCGACTGCTCCACCCTAGGATGACGAAGTCCCGAAGGTCTGCGGCAAATCGCCGAGGAGATAGCAAGAGTCGCGGTGCAGCTAAACCGCCTTCGCCATCTCGCGTAGTCGAAACTTCTGGATCTTGCCCGTCGAGGTCTTCGGGATTTCGGCAAACACCACCGACTTCGGAACTTT
This sequence comes from Mesorhizobium sp. WSM3224, assembly GCF_000427725.1. Lineage (GTDB taxonomy): Bacteria > Pseudomonadota > Alphaproteobacteria > Rhizobiales > Rhizobiaceae > Mesorhizobium. The sequence continues at coordinate 241,114 of NZ_ATYO01000001.1, read as the reverse complement.
GAAGCGTGCCAGCAACCCTCGACAATGCTCGATGATCTCCGCCTCAGTCGCCGTCTTGCCGGGCTTCAGCTCGACATAGGCGACCGGAACCTCGCCCCATTTCTCGTCCGCTCGCGCGACGACACCGCAGGAGGCGACCGACGGATGCTTGTAGAGCGCTTCCTCGACCTCGATGGACGAGATGTTCTCGCCGCCCGAGATAATGATGTCCTTGGAACGGTCCTTGAGCTGGATGTAGCCGTCGGGATGCATGACGCCAAGATCGCCGGAATGGAACCAGCCGCCGGCGAAGGCTTCGTCGGTGGCTTTCCTGTTCTTCAGATAGCCCTTCATGACGATGTTGCCGCGGAACATGACCTCGCCGATGGTCTTGCCGTCGGCCGGTGTCTCCGCCATCGTTTCCGGGTTCATCACCGTCAGCCCCTCAAGCGCGGCATAGCGCACGCCCTGGCGCGCCTTCCTCGCCGTCCTTGGCCCCTTGTCCAGCGCGTCCCATTCGTTGTGCCATTCGTTGACGACGGCCGGGCCGTAGGTCTCGGTCAGGCCGTAGAGATGGGTGACGGCAAAGCCGGCGTCAGCCATGCCGGACAACACGGACTCCGGCGGCGGCGCGGCCGCGGTGTTGAAGGTGACGGTCTGCGGGAACTCGCGCTTGTCCTCGTCCCTGGCGTTGATCAGCACCGACATGATGACCGGCGCGCCGCAGAGATGGGTGACGCCGTGGTCGGCGATCGCGTCATACATCGGCTTCGCCCGCACCCAGCGCAGGCAGACATGGGTGCCGGCCTGCACGGCTAAAGTCCAGGGGAAGCACCAGCCGTTGCAGTGGAACATGGGTAACGACCACAAATAGACCGCGTGCTTGGCCATGCCGGCATGGATGGTGTTGGTGTAGGCCATCAGCGCCGCGCCCCGATGATGGTACACGACGCCCTTCGGATTGCCTGTCGTGCCCGAGGTGTAGTTGAGCGAGATGGCGTCCCATTCGTCATCGGGCATCGACCAGGCGAAAGCCTCGTCGCCGCCGGCGAGAAAATCCTCATAGTCGAGCGTGCCTATGCGATCGCCCTTCGGATAGGGGGCATCGGCGGCGTAGTCCGGATCGTCATAGTCGATGACCGAAGGCTTGGCCTTGGCCTGCGCCAGCGCTTCCTTGACGACGCCGGAGAATTCCCGGTCGACGATCAGCACCTTGGTGTCGGCATGGTCGAGCTGGAAAGCGATGACGGCAGCGTCGAGGCGGGTGTTCAGTGAATGCAGCACCGCCTTGGTCATCGGCACGCCGAAATGGGCTTCCAGCATCGGCGGCGTGTTGGACAGCATCACCGTCACCGTATCGCCCTTGCCGATGCCGCGCTTCGAAAGCGCCGAGGCGAGCCTCAGCGAGCGGCGCCAGAAATCACGGTAGGTGATGCGCTGGCTGCCATGGATGATGGCGATGTGGTCGGGATAAGTCTTGGCCGCGCGCTCAAGATAAGTCAGCGGCGTCAGCGGCTGGTGGTTGGCGGCGTTCCTGTCGAGATCCTGTTCGTAGGGATTGGCCATCCCGTTCTCCCCAAAGTCCTTTTCGAACCTTCTAACCCTGAGCATGCCGTCACGCTATCCCCCTCGCATGGCTGAAAATGCTATGCTGCGCCGGCTTGGTGGAATGGCGATCCGTATTGAGCCGTGTTGCGAGACGATCGATGGCCACATATCCAAATTTGACTTTTGTCGAGAGCCGTGACTAATGTCAGCCGAGGAGACGGCATGGCGATCAGACCGGCAGAACAGCTCATCCACAAGGCCGCCTGGCTTTATTATGCCCACGGCCTTCGCCAGGACGAAGTGGCGAGCCAGCTCAACATTTCGCGGGCATCGGTCGCGATGTATCTGCGCAAGGCGCGCGAGACCGGCATCGTCAACATCTCGACCTCGACACAGCTTTTCACCAACGACATCATGGCGCGCAGGGTGGAAGACGCGTTCAAGCTCGACGCCGTCTGGATCGCGCCGGAGAACGCCTATCTCGCGGACCCTTCGACCGATATTGCGGTGCTGGCGGCAAGCGTCTTTCTCGAGCTTGTCAAAAAAGGCGACCGCATCGGCGTCGCCTGGGGCCGCACCGTCTACACCATCGCCGACATCATGTCCTATGCCGACCTGCAGGACGTCACCGTGGTGCAGCTCTGCGGCAATCTCGGCGCGCCCTATTCCTACCGGCCCGACCAGTGCACAATGGAAATCGCGCGGCGGCTGAACGCCAAGGGCCTCAATTTCTACGCGCCGCTGGTGCTGTCGACGGAAGAACTGGCGCAAGGGCTGCGCGCGGAACCAGTAATCCGCGACCAGCTGGCCGGCGTCGCCGACTGCGATCTCGCGCTCTATTCCGTCGGCGCGGTCGATGCTGACAGCCATCTGGTGAAATGCGGCGCACTGACGGCCGCCGAGATGGAAGCGTTGCGTAGCCAAGGCGCGGCCGGCGTGATCGCCGGGCAGATCATCGACGCCAGCGGCGAGGTGCTCGACTGCAGCTACAACCGGCGCGTCATCTCCGCCGAGCTCGCCTCGCTGCGCGCCATAGAGAAGCGGCTGATGGTGGTGCAGGAAGATACGAAGTTCGAGCCGTTGCTTTCGGCAATCGCCGGCGGACTCTGCACGCATCTGGTGATCGGCGCCCATATGGCCGAGCGCCTGCTCGAGCACGCGGCAGCAGTAGCCGGCAAAAAAGCATCCTAGAAAACCCACCCTTCGCCGCCTCTGTCATGAAGACGTCGCGGCTTTCTGTTCATGAGCAGCAAAAAAGACGGAACTGGACGCAACGACATGAAGAACCTTTGGAACGACGCCGACGCGGAAAAGATGGTTGCCGACCACGCCAAGAAGGGTGTCGGCCGGGACCTTGCGCTACGCGTCTACACGACCCGTCTGCTCGGCGGCGAGCCGCGGCTGGTGCTGCATGGCGGCGGCAACACTTCCTGCAAGACCAAGGCCACCGACCTAGTCGGAGACGAATGGGATGTGCTGTGCGTCAAGGGCAGCGGCTGGGACATGGCCGTCATCGAGCCGCAAGGCCTGCCGGCGGTGAAGATGGGCGCGCTCATCAAGGCGCGCGGACTGGACAAGCTTTCCGACGAGGACATGGTGTCGCTGCAGCGCTCCAACCTGATCGATCCCGCCTCCCCCAATCCGTCGGTCGAGACGCTGCTGCACGCCTTCCTGCCGCACCGTTTCGTCGACCACACGCATTCGACCGCGATCCTCGCCATCGTCGATCAGGAAGACAGCAAACCGCTGATCAAGACCGTGTTCGGCGACAAGATGGGCTATGTGCCCTACATCAAGCCGGGCTTCGACCTCGCCAAGGTCGCGGCGGAAGTTTTCGACGCCGACCGACAAGTCGAAGGGCTGATCCTCGACAAGCACGGCATCTTCACCTTCGGCGACGATGCCAGGCAGGCCTATGACCGCATGATCCACTACGTGAATGTGGCCGAGGATTATGTCGCCAACAACGGCAAGCCGCAGGCGGCCAAGGCTGCGCTGCCGGCAAAGCTTGCCAAGCCGGGCGACATCGCGCCGACGCTGCGCGGCGCCGTGGCCGTGGCGCGCGGCGAAGGCCGCTTCGACCGCATGATCAGCGACTTCCGCACCTCGGACGCGATCGTCGATTTCATCAATTCGGCGAAGATCGCCGACTATGCCGGCCGCGGCGTTTCGACCCCGGATCTTTCGATCCGCATCAAGACCGGACCGATGGCCGTGCCCGCGCCCGACGCCGACAAGCTCGGCGACTACAAGGCCGTCCTCAAGAGCCATGTCGCGGCCTTCGCCAACGACTACCGCGCCTATTTCGAGACCAATGACGCGCTGGACGATGTCAAGCGCACCATGCTCGACCCGATGCCGCGCCTGACGCTGGTGCCGGGTCTCGGCATGTTCGGCCATGGCCGCACGCTGAAGGATGCCAAGATCGCCTCCGATGTCGGCGAGATGTGGATCGAGGCGGTGCGTGGCGCCGAGGCGATCGGCCATTTCCATCCGCTGTCCAAGGCCGATCTGTTCCCGCTCGAATACTGGTCGCTGGAACAGGCCAAGCTCGCCTCGAACAAGCCTAAGCCGCTGACCGGCCAGGTGGTGCTCATCACCGGTGGCGCCGGCGCCATCGGTGCGGCGACCGCCAAGCTTTTCGCCGCCAATGGCGCCCATGCCGTGGTCGTCGACCTCGACCCTGTGAAGGCCGCGGACGCGGCGAAGGCCGCCGGCAACAATTCGATCGGCATCGGCGCCGACATCACCAACCCGGCCGAGATGCGCGCCGCCTTCGACATGGCGGTGGCGGTCTATGGCGGCGTCGACATCCTGGTCTCCAATGCCGGCGCCGCCTGGGAAGGCCGCATCGGCGAGCTCGACGACGCCACGCTGCGCAAGAGCTTCGAGCTCAACTTCTTCGCCCACCAGTCGGCGGCGCAGAATGCGGTGCGCATCATGCTGGAACAGGGCACCGGCGGCGTGCTGCTCTTCAACACCTCAAAGCAGGCGATCAATCCTGGCCCGAAATTCGGAGCCTACGGCATCCCGAAGGCAGCGACACTGTTCCTGTCGCGGCAGTATGCGCTGGACTATGGCGCGCACGGCATCCGCTCCAATGCGGTGAATGCCGACCGCATCCGCTCCGGGCTTCTGACCGACGCAATGATAGCCAGCCGGTCCGGCGCGCGCGGCGTGTCGGAGAAGGAATACATGTCCGGCAACCTGCTTGGACAGGAAGTGACGGCCGACGACGTCGCGCAGGCCTTCCTGCACCAGGCGCTGGCCGAACGCACCACCGCCGACGTAACGACCGTTGACGGCGGCAACATCGCGGCGGCGCTGCGCTGACGAGTACCATTGGAGCGGTTCATCGTTTTACGAAAACGACGAACCGCTCGATCTCCTCGCGTTGACGCCTCTCAGAACGGAGCGCCTTTCGCGCTTCTGCTGAAAAACTGCTGCAACCGGTCAAAGTCCCACTCCAATCCTTCGCCTACTACTCCGAAGGTTGAGGGGGATGCCTGGTGTTTCGCATGCGAGCTCCAACCCCGATCATTGGTGGAGTTGTCGATGCCCGTAAAAAGACTTCGTATCGGCGTACTCTTCGGCGGGCGTTCCGCCGAGCATGAGGTGTCGCTGCTTTCAGCGGCCAATGTCATGCAGGCGCTGGATCCGGCGAAATACGACGCCGTGCCGATCTTCGTCACCCGCGAAGGGCAATGGCTGCTGAGCCGCTTCGGGAACGGTGCGCTGATGACACCGTCAACCGGCACAGAGCTCTGCCTGGCGCCCGGCGGGCTCGGACGAATGCTCGCGATCCCTGCCAGCGGCGCGCCCCACGACCTCCCCGCCATCGATATCCTGTTTCCGGTGCTGCACGGCCTGCATGGCGAGGACGGCGCAGTGCAGGGATTGGCCGAAGTGGCGCGCGTGCCGCTCGCCGGCTGCGGCATCCTCGGCTCGGCCACGGCCCTTGACAAGGACATCGCCAAGCGGCTGCTGAAGGCGGCCGGACTGCCCGTCGCACGCTCGGTGACCATCGATGAAGATGTGGCGCCTTCGCTTGCCGAACTGGAAGAGCAACTCGGCCTGCCACTGTTCATCAAGCCGGCGCGGCAGGGCTCGTCGGTCGGCGTTGCGAAGGTCAATGCCAGCCAGGAATTCGACCGGGCCCTGGCGGAGGCCTTCCAGCATGACCGCAAGCTCCTCGCGGAAGAATTCGTTCGCGGCCGCGAGATCGAATACAGCGTGCTGGAGAGCCCCGCGGGCGAACTTTTCGTCTCGCGGCCCGGCGAGATCGTGCCGGCGGAAAGCCACGGTTTCTACAACTACAACGCCAAATACATCGACGCGGACGGCGCAACGCTGGTCGTGCCGGCGGACCTGCCGCCGGAGGTCGAGGCTGCCATGCGCGACACGGCGGCAATGGCGTTCAGAGCGCTCGGTTGCGACGCCATGGCCCGCGTCGATTTCTTCCTGATGCCGGACATGACGTTCTTGATCAACGAGCTCAACACCATCCCCGGCTTCACCAATATCAGCATGTACGCCAAGGCGATGGCGGCTAGCGGCGTCAGCTACCCGGAGGTCATCGACCGCCTGGTGGAGCATGGGTTGGCACGCGCCGGCCGGTGAGGCTACGCCGACTTTACTCCGGCAGGCCCGCTTTGCGGAAGCCGTCGACGAAATGCTCGAGCACCGCGTCGTCGCGGAACGGCTCGGTCCAGACCCAGTGCCGGGTCGTGAAATGGGGGTTGGCGACGAGGAACAGCTCTACCTCCGCGCGCGCCTCGTCAAGCCGGCCGAGCTGGGCAAGGCTTGCCGCCAGGAAACGGCGTGAGCTGGTGCGATAAGTCTCGTCCCGGCGAAGCGTCTCGACGGCGGCTTCGTATTCGCGGGCCGCATATTGCGCCGCGCCCAGTGTCAGATAGTACCAGCTCGGCGGATACGGGTTCAGCCGGAACGCCTTGCGAATGTGCTCAAGGCTTTCCTCGACGCGCCCGGCCAGGACCGCGATGTCGGACAATGTCGCCCAGGTATCGGCCTCGTTCGGGTCGAGCTCGATCGCCTTGGCGAATTCCGCGTCGGACTGGTCGAAATCGCGTTCATAGGCAAGCAGATTGGCCAGCACCCAGCGGCAACCGGCATCGTTGGGATCGATCGCGACAGCCTTGCGCGCCAGTTCCAAAGCGACACTGCGGTTCGGTTCAATGGGTTCGCCCCAATGCACCCAGCCCATCCAGTGGTTCATGGCGAGCCAGCGATAGGCCTCGGCGTATTGCGGATCGAGCGAGATCGCGCGCGTCAGCATCAGATGCGCTTCGCGCGCCGTCTGCGGCGAATCGTCGATCAGCCTGCGCGCCCGCACGCACAGATCATAAGCCTCAAGATTCCTGGGCCGATTGCGGACCGGCAGCGTGCGCAACCGGCCAAGCAGCGCTTCGACGATCTTGGCCGTCACCTCGTCCTGGACGGCGAAGATGTCTTCGAGGCTGCGATCGAAGCGCTCCGCCCAAAGATGCTCGCCGCTTAACGCATCGACCAGCTGCGCGTTGATGCGCACGCGCCCGGCGGCACGCCTCGCGCTGCCTTCCAGCAGGTAGCGCACGCCCAGATCCCTGGCGATCATGCGCACATCCATCGCCCTGCCCTTGTAGGCGAACACCGAGTTGCGGGCGATGACGAACAGGCCGGGCATCCTCGACAGGTCAGTGATCAGGTCCTCGGTCAAGCCGTCCGCGAAGGACTCCTGCTCGGGGTCGTTGCCGAAGGCGACGAAAGGCAGCACGGCGACAGACGGCTTGTCGGGCAGCGGCAAAGGCCTTTGCTGCGTGCCCTCGAGCTTTTCTATAGCGCCCGTGAAGCGATAGCCGACGCGCGGCACGGTGGCGATCCACTCGCCGCCACCGGTCGCCGGACCAAGCAGCTTCCTGAGCTGCGCGATCTGTACGGTGAGATTGCCTTCCTCGACGGCCATGCCAGGCCAGGCGGCGTCCATCAACTCGGCCTTGGCCAGGATTTCGCCTGGACGCGCGACGAGGGCCTCGAGCAGTTTCAGCCCACGATGACCGGCGGCGACGGGGACATCGCCCCGAAGCAGCGTTCCCGCGCCTGGATCAAGCACGAACGGTCCAAAGGCAAAGCGCGATCCCTGCATGCGGCGCATCTATAGCCGATTTGGAAGTTTTGAGAACTATTTGGGAGGGCTTAATTACGCCGCCGTCCACCTACGGCAGACTGCGATCTCAATCAGGCCGAGGGCTCAGGAACCCTCATTCGATGGAGGTTGCCATGAACGATACTTTTGCGCCTTCCACGTGTCTGCCGGCACCGGCAATGGAAGCAGGCCGTCGACGCTACAGCCTGGCGGCGTTGCGTAGCTTCGTTGCGGCACGCCGCGAGCGGGCCTACTTTCGTTTCGAGCTCAAGCGCATGGCGGCGGACAATCCGCATCTGATCGACGATATCGGCATGACCAGAAGCCAGGTCGAAGCGGAGATCGCCAAACTCCCCTTCTGGCAACGCTAAGTCGCAGAATTGGAAGAGGCCAAGACGAAAAGAGCGGCCCTCGAGCCGCTCTTTCTTTTTTGCAATTCGCTAAACCCTACTTGGCGTTCGGATTCGGCATCCAGGCCGGCATGGCGACATCGGCATGGGCGAACTGCGGCAGCTTGGCCGACAGGTCTTCCATGTTCTTGATGTCCTTGTCGACAAGCTCCTTCTGGGTGATCAGCGTCGGCGGCACGATGACGTTGTGGCCGGGATCCTCGCCGGCGAGCAGTTGCGCCAGCGCGCGCACCGAGACCTGGCCGACCACGGCCGGGTTGGTGGCGGCCGTCGCCGCCCAGGCACTGTCCGGCTCGCGCATCGCGGCGATGTCCGAGGTCGAGATGTCGGCCGAGTAGATTTTGATGCCCTTGTTGAGCCCCGCCTCGTCGACCGCGATCTTCACGCCCTTGGCGAACTCGTCATAGGGCGCGAACATCACCTTGATGTCGGGATGCGCCTGCAGCACCGAGCGCGCCTGGTTGGCGACGGAGTTGGCGATCGGGTTGTCGAGCGTGCCGAACATGGCGACCTCGCTGATGCCCGAATATTTCTTCTTCACATCCACCCAGGTCTCGTTGCGGCGGTCGAGCGGGGCGATGCCGGCGACATAGACATAGCCGGCCTTCCAGCTCTCGCCGTTGTCCTTCACAGCCTGCTCGAGCGCGAGCTTGGCCAGGTCGCGGTCGGACTGCTCGACCTGCGGGATCTTCGGGTTCTCGACATTGACGTCGAAGGCGACGACCTTGATGCCGGCGTCGACCGCGCGCTGGGCGGCATCCTTCATCGATTCGGTCAGGCCGTGCTGGATGATGATGCCTTGCACGCCGAGCGCGATCGCCTGGTCGACCATGTCGGCCTGAAGCGCCGCGTCCTGACGGCTGTCCAGCACGCGCAGGTCGACGCCGAGCGCCTTGGCCTGCGCCTCGACGCCGGAGAGGTAGGCCTGGAAGAAGTCACCGGTCGACAGATAGCGCACCAGCGCGATCTTGACGCCCGGCTTGTCGAACGGCGCCGGGCGGTCCGCCGCCAATGCCGTCCCCTGCATCAGCAGCGCCGCGCCGGCGAGGCCGAATGCCGCCTTTCCCAAAAGTCTTCTTGTGATGCTCACTTTGTTTTCCTCCGTTTTGTCTCAATGCCCCGGTCGAAACTATCTCTTGCCCCTGCCGGAAAGGGCGAAGGTGAAGACAAGGGCGACGACAAGCACCGCGCCCTTGACGAAATCCTGCGTGTAGTAAGGGGCGTTCATCATCGTCAGGCCTTGCAGCAGGACGCCGACGAACACCGCGCCGACGGCCGTGCCGAAGGCGTTGGGCTTGGCGGCGCCGAGCACCGCGTAGCCGATAAGCGCCGCGGCGACAGCGTCGAGCAGCAGATTATTACCCGAGGCGATGTCGCCGCGTCCAAGCCGGGCAGCGAGTAAAATCCCGCCGATCGAGGCAAAAACTCCCGAAATGACATAGGCCCAGATTTTGTATGCCTTGACAGGCGCTCCGGCGAGTTCGGCGGCCCTCTCGTTGCTGCCGACCGCGTACATCATGCGGCCGAAGCGGGTGTATTCGAGAAAGAACCAGATCAGCACCGCGAGCACGATGAGCACGACGACTGAAACCGGGATCAGGTTCGGGATGAAGAAGTCGATGCGGTGACGGCCGAGCGCCAGGAAGGCTTCCGAGAACTTGCCGTTGGCGACCGAACCGTCGGGCATCGTCATGCCGGTCGCGATCGAGCGCCCTTCGGTCGGAATGCGTTGCAGCCCAAGCAGCAGGAACATCATGCCGAGCGTGGCGAGCAGGTCGGGCACGCGCATATAGACAATCAGCCAGCCATTGATCAGGCCGACGATGACGCCGATGACTAGGCAGGCGATGACGGCAACGATCGCATTCTGCTCTAGCACCACCATGGCGTAGGAGGCCGCCATCATGGCGCTGGTGGCGACCGAGCCGATCGAGAGATCGAAACCGCCGACGACCAGAGTCGCAGTGACGCCCAGCGCCAGAACGCCGGTGATGGCCACCGACTGGAAGATGAAGACGGCACTTTGCGGCGAAACGAAACCGTCGGCTGCGATCGCGAAATAGGCGATGAGCCCGACCAGCAGGACGATGAAGCCGTAGCGGATGGCATAGTCGCGCATCATTCAGCGCCCCGCCGCGCGGCTGTCCGACAAAAGTTCATTCCAACTCCACTCCATGCAAATCTTAAAGCGCGTCGCGTCGAAACGGATTCGCGCGACGCGCTTTAAGTCTCTGTATTGATGCATGTCGTTTTCCCAAAAACCGCTGTGCACTTTTGGGCGACATGCATTAGACCTCACGCCGCGCTGTGAAGCGGTCCGCCGGCCACTTCCGCCAGCAGCCGGTCGAGGTCGACATCGGCGTTCCGATGCTCGCCCACGATCGTGTGTTCAGACATCACCAGGATGCGGTCGGCGGTCTCCAGCGCCTCGTCGATCTCGGTAACGAAGATCAGTGTCGCGCGGCCGTCGGCGCTGGCCCTCAGCTTGGCGGCGATGTCGCGCCGCGCCGAAATGTCGACGCCCTGAAACGGCTCGTCGAGGATGAAGAGCCGCGAGGCCTGCGACATCCAGCGCGCCACCATCACCTTCTGCTGGTTGCCGCCGGAAAGCGCGGAAAGCTCGTCCTTCTCCGACCGGCAGACGATGCCGAGCTCGTCGATCTGGCGGCGTGCGACAGCGCGCTCGGCGCGCTTCTTCATCACGCCGAAACCGGACATGCGTTTCAGGAACGGCAGGCTGATGTTGCGTTCGATATTGAAGCCGCCGACGATGCCGCTGGCGGCGCGATCCTTGGCGACGAGGAAGGCGCCAGCAGCAATGGCCTCGCGCGCCGATCGCGGCGCATAGGGCTTGCCGTCCATATGCATGGTGCCGGCGAGCGGTCGGCGCACGCCGAACAGCGTTTCTGCCAAAGCCGTCTTGCCGACGCCGACCAGGCCGGTGATCGCCACCACCTCGCCGGTGCCCAGAGTCATCGAGATCGGCTTCGCGCCTGGCGCGATCCGCAAGCTTTCGGCGGTGAAGACGGCTTGGGCCGAGCTTCTCGCGACCACCCGGTCAAGGTGGATCTTGCGGCCGAGCATGGCGTTGACGGCGCCCTCATAGTCGAGCGGCTTGCGGTCGAAGACGCCGGAGACGGCGCCGTCACGCATCGAGACGATGCGGTCGGCAAGCTGCCTGATGTCGGACATGCGATGCGAGATGTAGAGGATGGCGACGCCCTGCGCGCGCAGCCTGTCGATCAGCGCGAACAGCCGGTCGGCCTCGGCGCTCGACAGCGAGGAGGTCGGCTCGTCGAGTATCAAGACCTTGGGTTGGTGCGCCAAGGCGCGGGCAATCGCCACCATCTGGCGGTCGGCCAGCGCGAGATCGGCGACGCGCGCCTTAAGGTCGATGGCAAGCCCCATGCGGTCGGCGACGGCCTTGGCCTCAGCGCGGACGTTGCGCGGCTTGAACAGCAACGACGCGCCCTTGCCGCTCAGCCGGTCGAGCGTCAAATTGGTAGCGACATCGAGATCGGCCACCACGCCGTCATTGATGTTCTGATGCACGGTGACGACGCCGGCGCGGATGGCTTCGGCGGGGGTCTGCGGGTCGAAGGCCTTGCCGGCGAGCTGCATCGTGCCGCCGCCGTGCGAATAGACGCCGCTGACGATCTTGACCAGAGTGGACTTGCCGGCGCCGTTGGCGCCCATCAGCACGGTGACCTCGCCGGCAAAGAGGTCGAGCGAGATGCCGCCAAGCACCTCGTTCTGGCCAAAGGATTTCCTCAGGCCCTCCACACGGAACACGGCATCTGCGCCCATTCGTTCCTCCCTGACCGTGACGCTATGGGCTCATTCGGCAATTGTCAACACGATTGACATTTGCCAGAGCGCTTCCTAGCTTGGCCCCACCGCCGCGGCTCCGCTATCGTCGGAAACCACGCGCAGGAGGGAGAGAATGACCGGGAAGTTCGAAGCATTGTCGGTGGAGACGCTGCCGAAGCGCCTTGGCGAGACCACGGCGCTGACCGAGCGCATCGGCAAGGACGCCAGCCGCTGGAAGGTACGCGAGGTCGGCGACGGCAATCTCAACCTCGTCTTCATCGTCGAGGGCGACAAGGGCGCGGCGGTGGTGAAACAGGCGCTGCCTTATGTGCGGCTGGTCGGCGACAGCTGGCCACTGCCGCTGAAGCGTTCTTTCTTCGAGTATCACGCGCTGACCAGGCAACAGGCGCGCGCGCCCGGTTCGGTGCCGGAAATCTACCACTTCGACGAGACGCAGGCGCTGATCGTGATGGAATATCTGGCGCCGCCGCACATCATCCTGCGGCGCGCGCTGATCGACGGCCGCGAACTGCCGAACATCGCGCGCGATATCGGCCTGTTCATGGCGCGCACGCTGTTCCGCGGCTCCGACCTGTCGATGGTGACGAAAGAGCGCAAAGCCGATCTCGCGCTGTTCGCTGACAATGTCGAGCTCTGCGACATCACCGAGAACCTGGTGTTCTCCGATCCCTATTTCGACGCCAAAATGAACCGGCACACCAGCCCGCAGCTCGACGGACTGGTGGCCGAACTGCGCGCCGACCGCGACCTCAAGGTCGAGGCGCAGCGGCTGAAACATCTCTTCGCCGCCAATGCCGAGACGCTGCTGCACGGCGACCTGCATTCCGGTTCGATCATGGTCACCGACACAGAGACCCGGATGATCGATCCGGAGTTCGCCTTTTACGGTCCGATCGCCTTCGATGTCGGCATGCTGCTCGCCAATTTCTGGATGGCCTTCTTCTCGCAGCGCGGCCATGAGGAGAAAGGCAGCCGCGACTCGATGCGCGCCTATCTGCTCGGTGTCACGGTCGAAACCTGGGCCGTGTTCCGTGCCGAGTTCTCGCATCTGTGGCGCGCCGAGCGCAGCGGCATGCTTTACCAGAGGAGCTTGTTCGAGGATCAGGGCGACCTGCTCGGTGCCGAACAGGCGCTCGGCCACATGCTTTCCGGTATCTGGACCGACCTGCTCGGCTTCGCCGGCATCGAGGTGCACCGGCGCATTCTCGGCCTCGCCCACAATGCCGATTTCGAGACCATTGCCGATCAAGATCTGCGCGCCAGATGTGAGGCCAAGGCTTTGCGCTTCGGCCGCCACATCGCCGTCAACCGGCGCCAGATCCACAGCATCGATGAGGTCAACACCCTCGCCGCGCTGATCGAACAGGAGAAGAGCCTTTGAACGTCGGCGAACGCCATTATCGCACCATCTGGCTCAGCGACGACAAGCGGTCGGTCGAGATCATCGACCAGCGCTGGCTGCCGCATGAATTTCGCGTCGAGACGATCGGAACTGTCGCCGGCATCGCCACCGCGATCCGCGACATGTGGGTGCGCGGCGCGCCGCTGATCGGCGTCACCGCCGCCTACGGCGTCGCCATCCAGATGAGGGAAGACGCGTCGGACGAAGCGCTCGACGCGGTGTGGGAGACGCTGCACAAGACACGGCCGACGGCGATCAATCTGCGCTGGGCGCTGGACGAGATGCGGCGTTTTCTCAAGCCGCTCGCGCCGGGCGAGCGCCCGGAGGCGGCTTACCGGCGCGCCGCCGAAATCGCCGACGAGGATGTCGGGCTGAATCGCGCCATCGGCGAGAACGGGCTTGCCATCATCAAGGAGATCGCTGCGCGCAAGCAGCCGGGCGAGACCGTCAACATCCTCACCCATTGCAATGCCGGCTGGTTGGCGACGGTCGACTACGGCACCGCCACCGCGCCGATCTATCTGGCGACGGAGGCCGGCATTCCCGTGCATGTCTATGTCGACGAGACGCGGCCGCGCAATCAGGGCGCCCAGCTGACCGCCTGGGAGATGGCCGGCCATGGCGTGCCGCACACGCTGATCGTCGACAATGCCGGCGGCCATCTGATGCAGCGTGGCGACATCGACATGGTGATCGTCGGCACCGACCGCACCACCGCCAATGGCGACGTCTGCAACAAGATCGGCACCTATCTCAAGGCTTTAGCCGCCGCCGACAATGACGTGCCCTTCTATGTCGCGCTCCCCTCGCCCACCATCGACTGGACGGTGGCCGATGGCCTGGCGGAAATCCCGATCGAGGAGCGCTCCGGCGACGAGGTGTCGCTGGTCTGGGGCAAGACGGCAGATGGCAAGATTACGCAGGTGCGCGTGTCGCCCGATGCGACACCGGCGGCCAACCCGGCGTTTGATGTGACGCCGGCGCGGCTGGTCACCGGGTTGATCACCGAGCGCGGCGTGGCCAAGGCCTCGCGCGAGGGGTTGAAGGCGATGTTTCCGGAGCGCGGGTGATCGGCTTTCGACGTGTAACCAGGCGCTGGATTTGACTGATCTCACGATTTCTTGAACGCAGCGCGGTTTAAAACGCGCGCTGCCTACCCCAGATGGACCGCCGTACGCGTAGCGGCGGGACCACACAACGCTTGAGCGCGGGTCTGCCATGGCCCCGCGAGCGAAGAAGCGGGATGCCGATGTCATTCAGACCGCTACTTGGCGACGGACGGGTTCGGAGCCAGGACGAGAAGTCGGTGCCCATGCAAACCGCGTCATGGGTCAACTCCTCGATCGTCTTCGACAACCGGCGGTGGGCGTGCCGAGAGGCGGAACTCCGCTGGACAGCCCCTCACCATCTGGTCGTTCTGACCGAGGAAGGCGGAACTTCCCATACATCGATCCGGCACGAGGCAAAATCCTTGTATGACGGAATGGACCGTCCCGGAGCCCTCACCTTCGTCCCCGCGGACGCGGAGCGGCAGGGTTTCTATCGCGATGTAGACCTCTCCTATTCAGCCCTGTGGATCGATCCCGATGTCAGGCTTCCAGGATGCGAACGGCTTAGGAACCTGCCGATCCTGGTGAACAGGAAAGACGCGGTCATCGCCACGCTGCTGAGTTCGCTTCGCGACGAGATGGCACTCGGTCACAAGCCGGACACTGCCTATGTCGAGCATCTGGTTGTCCTCGTCAGCCTCCGTCTAGCCAACCTAAACAGGGAGCAACATCCGTCTGTACGTCACGGCTGTCTCAGCCGTCGCGCGTTTGGTCGAGTCCGGGATTACATCGACGCACGTGTGAATTCGGACATTTCGCTAAGCGAGCTGGCAGCCGTCGCGGACATGGCTGTCGACAGTTTTGCGCGCCGCTTCAAAGCGACGACCGGCCTTGCACCATATGCCTACGTGATCGAGGAACGTGTGCGGCGAGCCGAGGCGCTGCTGCGCGAAACGGGCTTGTCGATCGGTACCATTGCCTTTCGGGTCGGCTTTTCAAGCCAGAGCCATTTCACTACGACGTTCCGGCGTCTCAGGGGCATGACACCTCGTGCCTATCGGGTGAATTCTTCTCCCGAATTCTGATATTGCCGCCGATTTCTTGAAAGAAAGCGGCCGCCCGCACCCCCATCTCCAGGACGATGAGTGACAAACCCGACGTTTCGCCATCGGGGCAAGTTGCCGTCTTGCGTTCTTTTCATTGCGACGGGAGATCATGCATGGCCAAGACAGACAATAGGAAGGGGCCGACGCGTCGAACCGTGTTGGAGGGTGGCGTGGCGACCGGGCTGCTGCTGGCTGCCGGGATACCGGTCAGCGCCGAGCCTGCCGACACCGTCACTGCGGCGGCATCGGCCACGCCGGTACCGACGATGCCGATGTCGTTGCGGATCAACGCGAAGGATCTTGCCGTCGAGCTCGACCCGCGAACGACGCTGCTCGACGCCCTGCGCAACCATCTCGGCCTCACCGGCTCGAAGAAGGGCTGCGACCACGGCCAGTGCGGTGCATGCACGGTGCTCGTCGACGGGCGCCGGATCAATTCCTGCCTGACACTTGCTGCGATGCATGAAGACGACGAGATCACGACGATCGAGGGCCTTGCCGAGGGCGACCGGCTGCATCCGGTCCAGGCCGCCTTCATCGCCCGCGATGGTTTCCAGTGCGGCTACTGCACGCCGGGCCAGATCTGCTCCGCGGTCGGTATGCTGGGCGAGGCTGGGGCCGGCTGGCCGAGCCATGCGAGCGCCGACGTGGCGGTGGCTTCCGTCGCCCTCACCGATGCCGAGATCCGCGAGCGGATGAGCGGCAATATCTGCCGTTGTGCCGCCTATCCGAACATTGTCGCTGCAATCCGCGATGCGGCCGGGGAGGCATGAGCAATGCAGTCCTTCACCTATGAACGTGCGGCAAATGCCCAACAAGCGGCGGCCGCGGTTGCGGCCCGGCCGGACGCGAAGTTCATCAGCGGCGGCACCAACCTGCTCGACCTGATGAAGCTCGAGATCGAGCGGCCGGCGCATCTCGTCGACATCAGCCGGCTGCCGCTCGACCGGATCGAGGAGACGGCGGCAGGCGGGCTTCGGGTCGGTGCCCAGGTCCGCAACAGCGATCTCGCCGCCGACCCGCTTGTGAGGTCACGCTACCCGATGCTCACGCAAGCGCTGCTGGCAGGAGCGTCTGGCCAGATACGCAACAAGGCCTCGACCAGCGGCAATCTGCTGCAGCGAACGCGCTGCCCGTATTTCTACGACCGTCACATGCCATGCAACAAGCGCGAGCCGGGTTCGGGCTGCGCGGCGCTTCAGGGCTTCAATCGCATGCACGCTATACTCGGCACCAGCGAAGCCTGCATCGCGGTCCATCCTTCGGACATGGCTGTCGCCATGTCGGGGCTCGACGCCAGCATCGAGACGGTCTCGCCGGACGGCGAGGTCCGGGGCATCCCGATCCGCGATTTCCATCGATTGCCCGGGACAATGCCCCACGTGGAAACCGTTCTCGACCATGGTGAAATGATCACCGCGGTTACCCTGCCGCCCCCGCCACCTGGCCGGCAAGTCTACCGCAAGGTGCGCGACCGTGCCTCCTACGCCTTCGCGTTGGTGTCGGTGGCGGCAATCGTCGAGAAAAGCGGCGATCGTATCCGAAGCGCTCGGATCGCCATGGGGGGCGTGGCAGCGAAGCCCTGGCGCGCGACGGAGACGGAGCGCGGGCTCGCAGGAGCGGCGGCGGCCGAGGGCGTCCTTAACGACGCGGCGGAGGCCGCGCTCGCCGGAGCGGTCGGGCATGGCGCCAATGACTTCAAGATCCCACTGGCGAAACGGACGGTGCGGCACACACTCGCTACTGCCATCAAAGGTGCATGAGGTGATGCGATGACAGAGACGACGACCTCCGGGACCCGCCCTCCAGAAACACGCAATGGCGTCATCGGACGCCCGATCGACCGCATCGACGGTCCGCTCAAAGTGACGGGCAATGCCACCTACGCCTACGAGAATGTGCTGGAAGGTACAGCCTATGGCTATGTTCTCGGTGCCGCGGTCGCTAAGGGGCGCATCGCCGAGATCGACACGGCCGAAGCCGAACGGGCGCCGGCAGTGCTGCTCATTATGACGCACCGCAATGCGCCAGCCCAGCCGGAATTCGGCCCGACGGTCACGCCGACGGTGCCGGAGGTCTTCACGCGCGCCCGGCCCGCGCTCAACAGCGATAGGGTGCGATATTACGACGAGCCCGTCGCGCTGGTCGTTGCGGAGACGTTCGAGGCGGCACGCGCTGCTGCGGGCCTCATCAGAGTACGCTACGACAAGGAGCCGGGCCTCTACGATTTAACGGGGCATAAGGCCGACGCCTATGCACCAAAGCGGACAAATGCCGGGTTCGAGACCGACAGCGTGGTCGGCGACTTCGAGAGCGCCTTTACGACCGCCCCGGTCAAGATAGATACCACTTACCGGACGCCCTTCGAACATCACAATCCGATGGAGCCGCATGCGACGCTCGCCGCCTGGTCAGGCGACGATCTGACAATCCATACATCGGCGCAGACTCTCGCGAACTTCCGGGCAGGCGTCGCCAGCACGCTTCGCATGCCGCTCGAGCGTGTGCGCATCGTGAGCCCCTTTATCGGCGGAGGCTTCGGCTCCAAGTTGATTGCCCATGCCGATACGATCCTGGCCGCGCTTGCAGCGCAGGTCCTGCAGCGCCCCGTGAAGATCGCGCTGACGCGCCAACAGATGTTTGCCAATGCCGGTCACCGCGCAGAGATGATCCAACAGGTACGTCTCGGCGCGGACACCGACGGGCGGCTCACCGGGATGGCGCACGATGTCTGGTCCGCAACGTCCAGCTTCGAGGAGTACTGCGAACAAACGGCGGTTTTTGCGCGCTCGCTCTATGCCGCGCCGAACCGCCTCACCCGCCATCGCCTGGTTCCGATGGACATCAACCGCGGCGAATGGATGCGCTCGCCCGGCGAAGCGCCCGGCATGCTGGCTTTCGAATGCGCCATGGATGAGCTCGCCGAGCGGGTCGGCGTGGATCCGATCGAACTTAGGATCCGTAACGAACCGGCACAGGATCCCGAGCGGGAAGTGCCGTTCTCCACCCGCAATCTTGTCGCCTGCATGGAGGAAGGCGCCCGACGTTTCGGTTGGGAGCGGAGAAACCCGACGCCGGGCCGCACCCGAGAAGGTCGCAAGCTCATCGGCTGCGGCATGGCGGCGGCGATCCGTCCGAACTATATCGGCGCGGCGGCAGCGCGAGTGGCGATCGACCGGGACGGTCTGGTGACGGCGCGGCTCGACATGACCGATATTGGGACCGGCACCTATACGATCCTGACCCAGATCGCCGCCGAGAGCCTCGGCGTGCCGATCTCGTCCATCAAGATGGAACTCGGCGACAGCCGCTTCCCGCGCACCGCCGGCTCCGGCGGTTCCTGGGGCGCAGCGAGCGCGGGTTCGGCACTGCATGACGCGTGCAGCGTCCTTAAGGAACGGATCCTTGCCGCGGCGCATTCGAACGAAGCCTCACCGTTACGTGGCGCGAACGCCACCGAGGCAAGCTTTGCCAACAGCGAAGTCAGGATTGGCCAGCGGTCGGCGAGCCTGGCCGATCTCATCCGGATGACCGCTCCCGACGGTTTCGAGGCTGAAGGCTCCGTGGCCGCAGGCGCCACCACCCAGTCATACAAGGCCTTTTCGCAGCATTCCTATGGAGCGCATTTCGTCGAGGTCGCCGTCGATTGCGATACCGGTGAGATCCGCATGAGCCGGATGCTGGCTGTGATCGGCGCGGGCCGTATCCTCAATGCCAAGACCGCGCGTTCGCAAATCATCGGCGGCATGATCTGGGGGATCGGCGCGGCTTTGATGGAGCAGACGGTCCTCGACCCGCGCTACGGCCACTTCGTCAATCATGATCTTGCCGAGTATCATGTGCCGGTCAATGGCGACGTCCCCGCGATGGAGGTCGTCTTCCTTGAGCAGCATGACGACAAAGCCAATCCACTTGGCGCGAAGGGTCTCGGCGAACTCGGCGTCTGCGGTGCGGGGGCTGCCGTCGCCAACGCCATTTACAACGCGACCGGAGTGCGAGTGCGTGAATTTCCAATCACCTTGGACAAGGTGCTGCCGGCCTTGCCACTGATCGCCATTTGACAATGCAAATTGCCGCTCCTCCTTTTCCACTGGCGGACCAAGTTGGAACGGATGGCAATCTATCTCCGCACCATTGGCGACGACGGTGGTTGACAGCGTTATCCGGCCCTTCCATAAAACCCGCGTCAATGTTCTCAGGGCGGGGTGAAAGTCCCCACCGGCGGTAAGGGTTTCGGCCCAAGCCCGCGAGCGCCTCCCCGCAAACGGGAGGGTCAGCAGATCCGGTGCAATTCCGGAGCCGACGGTTACAGTCCGGATGGAAGAGAACGTACGCAAGGACGGTCCGCGCATGCGGGCCGGGTTTTGCGTCGTGCGTCCTGATTCTGGTTCGAAACGGAAGGAAGGACCCATGAATCAGCATTCCCCAAAAGACTATGAAACCCACCGCATCGCCGTCATTCGCGCGCGCTGGCATGCCGACATCGTCGACCAGTGCGTGGCGGCGTTCGAGGCGGAGCTTGCCGCGATTGGCGGCTTTGCCGTCGAGGTCTTCGACGTTCCGGGCGCCTATGAAATCCCGCTGCACGCCAAGACGCTCGCCGAGACCGGGCGCTATTCGGCGATCCTCGGCACCGCTTTCGTCGTTGATGGCGGCATCTACAGGCATGACTTCGTGGCAAGCGCCGTCATCGACGGCATGATGAATGTTCAGCTTGCGACCGGCGTGCCGGTGCTGTCGGCCGTTCTGACGCCGCACAACTACCACGAGAGCGCCGAGCATCACCGCTTCTTCCACGAGCATTTCAGGGTCAAAGGCAAGGAGGCGGCCAATGCCTGCGTGCAGATCCTGGCCGCGCGCGAACAGATCGCGGCCTAAAACCCCCTCGGGGTGGCGTGCCGGAACTAAACCGATTTGGATTTCAGGGCTGCAATGAGAATTGCAATGGCCGAGGCCGCAAGTGGTTGCGGTCGGGCGGAATTCCGGCCAGAAGCAGCGAGGCCGCCCGACGCCGGGCGGCCTTTTCAAACACGGGTTCGAACCAGATACGGGAGACTATTCGTTGGCTCGCATCACACTGAGACAATTGCTCGACCATGCCGCCGAACATGGCTATGGCGTGCCTGCCTTCAACATGAACAACATGGAACAGGGCCTCGCCATCATGGAGGCGGCCGAGGAGACCAAGTCGCCGGTCATCCTGCAGGCCAGCCGCGGGGCGCGCGCCTACGCCAATGACGTCGTGCTGGCCAAGCTGATCGACGCGCTGGTCGAGATCCATCCCGACATCCCGGTCTGCATGCATCTCGACCACGGCAACAATGAAGCGACCTGCGTCACCGCGATCCAATACGGCTTCACCTCGGTGATGATGGACGGCTCGCTGAAGGAAGACGGCAAGTCCCCGGCCGACTATGCCTATAATTCCGGCATCACGCGCCGCGTCGTCGACATGGCGCATTGGGGCGGCGTTTCGGTGGAAGGCGAGATCGGCGTGCTCGGCTCGCTGGAAAGCGGCGGCGGCGAGCAGGAAGACGGCCACGGCGTCGAAGGCGCGATCAGCCACGACCAGTTGCTGACCGATCCGGTGCAGGCGGTCGAGTTCGTCAAGGACACCCATGTCGATGCGCTGGCGGTCGCCATGGGCACCAGCCATGGCGCCTACAAATTCTCGCGCAAACCCGACGGCGCGGTGCTGGCGATGAACGTGATCGAGGAGATCCACCGTCGGCTGCCCAACATGCATCTCGTCATGCACGGCTCGTCCTCGGTGCCGGAGGAATTGCAGGAGATCATCAACAAATATGGCGGCCAGATGAAGCCGACCTGGGGGGTGCCCGTGGAGGAAATCCAGCGCGGCATCAAGCATGGCGTGCGCAAGATCAACATCGACACCGACAACCGCATGGCGCTGACCGGCGCCATCCGCAAGGTTCTGACCGAGAACCCGTCGGAGTTCGATCCGCGCAAATATCTGACGCCGGCCATGGCGGCGATGAGGGAGCTCTGCAAGGAGCGCTTCGAGCAGTTCGGCACCGCGGGCAACGCGCCGAAGATCAAGCCGATTCCCTTGGCGGATATGGCCAAGCGTTACAAATCGGGCAGTCTCGACCCGAAATTCGGCTGAGGCCATACCTCCCGCGACCGGCACGAAAACCGGTCGCGGGCAACCCGTCCCACCGAAACGCGGCGGAACTTCACGCCGACAAATTGGTTCTTGCTCAGAGACCTTCCGGGCCCGTTCAAAGGGAAGGAGCAAATCATGAGCAAGGATCGCGACAGCGAAGGGCCGGTCTTTTCCGGTCAGAATGCCCGTCAGGGCGAGATCATCCTGCATACGCGCGCGCAGCGCATCATCTTCATCGCAGGGCTGGTGGGCATCGTGGTGCTGGCGCTGCTGGTCAGCCTCGCCGCCCATTGATGACTATCCGCTGCGGATGGCTAAAGCGCGTCGCGCTGAAACGGATTCAGGCGACGCGCTTTACGTCCTTGTTTTGATGCATGTCGTTGTCCCAGAACCGCTGCACACTTCTGAGCGACATGCATTGGGGAGCCAAGGAACTATCCTTAGCCCGGTCAGTTGAACGTCTCAGACGCAATCGAGGCGCGGCTTTCCGCTCCGCGCTGGTAACCGATGTTTGAGCCGCTCTGCTGTGACATGCCGCTTCATCCGACCTGGCCGGATTTCGTCGCGCGGCTGCTGCTGACGCTACTGGCGGGTTTCGTTATTGGCTTGAACCGCGAGGCGCGCGGCCATTCGGCCGGGCTGCGGACGACCATACTGGTCGGTTTGGCGGCCTGTGTGGCCATGGTTCAGGCCAACATGCTGCTCGACATCTCCGGGAAGGGACCGGATTCGTTCGTGCGCATGGATGTGATGCGGTTTCCGCTCGGCGTGCTAACCGGCGTCGGCTTCATCGGCGGCGGCGCCATACTGCGGCGCGGCGACCTTGTCACCGGCGTCACCACCGCCGCCACCATGTGGATCATGACGATGATCGGGCTGGCCTTCGGCGGCGGCCAGTTCGGTCTGGGCGCCATCGCGACAGTGCTGACCCTGGTGACATTGCAGGCGCTGAAATGGGTCGACCTCAAGATCCCGCGCGACCACACGGCGATCCTGTCGGTCGCATGGCCGAAGGCTTCGCCGCCCGACCTCCAGGCCATGGTGCGCCCACTCGGTTATACTTCGCGCTTCGTCGGCATGGAACACGACACCGACCGTGAACGCTTTGTGTTTTCCTTCATGGTCCAATGGAAGCAGCCGGACGCGAACGCGCCTTCAACCGACGTGCTGGCGCTGGTCGGCGAGCATTGCGAAGTCGAGCGGTTCGAAGTGATCGGTGAAAAGCCGTCCTGAGCCGATCAAGACGTGCCGGCCAACTCCGCTCCGCCGAGATAAAGCCGATGCAGCTCGTCCGGCGATTGCCGCAGCTTCGCGCAGTCGCCGTCATAGACGATGCGGCCGCGGCGCATGACATAGGCGCGGTTGCCGATCGACAGCGCAAGTGCTGCGAACTGCTCTACCAGCACGACCGCCAAACCGTCGTCGGCGAGCTTGCGCACGGCCGCCATCAGGCGCGTGACGATGACCGGGGCGAGACCGGCCGACATCTCGTCGATCAGCAGCACCTTCGGCCGGGTAAGCAGCGACCGCGCGATCACCAGCATCTGCTGCTCGCCGCCGGACAGCAGGCTCGCCTTCACGTGGCGGCGCTGCACCAGCTCGGGAAACAGCGCATAGGCTTCCGCGATATCGGCGCCAGCATGCAGGCTGACGCGCAAATTCTCCTCCGTTGTCAGCTGGCGAAAAACCGTGCGGCCCTGCTCGACATGGGCGAGGCCTTCGCGCGAGCGGGCGCCTGGCCGGGCCTTCTGCAGCTCACGGCCGTCGACCGCGATGGTGCCGCCGGCGACCGGGATGATGCCCGACAGGCCTTCGAGCAGCGTCGTCTTGCCGGCGCCATTGGCGCCGAGCACTACGCTGATTGCGGCGCTCTCGGCGACGAGATCGACCGAGGTGACGACAGGCAGCTCGGCGCGATTGATCGACAGGTTGGAAACGACGAACCTGCTCATGCCGCCACGCTCTCTTCCTCGATGCCGAGATAGGCTTTCTTCACCGCGCGCTCGCTGAGCACCCTGGCCGGCGGACCGGCGGCGATGACCTGGCCGAAATCGAGCACAGTGACCTCCGAGCAGACCGCCCGCACCAAGTCCATGTCGTGCTCGACGAGCAGCACCGCGGAACCGAACAGTTTCGGGATTTCGGCGATGCGCTGGCCGAGCCGCAGCGTCTCCTCATGCGACTGGCCAGCGGCTGGCTCGTCGAGCAGCACCACGGCGGGCCGGGCGGCGACGACACCCGCGACATCGAGCAGCCGCCTGGTGCCGGCATCGACCGAAGCCATCAGCGTATCGGGGTGCGGACAGTCCAGCCAATCGAGCACCGCCTTGGTCTCGCCTGCCGACAGGCCCTTGGCCGCGAGCGCCAGATAGCCGCCGACGGTCAGCTCCGGCGCGATGCGGTTGGTCTGCCAGGTGCGGCGCACGCCCACGCGGGCGCGCTGATGCGCCGGCACGCCTTCGAGCGGCTTGTTACCCAGCCGGACACTGCCCTGATAGGACGACAGGAATCCGGCGACGGCGTCGATGAAGGTCGATTTGCCGGCGCCGTTCGGACCGATCAGCCCAGCAACGGTCCCCGCCGCGACCTTCAGGCTGACATTGTTCAACGCAACGACGCTGCCATAGCGGACGGTGAGCCCCTCGATGGTCAGCGCGGGACCCGCTGTGCGCTCAACCGCCTTCGGCAGGTTCTGACCGGTAGCATCGCCGGCCTTCGGCGCGGGCGCCGGCAGCAGCTTGCGGAACTGGCGCCGGAATGTCTGGCTCATCGTCTCGCCGGACGCCAGCGCCTGGGTAGCGCCGATGGCGAAGAACACGTTGCCGATATCCTGCGGCCAATCCAGGCGGCGCAGAAGTTCGGGAAACATGACGACGAGCAGGCCGCCGATGATCGCGCCCTCGGCAAAATGCGCGCCGGCCATCACCGACACGGCATAAAGCGAGAGCGACTGCATCATGCTGAAATTCTCGGCGACCAGCGTGCCGAGATAGCCGGCGAGCAGACCGCCCGAAATGCCCGCGACGAAGGCGCTGATGGCGAAGGCCGAGAGCTTGGCGGTGGCGATGCTGACGCCATGCGCGGCGGCGGCGCGTTCCGAGTGACGTACGGCCAGCCAGGAGGCGCCGAGGCGCGTGCGGCTGATGATCTCGAGCGCGACGGCAATCGCCACATAGAACAGCAGCACGAAGACGAAATAGCCTTCGTCGCTGTCGAACAGTTCCGGCCGCGGCACCTGCAGGAAGTCGGTCTGGCCGGGATAGGTCATGGTGGCCAGGATGGTGTCGAAGGCGGTGGCGAAGGACAGCGTGACGATGGCGAGATTGATACCGCGCAGCCTCAGCGCCGGCAGGCCGATGGCGACGCCGAACGGCACCGCCGCCAGGCCGCCGACCAGTATCCAGATGGGCAGGCCGCCGGGCGCTTCGGCAATGTTCAGGTAGCCAACCGTCCAGGCGCCGACGCCGGTGAACGACATCTGGCAAAGCGCGATCATGCCGGTGCGGCCGGCGACGAGACCAAGGCTCTGCAGCGCTACGCCGGTGATCAGCACCGAGGTGCCAAGGAACACCCAATAGG
This sequence comes from Mesorhizobium sp. WSM3224, assembly GCF_000427725.1. Taxonomy (GTDB): domain Bacteria; phylum Pseudomonadota; class Alphaproteobacteria; order Rhizobiales; family Rhizobiaceae; genus Mesorhizobium. The sequence continues at coordinate 215,941 of NZ_ATYO01000001.1, read as the reverse complement.
AAGGCAGCAGGCCGGCATAGGCGGCAGAGCCAGCGATGAGCGCCACGACGATGATGACGAGCGAGGCTCGAAGACTAGCGCGCTTCATCCCAACGGGCCTCCCGTTGCGACCACAGGAGGACGGCGAGCACCACCAGGAACGGAATGGCGCTGCGGTACTGGCTGATGGAGTCGATGGAGCTCGCCAGGCCCTCGACGATGCCGAGCGCAATGCCGCCGGCGAGCGTCCACCAGAAGCTGCGGAAGGCACCGACCAGCGCTGCCGCGAGCGCCGGCACCACCAGCAGGCTGAGCGTCATGAAATTCGGCGAGCGCTGCGGCGCGATGATCATCAGCGCGAAGGTGGTGAAGGCGCCTGTCATGCCCCACACCAGCAGCGACAGGAGCTGCACGCGCACGCCGAGCAACTCGGCCGCCATCGGCCTGTCGGCCAATGCGCGCAGATTGAGGCCGACCTTGGTGCGATTGAGGAAGAGGTCGGACAGGATGGTGAACAGCACCGCCAGTCCGATAGTGAGCACCGAGGCGATCGTCACCTCGACGCCGGCGAGGCGGAAGGCGGAACCCGGCAACAGCTCCGGCATGTTGTGCGGATGCTGGCCGCCTGTGAGGCGCAGTCCGACGGCCATCAGGCCGACAAGCAGCGCCACTGTCACCGCCGCCTTGGTCGAGGCGCCCGCCTCGCCGAACCACCTGGTCATGATGTAGCCGACTGCGACGCCGGTCAGCGTGCCCGCCGCGATCCCCGCCAGCACCGACGGCCAGATGGGAAAGCCAGCCTCGAACAGCGCGATCAGCACGAACGTTCCGGCGGTGCCAATCGCGGCTCCGGTGAAGTTCACCACCGCAACGAGCCGGTAGGTGAAGACGGCGCAGACGCCGAGAAGGGCATAGGTGCCTCCGGCCGTCAGTCCCGCCACTGCGGATGTGAGCAATGCGTTCATCAGATATCCCTGTCCGGAGGACAGCGCGGCAACAGCCGCGCCGTCCGGTTTAAGCGACCGTCACTTCGCCTGCGGCAGCATCACCCAGTCCGGCGTCTCGACCTTCCAGGCGCCGTTCTCGAGCTTCATCACCTTGGTGGCCTGCATCGGCGAATGCGTCTTGGCCTTGCCGAACACGTAAGGCGAGCCAGCCAGCGGGTTGGTGAGCGGCTGCATGTCGTGCAGCGCCTTGGCCACGCTTTCGCGCGTGACCTCGCCGTCTATCGAGGCGACCACCTTGAGGAACAACTCCGCGGCGAGGTAGCCGCCCTGCGAGAAGGCGGTGAGCGGCCGGTTCGCCTTCTGCATGTCGGCAATCCACTGCGCGTTGGCGGCCGAGCTCTTCTCGGTGTAGGGCTCCCACTCGGTGCCGACATAGATCGGCTGCTTGGTGTCGGCCAGCGCCTTGGCGACCTGCTCGGTGTAGCCGGGCGCCAGGAACAGCCAGTTGATGCCGGTGATCTTCTGCGCATCGACCGTCTTGATCAGCTGCACCACCTGGGGCTCGACCTGGTTGGTCAGCACCGCGTCGCAGCCGGCGTCGCGCGCCTTGATGACATAGGGCGTGAGGTCACCCTGGAAGGGCAGCGTCAGGTCGATCAAGTGGATCTTCTGAGCGCTGATCTTCTCCCAGTTCCCGATCGCCTTCTTGTAGGCCTCCTGCGTGCCGCCGATGATGATGAAGAAGGCGCAGAGCTTCTTCGTCTTCAGCTCATTGGTGGCGTAGTAGGCCATGGCCGTCGAGAGCGTGTAGGGGCCGACATTGACGGGCGCGACGTTGGGCGAGGAGAAGCAGGCGGCGTCGACGCCGAGACCCTGGACGGACAGGATCTTCTTGCGGCTGTAGGTAGCCGAGTTGACGGCGCAGTCGAGCAGGCTCGCCGAGCCGACCAGCGCCACCGCCTCCTTGTTGTCGATCAGGTCGCGCGCGGCTTGCGCGGCGACCGCCGGGTCGGCCTTGTCGTCGGCGATCGTGTAGTCGATCTTGCAGCCATTGATGCCGCCGGCGGCGTTCACCGCATCGAAGGCGGCCTGTGTCGCTTTCGGCACTTCCGAGAAATCGGCCGGGCCAGTGACGGTCGACACGGCGCCGACCTTGATCGCGCCGTCCTTGCAGGTTGGGCCGGCGGCGGAAGCCGTGCCGGCCATGGCGGCAAGCCCGATGCCGGCAAATGCCGCCGCGAGCAGTCTCAATTTCCAATGCATGTTCATGCTCCCATTTTTGTCACGCGTTTCGGTTTCAGGCAGCGGCGAGCGCCGGCGAAGCGATGCTGGCGGCGTCGATTGCCGCGAACTTCACCAGCGTGCGGGCGATGGTCTCGCGCTCGATGTTGCGGACGATGAACACCAGCCGGGTGCGGCGGTCCGCCGATGGCCAGCGGTCGAGCCGCGCCGGCGGATGAAAGACGTGCTGCACGCCATGCAGGACAAGCGGGCGTTCCGGCTCATCCGTGACATGCACCAGGCCCTTGAAGCGCAGCAGGTCCTCGCCCTTCAGCGCCGCGACATAGTCGAGCCAGCGGGCGAAGGCGCCCCACTCGACGGGCTCGTCGATAACGAAGCTGAAGGAGTGGATGCCGTGGTGGCGATGCGCATCGTGATCGTGATGATGGCAGTCTGGCCCGCAATCATGCTCATGATGCGCGGCCGCTTCGAGCCGCGCGGCTACATGGACAACGTCCGACGCGGCATCGGCGCGCGGGTTCGCCAGCAACTCAAGGTCCAGCTTGCCGTTGCGGGCAACGGTCTGCTCGACAGCCGGCGCGAGATGTTCAAGCCGGTGCCGCAGATCGTTCAACGCGTTGCCCGACACCAGGTCGGTCTTGGTGATCAGCAGATGGTCAGCAACGGCGACCTGCTTGGCGGCTTCCGGGTGACGGTCGAGAGTCGCCGCGCCATTCACCGCATCAACGGTAGTGACCACACTGCCGATGCGAAAGCGAGCCATGAGCTCGGCTTCGGCCATCAGCGTATGCAGGATCGGCGCTGGGTCGGCGAGACCGGTCGTTTCGATGATCGCGTGGGAGAGCGGTGGCGTTTCGCCGACTACGCTCCTGCGGGCGAGTTCCTTCAGCGTGGCGACCAGATCGCCGCGCACCGTGCAGCAGACGCAGCCATTGTCGAGAAGCGTGAACTGCTCCTCACTCGCCTCGATCAGCAGATGGTCGAGGCCGACGGCGCCGAACTCGTTGACGATGACGGCGGCGCCGGCAAACGAGGGCCGGCGCAGCAGACGGTTGAGCACCGTAGTCTTGCCGCTGCCGAGGAAGCCGGTGAGCACAGTTACCGGGACCCTCGCATCGCTTGAAGGATCAGGCGCGCTCATAGACTACCCTCCCCTCGAAATATGTCGTCAGCACCTTGGTATCGGCGAGGTCCTCGGCCCGCGTCTCCAGCACGTTGCGATCAAGCACGATGAGGTCGGCCGACTTGCCGATCTCGATCGAGCCGACAGTGTCGGCGAGGCCGATGGCTCGCGCCGAATTGATGGTGAATATCTCGAGCGCCGTGGCGACATCGATCGCCTGCTCCGGCCAAAGTGCGGCGCCGGGAAACGCGCCGCTCGGGTTGCGGCGCGTCACCAAGCCCTCGATGCCATCCCACGGATCGGGATTGGGCATGACCGGCCAGTCCGAACCGCCGGCAAGCAACGCACCGGCTGCGAGCAGATCCCTGTTCGGCCAGAAGCGCAGAGCGCGCGCCTCGCCCATCGTCTGCTTATGGCCCTCGAGGAAGCTCGTCGGATACCACAGGAACGGCGAGAGGTCGGCGACGACCCCAAGCTCGGCGAAGCGGGCGATGTCGTCCGGCGCGATGTAGCTCGCGTGCGCGATGTGATGCTTGAGCTTGGTCAGGCCGTTGAAGGAGCGCACGACGTCGATGGCGTCGAGCGCCTGGCTGACTGCGGCATCGCCGGCGCAGTGGATCTTCACGCCGAGGCCGAGCTTTTCGCATTTGCCGACCCAGCGGATCAGCTCCGGCACGGTGACGATGGTCGAGCCGCGGAAGCAGCAGCCGAGCACGGGGTCGTTGGTGTAGGGCTCGTGGAAGGCGGCAGTGCGAGCACCGGGCACGCCGTCGAGGAAGATCTTCACGAAATCCGGCTTGGCGTGGGCGCCGCGATACTGCTCGCGCAAGGCGATCAATTCGTCGCCGGCTATGCCGAACATGAAGGATGGCTCGACCGCCGGCATGGCCGAGACAGACCAGGCAGTGAGCTCGCCGCGATCGTCGAGGCCTTTCAGGGCCGCAAGGATCGGCTGCATGGCGGCGGCGTCGAGGAAAGCGGTGACGCCATAAGAATTCAGCGTCGCGATCGAGCGCGCCATCGCGGCGCGGTCCATCTCCTGCGTATAATGGCCGGATTGCGCGATGGTGCGCTCGACGATGCCGGCCGCGGATTCGATCATCATGCCGGTCAGCGCGCCGGTCGCCGGATCGCGGCCGATCGAGCCCTTCTGCGGATCTGGCGACGAAGCGGAAAGGCCGGCAAGACTCAATGCCTGCGAATTGACCCAGCGGTTGTGATAGGTGTCGTCACGCAGCATCACCGGCCGACCCTGGCTCACCCGGTCGAGCGCCGCCAGCGCTTCAAGCCGGTTGAGCTTCGGCAAAAGGTCGCTGCCCCACTGGCCGCCGATGATCCAGGATCCTTCCGGCGCCTTGGCCGCAGCCTCGCCGACGCGCGCGATCAGCGTCTCGAAGCTCGCCGTCGGCGGGAAGCGCAACTCGAAGAGCTCGGCCTGGCCGCCCATCATCAGATGCGCATGCACGTCGACGATCCCCGGCATCATCATCGCGCCCTCAAGGTCGACGACGCGGGTGGCAGCGCCTGTCAGCGCGGCGACATCGGCCGCCTCGCCGACGGTGACGATGCGTCCGCCCTTGACCGCAACGGCCGAGGCCCAGGGCCGCTTGCGGTCGAGCGTGTAGATGCGGCCATTGATGAAAACCAGGTCGGCACTTCTGTCGGGCATTCTCTCTCCTCCTCTCCCGTTGGCCGGCGCCCTCACGCCGCACAACGGGCAAAACTTCAAGTCACGTCACACCGCCCTGTTCTGTGTCGGCGCGCGGCCGCCGCCGTCTGCCACCAGCACCGCGCCGGTGACGAAGGACGCTTCGTCCGACGCAAGGAAAAGGCAGCAGGAGGCGATCTCTCGCGGTTCGGCGACACGGCGCAGCGCGATGCGATTGGTCAGCGCCTTGAATTCGTCGTCGGGCGTCGAGCCATTGGCGGCGGCCGCGACTTTCATCTCGTAGACGCTCATCGGTGTGCGCACCCATCCGGGCGCGACGGCGTTGGCGCGGATGCCGTCGGGGCCATGCGCGAAGGCGAGCGAGCGCGTGTAGGACACGAGCGCCGCCTTGCTTGCCGAATAGGCGGCGTTCTGGCCGCTGGCATTGAAGGCGCCGACCGAGGCGATGTTGACGATCGCGCCGCCGCGCGCCTTGAGCAGCGGCAATGCCGCGCGGCAGATCATCATGGCGCCGGTGACATTGACGGCAAAACTCTTCGCCCAGGTCTCGTCGCTCAGCGTTTCCGGCTCGTCGAGGATCATCACGCCGGCGGCGTTGACGACAATGTCGAGCCGGCCCTCGCAGGCATCGACGGCGCGGGCGATGTCCGCGGCATTGGTGATGTCGCCGCGCATCGCGGTGCCGCCGCTTGCCTTCGCGGCGTCCTCCAGCACGTCCCCGCCATGGCCAAAGGCGACGACCTTGGCACCGTGGCGGCCGAACAGTTCGGCGGTGGCCCGGCCCATGCCGGTGGCGGCACCCGTCACCAGGGCCGTGCGGCCTTCAAGGCGGCTCATGCGAGCCCCCAGTGCCGCTCGACGGCATAGCCGGTCTCCGGCACGGTGGAGCCGCCATCGACGACGATGGTCTGGCCCGTGGTGTATTTCGCCTGCTCGGAGGCGAGGTAGAGCATGGCATAGGCGATGTCGTCGGCCTCGCCGAGATGGCCCATGGGGATGAATTGGCCGAGCCGGTCCGCCACCTCCGGCTTGCTCATCGTGCCGCGCCCGGGCTTGGCGATGAAGCCGGGCTCGACGCCGTTGACGGTGATGCCGTCGCGCGCGAATTCGAAGGCAGCGCCGCGGATGAAGGCGTTGACGCCGGCCTTGGCCGCCGAATAGTGCGCGCCACCGGCCATCGCGACCCGCGCCGAGACCGACGAGGTGACAAGGATGCGGCCGAAGCCGTTGGCGCGCATCGCCGGGGCCGCCGCCTGCGCCAGCCAGAAGCAGGCTTTGAGGTTGACCGAAAGCGCCTCTTCCAGCTTGTCCTCGTCGAGCTCCTCGACCGGCGCCCAGGGGCAACCGCCAGCATTGTGAACGACGATGTCGAGCCGGCCGGATTGGCGCACGGCATCGCCGACGAGTGCGTGCAGCGTGGTACGATCCAGCCCGGCAAGCGCAACAGCGCGGGCGGAAAGGCCGCGCGCGGATAGCTCGGCGCCAAGCGCCTGCGCGACATCGAGCGTCCGATTGGCGATCATCACCGAGGCGCCAGCCTCGGCAAAGCGCGTGACGATGGCGGCGCCGATGCCGCGCCCGCCGCCGATCACCAGCGCCACCTTGCCCGTGAGGTCGAACGGCTTCGCCATCCTCAGACGACGCCCGCGCTGCGGACGAGTTCGACGAAGCGGCCGAAAACTTCGGTGTGGCGGTCGACATCGGCCGCCGAGGTTGCCGGGCACATCAGGAACATGGTGTGGAAGGGCGTCACCAAGATGCCTTCGTTCATGTAGAAGGCGTGCAAAAGCGTCTCGAGGTCGCCGCGCCGGCCGGCAATGACGTCGGCGCCGCTGCGCGGCGGGTTCGGCATGAACATGATCTCGGCGCGGGCGCCGACCTGCGTCACATGCCAGGGCAGGTTGTTAGCGCGGATGATGCCCCAGGCGGCTTCGGCAAGGCGCGTGGCGTTGGCGATCATCCGCTCGAAATTGGCCTGCGTCAGCACTTCTTCCAGCACCGCGCGCATGGTGGCGACGGAGAGCGCGTTGCCGGCCAGCGTGCCGCCGATGCCGAGATGCGCCGACTGGCGCACGCGGGGATTGACCATCGGCACGATCTTCCACAGCCGTTCGGCAATCGCCTGCGAGACGCCGAAGACGCCGGCCGGAATGCCGCCGGCGATCGCCTTGCCGGCGACCAGCATGTCCGGCTTCAGCCCGTGCAGCGCGGTGTAGCCGCCGGGGCCGCTGGAGATGGTGTGCGTCTCGTCGATGATCAGCACCGTGCCGGTGCGTCGGGTGATCTCGCGAAGTGCCGTGTGAAAACCCTCGGCGACCGGGATCATGCCGAAATTGGTCATCAGCGGCTCGGTCAAGACGCAGGCGACGTCGCCATGCGAAAGCGCCTCCTCCAGCGCCGCGACGTCATTGAACTCGACCACCCGAGACACGGCCGAATGGTCGACGCCGTTCGGGTGGATCATGTTGCGCATGCCGATCTTGCCGTCGCGGATCTCGACATGCGCCTCCTCGACGCCGCCGTGATAGCAGCCGGAAAAGACCAGCACCTTGGGGCGGCCGGTGATCATGCGCGCAATGCGGATGGCGCCGCGATTGGCGTCGGTGGCCGACGTGGTTAGCGTCCAGTAAGGCAGGCCGAAGCGGCGTGTAAGTTCGGCGCCGACCCAGAGGCTGTCCTCGGTGGGCAGCATCATGGTCGTGCCGTTCTGCAATTGGCGGAGCGCCGCACGCGTCACCGCCTCGGGCGCATGGCCGCACATGCCGCCCGTGTCGCCAAGCGCGAAGTCGACATAGTCGTGCCCGTCGATGTCGCTAATATGCGCGCCGCTGGCCGAAGCGGCATAGACCGGGAAGCCGCCGGCCCAGCGCCGCATCCAATGCGACGGCCCGCCATAGAGGAAGTGCTTCTTGCCCTCTTCCCAGGCCGCGGCCGAGCGCGGATGGATGTCGAGGAACCGCGCCTGCTCGCGGTCAAGCAGGTCTTCGATCGTTGCTGGTTGCAATGCAGTCTTGCTGGCGGCCGTCACGGCGCTGAACTCTCCCTGGCGCGCAAGTTCCGGGGCGCTGAACCGTTCCCAAGTCGGTTCACTATTTGAACCGACATTTTGTATGTTATAGACACACTGAAGGCAGGAATGACGCCTGTCAAGTTAATTCACATGCGAAGTATCTCGGAGAATGCGCTATGAGCACGGTGGGCAAGGCGGTGTCGTTGCTGGAGTTGTTCACGCTTCATGAGCCGGACATCGGGCTCTCCGACCTCGCCCGCCGCGCCGGCCTCGACAAGGCGACCGTGAGGCGCCTTTTGATGGCGCTCAGCGAGCACCGGCTGATCGAGCAGGAGCCGCGGAGCCGCCGCTATCGGTTGGGCGCCGGCCTGTCGCGGCTGGCCCGCATCCGCGATGCGCATTTTCCCTTCGTGCGCCTCGCGGCTCCCGTCATCCGCGAACTGTCGCTCGAGACCGGCGAGACGGTGCATCTGTCGGAGTTCAGCGCCGGCGCACTGCTGACGCTCCATGTCGAGCTGTCGGCCAAGGCAAACCGCGTCAATGTCGATGTCGGCCAGGTGCTGCCGCTGCACGGCACGGCGTCGGGCATCGCCTTCCTTGCCGCATCACGCCTGGAAGCGGTCAGCGCCTATCTCGAAAAGCCGCTGCCGGCCTTCACCTCGTTCACGATGACGCAGCCGGACGATCTGGTGAAAGCCATCGCGCTTGCCGCCTCGCGCGGCTATTCGCGCAGCGCCCAGGGCTATGAGGAAGGCGTGCACAGCATCGGCGCCGCGATCCTCGGCGCCGACGGCCAGCCGGTCGGCACGCTGGCGGTGGCCTCGCCTGTTTCGCGCATCGACGACGCGGTAGCGGGAAGCCAGGGCGAGGCGGCGGTCAAGGCGGCAAGGATGATCTCGGCGCGGCTGACCGGCGAGGCGTGAGACGCGCTACGTCGCTCGAAGCCGCTTGGCCCTGTTTTGGGCATTTTTAACCTACGCACTCGGCTTGTGAACATCGTTCATTTTTCTTCTTGAACGTCGTTCACGATGTGCTATTGTGCGCATTGTGAACAGTGTTCATGGAGAAGTGCCGACCTATCACGCAACCGTCGGCGAAGAGGAAAGGCCAACCCGGCCAATTGTATCCGGCCTGAAACAAGCCTTCGCCGAGCCACACTAAGCCTGAAACGAAAGGATCATATCGATGCCAGCCGACAACCATGCCCGCAAATATTCGAATGCCTGGAAAAGCTGGAGGCCGATCGCGGACGACAGATGCGAGGCGCCAAGAACAAGAAACAAATGGGTTGGATTGAACCGCAGTAACGAAGTTTAACCGCTTCCCGATAAACAAGGCTCAAACCGCGCAAGCGTCCGTCCAGTTGGATCTCCGGATGGCCTTGCCCAATGGAAATTGCCATGAACAACCATCTCATGATGTCGCGGCGCTTCGCGCCTCTCTTCTGGACGCAATTCCTCTCGGCCTTCAACGACAATTTCCTGAAGAACACGCTGGTGTTCCTCATACTGTTCACGCTGGCGGCCGATCAGGCAGCGTCTCTGGTGACGCTGGCGGGCGCCGTCTTCATGGCGCCCTTCCTGCTGCTTTCGGCGCTGGGCGGCGAGATCGCCGACCGCTTCGACAAGGCGCTGATCGCGCGCCGGCTGAAATTCACTGAGATCGCCGCGGCCGCAGTCGCCGTCGTCGGCATCGCGCTGTCGTCTATTCCCGTGCTGATGACGGCGCTGCTGATGTTCGGCACCATCTCGGCGCTGTTCGGACCGATCAAATACGGCATCCTGCCGGATCACCTCGAGCGCAAGGAACTGCCCAAGGCCAACGCCTGGATCGAGTCGGCCACCTTCGCCGCGATCCTCGGCGGCACCATCGCCGGCGGCGTCGTTTCGGCCGACGGCATCGGCGTTTGGGTGTTCGGGCCGATCATGATGGCGCTGGCCGTCGGCTGCTGGTTCGTCAGCCGCTACATCCCGTCCACCGGCTCGGCCGCTCCCAATCTCACCATCGACAAGAACATCTTCCGCTCGACCTGGCGCCAGGTCGCCGACTTGCGCACGGACACGCGCATCTGGCGCGCCGGCCTGATGACCTCCTGGTTCTGGCTGGTCGGTGCCATCGTGCTTTCGATTCTGCCGGCGCTGATCAAGGATTCGCTCGGCGGCAACGAGATCGCCGTCACCGCCTATCTCGCGGTGTTCGCCGTCTCGATCGCCATCGGCTCGGCCATCGCGGCGTGGATGTCGCAGGGCCGTATGGTGCTGCTCCCCGCGCCGGTCGGCACGGCGCTGCTCGCGCTGTTCGGCCTGCACCTCGCCTGGACCATCTGGAGCATGCAGCCCTCGCCCAAGGCGGAGACGCTTGCCGCCTTCTTCGCCGGGCCGAACACCATGCGTGTCGCCATCGACCTGGCCGGCATGGCCATCGCGGCTGCCTTCCTGGTGGTGCCGACCTTCGCCGCCGTGCAGGCCTGGTCGCCCGAGGCGCGCCGCGCCCGCGTCGTTGCCGCTGTGAGCATCGTCAATGCCGGCTTCATGACCGTCGGCGGCATCCTCGTCGCGGCGATCCAGGCGGCTGGCGTCTCCATCGCGGGCATCCTGTTCGGCCTCGTCGCGGCCAACGCGATCGCCGCCTGGCTGATGCTGAAATACCTTCCGACCAACCCCTTTCGCGATTTCGTCTCGATCCTGTTCCGCGCCTTCCTGCGCCTGGAGGTCGAGGGACTGGACAACCTCAAGGCCGCCGGCAAGGCGCCGATCCTGGCGCTCAACCATGTCAGCTTCCTCGACGGTCCGCTGGCGCTGACGCTGACCGACGAGGAACCGGTCTTCGCCATCGACTACACGATCGCACAGGCCTGGTGGATGAAGCCGTTCATGAAGCTTGCCCGCGCGCTGCCGCTCAATCCGGCGAAGCCGATGTCGACCCGCACGCTGATCAAGATCGTGCAGGGCGGCGATCCGCTGGTCATCTTCCCGGAGGGACGCATCACCGTCACCGGCGGCCTGATGAAGGTCTATGACGGCGCCGCCATGGTTGCCGACAAGACTGGATCGATGGTGGTGCCGGTGCGCATCGAAGGGCTGGAGAAGAGCTACTTCTCGCGGCTGACCTCGCAGCATGTGCGCCGCCGCCTGTTCCCGAAGGTCAAGGTGACCATCCTGGAGCCGGTGAAGCTCGAAGTTCCGCAGGACCTGAGGGGCCGCCAGCGCCGCGCCGCGGCGGGCTCCGCACTCTACCAGGTGATGTCGGACCTCGTCTTCCGCACCCAGGACATCGACAAGACGGTGCTGGAGAAAATCATCGAGACCGCGCACGAACGCGGCATGAAGGAGCTTGCCGTACAGGATCCGGTCACCGGCTCGCTGAGCTACGGCAAGCTGCTGACGGCCGCCGCGGTGCTGGGCGAGAAGTTCGAGCATCTCTATGCCGGACAGCAGACGCTGGGCATCATGCTGCCCAACGCCAACGGTGCCTGCGCAGCACTTCTCGGTGTCATGTCGGCCGGCAAAGTGCCGGCGATGATCAACTTCACCGCCGGTGCGGCCAACATCCTGTCGGCCTGCAAGGCGGCCGAGGTGCGCACCGTGCTGACCTCCCGCGCCTTCGTCGAACAGGCAAAGCTCGGGCTGGTGGTCGAGGAGATCGGCCGTTCGGTCGACATCGTTTGGCTCGACGATCTGCGCGCCACGATCGGCCTCAAGGACAAGCTGCTCGGCCTGTTGCGCAAGTCGACGCCACGGGTGGCGCGCAAGGCCGACGATGCGGCCGCGATCCTGTTCACCTCGGGTTCCGAAGGTACGCCGAAGGGCGTGGTGCTCACCCACCGCAACATCCTGGCCAATGCCGCCCAGGCCGCCTCGCGCATCGACTTCCACTCGGGCGACAAGGTGTTCAACGTGCTGCCGATCTTCCACTCCTTCGGCATGACGGCGGGCACGGTGCTGCCGTTGATCTCGGGCGTGCCGGTCTATTTCTACCCCTCGCCGCTGCACTACCGCATCGTGCCGGAACTGATCTATGCGTCGAACGCGACGATCATCTTCGGCACCGATACGTTCCTTTCGGGTTATGCCCGCACGGCGCATCCCTACGACTTCCGCTCGGTGCGCTACTGCTTCGCCGGCGCCGAGCCGGTCAAGGCCGCGACGCGCACGACCTATATGGAGAAGTTCGGCCTGCGCATCCTGGAAGGCTACGGCGTGACCGAGACCGCGCCGGTGATCGCCATCAATACGCCGATGTACAACAAGTCGGGCAGCGTCGGCAAAATCATGCCCGGCATGGAGTATCGCCTGGAGCCGGTACCCGGCGTCGACGAGGGCGGGCGGCTTTTCGTGCGCGGCCCCAATGTCATGGCCGGCTACCTGCGCGCCGAGAATCCGGGCGTGATCGAGCCGCTGGCCGACGGCTGGCACGACACCGGCGACGTCGTCACCGTCGACGATGCGGGCTTCATCTCGATCCGCGGCCGCGCCAAGCGCTTCGCTAAGATCGCAGGCGAGATGGTCTCGCTGGCGGCGGTCGAGGCGCTGGCCGGCGAACTCTGGAAGGGCTCGCTGTCGGCCGTCGCCACCATGCCGGACGCGCGCAAGGGCGAGAAGCTGATCCTCATCACCGAGGCGGCCAACGCCAACCGCGCGGAGTTCCTCGCCTTCGCCAAGGCGAACGGCGCCATGGACCTGATGGTGCCGGCCGAAGTGCGCGTCGTGCCAAAGGTGCCGGTGCTCGGTTCCGGCAAGCTCGACTTCGCCGGCGTGGCCAGGATGGTGCGCGGCGAGGAAGAGCTGAAGGTCAAGGCCGCCTAGCCCGAACATATGAGCGGGCCGGCGCCAGATGCCGGCCTGTTCATTGCCCATCTCCGCCATTGCGGGAGAGATGGTTAGCATGTTAACTTCCTTTCCGGTTGCATCGGCTCCGCCGTTGCGTCTCAATCCCGCGAAGACGGGAATTCTGGTTTAGGCATGATCTTCCCGATCATGAACCGGAGGAGGAAACGATGTACGGCCACCATGTGAGCGTCGCCGACGGCGAAGCCTTCCTGTCCGCGTCGCGGATGCTGTTCGGCCCGATCACCCAGCGCTTTTCGCGCGGCGAGGCGCCGTCGCTGCCGAAGCTGGTGTCGGTCAATCTGGGTTCCTGCCGCTTGTCCGAAATCAGGGCCAAGTCGCATCTGGTCGTCAACGACCGCACCTTCTGGCGCAGCTTCGATCCCGACGCGATCAAGATCCTGATGCAACTCAAGGGCCGCAGCCGCTTCGAGCAGCAGCAGACGGCGATAGACCTCGGTCCGCGCGCGGCGATCATCTACGACCCGGTGCGCGCCTATTCGCTGCAGAACCTTTCCGATGTCGACCAGCTCATCCTGCAGGTGCCGCGCTCGACCTTCGGCGACGAGACGCTGGCGCGCCTTCTGGCGCCTGTACCTCTGCCCGGCGAGGGCGACAGCCTGACCCATATCGTGTCCGGCCTGATGCAGATGGCGATCGGCGAAGCGCATAAGCTCGACGAAGCCGGCTGCCGCCGCGTCGGCGAAAGCCTGATCCAGCTTGTCAACGGGCTGATCCAGGCGAAGCCGATGGCGCCGGAATTCCGCCGCTCGCCGCTGGAAGCGCTGCGCGAGCGCATCGTCGCCTATGTCGACGCCAACCTCGCTCGCTCCAACCTGTCGGCCGAGGATATTGCCCGCCATATGGGCTGCTCGCGCCGCTATCTCCATCGCGCCTTCGAGGGCGAGGGCGTGACGCTCGAACGCTTCGTCTGGGACAGACGGCTGGAGCGCAGCAAGGAGGAATTGCTCTCCCCCGCACGCGCCTCAGCTTCGATTTCTGAAATCGCCTTTGCCTGCGGGTTCAATTCGAGCGCGCATTTCTCGCGGGCCTTCAAGAGCAAGTATGACGTGGCACCGAGGGAGTTGCGGGAGAGGGTGCGGACGGTGGTGCATTAGGCCTCATACCGGCGCGTTCATAACCCTCGATAGAGCAACCTTCCCTCTTGTTGCCGGCCTCGATATTCACGAGGCCGACGCAACGGCCTTCGGCCGCACGCCGCGCCCGAACTCGACGTCCCAGTTGCGCTCCGCAGGCGTGTCTTCGCCTCTCAGTCCGAGCCTGGGGAAAAGCAGTTCGGCCACGTTGAACGCCTCTTCCAAATGCGGGTAGCCGGACGCGATGATGGTTTCAATGCCGATCTCCTGGTATTCGCGAATGCGCGCGGCAACATTGTCGGGATTGCCGACAAGAGCCGTTCCAGCGCCGCCGCGCACCAACCCCGGTCCCGCCCACAGATTCGGACCGATGACCAATCGATCGCGCAGACCCTGATGCAGCGCCGACATGCGCTTTTGCCCAACCGATTCCGAAATGTGAACGAATCCGTTCTGGGCTTCGGCGATCAGGTCATCGGTGACGTGGCTGATCAGCCGATCGGCGGCGGCCCATGCCTCTTCTTCGGTTTCGCGAACGATCACGTGAATGCGAAGACCGAAGCGGATCGTTCGACCCTGCGCCGCGGCAGCCTCCCTGACCCGCCCGATCTTTTCGGCAAGCTGGTCGACCGGCTCGCCCCAGCTCAGATAGGCATCGACATGCTTGGCCGCGACCGCGATGCCGGCGTCGGAAGAGCCTCCGAACCAGAGTGGCGGATGGGGCCGCTGGACCGGGGGGAAGGAAATGTCGGTGCCGTGGGCGGACAAGTACTTGCCGTCGAAATCGGCAGGTTCCCCCGAAAGGATCCGCCGCCAGATGGTCAGGAACTCATCGGTCTGCGCATAGCGTTCGTCATGGCCGAGCGTGTTGCCATCGCCGGCGAGATCGGCCGGGTCCGCACCGGTGACGACATTGAGCAGGACACGGCCCTCGGAGATGCGGTCGAGCGTTGCCGCATGGCGCGCAAAAAGGGCCGGCGTTCCGCTGCCCGGCCGGAGCGCGACCAGGAACTTAAGCCGTTCGGTAAGCGGGATCAGCCCGGCCGCCACGATCCAGGCGTCCTCGCACCGCGTTCCGGTGGGCAGGAGGACGCCCTTGAACCCCAGCCGGTCGGCCGCGTGCGCGATCTCCCTGAGATATCCGAAGGTCGCCGGGCGGTGCCGCTCATCCGTGCCGAGATACGGCCCGTCGCCGTGGGTCGGCAGATACCAGTAGAGGTCGAGCGGACGAGTATTGCTGGACATCGGATTCTCCTTTGAAAGACGCGGAACGTTTTGGCCGGCGAGCTTCAGAGCTTGCCTTTCCATGGGACGAGGCGGTGCTCCAGCCAGCGCATGCCGCTGGTGAAGGCAAAAGCGAGCGCGGCGATGACGATGAGACCGACGAAAACGACGTCGGTGGCGAGGAAATTGGCCGCCGACATGATCATGTAGCCAAGGCCGGACTGGGCCGCGATCAGTTCGGCCGCGACGAGCGTGGACAATCCGGCGCCTATCGCAATCCGCAAGCCGGTCATGATCTCCGGCAACGCGGAAGGCAGAATGATGCTGGTGAACAGCTGCAGCCGATTGGCGCCGAGCGACAGCGCGGCATTTATCCGTTCAGCGGGGACCGACCGGACACCAGCCTGCGCGGCAAAGCAGATCGGCGCGAAGGTCGATAGCGAGAGCAGCACGATCTTCGAGGTCTCGCCGATTCCAAGCCAGATGATCAGAAGCGGCAGATATGCCAAGGGCGGCAGGCCCCAGTAAAGATCGATCGGGACGCTGAAGATACCCTTCACCCAGCGGTTGAGCCCCATCAGCAGGCCGAGCGGAATGCCGACCACGATGCCGGCCGCAAGCGCCGTCGCGATGCGGCCAAGGCTTGCCATTGTGTGGTTGAGCAGCGTTCCATTGGCGTAGCCGTCGGCCGCAACGGCGCTGAACTGGGTCAGCACTTCCGCCGGCGACGGCAGGAAAAGCGACGACGCCCAGCCGAAATGCGCGGCGAGGAACCACAACGCAATCAGCGACGCCAGGGTGACCAGGCTGATGCCGAGCGTGTCGGTCGATTTGGCTCGGCGTGGCCGAGCGGAGGGCGCACGCGGGTTCGCAGCGGCCGGAAAGGACGTTTGGGAATTGGCGGCAAGCGTCATTGCAAGGTTCCTTTGCGGACATCTTCCGGCTTGTGGATGAGCGAGCGGATTTCCTGCCGCAATTCGATGAATCGCGGGTGGGACTGGATCGGCCCGATATCGCCGCTCTCAGCGAAATCGCGGACGAAGCCGGTATCGAACCGGGCAACGATGCGGCCCGGCCGGGGCGACATCACGACGATGGTCGTGCCAAGAATGAGCGCTTCCTCGATTGAATGGGTGATGAAGAATATCTGCTTGCCCGTCTTCGCCCAGATCGAAGCCAGAAGCTGCTGCATTGTCTCGCGCGTCAGGCTGTCAAGCGCGCCGAACGGCTCGTCCATGAGCAATATCTTGGGATCGGTGGCCAGCGCTCTTGCAATTCCAACACGCTGGTGCATGCCGCCGGACAATTCGTAAGGCGGTTTTTCGGCGAAGTCGGCAAGCCCGACCAGTTCCAGCAGACGTCTTGACCGCTCGCGGCGCTCGCCACGCGGCAGGCCCTGGTATTTCAGCCCGAGCGCAACGTTGTCCAGGACGTTGGCCCAAGGCAGCAAGGTGTCTTTCTGAAAGACGACGCCGCGATCACCGCCAGGCGCTTCGATCTCTTGTCCGTCCAATGTGATCGTGCCTTCGGTGAGTGGCAGGAAGCCGGCGATCGCATTGAGCAAGGTCGACTTGCCGCACCCGGAAGCGCCAACGGCGACGACGATGGTGTCTGGAGCAATGTCCAGCGAGATGCGGTCGAGCGCGTGGACTTCCTGGCCGTCTGAGGCCGGGAACGTGACGCTGGCATCGCGAATTCGAAGCATGGGAATTCTCCGGAGCTATCCGGCCGGCGGAATTTCCGCCAGCCGGAACCGAGCGTCTTCAGCGATCTCTAGTTCGACGCCTTGGCCACGTCCGCGTATTGCGGATCGGCGAATGCGGCGTAGCTGTCCTTGACGGCGGTAATCTTGTGCTGGTCTTTCAGGAAGCCAGCGGTGTCCTTGAGGATTTTCGCAACGGCGCTCTTGTCCCCGCCACCGAGCCATTTGTCGGAAACCTGGTCGTCGAGCGGCGGTACGACCGTCGTCTTCAATTGCTCGGAATTCTGGGCCGGCGTGCCGCCCTGCAATTTGGCGATCAACTTGGCGTTCTCCGACTCCGGTCCCCAGGCGGCCGGATTGGTCAGGTAGGCCGTGTTGTAGCCGTCGATCAGCCGGACATACTGGCCGAGGAAGTCGGGATTGGCCTTGGCGAACTCGCCGGTCGCAACCAACGCGCCGAAGGTCGGCGCGCCGCGATCGGCTACCTGGCCGGCCGTAAGCAGGACCTTGCCGTCCTTCTTGAGTTCGGACAGCGCCGGGTCCCACACGAACGCACCGTCGATGTCGCCCCGTTTCCAGGCTGCGACGATCTCGGGTTGGGGGATGGCGATGACCTGGGTTTCCTTCTCGGAAATGCCTTCCTGCTTGAGGACGGCGAGAAGCTGGTAGTGGTCTGTCGATACCGGCGCCGCGGCGAGCTTCTTGCCCCGCAGGTCCGCCGGCGACTTGATGTCAGGCCGGACCACCAACGCCTCGCCGTCGCGGGAGACCGAGGAAATATAGAACGCCTTCACGTCGATGCCCCTGCTGACGGCTGCGGCAAACGGGCTCGAGCCGACATCGCCGACCTGGACGTCGCCCGATGCAATGGCCGCGAAGATGTCGGCGCCGGAATTGAAGCGACGGAATTCGATATTCCAGCCGGTTCTCTTGGCAAGATCGCCATTGGCGATGCCGAGATTGTAGGGATTGGCGCCGGTCTGGTAGGCGATGACAACTTTCTTGTCGTCGGCATGCGCGACTGCGGAAGTTGCCGCCACGGCAAATCCGACAAGGACGGCGGAAATCAGGTTTCGCATGTGAACTCAATCCTTTTGAACGGAGGCCACGGCCTCGATTGCCAGCCCTGTCCAGCGGGGCTCGGATTAAAGTTCACTTATTTTATAGACATAGACAGGAATGAAATTGCGAAAGCCTGTCCATGGGTAAAAACATTCCCCTGGTCCGCTGGGCTCTTGCCGCAAGGATCATTCGGCCGGCAAGAGCGGGAGGCCAGCAGCAGAACTCCGCCTATGACCTCAGGCCGCCGGGGTTCTTCGTCCAACTCCAGCCGCGTCACAGGCGGGCTGACCGGACAAGTGTGCCTGCACTTCGATGGTGGCGAGCGGTCAAAGCGTCACCACGATCTTGCCGAACTGCTCGCCCGATTCCAGGAAGCGATGTGCCTCGACGATCTGCTCGAACGGGAACGTCCTCGCGACAATCGGCTTCAGCGCACCCGATGCGAGGCCGTCGAGGATGAAAGCCTTGGCGGCTTCCAGCCGGGCAGCGTCACCGGTGATTTCGTGGACGAGATAGCCCCGCAGCGTCAGCGTTTTTGCCAGCACATCGAAAAGCGGGAACGGCGTCGGCTCGGGGCTGAGGCCGCCATATTCGAGGAGGATGCCGCCGCGTGCCATCGAGGCCGTCAGCGGCATGAAGATCGGGCCGCCGACCGGGTCGAGGACGACGCGCACTCCCTGCGGCGCGATCTCTCTCAACCTCGCTTCGATATCCTCCTCGGCCAAGGCCACCACATGCGCCGCGCCGACGTCGAGCAGCGCCGCTTTCTTGGCCGACGTCCGGGTAACCGCGATCGGCACAGCGCCGATCAAGTTGGCGATCTGGATGGCGGCCAGCCCGACGCTGCTCGACGCGGCGGTGATGACGACGGGCTCGTCAGGGCCGAGACGAGCGATATCGACCAGCGCGCCATAGGCGGTGAGGTATTGCATCCATGTCGCGGCGGCGGCTTCGAAGGTAAGCGATGACGGATGCTTGACGACGAGTTCTGCCGGAAAGGTGGCGAGCTCGCCATAGGCCGGCCAGCGCGCCATCTGGCGCGGCGGAATGATGCTGACGGCATCGCCCGGCGCGAAGGCTTCCACACCGGCGCCGACCGCGTCGACGATGCCAGCCGCTTCGAGGCCGAGACCTGACGGCAGCAACGGTGTCTCGATGTAGGCGCCGTTGCGCATCGAGGCTTCGGCACGGTTCAAGCCCAGTGCCTTGACGCTGATCCGCACCTCGCCCGGACCTGGCGGAGGCACCTCGACATCCTCGATGCGCAGCACCTCCGGCCCGCCGTGGCGGTGAAAGCGAACAAGCCTTGTCATCATGAACTCCAAATCATTTCGATGGAATGGACTATGCGATGCGATCCGAAAGCGATAAATCGCTCAGCAAGCAGAACAGTCGAAACGTGTGGTTTTGAATATGGATCGCCTCGAAAGCATGGAAGTGTTCCTCAAGGCAGTCGATTTCGGTTCGTTCGCGGCTGCCGCGGCGGCGCTCGATTTGTCAGGGCCGATGGTCGGCAAGCATGTCCGCTTCCTCGAGGAACGGCTCGGCATGCGATTGCTCAACCGCACGACGCGCCGGCAGAGCCTGACCGATTTCGGGCGCGCCTATTACGAGCGCTGCCGGATCGTGCTGGCGGAGGCGCAAGCGGCCGACGCGTTGGCGGCCGACCAACTGTCCGAGCCGCGCGGAAGGCTGCGCGTGACGATGCCAACGCATTTCGGCCGCCATTGCGTCACGCCGATCCTGCTCGAGCTCGCCCGGCGCTATCCGACGCTGGAGCTCGACCTGTCGCTCAGCGATCGTTTCGCCGACCTTGTCGAGGACGGCTTCGATATGGCGATCCGAACCGGAATGCTGGATGACAGGGCCGGCATCATCGCACGGCGTGTCGCGCGCCAGCGCATGATCGTGTGTGCGTCGCCTGCCTATACCGAGGCATTCGGCCAGCCGGCCGGTCTGGAAGACATTGCCGGCCATCAAGCGATTATCTACAGGCGGCTCGGCCAGGCGCTGCAGCCCTGGCTGTTCCCGCGCGACGACGGTTCGGTCGCCGAGATCGTTCCGGCCGGCAGGCTGCGGCTCGACGACCTCGACGCCATCGCCGATGCGGCAACCGACGGCATGGGCCTCGCCTGGCTGCCATACTGGCTGGTGCGCCAGCGCATCGAGGCCGGCACACTGATGCGGGTGCTGCCTCAACAGCCCGACCATCTTTACGACTGCCACGCGCTCTGGCTGCAGACACCGCATCTGCCGCTGAAGGTACGGCTGGCCGTCGACGCGCTGGCGGCCGACCTGCCAAAGATGATGAGCTAGCTTTTACGCGGATTTCCGGCGCTGCATCACACCGAGCCGCATCATCCCCTTCGGCAGGAACAGCATCGCCAGGATAATCGTCAGCCCCGAAATCACCGGGTGGTAGTCGGGCACCACGATGCGGGCGAGGTCGAACACCGCATACATCACCAGCGCGCCGAGGATGGGACCAAGCAGCGTGCCGGTGCCGCCGACCACGGTCATCATCAAGGGCAAGAGCATCCAGTCGAGGTCGAACACCGAGTCCGGGCCGACATGGAAGATGTAGTAGGTGTAAAGGCTGCCGGCGACACCGGCGATGAAGGCGCTGCCGGCGAAGGCGGCGACCTTGACCTTGAGCGTGTCGATACCGTTGGCCGACGCCGCCATCTCGTCGTCGCGCACGGCAATCAGTGCCAATCCGTAGCGCGATCGCATCAGCGCCCGGATGGCTAAAGCGGTGGCGACCATCAGGCCGAGCGCGACCCAGTAATGCGGGCGCAACGTGTCGAAAGCGCTCGCGGGCGCCACGATGCCAAAGGCGCCGCCGGTGAAGTCGCCGCCATTGACGAAGAGCACCTTGACGATCTCGCCGAAGCCGAGCGTGCCAAGCGCGAAATAGTCGCCGTGGAGTTTCGACAGGAGCGGCAGGCCGATAAAGACCGCGGCGACAGCCGCGACAAGCCCGCCGAACAGCATCGTGACCGGATCGAAATAATACATGCCGGGATGCGCATCATAGAGCGAGCCCCAGAGGTAATTGCCGCTCCACAGGATGGCAGTGGTGTAGGCGCCGAGCCCGAAGAAGGCGTGGCTGCCGAGGCTGATCTGGCCACCATAGCCGGCGACCAGGTTCCAGCTCTGCGCCATGATGGCGTAGAGGAAGACGAAGAACAGGAAGGAGAAATAATAGGCGTCGACCGCGCCGGGCACGAAGGGCAGCAGCGCCAGTGCCGCGACCACAAGAACGGCGATCCATTGCAAGGCTCGGCTCATCGCTCTCATGCCTTCTTGTAGGGACGGCTGAACAGGCCCTCCGGCTTGAACATCAGCACCAATAGGAACACACCGTAGGCGATGGCATTGGTCCAGCCGCCCGAGATGAAGAACTGGACATAGGCCTCGATCAGGCCAAGCAGGATGCCGCCGGCTAAAGCGCCGGTGACATTGCCGATGCCGCCGAGCGCCAGCGCCACCAAAGCCTTCAGGCTGAAGATGAAACCGGCGAAGGGGTTGAACGGAAAGGTCGTCGCCACGGCGACGCCGGCCGCGCCTGCCAGCGAGATGCCGATGGCGAAGGCAATAGCGTTGACACGGTGCGGGCTGATGCCCATCAAAGTCGCGGCGTCCATGTCCTCCGAGGCGGCGCGCACCGCCTTGCCGACAATCGTCTTGCGCAAGAAGAGCATCACCAGCCCGGTGCCGGCGAGAGCAATCAGGAAGCCCATCGAACGGGTGAAAGAGGTGCGCACGCCAAGCAGTTCGATTCCGGTCGCGGTGTAGGACGTGACGACACCAGCCGTGTTGCCGCCCCAGATCACCGTCATCAGGTTCTGCACCAGGAACATCAGGCCGACAGCGATGAGCAGCGAGACGTTGCGGTCTTCCTCGGCGGCGGCCTTGCGGAACAAGCCCTGATAGATCAGCCAGCCGACGACGAGCCCGACCGGCACGACAATCAAGAGCGACAGGAACGGGTCGATGCCGAGGCCGTAGAACAGTGCCCGCACGAAATAGGCGGCCAGGATGATCATCGCGCCCTGGGCGAGGAAGATCAGTCGCATGGTGCCGAAGATGAGGCTCAAGCCCACCGCGGCGACGCCATACATGGCGCCGCCAAGCGCGCCGTTGAGCGAGAGCTGAAGCAGGATCTCGGGTGGCGGGAGATTGAACATTTTTCTACTCCAACACGCCCATATAGGCCTTCTGGATTTCCGGATCGGCGATCAGCTCGGCGCCGGTGCCCTGCATGGCGAGCGAGCCGGTCTGCAGCACGAAGGCGTAGTCGGCGACCTTCAGCGCCTGATGGATGTTCTGCTCGACGAGCAGGATGGTGACGCCCTGGCCGTGCAAGGTCTGGATGAGCGAAAACATCTGCTGCACGACGAGCGGGCTGAGACCCAGCGACGGCTCGTCGAGGATGAGCAGCGACGGCTCCGACATGGTGGCGCGCGCGATCGCCAGCATCTGCTGCTCACCGCCGGAGAGCGAGCCGGCCTTCTGCTGCGCGCGTTCCTTCAGGCGCGGGAACAGCGTGTAGGCTTTCTCAAGCAGCTGCTTCGTCCGCGGCCGGGCCCTGGGCTGGAAAGCGCCGAGCTCGAGATTTTCCAGCACCGTCATCTGGCGGAACAGGCCGCGTCCTTCCGGCACATGCGCGATGCCCATGCGGGCGATCTCCTGCGGCGCCTTGCCGACCAGTGACCGGCCTGACACGCGGATGTCGCCCGCCTTCGGCCTGAGCAAGCCGGAAACGGTCCTGAGCAGCGTCGTCTTGCCGGCACCGTTGGCGCCGACAAGCGCGACGATCGTGCCGGGATCGACATGGAGCGACACGCCCCACAGCGCGCCGACGTCGCCATAGGCGACCTCGAGATCGCTTATTTCAAGCAGCCGGTTCGCCAAGATAGGCCTCGATGACTTTGCGGTTTTGCGTGACTTCGCGCGGCGTGCCGTCGGCGATCTTCTCGCCGTGGTCGAGCACGATGACGCGGCTGCAGACTTTCATGATGGCGTCGACCTTGTGCTCGACCCACAGCATCGAGATACCCTTCTCGCTACGAACACGGCGGATGACGTCGACCATGCGCTGGATTTCGGTCGGGTTTAGGCCGGCCATCGGCTCGTCGAGCAGAAGCAGCGCCGGATCGGAGGCGACAGCCCGCGCGATCTCCAGCATGCGGCGGTCGGACAGCGTCATATGCGCGGTGCGCATGTCGCGCCTAGCGGTGAGGCCGACCAGTTCGAGCGCGGCGTTCGCCGCCTCGGTGGCATGCTTGACCCGGCCCCCTGCCCCATAGACGGCGCCGACCATGACGTTTTCGAAGGTGGTCATCGTCAGAAAAGTCCGCACGAGCTGGAAGGTGCGGGCGATGCCCAGCCTTGAGATGCGGTGGGGCGCAATGCCGGTGATGTCCGTGCCGCGAAAGGACACCCTCCCCTCCGTCGGCGCGTAGATGGCGGTGATCACGTTGAAGAGCGTCGACTTGCCGGCGCCGTTGGGGCCGATCAGGCCGATCAGCTCGTTGCCGCCGACCGCGATATCGATGTTGTCGAGAACGACAAGCCCGCCGAAGCGCTTCTTGACCGCCTCGAGGCGCAGCAAGATCCCATCCGCCTGCATTGTGTTTCTGTTTCCTTCCAGCAGATGCACAAAGGATTAGGCACTCAAACCGCCTATCGCCAACCGATCTGGCAGGAAGCGAACGGGCGCCTGGCTTCGCAATCAGACGCCCGCCGCTTCCACCGCATCTGTCGTTCAGCGCTTGTCCCAGGTGGGGGCCGGCTTGTAGGTCCAGTTGCCGTCGGGATAGATGAGCTGGTGCTTGCCTTGCCACCACTGGGTGGCGACGCTGGGGATCAGCGCGAAGCCGGTGTCGTCGAACTTCAGGTCGCCGACCACCGTGTCCTTGAACTCTTGGCCGAAGATCGCATCGTGGATGGCGGTGGCATCGGTGCTGCCGGCCTTCTCGATGGCCTGCGCCAGCACCTGCGCATTGGCGTAGAAGGCGCCGACGGTGACCGAGTCCTTCTTGAACTCGGCCTCGTAGCGGTCGCCGAGCTCTTTCGCGCCCTTGTAAGGATAGCTCGCCGACCAGAAGCCGTCGGTCAGGATGTAGTCGGAGTCGGGTCCGAGCGCCTCATGGAACTCGCCGGTCCAGGTGCCCTTCCAGCCATGCAAGTAGGGCACGGAGAAGCCGAGTTCCTTCATTTGCCTGAGCAGCGTGATGGTGTCGGCCGGCGAGCCGAAGACCAGCATGGCGTCGACGTCGGCGGCCTTGAGCTTGGTGACCAGCGCCGAATAGTCGGTGGCGCCGATCGCCCAGGGGTCGTCGACGGCGAAGCTGTAGCCGTATTTCTTGGCCGCTGCCTCGAAAGCGCCGCCGAAACCCTTGCCGTCGGGCGAGTCTTCCGAGACCAGCGCCGGATGCTTCGGCTTCTCGTCGGCCGGCAGCTTGTCCCAGATCTGGAACGGCACTTCCGCGCCGGGTCCCGGATGGAAGAAGAACAGCGCCGAGTATTTGAGCTTCAACGGCTGCCACTCGAAGGGGAAGGCCGTCGTGATCATGTAGAACTTCTTGTATTTCTCCGCGACGATGGCGCCGGCGATGTTCATCGGCCCGGAATGGGTCGACAGCAGCGCGTCTACCTTCTGCACCTTGATCAGGTTTTCCAGCGCCGAAGCGACCTTGCCTTCGGAGCTTTCGTCGTCGGCGACGACCAGCCTGACCGGCAACTTCTTGCCGGCGGATTTCACCATGATGCCGCCCGCCTTGTTGATGTCGGCGACGGCCTGCTCATAGGCCCATTTCTGCTCCTTGCCGTCGCCGGCGAGCGGCCCGGTCAAGGAGATCGGCGCGCCGATGACGATCTCGTCGCCGGCGGCATTGGCAACAAACGTGCCGCCAAGGCCGAGTGCCGAGGACAGCAACAGGCCGGCCAGCATTCCCTTCAGACTGATTTCCATTCCATCCTCCCAGGTTTTCATCAGGCCGACCCTCCCGAGGCGAGGCCCGCATTCACTCGTGCCAATGCATCAGCCCATGGCGTCCGCGACCAGCTTGGTGTCGGTGAACTGTTCGAAACTGACGGCCTTGCCGTCGCGCATTTCCCATACATGGACCACACGCGCGGTCATCGGCTTGCCGGTCCTTTTGTAGGTGCCCGAATAGGTGCCGATGCCGACGATGGTGGCGCCGCCATCGACCAGTTTCTCCAGCGCGAAAGTGTAGCCGTCCCAGTCTTCGCCGATGCGCTTGAAGACGCCGGCGATGACGGCATCGGGGCCGACATAGGTGCCGGCATAGGGAAAGCCGGCCATCTCGGTCCAGGCGGTGCTGCCGGTGATCGGTGCCATCATCGCCGCCAGGTCCTTGGCGTCGGAACCGGCATAGTGAGCCTTGATGGCGTCGTAGTTCTTGTTGCTCATGATGCTGATCCCAACGCTCACACGGGCTCCTGGCCCTGGTCGTAGACGGCCCTGGATTTCTTCTCGATGAAGGCGCCGGCGGGTTTGTTCTCGACCTTGCCCTGGCTGGTCACGCCGAGGAACTTGCCGGTCGAGCGCATGGTGTCCCAGTTGTAGAAGAACAGCGATGCGACCGGGATGATGAACTCGCGGAAGCCGAAGACATAGAGGTTCTCGGCGAACTTCCAGGTGGTGGCGAGATCGACGTCGCCATGGCCCCGCTGGACACCGACGAGGTTCTGCCAGGCGTAGCGCTGCGAGCTGAGATAGATATGCTCGTAGACATGGTTGGGGCTGTAGGTGTAGTGCGCGGTGAGCCCGATCAGGTCGCGCGTCGGTGCCGGCTCGTGGCCCGTTGGCGGCACGGCTGGATCGCCCAGCACGCCGGCGGAATAAACCTGCGCCACGCGCGGTTCGCCCGGCGCTTCGCCAGGCTCGCGCACCCGCTCGCGCACCGACAGCACGCGCCGCGTCCTGATGTCGACGATGAAGGCCTCGTCCTCTGCCGGCCTGGCGACGAAGGTCATGTTGATGAAGAAGACGCCGGGCGCCACCTCGAGCGCCTCGTACCAGTCGGCGCCGGCCTCGCTGCCTTCGCTCCAGGCCACTGTGTCGGCGGCGGTGAAGGCGAGGTCGATGACACGGCCGGCCTTCAGCGTGATCTTGAACGTCTGCCCGCGCAACGCGCCGGTCGTCGGCAGCCTGTTGGTGGCGATGCCGGCGGCGAAGTCGTCGAAGTGCTTCCAGTCGGCGGGTCTGTTCTGGTCGTTCATCGCCATCTCCAAATCAATCGACAAATGCGAGGGTCGGCAGGTCGACTACGGTGGCGCCGCCGTCCACAGTCAGGATCGAACCGTTCATCATGGCCGCCTCGGCGGAAGCGACGAAGCAGATGACGTTCGAGACCTCCTCCGGCGTCGCCGGGCGGCCTAGCGGCACGTCCTTGGTGACAAGCCTGTAGGCCTCCTCGATCGAGCCAAGCCCATGCTTGTCCACGACCACCTGCATCTGCTCATCGGCCATGGCGGTCGCCACCCAGCCTGGGCAGATGATGTTGGTGCGCACCCCCTGGCGGCCATAGTCGCGCGCCAGCGATTTGCCGAAGCCGACGCAGGCATGCTTCATTGTGACGTAGCCCGCCGCCGCCGGCCCGGCGAACAGGCCGGCGATCGAGGCGACGACGACGATGTTGCCTTTGCGCGCGATGAGATCGGGCAGGCATTCGCGGGCGCAGACGAAGGCAGTGTCGAGATTGGTGCGCGTCGCCAGCGCCCAGGTCTCATCGCTCATCGTCACGGTCGGGCCGACGCCGTGACCGCCGGCATTGGCGACCAAAATATCGACCGGCCCTATCTTTTCATGAATCTCGGCAAGGGCGGCACGCACCGCTTTGGCATCGGCGGCATCGCCCTGCACGACCAGTCCGCCAATGTCCCGGGTCACGGCCTCGAGCGGCTCGCGCCGCCGGCCCATCAGCACCACCTTGGCGCCATCAGAGGCCATGCGCCTGGCGACCGCCGCGCCTATGCCGGTGCCGCCGCCGGTGATGAATGCCGTCTTGCCCGAAAATCTCATGCTGCCGTCCTCAAGGGCACGAGGCCCAAATGCCGCTGATCTTCGATGCGGAGTTTGCGACGACCAGCTCGGTCCGTCTTGTCCGAGCGGGAACTTTGTTTTGACTGAGCGCGCACTTCACCGCTCTTCCTGGGTGTGCCGCGCGACCTTTGCCGCGCGGCATCATGCGCTTGGCTCGCGGCGGCCTATTTCTTCACCGCCTCGATATCGATGACGATGTCGACCTCAGGCCCGAGGCCGAACCCGTCAGCGGCCTTTGCCATCGGGAAGTCCGCAGCGCTCACCTTTCCGGTCGCGCTGAAAGCGGCCTTGGTCAGCGTCGCGTCCCACGGCGCCGGCGCTTCGTTGAGCAGTTGGACGTCGAGCGTCACTTCCTTGCTGACACCGCTGATGGTGAGATTGCCGGTGACCTTGCCGGTCTTGTCGTCGACTTTCTCGACCTTGGTGCTTTCGAAGCTGATCGTCGGGAACTCGGCGGCGTTGAAGAAGTCCGGCCCTTTCAGGTCGCTGTCGCGCTGGTCGAAAGCGGTATGGACCGAACCGACGTCGAGCTCCGCCTTGACGCTGCTTTTGGTGACATCGGCCTTGTCCATGACGATCGCGCCCTTGACACCGTCGAACTGGCCATGGGCGATGCCGTAGATGCCGTGCTTGATGGTGAAGGTGATCCAGGCATGCTGGCCGTCGATTTCGAAGTTGTCGGCATGAGCCGCCGCGGCCAGCATGGATGCGCCGGCAAAAGCGAGCGCGGCAATCAGGTTTCTCGTCCTCACATGTTTTCTCCCTGTCGTTGGTTGTTGTTGGATTTGGCTCAGGAAAAGCCGAGGGCGGCCCCATGCGGCGCCCAGACGATCGCCGTCACGATGGCCAGCATCGCCGGAGCGGCGATCAGGATGCCGGCAACGAGCGGCCGCAAAGGCCGCGCACCGGGAAGCAGGCTTTGCAGCCGGCCGCGCACGAGCACGGCCGCAATCGGCGGCAGGGATGAAAGGACGAGCGCGGCGGGATTGGCCTTGGGCGCCAGCAGCGCCACCTGGATCAGCACCGTAGCCGCAGCGTAGAGCAGCAGGAATTCGACGCCTTCGCTCCATAAGGTGGCTGCGCCGCCGCGCAGCGTCGCGAGATACTGCACGAGGCACCAGCCGCCGATCAGCGCGGCAATCGAGCCGAGCAGTTGCCCAGTGACCAGAGATGCGCCGAGCACCGAGACGATGGCGCCGGAGAGCGACAGAGCGAGCACCGCCGCCGGTGCCAGGAACGGCTCTTCCGCGGGCGGCGACGGCGAAGGTTGCTGCGCGGTAAGCATCGCGGCGCCGATCAGCATCGACAGCCCGACGGCCAGCGCGGCGATCATCTGAAGGTCGAGCGAGCCGCCTGCAAGGCGCCGCCAACCGAGCCACAGGAAGGCCGCCGCAAAAGCGATGGCGGCGAGAAAACCTGTTCCGCGGCCCAGCATACGCCCGGGCAGCAGGCCGACAACGATACCGGCAAAAGCGAGATAGATCAGCTTCTGGCTGGCGGCGACCGGCGGCATGACCGGCGGACCAAGCGTGTCCCAGTAGAAGAACAGGAGCAGCGCTGCCCAGAACAGCGCCAGCACCGGCGACGCGGCCGGCAAGGCGAAACGTGCAAGCAAGGCAAGCGCGATGCCGAGCAGCAGCGGCAGCGCGGCCGTGGTGACCATCGGATTGCCGAGAACCGCGCTCAATCGTTGCCACCCTCCAGGACCGTCGAGACGTGCCGGCGTGGCCGATCTCATGTGCGATCTTGATTGGCCAAAGGCGGGCCGTCTTGTCCGAGCGGGAACTTTGTTTTGACTGAGAGCGCACTCGCGCCAATGGCGGCTTGAAGGGGGTAAGCGCGCTCCATAACCCTCCGGGAAATTGAACGTCAGCATTCGAGGAGGATGGCGTGAACGAGAGAACCGTGCCGCCGATCAGCGCGGCTGCCGCCGCATTCCTGTCGCGCCCACACCGGCCTTTCATCAACGGGCGTTTTGTCGAGGGTCTTACGGGCGAAGGTCTTGCCGTCGACGATTCCGCCTCCGGTGAGATCGTCGCGCATGTGCCCGAGAGCGGCCCGGAGCTTGTCGACCAGGCGGTGCGCGCGGCACGCGCGGCGCTCGAAGGGCCATGGGCATCGATGCGCCCTGTCGATCGTCAGAATCTGATGCTGAAGCTCGCCGATCTGGTCGAGGCCGACGCCGATCTGCTGGCCGAGATCGAGAGCGTCGAGAACGGCAAGTCGCTGGGCGTCGCCCGCATGCTGAGCGCCGGCGGCACCGTCGACTGGCTGCGCTATTACGCGGGTTGGGCAACCAAGATCGAAGGCTCGACCTTCCAGGTCTCGATTCCGGTGCCACCTGGCGCCAAGCACCACGCGATGACGGTGATGGAGCCGGTCGGCGTGGTCGGCGCCATCGTGCCGTGGAATTTTCCGCTGCTGATCGGCATGTGGAAGATCGCGCCGGCGCTGGCCTGCGGCTGCACGATCGTGCTCAAGCCGCCGCAGGAAACGCCGCTTGGCCTGCTGAGGCTCGCCGAGCTGATCGAGGCGGCGGGCTTTCCACCCGGCGTCGTCAACATCGTCACCGGCAGCGGCGCCGTCACCGGCGAGGCGCTGATCTGCCATCCCGGCATCGACAAGCTGACCTTCACCGGCTCGACAGAGGTGGGAAAACGCGTCGGCCACGCCGCGGTCGACCGTGTCGCTCGCTTCACGCTGGAGCTTGGTTCCAAGTCGCCGATGATCCTGTTGGCCGACATGGAAGACGGCATCGAGCCGCTGCTCGCCGGGCTCGGCATGTTCTTCAACCAGGGCCAGGTCTGCACTTCGGCGGCCAGGCTGCTGATCGAGAAGTCGATCTATGACCGCACGCTGTCGCGGCTGGCCGAGATCGCCGACGGCATGACGATGGGCGCCGGCCGCGACGCCGAAGCGCAGATCAATCCGCTGGTCTCTGCCAAGCATCGCAACAGCGTGCAGGGTTTTGTCGAACGCAGCCTGGCGGCGGGCGTCGAACGGGTGAGCGGCGCGCGGCCGGTGCCGACCAGGGGCCATTATGTCGCGCCGACCATCCTGCATCATGTGAAACCGGACATGGAGATCGTGCGCGAGGAGGTGTTCGGGCCGGTCGTGGCGGCAATGCCTGTCGCCGACCTCGACGAGGCAATCCGCGTCGCCAACGACACGCGCTACGGCCTGTCGGCCTCGATCTGGACCCGCGACATGGGCAAGGCGATGACGGCGATCCACGGCCTCAAGGCCGGCACAGTGTGGGTGAACTCGCACAACACGCTCGACCCGGCCGCCCCCTTCGGCGGCTTCAAGCAGTCCGGCATCGGCCGTGAGCATGGCCGCGCGGCGATCGAGGGCTACCTCGAAACCAAGACCGCCATCATGCGCTACGCCTGACCAGATGACGGAGGTCTACGACTATATCGTCGCCGGCGCCGGATCGGCCGGCTGCACGGTGGCAAACCGGCTGGTCGCGGCCGGCAAGCGCGTGCTGGTCGTTGAGGCCGGCCCGGCCGATAACACGCGCTTCATCGATATGCCCGCCACCTTCGCCAAGGTGATCGGCACGGCGCGCAGCTGGATCTACCAGTCGGAGCCGGAGCCCAGCGTCGGGGGCCGCTCGCTGCCTATCCCGCAGGGGCGCACTCTCGGCGGCGGGTCCTCGATCAACGCCATGCTCTACATCCGCGGTCAGCCGGAAGACTATGACGGCTGGCGCGATCTCGGCTGTCCAGGCTGGGGCTGGGACGACGTGCTTCCCGTCTACAGGCGGCTGGAGCGCAACGAGCGCCTGGCCGGCGATCGGCATGGCACCGAAGGTCCGCTGCCGGTCGCCGACCCGTGCTACAGACATCCGCTATCGCTCGCCTATGTGCGCGCGGCGCAGCAGGCCGGCCACCGTTTCAATGACGACTTCAACGGCGAGCGGCAGGAGGGCGTCGGCTTTTACCAGACGACGACGGCCAATGGCGAGCGTCAGTCGGCGGCCAAGGTGTTTTTGCGACCGCTCGCCGGCGACGCCAATCTCAAGGTCGTCACCGACGCGCTGGTGACCGGACTGACGCTGGAGAACGGCGCCGCGAGCGGACTGTCCTACATGACGCCAGACGGCCAGACCCATACGGTTTCGGTGAGAGCGGAAGTGATCCTCGCCACCGGCGCGCTGGCGACGCCAAAGCTGATGATGCTGTCCGGTCTCGGCCCGGCCGCGCATCTGGCGGAGATGGGCATTCCCGTCATCCGCGACATGCCGGCGGTCGGCCAGGATCTGCAGGATCATGTCGCAGCCCCCCTCTACGCGCTAACCCGCAAGCCGGTCTCGCTGCTCGGCGAGGACCGCGGCTTCAAGGCGCTGCGGCACGGCATCGAATATCTCTTGTTCCGTCGCGGCTTGCTGACCTCCAACGTCGTAGAGAGCGGCGGCTTCTTCGACACCGATGGCGACGGCCGGCCCGATGTGCAATTCCATGTGCTGCCGGTGATGATCGAGAACGCCGAGCACGGCTCGGTCGAGCGCCACGGGATGGAGCTGAACCCGTGCGTGCTG
Organism: Mesorhizobium sp. WSM3224; assembly: GCF_000427725.1. GTDB lineage: Bacteria > Pseudomonadota > Alphaproteobacteria > Rhizobiales > Rhizobiaceae > Mesorhizobium. The sequence goes on along the minus strand of NZ_ATYO01000001.1, from coordinate 184,441 downwards.
CGGCCCAAGTCGCGCGGCTCGGTACGGCTACGCTCCGCCAACGCACGCGACCCGATCCGCTTCACCACGGGTTTCCTGTCGCACGCCGAGGATCTCGCGCTGTTGCTGGCGGGGATGAAGGTCGCCCGCGCGATCCTGCGCCAGCCGGCGCTGCGCGAGGTCGTTGCCGAGGAGCTTGCGCCCGGCAAGGCCGACAACCTCGGCGACGAGGCGATCACCGATCACATCCTCCGCCACGCCAAGACCGTCTACCACCCGTGCGGCACCTGCCGGATGGGAACGGACGACGATGCGGTGGTCGATCCGCAGCTTCGCGCGCGCGGCGTGCCGCGCCTGCGCATCGCCGATGCCTCGATCATGCCGCGGCTCACCAGCGGCAACACCAACGCGCCGGCAATCATGATCGGCGACCGCTGCGCGGACTTCATCCTGGGTTAGCCCAGTGAAATCCATGCCGTCTTGAGGTCGGTGTATTTCTCGATGGCGTGGAGCGACTTGTCGCGGCCGAAGCCGGACTGCTTGAAGCCGCCGAGCGGCACCGTGATGTCGGCGCCGCCATAGGTGTTGACGTGGACGACACCGGCGTTGATGGCGCGCACCATGCGGTGCGCTGTCGACAGGTTCGATGTCCACACCGCCGACGCAAGACCATAGACGGTCGCATTGGCAAGGCGAACGGCCTCTTCCTCGGTCTCGAAACGCATGACACCGAGCACCGGCCCGAACACCTCCTCGCGGGCTAGCTGCATTTTCTCGGTCACATTCTCGAAGATCGTCGGCGCCATGTAGCTGCCGCCTGTCTCCGTCAGGATCCGCTCACCGCCGGTGACCAGACGGGCGCCCTCCTCCGAGGCTTTGGCGACAAAGCCGAGATTCTTGGTCAGCTGCTCGGCGCTCGACACCGCGCCGACGTCGCTCGAGAGGCCGAGCGGATCGCCGACCTTCAGCTTCGTGGTTGCTTTCAGAAGCTCGTCCATGAAGCGGTCATAGACCGAGGCCTGGACCAGCAGCCGCGAGCCGGCGACGCAGACCTGACCGGAATTGCGGAAGATGCCGTTGGCCGAGACGACCGCCGCCTGCTTCAGGTCCGGCGCATCGGCAAAGACGATGTTGGGCGACTTGCCGCCAAGCTCGAGGAAGACGCGCTTGAGATTGGAACGCGCGGCATATTCGAGCAGGCGGCGGCCGACCGGACCCGAGCCGGTAAAGGCGATGGCATCGACATCCATGTGCAGGCCGAGCGCCTCGCCAGCGACGGAACCGCGGCCGGTGACCACGTTGAAGACGCCCCCCGGCAGCCCGGCCTCGACAGCAAGCTCCGCCAGACGCAGCAATGTCAGCGAGGCGATCTCCGGCGGCTTGACGACAATCGCGTTGCCGGCGGCCAAAGCCGGCGCGATCTTCCAGGCGCCGATCATCAGCGGGAAATTCCACGGCACGATCACGCCGACGACGCCGAGCGGCTCCTTGTGGATCAGCCCGAGCACATTGTCGGCCGTCGGCGCGATCTCGCCATAGACCTTGTCTATCGCCTCGGCGTAGTAGCGGATGGTGCCGGCTGCAGAGAGCGGCTCGGCCTTGTAGGCCATGCCGATTTCTGTGCCGTTGTCGCGCACGCCGAGCACCGCAAGCTCCAGCGCGTGCTTTTCGACCAGCTCGGCGAATTTCAGCAGCACCTTCTTGCGGAAGGCGGGTGCGGCGCGCGACCAGGAGCCCTTGGCGAACGCCTTGCGCGCCGAGGCCACCGCGCGATCGACATCGACGGCGCCGCCGTCGGCGATGCTGGCGAAGGGACGGCCGTCGATCGGAGAGATCACCTGCAGGCTTGCGCCGCTTTCGGCATCCGCATGGGCGCCATCGATGAACAGGCGCCGCGCGCCGACCTCGGCCTTGCGCAGCGTGTCGATGGTCTCCTGGTTGATCATTATCAGTCTGCTCCATAGGCTATATGAAGTGTCGCCGGCGCGCGGAACTCCCAGCCGCGGAAGACCGGCTCCCTGCCCGGCACGAGCCGCAGGTCGGGAAAACGCTCCAGCAGCAATCGTACCGCAAGGCACATCTGCTCGCGCGCGAAGAAGCGGCCCGAACAGAAATGATGGCCGAAGCCGAAGGCGGCGTGGTTGCCCTCGTTTCTGAGGTTGACCGCCGGCACGAAGGCGACCGGGGCGCTGCGCCGCAACTCAGCGTAGATCGGATAGGGATCGGCCTCCAGCGCCTCGACCGTGATATCATCGGCAAAGCTCATGCCGCTGCTCCCGTTGGTTGGGAAGGGGCGGCGTCGCCGCCGCCCCGTCTGTCCATCAATCCTTCAGCGGCAGACCGAGATTTTGGAAGGCGACCGGATCCCGGCTCTTCAACCCGCTCGCCAGCAGCAGTCCGACCACGGCCGCGATCAGCACCAGCGCCGGCAGGAACACACCGAGGAAGCCGCCCGCACCCGACAGGCTGCCGAAATTGATGACGATCAGGTAGATGATGACGACGAAGGCGATGAAGGTCAGCCCCGGCAGGATGGCGGTCTTCAGCGCGTTCTCCTGGGCGGATGGATTGGCGCGGAAGTACATCACCACGGCGAGCGAGGCCACCGCCATCATCACGATGACGCCGAGCGTGGCGACGTTGGTGAGCCAGGAAAACAGCGCCAGCACCGGGTCGAGGCCTAGCGCAGCGAAGAGCCCGACGACGACCGCCGCAAGCACGGTCTGGATCACCGAGGCGACATGCGGGCTTTGATGCGCCGAATGCGTCACGCCGATCGACTGCGGCAGAAGCTTCTCGCGGCCGGAGACGTAGATGTAGCGGGCGACCGCGTTGTGGAACGCCAGCACTCCGGCGAACAGGCTCGAGACAAAGAGGATGCTCATGGCGTGCGTGAGCAGCGTTCCGGCGTAGCGGTCGGAGAGGCCGAACAGGAAGGTGGTCGGGTCCTGCAAAGCCTGCAGCGATGGCAAGAGCTTGTCGACGCCGGCGCCGACCGCCATCAGCCAGGCGGTGGCCATGTAGAACAGGCCGATCAGGATGACGGAGAAATAGGTGGCGCGCGGAATGGTCACCTTGGGGTCGCGCGCCTCCTCGGCATAGATCGTCGTCGCCTCGAAGCCGATGAAGGCGGCGAAGCAGAACAGGATGGCGATCGCCGGCGCGCCGCTGGCGATCTGGCTCCAGCTGAAGGGCGCGGCCGACAGACCGCTGTCTCCACCGGTCTTGAGGATGGTGAGGTCGAGGATCAGCACGACGATATATTCGGCAAGCACCAGCACCGTCAGGATCTTGGCCGACAGGTCGACCTGGCGGTAGCCGAGCACGGCGACTATGGCGATGGCGATGAAGCTCCACACCCACCAGGGGAGATTGATGCCCCAGCCGGCAAACAGGCCGGAAGTGGCCGCACCCAGCAGGCCCATGACGCCGATCTGCATGGCGTTGTAGGAGAGGATCGCGATCAGCGCGACGGCGCCGCCAGCAAAGCCGCCGAGGCCGCGCGCGGCATAGGCGTAGAAGGCGCCGGCATTGCCGATGTGGCGTGACATGGCGACATAGCCAACCGCGAACAGGAGCAGCAGAAGCGTCACGATCAGATAGGTGCCGGCAAAGCCGGCGCCGTTACCCATCAGCATGCCGAGCGGCGTGCCGCCGGCAACGGCCGTGAGCGGTGCGGCCGCCGAGATCACCATGAAGGTGATGGCGCCGACGCCAAGGCTGTTCTTCCTCAGCCGGTTCACTACACCGGCTTCAACTGTCGTCATTTTTCCCTCCATTCCGCGCTGCGGAAACCAAGTGTCCCTGAGATGCCGAGGGCCTTCTGAGAGGGCCAATGTGCATTTCACTATTTGCAACGGCATTTCGATATTAGACTTGCAAAGGAATCGACTTGCTGTCAAGTTAATTCGCACGTTAAGTATCTGACGGAGGAACGGAGACGCGATGAGCACGGTGGCCAAAGCCGTTTCGCTGCTGGAAATACTGGGCAGCGGCGCGCCCGAGACGGCGCTTGCCGATCTCGCCAGGCGCGCCTGTTTCGACAAGGCGACGACACGCCGGCTGCTGGTGTCCCTGATTGCGCATGGACTGGTGGAGCAGGACGAAACCACGCGGCTCTACCGTCTGGGCGCCGGCATCGCGCGGCTGGCGCTGATGCGCGAAGCGCAGTTTCCGTTCCTGCGCATAGCAGCGCCGGTGGTCGAGGCGCTGGCAGCGGCGACCGGCGAGACCGTGCATCTCTCGGAATATTCAAAGCGCGGCCTGATTACCGTCCACGTCGTCGAATCGGCCAAGGCCAACCGGGTCAGCGTGCAGCTCGGCGACGTGCTGCCGATGCATGCGACGGCCTCCGGCATCGCCTTCCTGGCGTTCAGCGAGGAGCGCATCCGCGAGGCGATTCTTGCTGGGCCGCTGCCGGCGTTCACGCCTCACACCATCGGCGATGCGGGAACGCTCGCCGAGCATATCGCCGCCGCCCGCGCGCGCGGCCACTCGACCGGCTCGCAAGGTTATGAGGAAGGCGTGCTCAGCGTCGCCGCGCCCATCCTCGGCGCTGACGGCTTCGCCATCGGCACCATCGCGGTCGCTGCGCCCAGGGTGCGCGTCCACACGGGCGACATCGAGCGCCACGGCGCCGGCGTCGCGGTGGCGGCGCGCGACATCAGCGAGCGGCTTTTCGGCGGCCTGCCGGGCCGCAAACGCGCTTAGCAACAACATCACAGCAGGGAGACTGACGTGGAGGAGAAACGCCGAATCCTGGTTATCGGCACCGGCGATACCAAGGCCGACGAGCTGATGTTCATGCGCGAGCGCATCGAGGCGGTCGGCGGCGTTGCCGTGATGATGGACGTCAGCGTGCTTGGCGATCCGCCCTACAGACCGGAGCACGACCGGCATGCCGTGGCTAAGGCCGCCGACACGACGATCGAGGCGATCATCGCCAGCGGCGATGAGAATACCGCGATGACGCTGATGGCGCTGGGTGCGGCGCGGCTTGCGCGCGCTTTGCACGACAAGGGCGGGATCGACGGCTTCATCGCGCTGGGCGGCTCGATGGGCACCGACCTGGCGCTCGATGTCGCACTGGCGCTGCCGCTCGGCGTGCCGAAATTCGTCGTCTCGACGATCGCCTATTCGCATCTCTTGCCGCCGGAGCGCATCGCCACCGACCTGATGATGATCCTGTGGGCCGGCGGCCTCTATGGCCTCAACAGCGCCTGCAAGGCGGTGCTGTCGCAGGCCAGCGGCGCCGTGGTGGGGGCCGCGCGGGCAGTCGTCAAGCCGGACGAGGCAAGACCTCGGATCGGCATGAGCTCGCTCGGCAAAAGCTGCCTGAACTATATGGTGACGCTGAAGCCGGAGCTGGAAAAGCGCGGCTATGAGGTCATCGTCTTCCACACCACGGGCATGGGCGGGCGGGCGCTGGAGGCGATCGCGGCGCAGAAGGGTTTCGTCGCCGTGCTGGATTTCAGCCTGCAGGAGCTTGCCAACCAGCTCACCGGCTCGGTGGTGAATTCCGGCACCGACCGGCTGGAGAATGCCGGCCGGCAAGGCATCCCGCAGATCGTCGCGCCCGGCGCCATCGACATGGTCGATTTTCCGACATGGCAGGCCGTCCCTTCCCGCTTCACCGAACGGCCCTATCACGCGCACAACCGCCTGCTTGCCTCGGTCACCTCGGACGGCGCGACACGCAGGGAAATTGCCCGCGCCATCGGCGAGAAGCTCGCCGCCGCGACCGGCCCAACGGCCTTCATCCTGCCCGCCGGCGGAATCCAGCAATGGGACCAGGAAGGCGAGCCGCTCTACGAGCCGGAGGCGCTGTCCGCCTTTGTCGAGGAGATGCGGGCACGCGTGCCTGCCAATGCGGAGTTGCACGAGATCGCCGGTCACATCAACGATGCCGCCTTCAGCGCCAAGGCGCTGGAGATCTTCGATCGCTGGGTGACCGAAGGCATCGTTCCGCCCGGCCGCAGGCAGGCCGCATGAGCGGGCGATCGCCAGAGGCGCTGGTGCTCGACTTCGGCGGCGTCGTCACCCGCACGCTGTTCGAGACGCATGCGCTGACCGAGCAGGCGCTCGGGCTCGAGCCTGGCACGCTCGACTGGCGCGGCCCGTTCGACCCGGCCTCCGACGCGCTCTGGCGCTCGATGCAGGCCGACGAAATCAGCGAGCGTGACTATTGGAGGACGCGCACGCGCGAAGTCGGCCAGTTGGCCGGCGAAGACTGGCAGGACATGTCGACCTTCGTGCAACGGGCTCGCGGCGCCGACCCGCAGGCGGTGGTGCGGGCCGAGGCCGAGCGAGCGATCCGTATCGCGCATGAAGCCGGCATGCGGCTCGCCATCCTGTCCAACGAGCTCGACCTGTTCTACGGCGGGTCCTTCCGTGAGCGGCTGCCGCTGCTCAAGCTGTTCGAGACGATCGTCGACGCGACCTATACCAAGGTCCTCAAGCCGGACCGCCGCGCCTATGCGATGGTCGGCGAGGCGTTGAAGCTGCCGCTCGAAGCCTGCGTCTTCGTCGACGACCAGAAGCGCAATGTCGACGGCGCGCGTGCCGCCGGCATGCTCACCGTTCATTTCGACGTCGCCCAGCCGGCGCGAAGCTATGCCGAGGCGCTGGGCCATTTCGGCCTGGCGCTCTCATAATCGGAAAACCGGAGTCCCTCCCGATGCGTGACATCAACTTCCTCGCCGAAAACAACGCCAAGCCGATCTGGCATCCGATGGCGCATCCGGCAGAAATGCGGGCGACGCCGCCAAAGATCATCATGAAGGGCGAAGGCGTCTCGGTCACCGATGCCGAAGGCCGCACTGTGCTCGACGCCGTCGGGGGCCTGTGGAACGTCAACCTCGGCTACAGCTGCGATCCGATCAAGAAGGCGATGGCCGCACAGCTCGATGCCCTGCCCTATTACTCAGGCTTTCGCGGCACCTCGACCGGACCGTCGATCGAGCTCGCCTATGAGCTCACCGAATGGTTCGCGCCGGAGGGCATGGTGCGAACCTTCTTCACCTCGGGCGGTTCGGACTCGGTCGAGACGGCGCTCAGGCTTGCGCGCCAATACTGGAAGATCCGCGGCCAGGGCGACCGCACGAAATTCCTGGCGCTGAAGAAGGGTTATCACGGCACGCATTTCGGCGGTGCCTCGGTCAACGGCAACGCCAATTTCCGCCGCAACTACGAGCCGCTGCTGCCCGGCGTCTTCCACACGCCGGCGCCGATGACCTATCGCAATCCGTTCGACGAGACCGATCCCGCGAAGCTGGCGAAACTCTGCGCGCGGGCGATCGAGGAAGAGATCGCCTTCCAAGGCGCCGACACGATCGCCGCCTTCATCATGGAGCCGGTGCTCGGCGCCGGCGGCGTCATCGTCCCGCATGAAAGCTTCATGCCGATGGTGCGGGCGATCTGCGACCGCCACGACATCCTTTTGATCGCCGACGAGGTGGTGACCGGCTTCGGCCGCACCGGTGCCTGGTCGGGCTCACGGCTCTCCAACACGAAGCCGGATTTCATGACCATCGCCAAGGCGGTCACGTCAGGATATTTCCCGCTCGGTGCTGCACTGATCGGCGCCAAGGTCGCCGATGCCTTCGAGGCCGACAAGACGAGCTTCGGCTCGATCGGCCACGGCTACACCTATTCCGGCCATCCCGTCGGCTGCGCGGCGGGGCTTGCGACGCTCGCCGAGACCAAGCGGCTTGCCGTCAACGAAAATGCAGCGGCACGCGGCGTCGAGCTCGGCAAGGCGCTGGAGGCGCTGAAGGCAAAGCACGAGCTGGTCGGCGACGTGCGTTATCAGGGCCTGATGGCGGCACTCGAACTGGTCTCGGATCGCGCCGCCAAGAAGCCTGCCGACAAGAAGACGATGGCGGCCGTCGCGGACGGCGCCTATGGCGCGGGCGTCATGCTGCGTGTCTCCGGCAACACCATCATCCTGTCGCCGCCGCTGATCATCACGGCCGCCGATGTCGCGAAGATCGCGGAGGGGTTGGATGCGGGGTTGATGGCTGCTGCCGCAGCCTAAGGGAATAGGGATTAGGCAGTAGGCAATAGGGTAAGGAAAGAAAAGCCCTACGCCCTACTGCCTACTGCCAGTCGCTCTTTCCGCCACGCCGCCGGCGACCGGCCAACGGCCTGGCGGAAGAAGCGCGAGAAATAGGCCGGATCGTTGAAGCCGGTTTCGTAGGCGATATCCTCGACCGTGCGGATGGTGAAAAGCAGCAGGCGCTTGGCCTCGACCAGGCGCCTTTCGCCGATCGCCTGGCGCACGCCGGAACCCAGCGCCTGGTGCGCCGCCTTGTCGAGCAGGTGCCTGGTGGTGCCGAGTTCCTCGGCGTAGCGCTCGACCGGCCAGTCGTCGCGAAAATGGCGGTCGATCAGACGCTTCAGCCGCCCTCCCAGTGCCACCGTCGCCGGCACCGTCACCGCATGCGATTGCGCGTCGAGCCGGGCGATGTGCGACAATGCCACCGCGACCAACGGCGGCAGGATCTTTTCCGCGCCGGCCTGGACCTCGGCATATTCGGCCTGGATCATTGCAATTGTCTCGCCAAGTCTCTGCCAAAGCGCCGTCTCGCCCCGTCCGGTGACGAAGACAGGCTGGTCGAGCGGCAGGGCTGAGTGCTCGGCGATGACCCCAAGCGCTGAGTCCGCAACCGAAACGACGATGGCGTCGGTGCCCGGCTCGATATCGAATCCGTGCACCACGCCGCTCGGCATGAAGCTCACGGTCGGTGCCGAAAAACTCCAGGTCCTGTCCTCGATCCGATAGATACCCTGCCCGCTCGTCCAGAAGGTGATCTGCGCCATCTGTGGGTGCTTGTGCGCCATAACCTGGCCGCGATGCACGGAGGCGCGGGCCTGCACGGTCTCGACATGCAGGAAACCGACGTCGAGCGCTCGCGCCGGCTCGCCGTAAACGAAGAATTCCGGGATGGCGGTCTGGCTCATGAAATGCCGGAAAAAGTCCAATCAGTTTTGCCCTTTCGTCCATAAACCATTGTGACGCGTCCGGCTACTCTCCGATCGTCAAGGGAGGATCATGATGCGATCGGAAGATTTCCGGACCGACAAGTCGCGGCCGTTCACCGGCGCCGAATATCTGGCGAGCCTGCGCGACGGGCGCGAGGTCTATATCAATGGCGAGCGGATCGCCGACGTCACCAGCCATCCGGCGATGCGCAATTCGGCGCGCTCGCTGGCGCGCCTTTACGATGCGCTGCATGATCCCAACCAGCAGCCGGTGCTGACCTCGCCGACCGATACCGGCTCAGGCGGCTACACGCACAAATATTTCCGCGTCGCCCATTCCGCCGCCGAGCTTGCCCAACAGCAGAGCGCGATCGCGCATTGGGCGCGCATGACCTATGGCTGGATGGGCCGAACCGCGGACTACAAGGCGGCGCTGATGAACACGCTCGGCGCCAACGCCGAATGGTACGGGCCATTCAAGGACAATGCGCGCGCCTGGCACAAACGCGCCCAGGAAGCGGTCCTGTTCATGAACCATGCCATCGTCAATCCGCCGATCGACCGGCACAAGCCGGCCGAGCAGGTCAAGGACGTGTTTGTGCATATCACCAAGGAGAACGATGCCGGTATCTGGGTGTCGGGCGCCAAGGTGGTGGCGACGTCATCGGCGCTCACCCACTACAATTTCCTGGCGCAGAGCTCCGCGACGGTCACCGAGGATCCGTCGTTGTCGGTGATGTTCATCGTACCGATGAATGCGCCCGGCATAAAGATGTTCTGCCGCGTCTCCTATGAGCAGACTGCCAACACGGTCGGCCATCCCTTCGACTATCCGCTGTCGTCGCGCTTCGACGAGAACGACGCGATCCTGGTGCTCGACAACGTCTTCATCCCCTGGGAGGACGTTCTTGTGCTGCGCGATGCGCAAAAAATCCTGTCCTTCCATCCGGCGTCGGGCTTCATGCACGGCTATTGCTTCCAGGGCTGCACCCGCTTTGCCGTCAAGCTCGACTTCCTCGCCGGCCTGCTCGCCAAGGCGCTGCGCGCAACCGGCGGCGACGCCTTCCGCGGCAACCAGGCGGCACTTGGCGAGGTGATTGCGCTGCGCCACATGTTCTGGAGCTTTTCCAACGCGATGGCGCACAATCCCATTCCGTGGGCCAACGGCGCGGTGTTGCCCAACCTCGAGGCCGCGCTCGCCTACCGCACCTTCATGTCGGAGGCCTATCCGCGCGTCATCGACACGGTGCGTCGGGTGGTCGCCTCGGGCCTGATCTACCTTCCCTCCTCGGCCAAGGATTTCGACAATCCCGAAATCAACAAGTACCTTGCCCAATATGTGCGCGGCTCCAACGACATGGGCCACATCAAGCGCATCAAGATCATGAAGCTGTTGTGGGACGCGACCGGCACCGAATTCGGCGGCCGTCACGCGCTCTACGAGCTCAACTATGCCGGCGCGCCGGAAGAGGTGCGGCTGCAGGTGCTGAAAGGCGCCGAGCGCGGCGGCCGGCTGAAGCAGATGGAAGAACTCGTCGACCAATGCATGGCCGACTACGACGAAAAGGGCTGGACCGGAGACACCTGGCTGCCGCCCCTCTCGACCCAGCCCAACTGACGGAGGCTGGCGATGGAGACGCAAGTCGCGAGGCTGGAATTCCGCGAGGCCATGGCGCGGGTGTGCGCGCCGGTCAACATCGTCACCACGGATGGTCCGGCGGGACGCGGCGGCTTCACCGCGACCGCCATGTGCAGCGTTTCCGACGATCCGCCGACGCTGCTTGTGTGCATGAACGAACGTTCGGCACAGACCGCGATGTTCCTCGATAATAAACGCTTCTGCGTCAACGTGCTGACCCAGTCGCATATGCATCTGGCGGCAAAGTTCGCCGGCACCATCCGCGACATGGCCGAGCGCTACAATGCCGCGCGCTGGCAGACCATGCCATCCGGCATGCCGGCGCTGCTCGACGCCATCGTCAGCTTCGATTGCGAGATCGGCGCGGTGAACAAGGTCGGCACGCACAATGTGATGTTCGGCCGCGTCGTCGACATCCGCCACGGCAGCGACGAGGCGGCGCTGCTCTATGTCGGGCGAAACTACATGCAGCCGAGCGCGCTGGGCAGCTTTGGAGGGTGAGCGCGACTCCAACTTCTCCCCTTGTGGGAGAAGGTGGATCGGCGCGCAGCGCTGAGACGGATGAGGGATGTTGGAAGGAATGAGGCGATGACGATTTCACACTTGTCGCCAAGCTGGAGCACCCCTCATCCGACCGAGCTTCGCTCGGCCACCTTCTCCCATAAGGGGAGAAGGGAAAGCGCTCAGCCCTCAGTCGACTCCGACTGGATCAGGCTCTCCAGCATGTCGAGCAAACGCTCGTGCTCTTCGGCGCCATACCGCTTCTCGATCGCCTCGTAGATGGCGGTGCGCTCGGGCGAAAGCTCCTCGATCAGCGCCAGGCCGGCCGGGCTGATGGCGAGCAGCGCGCGGCGTCCGTCATCCTTGACCTTGTTGCGGGTGATGAACTCCCGCTCCTCCATCGCCTTGATGATGCGGGTGAGGCTCGGCGGCAGGATCGAGGCGCGGTTGGCGAGCTCGGTTGCCTCCAGCGGCCCGGTTTCGGCGAGAACGCGCAGCACGCGCCACTGCTGCTCGGTGATGTCGTGCCGGGCAAGCATCGGCCGGAAATGCGCCATGATCACCTCGCGAGCGCGAAGCAGGGCCATGGGCAAAGAGCGGCGGGTGCTGGGCGGTAGCAAAGTCAGGTCTCCGAAAAATCCAATCCAGTACGACTCGCGGCAATGTTAAGGCTATATCCGCGATTTTGCCGAGAGCGGCAATCCCACCCCCGGAAGCTATATCCGCATAGAGAACGACGCTTGACATTCGGCCGTCAAGATGTAATTCACATGTTAATTACAAAGACCGGCGACGCCGGCGGAGGAAACCCTTGCCGCACATGGCGATCGAATATTCGGCGAATCTCGACGCGAAGGTCGACATGACCGAGCTTTGCGCGCTGGTATCACGCACCATCCTCGAAACCGGGCTGTTCGAACCGGGCGCGGTGAGGGTGCGGGCCTTTCGCGCCGAAGCCTATGCGATCGCGGACCGGCTGCCTGAGAACGGCTTCATCGACATGAATTTCCGCATCGGCAAGGGCCGCGGCGCGCAAGAAAAGAAAAGCGCCGGCGAGGCGATCTTCGCAGCGGTCACCGAGCATCTTTCATCGCTGTTCGCCACGCCGCATTTCGCGCTGTCGCTGGAGATCCGCGAAATCGACGCCGAGCTGAGCTGGAAGAAGAATGCCATCCATCCGCGCCTGCGGGGCAAGTAAGCATCGCGGCAAGGAACGGACGCGGCAAGCAATCAACAGGAAGAACCCATGGCGGCACTGGACGACAATCTGAGAAAAGCCGAGGCCTATCTTGAACGTTTCCGGAAGGATGGCGTCCTCAACCAGATCGGCGGCGAAGCGGTACCTTCGGCAGACGGCTCGACCTTCGAAACGCTTTCGCCCGTCGACCTCAAGCCGATAGCAGCCATTGCGCGCGGCAAGGCCGTCGACATCGACCGCGCCGCCAAGGCGGCGAAGGCCGCCTTCAAGGATTGGGCCGCGATCTCCGGCGACGCGCGCAAGAAGCTGCTGCACAAAATTGCCGACGCCATCGTGGCGCGCGCCGAGGAGATCGCCTTTGTCGAATGCATGGACACCGGCCAGTCGCTCAAGTTCATGGCCAAGGCGGCGCTGCGCGGCGCCGAGAATTTCCGTTTCTATGCCGACCGCGCGCCGGAAGCCCGCGACGGCCGATCGCTGAGGGCGCCGAACCAGGTCAACATGACGACGCGTGTGCCGATCGGCCCGGTCGGCGTGATCACGCCGTGGAACACGCCCTTCATGCTGTCGACCTGGAAGATAGCGCCGGCGCTCGCTGCCGGCTGCACCATCGTCCACAAGCCGGCGGAGCTGTCGCCGCTGACGGCGCGGCTGCTGGTCGAGATCGCCGAGGAAGTGGGCCTCCCCAAAGGGGTGTGGAATCTGGTCAACGGCTTTGGCGAGGATGCCGGGCGCGCGCTGACCGAACATCCGGATATCAAGGCGATCGGCTTCGTCGGCGAAAGCCGCACCGGCTCGATGATCATGCGCCAGGGCGCTGAAACGCTGAAGCGCGTGCATTTCGAGCTCGGCGGCAAGAACCCTGTGATCGTCTTCGCCGACGCCGATCTGGAGCGTGCGGCCGATGCCGCCGTCTTCATGATCTATTCGCTGAACGGCGAGCGCTGCACCTCGTCGTCGCGCCTGCTGGTCGAGGCTTCCGTGCACGACAAGTTCACCGATCTGGTGGCGGAGAAAGCCAGGCGCATCAGGATCGGCCATCCGCTCGATCCCGAGACCGTGGTCGGCCCGCTGATCCATCCGGTGCATGAGGAGAAGGTTCTGTCGTACATCGAGATCGGCAAATCGGAAGGCGCGGTGGTTGCCGCCGGCGGCGGCAAGTTCGCCGGGCCGGGCGGTGGCTGCTATATCAGCCCAACGCTGTTCGTCGGCGCCACCAACAAGATGCGCATCGCGCAGGAGGAGATCTTCGGTCCGGTTCTCACCGCCATTCCGTTCAAGGACGAGGCCGAGGCACTGGCGCTTGCCAACGATACGCAATACGGGCTCACCGGTTATCTGTGGACCTCCAACGTCACCCGCGCCTTGCGCTTCACCGACGCGCTCGACGCCGGCATGATCTGGGTGAACTCGGAGAATGTGCGGCATTTGCCGACGCCGTTCGGCGGGGTGAAAAGCTCGGGCATCGGCCGCGACGGCGGCGACTGGTCGTTCGACTTCTACATGGAAACCAAGAACATCGCGTTCGCCACGGCGCCGCATTCGATCCAGAAGCTCGGCGGCTGAGCGGAGACACAAATGGCCCTGCCCCAACCCAACCTCTACCCCGCCTTCAACGTCGTGCGGCTCAGCCATGTCGAGCTGGCTGTGACGGATTTGGCGAAATCCCGCGCGTTCTATGTCGATACGCTGGGCCTTCAGGTGACCGACGAGACCAGCGGCGCCATCTACCTGCGCGCCATGGAAGAGCGCGGCCATCACTGCATCGTGCTGCGCAAGGCGACGACACCCGAAGCGCGCGACCTCGGCTTCAAGGTTTTTTCGGATGAGGACCTCGACAAGGCAGAGCATTTCTTCAAAGGCAAAGGCCTGCCGGTGGAATGGGTCGAACGGCCCTACCAGTCGCGCACCTTCCGCACCCGCGACCCGCACGGCATCCCGCTCGAATTCTATTCCAGGATGGAGCGGCTGGCGCCGATCCACCAGAAATACGCTTTATACAAGGGTGTGAAGCCGCTGCGCATCGACCACTTCAACTGCTTCTCGCCCAACGTCGATGAATCGGTGGACTTCTACAACGCGCTGGGCTTCCGTGTGACCGAGTATACCGAGGATGCCGAGACGGGAAGGTTCTGGGCGGCCTGGATGCACCGCAAGGGCGGGGTCCACGACATCGCGTTCACCAATGGCCTCGGCCCGCGTCTGCACCACGTTGCCTTCTGGGTGCCGACGCCGCTCAACATCATCGACCTGCTCGACCTGATGGCGACCACCGGCTATGTCGGCAATATCGAGCGCGGGCCTGGACGGCACGGCATCTCCAACGCCTTCTTCCTCTACATCCGCGATCCCGACAATCATCGCATCGAGATCTATTGCTCGGACTACCAGACGGTCGATCCGGATCTGGAGCCGATCAAATGGGATCTGAAAGACCCGCAGCGCCAGACGCTGTGGGGCGCGCCGGCGCCACGAAGCTGGTTCGAGGAAGGCAGCGTGTTTGCGGGTGTTGAGCCGCGAAAGTCGGATCTGGCGGCCTCGCCGATCGTGGCGCCTTGACGGGCTGTTGGGAGATGTCCGCGTTCCGTCACCCCCCTCTCTGTCCTGCCGGACATCTCCCCCTCAAGGGGGGAGATCAGATGTCACGCCGACTCTCGCCAACTTTCAACGTTGCAAGACAAGCGCCGACTGCGCGGCTAGCCAATCTCCCCCCTCAAGGGGGAGATGTCCGGCAGGACAGAGGGGGGCGCCGTAGAACTCGACGTTTCCGGTTGGCCAATAGAACCGGAATGTCAGCATGAGCGCGGCACGGCTCGCCACCTTCACCATTGGCGGCAAAACGCGCTATGGCGCAATCACCGATAAGGGCGTCGTCGACCTTTCCGCGCGACACGGAGAATGGCCAACGCTGCGCGAAGTGATCGAGGCAGGGGCGCTCGGCAAACTTGCCGAGGAGGCTGATAGCCTCGCAGCCGATTTTGCTGTCGAAGACATCGCTTATGAAATCCCGATCCCCTCCCCGGAAAAGATCATCTGCGTCGGCGTCAACTATCCGGACCGCAATGAGGAGTACAAGGACGGGCAGGCGGCGCCCTCGAACCCGTCGCTGTTCATCCGCTTCCCGCGCTCCTTTGTCGGCCATGGCGCGCCCCTGGTGCGGCCGCCGGAATCGCCGCAGCTCGATTATGAGGGCGAAATCGTCATCGTCGTCGGCAAGGCTGGCCGCCGCATCGCGGAAGCCAATGCGCTCGGCCATATCGCTGCGTTGTCGCTCTGCAACGAAGGCACGATCCGCGACTGGGTGCGCCACGCCAAGTTCAACGTCACCCAGGGCAAGAATTTCGACCGCACCGGTTCCATCGGTCCCTGGCTGGTGCCGTTCACCGACGAGGCGCAGGTCGCCAACATCGCCCTCACGACGCGCGTCAACGGTGAAATCCGGCAGCAGGACCGCACCGGCCGCATGATCTTTTCCTTCCGCAGGATCATCAACTACATCTCGACCTTCACCACGCTGGTGCCGGGCGACGTCATCGTCACTGGAACACCGACCGGCGCCGGCGCTCGGTTCGATCCACCGATCTGGCTGAAGCCGGGCGATGTGATCGAGGTCGAGGCAGAGGGCATCGGGCTGCTCCGCAACGGCGTCGTCGACGAAGGAACCGGCCGATGATGACGGAGATGGAAGTCGAGGACGCCGCCCGCAGGCTGTTCGAAGCCGAACGCGACCGCCGCCAGATCAGGCTGCTCAGCCTCGACTTTCCGCAAGCGACGATGGACGACGCCTACCGCGTGCAGGCCGCACTTGTGAAGCGGAAGGCCGCATCGGGCCTCGCGATTAAGGGCTGGAAGATCGGCCTGACCTCGAAGGCGATGCAGGCGGCGCTGAGCATCGACATCCCGGATTCCGGCATCCTGTTCGATGACATGTTCTTCGAGGATGGCGGCACCGTTCCCGCCGGTCGTTTCATCCAGCCGCGCATCGAGGCCGAGATCGCCTTCGTCATGAAGGCGCCGCTCGCCGGCCCCGACGTGTCGATCGACGACGTGCTCGACGCCACCGACCATATCGCGCCGGCGCTGGAGATTCTCGACACCCGCATCGAGCGGATGAACAACGAGACCGGCAAGATCCGCACCTTCTTCGACACGATCTCGGACAATGCCGCCAATGCCGGCATCGTCGTCGGCGGACGCAAGGCCGGCCCGCGCGAGGCGGATCTGCGCTGGATCGGCGCCATCGTGTCGCGCAACGGCGAGGTCGAGGAAACTGGGCTTGGCGCGGGCGTGCTCGATCATCCGGCCAAGGGCATCGTCTGGCTCGCCAACAGGCTGCATCAATACGGCATGCGGATCGAAGCCGGACAGGTCGTGCTGTCGGGCTCCTTCATCCGGCCGGTCGAATGCCGGCATGGCGACCAGATCGTCTCGGATTTTGGCCCGTTTGGTGCGATCCGCATCGCTTTCGTCTAGAGCGTTTCACCGTTTCACGGAAGAAAAAGGCCGGGACGCGAAAGCGGCCCGGCCAAGAATGAAGGTCATAACCTTCAGAGGGGAACATCGCCCGGCGCAATGGGAGGAAAACACCGGGCGACACAATCTATTTGGGGCTTCGGCGATATATTTTCCACGAACGAAATTCCAAAAAAGATCGAAAATGCGAAAAATCTCGCTCCAAGACATTGCAATGTCAGCCTGCTGCCGGTGCTTTTTCCAACAAATCCGCATAATGCCGCCGCGCCACATCGGGATGCGACCTCAGCCGGCTTTTCAGTACATTGGTTCCGACATTGCGGAAAAGCGGATTGTCAGGGTCGCTCGCCAGGCCGCGGGCCTCGGCGGCCAGTTCCTCGGGCAGATCGAGCAACGGGATCGTCGCGTCGAGGCGAGCACTGAAGAAGAAGGGTACCGAAATCCGCCCGACGCCGGCCGGAGGCGTGACGACGCGGTGCACGGTTGCCCTGAGATAGCCGTTCGAGGCGAGTTCAAGCAATTCGCCGATGTTGACGACGAGCGTTCGCGGGATCGGGTCCACGTTCACCCAGCTGCCGTCATATTCAACCTGCAGGCCCTTGTTCTCGTCCTGCAGCAGGAGCGTGAGGAAGCCGCCGTCCTTGTGCGCGCCGACGCCCTGGTCGTCGCCGGTCGTGTCTCGGCCAGGATAGCGCACGATCTTCATGCGGTGGTTCGGCTCGCCGCGATAGATCGGATCGAAGGCGTCCTCCGGCTGATCGAGCGACAGCGCGAAAGCCTTGAGCAGCCGGATCGCCACGTCGGTCGCCTTGGCCTGCCAGGCAAGCAACGCGGGCTTTAGATCGGGAAGTGCGGCGGGCCACTGGTTCGGGCCCTGCAGCCGCGTCCAGGCCGGCACGCCCGGCCCTTGCGAAATCGTCGTGCGTTCGACGCCGATGTCGAGTTGCTCGCGCCAATCTGCCTTGCCTCTGGTCAGTTCACCGCCGGCGCGTGTATAGCCACGGAACTGCGGCGACTTCACCATCTCGATGGCGAGCTTATCCGCTTCTGGCAAAGCGAAGAAGCGGCGCGCCGCGTCGAGCACCGCATCGATCTCGGGCTGGGTGATGCCGTGGCCGCTGAGATAGAAGAAGCCGACATCGCGGGCGGCGGTGCGCAAGTCAAACAAGAAAGTCCGCAGTTCCGACGCGCCCTGCTCAAGGCGATCGAGATCGAGCACCGGGATTATTCTGGGCATGGACAGGCTCCTCTTGGCGGCAACTCTTTGTTTTTCGCAATTCCGGCCAGAAAACCGCTGCGCACTTTTGCTGGAATTGCTTTAGCGACCCCACCGCACGATGACATGCGCGTCATTGCGGGTGAAGGAACGCACCGACCAATCTCATTGCAAACGGAGCAAGCCGCCGCTCAATTCCCGGCTTTTGCGGCAAATTGCGTTCGATTCCGCCGCCGTGTGCCGCGCGTCATCCGCGATGGTCCAGCCGCGCGACCAGCCGATCGCCGAGCCACTGGATGCCGCAGACCAGCACGATCAGCACGACGACCACGGCGACCATGACGCTGGTCTCGAAGCGCTGGTAGCCGTAGCGGATGGCGAGGTCGCCGAGCCCGCCGGCGCCGATGGCGCCGGCCATGGCCGAGGCGCCGACCAGCGTCACCAGCGTCACCGTGAAACCGGCGACAATGCCAGGCAGCGCCTCCGGCACCAGCACCTCGCGGATGATCGTCCAGCGATTGCCGCCCATGGCGAGCGCCGCCTCGATCAGCCCATGGTCCACTTCGCGCAGCGAGACTTCGGCAATGCGCGCATAGTAGGGCGTCGCTGCAATCGACAGCGGCACAATCGCTGCCCAGGTGCCGATCGACGTGCCGACGATCAGCCGCGTCACCGGAATGAGCGCCACCAGCAGGATGATGAAGGGCACCGAGCGAAAGCCATTGATGATCGCGCCAAGGATGCGGTTCGCCCAGAGGCTTTCGGCGATACCGCCGCGGTCGGTGGCGACCAAGGCAAGGCCGAGCGGCAGGCCGAAGACCAGCGAGATGAGGCCGGATGCGCCGGTCATCAGCACCGTCTCCCAGATCGAGCGGAGCAGGAGTTCAAACAGAACCGGCGACATGGCCAAGCACCTCCGTCCGCGCGCCGCGGTCTTTCAGGAAAGCGATAACGGCGGCCAGATGCAGGGCGTCGGATCCCGGGATCGCCACGAACAGCGTGCCGACGGGCTGCTGCTGCACATGGTCGATACCGCCATGCACAAGTCGGAACGGACCTGGCACTCTGGCGCTCAGCTCCGACAGCAGCGGGCGGCGCGCCGCCTCTCCGGCGACATCGATTCTCAAAATCGTTTCCGCGCCTTCGCCCGGGAGCAGCCGGCTGGCGATCTCGGGCGGCAGTTGCGGCCGGATGCCGCCGAGCAGGCTGCGCGTGATTTCCGATTTCGGATTGGCAAAAACCTGCCATACGGCGCCCTCCTCGACGATCCGACCGGCGTCGATCACCGCCACGCGATCGGCGATGGAACGGATGACTTCCATCTCATGCGTGATGAGCAGGATGGTGAGGCCGAGCCGGGCATTGATGTCCTTGAGCAGCGCCAGGATCGAGCGCGTCGTCTCCGGATCGAGCGCCGAGGTCGCCTCGTCGGACAAAAGCAGCGCCGGTCGCGCGGCGAGCGCCCTGGCGATCCCGACGCGCTGCTTCTGCCCGCCCGACAGCGACGCCGGATAGGCCTTGGCCTTCTCCGACAGGCCGACAAGCTGCAGCAATTCCGCCGCGCGCGCCAGGCGTTCGGCGCGCGGCAGGCCTTCGATCTTGAGCGGCAGCGCGACATTGTCCTCAACAGTCTTGGCCGACAAGAGATTGAAGTGCTGGAAGACCATGCCGATGCGCCGGCGCAGTGGCTGCAAGTCACGTTCGCCCAGCCGGCTGATCTCACGGCCCTCGATGAGGACCTGGCCGGAATCCGGCCGTTCCAGGCCGTTCAGGCAACGGATCAGCGTCGACTTGCCGGCGCCGCTGCGGCCGATGATGCCGAGGATTTCGCCCTTGCGCACGGTAAGCGAAACACCGTCGAGCGCCGCCGTCGCGCCGAAGCGGCGCTTCAGGTCGACGAGGCGGACAACGTCATCGGGCCCGGCCGGCTGGATGCGGATTGGATCGGCGAGTTCGGCCGCGACATGCTGGTTCATCTCTGTTTCCGTTTCGGTGCTGCGCAAATACGACGGCGGCCCGCTCAACAGCGGACCGCCCATTTCTGCCAGCCATGCGCCGATCAATAGGCGCTGATCCCGGTGCCCTTGTAGACCTTGTCGAACTCGGCCTTCACCGTGTCGTTCTGATAGGCGGAGATCAGCGTCTTCACCCAGGGCTCGTTCTCAGCCCCGGTCTTGACGGCGATGAAGTTGCGGTAGGGATTGTCGGCCACCGGCTCCTGCGCGATGCGGTTTTCCGGCGTAAGTCCGCTTTTCAGCGCCCAGTCGGTGTTGACGACGGCCGCGTCGAGATCGTCGACCGAGCGGCCGACGATACCGGCGTCGAGTTCCTTGATCTCGAACTTCTTCGGGTTGTCGGCAATGTCGGCAGTCGTCGCCAGGATGCCGGTGCCATCCTTGAGCTTGATCAGGCCTTCATGCTCCAGGACGTGCAGCGCGCGACCTTCGTTGGAGGGATCGTTCGGCAGGCCGATGACGGCGCCTTCCGGCAGGTCCGCGACCTTCGTATGCTTCTTCGAATAGAGGCCGATCGGCCAGACGCCGGTATAGCCGACCGGCACGATGTGATAGCCTTGCGTCTTGATCTGGTTGTCGAGATAGGGCTTGTGCTGGAAGGCATTGGCGTCGATCTCGCCGCGCTCCAGCGCCTCGTTGGGCTGGGTGTAATCGTTGAAGACCACGGTCTCGATCGTCAGGCCTTTCTTGGCCGCCTCGGCGGTGACGACGCGCCAGACATCCTCGTCCTCGCCGCTGATGATGCCGACCTTGATCGCCTTCTTGTCCTCGGCGAAGGACGGCGATGGAGCGGTGAGGCCGATGACGGCAAATGTCGCGGCGAGAAGCGCGGCAAATCCGGCGCGCCTGGTGACCGACGTAACGAGAGAATTTGAAGCGTTGCCGCGTTCGGACATAATGCGTTCCTTGCGATCCTGAAAATCATTTCGGCTTGGCGGGATGCGAAGCCTTGATCTCAGCATCACCAATGCTGCCTCATTGGGCAAAGAAGCGCTTTTCCTCTCGAGGGGACTGCGGAAAATATTCTCTCAAAGATTTTATCACTTGGAGCACGCCAGCCGCGGGAGAGCGGATATCGACGAGGTGGAGTGACGGAAGCCTGAGCGCCTAAGAAGCGCGCCGGGCGACGCGCAAGGGCTGCCGGCCGTCTCCTGGCAGCGACGAGACGGTCGGCAGGCCTCGCGCTTCCTGCACAGGATAGCCCAACCGTTGCAGGCTGGCCCGCGCCAGCGCCGCGTTGCTGTCGATGACGACCAGCCCGTTCGTATCGCCGAGGCTGGCTGCCACGACCGAAAGTTCGGTACAGCCGAGAAGCGCGGCATCGGCGCCGGCCGCTTGCGCGAGGTCGAGTGCGCGCTCCGTCTCGATCGCCGCATCGGCAATCGAGCCGGCCTTGACGAGGCTGATCGCGCTGTCGACGCGCTCCTGGAATTCCGCATCCGCCGGAACGCAGAGCTCGAACCCCGCCGCCGAAATCCTGTCCTGGTAGAAGCCGGAGGCCAGCGTGCCCCGGGTGGCGAGATTCGCCACGCCGCCCCGGCCCAGGCTGCGGCGGATTTCCGCCGCCACCGCGTCGCCGATGTGGATGATCTCGGCTCGCGAGTTCGCCGCCAGCCTGTCGTACCAATGATGGGCGGTGTTGCAGGGTACGGCGATGCAGGCGACGCCGAGTGCGTTGAGCGTCGAGACCGCGGCCGTCAGCGGCGCCAGCGGCCCATCATGGCCGGCCAGGATCGCTTCGGTCCTGTCGGGCAGTTGCGGCACGCTGAGGATGACCGCTGGCACATGCTCGTTGTCGCGAAGCGCCTCCGTCATCCGGGTCAGCTTGAAATAGAAGTCGGCCGATGCCAGCGGCCCGAGACCACCAATGATGCCAAGCTGGGGGCGGATGCTGTCGTCGATCATCGGACGGGCTCGGCCTCGAGCTCCTCCGACAGAGTTTCATCAGACTGCGTCGCCTCCCTGTGGCTGGGCGCGATCATTGCGGTGCTGGCGGCGACGGTGCAGACGCTGGACAGCGTCATGAACGTATCGACGGCCGCATCCACCGCCACGAACAGGGCGAACGCCGCCTCGAAGGGAAGCTTCAGGTAACCGCACACGATGGACATCTGGGACAGGATGAGCAGGCTGCCCATGCCGCCCGTGGTGAGCGCCAGAAGCGCGGAGACGATGCCGACAAGCAGGAGGTCAGGGATCGCCAGCGGATGGCCGTAGAGCTGGGCGATGAACAGCACGCCCGAGGTGTAGACCAGCGCCGGCCCTGTTCGCAGCAGTGCCGCCTGCAACGGCACGAGCAGTTCGACGACCACCAGGTTGAACCTCAGCCGCTCGCTCAACAGGTTGATGACCCACGGCAGCGACGCGACCGAGGAGCGCGTGGTAATGGCAACCATCAGCAGCGGCTGGCAGGTCTTGATCGTGGCCCAGTAGCTTCGCCGCGACCTGATCGCGATAATGGCGAAGGCGCCGGCAAGGAATGTCAGGCAGGAGAGACCCATCACCAGCAGGTAGCCGCCCATCAGCATCAACGGCTTGGTGCCGGTCGACGCGGTCTGGTCCGCGATCAGGATGAAGGTTGCGAAGGGCAGTCCCCAGATGAACCAGTTGGTCAGCACCGTGCAGGCCCTGTAGACCGCGTTGAGCGCCTGGGACAGGCTCAGCGACGAGGGCTGGGGGATCTTGCCCATCGCCAGCCCGAAAAGCAGGCAAAACAGCAGGACCTGGATGGTCTGGCCCGAGGCAAGCGCGTTGAAGACATTGTTCGGCACCAGGTCCAGGAAGATCGAATGCGCGCCGTTTGGGTCGGCGGTCGGCGGCGGTGGCTGGAACGGAAATGCAAGGTCGGTGGATACGCTGCCCTGGGAATTGATGAACTCGCCGAGCTCGATACGCGACTGCGGGTTCTCGATCTGGCCGGGCTTGAGGATCAGCGAATATGTGCCGCTGACCAGCACGGCCACGAACGACACGACCAGCACGGCTATGCCCACCTTGCCGAGGTAACGGACCGATTTCGGATCCTGGACCATCGTGGTGATCGAGAAGATGACGGACGAGACCAGGTAGGGCAGGACGACCATCTTGAGGAAATTCAGATAGACCTGCGCGACAGGACTGATCGCGTGGGCGAAGGCCGGGTAATAGAGGCCGCACAGGATCCCGGCCAGGATCATGATGATCGTCGTCGCCGGCGAGCGCAGGATGCGCTTCGCCGCCAGGCGCCAATCGAAGAGCATGGGTGCGGCTACATCCGAGACGGCCATTGTCAGGCTTTGCTCCCCTGGCGATAACGCGCGATGATCTCGTCGGTGTTGAGGACCTGCTGGCCCCTTGCCAGGTCGAGATAGAGATCGACAAAAGCCGCCAGATGCGGATTGTTCGGACTGACACCGACCGCGATCGTGTCGACCTTGTCGGTCAACGTGATCGAGCGCGCGACGACCATCATCGACGGATCGTCGACCATCAGCTTCTTGATCTCGAAATCATCGCGATAGGCGAGATCAATCGTGCCGCTGCGGATCGCGTCGATAACCGTATTCCAGCCGGCGAAGCGCTGGATCCTGGCATGCGGGAACGTGGCGGCCGCATAGGTGGCGAAGGACGAGCCTTCGATCACGCCGAGATCGCCTGAGAAATCGCGGACGACCTGCTCCGGCGGCTTGCCCTGTGTAATGCGCGCCAGGTTGAGACGGTTTGCGAGCAACCCCTGGTGCAGCATGGCGTAGGGCCGGGAATAGAGGATCGAGCGACCGCGCTGGAGGGTCCGGCTGAGCTTGCCGATCGCCAGATCGGCCTGACCGGACGTGAGCTTTTGCACCATGGCGTCGAAGGTTACCGCGGATCGGTCGAACACCGGTTCGACGCCAAGCTCCGCGGCTATGCCGCGCGCCAGGTCCATGTCGATGCCACCGTCCGCGGATCCGTCGGCCGGGAAGAACGGATCGGAAGCGAAGGCTGGCATAGCGATGCGCAGCTTATTGTCGCCCACAATGGGTTTTGGGGCGTCCTGCGCCTGCCCTGGCGTGATCGCCGCCTGTGCGACCAGCAGCCCTCCGCCTCCGGCTGCAAACAGCGTACGACGTGTAAGCAGCATGCGCATTCTCAATTCCTGCAGGTGCGCCGGACAACAATTCTGACAGATGCGCAGTAATACATGCCGAAGTTAAGCAAAGGTATCTTTTGCTTTGTGCTTTTTTACATAGTAGATCGCCAAAACGGCGCCAGGGAATATGCATCCTTTCTAAAACAACAAAAAGCGCCACGGCGGCGCGTTGCTGTTCGATCCGGGCAGTCGCCGTGGATGGTCAGAACGTCTCGACCCAGGGCCTGAGCTCGACCTCGAAGCTCCAGGCGCTGCGATGCTGGCGATGCACGGCGAGGTAGGTGTCGGCAATTGCGTCGGGCGAGAGGCGGCGATCCGGACGGTCCGCGTCGGCGACTTGTCCTGCCGGCTCGATCTGGCCGTCGATGATGAAATGCGCGACGTGGATGTTCTTCGGGAAAAGCTCGCGCGCCATCGATTGCGCCAGCCCGCGCAGGCCGAATTTCGGCATGGCGAAACCGCCCGAACCTGAAAAGCCCTTGAGGCTTGCCGTGGCGCCGGTGAATAGAATCGAGCCGGAGCCGCGCTCAACAAGCCGGCGCGCCGCCTGCTGGCCGACCAGGAAGCCGCCATAGGCGCCGACAAGCAGGGCCTGCCTGACCGCCTCGGGATCGAGATCGGCGATCGGGCCGCGCGTGCGGCCGCTGGCGTTGAAGACGGCAATTTCGAGTGGGCCTACCTTGTCGGCCGCCTCGAACAGCCGCTCGACGGAGGCCGTGTCCGACACGTCGGTTTCCACGGCTAACGCGCCTGTTTCCTTCACCAGCGCGGCTAATTTTTCGACATTACGCGCGGCAAGGACGACGCGGAAACCTTCCTTGCCGAGAAGCCGGGCCAATGAAGCGCTGAGCCCCTGCCCTGCGCCTGCGATCACCGCAACGTTGGCTGCCATGTGGTGTCCTCCTTGCGAAAATCCATCCGGGCAGTCGGCCCGCTGGTGTTCTTTGTCCGCAGCCTCGCGCCTTCTTCGCCGCGAAGCAAGAACGGCGTTGCTCCGTTTCACCATTCGACGCAAAAAGCCGTCGGTCCCTGCGGCGGCCGGGATGGGTGTAGCGAGACACTTGCCTGGCGAGCCGATCCGTCCGACACGTGATTTGAACAGCGATTCGAGGAACGACCATGGAACCAATCTGGGCCGTCGGCCTGATGACCGGCACGGTGCTCGACGGCAACATCGACGTGGCGCTGATCAAGACGGATGGCGAGCGCATTGCCGACACCGGCACCTATATCTTGGCCCCCTACCCGCAATCGATCCGCACCCTGCTCGAAGAGACGTTGCGCCAGGCGCGCGCCTGGAATTTCGAGGGGCCGGAACCGGCGATCTTCCGCGAAGCCGAGGAAGCGCTGACGCGCGCGCAGTCAGCGGCGGTCAGGGATCTCGTCGAGAGCCAGAAAATGAGCATGGCCGATATCGGCGTCGTCGGCTTTCACGGCCAGACCGTGCTGCATCGCGCTCCGCAGCCGGGACGGATTGGTCGCACGCGCCAGCTCGGCGACGGCGAGCTGATGGCCTCGCTGCTCGGCATCAAGGTCGCCTACGACTTCCGATCGGCCGATGTGGCGGCCGGCGGGCAAGGCGCGCCTCTGGCTGCTGCCTACCATGCGGCACTGCTCAAGGAGGCGGACGCCAGCGGCGATACCGCCGTGCTCAATCTCGGCGGCGTCGGCAACATCACCTGGTGGGACGGCAAGGACAATATCGTCGCCTTCGACACCGGGCCGGCCAATGCGCCGGTCAACGATTTCATCAAGTCGAAAGGCCTTGGCGAGATGGACCGCGACGGCAGACTGGCTGCCGCCGGCACGGTCGATGAGGAACGGCTCGCCAGGCTGCTGCAGCACCCCTATCTGACAAAACCCTATCCGAAGTCGCTCGACCGCTTCGACTTCACAGCGGCGATGGCCGAGGGGCTCAGCGCGGAGGATGGCGCGGCGACGCTGACGGCCTTCACCGTCTCCGCCGTCGGCAAGGCACTCGACCTGTTGCCGCACCGGCCGAAGCGGCTCGCCGTCAGCGGCGGTGGCCGCCACAACCCGACGATGATGGCGATGCTCGAAAGCCGCGCCGGCGTCGAGGTCGTGCAGGCCGAGACGCTTGGATGGAAGGGCGACGCGGTGGAAGCGGAGTGTTTTGCTTTCCTCGCCGTGCGCGTGCTGCGCGGCCTGCCGATCAGCTTTCCGAGCACCACCGGCGCGCCAAAGCCGATGCGCGGCGGAAAGCTGGCGGGTTAAGGCAGTTTCTTCTGCAGGAAGATGCGGCTGCGGCCGACGGGAAAGTCAGGCAATTTGCCGAACGGCTCATAGCCCTGGCGCTGATAGACCTTCTCGGCGATCGGATTGAAGGTGTCGATCCATACGCCGTGGCAGCCGCGTGCAATGGCTTCCTGTTCGGCAGCGTCGAGCATGCCGGCGGACATGCGCCGGCCGCGTAGCTTTTCGTCGACCCACAGCCACTGCACGTAAAGCCAGCCCCAGGCGGTGTAGCCGGAAATTCCGGCGACGATGACGCCACGCTCGTCGCGTACAAAAACCGCCAGCGGCGTCCGGCCTGACCCGCCGACGTCGTCGTCGTTGAAGGCGGTAAGGCTCCCGCTCAGGAAAGCGAGGTCCTGCGGCAAAGGCTCGGCCGTGACTTCAAGGGTCGTCTTCATCGCGCTTCAGCTCCGACCGATACCGCTCCAAGGCATATCGAAGGAACCAAGGTGTCGGCAAGGCAAACCGGTCCTTGAAAAAAATTTCCCGCATCGCGTATCCCGGAGCGCAGCTCGAACGTCCTGGGAGTGTCGCCCACGCAGCAGGAGAATTTGTGATGAGAAAATTGATTGTAGGCAGCTTCGTTTCGCTCGACGGGGTCATCGAGGCGCCGATGAACTGGGCGCCACCTTTCTTTGTCGGAGATGCGCTGGAACACTCCTACGCGAAGGCCGGCGAGGCGGAGTTCTTCCTGCTCGGGCGCGTGACCTACGAGCTGTTTTCCAGCCGATGGCCGCAGATCCAGGGCAAGTATATGGACCGCATGAACGGGCTGAAGAAGCTGGTCGCGTCGCGAACCCTGAAAAAGGTCGGCTGGAACGCCTCACTGATCGAAGGCGACGTCGCGGAGGGCCTCGCCGCGATAAAGGCGCAGGGCGGCGGCGATATACTGAAATACGGCATCAGCCAGCTCGACCAGACCCTGCTCGCCGGCGGGCTGGTCGACGAGTATCAACTGTCGATCCTGCCGATTCGGGTCGGCCACGGAAAGCGCGCGTTCCAGGATGTCGATCCGTCCCTGGTCAGGTTGGAGCTCATGGACACGCGCCGCTTCGAAAGCGGCATCGTGACGCTGACCTATCGCGTGCTGAAATGACCCTGGCGCGTAATGAAATAATCACCGGCACGTATCCTTTTCTCGCTGCCATGCGTCTTGGAGTCGGCCGGCGTTCGTGCCGGTCGGCCAGCACGGAGACCATGGAGCTATGCTGAAGACCTACGCAGGAAGCTGCCATTGCGGCAAAGTTCGGTTCGAGGCCGATATCGACCTCAGCCAGGGAACGGTCAAATGCAATTGCTCGACATGCACCAAGACGCGCTCCTGGGTGGGCTTCGTCGGTCCTCGGCACTACCGCCTCATGTCCGGCACCGAAGCGCAGACCGAATATCAATGGACCCCGCCCGGCAGGGAGGCGCCCAGCATCCAGTATCACTTCTGCGCGACCTGCGGCGTGCGCATGCCGGCGCGCGGCGATATCCCGTCGCTTGGCGGCATCGTCTTCGCCATTCCGATAGCGGCTCTCGACGGCATCGATCCAGAAGAGCTGGCGGCGGCGCCCGTGATGCATGTCGACGGCAGGCATGATCGCTTCGATCGGACTCCCGACGACATCAGGCTGATGTAGGATGACGGACCTTGCCTCGCGGGACGCGCATAACGGTGTTCGGTTTGCCATGACGATACAGCCAAGACTTGAGCCAAGCGGCCTCTTCGACATTCGCTATGCCGCATTCTTGGAAACGGTTGCGCATTTGCGGGAACGGCTGCACCGCTATTGCACGCGCATGACGGGCTCGCCACTCGACGGCGAGGACGTCATGCAGGAAACGCTGTTCGAGATCTATCGCAAGATCGAGAAGATCGACGATCCGGGCGCTCTTCGTTCCTGGCTGTTTCGCACCGCGCATAACCGCTGCATCGATTTCCTGCGCAACCGGCAAACGCGGCGGCGCGCTGAAACCAATTTCGCGGTCGACGAGATCGTTATGCCGGCCGAACCGGCGGGCCAGGGCGCCGATCGTGCCATCGAACGGCTGGTGATCCACCTGCCGCCGAAGGAGCGGGCTTGCGTCCTGTTGAAGGACGTCTTCGACCATTCGCTGGAAGAGATTGCCGACCTCGTCGGGTCGACGGTCGGCGGCGTCAAGGCTGCGTTGAGCCGTGGCCGCGCCAAACTGGCCGCGCTGCCGTGCCAGCCAGCCGTCCGCTTGGAGCCTTCGCCAGATCCCGAGCTTGCAAGACTGCTCGCGCACTATGTCGAACTCTTCAACCGCCGTGACTGGGACGGCGTGCGGGCATTGACCAGCGCGGACGCCCAATTGCGGGTCTCGGACTGCTTCAGGGGTCCCCTGTCGGAATCGATCTACTTCGTCGAATATGAAAAGGGCGAGGACAATTGGAAGATGGCGATCGGCGCGGTCGATGGCGAGATCATGCTGCTCGTGCTCCACCGAAGCGAAGACAGCTGGAAGCCAGCGTATCCGGTTCGGATCGAAGCAGCCGACGGGACCATCAATCGGATAAGCGACTATTACGCATGCCCATGGCTGATAAAGGCCGCGCGCACGGTTGTCGTTGCGAACCCGAACTGACTGCGCAGACCATCAGCCCGCCGACCGCCACGCCGCAG
Source organism: Mesorhizobium sp. WSM3224 (assembly GCF_000427725.1). Classification (GTDB taxonomy): domain Bacteria; phylum Pseudomonadota; class Alphaproteobacteria; order Rhizobiales; family Rhizobiaceae; genus Mesorhizobium. The sequence continues at coordinate 155,444 of NZ_ATYO01000001.1, read as the reverse complement.
CGCCCGCCGCTACCAGCATCAATCCGGCCGCGATCAAGGCGCAGTTGGCGAAGCCCAGGCTCGTATAAAGCGGGCCGAAGCCCGCGGTGCCGACGGTGACGGCGAGATAGGTGACCGCACTGTTCAGCCCCATGATGGTGCCGCGGCGCGACGGATCGAGCGCGGTGAGGCGCATGACCAGCACGTTCAGCCCGAAATGGTTGGCAAGGCCCCAGATCGCGATCGTTGCAACCAATGCGCCGAAGCCGCCGCTCGCCAGGGCGATCGCGACATAGACGGCGGCGACCAGCAGATAGGCGAAGGGCATGACCCGACGCGCGCCGAGGCGGTCGATGACGCCATCGAGTAAAGCGGCCGCGCCGAAGCCGAGGCCGTAGGCGACCGCCGCCAGGCCGTTGGCGCTGACCGGCTCGCCAAGGGCCTCATGGAGATGGTCGCCGAGATAGCCGTAGACGCCGTAGAAGGCGGTCATGAAGGCGCCGCAGGCAATGAGCAGCGGCACGATGCCTGGCACGGCGAGCGCGCCCAATGGCGACGGCGCCGGGCCGCTTTTCCTCGTGTCGTGCAGCGAACTCATCGCCAGGCCGGCAACGGCGGTTCCCGCCAGCAGCGCCACGGCGGCGAAGACGGCGCGCCAGTGGATGAGATCGGCAAGCACCGCCGACAGCGAAACACCGGCAACCATGGAAAGCGTCCAGCCGGTCAGCACGACACCGATGGTGCCGCTCTCGCGTCCCGGCGGCGCGATCGCCGCCGAGCTGGCATAGATCGCCGGCATGGCGATACCGGCCGCGATGCCGGCAACGAGCTGGGCCGCGACCAGCGCCATTACCGTCGGCGCCAGTGCACTGGCGACCAGCGCCAAGGCCAACAACAGCAACGCGCCCTGCAGCATACGGCGTGCGCCGATCCGGTCGATGTAGCGGGCAAGGAAGAGCGCGCTGGCCGATGTGCCGAGGCCAAAGGCGGCGGCAGCCGTCATCACCGCCGGCACGCTGGCTCCGAACGATGCAGCGACGGCTGGCGCGATCGGTCCGAGAACCAGCGAGTTGGAGCCGATGACGGCGATGCAGCCCGTCAGCAGATAGGCGGCGGCCGGGATCGGCGCGCGGGGCGCGGCGGTCAGAATTGCTGATTGATCACCATTCGACATATCATCATAATGGCCGAATTGAATTCCGCATCAATGGAGAATTTCCACATGGACGCAGAAACAGATGACATTCAGCGGAACAAGCATCCGACCCGCGAGATCGACCCTGTCGACCGAAAGATATTAGGCGTTCTCGTCGAGGACGCGACCATCAGCTATGCCGAGCTCGGCGAGCGCGTCGGCCTGTCGCCGCCGGCGGCGCATGAGCGGGTCAAGCGGCTGAAGCGCAGCGGCGCGATCCGCGCCACATCTGCCATCATCGATCCGAGAGCGGTGAAGAAGCCGTTGCTCGCCTTCGTGCATATCGACACCAGGGGCTGGGGCAAGACGCCGGAGCTGATGGCGGTATCCAAATATCCGGAGGTCGAGGAGATCCACACCGTCGCCGGCGACACTTGCATGCTGCTCAAGGTGCGCACCGAGGACACGCGCGCGCTCGAAGGCCTCCTGGCCCGTCTCTACGACACGCCTGGCGTCACCTCGACGCGCAGCTATGTCGTGCTGTCGACCTATCTCGAGCGTCCAGTGCAGCCGGAGATCACGAGCGAATGGCCGGCGCCCAAGCACATGGCGACGCCGGTCTACTAGGTAGCCACGGGCTCGCCGAGCCCGCGACGCGCCAGCAGGTAGAAGGCCGCGACATGCGTGATCATCAGCAGCGGCACGTAGATGACGGGGATCGCGTAGGTCGCGCCCAACTGGCCGGCATGACCGGGAAGGTCGAGCGTGGTGCCGAGATAGTAGTCACCGATAATGTCGACCACGCCCACGACGTTGAAGACGACGACCAGCGGCCAGAAGATCACGGGCCTCGCCACCGCGAGCAGCGCCAACATGGCGAGCAGACCGGTCGCGAAGTCGCCATAGGCGGCAAAACTGGCGAAGCCGCCGGGCAGGTCCGGCCCGATGACGCCCGGGACGAGGAAGACGAGCCCGAAGAAGCGGAAGCTGTGCAGCGTGGCAATCGCGCGCTGCGCCTCGAGGTTGTCCATCGACTTGAGCCTTGGCCAGATGTAGGCGGCGAAGCAAAGCAGCCATGGCACATAGCCTAAACCAAGATGGATGTTGAAGATCATCGCTGGTGACATCTTCCCCTCCCTCAAGCCTTGATCGGAACGGCTTCGAACACCGCTGTGAGGATGCCCAACCGGCCTTGCATGAGATTGCGCCCGAGATTGGTGGTGAGTTCCGGGAAACCCTGCCCCATGACGACGCCGAGATTGAGCGAAGGCGGGCCGGAGGCGCGGAGCTCCGCGAACCACGCTTTGGCGGCATCGGTGTCGTCGCGGCGGACTAGCGTGCCGAAGCCGGCGGCTTCGATCGCCTCGCAGGTCGCCTCGGCCGTCAGCAGGAAGCTTTCGCCCGGCGTCTTTGCCCACGGAACCGGATAGTGTGGATCGCCGCCGTCGAGCACGACGTCGAAGGTCGCGAATTTTCCGCCCGGCTTCAGCACGCGCCTGATCTCGCGGTAGAGCTGCGGCCGATCGGCGATGTTCATCGCCACATGCTGCAAAAGCGCGGCATCGAACTGGCCGGCTTCGAAGGGAAGCGACAAAGCGCTGCCGGTTTCGAACGACACTTTGCCATCCTGCCCGGTTCGCCCGGTCAAATAGCGTGCGGCCTCGACGAAGGGCTCGCTGAGGTCAATCCCCACTACCTCGCAGCCATAGGTCGCGGCAAGAAACCGTGCCGGTCCGCCAACGCCCGATCCGACATCCAACACCGACATGTCGGCGGTGATGGCGGCCAGATTGGCGAGCTCGGCTGTCGCGGCCAGCCCGCGCGTGTGGAACTGGTCGAGCGTAGCCAGTTGCTCGGGCATCAGCCGCTGTTCGTCCGGCCCGAAGACAGCCAGGGTGGTCTTCAGGCGTTCGGTCAGGCCGGTCGCGCGGTAGTGATCGCGCACGCGATCGAGTTCATCGGTCATTGCCACTTCCCTTCAGGCTTCCAAGTCACGGAAGGAATACGACCACTTTCTGCGAGCGGCTATCCGCGATAATGTCGATGGGTCATGAAGCAGAACTTCACAGTCAGGCATGGCGCGCTCGATGGCGTCGAGGCTTTTTTGAGCGTGGCCAAGCACCGCAATTTCCGCAAGGCGGCGGCCGAGCTCTCCGTCACGCCTTCAGCGATCAGTCAGGCGATACGGACGCTCGAGGCGCGCATAGGTGCTGCGCTCTTCATCCGCACCACGCGCAGCGTCGGCCTGACCGAAGCCGGCGAGCGCTTTTTGGCACGCGCCCGGCCCGCCTTCGAGGAATTGATCGCCGCGAGCGAGATCGCGCGCGGGATGGGCCAGCGGCCGGCCGGGCTCTTGCGCCTTTCGGTGCCGCCCGCGGTGGTGCCGATGCTGCTGGAACCGATGATCGCCTCCTTCTGCCAGGCCTATCCCGAGATCGAGCTGGAGATCGTCGCCAGCGGCGAGCTGGCCGATCTCGCCGCGGAAGGTTTCGACGCCGGCATCCGCATGGGCGATCTGATCGCGCCCGACATGGTCGCGGTTCGCCTGACGCCCTCCTTTCCGATGGTGATCGTCGGCAGTCCGGATTATCTGCGCCGGCGCGCGACGCCCGAGCGCATCGAGGACCTGCGCGACCATGCCTGCCTGCGCCTGCGCCGCTCGAACGGCTCGGTCGCGCCCTGGTCCTTTGTCGACGGCAACAAGGCCGTCGAGGCAATCGTGTCGGGACCGCTCATCGCGCACGATTATCCGTCGCTGCTCGGCGCGGCGATCCAGGGTGTCGGGCTGGCCCAGGTGCCAGGTCCGATCGCCGAAGCGCCGATCGCCGACGGGCGTCTGCAGGCGCTGCTCGGCCGCTTCGCGGTGACCACGCCCGGCGTGTTCCTCTATTATCCGGAAAGGCATCAGGTTCTGCCCAAGCTGCGCGCCTTCATCGACCATATCAGGCATTCGGGCGATACCGGCACTTCCCCGAAGCGGGCAGGCAGGCGGAAGCAAAACTGACGCTTCACGGCGTCGGCTGTATCCGCGGATATTCGAGTTGCATGGCGACGAAATCGGTGGTGCGCTCGCCGTAGCGTGCCGTGATGTCCTCGAGCGTCCGGTCCAGCGCCTTTGCCGGCGGAATGTCCGCCATGGCCGGAACCTTCCGATCCGCCGGCCAATCGCTTGCAACCTGGTCGGGCAGGATGCGGATACCTGCCCGGCTGACGACGGCGCCGCCCTTTGGGGCGAAGGTGACCGCGCTGGAGCGAAAGGTCCGCGACCATGCGTCGGCGGCAAGCGCCAGCGACACCTCGTCCATGCCCGGCGTCAGCTGAATGCCGAGTTGCTCGTGGTTGAGGAAAGCGAGCGTGTTGCCGATCGCGGTCAGCGCGAAAGGCCGGGTGAACTTGAAGGCGCCGCTGTCATGGCGCGCGTCCCAATGGTCGAGGCCGAGATCGCGGGCGACGGCTTCGGCTTTCTCATGGCCCGCAATCGCCTCGATCAAGGTCAGCATCATCGGCATCGACGCGGTGATGCCGGTGGTGGTCGCGACATTCCCGTCGACGACGTAGCGGCGGTCGGCGACATAGCGGATCGACGGATGTTTCTGGCGCAATTCCTTCAGCGAATACCAGTGCGTCGTCGCGCGCTTGCCATCGAGCAAGCCGCTAGCGCCAACCACCGTGGCGCCGACGCAGACACCGATCACCATGGCCCCCTTGGCCGACTGCGCCCTGATCCATTTCAACACGTCCGGATCGTCGTCGCGCATCATGGCGGGAACGATGACGTAGTCGGCGCCTTCCGGATGCTGGGCATCGAAGGCCGCCGTCGTCGCATCCGGCTCGACGCGTAGGGCCGGGTGCAGTTGCACAGGCCCTGGCTCGGTCGCCAGCGCGACGACATCGGCGACGTCGGCGTGGCGCAGGATGCCGTAGGGCATCAGATAATCGGTGGTCTCGGTGCCGTCATTGACGCCGATGATCGCGATCAGCGGGCGGGGCCGTTTCGGCTTCAGCGCCGCGAGCGTGGCCTCGGCTTCCCTGGCGTCGATCGCCGGCTGCACCGCGGCCAGCGACGCGGAAGGCAGCGAAAGCATCCAGCCGGCGCCGACCGCGGCGACAATCAGGAGAATGCCCAGGGCGCTCCACAGCGCGATACGCAGGCTCATGGCTTGGTCCTTCCAGTCTTTAACGCTTGACCGGCAACCTAGCTCCGTTAGGTTTTGGCCGAAATGACATATATCGGGCAAAAACTGCCATGCGGGCGATAGGCATCATCATCCATCCGGGTTTCCAGTTGCTGGACGTCGCCGGCCCCGCGGCGGCCTTCGAGCTGGCCGAGCACTATCAGCCCGGCAGCTACAGGCTGGATATGCTGGCACCAGGCGGCGGCGAGATCGAGAGCTCGTCCGGCATGCGGCTTTCGGCACGCCCTCTTTCCGATGCCGGGACGCTCGACACGGCCGTCATTTCCGGCGGCGAGATCATCCGTTCGATGGCCGCGGCGCAGGAGATCGTGGTGTGGCTGCGGCTGGCAAAGCTGCGCCGGACGGCAAGCGTGTGCACCGGCGCCTATCTGCTGGCGGAGGCAGGGCTGCTCGACGGACGCAGCGCCACCACGCATTGGTGGAGCACCGACGATTTCGCCCGCCGCTACCCGAAGGTGAAGCTCGATGCCGAGCGCATCTTCATCCAGGATGGCGGCGTGTGGACGTCGGCGGGGATCTCCGCCGGCATCGACCTGGCGCTGGCGCTGATCGAGGACGATCTCGGCCCGGCAATCGCGCGCCGGACCGCGCAGCAGCTCGTAGTCCATCAGCGCCGGCCTGGCGGGCAGTCGCAATTCTCCGGCCTTGTGGAATTCGGCGGACGATCAGGCCGCTTCGTCGAACTGATCGAATGGATGCGCGGCAAGCTCGCCGAGCCCTTGACCGTCGAGCGCCTCGCCGACCGCGCTGCGATGAGCCCAAGGCATTTCGCCCGCGCTTTCACCACTGAGACCGGCGCCACACCGGCCAAGGCCGTCGAGCGGCTGCGGCTCGAGGCCGCGCGCATGGCGGTGGAAACCAGCAACGCGCCGCTGGATCATATCGCCGAGGCTAGCGGCTTCGGCGACGCCGGGCGCATGCGCCGTGCTTTCATGAGGAGCTTCGGCCAGCCGCCGCAGGCGCTCAGGCGCGCGGCGGTGCGAAGGTGACCGCCTCGAAACCCTTATGCTAGCATTCTGCGGATCTCATTGCGTTTTTCTTCAGACAGACCTGAGAGCAAATTCTCGTCCAGATATCCCTGCCGGATGAGAATTGCGAAGACCATCGCCAGCTGCGAATAGCGATAGTCGAATGTCCGGTCCAAATCTCGACGTTGCTCCTTCAGATAGTCCTCAACCTCCCACATTTCGGAGGCCGTGGTCGCGGCGTTCGCCCGTCTTTTGAATTCGGCCATGATGCTGGCCAGTGCCCTCTCAAGAGCCTTGTCATAGGCAGCACGGGCAACTTTCTTTTCGGAGGGCGACCAACTGGGCTCATTCGAGGTCATAGACATCTTCCACAAAGGAGTCGGACGGCGGATATTACCCTAACCGGATTGCCTTTGTGTCTGTTTCCGCTTTGTCGCCGCACTTTGGCGCAGTTCCGGACATGGTGGCCATCACTTTGCGGCGCGCGATGAGATCAGCGATTGAATGCGTTCCGCATCCGCCTGCGTCGCGGGGTTGTAGACGATCATGCCGAGCTCGGGCCGCCCGTCAACGGCAAAGACGGAGAACTCCAGCTCGATCAGTCCGATCTCGGGATGGCGCAGGCGCTTCACGCCTTCGCCATGGGCCGGAACAATGTCGTTGTCGCGCCACAGCGCCTCGAATTCCGGACTGATCCGGCAAAGCTCCTCGACGAGCTGGGTGATTTCCGCGCCCGCGCCTGCCCGCGTGGCATCCGCTATGAAGGAGCCAACCACGAAGCGGGCGACGCTCTGCCAGTCCTCCTGCGCGTCGCGCACGCGAGGATTGCCGAACATCAGGCGCAGGATGTTGCGCTGCTCGCGCGGCAGCTTGGAATAGTCCGTCAGCATTGCCGCCGCCGCGCGGTTCCAGGCGACCACGTCCCATGTCGCGGTCTTGATGATCGCCGGACTGGGGTCCAAGGCGTCGAGGACACGCTGGAGGCGTGGCGTCACGCTGTCGACGCTTTTGTAGCGGACCTCCGGAGGCCGCCCGAGACCCAGCATGAACAGGTGCTCGCGCTCGGGCTCTGTCAGCATAAGCCCGGTCGCGATGCGGTTGAGCACGTCGGCGGACGGGGCGCCGCCCCGCCCCTGCTCCAACCAGGTGTACCAGGTCGGGCTGATATTGGCGCGCTGCGCCACCTCTTCGCGGCGCAAGCCTTGCGTGCGCCGCCGCCCCGTGGCGAAGCCGAAGGCAGCCGGATCGAGGCGCATGCGGCGATCTCGCAAAAAGGTGCCAAGCTTGTTGGTCGTCTCGACCGGCATCGCGATCCTGTTGACTATTATACCATGATAAAGTCACTACTTTAACAGAATGAGTTATAGCGCAAGAAGGGCCTCGAAACAACAAGAGGAGACCCTCCCATGCGTGTATTCCTTACCGGCGCGACCGGCTTCATCGGTTCCAGGATCGTGCCCGAGCTTCTTGCCGCCGGGCACCAGGTGCTTGGCCTGACCCGCTCCGACGCCGGCGCGAGGTCGCTTGCGGCCGCGGGCGCCGAGGCCCATCGCGGCGACCTCGAAGACCTCGACAGCCTGCGCGACGGCGCGGCAAAATCGGACGCGGTGATCCACACCGCCTTCGATCACAATTTCTCGAACTTTGTTGCGAACTGCGAAAAGGACAAACGGGTGATCGAGGCGCTGGGCGGTACGCTGGCCGGTTCGGACCGGCTGCTTGTCATCACCTCCGGCGTCGGTATGGGTAGCCCTGGGCCCGGACAGCCGGCGAAAGAGGACGTGTTCAACACCGATCATCCCAATCCGCGTATCCTGTCGGAGCTTACCGGCGCGGCGATGGCCGAGAAGGGCGTCAAGGTAGCGGTGGTGCGGCTTCCGCAGGTGCATGACACGGTGAAGCAGGGCCTCATCACACCGCTGGTGCCGCTCACGCGCGCCAAGGGCGTGTCGGCCTATATTGGCGACGGCCGCAACCGGTGGTCGGCGGCGCATGTGCTGGATGTCGCGAAGCTCTATCGTTTAGCGCTGGACAAGCAGGAAGCCGGCGTGCGTTACAACGCCGTCGCGGAGGAAGGCATCGCCATGCGCGAAATCGCGGAAGTGATCGGCGCCGGCCTCAACGTGCCGGTGGCCTCGCTCTCGCAGGAAGAAGCGGCCGGCCATTTCGAATGGCTTTCCATGTTCGCCGGCCTCGACATGCCGGCGTCCAGCGCATGGACGCGTGGGCATTTGGGCTGGCAGCCGACCGGACCCGGCCTCATCGCCGACCTCGAGCGGATGGATTATTCGCAGGCGGCAGCGGCGGCCTAACGGGGCACGCCTCCTTCAGGCGCGCAGCAAATCGGCCAGACTGTCGGACTTCTCCACCTTGTCAGTGAGATCCAGCCCCGACAGCAGGTCGACCAGATGACTGTTCATCAGGGCGGCGGCATCGGCGCTGTCGCCGGCCTCGATGGCGTCGACCAGGGCGTGATGGGCGTGCTTCTCACAGGTCGCGTCGCGGCGCTTCCAGTAAAGCGCAATGATCAGCGAGGAGTGCGAAACGAGGTCGCGGACGAAGTTGGTGAACACCGAATGCGCGGCGATCTCGGCTATGCCGACATGGAAGCGCGCCGACAATACGATGGCATCGCTGTCGCGGCCGTCATGCAGCGCCTCATGCTCCTTTTCGAGATGCTGGCGCAATTGCACGATGTCCGACGGCACCGCTGCCCTGGCGGCAAGCGCGGCCACCTTGGGTTCGATCAGCGCCCTCGCCTCGAATACCTCGCGGGCCTCGATCTTCGACGGCTGGGCGACGAAGGCGCCGCGGTTGGGCTCAAGTCGCGCCAGCCGGTCGTGCGCAAGGGCCTGCAGGGCGGCACGCACGACGGTGCGGCTTACCGAATAGATCGATGCAAGCTCGTCTTCCGGGAGCTTGGTGCCGGGGGCGAGGCGGTGGCTGACTATGGCGTCCCTCAGCCCATAATAGATCGGCGACCAGCGCGCCGCCGGCTTTTCGTCACGATCTTCTTGCCTGAGTATCGTCAACATACTTTCAATGCGCGGGCCCGAAATGGCCCAATCTGCCCCCAAATCGCCAGCAGCCCGTCCAATCTAGTATCGCTCGCGTGGCGGTCAATCCCACCTGTCCGGGTGTCGGCCGATCGTCCGGCAGCATCAAGCTGCCTAAACGACCTCGGCCTCCGTGGGTGACAGCGGTGCGAACATGCCGGCAAACCGCTTGCCACGCGGAGCCGCATAGCCGCCGATCTTCGATGTCTTCAAGCCGACCTTGAACAGGCTCTCGGCCAGGGTAACGGCGCAGACGACCCCATCCAGCACCGGAACACCGTGCTCTTCCGACAGGCTGTGCGCAAGATCGGCCATGCCGGCACAGCCGAGCACGATCGCTTCGGCCCTGTCCTCGCTGATGGCACGCGCGATCTCCTGCGAAATCCGATGTCTTGCGTTGGAGCCTGGACGTTCCAGTTCGAGCACGGCGACCTCGGATGAGCGCACCTTGGCGCAGCGTGAGGCAAGGCCGTATTTCGCCAAATTGTGTTCGATCGCCGGGACCGAGCGGGCAAGCGTGGTGACGACGCTGAACTTGCCGGCGACAAGGCTCGCCATGTGAAACGCTGCTTCGCCGATGCCGATGACGGGTGCATCGGTGGCGCAGCGGGCAGCGTCGAGCCCGGTGTCGTCGAAGCATGCGATGACATAGGCATCCGCCGGAGCCTTGCCCATCTCGGCAATGATGCCAGGTATGGCGAAGACCTCGTCGAAATAACCTTCGATGCTCGGCGGGCCGTCGGCCGGATTGACGGCGACGATCTGGGTCGCGCTGGAGGCGACGCTCGCCGCCGCCTCGCCGATCTTGGCGGTCATCGATGCGGTGGTGTTGGGATTGATGACGAGTATGCGCATTCCAATCAGCCTCAGATCTCACCGCCGAGATAAAGACGCTTGACCCTGTCGTCGGTCAGCAATTCGGCGGAGTTGCCGCTCAGCGCCACGCTGCCGGTGGTCAGCGCATAAGCGCGCTGCGAAATGCGCAGCGCCATGCGGGAATTCTGCTCGACCAACAGGACGCTGACCTTCTCGTCGCGATTGATGGCTACGATCGAGCGGGCGATATCCTGGACGAGCTTGGGCGCGACGCCGAGCGACGGTTCGTCGAGCAGCAAAAGCTTCGGTTTCGCCATCAGCGCGCGGCCGATGACCAGCATCTGCTGCTCGCCGCCGCTCATCGTGCCGGCAGCCTGCGAAAAGCGCTCCTTCAGCCGGGGAAACCGCCCCAGCACCATCTCCATCGATGCGGCAATCTCGGATTTGCTGGTGCGCGTGAAGGCGCCCATCAGGAGATTGTCCCTGACCGTCATGAAGGGGAAGACGCGGCGCCCTTCCGGCACCATGGCGATGCCCATCTTGACGATCTCGTCGGGGGCGGCGCCATCGATACGCTTGCCGCCATAGTGGATTTCGCCGGACCTGATCTTGCGCAGGCCGGTGATGGCGCGAAGGATCGACGACTTGCCGGCGCCGTTGGCGCCGATCAGCGCGACGGTCTCGCCCTCGTTGACCTCGAGCGAGACACCTTTCAGCGCATAGACGTGGTCGTAATAGAGCTCGACATTGGCGAAGTTGAGGATCTGGTTCATAGGCCGATCGCCTCGTCTTCGCTGCCGAGATAGGCTTCGATCACCTTCTCATTGGCCTGGATTTCCGACGGCGTTCCCTCGGCGATCTTCTGTCCGAAATTGAGCACGACGAGACGGTCGGAGATCTTCATCACGGCCGGCATGTCATGCTCGACGAGCAGGATGGTGAGGCCGAGCTCGCGCAGGCGCCGCACCATCTCGACCATGCGCATCGTCTCGTCATGATTCATGCCGGCGAAGGGCTCGTCGAGCAGCAGGATGGAAGGATCGGTGGCAAGTCCGATGGCGATGCCGAGCGCCCGCAAATGCCCGTGCGGCAGGTTGCGCGCGATTTCGCCGGCGAGCGAGGAGAGGCCCAGCAACGCCAGGATCTCGTCGGCCGAGGCGCCGAAGGCGGCTTCGTCGGCCTTGGCCGCGCCGGTGCCGAGGAAGAAGCCGAACAGGCTCGCCTTCGAGCGCAAATGGTGCGCAATGACGACGTTGTCGCGCACGCTCATGTTCTTGAAGATCGTCGTCTCCTGGAAGGTGCGCACCACGCCCTTGCGGGCGGCGATGTGGGGGGCGAGACCGGAGATGCGTTCGCCCTTCAGGCGCACCTCGCCCGTTGTCGGCCGCAGGAACGACGCGATCAACTTGAACAGCGTCGACTTGCCGGCGCCGTTCGGCCCGATCACCGAGAGTATCTCCTTTTCGCGAACCGAAAAGGAAACGTTGTTGACCGCGACGAGACCGCCGAAGCGTTTTGTGAGGCCGGAGACTTCGAGCATTTCGGCCATGGCTCAGTCCTTCTTCCGGGTCATTTCGGCAAGGCTGAGCAAGCCGTTGGGCAGCACCAGCATCAAGACGATCATCAGGCCGGAATAGATGAGCAACTGGAACTGGCCGGTCTGGAACAAGAGGTCCCAGCCGAAATAGAGCACCAGCGTGCCGAGCATCGGACCGAACACATAGCCGAGGCCGCCGAGGAAGCAGTTCAGCATGAAGTTGACGGAATCGGTGACCGTGAAGCTCGACGGATAGATCGACTGCGAGATGGCGGCGAAGATCGCGCCGGAAACGCCACCGAAGAAGGACGAGACGGCATAGGCGATGACGCGCAGGTACGCGATGTTGACGCCGATCGAGGAAGCGAGTTCCTCATTCTGCTGCAGGGACTGGCAAAGCTTGCCGATACGCGAATTCACCAGCCGGTACATGACCGCGAAGCAGACCACCATCAGCGTGGCCGCCAGCAGATAGAAGGCGAGCCGCGAATTCTGCAGCGTTGCGAAATCGGGGATCAGCGTGATGCCGAAGACCGACAGCGCGCCCGGCAGCGGGATGCTGACAATGCCTTTGGCGCCATTGGTGATCGGCAGCGCCAGCGCGAGCAGGCGCGCCACTTCGGTCAGCACCAGCGTGACCATGGCGAAATAAACGCCGCGCAGGCGCAGGATCGGCAGGCCGATCAGCACGCTGGCCGCGGCGCAGAACAGACCTGCGACGGGGAGCGTCAGCCAGAACGACCAGCCATGGTTCACCACCAGTATGGCCGAGACGTAGCCGCCCGTCAGCGCATAGGCACCTTGGCCGATGTTGATGCGGCCGATGTAGAAGGTGAGCCAGACACCGGCGCTGGCGATGCTGAGCAATGCCACCGAGGTCAGTGTGTAATAGAGGTCGAAGCGCCCGCTGGCCGAAATCGCGGCCGGCACGGCGATAAAGACTATCGCAAGGAAGGCGACGCCCGCTGCGATCTTGATGTTGCGATTGAAGGTCATGGCGCGATCAACCCCACGGCTTGCCCATCAGCCCGTTGGGTCGGACCGACAGGAAAACCATCAGGGCGGCAAAGATGACGAGATAGGTCACGTCGCCATATTCGCGCAGCACGGTGAGGCCGACCGACTCCATCATGCCGAGGATGAAGCCGCCGGCGATCGCACCGCCGACGACGCCGGCGCCGCCGATCATCACCATCAGGAAGGCCTTGATCGAGATCGGCCCGCCGATGCCGGAATTGACGCCGGTGATGGTGACCAAGAGCCCACCGACAACGCCCGCGAGCATGGCGCCCATGGCGAAGCCGATCATCGAATAGCGATCGACCCTGACACCCATCAGTTGGGCGGCGACGCGGTCCTGGGCGAGGGCCCGCATGGCTCGACCGACCCGACTGTACTGCATGTATAAGACGAAAGCGGCGATGAAGATGATGGCTAAAGCCCCGACGACCAGCCGGTCGTAAGGCATGATGATGCCGGCATCGTTGAAGACGCCCTTGACGATCTTGGGAACGCCGCGCTGCTTTTCGCCGAATATGAGCAGGATGACGGCGTCGAAGAAGAAGGCCGTCGCGGCGGCAAGCAGCATGGTGCTTTCCTCGCGATGACTGCGCCTGATGACGGTTCGAAAGAGGAATTTCTCCATCAGCGCGCCGATGACGGCAAGCGTCACGCCGGAGGCGAGCAGCGCCAGCACGAAAGGCAAGCCGAGCTGGCCATAGACGGTATAGGTGATGAACCCGCCCAGCACATACATCTGGCCGTGGGCGAAATTGAGCACGTTCATCAGGGCGAAGATCAGGGTCAAGCCCAACGCGATCAGAGCGTACTGGGCACCGAGATATAATCCGTTGGCGATGACCTGTTCCATGGACACCTTCGATCTTCCGCGGGGTTCCGGCCCTATTGCCGGACCCCGCGGCAAGCTGGGGAAGTGACGCTCGAAGGTGATGCTAGTCGACGGAGCCGACGAACAGCGTCTGGAAAGCGCCGTCCTTGTATTCGTTGACCACCATCGGTACCGAGAGCTGGCGCTTCTGGCCGAAGGACGTCGCGCCGACATAGCTCAGCTTCGCGTCGCCCTTGAGGAAGGGATTGGGCGCGGCGAAGGTGTCCATGGTCTTCTTGAATTCCGCGACGTCGTTGATTGCCGCCGGATCGGCCTTCAGCGTGTCGAGGATGTATTCCAGCGCGTAGACCTTGGTATTGGACTCGTCGTTGTATTCGCCGAACATCTTGGTGTAGCGGGTGACGAATTCCTTCATCTGATCCGAAGCGATCTCCGGCGTCGAGGCGCCACCGACGGAGATGAAGCCGTTGGCGTACTCGCCGGCGCCCTCTTCCAGAACCTTGGCGTCCTGCGCGGTTTCAGTCGAGATCAGGCCCTCATAGCCGAGCTCGCGGGCGGCGCGGATGAGCAGCGGCGCATTGGCCGGCGCCACGCCCGACAGCACCAGCAGGTCGGGCTTCAGCGCGACGATGGGCGTCAGCACCGGCGTGAAGTCGCGTGTGTCGTTCTGGTAGGTGTCGTTCTGGGCGACGATTTCCAGTCCCAGAGCCTTCGCCGCCTCGACGCCGCTGTCGCGCTGGCTGAGCGGGTCGGATTCATTGGCCGCGACAAAGGCGATCTTCTTCACACCTTTGTTTTCCTTGAGGTATTTGTAGATCGCCGGCCCCGACTGGTAATTGGCGATCATACCGAGCACGGCATTGGAGGCGGGCTTCTGGTAGAGCGCCTTGGGGAAGGCGTAAGGGAAATAGATGATGCCGTTGGCCTCGGCGACCGGGCGTACCGCGGCGGCGCCGTCATCGACGTTCGGCCCGACGACATAGTGGATGCCTTCCTGCGCCATCTTCTCCATGCCGGCGATGGCGCGCTTGGGGTCTTTTTGATCATCGAAGGTGACAATGTTGATGTTGTAGGTGTCATTGCCGATCTTGACGCCACCGGTCTCGTTGAGCCAGGCGGCGCGGGCCTGCATGGAGCGTACGTTCGAGGTGCCCCAGGCGGCCGCAGGGCCGCTGGTGACGCCAACGAAGCCTATTTTCAGTTCCTTGTTTTCAGCCTGCGCGGACGAAATGCCGACAGCGGCAATCGCCAGGGCCGAGACGGCGCCGAGCGCCATTGATTTCAGAGTCGAGCGACGGTTGATCATATCTGCAGTTCCCCTTGGTTATCGCGCTTTGTGTTTTGCTCATAGGCTGCGCGGATAGCGTAAGGGAAACCGGTGCCGATAGATTGTCAACGCATTTCTTATTTTTTGTATACAATGCTCCGATCGAATGTGTGCGATGGTTCACCAAGGCAGGATCGGCATTGAAAGGAAGCGAAATCCAAGCAACCGCAGCCGACCCAGCGGCTCCGATCGGTTCGCGGGGACTATGAAGACAAAGAGGATCGAGGCTTATCGATGAGTGGCCAGCATGCAATGCCGCCTGCGCACTACTTCCCGCAATATTGGTCGTTGATGTCGTTTACAGCATTCGCGTCCGGTCCGACGCGATGGTAGGCGCAGGCGTCGGCTGCCGTGGTGGTCATCTGCTGGTCGTAATAGCGCGGACCGCCGAACAGCGTGTCGATGATGTCGTCGCCAACCGGAACATAGCGCTCGTGCCCGGTGATCGGGTGGCGATACCGTTCGCCGGCGGAAGCCGGGGCCGTCATCGTGGCCGCCGCCGCAAGCACAAGCACCGAGATCGCAAAACATTTCATAAGCGGCAACCTTCCGGCAATTTGGATCCGCAACATATCCAAATCGCCAGCGGAGCAAAAGTTCCCATTCGAGCTAATGCAGGTGCCGCAGCTTGTCGGGGTTGCGCATGACATAGATCGCCGTGATCTTGCCATCCTCGATGTCGAGAGCGGTGGTCTGGAGCTCGCCGTCGACCTCCAGCGTGACGAAGCCGGGCAGGCCATTGATGAAGCCGTAGCGGACCAGCTTCGAGCGGTTGTCCTTGAGCCATGCCGCCACGACCGCGTATTGCGTCATGACCGCCTCGAACCCGAGGGCCGGCTCGATCGCCGCCGGACGCTTGCCGCCGCCATCGGCGTGGGCAGTGACGTCGGCGCTCAGCATCGCGCCAAGCGCTTTCATGTCGCCGCTGCGCGAAGCGTTGAAGAAGGCCTCGGCGATCTCAAGTCCGCGCTGTCTCTCGACCTTGAAGCGAGGCCGCGCCTCACGGACATGCTCACGCGCACGGGCCGCGAGCTGGCGGCAGGCGGCCGGATCGCGCTCGATCTCCGCCGCGACCTCCTCGAATTGCAAGCCGAACACGTCATGCAGCAGGAAGGCGGCGCGCTCGAGCGGCGACAGGCGCTCCAGCGCCATCATCAGCGGCAAGGTGACGTCATCGGCCTCATCTTCGTCCACCAGCGGCTCAGGCAACCAGGGGCCGACATAGGTCTCGCGCTGATGCCGCGCGGATTTGAGCTGGTCGAGGCACAGCCGCGTGACCGTGCGGCGCAGGAACGCCTCGGGCTGGCGCACCTCAGTGCGCTCGGTCCTCATCCAGCGGATGAAGGCCTCCTGCACCACATCCTCGGCATCGGCGACCGAGCCCAGCATGCGGTAGGCGACCCGCATCAGCTTTGGGCGCAGCGGCTCGAAATCCGCCGCCGCGCCCGTGAATGCCGGCTCCGTCGTCAAGCGGCCGCCGCCTTTTCGACAGCCGCCTTGTTGGCAGCCTGGGCGGCAGCCGCCTTGTTGGAAGCCTTGACGGCCGCCGGATCGACAAAGCCGCCGAAGCCGACCGCGATGCGGTTCCAGCCATTGATCATGTTGATCATCAATGTGAGCTTCACGCGCTCCTCCTCGGAGAAATGCGGCTTGAGCGCTTCATAAGCCGCCTCATGCGTATGGCCTTCGCAAATCCTGGTCAGCGCCTCGGTCCAGCCGAGCGCGGCGCGCTCGCGGTCGGTATAGCATGGCGCCTCGCGCCAGGCGGACAACAGATAGATGCGCTGCTCGGTCTCGCCGCGCTCGCGGGCATAGGTGGTGTGCATGTTGATGCAGTTGGCGCAGCCATTGATCTGCGAGGCTCGGATCTCGATGAGCTCGGCAAGCGCCGGATCGAGACTGCCGGCAATGGCGAGCGAGGCGCGGTGCCACTCCTTCATCAGCGAAGGGGCAGCGGCAAGGGGGTCAAGTCTGACGGTCATGGTCGGTTCCTTTCGTTGGTTCCAACCTCAAGACGAGCGAGCCTCGGCCAGTTGTGACATCGGCGCGGAAAATTTTGGCCGCCGTGCCACTTATCCGGATCTCCGAAAATAACGGCAATCGCGACGGCGGATTTTCGACAATCGCCGACGCCGATGCCGGATATCCTGCATTCGTTCGGCCACCAGTCCCGGAGGCCTGGGGAATAGCCCGATGACAGCCAGAGTGATCGTCCTCGACGCCAAGCCGTTGGGCACGGAAGATGTCGCCGAGATCGCGCGGCGCAACGCCCGCCTCGTGCTCGGCGAGGAAGCCATGCGACGCATCCGCGCCAGCCGCGCCGTCATCGAGCATCTCACCCAGCTCGGCAAGCCGCTCTACGGCGTCACCACCGGCCTCGGCGCCTGTGTCGACACGCCGCTTGCAGCAGCCGATCTGATCGCTTTCCAGCACAGCGTGCCGCTCAGCCACTCCATGGGCGCCGGCCCGGCGCTGCCGACGGAGGCGGTGCGGGCGCTGATGGTCGCGCGCATCTGCGGCATGGCCGCGGGCGGCACCGGCACCTCGGAGGGCGTGGTCATGGGCCTGGTCGCGGCGCTCAACGCCGGCGTCCATCCGGTGATACCGTCCTGGGGGTCGGTAGGTGCCGCGGACCTTGCGCCGCTCGGCCATCTGGCGAGGGCGCTGCGCGGCGACGGCGAGACGGAGTATCAGGGCAGGATCATGGCGTCGGCCGAAGCGCTTCGAGCCGCCGGGCTGGAACCGCTCGACCTGCGCGAGAAGGACGGCCACGCCATCATCGTCGCCAATAGCCTCTCGACCGGAACCGCATGCCTGGCGCTTGAAGAGGTCGCTTGCCTGATCGACTGGTCGCTGGCGGCGGCGGCGCTCAACTACGAAGCTTTCCGTTCGTCGCTCAAGGCCATCGACGAGGATGCGCTCGCGGCGCGGCCAGCCTTCGGCCAGCGCGAGATCGGCGCGCGGCTGAGGGCCGAGCTTTCGGGCAGCGGGCTCTGGCAGGACAATGCCGCGCGGCGCCTCCAGGATCCGCTGAGCTTCCGCTGCGTGCCGCAGGTGTGGGGCGGCCTTCTCCACGCGTTCGAACAGGCGAAGCTGGCAACGGAGATCGAGCTTGGCCATTCCGGCGACAATCCGGTCATCCTGTCCGAGGCCGAGCGGGTCGTCTCCAACGGCAATTTCGACCTCACTGCTTTCACGCTGACTTGGGAAACCCTCGGCCAGGCGCTGGCGCATTGCGCGGCCGGCACCGCCAACCGCTCGATGAAGCTGATGTCGCCGACCGTGGCGGAGCTGCCGCGCTTCCTGTCGGCCAGGGGCGGCAGCCGCCAGGGCTATGCGGAACTGCAGAAGCCGGTCGCGGCGCTCGAAGCCGAGATCCGGCATCTTGCCAATCCAATGTCGCTCAGCCCTTTAGCCATCTCGGACGGTATCGAGGACCAGTCGTCGATGGCGCCGCGCGTCGTGGTCAAGACTGCTGCGATCATCGAGCGCCTGCGCTATCTGGTTGCGATGGAACTGATCTTCGCGGCAACCGGCGTGGAGTTGCGCGGCGTGCTGGACAGCATGGGCGAAGGCCCGCGGCGCAGCTATGAAGCCGTGCGGGCACTTGTCGCCCCGCTCGACGACGATCGCGAAATGAGCGCCGACATGGCGCGGGTCGCACGCATGGTGGCGGGGCCGCGGATCTGATCGGACGCGGAGCGACGCCGCTCCCATCGGTTCGGCGGGATCGTGCGCTGATCGTCAGTGGTAGTGGATGCCGCCGTCGACCTTGAGCGCCTGTCCGGTCACGAAGGCCGACAAGTCCAAGGCGAAGAACAACTCCGGCCGCGCGTCAGTCGCGCGATATGGACAGCCCAGCGAGAAGCGGAGCGTACGCGGCGAGCCTGCGGGATACGAACTCCGTGAAGAGCCGCACGCGCTTCGTCTTGCGCGTCTCCCCTTGTGTGAGAAGCCAGACCGTTCCGTACATGTGCAGGTCGGTGCCCGGCACCCTCACCAGCAGGGGGTCGGCATCCCCGACGAAGCACGGCAGTGTCGTCATCCCGAGCCCCTGCCGCACCGCGACGATCTGCGCCTCGGCATCCGTGACCCTGAACGGAACCTCGGCGGTGCGAACCTCACCCTCGTGGGCCCAGTCCGGGATGCCATGAATGCTTATGACGATCCACCGGATGGGATCAGGCGCGCCCGCACGCCATGCGGCTAGTCGATCGCGGGACATGTAGATGCCGCCGAACAGCTCCGGTCCCTTCAGGCCGTGAAGATTGAGCGGCAGGGTTTTGCGGTCGTAGACCACGCGGATCGCCACGTCGGCCTCTCGGTTGGTCAGATTTGCCAGCTCGCCGGACGACAAGATTTCCATCTCGATGTCCGGATGCAGACGCGCGAAATCGGCGAAGTCCGGCATGAGCAGGTGTGTCGCGAGGGGCGGCGCCAGCGTCACCCGCAGAAGTCCGCGCACGCTCTGGTCGCGACCGAAGACGCGCGTCTCCAGCAGGTGCGACGACGATTCCATCTGGTCCGCGAACTCGAGGACCTCCTCGCCCGCAGCCGTCAGGCGGTAGCCCGAAGGCAGCTTTTCGAACATGTGCACCCCGAGGCGCTCCTCGAGCTGGGCGACGCGTCGCAGCACGGTCGAGTGGTTCACACCGAGGCGCTCAGCCGCAGCCCGCACCGAGCCGCCGCGGGCGACGGCAAGAAAGTAGCGAATGTCATCCCAGTCGATCATGGTGCAATCCGGCACCGCGCGGTGCGCATTCCAAAGGCCGTATCTAACGCATCGCACACGGGCGGTCATCATAGCTTATGTCGACGAGCACAGCCCAAATCCCGAACGGCGGACATCGATCGTCACGGCTGGCGTCAATCGTCCGGCCGGATCGATTTTGCACCACCGATGTGCGCGCTTCCGCACTCAACAACTGGCGTCGGCGGACCCATTTCGAGGTTCTCGGGGGCGTCCCCGGACGACCAAGGATGCATGACATGAACAGACTGAATGGAAAGACCGCCGTGATCACTGGTGGCGCTACCGGCATCGGCCGCGCCGCAGCGAAGCGCTTCATCGAGGACGGCGCTTTCGTCTTCATCTTCGGCCGCCGGCAGGAAGCGCTCGACGCCGCTGTGGCCGACCTCGGGCCTAATGCCCGCGCAGTGAAGGGCTCGGTCTCCGATCTGGCCGACCTCGACCGCCTCTACGCAGCAGTGAAAGCCGAGCGCGGAACCCTCGACATCGTCTTCGCCAATGCCGGGGCGGGAAGCCCGCTTCCGCTCGGCGAGATCACCGCCGAGCACATCGACGAAACTTTCGACACCAATGTGAAGGGTACGATCTTCACGGTCCAGAAGGCGCTGCCGCTGATGGGCAAGGGCGGTTCGATTATCCTGACAGGATCGAGCGCTGGCACCACGGGTGCCCCGGCATTCAGCGCCTACAGCGCGAGCAAGGCGGCGGTGCGCAACCTCGCGCGGACCTGGGCGGAGGACCTGAAGGGCACCGGCATCCGGGTAAACGTGCTGTCGCCCGGGGCGACGGCGACCGAACTCGCGAAGGAAGCGCTAGGCGAGGAGGGCCAGAAGGTCTTCGCCTCGATGACTCCGCTCCAGCGCATGGCCGATCCGGCGGAGATCGGGGCGGTGGCTGCCTTTCTCGCGTCGTCGGACAGCAGCTTCATGACTGCCAGCGAGGTCGCCGTCGACGGCGGCCTTGCGCAACTCTGACGAGCTACGCCGGGCCCGGCTCTCCATTCGACTGCTCGGAGCGCCGTAGGGCTCGGCAAATAACCCAGCGCCATCGAGGCCCGGGAATCAATATCAACACGGAATGGAGAAGTATTATGAGCTATGCGATTGTAGGATTCGGCAAGATAGGCCAGGCCCTCGCCCACGCCTTCGCCCGTAAAAACATCGACGTGACCGTCGCGAGCCGCCGGCCGCCCGAGGCGCTGGCGCCGCAGGCCCGGGCGATCGGACCCACGGTCGTCGCCAAGTCGCTGCGGGATGCGGTCGAGGCCGACACGATCATCTTGGCAACCCCGTTCTGGGAGCACCGCGAGGTCGCGAAGGCCCTGCCGAACTGGGAAGGCAAGACGATCATCGACGCGACGAACGCGTTTCCGGTGCCTGAAGAGCTGCACGGTCTCCCGTCCTCCGCCTTCGTCGCGAAGGCGTTCACCGGCGCCAAGCTCGTCAAAGGGTTCAATCACCTGATTGCGGCCACGCTGGCTACCGATCCGATCGTCGAGGGCGGCCACCGGGTCGTCTTTCTGTCAAGCGACGACGAGGACGCGATCGCTCCCGTGGCGGCCTTGGCCAAACAACTCGGGTTCGCACCCGTCAAGCTGGGAAAGCTCAACGAGGGTGGCGCGCTGGTGCACGCACGCGGCCGCACTTGGGGCCAGCTGATCTTCCAGGACCTGTTCAAGAAGGAGCAGTGACCGATGTATGACCACGTCATTTGGCCCGAGCGATATGATCCGAAAACGTCGGCTATCTACGCACTCAACGACATTGACGTGAAGGCGCCGCCTGAAGTGGTCTGGAAGCTGCTGGTCGATGCCGAGAATTGGTCGAGCTACTTTCCCGCCGAAGATCAGGTCAGGATCCTGACCGGCAAGCCGGAACTGGCGCTTGAAACCAGATACACCCGGGTGACGGTTGGCTTTCCGATGAGCCTGGTCGTGACGGAGTGCGAGCCCTTCCGCAGGCTGGCATGGGCGACAACAGTCGATGGCGACGTTAGCGGATCGAGCGCGTACCACGGCTGGGTCATCACTCCTACAGCCGATGGCTGCCATGTGCTGACCGAAGAAACGCAGCAGGGCCCTTGGTTCCTTGAGGAACTCGGGCGCAAGCATCCCGGTGCACTCTACCGTTATCACCAGGAATGGGTTGAACGCCTCGCCCGCGCTGCGGAGGCGGAAGTCGCGAACAAGGCAGATTGACGTGCTTGTCCTGAGGTCTCGCCGCGTCGCCTGGGCCGTGATGCTTTCGACCGAACAGTGCTGGGCCAGCCTTCGTCCAAATATTGTCGGTACTCAACTGGCGACGGGCGATTCCAGCCTGGATCGGCGGATGATCACCACCTACCATTGGAGATGAATGATATGAATATTGAACTCAGGGGCCGCAAGGCGATTGTCACCGGATCGACCGCCGGTATCGGCCGCGCGACGGCGGAGGGGCTGGCCCGCGCCGGCGCATCGGTCGTCGTCAACGGCCGTGGGAGTAGCCGGGTCGACGAGGCGGTGCGGCAGATGCGGCAGGCCTTTCCCGGAAGCGACATCTCGGGCATCGCCGCCGATCTTGCGACAGCGGAGGGTGCCGAGGCCTTGATCGCGCAGGCGCCGGACGCCGATATCCTTGTGAACAACGTTGGTACGGCTCACCTCCGGGGCTACAATGGCGTCGAGGACATCGCGAAGATCCCCGACGAGGACTGGCTCGGCCTCTTCCAGTTGAACGTAATGAGTGGCGTGCGCGTGACCCGTCATTACCTGCCGCGGATGGTGGTGAAAGGCTGGGGTCGTGTCGTGTTTGTAAGCAGCGAGTCCGCGGTCAACATCCCCAAGGAAATGCTTGACTACGGCATGACCAAGACAGCTCAACTCGCGATCTCGCGCGGGCTTGCCGAGGCGGTCGCGGGCACGGGCGTCACCGTCAACGCCGTCTTGCCGGGACCTACCCGCTCTGAGATCCTGGGCGACTTCATGGCGAAGCAGGCCGACGCAAACGGGATAACGCAGCAGGAAGCCGAGCAGGGCTTCCTGAAGGCGATGCGTCCAACCACCCTCATCCAACGCTTCTCGACCACCGATGAGGTGGCCAACATGATCATCTATGCATGCTCGGAGCAGGCTTCGGCAACAACCGGCGCGGCTTTGCGGGTGGATGGCGGCGTGGTCCGTTTCGTCGCGTAGCTGCCGAGACGATTATGGCGCCGACCAGCGGACGGTCGGCGCCAGTGGCTGAATAGGTGAAGGAAGGCGCGCACGGCGGGATTGGCGCGCCGACTTTCCGGCCAGACCGCCGTGCGACCTGGCACGAGCGACTGCTGACGATTAAAGCGTGTCGCGCTGAAACGGATTCAGGCGACACGCTTTAAGTCTTTGTTTTTATGCATGTCGTTGTCCCAGAACCGCTGCACACTTCTGGGCGACATGCATTAGCCGAGCGACAGTTCTTTCGTCTGGTGTCTCAGCACGAGGCCGACTGCGCCCAGCAATGCATCGTTCTCAGTGTGCTTGCCAACGATTATCCGCGTGCGCAGGGCCGGAGCGATATCGCGGGACTTGATGAGCGTGTGGCGTTCATAGGATGCGATCAACGGCGTCAACAGAATGTCGCCCGCCAAAGCCATGTGGCCGCCGACGATGATGAGCGGCGGATTGAGCACCGAGCCGATCAAGCCAAGACCCCGGCCGGCGATCTCGGCAGTGTCCTCGATCATCCGCAACGCCCTGACATCGCCCTGCTCGGCCATGGTGATGACATCGTCCATGGTGACTAGCCGCCCAACGATACGCGAAATCTGTTCCAGCGGCCGGGCAAAACTCGCGTACAGTTCCAGGCATCCGCGATTGCCGCACCGGCAAAGATCGCCGCCGGGATCTATGCTGATGTGCCCGAATTCGCCGGCGCCGCCGGCGATGCCCGTCACCAGCCGGCCATGTTGGACAATGGCCCCGCCGACACCCAGATCGATCTTGAACAGCACGAAATCGTCCTGGCCGATGGCCGCACCCCACATTAGCTCCGCAATGGCCGAACAGTTGCTCTCGTTGTCGGCGAAGATCGGCTGTTCCAGGACGGGTCCGAACACATCTCGTATGTTGACGCCGGCCCATGTTGGAACCATGCTCGCGCGCAGCACCACTCCATCGCGGCTGACAGGGCCGGAGACGGAAACCCCAACCCCCAGGAGCCCCGCCAAAGGCAGACCGTTTTCCTTGTAAGATTGGGCAATTGCCGATTTGACCATCTGGGCCGCCTGTTGCGGCTGGTAGTCCAGAGGCATGGGGATAGTTTTTTCGGCAATGACGGAATGCGAGACATCGGCGACGATGAGCCGTATCTGCTGAAGAGCCAGGTGAACTCCGACGCATGTGCCCGCTGTCGGATTGAGCGTCACGGCCGCGGCTGGCCTGCCGATCCCTCTGATGCCATCGCTGCTGGCCGCGGCTTCGATCACCATCCCCGACTTTCTCAAACCGTTGAGAGCGGTTGAGACAGTCGAGCGCGCCAGACCGGTGACGCGTGCGATCTGCGACGCGGAGAGCACGCCGCGCTCGCTCAGGCAGCGCACGATCATGCTCTCCGGCGACGCGGACGGTCTGTCGATCAGCCAGGTTCTAAGCGAAGGTTTTGTCATGGATCAACATAAACATCGTTGACTGATAGCTCCAATATGTCATCTTGGAAAGAACTCGAGATAACCAATCTCGCCGGTTGCGGCTTCAAACCGCGGCCATAAGCGGTCGAGACGAACCGTGCAACACCATATGGGAGTGAAACAATGAAGTGCGTCATGACCGCCCTCGCGGCCGCTGCTGCGTGGACCTTTGTCGCGGGGGCAGCCTCCGCCGAGCCAAAGACGAACCTGCTGCACCAATGGGCGACAGGATCGGACGCCCAGGCGATCGCCAAGCTCGGCGAGATGTTCACCGCCAAGGGCGGCAAATGGGAACAGACCTCGATCGCCGGTCACACGGCCAATACGCTGGCCAAGCTGCGGGCCGACGTGATCGCCGGCAATGCCCCGCCTGCCGTGCAGCTCAAAGGTCCGGAAATCGCCGAGTGGAACGAGACCGGTATGACCGCCGATCTCGACGAGCTGGCGGCCTCGGAAGGATGGGAGAAGGTGGTGGCGCCGGAATTGCTTCCGGTGATGAAGCCGACCGGCAAATGGGTCGCCGCTCCCATGAACATCCACCGCATCAACTGGCTCTGGGCCTCGCCCAAGGTCATGCAGGCCGCCGGCGTGGCGGAGATGCCGAAGACCTGGGCCGAGTTCAATGCAGCCTGTGACAAGATCGTCGCCTCAGGCAAGATCTGCATCTCGCATTCGACCGCCGACTGGACGGATTCGACGGTGTTCGAGGTCGTGCTCTACGGCCAGGACATCGACCTCTATCGCAAGGCCTTCGTCGAAGGCGACGTCGAATCCATGCGCAGCCCCGGGATGGTCAAGGCCTTCGAGCAGATGCGCCTGATGGCGAGCAAGTACATGGATCCGGGCATGGTAGGCCGCGACTGGGATTCGATGTCGGCGCTCGTCGGCAAGGGCGACGCGGCGTTCCACATCATGGGCGACTGGACGATCGGCCTGCTGACCGCCGCCGGCTTCAAGGAAGGCACCGACTATGTCTGCGCCCAGGCGCCGACCGATTGGGGCAAACCCGGCTTCATCCTCAACTCCGACTCGGTCGTGTTCTTCAAGCAGAAGGACCAGGATTACATCGACGGCCAGAAGCTGCTGGCCAGCCTGATCCTGTCGCCCGACTTCCAGACGGTCTTCAACCAGGCCAAGGGCTCGATCCCCGCGCGCCTGGATATCGATCTGTCGAAGGGCTTCAATCCGTGCCAGCAGCTTTCGCAGAAGGATCTGCAGGCTTCGATCAAGGGGGGCACGCTGGTCCGCTCGATGGCGCACAACATGACCGTCCCGCAGAAGATGCGCGGCGCGATCATGGACTCCATTACCGAGTTCGTGGCGACGCCCGACATGTCAGCCGAAGCCGGCGCCAATGCGATGGCCGACGCGGCAGAAGCACAGAAGTAGACAGGAACGGCCGGGCGCAATTTCTATCCGCACCCGGCCATCCTCCATCCCGCGCCCTGCCAGTCCCGTGCTCTGAATGTCAAACCACGACCTGATCCTGCCGGTCCCGGCGCCCGCCCGCCTTTGGCGGGAGCGGCTGGGCTCCGCGATGCCCTTGCTGGTGCTCGGCCCCTCGCTTGTGGCGAGCTTCGTCTACGTCTTCGTGTTCACCGGCTGGACGCTCTACATCTCTGTCTCGAACTCCTCGCTGCTCCCGACCTACGGCTTCGTCGGCCTGGACAACTACGCGTCGCTCTGGGCGAACCGGCGCTGGAACATCGCCTACACCAACCTCTTTTTGTTCAGCGGTTTCTATATCGTCGGCTCGATGGCCGTCGGACTGCTGCTGGCAATCCTGATCGATCAGCGCGTGCGCGGCGAAGCTGCCTGGCGCACGATCTTCCTCTATCCGCTGGCCGTTTCCTTCATCGTCACCGGCACGGTCTGGAGCTGGCTCTACAACCCGGTCGACGGCATCCAGGCGCTGGTGCGCGGACTGGGCTGGACGAGCTTCAGTTTCGCACTCGCCAGCGACCGACATTATGCGATCTACGCGGTGATCATCACCGGCGTCTGGCAGGCCTCGGGCTTTGCCATGGCGCTCTTCCTGGCCGGTCTGCGCTCGGTGGATCAGGATCTCGTCAAGGCCGCTCAGATCGACGGCGCATCGACCTTCCGCATCTATCGCAAAGTGCTTCTGCCAACGATTGCGCCAATCTTCCTGGCGGTCGCCGTGATCCAGATCCAGTTCGCCATCAAGACCTTCGACCTGGTGGCCGCCCTCACCAAAGGCGGCCCGGGGATCTCGACCACCTTCCCCGCCATCTACGTCTATGACCTGATGTTCCAACGCGGCCAGATCGGCGAAGGTGCCGCGGCAGCCATCATGATGCTTGCCGCTGTTGCCGTGGTGCTGGTGCCCTATTCGTTCTGGGTGGTCTGGCGCCGGCGCAAGGAAGCCGGCCATGGCTGACGCAGTGCTGGACCAGTCGCTCGATCATCGCGCCGCCACGGTTGCGGCGCGCAGGCATTTCCTCACCCGCTTCGTCATCTATGGGCTGCTGGTCATCTTCGCGGCGATCTACCTGGTCCCGTTGCTGGTCGTGGTGCTGAATTCATTCCGCGATCAGCAAGAGATCGCGCGCAACGGGCTGATCTCGCTGCCGCGCAGCTTCCGCCTCGAAGCCTGGGGCCAGGCCTGGAGCAGCTACTGCATCGGCGGCACCTGCGAGGGCATGCAACGCAATTTCTACAACTCCCTGAAAATGACGATCCCGGCGACGATCATCTCGACGGCGGTCGGCGCGATGAACGGATACATCCTGTCGAAATGGCGCTTCAGGGGCTCGGAAGCGCTGTTCACCTGCATGCTGCTCGGCGTCTTCATTCCCGGCCAGATTTCGTTGATGCCGTGGGCGTTCATCCTCGGCAATCTCGGCCTCAGCAATTCGGTCTACGGGCTCGTCCTCATCCACGTCATCCAGGGCATTTCGTTCACCACCCTGTTTTGCCGCAACTATTACGTCAGCATACCCGACGACCTGATCAAGGCGGCGCGCATCGACGGCGCAGGCTTCTGGCGCATCTTCCGCAAGATCATTCTGCCGCTCTCCTCACCGATCCTGATCGTCACGGTGATCTGGCAATTCACCGGCATCTGGAACGAATATCTGTTCGGGGTCGTCTTCACCTCCGGGCAGCAGCAGCCGATCACGGCCGCGCTCGTCGCGCTGACGGCAAGCGGTACCAATGTACGCGCCTACGATGTCATGAGCGCCGCCGTGCTGATCGGCGCGCTGCCGCCGCTGCTGATCTATCTCTTCGGCGGCAAGTATTTCGTCCGCGGCCTGACCCAAGGCGCAATCAAGTGAGGCGCGATCAAATGAGCGGAGCCTGTAGCATGTCGCCGATCGTCCCGTCCGCCAAGAAGGGCATCGCATGTCGACATTGACCATTCGATCCCTGCGCAAGAACTTCGGCGCGGTCGAGGTGCTGAAGGGCGTCGATCTCGAGGCGCAGAACGGCGAGTTCATCGCGCTGGTCGGACCGTCCGGCTGCGGCAAGTCCACCCTGCTGGCGATGATCGCCGGGCTGGAAACCGTAACCTCCGGCGAGATCCGCATCGACGGCCGGCTCGTCAATTCGGTTGCGCCGAAGGACCGCGACATCGCCATGGTGTTCCAGTCCTACGCGCTCTACCCGACGATGACGGTGCGCGAGAACATCACCTTCGGCATGGAAAGCCGCCGCGTTCCGAAGCCGCAGCAGGACGAGGCCGTCAAGCGGGTTGCCGCTTTCCTGCAGATCGAACCGCTGCTTGGGCGCAAGCCCGGACAGCTTTCGGGCGGCCAGCGCCAGCGCGTCGCGATGGGCCGGGCGCTGGTGCGTGATCCGAAGCTGTTCCTGTTCGACGAGCCGCTCTCCAATCTCGACGCCAAGCTGCGCGTCGACATGCGTACCGAAATCAAGAAGCTGCATCACCGCGTCGGCAAGACGACGGTCTACGTCACCCACGATCAGGTCGAGGCGATGACGCTCGCCTCGCGCATCGCCGTGATGCATCAGGGCGAGGTCCAGCAATTCGATGAGCCGGCCACGATCTACAATCGTCCGGCCAACATGTTCGTCGCCGGCTTCATGGGTTCGCCGGCGATGAACTTCCTGCCGGCCGAACTGAGCGAGGAAGGCGGGCGCCCCACTGTCGCCTTGCAGACCGCCGACGGCAAGACGGTCGGCCTGCCGATCGTCCAGACGCTTCCATCGGATACGCCGCGACAGTTGGTGCTCGGCATCCGGCCGGAGCACATCTACCGGTTCGATCCCGATCTTCAGCGTCGCAAGCCAAGTATCGCGCAAATCGATGCCGTGGTCGAACTGGTCGAGCCGACAGGTGCGGAGACCATGGCCGTCCTGCGCCTGGGCGCCAAGGAGATCACCGGTCGTTTCGACCCCGACGGCACGCCACGGATGGGAGAGACGGTGACGCTCGGCATCGACATGGCGCGTGCGTGCTTGTTCGACCCGACGAGCCAACGCCTGATCTGAAGAGAGTTCCGCACTTGTCCTTTGCCACCTATCCGAGCCTGGCCGACCGTGTCGTGCTGATCACCGGCGGCGCGACCGGCATCGGCGCCGACACGGTCCGCGCCTTCGCCGCCAATGGCGCACGCGTCGCGTTTCTCGATCTGCAGCAGGAGGCCGGTGATAAGCTCGCGAGGGAAGTCGCCGCCAAGGCACCGCACGCGCCACTGTTCATGCGCTGCGACGTGACCGATATTGTCGCCCTCCAGGCTGTGATCGCCACCGTGCGCGACCGCCTCGGACCGGTCGCGGTGCTGGTCAATAATGCCGCCGACGACAATCGCCACCCGGTCGCCGATGTGACGCAGGAGTACTGGGATCATGCCCAGGACGTGAACCTCAGGCACCACTTCTTCGCCGCCCAAGCCGTGCATGCGCACATGAAGGAGCTGGGCTTTGGTTCGATCGTCAATTTTTCCTCGATCGCCTGGCGTTTCGGCGCGGCGGAGATGGCACCCTATGCGACGGCCAAGGCTGCCGTGGTCGGATTGACATTCGCGCTGGCACGGGCGTTTGGCCCCGACAACATCCGCGTCAACGCCATCGAGCCGGGCGCCGTCATCACCGACCGGCAACGGCAGCTCTGGTACAAGACGCAGGCCTCGGTCGACCAGGTCGTGCAGCGCCAATTGATCCGCCGGGTTCTGCTCGGTGAGGAGATTGCGCGCACGGTGCTGTTCCTCGCCGCCGACGACAGCCGCATGATCACCAAGCAGTCGATCACCGTGGACGCCGGCCTGCGATGACCGCAAAACCCGAACCAAAGGATCGCTTTATGCTCGAGGTCGGCCTGAACCCCTACGGTCTGACCTATCATCTCGGCCTCCAGGCCCGCGGCACGCCGCGCGCCAATCCCAAACCGGCGGGGCTGGAAGGCTTCATCGCGCTCGCGACCGAACTCGGCGCGCGGGTGCTGGAGATCTGGGTGCCATGGCTGAGCGAACTTTCCGACGACGCGGTGATCGCGCTGCGCGAAAGGCTCGCCGGCCTTGGCATCACACCGATCGTCAGCGGCGGCCTTCTGGTGGGCGAACCGCTCGATGCGGCATTTCGGGCCGCACGCCTGCTGCGGGCCAAGATCATCCGAACGGCGCTGACGCCGGTTCTCTGCGGCGACCGCAACGCCGCCGGCGAGAAATGGAGCGAGTTCGCCGGCATCATTCGAGACAGATTGAAGGAATGGGGTCCCCGCGCGATTGCCGAAGGCCATGTCCTTGCGATCGAAAACCACCAGGACTTCACCAGCCAGGAACTCGTCGATTTTTGCGCGCTCGGCGGCGAAGGCGTGGGCGTCACCTTCGACACCGGCAACACATTCCCGGTCGGCGAAGCGCCGCTCGATTTTACGCGGCGGATCGCGCCTCATGTCCGCCATGTCCACCTCAAGGATTACCGCGTGCAGTTCACGGCCGAAGGCTACCGGCTGATCCGCTGTGCAATCGGCGACGGCGCGGTGCCGTTTGCCGAGCTGCTTGCAATTCTTGGCCAGCACCACGATCGCATGACCGCCGTTCTCGAACCGGGAGCATTGGAGGCGCGGCATGTCCGCTTTCTGCGCGACGACTGGTGGCACGGCTATCCGCCTAAGACGGCGCGCGAATTTGCCGCCTGCCTGCTGGCCGCGCAGCGCAATCGGTTGCCCGACGATGCCGACTACCGCACCCCCTGGGAGCGCGAAGACGACGGTTCCCTGGTTTCCTACGAGCTCGACATGATCCGGCGCAGCGCCGCCAACATGCGCGATTTGGTTTGATGAAGTGGAGAAGATCTGGTGACGACACGTGAACTCGATGGATTGACCGCCTTCGTGACCGGCTCCGGCCGTGGCCTCGGTCGGGTGATGGCCGAGCGCCTTGCGGAACTCGGCGCCAATGTCGCGATCCACGACATGGACGAAACAGCGCCGGCCAAATACGGCGAGTTTGCCGATCTCGGCGAGGTGGTCGAGCGCCTGAAGCGGCATGGGACGAAGGTCACGTCGGTGACCGGCAACATCGGCGACCAGAAGGCGGTGGCCGAGATGAAGCGCAAGATCGAGGCCGATCTCGGCGACGTGCATGTGCTGGTCAATTGTGCCGGCGGCGACATCGGCGCCAAAGGCGGCAAGCCCAACCCGAACAACGCCCTCGACATCGAACTCGAGGACATCCGCGTGCTGACCGAGAACAATCTGATCGGCACGATGCTGGTCTGCCAGGCCTTCGTTGCGCCTATGAAGCAGCGCGGCGGCGGCTCCGTCATCAACATCGCGTCGGCGGCGGCTCACCTCGGCTGCTCTCCCGAGGTCGTCTACTCGACGTTGAAGGCCGCGGTCGTGCACTATACGCGCTGCCTCGCCAAGGAACTGATCGACGACGGCGTGCGCATCAATGCGGTCAGCCCAGGCGCCACCAAAACGGCACGGTTCCAGGCGACCCGCGCGGTCGATCCGGCGCGCATGGACTCGAGCAAGAAATCGCTAAACCGGTATGCGGAGCCGGAAGAGATCGCCGAGGCTGTGGCCTTTCTCGCCGGCCCCCGCGCGCGCTTCATCAACGGGCAGGTCATCCGCGTCGATGGCGGTTTCACTATCTTTCCAGGTTGAATGGCTGCCGAGTGAACCGACTTGCGAATTCAAGCACTGCTCAAGTCCGGAATCGCTGCCAGATCGATCTCGGTGATATGCCAGCGGCCAAGATTTGCGGTGTAGAGCCTGTCGCCCTTGAAGGCGATGTTGGTGGGATGCGCCAGCGTCGTCGCCGCGGGATCTTCGATCAGCACTTCGAGACCTCTGTCCTTTCGCCAGCGATAGATCCGGCTGGGCTCGTAGCATGAGATGAATAGCGAACCGTCAGGCGCGAAGGCCACGCCATCGGGAACATTGCGCACGTCTTCGACGATGACCTGCCGCGCGCCCGCACCACCATCGGCAAGGATCGGCACGTAGCTGATGCAGGGCGCATCGCTCTCCACGACATAGAGCCCGTTGCCATCCGGCGCCATGGCCATGCCGTTGGCGAAGGACATCGCTTCCCGGCACCACAGGCCGCCCTCGCCGGTGTTGAGATCGTAGCGGAAGATGCCCGAGCGTTTGTCCTCGCCAACGCTGTCCGACACGTAGAGCCAACCCCTTGCCTCGTCGACGATCGGATAGTTCGGCACGCGGATGCCGGCCGCTGCGAAGCGCTCCATGCGACCTGTCGCGGAGTCCCAGCGGAAGATGGCGGCATGCTTCAGATCGCAGGCAAAGCAGTTGCCGGCGCTGTCGAAGGCAATGCCGAGCAGGAAGCCATCGGTGCCGCCGATGCGCTCGACCGAACCGCCATCGGCGGCCAGTCTCAGAAGGTCGCCGGTTTCGGTGCCGCACCAGATCGATCCGTCGCGATGGACAGCCACGCCCTCAGGATGCGCGACGCGCGGATTGGTGAAGATGCCGTCGAAGAAGACGCGGGCGGCGGACATGTCGAGCAACGGCTTTGCCATGGAATGCTCCTCAGCTTGCGGCAGGCGACCTCTGTGCGGCGATGCAGCGCTCGACCATCGCGCGATCAGCGGCGAGGATTTCGGCGATGAGCGCTCCACGCTCCTTGGCGCTGACGAATTCCAGGCGACGCAGGCCAAGCGGATCGATGCGGTTTCGCAGCACGGCAAGCGTATCTGAGGACGGCACCGGCACCTCGCGGCACTTCGCGTCGAACGTCACCGCAAAGCCGGTCGCATCATGGATTTGCTGGCGCGTGATGCCGGGCATGGTTTCGACGACGATCAATTCCCTGGATGCCTCGTCGAGCCGGAAGACGCAGAGATCGGTGAAGACCAGCGCCTTGGCCGTGCGATAGCCCATCGGATCGCGTTCGGCCGGAGTCAGCAGTCCGCGGGCGGAACTCACGATCTCGACTTCATCCACCAGCGACTGGACCGAGTGACGCGGGATGTAGAGCAGGTAATCGCGGTGCATGTTGGCGACGTCGGCCATGCCGCCCTGCCCTGGCAGCCGGATGAGGCCGCCGCTCGGCTTGCGCAGCGCTATGGTGTTGACGCGGCCACGCCGGTCGACCTGTGCGGCGCCGACGATCTCATGCGTCACAGCACCTGCCTGGTAGTAGGTCGAGTAGGTGTCGTCACCGCCGGCATGCGCCACCGCCGTTTCGCAATCCAGGCTTTCGATCAGCGACAGGATCATCGGACTTGGCGCGATGTCGAGGTGGCCGCAGCTCATCGTCGCGACGATCATGTCGGGCGCGTGCGTCGCCTTGGCCAGCCGGTAGGCGACGTTGGCCAGCGGCGAAACCGCGCCGGCGCTGGCGAAGCTCTCATTGTCGAGCTCGGTGGCGATGCGGGCAGCGATGATCTCATCGATGGATGGTTTCCTGTCGCCATGGGCGAGCGCCGGCATCGCCAACACCGTCTCGGCGCTGACTTTCGCAGCGTCTCGAAGCCGCTCTAGCAGGCCATTCGGAGGCAGGCGGAGTTTGTCCGACAAAGCTGCCTCCTTGGTCGCGAACGCCTCGGACAGTGCCTGATAGTCGGTGACGTAGAATGGCAGGCACGAGGCCGGATAAGCGCCGCCCGGCGCCAGGGCTATGGCAGAAACCTGGTTGCGGGTGAGGATGCTCTGGCGGCCGTCCCGGCGAAGCGTTCCGACCGGCACGATCTCCTCGACCGTGACCAGCACCTTGCGCGCCGCGCCGGCCATGGCGAAGTCCAGCGCGCGCGGCCCGACGATCTGGACGTTGCCGCTTACATCCGCGCGCTGGGCGTGGACGACAAAGGTGTCGAGCCTGAGCGGCGGGACAAATCCGGTCTCGATCCCGGCAAGCGGATCGGGCCTGGCGACCGCACCCGGCATACGGGCCAGCATGTCGGACCCTTGCGGTAGCTGGAACGGCATCAACGGCAGGTTCTGTTGCGCCGCCCGCAACGCCTGGATCATGGCCAGCGCGGTCCAATCGCGAACCGGTATCGCGCCGCTCTCGGCGGCGGCACGAAAGCGTGGCGGAAGGCCAAAAATGTCGAGACTGGAAAAGCAGAGGTCGATCTCCGCCACCGCATTCGCCTCAAGCAGCAGTTCAAGCGGCAACCCGCCGGCCCAGCAGACATAGTGCAGGTCCTTGACGCCCGAGTTGGCGATGGCGCGCAGGAGAGAAATCGGCAGCCGGGCGAAATGATGGCCGCCGACGCCGAAAGCGTCGCCATGGCCAACCATCGCCGCCAACCCCTCGATGTCGGTGAATTGAGGCCGGTTCGGCTTGACCAGAGACATTGCGGCACGGTTCGTCACAGCGCGGATGCCTCGATGCGGTAGCGGGTGACGAACGGCCTTTCGGGCGAGAATTCCAGCGCGGTCGCGATGCCGGATTGCGCGATCGGATTGTCGGCCAGCGCGGTCGCCGGACCGAGCCCGAAGGGCGAACAGATCGGCTCGATGCCGATGGCGACATGACGCCCGTTCCAGGGCGCCGCCTTGCGGCCGCGATTGGAATACCAGAGCAGGAGGCTGGGAAAATGCTCCTTTTGCCAGAACAGTCGCACCCGGTACCCATCCTCATGGTTGGCGAGCGCCACCATGCCGTCGGCGCCTTCGATCTGCAGGAGCTCCTCCGCGTCGGCGGCCAGAGGCAACCGCGAGGCGTCGGCCGTGCCCCCGGCGCGCGCCGGCACCGATGTCAGTTCGAAGAACGTCTTGTTCCTTGCAAACAGCGCCGCGCCGGGCTCGACATCATGCGGGTATGTGCGGCCTTCATCGAAGCCGCCAAGCTCCAGCGTGGCCGCGCCCGTCTCGAGAGGCAGCCTGAACACCGGATGCAGGCCGATCGGCAGGCGGCAGGCACGGCGGACGAATACCCTGAATTCGACGTCGATGGCCGGCGCGGATGGATCAGGCCTTATCGTCCGCTCGACGTGCTCGATCGGGCTTGTCTCAGGATAGGCAAGCGCCAGCGAAAGCCCGCCCCTGCTGTCCAGCCAGGTCCAGTCGTGGTTGGAGCTGTGGCCATGGACTTCTTCGTCCGGCCCCGGTGGTCCCATGACGCTCGCCCAGTTCTCGGGCCATCCCTCGACAGGCACCGAATAGCCGAAGGGCACGCAGGGCCATTCGCCGCGCAGCTTGCGCAGGATGCCCGGCAGTGCTCCCGCCTCCGGCTCGTTCGCCCAGGGCGCGACATGCATCGGCGAGACCTGCCGGCCGTTGGCCAGCAAGAAGGTGACCGGCGCCAGCATCGCGCCGAGCCGTTGCACGGTCAGCGCGCCATGCGCCCAGCCGAGACCCCGATAGTCGTCGCCACTCATGAGCTGGCCTTCTTCACGGCGCTCCTCTCGGCGAATTCCTTGACGCGCCGCTGGCCGATCTCGCTGCGATAGAGGCCGCCCAAAATGTTGCGTTCCATCGCAAGGCCTTCAGCCAGATCGCCCGACACCGCATGCGCCGTCAGCGCCTTCACCCCTTCGATCGCGGCGACAGGCTCGGCGGCGATCATTTCGGCGAGTTCCAGCGCGCGCGGCATCAGCCTCTCGACATCGACGATCTCGTTGACCAGTCCGGCAACGACGAATTCGGAAGCCGGCACGATAGCGCCCGTCATCAGCAGAAGATTGGCGCGGTTGCGGCCGAGCTTGGCGACGCTGCGCTGCGTGCCGCCGCCGCCGGGGATCAGCCCGAGCTTGATCTCCGGCAGGCCGAGCTTGGCGAACTGGTTGGCGATCACGATGTCGCAGCACAGCACCAGCTCCATGCCGCCGCCCAGCGCAAAGCCGTTGACCGCCGCGATCACCGGTTTGCGGTTGTTCTCGATCGCCGCGTACATGCGCGTGCCCGCGGCCTGGAAAATGTCGAACTCGGCGGTGGTCTGCGCGGCGTATTCCTTGATGTCGGCCCCGGCCATGAAGCCGCGCCCCTCGCCGGTCACCACGATCGCACCGATGCCTTCGTCGCCCGACAGCGCCTCGAAGACCTCGGTGATCTCGTCCTGCATCTGCCGGTTCATGGCGTTGAGCTGGTCGGCGCGGCGGAAGGTGACGACCGCGACGCGGCCCGAAATTTCGAGCGTAAGTGTCTGGTAGGCGCCCATCGTCAGGCCGTGTCCACTGTCATGTCGCCGGACGCTTCCAATGCTGCGATTTCCTCCTTGGAGAGGCCGAACTCGGCCAGGATCTCGCGGCCATGCTGGCCGACCAGCGGCGCCGGCCGCTCGATGGTCGCGGGCGTCTCGCTCATCTTGACCGCGGGCGCCACCACCCGCACCTTGCCGCCGCGCGGATGATCGTAGCTGGTGATCATGCCCATATGCTTGACCTGCGGGTCCTCCGCCGCGCGACGGATATCCTTCACCTCGGCGCACCAGATGTCAGCTGCCAGAAGCCGCGCCAGCAGATCCTGCGTCGCGAACTTCTTGGTCTCGGCATTGACCTTCTCGAACACCTCATCGCGCTTGTCGAACAGCGTCTTCAGGTCGTCATAGACGGCGAGCTGCGGCGCTTGCAGCACCTCGTAGAGCGTTTTGAACGGGCTCATGGCGATCGACACGTAGCCGCCATCCTTCGTCTCGTAGATGCCGAACGGCGCCTGCATGCCGGGATGGCCGATGCCGGAGTTCGGCCGCACGAAATCCTCGCCGAGATTGAGAACGGCGACATATTCCTGGTTGAGATGCGCCAGCAGGCCGGCCAGCAGATTGACCTCGATCTTCTGGCCCTTGCCGGTCTTCTCGCGATAGTAGAGCGCTGACAGGATGCCGTAGACCATGTTCATGGCGCCGATCTGGTCGGCGAGGCCGGCGCCTGCCGGAACCGGAGCCTGGTCGCCGCGGCCGGTGTTGGCGATCAGCCCGGCGAGCCCCTGGATCAGCATGTCCTGGCCGGGGCGCTCGACGTAAGGCCCCTCCTCGCCATAGCCGGATCCCGAACAGTAGATGATGCGCGGATTGACGGCCCTGAAATCCTCATAGCCATAACCGAGCTTGGCCAGCACGCCGGGGCGGAAATTCTGCACCACGACGTCGGCACTCTTTGCCATCTCCATGATGATGGCATGCACCTTGCGGCTCTTCAGGTTGAGCGCGATCGAGCGCTTGTTGCGGTTCCAGGCAAGAAAATTCGGGCTTTCGGAGCCGCCGACCCATTTGGCGAAGAAGGTCATGCCGCGGAACATGTCGCCGGCGCCGGCGCGCTCGATCTTGATGACGTCGGCGCCCATGTCGCCGAGCAGCTGCGTGGCGAACGGCCCCTGCAGCAGATGGCTGAAATCGAGGATGCGGACGCCTTCGAGGGCCTTGTTCATTTTACGTCTCGTTTCGTTTTTAAAGCAGTTCGGGAACGTAGCGCGGTGCCGCGGTCAGTCCGCCGTCGACGCGCAGGTCGGTGCCGGTGGTGAAGCCGGCTGCATCAGAGGCGAGATAGACAGCGGCTTCGGCCACTTCGGAAGGCTCGCCGATGCGGCCGAGCGGATGCATCTTGACCCAGGCCTTGGCGAGGTTGCCGCCGATCTCCTTGATCAGCTTGTCGTTCATCGGCGTGTTGATGGTGCCGGGCGAGATCGAGTTGACGCGGACGTTCGCCGGGCCGAACTCGACCGCCATCTGGCGCGTCATCGCCATCACCGCGCCCTTGGCGCCGGCATAGGCGGTCCAGCCATCGAGGCCGATATGGCCTTGCGCCGAAGCCATATTGATGATCGAGCCCGACTTTTGCGCGATCATATGCGGCAGCGCGTATTTGCAGCCGCGGAACACGCTGGTCAGGTTGACCGCGATCAGCCGGTGCCACTGCTCGTCTGTCATCTCATGCACCGGCATGCCGCCGATGGCGATGGCGGCGTTGTTGACCAGGATGTCGAGACGCCCGGCCTTCCTGACGGCGTTGCCGATGAGCCCGGCGATATCGGCTTCCTGCGAAACGTCGCAATGGACATAGTCGGCAAGGTGGCCAGCCGCGCGCAACGCCGCCGCGAACTCCTCGCCGGCGCCGTCGGCGATGTCGCCGAGGAAGACATGCGCGCCTTCGCGCGCCATCGCCTGGGCAATCGCATGGCCGATGCCGTCGGCGGCACCGGTGATGACGGCGGTTTTCCCTTCAAGACGAGCCATGTCAGCCTCCATTCGCGCGTCGGCGCTTCGCTTCGTCGAAGGCCACCGCGGCGATAATGATCATGCCGGTGATGACCAGCTGCCATTCGGTCGGCAGGCCGAGCCCGCGCAGGCCATTGGACAGGAATTGCAGGATCAGGACGCCGAGCGCCATGCCGGTCAGGCTGCCGATGCCGCCGGCAAGGCTGACCCCGCCGAGCACTGTCGCGGCGACGACCTGGAACTCGAAATTGAGCCCTGCGGTATGCTGCGCCGAGCCGACGCGCGCGGCAAGGATGATGCCGGCAACCGTCGCCAGCAGCGCGCTGATGATGAAGCAGATGAACTTGACGCGCCGCACGTCGTAGCCTGCCAGCCGCGCCACTTCCTGATTGCCGCCGACGGCATAGATCTGCCGCCCGAACGGCCGGTGCTGCATCATGTAACCGAAGGCGGCGAGGAGCACGATGGCGATGACCGCCGAATACGGGATGATGTTGAACAGGCGCCCGTCCGACAGCGCGATGAAGCTGTCGAGGCTGGCATCGTCGGGGATCGCGCGCTGGCCGGTGTAGAGATAGACGCCGCCGCGCATGATGAACATCGTGCCGAGCGTCACGATCAGCGAGTTGATGCCGGCATAGGCAACGAGATAGCCGTTCACGACACCGATGATCAGGCCGAACAGCAGCGCCGCGCCGACGCCGAGCAGCAGCGAGTTGGTGTCGTTCATGATGATGATCAACGGCAGCGCGATGGTCGCCAGCAGCGAGCCGATCGAGATGTCGACTTCGCCGGAAATGAAGACGATGGCGCAGCCGATACCGGCGGTGAGCGCGAGCGAGGCCTGACCAAGCACGTTGGTCATGTTGCGCACGGAGAAGAAGTTCTCGATCGTGACGGAGAAGAATGCCAGCACCAGGACGAGGCAGACGAGCAGAGCCAGTTCCTGCCTGGCGAAAAGGCGGGCCAGCATGGAGGGCTGAGCTCTCTCGGAAGCGGTGCTTGCAAGGCTCATCGCTTGTTCCCTTCGAAAAGGCCGGGCTGATCGCGAAGCGTCACCGTCTCACCCGATCGCGGCATTGAGGATCTTCTCCTGCGTGGCTTCCTCGCGCGACATGATCGCGGTCAGGCGGCCCTCGCACATCACCGCGACGCGGTCGGCGAGCCCGAGCAGCTCCGGCATCTCCGACGTCATCATGACGACCGCCAGGCCTTCGCCGGCGAGCCGGTCGATCAGCGCGAATATCTCAGACTTGGCGCCGACATCGATGCCGCGCGTCGGCTCATCGACGACGATCACCTTCAGGCCTCGCATCAGCCAGCGCGAGATCAGCACCTTCTGCTGGTTGCCGCCCGACAGGTTCTTCACCTGCTGGAACAGGCTGGGGGTCTTGATGCGGAAGCGGTCTACATAGTCCTGCACCGCCTTGTGCTCCTTCGCCTTGTCGACGAACCCAAGACGGGCGAACGCGCCAAGCGAGGCCAGGCTGGCATTCTGATAGACGGGAAGCTCACCCATCAGGCCTTCGCTCTTGCGGTCCTCGGTGAGCAGGCCGATGCCGAGCTTGACGCCGGTGCGCGTGTCATGCGGCGCAAGTCGATGACCATCGACGGTGATCGTGCCCGACGTGATCGGATCGTAGCCGACGATCGCCTTGGCGAGTTCGGTGCGGCCGGCGCCCATCAATCCGAAGAAGCCGAGCACCTCGCCGGCATGCGCCTCGAAGGAAACGTCGCTTAGCTTCTTCGCGGTGCTGAGGCTCTCCACGGATAGCGCGATCTTGCTGCCCGGCGCGCCGCGCTTGCGGGGGAAAAGATTGTCGATGCGCCGGCCGATCATGTCCTGGATCAGCGTGTCGTTGCTGTGCTCGCCGATCGGCTTGGTCGAGATGTGGCGCCCGTCGCGCAGCACGGTCACTGTGTCGGCGATCTCGAACACCTCGTCGAGCTTGTGGCTGACATAGACCACCGCGATGCCCAGCGCCGCCAGGCGGCGGATGACGGTGAACAGCAGCGAGACCTCGTTCGGCGTCAGCGAGGACGTCGGCTCGTCCATCACAACGACGCGCGCCTCGTGGGCTAGCGCGCGGGCGATCTCGACCATCTGCTGCTGGCTGACAGGCAGCGATCCCGTCCGCGCCGCCGGATCGACGTTGAAGCCGATGCGGTTGAACAGCGCCGCTGAATCGGCTCGGATCTTCTTCCAGTCGATCGAGCCGGCTTTGCCCGTCGGATAGCCTTCGAGGAAGATGTTTTCGGCTACGGTGAACTCGGAGATCAACGCGATCTCCTGGAATACGACCTTGATGCCTTCCTTGAGGCTGTCGCGCGGCGACTTGATGTCGACCTCGCGCCCGCGCATGCGGATGGTGCCGGCATCCTTGCCGTAGACGCCGGCCATGATCTTGATCAGCGTCGACTTGCCGGCGCCGTTCTCGCCCATCAGGGCGTGGACCTTGCCCGGCTCCAGTGTGAAGTCGACGTTGTCCAGCGCCACCACGCCCGGAAACCGCTTGCCGATGCCGCGCAGTTCCAGAGCCGGCACGTTGGTGTCGATGGCCGCGCCTTCGCCGGGATGAAGGAAATCAACGGACATTGGCTTTGTTCCGGATGATGTCGAGATAGGTCGCCAGGATGATGACGATGCCCGGCACCACCATCTGCAGGTCCTGGTTCCAGCCGAGGATGATGATGCCGTTGTCGATCACCTTGAGCACGAGCACGCCGAGCAAGGTGCCGAACAGCGAGCCGCGGCCGCCGAGCAAGCTGGTGCCGCCGAGGATGACGGCGGCGATGACGGTCAACTCGAAGCCGCGCCCGGCGGTTGGCTGGCCGGCATTCATCAGTGATGACAGGATCATGCCGGCAACGCCGACGCACAGACCGGTGACGACGAAGGCGAACAGCTTGAGCCGCTCTGAACGCAGGCCGGACAGGCGCACCGCTTTTTCGTTGGCGCCGACCGCGTAGAGGTAGCGGCCCAGCGTGGTGAAGCGCAGCGTCACATAAGCGACGACGAAGATCAGTGCCGCCAGGATGACGGGCACCGGTACCGCACCGACATAGCCGGCGCCGAGATCGGTGAAGCTCGCCAGCCGATTGTGATTCTGCACCGCCTCGCGCGTGAACAGATAGACGCCGCCCTGCAGCATCATCATCGTGCCGATGGTGGCGATCAGCGAGTTCACCCTGAGCCTGGTGACGACCAGTCCGTTGAACAGGCCCACGCCACCGGCAAAGGCGAGCGCCGCCAGCATGCCGAGCGTGAGGCTGTGGGTGGAATTGAGAACGGCCATGCCGATGCAGCCGACGAAGGCAAGCGAGGCGCCGACCGACAGGTCTACTTCCGCCGTGATGATGAGCATGGTCATGCCGGAGGCGACGATCAGCACCAGCGCGCATTGGCGCAGGATGGCGACAATGTTGGCCTCCGAATAGAACTGCGGCGCCGCGATCGAGATGGCGATGCAAAGCACCGCCAGGATGGCGCCCAGCACGAGCTGGCTGCTGCCCAGAAGCTGGCCACCGATAAAGCGCTTCTGCGCGGGGGCGTGTGTAAGCTCGCTCATGTCAGTCCATTCCCGTCGCTCGGGTCAGGCGCCGGTGGCCCGTGTCCTCGCCGCCATCGGCGCTTGGCCGGTGGCCCTCCCCGCGACGCGGGAAGGGCCGTGTCGATCGGCTTATTTCTTCAGGTCGGCCGAGGTCTTCATGCATTTTGCCGGCGGCTGGAGCGCATTGACCGCATCCCATTTGATGGTGCGGGCCGTGCCGTCATAATCGTAGTATTTCTTCCAATCGTCGCCGGTCATCGGCGCCGTCGGGCTGACGATGTGCTCCGGCACCTGCTCGTTGTTGAACAGCTTGACCGCCGCGTCGATGGTTGTGAAGCCTTCCTTCTCCGGGAACATAGCGGCCTCGATGCGGTAGGAAGGCTCGTTCTGCATGGCGTTGATGAAGGCAAGCCCCTCGCCCCCGGTGCCGACCGTCAACAGGCCGTCCTGCGACTTGCCGGCAGCCTTCCAGGCCTGCAGGCCGCCCAGCGAGGACGAATCGTTTATGCCGTAGATGATGTTGATGTCGGAATTCTTGGCGAGCGCGGCCGAGGACACTTCCAGCGCGCGATCCGGATTGCCGCCGCCGTCAAGGTCGTGGACCATAACCGCGTCGGGGATGATGGTCTTCAACCCGTCCATGAAACCTTGCGAGCGCAGCACGGTCGCCGACAGCAAGGGCAGGCCGACATTCATCACCTTGGCGACGCCGCCCAGCTTTTCCTTGGCATATTTGCCGGCCTCGACGCCGGAGAAGTAGCCGGTGTCGTAGTCGCAGATGGCGACCATCGTGGTCATGCCCTTGACCGGGTTGCCCTCGAGCACCACCGGAATGTTGGCGGCTTTGGCCTGACGCAGCAGCGGGACCACGCCTTCTTCATTCACCGGGGTGAGGATCAGCACGTCGACGCCCTTGGCGATAAAATCCTCAGCGGCTGCGACCTGCTTGGCTATGTCGAGATTGGCGTCCTGCACCTCGACCTCGATGCCGAGGTCCTTGCCGTGCGCCTTCATGCCCTTGATGACATTCTGGTACCACTCATGGGTGGCGTAATTGGTGACGTAGCCGATGTGCTTTGGCATGTTCTCGGCGCGCGCTGCTGCCGCGCCCATGGCCAGCATGGCGGCGGATGCGAGCAGGATTGACTTGGACCAGTGCATTTTTCTCTCCCAGGTTTTTCGTTTATGTCAGTCGCTGAACGGGTAGTCCCGCCGTTCCGGGTCGGCACGTGAAGAACTGTTGGCTTCGCCCCAGCCGAGTGCTGCCGATATCTTCTCGGCGGCGGCCCGGGCACGTTCGAAGACGGTTTCGCGGTCGAAGCGCGCGGCCTTCTGCGGCAGCAGCGGCACCGTGAGCGCGGCAATGACGGCGCCGGTATGATCGCGCACCGGCATGGAGATGTTGGTGCAGGCCTCGACGGCCAAAGACGCGCGCATCTCATAGCCGAGCCGCGCCACCTCGTTCAGCCGCGCCTCGATTTCCTCGCGCGTTCCCTGTCCTTCGCCGGCGGCTACGATCCGCTCGACGATGCGGTCGCGCTCGGCCCGGTTCGAGTGGGCGAGCAGCACAGCACCGGAACTGGTCTCGAGGATCGGGAAATGCGATCCCAGCGCAACCGAGTAGCGCATCGGCAGCGGTGAATCGATCTGCAGCACCACCAGCGCGTTCTGCCCCTCGCGCACCACCAGGTGACAGCTCTGATCGGCATTGGCGGTCAATTCGCGCATCACCGGCAGCGCGCATTCGACCAGGCGGTTCACCGGCGGGTGCATATGCGCCAGCTCGAACAGTTTCAGCGACAGCCGGAAGCGGTCCGATTGCGTGCGGAAGATGTAGCCGCGCTTCTCCAGCAGGAGCAGGATGCGATAGATTTCGTGGATGGACCGGCCGAGCCCGGTCGCGATCTCGGTTTGCGTTAGCGTTTCGGCGCTGGAGGCCATGAACTCCAGGACGTCGAGCGCCTTCTCCACAGCCGGCACCCGATAGCCGTTGCGGCCGCTTTCGCCTTCGTCGAGCATTTCGGCAATGCCGGCAGCCATCACACGACGCTCCGTT
Organism: Mesorhizobium sp. WSM3224; assembly: GCF_000427725.1. GTDB lineage: Bacteria > Pseudomonadota > Alphaproteobacteria > Rhizobiales > Rhizobiaceae > Mesorhizobium. Next base: position 112,030 of record NZ_ATYO01000001.1, on the reverse strand, counting down.
CCGGTTGCCTGTTTTGGCGGTAGAGGCGGTTCACGTGCTCGGCCAGCTCGGCGGCCGCGATCTCGCCGGCGATGGCAGCGGCCGTGCGCGGGGCGCATTCGCGGAAGAAGGCGATGAAGCCCGGATGAGTCGGGCGCAGATAGGACGAACCGATCGTGCGCAGCGTCGAGGAGAAGAAGTCGCCGGAGAAACGATTGACCTCGGCGTCCTTCCAGGCCGCCAGCGATCCCGGCTGGCCGCCCGATCTCACATAGCCGCCGCGCTGATAGTCGGACGAGCACAGGAACAGCGCGTAGTCGATGGCCGCTTGCTTATGCTTCGACTGGGCGCTGACGCCGATGCCGGCGCCGCCGAGCAAGGCGCCGGCCGAACCCGGTGTCGGCACGTCGGCGAAGCGTAGATACGGACTGTCGGTTTTCGCGGCGTAGTTCACATAGCCGAAGGCGAACGGCACATAGACCACATCGTCATGCGCGACCATGTGGTCGTAGCAGCGGATCGGATTCCATTTGGACGAGTTGGGATGCGATAGCGCCGCAAGCTCGCGCAATTGCGCGATGGCGAGTTCAACCTTTTCCCGGGCGATGAATTGCTCGCCGTCTTCCTGCGGATGGCCGAGCGTCAGGAGCATGCACATGGCGTCCGTCGGCACGAAAGGCAGGCCGAGCCACTTGCCGTCCTTGCGCGCGAGCCGGCCGAGCTCGACGACCTCTTCATGCGTGCGCGGCACCGCCCCATAGCGCTGCAGAAGGTCCGGACGATAGGAGGCGACGTGACAGGCGGCATCGATCGGCAATGCCCACTGGCGCCCGTTCTTCTCGTAGGACCGCCAGGACGGACCGACCGAATCCTGTTCGAACAGGCGGATTTGCTCCGCCGAAAGATAGGCATCGAACGGCACCATCAGCTCGTCCTGCGCGATGTCGCCGATGAAGGGATGGTCGAACACGACCAGATCGTAAGCGCCAAGCACCGGACCGAGCGCGCCTTCGCCGAATTCATAGAGGCTGCGGCGGTCCCATTCGATTTCCAGGCCCGGATTGGCCGCGCGATACGGCCCGACGCTGGCGTCAAGCGGACCCCAGCAACGTCGATGATCCCACGCAAGACCGCGCAGTCTTGTCATATCCGGCAATTCCTCCCTGGAACCGGGCATGCACCCGGCCCGCAAACCAGTAGCAGGTATTTTTACCTGAGCAAATAGTTTTTACATACGCAAAAGGCCCCGCCGCGGCCTCAAGCCAGCCCAAACCGCTCGACGGCCCGCATGATGCCGCGCAGTTCGGCGAGGCCCTTCAGCCGGCCGATCAACGAGTAGCCGGGATTGATCCTGGTCTTGCCGATGTCGTCGGCGAGCAGATGTCCGTGATCGGGCCGCATCGGAATGCGCCAGTCGGCGCGACCTTCCTTGCGACGGCGCGCCTCCTCCCGCATCAGGGCAAGGATGACATGCGCCATGTCAGTGCCGCCCTCGAGATGCTCGGCCTCGTGGAACGAGCCGTCAGCCTCGATGGTGATGTTGCGCAGATGGACGAAATGGATGCGGTCGGCGAATTCCTTGACCATGGCGACAATGTCGTTGTCGGCGCGCGTGCCGTAGGAGCCGGTGCAGAACGTCAGGCCGTTGGCCGGACTGTCGACGGCATCGAGGATGAAGCGCGCATCCTCGGCGGTCGAAACGATGCGCGGCAGGCCGTAGAGCGAAAAGGGCGGATCGTCGGGATGGATGCACATGCGCGCGCCGACTTCCTCGGCCACTGGAATGATCTCGCGCAGGAACCAGGCGAGGTTGTCGCGCAATTCCTTCGGCCCGATCGCATCGTATTCGGCCAAGGCCTCGCGAAAGCTGTCGCGGTTGTAGCTGCGCTCGGTCGCCGGCAGGCCGGCAATGAGGTTGCGCTCGATCCTGTCGATCTTGTCGTCGCCTAGTTCCTTCAGCCGCGATTCCGCCTCGGCGATGCGGGCGGAACTGTAGCTTGCCTCGGCATTGCGACGCTTCAGCACGAACAAGTCGTAAGCCGCAAAATCGATCGCATCGAAGCGCAACGCATAACCCGTCGTCGGAAGGCGGTAAGCCAGATCCGTTCGGGTCCAGTCGACCACAGGCATGAAATTGTAGCAGATCGTCGCAATGCCGGCCTTCGCCAGCGCACGAATCGTGTCCTTGTAGAAGCCGACATAGCGGACCCGTTCCGGCGAGCCGATCTTGATCGAGTTGTGGACGGGAATGCTCTCGACGACTGACCAGGTCAGCCCCGCCGCCTCGATGATCCGCTTGCGCTCCAGGATGCTTTCCAGCGGCCAGGCACGACCGTCATAGATATCGTGCAGCGCCGAAACGACGCCGGTCGCACCCGCCTGCTTGACGTGATCGAGAGTCACCGGATCGTCCGGGCCATACCAGCGCCAACACTGTTCCATTTTTTCGTTTTCCTCTGCGAGAGGCGGCAAACTTATTGTTGGACCACAATGAGAGTCAAATAAAATTTTGGCACGTCCGCAAGTGGCTTATTTCCGATAAACTGGTCACGAAATCGCTGGAGAACACCGAAACCGGTTGTTTTCCCCAAACCTTGCGATATTCTGGTCCAACAATTGAGGAGGATCGATGTCGGAAGACTCTCAGGCCGTGCGCGACAACGCCGTCGGCCGCCGCGACCCCGGCAGGTCCGCGGTTGATACAGCGGCCGGGCGGATACTCGACCTCATCCGCGCGCGGCAGCTGATTGTAGGCGATGTGCTGCCGACCGAACGCGAGCTGAGCGAGATCACCGGTGCCAGCCGCAACACGGTGCGCGAGGCGCTGCGCACCATACGCACCTACGGACTTATCGAGCCGAAGCCGCGCGTCGGCGCCGTGCTTGCCAACGGGCAGAGCATCGCCATCCAGAATTTCTTCGCTGCCCACATGGATGTCTCGCGTTCGTCCTTCGCCGACATCCAGGGTTTCAGGCGCATTATCGAAGTCGGCATCGGCGACCACATCGTGCTCAATGCCTCAAGCGAGCAGATCGAGGCGCTCGATGAGATCAATGCCCGGATCGTGACCAGCCGCTCTATCGAGGAAGCCGCCGAGAACGATTTCAATTTTCACATGGCGCTGATCGGGCTGGCGAACAATCGCGTGCTGACGGACATGTATTCCTTCCTTTCCCCCGTGATCCTGCGGATCATGACCATCGGCAAGGAAATGCGTCCGGTGCTGGCCGACACCCGCGCCGCGCATGGCGAGATCATTGCCGCGCTGCGCGCCCGCGACCGGCTGGCCTATGCCTATCTGGTGAGCCGCCATCTCGATTTCGCCCTGCGATTCCTCCCGGAAGAGCCGGCTTCCGACACGTGACTGAGGGAGTTCCCCAATGAAGGATTTCGACGGCAAGGTCGCCCTGGTTACCGGGACGACCGGAATCGGTCTCGCAACCGCTATGCGCCTCGCGGCTGGAGGTGCAGCGATCATCGCCTGCGGTATCGACCGTGCCGCTAATGCGGCGATGAGAGCGGGACTGGAAAGCGCCGGTGCCGCGGCGCTGGTCATGGACACCGACGTCTCCGTGCCGGACCAGGTCCGCGACGCCGTCGCGGCCGGCGTCGCGCGCTTCGGCGGCCTCGATTTGATCGTCAATTCGGCGGCGGTCCATCCGTACGGAACCGCTACCAGTACCGATTTCGAGACCTGGAACAAGGCGATGTCGGTCAATGTCGGCTCGATCTACCTGACGGCGCATTTCGGTATTCCCGAAATCATCCGCCGCGGTGGCGGCGCCATCGTCAACGTCGCCTCGGTCCAGGGCTTCGCCTGCCAGCAGAATGTCGCCGCCTATGCCACCACCAAGGGCGCCATCCACACGCTGACGCGCTCGCTGGCGCTCGACTATGCGGCGGCCGGCATCCGGGTCAATTCGGTCAGCCCGGGCTCGATCCGTACGCCGATCCTCGAGAAAGCCGCGCGTGGTGAAAACGGCAGCGATGCCGACGTCGAGGAAGCCTACAGGCGCTTCGGCGCGGCCCATCCGCTTGGCCGCATCGGCGAACCGGAGGAAGTGGCGGAGCTCATCGCCTTTCTGTGCTCCTCCAAGGCCGGTTTCTGCACCGGCGCGGATTACAAAATAGATGGCGGCCTGACCGCCGGCATCGGCGTGAAGTAGAACCATGAAGATCGGTCTTGGCCTTTATCGGGAATCGCTGACGCCCGACAATTTCCGCTTTGCCCGTCAGGCTGGCGCCACCCACATCGTTGCCCACCTCACCAATTATTTTCGCGGGCGCGACCCGTCGCTGTCCGCCGGCAGCGAGAAGGAAGGCTGGGGCGACTGCTCCACCGACGCGCTGTGGAGTTACGAGGATTTCGCGGACCTGGTGAAGACCGTGCGCGGCAGCGGTCTGGAAATCGCCGCGATCGAGAATTTTTCGCCCCGTTTCTGGTCCGATGTTTTGCTTGACGGCCCCGACAGGGCCAAGCAGATCGAAGGGTTGAAGCGCCTGGTCCGCGATGCCGGGCGCGCCGGCATTCCGTGCATTGGCTACAACTTCTCCATTGCCGGCGTCTGGGGCTGGTCGCGCGGACCCTTCGCGCGTGGCGAGGCCATGTCGGTTGGGCTCGATCTCTCCGCCATCGATCCCGACCTGCCGCTGCCCGACGGCGTCGTCTGGAACATGCGCTACCGCGCCGGCCGGCCGGGCGCCGAACCGGTGACGGTCAGCGGCGATGAGCTTTGGCAGCGGCTCGGCGTCTTCCTGCGCGAGATTGTACCGGTGGCCGAAGAAGCCGGCGTGGTGCTCGCCGCGCACCCCGACGATCCGCCGGCCGAAGCATTGCGCGGCACTGCACGGCTCGTCAACCGGCCGGAGAAATACGACCGGCTGATGGGTATCGTCGATTCGCCGTCCAACGGCCTGGAACTCTGCCTCGGCTCGCTGCAGGAGATGCCGGGCACCAACGAGATTTACGGGCATGTCCGGCGCTTCGCCCGACGAAAGCGGATCGGCTACATCCATTTCCGCAACATACGCGGCAAGGTGCCGAACTATCACGAGACCTTCGTCGACGACGGCGACATCGACATGGCCGAGATCGTCCGTATCCTGCGCGACGAAAACTATGACGGCGTCATCATCCCCGACCATACGCCGGAGATGTCGTGCGATGCGCCCTGGCATGCGGGCAAGGCCTTTGCGCTCGGCTATATGCGCGCGCTGGTCCAGAATGCCGCGTCGCTGGGACCTTCCCGTACCGTTCAATCCACCGACATCCGGATGGAAGCCTGATGACCAGATCGACGCGCCTCTATGCCGACGACGCCAAAATGTACCGCCTGTTCCAAGACGAGCTCTTCGTCGCCGTGGTCGGCGACGTGATGGATACGCTGGGGCTGCAGCACCAGTTCCTGCCGCCGGTGTTCAAGCCGGTCGACGAAACCACGCGGTTGCTCGGTCGGGCGATGCCGGTGCTGGAAACCGACATCTTTCCGTCCGACGGGCCGACGCAGAATCCGCTGATGGCCAAGCCGTTCGGGCTGATGTTCGAGGCGCTGGACGATTTGAAGCCCGGCGAAATCTACGTCGCCAGCGGCGCCTCGCCCCGCTATGCGCTATGGGGCGAGCTGATGTCGACGCGGGCAAAGATCCTCGGCGCGCATGGCGCGCTGGTCGACGGCTTCGCCCGCGACACGGACGGCATCAAGGCGCTGGGGTTTCCCTGCTTCTGCACCGGCTACTACGCGCAGGACCAGGGCGTACGCGGCAAGGTCATCGACTACCGCTGCGCGCTCGAGATCGGCGGCGTCCGCATCGAGCCGGGCACGCTGCTGTTCGGCGACAAGGAAGGTGTGCTTGTTATCCCCAGCCAAGCCGAGGAAGAAGTGGTGCGCCTGGCCCTCGAAAAAGTCCGCGGAGAAAAACGCGTCGCCAAGGCGATCCGCGAGGGGATGAGCGCGGTGGACGCCTACAGGACATTTGGCATCATGTGACAGGTCGCGGCCGAAATCCTCGGCATTCCGCTGCTTGATATCGTCCGGCTACTTGTGAGCAAGATGCCGCCGGCATCGCCAGCGGCACCGCTCGTCTCCCGTCTGTTCACCAGAGAGGCGAAATCAACGGTTTCGTCAGGCAGCTAATAGAGCAATTCCAGGAAAAGTGTGTAACGGTTTTCCGTCCGGAATTGCGTAAAAACAAATGCTTAGAGCGGTTCTGCGATTCCGTGAAACGCTGAACCGCTCTAGTGTTGGAATGCGGTGTCGGGCACAGGCTTCAGCAGTGACCTATCCGCGATTTCCATGCCAAACCCAGGCTTGTCGCCTATCTTCAGCCGGCCATTTTGTGGCAGTTCCTCGCCAGAAAACAACCTTCCAAACACCGGCCGAATCGAGCGCCCATCGGGGCTGGCCGCCACATATTCGCAGAGCGGTTCGGCCGGCTGGCTGGCGATGAAATGGTAGGAATAAGGGCCGGAGCCGTGCGGGATGAGGGGGATGTCATAGGCCGCGGCATGCGCGGCGATCTGTAAAAGTGCTGTCAGCCCACCGGCCCACATGACATCAGGCTGCAGGATATCGACAGTTCGCTCCTTGATCAGCTCGCGGAAACCGTAGCGCGTGTATTCGTGTTCGCCGGTCGTCCATTTCAGCGTCGGGTGCGCCTGCTTCAGCAGCCGGAACCCATCGACATCGTCGGGGTGCAGCACTTCCTCCCACCAGAAGATACCGAGATGCTTGGCTGCCTCGGCCAGGCGGATGGCGTAAGGGACAGTGAGCGACATGTAGCAATCGACCATCAGCGGGTAACCGGCGCCGACCTTCTCGCGCTGGGCCGCGAGATAGGCGACGTTCTGGAGGAGGCCGCCCTCGCCGTCGAAATGGCTGTGCGGCAGCGGCACCTTGGCACCCCAGAAACCGAGCTCCTTGATCGCGTCGGGCGCCGGGCCGGTGCAGTAGAAGGCGATCTCGTCGTGGCATTTGCCACCGATCAGATTGTACACCGGCTCGTCGCGAAGCTTGCCCAGCAAATCCCACAGCGCCAGGTCGACTACCGAGATGGTGGCGATCGGCAGGCCCTTGCGGCCATAGGGCATCGAGGCTCGGAACATCTGGTCCCACATCCTGGCGATGTTGCGCGCGTCCTCGCCGACCAGAAAACGCGAAAAATGATGCTTGACCAGCCAGGCGGCGGGATAGCCACCGAACCCGGTGGCGACGCCGGTGACGCCGGCCTCGGTTTCGAGTTCGACGACGATCGAGCCCATCACGCCGATCCCCCAGGAGGAACGCGATGCCTTGTATTGCTGGTGACCCGACATCGGATTGGCGATCAGCGTGTCGATCAGCCAATGGCCCTTGCCCTGCTGGAAGTAGTCGCCGCCATCTCCCTCGCTCTCGACGAGAAAGACGCGCACATCCTTGATGGTGAAATTCGGCATGACGGGGTCCAGCTACGCCTTCTAGTTCTGATGGAAGACTTGCGCGAGTTCGACGACATGAGGCGTGCCGTCGTCATTGTAGTCCATGATGTCGGCCATGAATTTCCACCAGCGCCGGTTGATCTCGGTGCGCGGCAGCGCGGCCATCGTGTGGTCTTCGGCCCGTATCAGCGTGGCGAACAGAAAGTCGGTTTCGGGATCGTGCCAGATCGAATAGTCGGAGACGCCGGCATCGCGCAGAGCCTGCGTCAGTTCGGGCCAGATCTCGTCGTGCCGCTTCTTGTATTCGGCGATGCGGCCCGGATGAACCTTCATGCGAAAAGCGATGCGCTCGGCCATTCGCGTTCTCCCCTATTGCAGGTTGACGTAGAGCCCGCCATCGACGAGCAACGCGGCTCCCGTGACATAGGACGCCATGTCCGACGCCAGGAAGGCCACGACCTTGGCGACGTCGGATGCTTCGCCGAAGCGGCCGAGCGGGATCCGCTTGTCGAGATAAGCGCGCTTCTGCGGGTCGGACCAGTCGTCCTTGTTGATGTCGGTGGCGATGGCGCCCGGCATCACGGAATTGCAGCGGATGCCATAGGGACCAAGCGCGATGGCCACCGACTGCATCAGCGAATGAACGCCGGCCTTGGTCGGCGTGTAATGAGACTGCATGGCCCCGCCCACCAGCGCCGAAATCGACGACGTAGCGACAATGGCGCCGCCGCTGCCTTGATCCTTCATGCGGTTGGCCGCGGCCTGCACGGCAAAGAAGGCGCCGTTCAGGTTGACGTCGACCACATGCCGCAACAGGTCGGGCGGCATGTCGAGGAATGTGTGGAACGGGCAGATGCCTGCATTGGAGGCAAGAATATCGACGCCGCCGAACGCATCCACCGCCACCCGCACCAGTTCCGCGCTGACCGCGGGCTCGGCGATGTTTCCTTCGATGGCGATGGCTTTGCGGCCCAGCGCCTCGATCTCGGCGACGGTCTCGTCGGCCGCGGAATCGCGCGCGAACGCGATATCCGCGCCACCGAAATAATTGATGACCACGTCCGCGCCCTGCCGTGCGAACTCGACCGCGATGCCGCGGCCGATGCCTCGGGAGCCGCCAGTGACGATCGCGCGTTTTCCCTCAAGCAGCATGATCGCCGGCCCTAGCGAATACGGAACGGGATCGGATCGGCGCCGGCGAGCACGTCGAGCGTCGTCTTGCGGATATGCGCGACGTGTGCAGCCATCGCCGCCTCGGCTGCCTTGGAGTCGCGCGCCACGAGAGCGCTGACGATGGCGTCGTGATCCCTGGCCGACTGGTCGAGCACGCCCGGTATTTCGGACGCCTTCCTGCGCTGGTCGACGGCGAGGCTGTAGAGCGAGCGCGAGACCTGATCGAGAAAGGCGTTGTTGGCCGCGGTGCCGATCAGCTCGTGGAACTCGACATCGGCGACGCGAAACGCCACCGCATCTCCAACGGTTCGATAGGCCACCTCGACCAGTTCGGCGAAGCGTTCGAGCTGCGCGGCCGTGACATTGCGCGCCGCCTCCGCGGCGAGGCCGCCGTCGATGACGGTTCGGGCGGTGAACAGGCTTTCCAGGCTGTAGTCCTGGAGGCTCAGCACGAAGGAGAGCGGCGCCATCAGCCGGTTGGGCTTCAGGTCGGTGACGTAGGAGCCGCCGCCCTGCCGCGTCTGCACGACCCCCATCATCGTCATGCCGCGCAGCGCTTCACGCACCACGGGCCGCGAGACATGCAGGGCCTTGGCGAGCTCGTTTTCACTTGGCAGCTTGTCGCCGGGGGCGATGTTGCCGGACGCGATCAGCCCCATCAGCCGCTCCGCCACTTTCTCCGAGGCGGAAGGCGTAATGTCGATCGGCTGCAGTTTGTCGAGTGGACCCATTTTACCCTCAAGCTTGGGAGCGGACGCGCAACTGGTCGAGACCCACGGCGAGCAGCAGAACCGCTCCCTTGGTGACGTCCTGCCAGAAGCTCGAGACATTGAGAAGGGTGAGGCCGTTGTTCAGCGTGCCGAGGATCAGCACCGCAAGCAGCGTGCCCCACACCGAGCCGCGACCGCCGAACAGCGATGTGCCGCCAAGGATGATCGCCGCGATGACGGTGAGCAGATGCTTGCCGACCGAATCCGGCGCCGCAGCGCCAAGCATCGCCGCGACGATGACGCCCGCCAGTGCGCCGGCGAGCCCGGAGGCCACATAGAGCAGGATCTGGGTGCGGTCGACCGGAATGCCGAGCATGCGCGAGGCCTCCGGATTGCCGCCGGAGGCGTAGATGTAGCGGCCGAATGGCGTGAAGGCCATCGCCCACCACGCCAGGAAGTAAACCACCAGCATGATGATGAGCGGCACCGGAATGCCGCCCGAACCGCCGATCTTGCCCGAGCCGATCCAGTTGAAACCAGGGATCATCAAGGGCTGTGTCAGGCCGCCGGTGAGCACCAGCGAAGCACCGGTGATGATCGACATGGTGCCCAAGGTGACGATGAAGGGGTTGAGCTTGAGGCCGTTGGTCAGCGCGCCATTGCCGGCGCCGATCAATCCGCCCGCGAGGATGGCGACCAGGCAGGCGATCCAGATGTCGATGCCGGCCGCATAGCACATGGCGACGATGACGCCGGAAATGCCGGCCACCGCCGCCACCGAGAGATCGAGGCCGCCAGCGATGATCAACGGCGTGCCGGCCGCCGCCATCAGGCCGATGAAAGCCATATTGGAGCCGATCGAAAGCAGATTCTTGACTGTCAGGAAGAACGGCGACAGCACCGTGAAGATAGCCACCAGGATGAGATAGAAGGCGAGCAGCATCGCGACGCCGGCCCAGGCATGGCCGAGCAGGTTTTTCGGCCGATTGCGGACTGCCGGCGTTGGCGCGGTGCTGACGGTGGTCTGGGACATGCGAGGCTCCTGCAAAATCAGGCCGCGGCGGCGGACTTGCTTGCCGCGCTCATCAGCGCCGACGCTTCCGTCGGCTGTTCGAAAACTTCGGTGACCCGCCCCGACGCCAGCGCGATGGAACGGTCGGCAAGGCCGGCGACCTCCTCGGCATCCGAAGAGATCAGCAGAATGCCAAGGCCGCCATCGGCGAGCTGGCGAATCTGGCGATAGATCTCCTGGCGTGCGCCGACATCGACGCCGCGCGTCGGCTCCTCGAGAATGAGCACCTTGAGGTCGCCAAGCAGCCAGCGCGCCAGGCAGACCTTTTGCTGGTTGCCGCCGGAAAGCGTGCCGATCGGCTGTTCGGCATTGCGGGCGCGGATCGAGAGCCGCCGGATCCACTCGGCGGTGGTGGTCGCCTCTTTCTTGCGGTCGACCGACACCCCCTTGGTGAACAGCGGCATGTTGGCGAGCGACATGTTCTCGCGCAGGGACAGCATAGCGACGATGCCCTCGCGCTTGCGCTCGGCGGCAACGAGGCCGAGCCCTGCTTCCACCGCCTTGCCGGGGGTAGAGACCTGATAGGGTTTGCCGTCGATCTCGACACGCCTGACGCGCGTTCGGGGTGCTGCGCCAAATAGTGCCCGTCCGATCATTTCCACGCCGGAACCGATCAAGCCGTGCACTCCCGTGATGGAGCCGCCCCGCACGGTGAAGTCGACCCCGCGCAGCCAGCCTTCGACGCTCAGCCCTTCGACCCTCACGACATCGGCGGCGGATGCCGCATTGGCCGAGAATGCCGGATAGAGATCGCCAACGCGGTTGCCGATAATGGCATGCAGCACTTCATCGACATTGGTGTTCGCGGTGGTGAAATCGCCGGCGTTGCGGCCGTCGCGCAGCACGGCAATGCGTCCGGAAACGGCAAACACCTCCTTGAGATAGTGCGAGATGTAGATGATCGAGATGCCGTCGGCCCGCAGCCGGCGGATGATGCCGAACAGCATCTGCACCTCGTCGGCGGCAAGCGAGGCGGTCGGCTCGTCCATGATCAGGACGCGCGCCTCGCCGTTCATGGCACGGGCGATCTCGACGATGCGCTGCACGTGATGCGACAGCGCGCCCATGCGGGTACGCGGCGACAACCCGTCGAGGCCCATGCGCTCGAGAAGTGCTGTCGCCCGCACCTCCATGGCGCGGCGGTCGACATGCATGCCGTTCTTGGGCAGCGCGCCGATCATGATGTTTTCAGCGACCGTGAGGTCGGGGAATACCGACAGTTCCTGCGGCAGCATGCGGATACCGAGCGCCAATGCATCGGCGGGCGATTTGAGATCGTGATCGCGGCCGTTGACCGCAATGGTTCCAGCGTCGCGGCTGTAATTGCCGGACAGGATCTTCATCAAGGTCGACTTTCCGGCACCGTTGGCGCCGAGCAGTGCGACCACTTCACCGGCATCGAGGTGGAAGTGCACGTCGGCAAGCACTGGCACGCCGCCGAATGCCTTGCCGATGCCATTCATGTCCAGGATGCGATTGTTGGCCATTGCCACCAAGGATGTTGGGTAGATTGATGCGCCGGGGCGACGCCGGATGGCGCGCCCCGGTCGCTCGATTACTTGGCTGGAACGAGGTCCTCAAAACCTTTCAGGAAATCCTCCTTGCGCAGCTCGGTCAGATAGGCCGAGAACGCCTCCTGCGGGAAAGTGTACTCGAAGTCGGCCTTATCGGCACATTTATAGTCGGCGTAATACTGACAGAGATTGGCCTTGTTGATCATCACGTGGTTGACCAGCACGGCCGGCGGCAAGGTCTTGCCGGCGAGCGAGGAGAGCGCGATCGGGATCAGATAGTTGCCGTAATTTTCCGGGAAATAGCCGGTCGCGGCGACCAGGTCGGGCTCTTCGCTCAGCGCCTTGGTTTCGTCGGCGCCATTGCCGACGACCACGACGTCGGCTTGGCGGCCCGCTTGCTGCACGGCGCGCAGCATGCCGATCGCCGATTGGTCGTTGATGGCGGTGATCATGATCGGCACGCCATCGGGAATGCGTCCAAGCACATTGGTCATCTGCGCGAAGGATTCCTGCTGCGTGTTCTTGGTGTCGATGCGCAGCATCTTGGTCTTGTCGAATTCCGGCAGCGCGGAGAGGAAGCCGTTGACCTGGCCTTCGGTGCGCATTTTGGGGATGGAGCCGGACTGCGGCAGCTCACCGACGACGAAATAGCCCTGCATCGCCTTGTCCTTGCCGAATTTGGCGATCGCCGCCTGGCCGAGATAAGACCCGGACATGTAGCCCGATTTCGGATTGTTGGCGCCGAAGAAGGTGGAGCCCGGCATCGGAATGTCGATGGCGACGACCTTGACGCCGTCGTCGTTGAAGACGTTCATCACGGTCTGGCCGAAATTGCTGTCGGTCTGGAATTCGATGACGTAGTCGACCTGGCGCTGGACGAAGCTCTGGGCGTTGGCGAGCGCGGTCGGTCCGTCGAGACGGTTGTCGGCGACCAAAAGGTCGACGCCGGCGAGATCGGCATTCGCCTGGATCGACTTCTCCACCACGACACCAAAGGTGATGTCGCGCTGCAGATTGGCGAAACCGATGACATATTTCTTGCCATTGCGCGGCGGTTTCACCGCGGTGGCGTCCTTGACCATCGCCGCATACTGCTCGGCGCTGAGGCGCTTGCCGTCATAATTGGCGGAATCGAAGCCGTGGAAATCTTCGGCGAAGGCAGCGGCGCCAAACAACACGCTCGCTGCCACGCCAAGCGCGAGCGCCCTGGCGAATGCTTTCATATCGATAATCCTCCCAAATGCGGCGACCGCCGCCCGTTGTTGCCGGACAGCTCCTCTGCCGGCGCTCTCACGGTGAGGGCAAAATGTCACTTCGCAACTTGTCAGTCAAGTTGCGAAGTGGTAGCCGTTGAAAAATTCGAGGGAGGAGTTCTTGTCGCTCACGGCAAGGCCGCGCATCGGCATCATCGCGCAACACCAATTGCCGTGTCCGCTTTCCGCCAGGGCTGCGCGGCTTCGTCAATGCATGGGCCGAGCGAGGTCCGACGCGTCACGGCGTCATGGCTCCAGGGCATTGGGTCGAAGCGCTACGGCTGGTCGCCAAACTGTTCGATGTGGAGCTGAGATCGGCGTGTTAACGCAACACCAGCCTCTCGACCATTTTCTCGTCTACCTCGATGCCGAGGCCTGGTCCGCCGGGCGCATGCACCACGCCGTCCTCGTGCCAGATCGGCTTGTCGACCAGTTCTGTCTGGACCGAGACGCGGAACGGCTTCAGCTCGATCAGCCGGGCATTCGGCGAGGCGATCGACAGATGCAGGCTCGCCGCCGTGAGGATTGCCGTGCTCCAGGCATGTGCGTTGATAGTGATACCGGCCGCGCCGCAGAGATCGTCGATCTTGCGGAACCCGGTAATGCCTTCCGAGCGCGCCGGATCGACGCCAAGAATGTCCACCGTCCCGGTCTCGATCAGCCGCTTGTAGCCCGACACGGTGAACTCGCGCTCGCCGGTGCCGATCGGCAGCCGAGGCAGCGCGTTCTTCAGGGCGCGATAGTCCTCGATCCGGGTTGGATAGAACGGCTCCTCGAGCCAGCCGATATTGTGCTCGGCCATGCGGCGCGCCGTGCTGATGCCGGTATCGCGATCCCAATCCACGCCGTTGCCAGCATCGACGACGATGTCGAAGGTATCGCCAAGAGCGGCACGCAAGGCGGCGACGAAGGCGACGTCGTTGTCCGGATCCTTGCCGATGTCGGAAAGGCCGCGCTTGGCAAAACCGAGCTTGCAGCCCGAAAAACCGTGCTCCTTGAAGCCAACCACTTCGGCAATGTTCAACGCGTTCGTCGCCTTGTTGACGTGGTTGCAGGCATAGGCCGGCAGGCTGTCGTGCTTTTTGCCGCCGAGCAGTTCGTAGACCGGCTTGCCTTCGAGCTTGCCCTGGATGTCCCACAGCGCCATGTCGAGCGCGGAATAGGCAAAGCAGGCGACACCGCCCTCGCCGTACCACCAGGCATGCTTGCGCATCATGGTCCAGGCTTCCTCGATGGTGAGTTCACCGGCCTGCTGCAGCAACGGACCAAAGCCGCCGTCGATCAAAAGCTTGGTCGCCCAGCAGGCCTCCGGCCACATGGCGATGCCTTCGCCCCAGCCAACGGCGCCATCCGTGGTCTCCACGCGCACCAGCACGGTCTGCCGCCAATTGCCGTGATCGTTGGTGTCGGAATAACGGATGACATAGGTTCGGATCGGGCCGAGCCGCATGGAAATTTCCTCCGCAAGAAAGCGCCGCCGGTAGCCTTTGTTGCGACGTTGACTAACACCGGCCGGACTGTTACGTCAAGAAGTGGTCAGGCCACTTGGCCATTTTTGATAAAGGATCGTGTGAGTGGCGGAGGAGGACATGTGGCGGTAAGCGACTTCAGCCATGAGATGCCGCTGAAGCGGGCAGGCCTTACGGAACTGCTCGTTGCCCGCATCCTGGGCATGGTGATGGCCGGCAATTTGAAGCCGGGCGACCAGTTGCCGGCGGAGCGCAAGCTGGCCGAAACCTTCAACGTGTCGCGGCCGACACTGCGCGAAGCGCTGCGCGCGCTGGCCGTTCTCGGTGTCATCGAGGTTCGCCATGGCGGCGGCGTGTTTGTGTCGCAGCTCGAGGCTGCCGACCTGCTTGCGCCGCTGACCTTCTTCCTGACGCTGCGCGCCACCGAAGTGGAAAAACTCTACGAGGCGCGCAGCCTGATCGAAGGCCAGATCGCAGCGCTTGCAGCCGAGCGCGGCGACGAGGCGGCGTTCGATGAACTCGCAACCCTGGTCGAGCGGCAGGCGGGCGCCAAGGACGATCCGGCGACGTATCGCGATCTCGACACTGCATTCCATCGCCGGCTTGGCGAGCTTGGCGGCAACGAATTCCTGGCCCGCGCCGCGCAAAGCCTCAACGTGCTTGGCCAGGAATTCCGCAAGATCGCGTCGGAAACAGCCAATGTCATTTCCACCTCGATCGACGACCACAAGGCGATCGTGGCGGCGCTGCGAGCGCACAACGCAACGGCCGCCCGTGCCGCGATGGTCACGCATATGGAGCACGTGCTGCAATCCACCCAGGCTTCGGTGAGGGCAAAACAATGACCGAGCGGCGCTGGGGCCTTTCGAAGGTCACCGAGGCAGACATCAGGCAAGGCGGCTTCTCCACGCCATGGGATGCGCCCTTCATCCCACCATTCCCGTTCGCCTTCCGCAACGCGGAAATCCTGACGGTGTTCTGGCGAACCGATCCCGGCGCAATGCGCTTTCTGGCACCACCGCCGGTGGAAGCCGTTGGCGATGTCGTCTGCGTCCACATCTACAAGATGAATGATACGAGCTGGCTCGGCCCCTACCACGAAGCCAATGTCATGTTCGGCGCCAAGCTGCCGAACGGCAGAAGCGGTGCCTATTCACCGTATCTGTTCCTGGCCTCGGATGGCGGCGTCGCGCACGGACGCGAGGTGCACGGGCAGCCCAAGAAACTCGCCAATCCGTTCTTCGATCTGCGCGGCGACCTGGTGGTTGGCGGCGTCGAGCGCAACGGCATCGACATCATCACGGTGACCGCGCCTTACAAGCAGAGGCAGGCCGATCCCGCCGAGATGCGCCGGCATTTCGACTTCAGCACCAATCTGAACCTCAAGGCGATCGACCAGATCGACGGCACGCCGGCGATCCGCCAGATCACCTCGCGCAAGCTCACCGACGTTATCGTGCACGAGTGCTGGCGCGGGCCGGCGACCGTCGAGCTCAGGCCAAACGCCCAGGCTCCGGTGTTCCGGCTGCCGGTGGTCGAGCCCATCGAGGCCTTCCATTGGCGCGCCGACTTCACATTGGTGCCGGGTGAAATCGTGCACGATTATCTCGAAACGGGTGCCTGATGCGCGTGGTGGTGACCGATTACACGTTCCCAGCGCTCGACGCGGAGGCGGAAGCCGCGAGGGCCGGCGGTGCGGAATTTTCCGCGTTTCAATGCAAGACATCGGACGATGTGGTCGAAGCGGTCAGGGGTGCCGATGTCGTCGTGGTGCAATTCGCGCCGCTCGGCCGCAAGGCGATCGACGCGCTGGCGCCCGGTGCCGCGGTGATCCGCTATGGCATCGGCTTCGACAACATCGACATCGAAGCCGCCAACGACCGCGCCATGCCGGCGAGCTATGTGCCCGACTACTGCCTTGACGAGGTCGCGGACCACACCACCGCACTCATCCTGGCGCAGTTACGCAAACTGCGGCAGCTGGACGCAAGCGTGCGGCGCGACGAATGGGCGGCGGTCAAGGTCGCGGCGCCGCTGCCCGCCTATGCCGAGACGACAATCGGCTTCCTCGGCCTCGGCCATATTGGCCGCGCCGTGCTGAGGCGGCTGGCGCCGTCCGGATTTCGCTTTATCGTGACCGATCCGATGCTGGACCAGGATATGGCTGCCTCGCTCGGCGTCGAGCGTGTTTCGGCGAGCGAATTGGTAGAGCAGGCCGACGTGCTCAGCCTGCACGCACCGGCGACGCCGCAAACCATCGGCTTCGTCAATGCCGAGCGGCTTGCGCGCATGAAGCCAAGCGCCGTAATCGTCAACACGGCACGCGGCACGCTCATCGACGAAGCGGCGCTAGCCGCAGCGCTGAAGGCCGGCCGTATCGCCGGCGCTGCGCTCGATGTCTTCGTCACCGAGCCGTTGCCGCTGGGGTCGCCGCTTCGCGACGCGCCCAATCTGATCCTGACCCCGCACGCGGCATGGTATTCGGGGCAAGCGATCACCCGGTTGCAGCAATTGGTGGCCGACGATATCGCGGCCCATCTGGCCGGCCGGCCGCTGCGCAAGCCGGTGCCCGGATCGATCGCGGCCATGGGAGGCAGCCGATGACAGACAAGATCAACATCGGTGTCATCGGCGCCGGCTGGTGGGCGTCGCTCGGCCACATTCCGGCACTGCGCGACAATCCGCATGTCGGCATCGTCGCGGTCAACCGGCCCGATGCCGACGGCATGGAAAAGCTGGTGTCGACGTTTCCCGGCGTGCGGTCTTATTTCGATGCCGCCGAGATGCTGGCGACGGAAAACCTGCACGGCGTGGTGGTGGCGTCGCCGCATACGCTGCATGCGGAGCATGCACGGCTCGCGCTCTCCAAAGGCCTGCACACGCTGATCGAAAAGCCGATGGCGACCTCGGCCTCGGACGCACGGGCGCTGGTCGCCCTGGCGCAGGCCAACGGCGCCAAGATCGTCTTGCCCTACGGCTGGAACTTCAAGCCCATCGTCGAAGAGGCCCACCGCCTCATCGCCGACGGGTGGATCGGCGAGGT
Organism: Mesorhizobium sp. WSM3224; assembly: GCF_000427725.1. Lineage (GTDB taxonomy): Bacteria > Pseudomonadota > Alphaproteobacteria > Rhizobiales > Rhizobiaceae > Mesorhizobium. The sequence continues at coordinate 94,403 of NZ_ATYO01000001.1, read as the reverse complement.
CCGTCACGTCGTGGCGCAGATGGCCTCGGCGCTGGCCGACCTGTTCGGCGGCGAGCCGATGATCGAGACCAGGGATCATCTGTTCCGCCCGCCCGTCTCCACCTGGGCCGATCCGAAGAAGTCGGGCGGCTATGGCTGGGGCCAGCTGACGCATGGGCTCGGCGCCCTGTTCCGCATGGTCGATCTCGATCCCGTCCGGGTCTTTGCCAGGACCGGCCTGTCGCCGGCTGGCGTCGACTATTACGATGCGGCGGTGGTCGAGTTTTCGAACGGCGCGACGATGGCGCTTTCCGGCGCGGCGACGGTGCCGAAATCGCGCGGCTATCAGATCGACATCCGCATTTTCGGCAGCGAAGGCATACTCTTGTTCGACATCGAACGCGCCCGTGTCGAAGCCATACGGCACGACGGCAAGTCTCACATCGCCGAACTCGGCGCCAACGCAGGCGACTATGAGGTGGTGGCGCCGATCACCCTTCTGGTCGATCTCTGTCGTGGCGTCGATGCAGCAAACCCGGCCGACGGCATCGTCGGAATGCGCTCAGCCGTGCTGCTCGACGCGATGTACCGTTCGGCGCGCAGCGGTCGGATGGAGGAGGTAGAATGAGGCTCAGCGTCACCAGTTGGTCGTTTCCGCAGCTCACGCTTGACGAGGTCGGCGGACTTGCCAGGGTGCTTGGCATCGAAGCCATCGATGTCGGCTATTTCTATCGCTCGGCGCTCGACAAGGCACGGCTGCTCCGAGAACCCGAGGCCTATGGTGAAGAGATCCGCAAAGCTTCGCCGGTCGCCGTGTCGAACCTCTACCATCTCTTCGGCAATTCGGTTGCGGAGCGGAACCTCGCCAGTCCCGCGTATCGCCGGGAAAACCTCACCGACTTCCAACAGGCGCTGAAATTCTGCGTCGCGGTCGGGTCGCCGACGGTGTTCATCCTGCCTGGCGTCATCAATGGCGCGCAAAGCCGCATGCAGGCGCTCGCGGAGACGGTGGAATCGCTGAAACCCCTGCTCGATGCCGCGGCGCCCACCGGGGTGAGTGTCTGCGTCGAGCCGCATGTTCACTCCTATCTCGAGAGCCCGGCGATGACAGCTGACATGTGCGAACGGGCGGCTGGTGTGAAGCTTGCCATCGACTATGCGCATTTCGCCGTTTCCGGATACCGGCAAGAGGAGATCGACGCGCTTGCACCGTGGTTCGGGCACGCGCATCTGCGCCAGGCCCGTCCCGGCGCGCTGCAGACCAAGCTCGACGAAGGAACGCTCAACTTCCCGGCGATGTTCTCAACTTTTCGCGATGCCGGTTTCAGTGGCTGGCTGGCTTGCGAATATGTGCACCAGGGCTATTTCGACACTGTGCATGACGATGTCTTGACGGAAACCGTGAAGATGCGCGATCTGTTTCGCGCCTGGAGTGCCGCATGAGTTCGGGTGCCATCATCGTCACCGGCGGGGCCGGCGGCATCGGCCGTGCCGTCGCGGCGCGGCTCTGCAAAGACGGCTATCGCGTCGTCATCGCCGACCGTGACGGCGCCGCCGCCGAGGCCGTCGCAAAGGCCGTTGGCTGCGATTTCGAAGTCATTGACATAGGCGACGAAGCGTCGGTGGTCGCGGGCGTGAAGGCCGTCGCCGACCGGCATGGCGGGCTCTTCGGCCTGGTCAACAATGCCGGCGTCCACATGCAGGCGTTGGTCGTCGAGACAGCAATCGACGATTGGGACCGCATCTTCCGCATCAACAGCCGCGGCACCTTTTTGATGTGCCGCGAGGCTGCGCGCATCATGGCGGCGCAACAAGCTGGCCAGATCGTCAACATCGCCACCAAGCTCGGCTTTGGCAACCCGTTCTCGTCAGCCTATATCGCATCGAAGAACGCCATCTGGGGGCTGACCCAGTGCCTGGCCATCGAGATGGCATCGAGCGGCGTGCGCGTCAACGCGGTCGCGCCGGGGCATGTCGGGCCGGGCACCGGCATGGAAGCACTATTCCGCCAAAAGGCCGAAAAGCTCGGCAAACGCTGGGAGGATTTCGGGGCGGATGTGGTCGCGACCATTCCGCTGCACCGCTGGTGCAAACCGGAGGACGTGGCCGGCGCGGTGGCGTGGCTGATGGGACCGGACGCCAGCTTCGTGACGGGCGAGCTGATCAACGTCACCGGCGGCTTCCAGGCCTATGCCGCGACCCCCACCGCCGATGCGGTGCGCGAGGCCGGTTTGCGAGGGCCGTCGAAATGAGGCGTCTGCTGGAGGGTAAAGTCGCGCTGGTCACCGGCGCGCGAACGGGACTTGGTGCCGCGACGGTAGTCTCGCTGGCCAAGCTTGGCGCCACTGTCATTGCCTCCGGACGCCACGCCGGAGATTGCAGCGGGGTTGTCGATGCCGTCACAGTGACTGGCGGTTTGGCGTCGGATTTCATGCTCGACGTCGCGGATCTGGGCGCGATCCCGCATCGTGTCGCGGAGGCTCTCAAACTGCACGGACAGATCGACATCCTCGTCAACAACGCCGCCACCATCGCGCCGATGACGCGCCTGGTCGAACTTGACGCCAGGGCCTTCGACGCCGCGCTGACCCTCAATGTCAGCGGTCCGGCCGCCTTGACCGCGGCACTCTGGCCGCGTTTCGGCGGCGGTCGTATCGTCAATATCGTCAGCGGCGCGGCAACCCGCGCCATGTCCGGCTGGGCCGCCTATTGCGCCTCCAAGGCAGCATTGTTGATGTTGACCAGGTCGATCGCACTCGAAGGCGAGGCCACCGGCATTTTGGGATTCGCCCTTGCCCCGGGACTCGTCGACACGGGCATGCAGGCCGCCATCCGCGACGCCAGGATCAATGCGGTCTCGGACATTCCCCGGCAAAACCTGGACCCGCCGGAGCGCGCGGCGCAGATGATCGCCTGGCTTGCAACCGGTTTGGCCGACGACCTTGCCGGCGACTATGTCGATGTGCGGCAGCCGGGGCTGCAGGAACGTGTGGCTGCAGATCTATCTGCGGTTGCAGATCTATCAAACAACGCCAGGGATTGAATGGAATGAACAACATCGACCTTGAGGGACAGGTTGCTGTCGTGACCGGCGGAGCGCAAGGGCTGGGCCTGGCTTTTGCCAGGCGGATGATTGCATCCGGCGCAAGGGTGAGCCTGTGGGACATGAACCAGGCAGGCCTGGAGGCAGCCGTTGGCGAACTCGGCGATGCAGCCAGGGCAGTCCTGGTCGACATCACCGATGCCGAGGCGGTGCTTGCCGCACACGCCCGTACCGAAAGCGAAATCGGAGGCGTCTCGATCCTGGTCAATTCGGCGGGGATCGCCGGACCCAATCATACGCTCGATGCGTATCCGCTGGACGCCTGGCGGCGTGTCATCGATATCAACCTCAACGGAACTTTTCACGTCAACCGCGCCGTCGTGCCGGCCATGAAAACGCGCAATTACGGCCGCATCGTCAACATCGCCTCGATCGCGGGCAAGGAAGGCAATCCCAACGCTTCGGCCTACTCGGCATCCAAGGCAGGCGTCATCGGGCTGACCAAATCACTGGGCAAGGAGCTTGCCGGCTACGACATCGCGGTCAACTGCGTCACACCGGCCGCGGCGCGCACGCCGATCTTCGACCAGATGAAGCAGGAACATATCGACTACATGCTGTCCAAGATCCCACGCGCGCGGTTCCTGGAAGTCGACGAGGCGGCAAACATGGTCGCCTGGCTGGTCTCGAAGGAGAATAGCTTCACCACCGCATCGGTATTCGATCTCTCAGGCGGCCGCGCCACCTATTAGCTCCGAAGGACGTTGGATATTCCGAGTCATGCCACTCCGCATTAACGGCGTCCGTGCGTCAGAAGTACCCTAAATGCCAGGGTCGAGCGCCACGCTGAGTGAATCATCGGCTCTTTCGGAATGAGAAGCAATCGACGGTCTCAAACCATCATCTGACGGAAAAAGCCCCACGACCGTTTCCAGCCGCGGGGCTATGGGAGAACTCCCCGGGAACCTGTGGTCAGATGTTGGCAAGCAATTCGTTGACGCGGCTTTCCATGTCGGCGAGTGCGGCATCGACGTCCTTCTGGCCGGTGATTGCAGCGCTCATCTCTTCGCCGATTATGTCCTGGATCGCAAACTGGCGCTGTACGGCGGACGGCAACGGCTTGCCGAGATCGGCGACCGCGGCGATCGTGTTTCGATGCGGCAGGGCCTTGAAGGCGTCCGAACTGATGATGGCCTTGTATGCCGGCAGGTGACCGGTGCGCGACCAATCGAAGTCGTTATCCGCGAAGAACTTCAGGAACTTGCCGATGGCCGCGGTCTGTTCGGGCGTGCGGTCCTTCTGCGAGACTGCCCAGGTGTGGCCGTCCGCATATTGCGCGTGGGCTCCGCCAAACAGTTGCGGATACGGGTAGACCGCATAGCCGCCCTTGTTGAGCGCGGTACCCTTGGTTTGAGACTGGGCGTTGTTGTCACCGACAACCCACGTGCCGTTAAGCTGGACGCCGCCCTCACCAGCAAGGAAAGCATTGATTGCGCCACCGTAGTCGAGATCCTTGGTGGTGTAGTCCTTGTCGAAGATCGCCTTGTACATCTCGACGACCTTCTTGGCTTCCGGCGTATTCAGCTTCACATGCTTCGGATCGGCGAAGAAGTCGGAGTTCTGCTGGAAGAGATAGGTGTAGAGATTGCGTGTGTATAGCGCAGTCTCATTGGCCAGATTCTGAACGAAATAAGGCTTGCCGGTCTTCTGCTTGAACTGCTCGGCTTGGGCGAGCAGTTCCTCCGGCGACTTCGGCAGGATCGGTGTGCCGTCGGCATTGACGAGGTCGGCTTGTTTGAAGAGATCCATGTTGATGTGATAGAGCATCGTCCAGCTGTCGATCGGCAGGCCGTAGATCTTGCCGTCCTTGGTGGCGCCGTTGCGCGCCGCGTCCGTGAAGGCATCAGGTGTCACGCCGACGGACTTCAAGAGATCGTCGAGCGGCATCAACAGTCCCTTGGATTGGTAGTCCGAAAGCGCGGATTCATGGATCGTAACGATATCCGGAGCGTCGCCGGAGGCGAACTGCGCGGTCAGCTGGTCATAGCCCGGCCATTCCACAGTGGTGACGCTGACATGCACATCGGGATTGTCGGCGTTGAACTTGTTGATCAGCGAGGTGATGATGCCGCATTCGCCGACGGCCTTGCCGACATCGGTGTTGGTGCTGAAATCGGCGTCGCAAGCACCGAAAAAGCGCTGTACGGTCAGTTCCGTCGCTGCAAGGCTTGGGCTTGCGAGCGCCATTGCGCCGGCAGAGACTGCGGCAAACAGCATTTTCCTCATTATCATGTCAGTTCCTCCTACTGAGTTTCGGCCACTCCACCCTGGACTGGCTATGCTTCAATCGCTGCGGCGCGCTCCTCCGCCACTGGGCAATCTTCGTTATCTCACCGCGGCGCCAGAGACGGCCGTGACGATGTATTTCTGGAAAAAGAGGTAGACGATCAGGATTGGCGCGCCGGCGAACACGGCCTGCGCCATGAGGAAGCCGATGCCTTCGGACTGGGCGAAATTGGTCTGCGTCGAGGCCATGCCGACGGTCAGCGTGTACATATCCTTGTTTGTCGCCGAGATCAGCGGCCACAAATAGTCGTTCCACGCGCCAAGGAACGTGAAGATGCCGAGGGTCGCCTGTGCAGGCACCGTGAGCGGCAAAAGCACTTTCCAGAAAATCCTGAACCGGCTCGCATTGTCCAGCATGGCGGCTTCGTCCAGCTCCTTCGGGATGGCCTTGAAGTATTGGGTCATCAGGAAGACGCCGAACGAAGCCGACAGGCCCGGGAGGATGAGCCCAGGATAGGTGTTGTGGAACTTCAGGACGCTGAAGATCTGGTGGCGGGCGACAAGCACGGCCTGTTCGGGGACCGCCAAGCCGAAAAGCACGATGACGAACAGGACGTGTCGGCCGGGGAAGTTCAGCCGTGCAAAGCCGTAGCCGGCGAGCGACGACAGGATCAGCGTACCGAGCGTCAACCCGCCCGAGACGATGATGCTGTTGCGCACCCAGATGAACACCGACGAGGTGCCTACGGTGTTGACGTAGTTCTTCAGCGTATAGGGCGCATGAAACACGGAATTGGGATCGGCCATCAGCTCGGCATTGTCCTTGAGGGACAGTCCGATGACCCACAGAACCGGCGCGATCATGACGATCGACAGCAGGATGACGAGGACCAGCAGGACGCGATCGCCGAAAGCCTTTCCCTTGATGGAAGTGGCCGGAATACTCATACCCGGTCTCCCTTGTTGCGTGCGACGAGGTACTGGGCCATGGCCGCGACCAGGATGAGGATGAAAAGGATTTCCGATGCCGCGGCACCCATGCCCAGATCCCAGCGACGGAACGCGGTGTCATAGATGTAAAGGACGATCGGCTTGGTCAGGTTGTTCGGACCGCCGCGCGTCATCAGCCAGGCCTGCCCGAACAGCTGGAACTGCAGTACGATCTGGATGATGACCACCAGGACGAAAGTGCGTTTGATCGACGGCAGCGTGATCGAGCGCAACGTCTGCCAGCGATTGGCATTGTCGAGCGCCGCCGCTTCGTAAATATCGCGCGGGATCTGCTGCAGAGCCGATAGAAAAAGCATCATCGGCAGGCCGATACACCACCAGACAGTGGCGATGGCGATGCCGATCATCGCAAGGCTGGGATTGGAAATGAAAGCCGGGGCGGTGGCGCCGAACCATCCGTAGATCGTCGACAGCAGGCCGACATTCGGAATGAAGACGATGCGCCAGATCAGCGTGACGATGGTGACCGACAGCACCGAAGAGGAAAAGAACAGCGTCCGCAGCACCGCGGCGGTGCGCGTGCGGCGGTTGAGGCAAAGTGCCAGGAAAAGGCCGATCAGCGCCAGCGTCGGCACCGTCAGAAGCACGAAATAGAAGGTGTTCCAGATCGATTGCAGGAAGACCTTGTCGTGATAGAGCCTGACGTAATTGCCGAGGCCGACAAAATTTCCGGACGAGAACGTGTCGGCCTTGTGGAAGCTCAGCCAGATCCCCCACAGCAGCGGGAAGAGCAGCAGCGTCGTGAAGAAGAACAGGAATGGTGCGACGAAAATGGCGTTTCGCCATTGCGGCGCGTAGATATCGGCGCTTGGGGTTCTAAGGCTCGCGGCCGGCGTCGCGGTGTGCGGCATCGCCAATTGGTCAGCCATGCCAGGCCTCCCCCGCGTGCCAGGCGCGGCCAGCCTCGTTGAACAGATGCGACTTCTTGCCGTCGAAGGCGAGCCCGACCTTGTCGCCGACTGTGACGCAGCTGTTGCCGGCATCCGAGCCGACGACCTGCAGGCCATCGCCCAGCCTTGCGTAGATCAAGGTGCGTTCACCGAGCCTCTCGAGCACATCGACCACGCCATCGGCATCGCCCTGCCCCGCGGGAACGATGCGAACGTCTTCCGAACGGATGCCGAAGGTGCACTTGCCGTCGGTCAGCAGATTGGACGCGATCTCGGTCTGGACCGCCATGCCGTCGGCAAACTTGACCTTGGCGTTGCCGCCCGATCTGTCGAGTGTCGCAGCAACAAAGTTCATCGCCGGCGCACCGACGAAGCCCGCGACGAATTTGGTTGCCGGGCGATCGTAGATCTCCATGGGAGAGCCGATCTGTTCGATTTTGCGATTGTTCATGACGACGATGCGGTCGGCGAGCGTCATTGCCTCGACCTGATCGTGGGTGACGAAGATCATTGTCGATTGCAGGCGTTGGTGGAGCTGGGCAAGTTCGATGCGGGTGCGGGTGCGCAAAGCCGCATCGAGATTGGAGAGCGGTTCGTCGAACAGGAAGGCCTTCGGCTCCTTGACGATCGCACGGCCGATGGCGACGCGCTGGCGCTGGCCGCCGGAGAGCTGGCCTGGCTTGCGCTCGAGCAAGTGCGGCATTTCGAGGATGCGGGCGGCTTCGTTGATCCGCGCGTCGATGACCTGCCGTGATACGCCGATATTCTCAAGCCCGAAGGCCATGTTGTCGCGCACGGTCATGTGCGGATAGAGCGCATAGGACTGGAACACCATGGCAATGCCGCGCTTGCCCGGCGGCAGATGATCGATGCGCTGGTCGTTGATGGCGATCTCGCCGCTATCGACGGTTTCGAGCCCAGCGATCATTCGCAGGAGCGTCGATTTCCCGCAGCCGGACGGTCCAAGGAACACGATGAATTCGCGTGCCTTGATGGACAGCGACAGGTCCTCCAGCACCGACATGGCACCGAAGTGCTTGCTCACATTCCTGATTTCGATATCGGCCGTCACGTCGACGCTCCTCCTCAGCGCATGCACGTTTCGATAATGCGCGCCCGAAGTCAGACCTTGAGGCGGATCATCTGGTAGGAATAGGCTGGCAGCGACAGGGTCAGCTTGCCGCCAGCCACCGAGGCGCCTGACCCTTTCCTGGGAACGACATTGCCGGGATTCTCGGCCGAATTGACGGCCTTCAGATCCGCATGCGTCATCAACCGGTGATCTGCAATATCAGCCGCGCCGAAGCCGGCGATATCGATCACGGTTTCGATTGCCTCGCTCGAATGGCGGTTGACGGCAAAGAAGGTGACATGGCCGGTTTTCGCGTCATGCACGCCGGTGACATCGACACAGGGAACGTCGCCCGCGACAGCGGACTTGTAGGTCGGGCTTTCCACCTTGAGGTCCAGCGCATTGCCGCGCCCGTAGAGCGAGGCAAAGAGATAGGGGTAGAAGGTCGTCTGGCGCCAGGCCGGGCCATTCGCAACGGTCATGATCGGCGCGATGACGTTGACCAGTTGCGCCAGGCAGGCGATCTTGACGACATCGGAACGGCGAATGAAGGTGTTGAGGATCAAGCCGACCTGCAGCACATCCTCGAAATTGTAGATGTCTTCGAGCAACGGCGGGGCGAAGGGCCAGCCGTCATTGCCACCGAGGATCTTCTTGTCCTTTTCCTTGGAATGGTACCAGACGTTCCATTCGTCGAATGAGATGTAGACCTGCTTGCTGGAGCGCTTCTTGGCCTTGACATAGGCGATGACGCCGGCGACCGAGGCGATGTAGTCGTCAAGTTTCTTGCTCATCGCCAGATAGTTCGGCGCGTCATTGGCTTCGTTGTCGAAATACATGTGCAGCGAGATGTAATCGATCTCGTTGTAGGTGTGGTCGAGAACGGTCGCCTCCCATTCTGGATAGGTCGGCATCTTGGCGTTCGAAGAGCCGCAGACGACGAGTTCGAGCGACTTGGAAAAAGCACGCATCGCCTTGGCGGTCTCATGCGCCAGGCGGCCGTACTCATCAGCGGTCTTGTGGCCGATCTGCCAGGGGCCGTCCATTTCGTTGCCGAGGCACCAGAGCTTGACGTCGAAGGGCTCCTTGCGGCCATTGGCGATCCGCTTGTCGCTCCACTCGCTGCCACCTGGATGATTGGTGTATTCCAGAAAGTTGCGGGCTTCGTCGAGGCCGCGCGAGCCGAGATTGACGGCGAGCATCATCTCGGTGTTGGCCAAGGCGCACCAGTCGGCAAATTCATGCAGGCCGACTTCGTTGCTTTCCGACGTGTGCCAAGCGAGGTCGAGGCGTACCGGGCGCTCTTCCTTGGGGCCGACGCCGTCCTCCCAATTGTAAGCGGACACGAAATTGCCGCCCGGATAGCGGACGATCGGAACGTTGAGTTCCCTCACGAGATCGATGACGTCCCGACGCATACCGTTGGCATCCGCGGTCGGATGGCCGGGCTCGTAGATGCCGGTGTAAACGGCGCGTCCCAGATGCTCGATGAAGGATCCGTAGAGCCTCGGGTCGATTTCCGAGACAACATAACGCGGATGCGCCGTAACGGCTGCCTTCATGCATTCCTCCCACAATATCACAAATGATGATTTAAATCATCTTATCCGATATCAAAGGCGACCTGTAGCCGTTCGTCAAGCCAAAACAGTCAAAAGTCTGACAATTGACTAAAAGACTTTGCCTGTCGATGAAGGCAACAGGCTGAAATTACATCACTTTTTTAAAACCCGGTTTTGTGATATCATCTGGTTTTGATCCGAAGCAGGATGTCCTGGTCGTAATTTCCAAACCCCTTGCCGAATATGTTGACCCCGCCCGGCCGCTCGGCGTCTTCTTTGACGCCAATACGGACACGAATCGAATGATGGGCCTTGAGGTCAAGTGCGGCGAGGCTGACTTCGGAAATCCTGACGCCGTCGACATAGGTGCCGTCGGTGGAAATTCGCCAGTTCTTGAGCTTGCCATATTGCGAGCCCTTGAGCTTCCACCACGAGGGCGTGAAGACGCCGCGCTTGTCGCCAAAATCACCGGGCGAGGTCCAGGTGCCGACATCGACGCCATTGATTGCCAATGTGATGTCGGATGGCCAGTCGGCGCTGGTGCCCGGCACCTCCGAGGACAGTTCCGCCACCACTTCGAGCTCAGTGATTTCGGCATTGGCGAGCTTGGCATTGTTGGGGAACTGGTATTCGACAAAGCCGCGCGTGAACCACAATAGGCCCGCCTTCATGCGGTCCGGATCGAGGAACGTGTTCGGCACGTCGAGCAGACCGATGATACCGTCCGGCGAGCACAGGCCGCAGGGCGCCGTCACCTCGAACCCAGTGTAAAGCCCGATCGGCATCGACACTTCGATCGCGTCGTTCCTGACCGCGCGATACTCGCTCTTGAAGACCACGAGCACTTCCTCGGCGGTCGGATAGCAGATCTTCTGGCTGCCCTTCTTCGCCTTCTGGTTCTCGGTGCGTATCAGGCCCGCATCCTCAAGCACCTGGATATTGGTCGAGACCGTCGATTGCGGCAGCGACAGCACGGCGGCGATGTCGTTGACATTCATCGGCCCTTTCTCATGCAGCAGTTTCAGCATTGAAATGCGCGCCAAAGAGGCAAGCCCCTTGAGCACGGCAATGCCCTCCTCAGGTTCGATCACCAGAAAATTGCGACTCATGAACGGCCAGTCTATATGAAATTCATACCCGAAATTGGCTTGTATATCGGGATAACTGATTTAATCAATGTGTTGTTTGACCCCGAGTTACTTTATTGATGGGAACCGCACCGTGCCCGGCGTGCGGACCACGCGAAATCGATCGGGGATCGCGGGCGTCCGCATAAATCGATAAACTCAACGCGGAAGTCGGCAGTCTTGACCATGGCATGGCGGGCCTGGCTCTCGCAACGTATCGAGCTGACGGTGAGCTTCACTATGGCCCTGCCCGTCGCTGGCACTGCTATCAGGCACAAAGCAGCCAGGTCGCGTTAGGGCTGATTGCAGGAAGACCTCTCTTGGGAAGATTGGCTACACGCTGACGTTGACTTCCTGCCCTATCCTAACTTTCCAAGGCTACCCTATCGGCCCGATGCGTTTCCGGTGGTTCGATGGTCCAAACCTCCCTCGCATACGCACCTGACCAGGCTCCACAACCCCGGTCGGGAGTCTGCGTCGGGCGACCAAGTCGTACACCTAATTGGGTTAGCTCGGATCGACACAATTGGTAGGCAAAGCGGTTGCATCTCGAATTACCCCCTTCTAGTCAAGCGATATGGCGTCTATCGTCTTTTGGACATGGCTCTTTCGTCTCCTCACTTACCAAGGAGTAAGATAGGAAATCTCGCGGCTGTTGATTTACACGTACCGGATGACGCAATATTCTCACGAACAAGTAAGAGTGTCTCGACTGTCGGCACTTTTATTGCCGTTCAGCTGAGTGCGTTTGTTGCTTCGGCTGGCTGACGCCGCCGAGCATTTGAATCATGCCGCCAGTGGACGTTGAATTTTTCGTTCGGGCGGTGGGACGTCTAAAAAGGAACTGGAGGCGAAATGCATTTTTCGAGGTTCGTTCCACCGGTTGTCCTCCTGTTGGCGTTCACTGTTGTCCAAGCCGGCGTCGCTGCGCTCTGGGGCGGCACAGGGGTCGTGTTGGCACGGACCCTTCCCCCCGTTTCTGACGGAAATCATTGGCCCGACGCTACAAACACGGGCATGCCGGCAGGAACTGTTCCGACTGTCTACACCGGACCGAACGTCATTACCGTCGACGGGACCGTGATCGAGAATAAGATCATCAACACCTACATCGAGGTGAGGGCGAAGAACGTCACGATCCGCAACTGCCAAATTAACTTCGATGGGTGGCATCCGATCTACGCGTACGAAGGCGCCGATGGCCTAACGGTAGAACGCTGCACGATTACCGGTCAGGGTAAGACCGGCGGCTCCTACGGCATCGACACCAGTGACACTCTTGGCTCGACGCTGATCGGGAACAACATCTCTGGCTACGAGAACGGTATCACGCCAGGTTCCAACGCGGTCATAAAAGGTAATTACATCCACGACCTGCAAGCAGGCGGCGCTGACCCGCACTATGACGGCATCCAATTGGGCGGCCATCCAAAGGTCCAGGTCAACGTTTTGATTGAGGACAACACCATTGTCGGACGTGACAATGCCGACGTCTGGATCACCAACGACTTCGGCTCGATAAATGGCGTCAAGGTGAACCACAATCAACTATTGGGCAAAGCATCAGGAACTGGCCCCAACGTCTCGCTGCCTGTGTTCACCGTTTATGTCGATGGGGCAAAGCCGAACGGCACAATTTCCGGGATAACAATCACAAACAACATTATCCAGCGTGGCGTTTATGGCTTCATCGACATTGACAGCGTCACCGATGTAACAGGGTCCGGTAACGTAGACCTGTTAGCTATGCCAATCTGATTGCGAGATCACACGTCGGAGAGTGAGAGGGTATGAGCCTACGATCCAAGGGCCAACACATCCTTTTGGCCGTCTGATCCCGTGATGGCCCGGAGCAGGCTGCGCAATTATCCGAATTCGCTAAGGGCTTCGTGCCGACAGTCCACTAGAATTCGCGTTGTTGGGTCGGGAAAAACATGTTTGCCCGGGCCCAGCCATTTGTTTTCAGCACCTCACCGTTGGAGCCTGCAACCGAATAATTGAGAGGGCCGCATTATGTCGGACCAGATCGTAAGTTTCGTCATGAGCGGAGGCGTGGGTTCGCGGCTGTGGCCTCTCTCGCGGGAAGACAACCCCAAGCAATTTCATAATCTTTCAGGCGACGGGTCGATGCTTGTGAAAACGGTGCGGCGCCTGAAGGCGCGACCGAACGGCGACACCCCGATCTATCTGATCACGTCGGAGAGACACGCCGATCGAATTATTTCCGACATTGTTCCACTCGGTTTGAATGGCGGCAGACCGATTTTCGAGCCCGCCGGTCGCAACACCGCTGCGGCAGTTGCCATAGCCACTCTGCTGACGATTTCCGAATACGACAACGACTCGCTTGTGCTTGTGGTCCCTTCAGACCACGAGATATCGACCGAACGGAAATTCTGGGAGACAGTCGAGGCAGGCAGATTTGCCGCCGAGCGCGGCAACATCGTCGTATTTGGCATCAAGCCGACACACCCCGAAACTGGATACGGCTATATCGAGGTGGCGGCAGACGGTGGCGGAGTGGCTGCGGTGTCGCGTTTTGTCGAAAAGCCCGACGCGGAAACGGCTCAACATTACGTGTCTTCGGGGCGATTCTACTGGAATGCCGGTATCTTCCTTTTTCGTGCCGAAACCATGCGGCGGGCGCTGCTCGAATTTCGGCCGGACATCTGGGAGACCGCCGAACGGGCTTTTCGAGCCGCACGGACCGATGTGTCGGGAACCTATATGCCCCTGAGCTTCTATGAAGCCATTCCCTCGGTCTCGATTGACTATGCGGTGGTGGAGAAGGCGCGCGAGATCGCAATGGTCGCAGCTACTTTCCGCTGGAGCGACCTCGGATCCTGGCAATCACTGCTCGAGGCGAGCCCAACCGACTGCGATGGCAATGTCATGATGGGTGATGTTGTCGCGATGGATTGCAACAATTGTTACGTGAGAAGCCAAGGCAGGCTGCTGACCGTCATTGGAATGAAGGATACGGCGGTGGTGGCGACAGCCGACGCAGTGTTTGTTGCCCCCGTCAGCCATAGCCAGAACGTCAAGAAGGTTGTCGAGCAGTTGGAGAAGAGCGGACGCCTCGAGACGAAGTTCACACCGTCGGAAGATCGCGTTATCATCAGCGGGTCATGGCGCAAGCGCGTCAAGCACTGGCTATTTGATGAAACCCTCCCGCTGTGGTCCACAATGGGAATCGACCATGTGCACGGCGGCTTCCATGAAGCACTAGGTTTCGATGGCAGGCCGCTTGGTAAGCCCAAGCGAATGCGAACCATGGCGCGCCAAATCTACGCTTTCGCGGTGGCCAAGGAACGCGGTTGGACGGGACCTGCCGACGAACTTATCGATCACGGCATCAGTTTCATAGCCAGACACGGTCATACCGACCGCGGCGGGTGGGTTCGCGCCCTTCAGCCCGACGGAAGTGTGAGTGACCCGGCAGAGGATACCTACGACCATTCTTGCGTGCTGCTGGCACTTGCCCATGCGCACCGATGCGGCCACCCGGAGGCCTTGCGGCTCGCCGAAGAGACACTTCATTTCATTGATACTCATCTGGAGGACGCCAGTTTGAGCGGCTTCCTCGAGACTCCAGGCTGGAAAGGTGTGCGGTATTCAAATCCTCATATGCACATGCTGGAAGCCTTTCTGGCTTGGCATAGCGTCACGGGCGAGCGGACGTATTTGCGTAGGGCCGCACGTGTCATCGACCTCTTCCGTTGTCATTTCTTCGACGAGGAGAGCTGGACGCTTGGGGAGCGTTTCGACCCCGATTGGCAACCATTGCCGGGCAACGACGGCCAGTGGACAGAGCCCGGGCATCATTTCGAATGGGCATCCCTGCTGGTCGACTTTTCGCTGCTGAGCGGTCAGAAAGACCTGGTGCCTCTTGCGAGAAAACTCTACTCCTCGGCAATATCCAGCGGATTGAACCGGGCCACTGGTCTGGCTTATGCGGCTGTGTCGCGAAATGGAATTCCTCTCGATCGCATTTCGCGCAGTTGGCCACAATGCGAGGCGGTGAAGGCGGCCAGCGCGCTGGACGGCATCGGCGGACCAGACCTAAAACCTGAGATAGAAGCCCGCGTTGCTCGTCTGTTCAGATGGCATATCGATCCCGCGCCAATGGGCCTGTGGATCGATAGGATTGATGAACGGGGACGATCGGCGGCGACCGAGGTCCCAGCAAGCATCTTCTACCACCTCGTGACGGCATTGATACAGTATCTCGACAAGACAGAGGGACTGGTCGAGCCCTTCGCGAAACCGGTTTCGGAAACGGACAACTCCAGTCTCGCACGGGTTTACGCTTGACGTGCCGTCATCGTCATGGCGATGCGCCGGTTGATGCTGCGCAAAGTCAAGCACGGATGCCGCCGATCAGAAGCGGCATTGGGTTTCATGCCAATTCGTCCGACAAATTGGCGCTAAGGGGTGGGAGATGACGGCGGGTGCCTGGACATCGATCGGTCGGCGGCGCGCTAATGGGCGTGTTATCGTTTGCGGCAACGAAAAAGGCGGCTCCGGCAAGACCACGACCGCGATGCATATTGCGATCGCTCTGATCGATTCCGGTCACAGCGTTGCGACCGTTGATCTTGACGAACGCCAGCTTTCACTAACGCGCTATGTCGAGAACCGGCGCCGCTGGGCGCAGTCTAAGGGAATTGCCCTGCCTGTGCCGCACCATTTTCATGTGCCGCCTGCCGCGCGCGAAACAGCCGCGGTTGTCAACAGCCTTCTGGTGCGCGAACTTAAGGAAGGTATCGCGTCAATCAGGGCCAGCCACGATTTCGTTGTCATCGATACGCCCGGCGCGAATACATTCCTCAGTCGACTAGCCCACGGCATGGCAGACACGCTGATTTCACCGATGAACGATTCGTTTGTCGATTTCGATGTGCTAGCCAAGGTCGATCCGCTCTCCCAGGAGATTCTGGGATACTCGCAGTACGCTTCGGTGGTGCTCGATGCCCGCAGGAGCCGCCTGCACTCAGAGAACGCGAACCTTGATTGGGTCGTGGTTCGCAATCGTATGTTCCCACTTGCGTCTCGCAACGAGCGCAAGATCGACAACTCGCTGCGCCAACTTTCAACAGACCTCGGCTTTCGAGTCGCTGACGGCATTTCCGAGCGCGTCGCATTTCGCGAGTTCTTTACCATTGGAGTTACCGCGCTGGACGATTTCGAGAACCAGGTGCTCGGAACCGCACCGACGATGTCGCACCTAATGGCCCGGCAGGAAATCCGCGGACTCCTGAAGGCACTCCACTTCCCACTGGACGAATCCAATCAGAGGAAGGCGGATGCGCGGCGCAGACACACCGCGAGCGTGAGCCGCCCGATCGCACTGCCAGACATCTTTGCCAAGTAAACAGCCGACCTCATCGATGCATTTGTAACCCGCCACCCCCATGCCGGTGATGACGGTGGCTGGCCTCGGATCTGCAGTGCTCTCCGAACAATCGCAGTCGGACAAAATTCTGGTGCCCAAAAAAGCACGTCTTATCGGACGAAAGTGACGTTGCGGCGGGTCCCGATAGGCCTACATCGATCACACGGAACAAATTTCTTCGCTCAAGCTTCCGGTCGAATTAACCAAGCTCGGTCGACTTATCGGCACGCTGACACGAGCCGCCCAGTGGTCCAGTTACTCCAGAAAGACCTTGTATATCAATAGGTTGAATGACCATCGACAGCGCAATTTGACCGCGCAATTTGGTAAACCAAAGCTACCCCGGGTACCGGCTGCGTCTACCGCTTTTTAACTAGTTCTAATGGTGCACAGATTCTTAATGCGGAGTTATCCACAACTTCGTAAGATGCAGCTGCAGGTTGGGGTTTGTGGACGGAAGCCGTGGTGGGGATCATCCTACGGGACGATACGGATCAAAGATCCGCCTTCCTTACAATTTCAGCCGAGCAATGTTGGTGCGGTGGGTTCAAGCAATTGGGCCCGGACAACAATTGGAAAGAGAGTAGTATCAGAATGAAGTAAAATGGAGTAGATAAGATGAATCAACCTCTACCTGGCGGGCATTGGGGTAAGTCTATAGAGGTCGAGCAGAACAATCCTGCGTTGGGTCTTAACGGGATTGATAAAGGAGAAACTGAAGAAAACCAACGCGGCGACAGCCTAGTCGTCATCGTTGATAAGCGCATCCTTGAACGTGAATGCCTGGCGAGTAGCCTTCTGGCTCATGATCCGGTCGTCCGCGTGATAGCTGTCGGCTCGTTCTTGGAATTGAACGATCTGCAGGCCGAGGCCTCGGCGATCCTGGCCATCCTTAACGGCAGTAACATCGCCGACTCGACCGTGCGGTCCGAACTACAAGAGTTCATCACTGCGGTCGGCGACATCCCGGTCATTGTCGTTGCGGATTCGGAAGCTCCGGCCGACATACTGGCGGCCTTAGAAACCGGCGCGCGCGGTTATATTCCAACCAGCGTTTCGGTCAAAGTGGCGGCAGAGGCGATCAGCCTCGCTCGTGCCGGCGGCATCTTCGTGCCGGCCAATGCCGTGCTGGCTCTTAGCGAAACAATCCGCGCATCGGCCAGTTCGCCAAAGCCACTAACTGGCCTGTTTACGAGTAAGGAAGCTGCGGTCGTCCAGGCTTTGCGCAAAGGCAAGGCCAACAAGATCATCGCCTACGAGCTCAATCTGTGCGAGAGCACCGTCAAGGTCCACATCCGCAACATCATGAAGAAACTCAAGGCGACCAACCGAACCGAGGTCGCTTACAAACTCAAGGATCTGATGTAGCAAGGATCCGCAATTTTCGCCAAAGAGCCTGAGGCTGGCCAGCCGAGCAATATCGGCTGGTCAGCCTAGGGGCTAAACGTCCCGTTCGAGACGCGATCCGATGAGCGGCCGCCCGCGGCAATAGCCCGTGTGACAGGCAAGATGATCGAACAACAGCCCTGTGCAATGGCGCGTTGGGCCAAAAAATTCATCTGACGTTCCGAAATCGCCGCCTACAGGTGCGTTGACTCCAGGATAGCTGAGCGGACGGGTTCCGGCACGTCGCTGGCAGGACGATGTTGCGCCTCGGCGATGTGCAGCGCTAGCGGCAGTTCAGATCTTCGAAAGACAATGGACGTCCCAAGCAGGGTCAATCCCCCCAACGCTCCAAGCCCAAACCATCCAGCCAAAATGTAAATCGTGACCTGCATTGCCTTTCCCCTACTGACCTGAGCCACCTCGACGCAAAATCCATAGAAGTGAATGTGATTTTTGGCGCTTGGCTGGCAGTTTGGAAGCTGTCTTTTGTGCGCTGGCCCCGTATCGGCCGTACCTCAAAAGTTGTGACGTGGAGGACGAACAGGCTCTCCCCTAGGCGGCCCAAGGCGGCACTCGCTAGGAGAGACCTTCGAGATCAGCGGTAGCAATGGGGTGTGTCGGACATTGCGATCCGACGATGATCGCCCTCGCCATCACGGGAGGGATTTGAATGCCCATATACCGCATCGCTCGGCCAAAGTAGTGGTGAACCATCGGCACCAGAAGCGGCTGATGCTCGTAGAGTTTCCCCTCAACTGAATAAAGCAGCAGCCGGCCCCTGGCCTGCCACTCCAGTGCCGACCGGTGCCAACCCTGGGGCGAGACATCCGCGATTTGCAGCTGGCATGTGTCCTTCGTCGCGTAAAACCACTGTGGGTCAGTGTTCGGATCCGACAAGCTGAACGCATAACCATTGCGGTGAAGCAGAGCGGCGATGTCCTCGTTGGCGGAATGAGCCGTCGTCACGCTTTGGCCAATACCGCCGCTGAACACCTTGAGGGTGACGCTCAAAACCATGAGAAGGCCGAAAGCAAAGCTAAGCGTGAATTGGTTCATCGGATCGCAAGGCTCCTGCATAGATGACCATCACAGCGAGATTCGTCATCCATTCCGCCAGCGTGATGCCAACCCTTCCATGGATGATGTCGTAATAGGCCGGCATAATACCTATGAGGCTTATCCTGGCCAGGTTGACAGCCACTGTCGCAAAACACGCGGCGACCACGGTGCTAATGACTGGCTTCGACCATTTGAGGTCGTAAAGTTTGACGATCATTACGCCGCAAAGAAGCGCCAGCGAGAGGTTCGTGAGGGACGAGCAGGCCGGCAGCAGGAACACTACGCCGGAACCGTCCGCGAACGGCACCGTATTGCCTACCCCACCCGTACCGACGATCCAGCCGATCATTTTTGCATCGATTGCCAGGATAGGGCCTCCGAAGACCGCAAAAGCCAACCGGGCCCAAAACATCGGAACGGTTATAGCTCCCAACACCACCGCTGCCCTCCGCGTGGTTGCCTCGCGCGACGTCAGCGCCAGATAGGCGGCTACGCAGGCCAGTGCCAACCAGCTCAGCTGAGGCAAGGGAACCAGGAATGCAAAAGCCGCGATGCCGGCAATGTAGAAATCCGATCGACGCGCACGCTCAGGTTCGGAATGCAAAAATAGCCAGAAGGTTATGCCCAGCGCCAGCCAAACCACAAGGCTGACACCGAGCATATCCAGCAGCGCCAAAATTGGACCGTCACGGGCAAGCGACTCCGCGACACGATCGCTCGCGCCGTTTGCAAATCCCGTGGCCACCACGCCGCAGTAAATTTGGCCGCGATAAACAGTCATGGGTGGGCGCTAAGGCTCAGCGGCCGTCGGTCGGGGCCATGCCGATCATTTGCCGCGATGCCGACGGCGATACCATACATAGCCGCCAAAGGCAGCCAGCGCTGGGAAGCCGATGCCGATCACAGGACCCGGGGCAGAGCGGCTCGTGTCCCCGCCACCATTGCCGGGCGGGAACCAAGATGCCAACGCATAGCCCGGAAGAGTGTCCAGGAGCGTGACAAACAATGCTATGGTAGCAGGCGCGATAAACTTGATCATTTCTTCCCCCTTTGGCATAACCGCAGAACAGGCTAATAATGACCAAATTTTCCAACAGAAAAACCGGGGACTGCGGAACGAAAGAGGTAGAGCCGCCTAATGAATTTGATCGCAGGCCCGACGGCTTCAGTGTTTTCCCGAGATAGTGCAAACCTGGCTGGCGAACCTGGTTAACCGACGTCCGGCTGCTGACGTTCAGTAGTAGCCGCGACCGTGTCCGTACCGGCATTTGTTCAGGACAATCCCCAGAAGGTTGGTCTCGCCTGCCAGTTCCTGCTCACAGCAGCGGATCTTTGCCATCGTGGTCATGCCGGCCCCTGCCACAAGCAAGGTGCAGTCGATATTGGGCAGGAATGCCAGCACGTCGTCGCTGCCGAGAACTGGAGGGAGGTCGACGATAACCACCGTGGGGCAAAGCTTGTCGTGGAGTTGCATCATCGCCGATCGCGCGGACTGGCTTTGGAGCAGCTCGGCCGAATAGTTGATCCCATGCGGGCCGGCGCTCACAGCAAGATTTTCACCGTAGCGCACGAAAGTGCTTTTGATCGAAGCCCGCCCTTGCAAGAAACTCTCGGTGGGCCGCGCCATATCAAGACCCAGTATCGAACTGATCTGGGGCTGGCGAAGATTCAGATCTAGAAGAACGACCCTGCAACTCTGCAGATTCGCAAGGCTGAACGCCAGGTTCACGGCCACGACCGACTTCCCGGATTCGCGCTCTGGCGACGTTATCGCCACAGTGGTCCAGCTGTTGACATTGAGACACCTGAGGACCTTGGTGCGCAATACATCGAAGCTTGCTTGAGCTGGTTCCTCAGGAGCGAATGTGACAAGCCGGGCCTGACGGGCTCGATCGAGATCGAGTTCCACGCGTTCCAATCCGGCCCAATGCTCGTCTACCAACACCACAGATTGCTGCCCGACGACCTCTAGGGACGCATGCGGCGCGGGCTGGAGCAGCTTCACCTTCGTCGGCATGCTTTTGTCTCCTGCGGCACGAATGCGTTGCCTAGCGTGGGTCGTTGGCTAATTCCAGATCGCACTGTTCACCTCGACATTTGCGGACGGGCGAGAACCTATGGGCAGGAAGATCGGACTGCCGGCCAGAAGCAATACGATGGCTGCAACACTCAGACGCATCTTACGCGCAGGTTCCTGGCTATCGGTCGCAATATAGGGGATGGTGACAAAAGGCTGGCCCCGGAACACGGCTGCAAGATCGGCAGGACGACGAATGGTTGGGAAGAAGATTTCCATAAGCGCGAAGATGCCGAAGCTCAATCCGAGGCCTGCCCCGAAACTTCCAATGACGATTACCTGCCGCTTGGGCCAGATACGTTTGTCTGGAGGGGTTGCCGGCTCGATGAGCGACAGCTTTTGGCCAACTGCTTCCTTTTCGATACGCTGTCCGGTCGATGCGTCCGCCAACCTGGCGACTGCCTCGTTATAGTGCTTCTGCACGGCCTCGTAATTCTGCTCGAGCGCGCGGAGTTTGGTAGAGTTCATTTCGGTGTCGGCGATTGATCGCGTCAGGTCGTCGAGCAGCGGTCCAATGGATTCCTTCTCCTGCGCAATCAAAGCCACCTGACCCTCAGTGTCGGCCAACTGCAGGCGAAGCTCAGGGGACATCCCGGCGGCGCGTGCGACATCCGTTACGGTCTTGTCCTTTTCGGAGATGCGTTTCTCGAGATCGGCGACCCGTGTCCGCAACGCCACAAGGTTCGTACTGCCATCCTTGAAGATCGTCTCCTGCTCGGCAAGCGAACGCCGAAGCTCGGCCAGCTGCAGATCGTCAGCCGGTCCTCCCTGCCCCCCGGAAGCCGATATTTGTTGAATCATCGAACGCTTTTGCTGAAGAGAGATGATCTCGCGCTGAATTTGACCCAGCCTTTCTTCGTAGGCTCTCTGCTGCATGCGGCGAAACTCGAGGCTGTCAGGCAGAGCCTCCTTATGCTCCAGTTTGAAGCTCAGGACCGCTTCTTGGGCGTCCTTCAACGCGGCCTCCAGACGTTCCACCTCGCGGTTGAAGAATTCATGTGTATGGTCCGCCACCGCCTTGCGTTCGCGCTCGTTCGCTTCGAGCATGGCGTTTGCGTAGGCATTGGCGACATCAGCGGCGAGAATGGGGTCGGCCGCGTCGAATGAAACCGTAAAGGCAATGGCCCCGCTACCGCTACCCAGATTATTCAGGACAGCCGGCTCGATCCTGGTCCTTGCAAGCATTTGTGCAACGACATCGTCGTCGGAGAGGTTGGCCTTGGCGAAGATCGCAAACTTACCGGCCAAACCGAGCAAACTGGCCCTTGTCGTGAGTTCGTGCTCAAGAACTTGCAGTTGCTGGATGGGATCCGCTGTAACCGATGAACGGGCCAGTTCCGTTGATATACGCGGCGACTCGACCAGAATCTTGGCGACAGATCGGTATACCGGCGGAAGGAAGAGCGCGACCGCGAAGCCGACGACCGTGGTCATCACGATCGGGATGGCCAGGTAGCGCAGCCGCTGAGCATAGACCGAAGCGTAAAAGCGGAAATCTTGGCTATCCATCAAATCGACTCGCCGTCATGGATTCCTCCATATGTCGCTGGCGGACCAACAGCGCCGGTGCGTGACTGCAGATTCGCGTAGCAATCCTTTTGGCGGAAGCGCTTCCTAAGGTCGAGCTGACACACGAGGTATGCCTCTTTTGACGATGGACCCTCTCCTTTCGGCGGCCGGTACGGTCCTATTCTTACGTTCACTCGATTTCGCTGAGGGCTTATTCTTGGTTGATTGGAATTCCAATACAACGATCTGCTCGAGACGCACGCGTCGAGGAGGAAGAGTGTCTTCAAATCCAATTGCCCGCCTTCGCCATGGAAGGCTTGCGGCGGCCCTGCTCGCCAGCGCCGCGTATATGTTCTTTGCAGTCGAGGCTCAGGCCGCCGACTACCGGCTCGCCGCGCAAACGAAGATCCACATCTCGATCATCCAATGGAACCCCTCAAAGGGCGAGTACCAGCGCTGGGAAGCTCTCAGCGGCGATTTTCTGGTGTCCAACCAGGGAACGATAGGGCTACCGGTCGTCGGCTCGCTCGATGTGGGCGGCAGAACGAACACTGAGGTCGCAGCCCAGATATCGGCAGCGCTGCACGACAAGATGGGTCTCATTTCTCCTCCCGAGGTATCGGTCGAAATCGCCCAGTATCCATCGATCTATGTCGTTGGAGCGGTCACCACGCCTGGTGCGTATCAATTCAGGCCGGACTTGACAGTACTGCAGGCGGTGGCTTTAGCCGGCGGACGCTATCGGCCGCCGCTTGAAAAGGCAGGACAGGGCGGGATCAGCCTACTTGGCGAACTTACAACGATCCGCACCAAAAAGTTGCGGCTGCTGGGCCGCATCGCGAGGTTGCAGGCCGAACTAAGCGGAGACGCAGAAATCCGCTTCCCAGCTGAATTGACCAGCAACGACGCCGGCGACGTCGCCGGCCAAGTCATGGCGCTGGAGCGCAGCCTGTTCACGGCACGAGCCAGCGAGAAGACGCGACAGGTGGAGAAACTTTCTGACCTGCGCAATATGTACACGAACGAACTGAATATGTTGGCGAGCAAAAGCAAGGACTCTGGCGAGGAAATCGCCCAGACCGAAACAGAAGTCGCCAAGATCACCAAGCTGGTCGAGCAGGGCATTGTAACCTCGTCGCGATGGGCGGAATTGAGACGTGTGCTTGGCCAGATGCGGGCCGAGCATGCCCAAGGGGACATCGAGGCGATGCGGGCGCGACAAGGTCTGAGTGAGACGACGCGCCAGGAATTTAGTATCAGCGACCAGCGCCAAACGGAGGCCGCCACGCAACTGCGTGACGCGCAGAGCGAGCTTACCGAAGCAAGAACGCGGGAGTATACGATCCGCCAGCTCCTGCTGGCCGACAGCACCGTCGTGCCGGGCGCCCCGTCCGACGGCAATTCCGACCTGAAACTGGTCATCGTGCGGCAAGATCGACAGGGACCAAAAGAGCTGAGCGCGTCCGAAACCACGCCGCTCGCACCCGGCGACGTGGTCAAGGTTTACGTAGCCAGCTCGACGCAGGACATGGTCAATCCGGCCACGCCCCAGCCGAGAACCGGCCCCCAGGCCGGCGGAGAAACACAATAGCAGCATGAATTCGACAAGGTTGGCCGCGGGGACTACTGGGCGCTGAGCCCCGCCCAAAGAGCTGCCCAATGCGTCGGCCCCTTGCCCGTGCGAACTCCCTCTCCTAACACCACAGCCAGTTGGAACATCGCTGACAAAAGAAAGCCGTGATGGCGCCGGTAGTACTGGACCCGGTTGCGCGTCAACAGCGCAGAGAGGAATGGGTTGGTTCCGGATTCTCCACCGATGTGGATTATTTCTGCCCCCGATACATATGCGATTGAAAGCCCAACAGCGCGGACTCTTCGCATATAGTCAACTTCCTCGCTGTAAAGAAAGAATGACTCGTCCCAGGCTCCCACGAGCTTGCGCGCCCGCGCCGAGATTGCCAGTGCGGAGCCTTCAGCCCAATCAGCGAATCCATCGGCCGTGTATCGCGCTGGATCGCTGATCTTCTCGCCGGTACCGATCCAAGCCCCAAGTTTCCCTCCACCCAGAACTGCATCCGTCCATGCCGTCTTCAATGACGGCTCGCGTCGAAGTGAATGCGTGAGCCTGCCGTCCTCATCAAGGATTTTTGGCACGGCCACGCCTACGGTGGGATCCACCAGCCGATTTATAAGCAAACGGGCCGCACCGGGCAGTAGCCGCACGTCAGGGTTCAACACGAGCAGGGTTGAGTCTTTTCCAACCGTCGCGACAGCCGCGTTGATGCCGCCAGCGTAACCCGAATTCCGGCCAACGCTGACAACTCTCGGTCGGACGGGATGAGAAAGTGCTATGGCAACGCTATCGTCGCTGGACGCATTGTCCGCAATGACGACTTCAAAGTCCTGGATTCCGTCGAGCCCTGTCTGAAGCGAATCGAGGAATGCTTTCAGATGCCGGCCACTGTTGTACGACACCGTCACCACAGACACACGCTCATGTCCTGGCTGCGACGTCTCTTCGTTGCGACCATTTCCCGCCATGGCTTCGTTCCCGATCTCTTTCACGTCTTCGATCCCGGCAAAAGTCGCGTCGCTTGACGCAATGGTTGTTCGTCCGTCCCGCCCGGCGGAAGGGTCGCGAATATGTCACGTTTGCTGGAGCCCATCTCGATCCACATCGGGGACGATGCCGCGGAATAGGCATCCGTCTCCGCCGGCTCGCTTTGCGCGCGTTTGGCATCAAGGATCCACACGCCGCTTCCCAGAAGAAATAGAGCGAGAACATAGCTGCTGTTCCAGAAGTGAACCGTCCATCCGATGAGGAACAGGAAACCCAGTGTGATCAGGTAGGCCGTTTGAAAATGATCGAGCCTTTCGTCGCTATTACTTTTGACAGCCATAGCGATGCCGATCGAGATTCCCGCCAGTAGCAACAAGATCGGGGCAGCGAAACCAAAACGCATTGCCTCGACAAGCCAGAAATTATCTATGGTGCCGTTGGGCATCCATCCCGGGCGATCCCAATCGTTCAGTCCGATCCCGAAAATGGGGTGGTCCAGAGCAATCGTGGACCCATAATCCCAGATCAATCGTCGATACCAATATGTTTGCGGGTCGAGCACAACCATTTGTGTCACGATCGAGATTGGCGATCGATTGGAGAGGATCTCAGCCGCAACGAACAGCAAGAGCACCGCGCCGATGAGAATTTTCCATCGATGTCTATTTCTTCGCAGCAAAATGTTCCAAAAAAGCAGAAAGGCTTGTGCGGCCATGCCTGCGATTGGTCCACTCGATAGAGAGGTTGCCGCTGTCACAACGACCAATGCCGCCTTGAAATTCCGGTGAGCTGCAGCTTTCTTGTAGCCAAGAACAAGGTAAGTGAGAGCCAGGGCGCTTCCTACGTTCAATCCGAATAGAATTGGATGGTCGAATACGGAAATAACCCGCGTGTGACCCAGTCGTTGAACGGTCGGATAATCATTGACCGGCAAGATGACGCTGAACGCCTTGAGTAGGATGTTGCCGCCGCCAAGGCACTCGACTATGGCAAACGGCATCAAAATCACGGCGATCCAGAACAACAGGCGAACGGCGTTGTGAAAGTCGTCCGCGTCACGGATCCAACACCGCGCAAGCATGTATGGGCCGGCAGTTTCTAAAAAGAGGATCCCCGCGGATTGGGCCCCGGTGGCCAATCCGTGATTTGCAATGAGACCAATCACCGACCAGACGGCAAGCATCAGGATCGCGATATCCGCAAACCTTATCCGACCGGCCTTGCCTGAGAACAATCGGACGCCGCAGGGTACAATCAACGCTAAAAGCACAAGGCGATAGACCGAGAGCCGAAGCGGCCCGAGATAGAAAACCCAAGGTATTTCAAGCGAGATCAGAAACACCCAAACCGGCCAGGAGGTCGTCTTCCCGGACAACGCGGCCGGACTGCTTCGCGCAAACTGGTTGGTGGATTCGGAGCGCTCGCCAAAGCCGACAAGGCGGTCGGGACTTTTGGCTTTGGGGCTCCAATACCCCGGTTGGTCAGCAACGCTGCTCACGTACCGATGTCCTGCACTCGAACCAGTCGAACCATGGTCGACCGGATTAAGTTAAGTCGGCCGCCAATCCACCCGGCAACGATCTTTTTCCTGGTGAGAGCTGGCTGTTCGACAAGGATGGAAGAGAGATACGACAAAGGCAGCGTCACCGTCATCGCCACCAGCGCCGCAAATAGCCATGACTGTATTGCGGGATACATGATGCTGAGGCAGCAAAGAACCGGCGCATGGATCAAGTACACTCCGTAAGACAGATCGCGCCTGATGAACGAGCGCCCTGGAAGGTTCGACAGCCCAGCGAAGACCACCAGGTACGGCAGGCAGAGCGGCGCCGCGACGATACCTGCTCCAGACGCAAGCGAAGCCAACAGGATCAGGAACGCGAGACCCGCCAAAGCAGCCGAATAGGGTATTGTCCGACGGAAGGTGGATAGAGCGACGCCGGAAGCAAAATAGACGAAGAGGCTGATGAAGGTAACGAAACGGCCAGGCAGCCGTTCGGCGAAGGCGGGAAAGATTCCGTTCGCGACATAAAGGACATAGGCCGCAAGGAACACGACCAATACCAGGCGAGGCCGGGCGAGGATGCCAACCACACTCATCAGCGCCAACGCAATATAGGACAAGACTTCGAAATGCAGCGTCCAGAGCGCGCCGTTGACGATTGCGGGATGACCGCCCGGCAACTGCACCCCGGGAAGGAAATCATATGTGAGCGTAAGAATGTTCTTGACGTAGAGGGGCAGGCCAGCGTCAGAGAAATACCGCGGCAATGGCAGCGTCGTCAGGATCGGGCCAACCAGGATCATGGACGAGATCACTACGACAGCGAGGGCTGGAAAAATCCTGAGCGCCCGGCTTGTCGCATAGTTGATTACCTTGCCCGACCGAACCAGCCCTGGAGCCACCAGAAAGCCGCTGATCGCGAAGAAAACAAGAACCGCGAGGAGGCCGAAATGCAGAAATCCTCCGCTGAACGCGAAGAGAAGATCTGCCTTCGCATCGTCAATGGAACTGTGGGCATGATGCAGAAGGACCGTGATCGCCGCAGCCAATCGAACTTCATCGAAGCCCGGTCCCACGAACCCCGTTTCGGCCAGCCGGCTTTCCAGGGTCCGGCCGCGTATGTTCCAACCGAGAACATTTGGGATCATTAGGCTGCCTGGTGAGATGCTTCGCAGCAGAAAGTTTCGGCCGGGGATATGGCGCGCGCAACTACCTAATCGGGCCAAGAGCGCGGCCTGCGTTGGCTGCCAGAAACGAAAGGAGTACGAACGTTGCGGGAACGGGCGACTGTCGGCGTGCCGTCGCATTTTCCCCGCAAGCTGCGAGACTTTTGATATCCGGAACTTCATCCACATCCTCGCCTCGTTGGTTGGAGAGGCATGCGCCAAGGCGTTTTGAGTCTATTGCGAAATAACCCCAGGCCACTCTAACGGTGGCATGACTGTTCCGTCGGCTGATCGGCAGTGTCGCCGACCCTGGTGAGCCAGGACTCCCGCCAGAACGGATAAATCGCGCGCGGACAAAACCATCGACCGTTGACGCTGAGTTCGCCAGAGCAGGCGACACCGTCCAGGATGATGCAGTCTTTGGGGATCTTCAGCATGCGACCCGTTTTCTCATCCACGATCCGCTGAACGGCAGTCTTTACGCGAAACGTGCCGCCGCAATGGGGAAGCATCTCGCGGTCGAAGGAGAGGCCACTACTCTCGCCGCGATGGTCGAGAGTGGCTGCGATTTCCTCCGCGGACCGTACCCGGACCAGTTCGCCAGGCTTCAGGCCGAGCATCTCGCGCTTGGAACCGACCTTACCCGGGCCTTGCAGCGGAAGCGTCTTCATCAGTCCGAAATGATGCAGCATGTCCATTGCCATAGCTCGAACCAAAAGGGCTACAAACCGGATCGGATTGAAGTTGCCGTTCGTCAATTCGCGCCAATACTGTCCAATATCCCGCCGCCTCACGGGCTCGGATGCCTTGAGAGCATCAGTCGATTGGCATCGCCAGACCTGCGCCCCGCTTTCATCCACCGGGATAGCCGGGTGCGTAGCCGCGCCGGCAGTCCGCTCGAGCTCTGCGGAAGCGGCCATCCCGGCGGCCCCAAGACGTGCGGCGTGGTTGTCATCGACTTTGCGGAGCCATTCCTCCTTCCAGTAGACACGGCAACCTGCCTGACACCCGCCATGGCTCGACCCATCGCAGCGCAGATCCTCAAGATAGACGGTCCCGCGCATTCGACGGGAGCCACTTTCGTCAACCATGTTGCAGACTTTGTCGACGCGCCGCGACACCGTAAGGCGTTGACCGATATGCGCCATCATCTCCGGCATGAACAGCGTCCCGTGCAGGGCGCCATCCTTGTCCAGCGTCGCCAGAATCTCGGCCGCAGAGCGCACCTCAACGACATCGCCGGGGCGCAAGGCAGCTCCGTTCGCTGGTTTTTGAGGGAGCATGGTTCTTCATTCCTCTAAGTTGATGATGTCGCCATCGACTTGGAGCCGCTGCGGCTTGAAGTTCGTTTCCAACTTCCGTTTGCCGGTCCAGAGGCACCGAGAGAACATCGTACACAAAGAGACTGCGGCCGATCGCTAGCCAAAAAAGCGAAAGATCTGGCTTCGATAGTGGTAAAGCCGAGCTCTTGTCGGGCGCCCACGCCCGCCGGCAGCCCATGGGCTACCACCTTTGCCAGCGGT
Organism: Mesorhizobium sp. WSM3224; assembly: GCF_000427725.1. Lineage (GTDB taxonomy): Bacteria > Pseudomonadota > Alphaproteobacteria > Rhizobiales > Rhizobiaceae > Mesorhizobium. The sequence goes on along the minus strand of NZ_ATYO01000001.1, from coordinate 65,254 downwards.
TCCGTGATGAGGGCAGGAGGGTTTGGGAACTTGGTTCGAAATCCGTCGAACACCAAGCGCATGGGATGGATCAGCCGGTCTCGCGGCAAGAGTTGAGGCTCTCCAAAGGCATCCAACGAGAGGAACTGCGGCGGTTTCGGCCAACGTGCGTCGACGCAGCCCCGATTCTTTTCGGAGCGCTTAATTTGAGGGTGTCAGCAACACTCCGTTTGCCAGATTGGAATTTTTCTCAAATGCTGGCACGCAGAGGCCGTCGAAAGACGTGTACCCGTAAACCCCCTTGGCAATGCGGTTGCCGATAATGGCGATGTTCGTAATCGGGTACGGCCCACGTCCGTCGCAACGAACGGTGTAACCGCCGCCCGCGAAAATGTTGTTTTCAAGCCTGATATTGTCGACTGGCCCTTCGTTGTTGCCGACTGTAAAGGAAGAATTGTCATTGTCGCCATATACAAAATTGTTTCCTCTCACAACGACATTGCTTGTGCCCGCCGAGATTTGAAAACTGTCCGTGTGAGGGTCTTCACCGTGAGCTTCGCTATCGTGAACATAATTATCTTCGATAACGAAGTGGCTACCCTGAAGATAGATGCCATCCTCAACATTGTGAATATTGCAGCGACGAATGACTCCTCCAGAATTTCCGTCGAACAGTACACCCTTGGTGCTACCTTTCATCCATGTGCTGAATACTTCGCAATCCTCGATCAAAACATCGGACCCCTTAGCGGTCGTGATAATACCGCCCCAGGTGCCCGCATTGACGCGCACGTTTCTCACCGTGACGTTGGAGGCATTGACCAAGATGTAGCCGGTAACGTCCAGCCCGCTGATGACGGCACCCGGGGTGTCGACCTCGACGGGGCCTGACGGCTTCAATTGAACTCCGGTGGCGACGCCTATGTTGGACGATTTTGGCGAGCTACCGTCAGAAACAGCAAGAAGGTAAGCCCGCCTGGTCGAGCTGCATCCGAAGACTTCGCCTTTTCCACTGTCAGCCGTGCACGCCGCTGCCGGAATCTTTGCGGCTATGACCGCGGCGCCGCGTCCTAGGGGTGGCGCTGCCGCATAGCTGACCGTACTGACCATTGCGATGGTGAGCAGGATGAGGCTCATGTTAAAGCTCCCCTTCATTCCATGCGAACCGAGCGTAAGTGGCGAACCATTCTTTCCGAGTAAGAACGCGGGCAAGCAAACCAAAGCCAACTCCGCCGAGATTGTCGCCGCACGAGACCACCTCTCCTTGAGCTGATACGCGACGACGGGCAAAGGCCTTCGACCATATCCTTGCGAGCTGGCAAGCGGCTTATTCTTTTGTGGAACGCAAGTTCAGCACAATGAACAATGAGTATGGCTTCTGGAACCACTCCAAGTTTTTGCCAAGCAAGCATCGAATGCCTCAATTTCCGACCGACCGTGCCCTCCCGGGTGCAATTCACGCTGGAATGACAACCAAAGCGATTGCGACCGCGCTCACGGTCGGCGATAGCTGCGATTGCTGATTGTCAGGTCGTCACGGTGCCCGGCCTCGCCGCGCGGTCCTTACCTTCTCGGAATTTGCGCTTCGCCAAGCGGTTCGGAGGCGCTTGAGCGAATGCCATACGAGAGTGTCGCGGAGGGACATCTTCAATTTACGCACCAGCAGATCGACCTGGCCGCGCAACGTTCTTGGGGTCTCGATCTGGTGAAGTGTTATCGCCGCGTCGCAATACTCCTTCTTGTAATCCTCGTCGCCAAGACCCTGATCGAACTCTTTCATGCCTGCGCCTATCGCCCACTCAATCAAGTAATTGAGCAAGTGGCGACCGGGTGAGAAGCGAACCCATTCGCCCTCTTCGAAGCTCGGCATCATGTAGTAGAATCTACTATCGTCCTTATATCCCCAGTGCACCGCCAGCACGCTGGCGTCCAAATTCAAGGACGAAATATGGACGTGGCCTTGGGGGGCAAGATCGAGCGCGGCCTGGCGAAAAAAGGCGCGATACCCTGGTCGCTCCATTCCGTCGACGCCAGTCGTTTCGATATAGCGCCGTGACTTCTGTCTCATCATCGCGTCGAGCATCTCCTCCCGCTCGGCGGATGTGCTCGCGATCCTGAAGGTGACAGTGCCGCGCTCACCGAGCTTGCGAAGCTTGCGCCGCGTGTCCTGCGCTCGCGGAAGGCGCTTGGCGACAAACTCGTCGACACTGCCGGGCAGGCGCATGACATATCCGCTATGGGGATAGCGCGCCGTGATCAAGGGCATCAACGGATTGTCGATGTCGAACACGCGATCAGGCATCTTCTCGACAACCGCTATGTCGAAAGGTGGGGCAATGCTTGCGATCGCATCCCACAACTTGCCGACGAATGAAGGGCTCCAGTCTTTGACGTGCGGAAACAGGACCGGCGCATTGTAGTCGCTGACGCCGCCGTCCAAGAACGACAGGACCTTCAGGCCGGATCTACGCTTCTCGATGCCAAGCGGGAAAAGCGCGTGAGGGACACCGTCCTGGTCCACGACCGCGACAAACAATGGCTGCGTGCCGCGCGCCAGCCCGATTGTGTCACACCAAACGTTTAGGAAGTCGGCTGTCTGGAAAACGAACGCGCGGGCCGAGCCCCTATTGGCCATGGTGGGCCATATGGCCGCAAAATCCCGGCACAAATCGCTTGCTACGATAACCAGGGAAGAACCCTCGATCGGAGCGCTGCGGATCATCCGAGGCAATCAATGATCGAGTGATGGACTACGCTAGCCTCGTACTTGCGCGACGACCCTACCTCTGGTGAGGCTCCAAGCCTCCATTCCCATGAAAGATTGTCGGGCCCCTGAACGGCTCTCCACAACGTCTCGGCCCCCAACAACCACCGGCAACGCCCTTCGCGCTCCGTCTCACCAACGGATTATCATCATCTATCCACGCCAGTTCGAAGCATACCTGAACAAAAGGCGCACGTTGCTGACCTGTTGGCCGACTCGATGCATACGTCCCCTGATATATGCTCTTTCGTCGACCATTCGGCTGTATGGCGTGCACTGGTCACGTTTCATTCAACGAGGGAAGAATTGCCACAGCAGACCCGGTACAGCCCCCAAAGGCCGCAAAATGATCACTGTCATCATCCCACATCTCGACCAGCACGAAATGCTCAGACGCTGTCTTGCATCCCTGCAGGCTCAGCGGCCGCCGCAGCAGAAAGTCGAGATCATAGTCGTCGACAATGGATCGAGACAGATGCCGACCGACCTTTGCGCCTCCTTTCCCGCTGTCACGCTCCTTCTCGAGCACACACCTGGTCCGGGACCAGCGCGCAACCGCGGCGCAGCCCATGCGAGCGGCGAAACGCTGGCTTTCATTGACGCGGACTGCATCGCCCATCCCGACTGGCTTTACGAAATAGAACGCTGCTTTGCCGAACGAGCCGATATTGGAATCATAGGCGGCGACGTCAGGATTGCGCGCCAGGACTCAAGCAAACTTACGCTGCTCGAAGCCTATGAAAGCGTCTTTGCCTACCGCATGCGCGAATACATCGCCAAGCAGGGGTATACGGGGACGGGCAATCTGGCGATGCGTGCTGGAATTCTGTCTTCAGTTGGACCGTTCGGAGGCATCGAGATCGCGGAGGATCGGGACTGGGGGCAGCGCGCGCTCAGCAAAGGCTTCCGCACGCACTACCGCAAGCAGATGATCGTGTTCCATCCCGCGCGCCGGAATCTCGCTGAGATCGCCGCAAAATGGGATCGGCACGTCGCCCACGATTTTAATCGGGTACGCTCCACACGAGGCTGGCGGCCGCGCTGGATCCTGCGGAGTTTCGCAGTCGCGCTTTCGCCCGCGGCAGAGTTGCTGCGGATCGGCTTTTCCGATCGCATCGAAGGCCCAAGGGCGCGCATGCTTGCGATGTATGGTGTGATCCTGGTTCGCCTTTACCGATGCAAGGTGATGCTGGCTCTTGCATTCGGAGCAGACGCCTCGCGCATCGTCGACAAATGGAATCGCGCCTGAGCGCGCGGGCGGAAAACCGAATCACGGCTTCCTTGGAGCAGTTGGCCTGGCTCGTTGATACGCGGCGATCAGGTTCGGCACTTGATAGCTCCACGCAAGTTCCCGCTGCAAACGATCGCGGCCGTAGTTACCCATAACCTTGCGCTGTTCGGGGCTGCCAAGCAGCCATTCAATCTTGTCGGCAAAGTCGACCGGATCATCCGGACGGGCGTAGAGAGAGGCCGTGCGCGCCGAGAAGCGGCCCTCGGTGACGTCGAATTGCACGATCGGTTTGCTGAAAGCCATGTACTCCAGGATCTTGTTCATGGTGGACTGGTCGTTCATCGGATTGACGCGATCCGGATTGACGCACACATCGGCCGTCGAAAGCACGGTGAAGAGCATGTCGTCGGGGACCCGGCCGGTGAAAGTGACATAGTCATTCAGCCCCAAGCTTTGGCAGTATTCCTTGAGGTTGCCTAGTTGCGGGCCACCGCCGACAAGAACGAACTGGACGTCCTGCCGGCCTCGCTCGTGAACGAGATGGTTGACGCTCCGCAGAAGAAGGTCGATGCCTTCTTGCTCCCCCATCACACCGACATAACCCACAAGAAACTTGCGCCCCTTCTTGAGGCCTGGGTCGGGGCAGTCGGTCTTCAAGCGTGTCAGGTCCGGACCGGACCGCACCACGAACACGTCGCTTTCGCGCTTCCTGCCTCGGGTAAGCGCAATCCTTCTGTAGCTCTCATTGGTCGAAATGACCACGTCGGCGCATTTGAATGTAATCCATTCGAACATGCACAGAAGCCGCCAGAGCCGCCCGCGCTTGCCGAATTTCGCCTCGTAGAGCTCCGGGTTGATGTCGTGATGGTCGAAAATGAAGCGTTTGCCAAGCAACTTGAACGGCAGCGCGACGAGAAATATGAGATCCGGTGGGTTGCAAGCATGAATGGTCTCGAACCCATGCCTGAACAGGATTTTCCATGCCAGGCGGGTCTCGTGCCAGAGCGCCGCGCCGTATTCGAAGAGGAACTCCGATGCGCCTTTCGCTTCGACTGGCAAGTCATGCCTGTAGATGTGGATGCCCTCCAGCGTCTCTTCACGCTCTTCCGCCCCCTTGCCGATAGGGCAAATGATGGAAACCTCGGCGCCCGCGTCACGCAATGCACGCGCTTCCTGCCAAACGCGCCGGTCGAACGGCACCGGTAGGTTTTCGACAATCATCAAGACCTTGCGGGCCGAAAGGCTGCCGGGCCGAGTTTGTTCGGCCCCAATCGAGATGGCGGACATCTCTCTCCCCTAAGCCACGGCACGCATGACGTCGAACGGCAGGTCAGCATCACCCGGCTGAGCAGGCTCTTCCCGGGACGCGGAAGGGGCTAGTAGCCTGTTTGCGCGATCCGACAGCGCGTTGAGGTCGATCACGCTCTGCGCCTTCGAGAAGGAAAGCATGCCGGCTGTGCGGTTTGCGAAAATTACCCGATCATAGCGGCGCGCTTCAGCCTGCTTTTTGCTCACCAGCAAGGTTCCAAACTGCGGGAGCCACGACCAGGCGTAGCCCAGATTGGCGCCGACCAACTTGCCGGCGTCGATGGCCGGATCGAAAATCGACAGTCTGTAGCGTTCCCTCAGCAGGCTACGCGCAAGGTCGATATTGGGGCTTTCTCTCAGGTCATCCGTTCCGGCCTTGAAAGCCAGCCCTGCAAGCAGCACCGATGCTCCCGGCTTCAGACCTTTCGTGGCGAGTTGGAACAAGCAGTATTTATGGGCATCGTTGGAGCGTATGAGCGAGTCGATCAAAGGCGCATTGACGCCGCAGTCCGCCACGATGTTCTGCAATGCACGGACGTCCTTTGGCAGACACGAGCCGCCGAATGCTCCGCCAGGCCTCAGGTAGTACGGGGAAATGTTCAGCTTGGTGTCGGAAACAAAGATCTCGTGCACCTTCGACGGGTCGACGTCGAGTTGAAGGCTGATCCGGCCGATCTCGTTGGCGAACGCGACCTTCATCGCATGCCAGCTGTTGTCGACAAACTTTGTCATCTCGGCTTCCGCGAACCGTGTAACGAAGCGCGGTGCTTCGAGGCCGGCAAAAAGCTCTTCGATGACGGGATTTGGCTCACCGTCCGATGTTCCGATTACGACTTTCGGGGGCCGGAAATAGTCATTGACGGCCGAAGATTCCCTCAGAAATTCCGGACAGTACAAGAGTTCCACGCGGCCCGGCTTGTCGGCGAGAAATCCCGCGAAGATCGGAGCAATCAGGCCTTCCATCGTCCCGGGCCTTACCGTGGAGCGGTAGACCACGCTGAGCGGCTTGGTTCGACCATTTCCTAGGTGAAGCGCTATTTCCTTCGAGACTTCGGTAACAAACCCGAGGTCGTGGGCGCCGTCCGGCCCGCTCGGCGTGCCGACACACACAATTGCGACGTCACAGTCTTCAAGCTTGTCTTCAACGTCGACGAAAGCGGAGATGCGATGGTCTGCCAGCCCGCGCAGCAGCATTTCGCCAAGTCCTGGCTCGATGATCGGCGCAATACCGGAGTTGACGCCGGCGACCTTGCGGGCGTTGACATCGAACCCGAGTACTTCATGGCCCTGGTGTGCCAAACAACACAGGGTGGTAAATCCAACATAGCCGAGTCCGAAGACAGCTACTTTCATGACGCTTTAGCCCCGCAACATTTTTGGGTTGGGCGGAGATCGCCTTTCGCAATCCAAGTGTTTCAACTCCGGGCGATTTGAGGAGCTATCCGTTGAGCGAAGCGACCGCTCCTTTATGGGTAAGATACCCTTTGAGCACGATCGAATGGGGGGTGTTCCCGGTATTGAGATCGCGACCACCCCGGAAAAGTCCGTCGCATAAACGAGCCTGCCCGATCGTGTGATGCCGGGGAGCCGCCAAGTCGGTTGAGGAATGGAGACAACGAGTTCATGATGAGAGGGTTCTGGAAGATATAGAATTTGTATTCTATGCGCCGGGAGCCAGCGAGATCACCATTTCAGGCTATCGGCTGGAGATCGAAAAGAAAAAGGCGGTTATAGGAAACTAGGCGTGGCTGAACCGAGAGAGCGCTTCATCAACTTCCACGGCATAGGCATAGCCCCGCCCGGCATCGAAAAAGCCGAACTGGATTACTGGTGGGACGCGGATCCATTTTTCGCCGCCTTGGACAGAGTTTCTACAGCTTCGAGCGACTACCCCGTCCTCATCACCTTTGACGACGGCAATGAAAGTGACCTCGACATTGCGTTGCCCGCACTTCTCGAAAGGAACCTCACTGCGTCGTTTTTTGTTTGCGCAGGGCGAGTGGGAACCCGCGGGTACCTAAATGCATCGGCAATCAGGCGACTTCTTCAGGAGGGTATGCGGATCGGGAGCCACGGTATGCACCATCTCGACTGGAGCAAGCTCGATGATACTCGGTTGCACATCGAAACAGTGGATGCCAAGCGCAAGCTGGAAGACATCTGCGGTTGCGAGATCGGTGAGGTCAGTATTCCTTTCGGCCGCTATGATCGCCGCGTTCTGAAAAAACTGAAAGCTGAAGGGTACGGCCGCGTCTACACGTCGGGGCGCGGCATCGCTACCCGGGAAGCCTGGTTGAAGCCGCGCAACACGCTGGACCGCTCATGGCAATGGAAGGACATCCCAAAGGACCTAGCGCTCCAGGACTCTTATCTCAGGCGGTTGCGCTCCAGTCTCTCGCATGTTCGCAAGTCTGTTTGGTAGCTCCGGCTGCGCCCTATTATCGTTGCGTCTAGTAAGCATTTAGCCCGCGTAAAACAGCAGACGGTGTTTGCAGGATTATGCGAATGTCCAGCCAGATGCTCCATCTCTCTATATAGAGCATGTCCATCTGGATCCGGTTCGTCATCAGGTCGACTTCCGGCGTTGCGCCGCGGAATCCGCTTACCTGCGCCCAGCCTGTAATGCCCGGCTTCATCTGACGGCGAAAGGCGTAGTTGGCGATCGCCCGACCGAATTCGCTATCGTGCGAAGCCGCATGCGGTCTCGGTCCAACGACCGACATGTCGCCCATGAGGACGTTCAGCAACTGCGGCAGCTCGTCTATGCTGGTTCGGCGAAGCCAACGGCCAAAGGTTGTGGTGCGTTTGTCCTCGGAAGTCGCTTGCCGAATTCCAGGGCCGTCCTCCAGGACATTCATGGTCCTGAACTTGTATATCTTGAAGGCCTTTCCGTTGAAGCCTATGCGGGTCTGCCTGAACAGCACCGGACCGCGCGAGTCGAGCTGGATCATCACGGCAATAAGTGTCATGAGCGGCCAAAGCAGCGCCAAAGCGACCATTGAGATGGCGATGTCCATAAGCCTCTTCGCTGCTCGCTGGACTATAGTGAGCGGTGGATGCTGCAGTTCCACGAGAGCCGACGAGCCGACTATCTGAGCGGGCTGCTTTACAAAATCTGCCAACCAGTCCGGCGCAATAAGCGAGACGGGCAAGGGAAGCTGGCGCAGAAGCGTTAGATGGAGTTTGAGCCGCTGCCAATCTCGAACATCGGCCGCTATGAGTATCTCATCGACATCCGAGTTCTGCGCGATCGCGACTGCCAGTTCGATCCGCTGCCTTATCAGCGCTTCGTCATCCGGTGCCCCGAGGTTCAATCGATATTCGATGTGGATTCCATGCCGCTGCAGTTCAGAGGCCGCGTTGGCATCGGGAGAGGCCCCTTGGTGGATCAACAGCGCTTTGCGGCCTGCCGTGGTTCCTTTCGCAGAATCTCTGCGGACAAACAGCCGCCAGCACACCCGATGAGCCAAAAGCCAGATCAGTCCTTCGAGCGCCAAGGTGACGCCAGTTTCCGGAGCAACCTCCTTGCCCAGGGCAAAGGTGCTCACGCCGAGGAGCGTCACCGTGCATAGCCATAGCGACGTAACGACGTGGAGCCGCATGTTTTCGGAAAGAATTGTCGAAGGCTGGTAGAGGCCGGCCAGCTTCGCCGAGCACACGAATAGCGCGCAGGCGATGGGTGCGATACCCAGTGTGAGCATCGCCACCGATCCTCCATCCCCGCCCGATTGCGCGCACCAGATGGCGCACCCCGCGGTGATGGCCAACGTATCTGCTATGATAGCCAGCGGGGGTACCGACCGGTACGAAACAAGGGAACGTCCGGAAGGGCTGGCTACAAACCCCCTTGCCGTCTCAAAACTAGCGATCGGCGACATATCCATTTTAAATACACCGGACAGTGCTGACAAAAGACAGGCTGCAACGCCCCACTCTTGCACATTATCTGGTTGGTCCGGCGCTGCATAAAACGCCTACAAAAGTGCGCAGGGCGCATCCCAGTTATTCAGAAGGAGTAGTTGGTTAAGACTTGCGCTATTGCGGCGCCACAGCACCCTTGCGGTACCACTGCACGGTTCGACTGAGACCCTCATCGAGCGAGGTTTTAGCCACCCAGCCGAGCCGCGCGAACGCACACTCGGTGTCGGCGATGACCTCGTTTTCAGCCGGCCGGTCGGGAAACGCACCGAAAACAGGAGCGGGCGCGGAGCCAACGATTGCAACAATCCTCTCGACGATTTCGCGAACAGAGACGAGGCGGCCAGATCCGAGGTCGATCGTATTCCCCTCAATCCCCTTTGTCGTCGCCGCCAAAACGAACCCGTCGATCACATCGTTCACATAAATCCAGTCAGCCTTGCGCTTTCCGCTGGTCACCTCGGGTGCGGTTTCGCCAAGGAGCGACTTGATTACGCTCGGGATGAGCTTGGCAGGTGCCTGGCGCGGTCCGTAGACCATGAACGGCTGTAGAATGACCACCGGTGCCTGGAAGAGGGTGTGAAACATGCGTCCGTAACCCGACGCCGCCCATTTCGCCGCTGCGTAGGGTGAATATGGAGTGGGGTGCGCGAGACCCGGCTGGGGCTCGGTAAAGGAGCCGCTTAGGATAATGCGGCCGCTGCCGGCCTCCGTTCCGGCCATCAGCAGGTTGAGCGTGCTGGTCAACAGGCTCTGGTAAGTCGGTACAACCAATTCAAGGTCGGGGCTCGCGCCAACCGCGCCGGCCAAATGATAGATAATGTCCGGTTTCACTGCGGCAACAACGCGACGAGCCGTCGAGAGATCGGCCATGTTGGCTTCCCACCAGATCGGTCCGTGATCGTCTCTCTCTCGTTTGAAACGTGAGGTCGCGTGAACTTCGCAGCCAAGTCCAACGAGCCGTTGGCAAAGGTGAGAGCCAAGAAAGCCACTCCCGCCGGTGATCAGAACCTTGAGGTCTGTGGTCTTTGGATTTTGGTGGACCATCTCGGCCGACCCTCCATCTCCGGCGACTGGGCCATCGCCCTCATCCTTAGTCTTGACCCACAGGTGTCGATGAAACGAAGCGGCCCTGATTTCCGCGCAGGCGCCTAAGCAGCAAATGCCTTGAGTCGGACAGTTGCGCACGTCCGGCCCTGATTGTTTCCTTCGCCCAGAAGCGGCGAAGCGCCATTTCGCATCGACGCACCTGATCCTCGGTAAGCGTTGCTGAACCGACGATATCGCGAAGATCGCGATAGGTGCGGGACGGCCAGGTTCTGAGTTCTTCGCTACAGGTGGGATCAAGGCGCCGGCGGAATGCAACTCGGTCCAGGCCGCGACGCGGCTTCTGGGTACGGTTCGCGAGCCGATCGGGGATGTGAATGATCGGCCCTGCCAGCGCTAGTTCCGCGCATATGAGCCAGTCTGTCTGCTCGGAGCGGCGAAGCATGCGTGTTTCCAGGAGCCGGGAGCGTCGATACATGCCGTAGATCGGGTCATACTTGGCGTCGCCGGCATGGTAAAACCACAACATCCTTTCAAACCGCCGGGCTGCGTCGCCCGAGCTTGGGAACTCGCCCCGATAGTCCTCCCATCTCACCGCCCCCTCGGGCGAGTAAATGGTGAAGCCGGTGGTCAGGCCAATCGCGTCAGATCGGTCTTCAAGCGTCTTCACGCATGTGGAGAGACAGCCCGGCTCGAGCCAGTCATCGGCGCTGACCCAGCGGAAGAATGTGCCACGCGCCAGGCGCAGCACCCGGTTCATGTTCTCGATGACGCCAACGTTGAAGGGGTTGACGTTCAGCCGGATACGTCGATCGACCCGGGCATAGGTTGCAATTGTTTCTGTCACCCCGTCGTCAGATGCATTGTCGGAAACGATAAGTTCGAAATCCTCGAAATCCTGGCGGATGATGGATTCTATGCAATTTTCCACCCACCCTTTTCCATTGCGGACAGCGAGGCCGATGCTCAGCCGTGGAACACTTTCGCTCATCTGCTTGCTCCAAGATTGGCGGCTGTATCGGCAATTCGATCTGGCGATGCAGGCTTCAGCGCCGACAGGACATCCAGGTAAAACTGCTTTTGCCCCAGGACGAACACGAGCAGACAGACGTACACCGTCCCCATGACGATCCCGCCGACTAGAAGCCGAAGGAGCGGCGTGAGCGACGGCTCAAGATAGAACGCCGCCTCCAGTCCCGCGCCGGTCGCCACGATACTGGCCAGCAGTGGCCGCCAGACCGCAGCAAAGAGATCGAAGGGCGACAGAAGCGTCCCCTTCGCGCACCAGAAGACATGCGGTACCACCCACACGGTCATAGCCGCAGAAACGGCGAGCGCCACACCGTTGGCTCCGTAGGGAAGACCTATGATGACTGCCAGGCAAACCAGCACGGCGATGGCGTATGCCATCTTTAGGCTGCGTCCCTGGAGACCCGTCGACTGGAGGAACCATCCCGTTGGATTGATGATCCCGAAAACCAGGATCGTCGGGGCGAGCAAGCGGAAGATCGGCGTCACAGCGTGCCACTTGTGTCCAAGGACAACGGTAATGATCTCGTCCGCGAAGGTTGCGCAGAACATTGTCGTTGGAAGTGTAAGACTGTTGACGAGCGTATATCCCTTGAGGAAATACGCTCTGCAGCGCACGGGATCGCCCTGTAGCCTGGACAAGGCGGAAAAGGCCACTCCACCGACTGCCGACAGCAACGTCGTGTTCGGTATATTGATGAGCTGATAGCCTCGTCCATAGATGCCCAGGGCGTCTGCCCCCAGATAGCGCCCGATCATCAGCTTGTCGAAATTATAGGCCAGATGGACGACCAGATTATTGAACGTGATCGTAGCCCCGAACCTTAGCATGGACCGCACATCGGAGAGCCTTCCGGGCTTTCCCGGACGCCAGGAAGTCGAGAGCCACATAAGAAGGGTCATCGTCGCTGGCTGAATGAGTGCGGACCCAACCAGCGCCCAATAGCCAAAGCCGCAAAAGGCCATTCCAAGCCCGGTCGCAACGCCGGCTAGCTGGGCAACTGTCTCTATGACAGACAGAACCCCATAGCGCAGCGAGCGTTGAAGAAGTGCAAGATGCTGCACTCCGGAGGCATTGAACAAGAAACCGGCTGCCAGCGCGGCAGTCACCGAAAGGAGGCGAGGCTCTTGGTAGAAAACAACCAGGAAAGGCGCGATGATGACACAGAGCACACCAAGGGCGACGCCGACTTCCACATTGACCCAAAAAAGGGTCGATACATATTCATCGCTGATATCGGCTTTTTGAACCGTCGCCGCCGAGAGTCCAGCGGTGGCGAAAAGGTCGAAGAAGCCGGTAACCACCGTCACCATGGCGACCAGTCCGAAATCCGTCGGCTCCAGGAGGCGTGCCATCACGGCGACAAAGCCGAGCCGCAGGACAAAGGAAACCCCTTGCCCGCAAAGCTTGGCAAACGCGCCCCGCAGCGATTTTCCCTTCAGCTCCTCCAGCTTCGAACTCCTTGCAAGAAGACGACGTACGATCCGAGACTTGTGACGGTGCCACAGTCGAGTTACCGGGCGGCGTGAGCCTACCGCCAAGACCCTGCCAGCTTATGGCTCGCGCGGGCACCTCTCCACACCGCAGGTGGCCTATATCAATTGTGATTAGCCAGTGCCCGTTTGAATTAGTTCCGAAGAGCCAGGGATGCGGCCCGAGTGGCGTCGAGGTATCTGGGCGTTGCTCGGTCCCGGTGAAGTGCTGGACACGATCCGGTTTCTTTGCCTGATAAATCCTGCAGCTGACCAGAACGGCGAGCACAGGACGTCGACTCGTCGTCAATGTACGGAAGTTTGCGGGCATGGCCGACAGATCTAAACCCTTCATCCGATTGGGTCACTCGCCTTGAGACAAAATCATGCGAAGGTCGAAACAGCACCATGCATTCTGCAGGAGGAACAATGCGAGTTCTGGTCACGGGCCATCAAGGCTATATCGGCTCTGTGATGGTGCCCATGCTGATCGCTGCAGGGCACGACGTCATAGGTTACGATGCCAATCTGTACGAGCGTTGCACCTTTGCCCCCGCGGGCAAGCTCACCAATGTTCCGAGCATATGCAAGGACGTCCGCGACGCGAGCCGAGAGGACTTCGTCAATGTCGAGGCCGTCATCCACCTTGCAGCACTTTCCAACGACCCGCTGGGCAACCTCAACCCCGACATCACCTTCGCGATCAATCATCGGGCAAGCGTTCAAGTCGCGCATGTCGCCAAGGCAGCGGGAGTGCGGCGCTTCCTGTTCGCCTCCTCATGCAGCAATTATGGGGTTTCCGAGAACGACCTGATAGATGAGACCGGCGAACTCAATCCGGTCACAGCCTATGGAAAATCCAAGGTTCTGGCGGAACGAGGCATTTCGGCGCTGGCCGACGCCGATTTCTGCCCGGTCTACTTCCGGCCGGCGACTGCCTATGGCGTTTCGCCGCGCATACGTTTCGACATTGTGCTCAACAATCTGATGGCGTGGGCCATTTCGGAAAAGCTGCTCTATCTCAAATCGGATGGAACGCCCTGGCGACCGCTCGTGCATGTCGAGGATATATGCCGAGCCTTCATCGCAGGTCTTGCGGCACCGACCGAAGCGGTCTGGAACCAAGCGTTCAATGTCGGATCCACGGAGCATAACTACCGGATCCGTGACATCGCGGACATCGTCACCGAAGTCGTCCCAGGCTGCCAACTCACCTTCGCTAGCGATGCTGGACCGGACAAGCGCTCGTATCGTGTCGACTTCAGCAAGCTTGCTCGCGTGCTGCCTGACGCAATCCCTCGCCACAACGCCCGAAGCGGGGCGGAGCAACTTCTCAGCGTGCTCAAGTCATCACGACTGACGCCCGGTGAGTTCGAGGGGCCACGCTATCAGCGGATCGCTCATATCAAGCACCTGATGGCGACCGGCGTTCTCGCCGACGATCTTCGCCGCGAGGTGCACGGCCGGGCAAAAATTCCGGCCGCGATGCTGCAGTAACGATGGCGATATGGATGACGGCGCTCAACAGCTGAATACGTCTGCCCGATTGGGCGAGGAGATTTACGAACTTGCCGTAGAACTTTTCCCGATAGCGCGCAGCATCACTGGTGCCGGCGTTCGCGATACGCTGCGCGTTTTGTCACGCCATCTGCCGATCGAGGTGCATGAGGTTGCGACGGAAACGCCCGTCTTCGATTGGGTGATACCAAAAGAATGGATTATCCGCGAGGCCTACATCGAGAACGAACTCGGCAACCGAATCGTCGATTTCCGGCATTCCAATCTCCATGTCCTGAATTACAGCGTTCCGGTCGACAAGATGGTGAGCCTCGCCGATTTGAAGGAACATGTCTTCACGATACCGGAGCAGCCCGACCTTATTCCCTACCGCACCTCCTATTATTCGGAACGGTGGGGATTCTGCATGCCGCACAATCTCCTGATGTCACTTCCAGAAGGTCGCTACCGGGTTCACATCGATAGCGAACTTAGGCAAGGCGCGCTGACGTACGGTGAATACCTCCATAAGGGCACGAGTGACCGCGAGTTCCTGCTGACCACCCATATCTGCCACCCCTCCATGGCGAACGACAATTGCTCGGGCCTGGCTTTGCTGACGGTCCTGGCGGAAGAGCTCCGCGCGCGTCAGACACGCTATAGCTATCGCTTCCTCTTCATTCCCGGAACTATTGGCTCCCTGGCATGGCTCGCAGCCAATGAGGATAAAATCCCACAAATCGACCACGGTCTCGTGGTCTCTTGCGTCGGCGACAGCCAGGGCCCTACGTACAAACGCAGCCGCCGCGGTGATGCCTTCATCGACCGGGCGATGGCACACGTCCTTTCCCACCTTCCTGGGCAATCGGCTAACGTGGTGGATTTTAGTCCGTACGGCTACGACGAGCGCCAGTTCTGCTCGCCCGGCTTCAACATGCCTGTCGGCTTGTTCCAACGCGGTGCCCACGGCACCTTTCCGCAATATCACACCTCCGCCGACGATGTTGATTTCATTCGTGCGGAGCATTTGGCCCATTCATACGATATACTTACGGACGTAATCGACGTCGTCGAGGAAGACTGGGTCCCTCTCAACCTCAGCCCGAAGGGCGAGCCCCAGCTTGGCAGGCGCGGCTTATACGCGGCGCTTGGAGGTCTTCAAGCTTCCAGTCATGGGGCGATGCCAATGCTATGGGTTCTCAATCTAGCGGACGGCAGTAATTCGTTGCTAGCTATGGCCGAGCGGTCCGGACTTTCCTTCGCCGATGTCGCCGAGGCTGCCCGGCTTTTGCGCGAACACGGGCTGTTGTCAGCTCAGTAGCTCAGCATGGCGCGCCTCGGCTGCGAGCAGCGGCCAATGCCTATCGCGATCGGACAATATGCTGGGTGAAGCAGGCCAGTCGATCGCCAGGCATGGGTCATCGAATCGTAAGCCGCACGCCGCCCCCGGCGCATAGAACTCGGAAATCATGTAACTCACCGTCGAGTCGGGCCCGAGCGTCTGAAAGCCATGGGCGAACCCGCTGGGGATGTAGAGCAAGCGGCGGTTACTAGCCGTCAACTCAAATCCCTCCCATTTCAGGTAGCTTGGCGATTGCGGACGCAGATCCACAATGACGTCGTAAACAGCTCCTGCAATACAACTGACCAGTTTTACCTCTGCATGGGGCGGATTCTGGAAGTGCATGCCGCGCAGCGTATGCTTGTGCTGCGAATAGGACATGCTGTGCTGGACGAAGCTGGTGTTCAATCCTTGGTCGGCAAACTCAGAAACGCAAAAAGTACGGGTAAAAAACCCACGCTGATCCCAGATGGGTTCCGGTTCGACCAACATTGGCCCGCCGAGCGAAGACGGATGAAAACGCACGCGAAGCTCCTATCGACGATCCTCAGCCTACATTGCCGGCGGTGCATCGCAGCAAAAGCTATCTTGCTGTGGTTCTACACCAACTGCCGTTCACTCAAAGAATAAACGATCAAAAAAGGGCGTCCGCGTACCTCTTCCGGGTCAACCTAGGCCGAGCCTCATTCGATTTGACTACCTCGTCTGTCAGAATACCAAGTCGGCGGCTCTCGCTGACGGGTTCAAGGTCGCCGCAGACAAATCCGGGCTTGGATCTCATGAATTTTCATCCAGCTGATATGCGCCGTCAAGACGCCGACATCGAACACGAAAGACGTTGCCGGCTCTGTGCGGCGCCTATTCGTCATACATTTATCGATCTAGGGATGTCGCCGCCCTGCGAAAACTTCATATCGCCGGACCGGCTAGGCAATATGGAAACCTATTACCCGCTTCACGTGATGGTTTGCGAGGAATGTTTCCTGGTACAGCTGCCGGAGCATATCAGTCCGCAAGAGATATTCACTGAGTACGCATATTTTTCATCGTATTCCACAAGTTGGGTCGCACATGCGAAACGCTACTGCGATCACGCAGCGGCGCGCTTCGGGCTCGGACAAGACAGCCTTGTGGTCGAACTGGCCAGTAATGACGGTTATCTGCTGCAGCATTTCCAACCGCTGGGTGTTCCCACACTTGGCATCGAGCCCGCGGCGAACGTCGCGCAAGCTGCCATCGCCAAGGGTGTGCCGACACGTATCGACTTCTTCGGCGTACGCCTGGCGCGCGAACTCATCGCTGAAGGCAAGCAGGCCGACCTCATTGTCGGCAACAACGTTCTTGCGCAAGTTCCAGACCTCAACGATTTCGTTGCAGGTATCGCGCTCCTGACGAAGCCGCAAGGCGTGGTGACCCTTGAGTTCCCGCACGTTGAGCGGCTCATCGATGAAAACCAGTTCGACACGATTTATCACGAGCATTTCTCCTATTTCTCGCTGACAACCATCGACATGATGGCCGCCCGCCACGGCCTCAAGGTCTTCGACGTAGAGGAACTGCCCACCCACGGAGGTTCCCTGCGGGTCTACCTCGCGCGCGCAGATAGCAACTATCGTCCGTCGCCGGCGGTGAGTGGACTGCTCGAGCGCGAGGTGAGCGGCGGGCTCAAGGAGATGACGACTTACACGTCATTTGCCGATCGCGCCCACGGTGCCAAGCGCGACCTGCTCAGCTTCCTGATAGCGGCGAAGAACGAAGGCAAGACGATCTGCGGCTATGGGGCGCCCGGCAAAGGCAACACACTTCTTAATTATTGCGCAATCGGCACTGACTTTTTGGATTTCACGGTCGACCGAAATCCCTACAAGCACGGACGCTTCACGCCTGGGATGCACATTCCGATCAAGCCCGTCGAGGCCATTCAGGAAGCCAAGCCGGACTACATACTGATCCTGCCATGGAACCTGAAGGACGAGATCGTCAAACAGATGTCGCACGTGGCCACATGGGGCGCGAAATTCGTCGTGCCAATCCCCTTCGTTAAGGTAATCGATCCTGCGGAGCACCAGCCATGAAAGTCGTTCTATTCTGCGGCGGGCTCGGCACGCGCATTCGCGACTATTCCGAAGCAGTGCCTAAGCCGATGATCCCACTCGGCCCGCAGCCGATCCTGCGCCACGTGATGCAATACTACAGCGACTACGGGCATGAGGAGTTCATCCTTTGCCTTGGCTATAAAGCGAACGTCGTCAAGGATTTCTTCCTCAACAGCCGGCCGCAGATGTTCGCTGATTGCGTCGTTACCGGCGACGGTCGCGATGTTAGGCTCTTGGATGACAGTCACAAGGACTGGCAAGTCACACTCATCGACACAGGCATCTGGCGCAACATCGGCGAACGGCTCTGGGCGGCTCGTGATTTGGTTCGGGGTGACGACATGTTCCTTGCCAACTACAGCGATGGGCTCACGGACGTCGATCTCGACGACATGGAGCGCAAGTTCCGCGCGAGCGGAAAGCTCGCCTGCTTCCTGGCGGTGCCCCCGCCGGTTACCTATCACTTTGCGGACATCGCAAAGGACGGCCGCGTCCGCGAGTTCCGCTCTTCCGCGAGCTCAGATATCTGGATCAACGGCGGGTATTTTCTATTCAGACCGGAAATCTTCGATTTCATGCGCGAAGGCGAGGAACTCGTGCTTGAACCTTTCCGGAGGCTGATTGAGGCCGATATGCTGATGGCCTACAAGCATGAT
The DNA here is from genome assembly GCF_000427725.1 of Mesorhizobium sp. WSM3224. Lineage (GTDB taxonomy): Bacteria > Pseudomonadota > Alphaproteobacteria > Rhizobiales > Rhizobiaceae > Mesorhizobium. Next base: position 46,914 of record NZ_ATYO01000001.1, on the reverse strand, counting down.
GGGTTCTGGCGCTCCATGGACACCTTGCGCGACTGGCAGGTGCTCGAGGACATGGTCGAAAAAGGCAACATGCCCTGGAACCGGCAGATGCGCGAGCGGACCGGCGGATCTGGACTCGCAGTCGCCAGATCATGAGGGCCCTGTCGCTCGGAAGCGCCCAGGAGAGTCTATGCGTACTCTGTCTTGGCGCCCATTCCGACGATATCGAGATCGGCGCGGGAGGAACTTTGCTATCCCTTGTTGCCGGAGGAGCTAAACTTGACGTGCTCTGGCTTGTACTGAGCGGACGTGGAGCCCGCAGCGACGAGGCCCGCGCATCGGCACATAGCTTTCTGGAAGGGGTCGTAGATCCTATCGTCACGATTGCCGATTTCGATGACAGTTACTTTCCGACCCAAGGTCGGGAGATCAAGGAGTGGCTTGCAACCCAGGCCAAAGGATTCAGACCCGACCTGATCTTCACCCACCGTCGGGATGATGCGCATCAGGATCATCGGGAAGTTAACAAGATCACCTGGAACCTTTTTCGAGATCACCTCATCCTTGAATATGAGATCCCGAAATGGGACGGCGACTTGGGCCAGCCAAATTTCTATATGCCGCTGTCCGAAGCCCAGATGCAGCGCAAAACGGAGTTGCTCCTTGCCCATTTCGGCAGCCAGCGGTCCAAGGATTGGTTCGACGCTGAAACGTTTCGTGGCCTAGCGCGGCTGCGCGGGATGGAGTGCCGGGCCAAGGATGGATTTGCCGAGGGGTTTGTAGTGCGAAAGGCTTCCTGGTCCTTCGGCTGAAAAGGCGGAGCGGTCACCCGACGCGCATGATCCTGTGTGGGTGAGATCGCTTCAACCGCTGATCGTATACGAGTGGTCTCAACATGTCCGGGAGCATCAGACCTTCCTCCAAACGAAGTAGATCCGTCGAAGACGCAGGAGCACATTTCCTCCACAAATCAGGCGATTTGGCCTACACCAATCCCTCGAAACAACTGATAAGACTGCAGTAGATTTCGCGGCGATGCAAAGAATTACAACCGGCCATTATGTCAATATTATCGGTCCAAGCCTCATGGGAAGTGCATTCTGCGAGCGAATCCGGCCCCGCGACGATGAGCGGGCCTACCCTGTGACCGACGGCCTGCAGCCGGAGGACGGAGATCTTGGTCAAGACGCCGAGATCGACCAGGCAACGGTCGTCAACGCAATTCGCGAGTGCGTCGAAGAGTTTCAACTCGATCTCGACGGACAGGTGGTGGTTACTGGAGCCGGGTTCGGTTCAGAGGCGATCACGGCAATCGCGGCGGCGCTCGCCGGCGCCCGAACCGTATTTGCGCTTACAGCTGAGCGGAAAAAGCACGCCAGAAGTCCAGCTACCTCTTGGGACGCGCTGGACCTGGCCAACCATGCCGGACATTCGGCTCAGCTGAAAATTATGCGACGGATGCACCCCCATCACTGGAATGAGGTCGACATTCTTGTGAACTGTCCGCGGACACGGCCAATATCACGAACGACAGCCGAGTTCCTCCGTCCCCATTCAGTGGTAGCGCTAATGGCCGAGCCATGGGAACTTTCCCCCGAGATGGTCGACCTGCATGCCTGCAGCGAGATGCAGGTCAAAGTCGTCGCACCAAATCTAGAGCATCCGTCGATAAACTTGCTTCCCGATTTAGCCCGGCTGTGCTGTCGGCTCCTGTACGATGCCGGCCTCAGCATCAGAAATACAGAAATCGCGGTCCTGTGCGATACCCCTTGCAGGCGTTACATAGAGGACGCCCTGATCGAGCAAGGTGCCAGAGTGACAATGCTTGCTCATCCGCAAATGCTGCTGCCGGGCATGTGGGATGCAGTTGTGGTGGCCTTGCGACCGGCGGAAAAACCATCGATGGATATCAATGGCCTGGCCCGAGTATTCGAAGCCGCTCGCGGAAGCCTGCTCGTTCAATTCAGCGGCGAAATCGATCGCCTGGCGGCTCGGTATTTCGGCCTCCGCATCTGGCCACCGAGAAAGCCGGGGCGCGGTCAGCTCGGCGTATCGCCGGAGATTCTCGGCTGGTATCCGACCATCCGCAGGCTCGTCGGCGGTCTTAAGGCAGCCGAGATGGCGCGACGTGGCGCAGACCTCGGCCGCGACGGCATCGGCTTCATCGTCAGCCCCTGACCAATTGACACAAATGCAGCGATAAATGGCAGCTCCAAGTCAGGCGCCGAAGGTTAATGCGCTCATTCCCGCTTATTCGCCTCAAGAGCCGAGACCAGTGAGTGGATAAAGCGAATCAAGACCTAAGATGACAAGCAACAACGCGGCAGCGATCGAAAGACTTTCAAATCTTGAGCAAGAACGTCGAGTAATCACTAGCCGGCCAGTGGGCTACGAAGCCTGCGTCACCGACGAGCAAGCTCGTGAGCTAACCAAGAATCAACTCAATTCATTGCTGAGCGCAGCTCACTTTCCCTCTGCAGCACTGACATCAGCAAATGGGCAAAGCTCCTGGGTAAATCAACACCGACAACGTGACGACCGGTAGTGCGGGCGCAAAGATCATTCAATTAGGACCAATGCGCTTGAGACGCGGACCTTTTTGTTACAGCGCAATCCGAAGCAATGCCGCAGAATGTCCGGTGCAAGACCACGTGCCACCAACTGGTCGAGCAGATGAACCAGGTCCGTTGTCACCGCCGCACCGGCACGACAACGGACCTGGCCCAACGCCGCAAGGTGACCGGCGCCCTCGTTGGGGTAGGATGGCTTTAAGGACGCCGGCCCGGCGGACTCAGCCCGCCGTATATTCACGATAGCTAAAATATACCGGTGCGAAAGAACATGATCGCATAATCCCCAGGTTTCGGCTTTCTGATGAGATCCGTCGCGAGCAGCGTTGGTGCCGGAACGGAACAGGTCGCCAAGCGCGCTGTCCATGGCGCCAATATGGCTCGCTTCGCATAAATGCGAGGGTCAGCCGGCTGAAGGAACCAGGCCAAACGGCTTCGCGTTCGCGTCGAGACACACCGTCAGGAAATCCGTCAGCGGCGGTCTCTGCCGGCCGGCAGTCCCCGAACGTCATTGGCTGATTTTATTTATCAGTGTGCTATTGAGGTTTCCGGGACGCTGTTCGATACCCCCGGATGGGCCAAAATCATTCCCACTCGATCGTCCCAGGCGGCTTCGACGTCACGTCGTAGACCACCCGGTTGATGCCCTTCACCTCGTTGATGATGCGGGTGGCGGCCGCACCCAGGAAATTCATGTCGTAGTGGTAGAAGTCGGCCGTCATGCCGTCGACTGAGGTGACGGCGCGCAGCGCGCAGACGAATTCGTAGGTGCGGCCGTCGCCCATGACGCCGACCGTCTGCACCGGAAGCAGGACCGCGAAGGCCTGCCAGATGGCGTCGTAGAGGCCGGCCTTGCGGATCTCGTCGAGATAGATCGCGTCGGCCTCGCGCAGGATTTCCAACTTTTCGCGCGTGATGCCGCCCGGGCAGCGAATGGCCAGGCCGGGGCCTGGGAAAGGATGGCGGCCGATGAAGCTCTCGGGCAGGCCGAGTTCCTTGCCGAGCGCCCTCACCTCGTCCTTGAACAGTTCACGCAGCGGCTCGACCAGCTTCATGTTCATGCGCTCGGGCAGACCGCCGACATTGTGGTGCGACTTGATCGTCACCGACGGGCCGCCGGAGAAAGAGACGCTTTCGATGACGTCGGGATAAAGCGTGCCTTGCGCCAGGAAATCGGCACCGCCGAGTTTCTTCGCCTCCTCCTCGAACACTTCGATGAACAGGCGGCCGATGGTCTTGCGCTTCTTTTCGGGGTCGGCCTCGCCTTCCAGCGCCGAGATGAAGCGGTCGGATGCGTCGACCAGGATCAGCGGCAGATTGTAGTGCTGGCGGAACATCTCCACCACGCCTGCCGCCTCATCCTTGCGCATCAGACCGTGGTCGACGAGAATGCAGGTCAACTGGTCGCCGATCGCTTCGTGGATCAGCAGCGCCGCGACCGAGGAATCCACGCCGCCCGAGAGCGCGCAGATGACCTTGCCCTTGCCGACCTGCTTGCGGATCAACTCCACGGCGTGCTCGCGATAGGCGCGCATCGTCCAGTCGCCCTCGATGCCGGCGATGTTGTGGACGAAGTTCCTGAGCAGCCTCGCGCCATCCGGCGTGTGCACCACTTCCGGGTGGAACATGATGCCGTACATCTTGCGTTCGATATCGCCGAAGATGGCGAAGGGCGAACTCTCCGACTTGCCGAGCACCTTGAAGCCCGGCGGCAATTCGATGACGCGGTCGCCATGGCTCATCCACACCTGGTGGCGCTGGCCCGGCGCCCACAGGCCTTCGAACAGCGGGCTGTCCTTCTCGATCTCGACGAAGGCGCGGCCGAATTCGCGATGGTTGGAGCTTTCGGCGACGCCGCCCATCTGAACGCAGAGAGCCATCTGGCCGTAGCAGATGCCAAGCACCGGTACGCCGGCGTCGAAGACGATCTGCGGCGCGCGCGGGCTGCCGATATCGGTGGTCGAGGCCGGGCCGCCCGACAGGATCACCGCTTTCGGATTGATGCGTTTGAAGGCTGCTTCGGCCGATTGGAACGGCACGATCTCGGAAAAGACACCCGACTCGCGGATGCGGCGGGCGATGAGCTGCGTGAACTGGCTGCCGAAATCGATGATCAGGACAGTGTCGGGCAGAACGGTATCGGGATGATTGGCTGTCGTCATGGCGAGCCTTTAGAGAAAGAAACGAGTCGGCGCAATGGGTCGCGCGGTCGCGCCGCCTAGTTCGATTCCGATGTTTCGTCTTGAGCAGCGGCGGCCGTTTCCGGCACGTCGCCCCGGGCTGCGTCGAGCGCCCGCAAGGCATCCATAAGCGCCGCGAACCGCTGCTCGCCGATGCGACCAATATAGCCTAATTCGATCTGAAGCTTGATGCGGTCGCCGTCGCGCAGAGCATCCAGGCCCTTGCGCGTATAGCGCACAAGCTTGCCGCGGCCGTCACGTGGGTCGGGGAGCCGCTCCAGCACGCCTTCCGCCTCCAGCCCGTCGAGCAATTGCTGAACCGCTTGCTTGGTGGTGGCCGCGCGCTCGATCAATGCCGCCTGGCGCGTGCCGCCGCGGGGGATGTGCCCGAGCAGCCCGGCGCGCGCTTCGCTGAACCAGGAGTGGCCGGTTGCCCGCATCGCGGCAGCGAACTGCGCCTGCCACGCACGGCTCGCCTGCCATAGCCGCCAGCCGACATGGTCGGGCAACGCCTCGGCTTTTTCGTCAAGCTCCTTGACCATCCGATCCAAACTCCATATAGTCAAGATACTTGACGATATTCACTCCGTCGAGGCTCTTTCGAAACGTTGGAGCGGTTCAGCTTTCCCCCAACCCGTGGACAGGGACAATGACGATACTGAACAGGGACACGCTGGCCATTATCATGGTCGGAACCACGCATGTCATCGACATGGGCGGCAAGAACGCCTTCATCCACTATGAAACCGACGATCGGGCGCACATGCTCCTGCCGGACGGCACACGCTTCCACGGAGTTTGGACGCTGCTGGACGACGGCTACAAGGTCGAATGGAAGAACGGTCCTGCCGGCGCGTGGAAGCTTGATCATACACCGGGGGCGATCGACTATATCGACGCAACCGGCGCCGCCCGTGGACGTATCGCACGCATCGATTTCGGCGATCCGCAGCGACTGGCCGCCTGATCCGACGTGCAGTCAGCCCTCGAGCAGGCCGTCGCCGATCGCCCGCTCCAGCAAGCCGATCGCCGCGGCCAGCTTCTCGTCGATGACGTGGAGATATTGGTTCCAGTCGTTGACGTGCCTGAGATCGGCCGCGCCGTCGGAAATGCCGCGCAGGCCGATCAGCGGTACGCCGAAGAGCTGGCAGGCACGCAGGCAGGCGAAGGTCTCCATATCGACCATTTCGGCGTCGATCGCGTCATAGGCGGCGCCGGTGACGATCGCGCCGCCGGTCGAGAGCGCGGCGGTCTTGATGCCCGGGATAACGAAGGGCAGCGGCACCGTCACCGGCAAGTCGAGGAAAGGCGTTGCGCCCTTCTCGAAGCCGAGCGGCGAAGCGTCCATGTCGCGATAGCTCACCGACACGGCTTGGTAGATTTCGGTCTGTTCGAGCTTGCGGCTGCCGGCCGAGCCCAGCGAAACGACCAGGTCCGGAAGCGCTCCCTCGGCCTTCAACGCCGCGAGCTCGGCGCCCAGCCTGACGCCGGCCTCGACCGGACCGACGCCTGTCATCAATGGCGTGAACAGGTTCTTGAGGTGGGGACCATATTCGGCCTCCGCCGCCATGACGAAAAGAACGGACTTACCGGCGATGGCTGCAGCAATCGCCATGCGTCACCCTTCTATGCCGTCACGGCCGACCACCGTCATCATCGTGCCGGTCATGGTGGCGATCAGCTTGGCCTCGCCATCGGCGGCGAAGGCGTAAGCCTGGCCGTCGGCGACGATGATAGTGCGGCCGGGCTTTGTTACCGAGCCGCGGAACAGGAAGCGCTCACCCCTGCCCGGCGCCAAGAGGTTGACCTTGAACTCGATGGTCAGCACGCTGGAATTCTCCGGCATCAGCGAAAAGGCCGCGTAGCCGCAGGCGGAGTCCAAAGCGGTGGAGATGACGCCGGCATGCAGGAAACCATGCTGCTGGGTGAGTGCGGCCGAATAAGGCATCTCGATCTCGATGATGCCCGGCGTCACCAGCGTCAGCTCGGCGCCGATGGTCGCCATAGCTTCCTGCCGGGCAAAAGAGACCCTGACACGTTCCTCGAAGTCGGGAGCGGGTACGATCTTGGCTGCCATGGCCTTCGCCTTCTCGTTTTGCTGGCGAAGCTTATTGCAGAGCCAGGCGAGACAGGCAATCTCTTATGTTGCAGCGCAGCAAAATGCGGCCAATCTCACGCGGCCCGGCGCAAGGCGTGGAAATAGAACCCGTCGGTGCCGCTGAGCGCCGGCGACAGCGAGATGCCGCCGGTGCCGGCAATGCGCGCCGCCTGCTCATGGCCGGGGAAATGGCTGTCCCAGAGCAGGCGATGGTCGACCGGCGCAAAGCCGTCATGGCGTTCGCGGAACGCGGCGACCTGCTCGCCGTTTTCGGCGTCGAACACCGAACAGGTGATGTAGACAAGCAGGCCGCCAGGTTTGACGAAGGCTTGCGCGGTGTCGAGAATCGCCTGCTGTTCGGCCTTGCGGGCATCGAGCTGCCTCTCGGTCAGCCGCCATTTGGCGTCGGGCCGCCGCCGCCAGGTGCCGCTGCCCGTGCAGGGCGCGTCGATCAGCACGACGTCCATATGCTTGGTGAGCGGCGCAAGCTCGGCCGGCTTGCTGACGACCTGGACGTTGCGGTTGTGCGAGCGGCGGATGCGCTCGAAGATCGGCGCCAGCCGCACCTTTTCCGAGTCATGGGCAAAGAGCTGGCCCCGATTGTCCATCTCGGCCGACAGCGCCAGCGTCTTGCCGCCGGCGCCGGCGCAATAGTCGAGCACCTGCATGCCGGGCTCAGCACCGGCAAGTGCTGCGGCAAGCTGCGAGCCCTCATCCTGTACTTCGAACCAGCCTTTCTGGAACGCCGGCTCGGCCTGGACGTTCGGATGCCTGCCGTCGCCGTCGATCGGTGGGATGCGGATGCCATGCGGCGCCATCGCCGCCGGCGCCGCACCGGTGCCCTGCAATTCAGCCAGCACCCTGGCGCGATCGGCCTGGAGCGTGTTGACCCTGAGATCCAGCGGCGGGCGCTGCGCCAAGGCAGCGCCTTCCTCGACCCAGGCGCCGCCATAGGCTTGCTCGAGCAGCGGCGCGCACCAGTCCGGGACATCGGCGCGCACCACATCGGGCGCGTCGGCCAGCCCGCGGCCGGCGGTTGCCTTCAGCTCGCCGGCGCTGAGCAGCGGCGGCGCAAACTTGTCGCCGTCGAGCGCCTCATTCAGCGACTGCGCCGTCTGCCCCCATTCCAACAGAAGCGCGCCGAAGCCGATGGCGCGCGGCGTGTCGTCGCCAAACAGCCAGCCGGCCGAGCGTTTGCGGCGCAGCGCGTCATAGACGATGTTGCCGATCGCGGCGCGGTCGCCGCCGCCGGCGAAGCGGTGCGACAGGCCCCAATCGCGCAAGGCGTCGGCCACCGGCCGGTGACGCCGGCCGATGTCTTCCAGAACCTCTATGGCCGCCGCCAGCCTTCCGCCCAGTCGCATTCCGTTTTCCGTAGCTCTTACAAATCTGGTCCAGCCCGCTCTTAAAGCCTTTCAGGCCAGGATTGAAACAGTTCTATTCGGTTTCCCGGTGAAACACGTTTTCAAATCCGGGTCGATTTCGCCGAACGGTTTTTTAAAACAGGCGACACCATCGGAAAGCAAGACGATCGGCGAGAATATGAAAGGTCTCTAATGTTTTTGACTGATGTGCACAAGCAAGCCCCTTGGCTTAACCTCTCAGCTTTCCAAGTGTTTCCCGCAGGAATACTCTCCCGGCAGTGATTCGCGGCGCGGAAGACGCGGTTTGGCGGATCCTATGAGGAGAGGGCAATGAAGACTTATCTGGCAGAAGTTCTCGGCACGTTTTTGTTGGTGTTCATCGGCACGGCATCCGTTGTCACGGGCGGTTTCGGCGGCGCGCTGCCGCTCGGACAGGAAGGCATCGGCCTGGCGTTCGGCATCGGCCTGATCGCCGCCGCCTATGCGATCGGCCCGATCTCGGGCGCGCATCTCAATCCGGCGGTGACGCTCGGCGTGTTCCTGGCGGGGCGGATGCCGGCCAAGGATGTCGTCCCTTACTGGATCGCGCAGATCATCGGCGCCATCATCGCTTCGCTGGCGCTGTGGATCATCGTTTCCGGCCAGGCCGGCGGCCACACAGGCGGCTTCGGCGCCAATGGCTGGGACGAGGCGAAATGGGGCATGAGCTCGGCCTTCCTGTGGGAGCTGATCGGCACCTTCACCTTCGTCACCGTGATCCTCGGCGTCACCAACGCCAAGCACACCACCGCCTTTGCCGGCCTGGTCATCGGCCTGACGCTGGCAGGGATACACTTTGCCATGATCCCGGTGACCGGCACCTCGGTCAATCCGGCGCGCTCGATCGGCCCGGCGCTGTTTTCGGGCGGCGCGGCGCTCAGCCAGCTCTGGCTGTTCATCGTCGCGCCGCTGATCGGCGGAGCGATTGCCGGCGTCGTCGCCAAGGCCGGCATCTTCGAAAAAGACTGACCGATCTCGAAGGGCTAATCAAAAAAGGCGCGGGGCATGGAACCCCGCGCCGTTTTACTTGGGAGGATAAGACCTTACTTCGCGGCGATGTCGAAGCGGTCGAGGTTCATCACCTTCACCCATGCCTTGACGAAATCCTTGACGAACTTCGCCTTGGCGTCGGCCGAGCCGTAGACCTCGGAGAGCGCGCGCAGTTGCGCGTGCGAGCCGAAGATCAGGTCGGCACGGGTGCCGGTCCACTTGACCGCCTTGGTCTTGCGGTCGCGCGCCTCGTACACCTCGTCCGAGCCCGGCTCGGTACCGGCCGCCGGATCCCAGACGGTCGCCATCGAGAGCAGGTTGACGAAGAAGTCGTTGGTCAGGGAGCCCGGTCTGTCGGTGAAGACGCCGTGCTTCGAACCGCCGGCGTTGGCGCCGAGCACGCGCAGGCCGCCGACCAGCACCGTCATCTCCGGCGCGGTCAGCGTCAGGAGCTGGGCGCGGTCGACCAGCATCGCTTCGACCGACATCGGCAGCTTGCCCCTGCTGTAGTTGCGGAATCCATCGGCGGTCGGCTCCAGTGGCGCGAAGGAGTGAACATCCGTCTGCTCCTGCGAGGCGTCCATACGGCCCGGCGTGAAGGGCACCTTCACCTCGTTGCCGCCGTCCTTGGCCGCCTTCTCGACCGCAGCGACGCCGCCAAGCACGATGAGGTCGGCCAGCGAGACTTTCTTGCCGCCGGCCTGTGCCGCGTTGAACTCCTGCTGGATGGCTTCGAGCTTGGCCAGCACCTTGGCGAGTTGGGCCGGCTGGTTGACCTCCCAGTCCCTCTGTGGCGCAAGCCGGATGCGGCCGCCATTGGCGCCGCCGCGCTTGTCCGAACCGCGGAAGGTCGAGGCCGAAGCCCAGGCGGTCGAGACCAGCTCCGAGACCGAGAGGCCGGACGCCAGGATCTTCGCCTTGAGCGAAGCGATGTCGGCCTCGCTCACCAGCTCATGGTCGATGGCCGGGATCGGATCCTGCCAGATCAGCTCTTCCTTCGGCACGAGCGGGCCGAGATAGCGCACCACCGGACCCATGTCGCGATGGGTGAGCTTGAACCAGGCGCGGGCGAAGGCGTCGGCAAACTGATCCGGATTCTGGTGGAAGCGGCGCGAGATCTTTTCGTAAGCCGGATCGAAACGCAGCGCGAGGTCGGTGGTCAGCATGGCAGGCGCGCGACGCTTGGAGGGATTATGCGCGTCCGGCACGGTGTCGGCGCCAGCACCGCCCTTCGGCGTCCACTGATGGGCCCCCGCCGGGCTCTTCGTCAGCTCCCACTCATAGTTGAAGAGGATGTCAAAGAAGTTGTTGCTCCATTTGGTCGGCGTCGTCGTCCAGGTCACCTCGAGGCCCGAAGTGATGGCGTCGCCAGCGATGCCGGAGGCGTATTTGCTCGACCAGCCGAGCCCCTGCGCCTCGATGCCGGCGCCTTCGGGTTCGGGACCCACCAGCGAGGCATCGCCAGCGCCGTGCGTCTTGCCGAAAGTGTGGCCGCCGGCGATGAGCGCGACGGTCTCCTCATCGTTCATCGCCATGCGGCCGAAGGTCTCGCGAATGTCGCGCGCGGCGGCGATCGGGTCCGGCTTGCCGTTCGGACCTTCCGGGTTGACGTAGATCAGGCCCATCTGCACGGCGCCGAGATGGCCTTGAAGCTCGCGATCGCCGGAATAGCGCTGGTCATCCAGCCACTTGGTTTCGGAGCCCCAATCCACGTCCTGCTCCGGCTCCCACACATCTGCACGGCCGCCGGCGAAGCCGAAGGTCTTGAAGCCCATCGATTCCAGCGCGACGTTGCCGGTGAGGATCAGAAGGTCGGCCCAGGAAATCTTGCGGCCGTATTTCTGCTTGACCGGCCACAGCAGCCGGCGGGCCTTGTCGAGATTGGCATTGTCCGGCCAGCTGTTCAGTGGCGCGAAACGCTGCTGACCGGCGCCGGCGCCGCCGCGGCCATCGCCGATGCGATAAGTGCCGGCGCTATGCCAGGCCATGCGGATGAAGAGCGGCCCGTAATGGCCGAAGTCGGCCGGCCACCAATCCTGCGAATCCGTCATGACCTTGTGCAGGTCCTTGATCACCGCATCGAGGTCGAGACTCGCGAATTCCTTGGCGTAGTCGAAGTCTTCGCCCATCGGGTCCGACAGGTTCGACTGCTGGTGGAGAACGGCAAGGTCGAGCTGGTTCGGCCACCAGTCACGGTTGGTCCGGCCGGCGGATCCATGCGCCACGGGGCATTTGCCAGCGCTGTTGTCGTCGGTTTTCGCGTCCATCTTAGTCTCTCCGATTCTGCCGAGGTTGAATTTCGCCGAGGTCGATTTTCCCGAGATGTGCGGGGGCAGCCATTGGCCGCGCCAACCTGGAATGATTCCAGACTAGGCCGGCCAGCCGATAAAGACAAATTGCCTTTCCTGTTTGTTTTGATAACCTTTGCTTATGATTGGTCTCACCGTTCGCCAGATGCGTTATTTCGACGCGCTGGCGCAGACGCTGCATTTCGGCCGCGCCGCCAAGCTTGCCGGTGTCAGCCAGCCGGCACTGTCCTCGCAGATCGCCGAGTTGGAAGAACGACTGAATTGTCGTCTGTTCGAACGCGGCGGCAAGACGGTGCGGATGACCGACGAGGCGCATGCCTTGCAGCCGCGCATCGAGCGCATCCTCGCCGATATCCGTGACGTCGAAACGACGGCTCGACGCGGTCGTCCCGCCATGGAGGGCCGCTTCCGGCTGGGTATCATCCCGACGGTGGCGCCGTATCTGCTGCCGCATGTGCTGCCGGAGCTGAAGAAGCAATACCCTGCCCTGCAGATCGAACTGCGCGAGTCCGTGACCGCATCATTGGTCGAGGACACGGCCACCGGCCGGCTCGACGCCTTTATCGCCGCGCTGCCGCTTGATTATCCGGGCCTCGTCACCGAAGAGCTCTTCCCCGATCGCTTCTTCCTTGCGGTTCCCGCCGGCGATCCGGCCTTCGCCTCGCCGCCCGTGCCGCCCGAAAGCCCGGCGCTGGAGCGGCTGATGCTTCTGGAGGAAGGCCACTGCCTGCGCGAGCAAGCGCTGGCGGTCTGCGGCAATGTGCGGCCGGTGGCGATGGCAAGCTATGGCGCGACGAGTCTCACGACGCTCTTGCAGATGGTGGCGCATGGGCTGGGCGTGACGCTGGTGCCGGAAATGGCGGCACGTGCCGCCGGCGTCATGCCGGACCTGCGGATCGTGCCGTTCCAGGAACCGATGCCGCAACGCCTGATCTGCATGGCTTGGCGCCGCAACAGGGCGCGACAGGATGAATGCGTGGAACTGGCGAGGATCATACGGGCGTTGGATCAGGCGGTGCTGGCGGCGTGAGGCGCCCGTCCATGCCCTTTTCCATCTCTTGCGCCCGATGCTCGGCCCACGACAAGTTTCACGGCACAAAGATCAGAAACACATAGGTAAAAAACACCACGACATGGATCATACCGGTCAGGAACGTCGTTCTTTCGGTGCTGAAGCTTACGCTGCATATGAAAAGCGCCAGCACCAAAAGCACGGCATCGGACGCCGGAAGCCCCAAGGTCAGCCCCCTGCCCGTCAGCAGGCTGGCCGCCGCGACCGCCGGTATCGTCAAGCCGATCGTGGCGCAGGCCGAGCCCATCGCGATGTTCAAGCTGCGCTGCAGCTCATTCTTGAATGAGGCGCGGATCGCAGAGATGGCCTCCGGCATCAACACCAGTCCCGCGATCAATGCCCCCACAATGCTGTCGGCCTGGGTCACCTGGTAGGCGGCGAGCGCATCCTCGACGCTTGCGGCGACCTGCTCGGCGAGCATGACAATTCCGATCAGACCGCACAACAGCAGCAGAGCGCTGATGGCAATGCTTTCATGGGCGACAGTTCGCATTGGAACGTCGTGTGCCTCTCCCTGAACGAAGTCCTCCCGGTGCCGAACGGTCTGGGCGAACACGAAGCTCGCATAAAGCAGCACTGAAAGGACGCTTACAAAACCAAGCTGAGCCGCCGAAAACGTGCCGGGGCCCGTAGCTTGGGTGTAGGTCGGGAGAATAAGCGTCATCACGGTCAGCGCGATCAGAACCGACAGGTAAGCGCTGGTCCCTTGCCGAACGATCGCCTGCTTGCGATGGCGCCAGCCGCCAAGCGTGAGACATATGCCGACAACGCCGGTGGAGGTGATCATCACCGTCGAGAAAACGGACTCGCGCGCCAGCGTCGGATTGTTTTCTCCATGCAGCATCATGGAGACGATGATCGACACTTCAATTGCCGTCACCGCAAAAGTCAGCACCAATGTTCCGTAGGGCTCCCCCACGCGCCGGGCGACCGCCTCGGCATGGTCGAGCGCCACGAAAATGGTGGTGAACATGATGGCGCTCGACAGCGCCCCAACGAGTATCCTGACATCCGGCGACCCTTGGTCAACCGAAAGGCCGCTGGCCCTGACCGCAGCAGCCATCGCCAACGCGGCCAACGGCATCGTGTAGGAAGTCACCGACCGTCCGAAACCAGTCATCCAAGTCCCCCGAACGCCGTGCGTTTGCGCGAACTTAGCGGAAAAGCGCGTGGGGAGCATCTCTCACGGGCATCTTTGCCCGCCAAGCGCACCATTCAAAACACGATTGAGGACCGGGCACCATTTTTGGCGTCGAATGTCTCGATGGCCTTGCGAACCGCCCCACAGAATTTTTCCAGAAGTTCCGGCTCGCTTCCCAGTCGACGGCGCAGCGAGAGGGGTACTTCCAGCTGTGCTCCTTTCCCCGTCAGTCCCCGGTTGACGATGTTTGAATCCTGGATGCCTGGAAATGGATGGTTATCCGTTGTCGTCTGGAAGCCGGCCTCCTGCAGACGCCAGGCTATCTCTGAAACCAACGCGGCGTCCTTGCCGCCCAGGTAGACCGTCGAGGGATCGTCCCGATCCTGACGACCGTGGATAGCGACGACGGTGGACTTCGTCCGCAACAGTTCCAGCGCTGACTCCTCGTCAAAATTCCTGGAGGTTATGTGCAGCTCCCTGTTGCTTTCCGGCATGAGCCCTTCAAAGCAATACATATCGAGATCGCCCCCTGCGATCGTCTCGGTGATCAGGGAGGTGCGGGGTTCGATCTTGCCGCCATGCGGGGCCATGACGATCGCACTGCCGGTTCGCGCGCCACGCCGGACGACGATGCGATAATCTATGTTTTCGATTTTGGCGGCTCTCAGCGCCGCGAAATTTGGAAACTCGTTGTCCATAATGCCGTTTCACGCCGTCTTCTGCGCCACCAGCCCGAGTTCTTCCACCATCGCCTCGCGCATCAGGAACTTCTGCGGCTTGCCGGTCACCGTCATCGGCAGTTCGGTGCGGAAGCGGATATAGCGCGGCACCTTGTAGTGCGCGATCTGGCCGGCGCAGAAGGCCTTGATCTCCTCGGCGGTCGCGATCTGGCCGGGCTTCAAGACGATCCAGGCGCAGAGCTCCTCGCCATATTTGTCGTCAGGAATGCCGAAGACCTGCACTTCCTTGATTTTCGGATGGCGATAGAGGAATTCCTCGACCTCGCGCGGATAGACGTTCTCGCCGCCGCGGATGACCATGTCCTTCACCCGGCCGACGATGTTGCAATAGCCCTCGTCATCGATGGTGGCGAGGTCGCCGGTATGCATCCAGCCCTCGGCGTCGATCGCCTCGCGGGTCTTCTCGACGTCGTCCCAATAGCCCTTCATCACCGAATAGCCGCGCGTGCAGAGCTCGCCCGGCTCGCCCACCGCGACGGTGGCGCCATCGGCGCCGATCGCCTTCACCTCGACATGCGGGTGGATGCGGCCGACGGTGGAGACGCGCTTTTCCAGCGGGTCGTCGACGCTACTCTGGAAGGAGACGGGGCTGGTTTCGGTCATGCCATAGGCGATGGTCACCTGGCTCATATGCATCAGCGACACCACCTTCTTCATCACCTCGATCGGGCACGGCGAGCCGGCCATGATGCCGGTGCGCAGGCTGGAGAGATCGAAGGTCGGGAAATCCGCATGGTCGAGCATGGCGACGAACATGGTCGGCACGCCGTAAAGGCCGGTGCATCGCTCCTGCGCCACCGCTTTCAGCGTCGCGCCGGCATCGAAGCCTTCTCCGGGGAACACCATGGTGGCGCCCTTTGAGACGCAGCCCATCGTGCCCATCGACATGCCGAAGCAGTGATAGAGCGGCACCGGGATGCAGAGACGATCATCGACGGTGAGCCTGATCGCCGAGGTGACGAGATTGCCGTTGTTGACAATGTTGGAATGCGTCAGCGTCGCGCCCTTCGGCGCGCCCGTCGTGCCTGAGGTGAACTGGATGTTGATGGCCTCGCCCGGTTTCAGGCTCTCCGAGATGCGGTCGAGGCTGTCATGCTCATCGCGGCCGGCCATGGCGAGCACATCGCCAAAATTGAACATGCCGGGCGAGTTGTCTTCGCCCATGCGGATGACGATCTTCAGCCCCGGCAGCTTCTTTGCCTTGAGCTTGCCGGGCTCGGCGGTGGCAAGTTCAGGCGCCAGTGTCTCGACCATGCCGAGATAATCGGAGGTCTTGAACTGGGCTGCCGTGACCAGCGCCTTGCAGCCCACTTTGTTGAGCGCATATTCGAGCTCGGTCAGCCTATAGGCCGGGTTGATGTTGACCAGGATGAGGCCGATGCGGGCGGTGGCGAACTGCGTTACCAGCCATTCCCAGCGGTTCGGCGACCAGATGCCGACGCGGTCGCCCTTTTCCAGGCCGAGCGCCAGGAAGCCGGCCGCCAGCGCGTCGACCGTGTCCGACAGCTCGCTCCAGGTGAAGCGCTTGTCCTGGCCGACGAAGACGGCGGCGTCGAGCGTGGCATATTTGCTGACTGTATCGGAAAACAGTTCCGGAACGGTCTTGTCGAGCAGGGGCACCGAGCGGTCGCCCGAGACATGCGCCTTGCCGCCGACCGGAGCGACGAAGGCGCCGCTGGCGCCGCGCGCGCGCAGATTGGTGGCGTTCATAAGCTCGTCGAGTTTGATCGCCATCGCCGTCTCCTCCCGGGGTAGGCCAGCCTATCAGCCTGCCGGGATGGTGGAAACCCGCCGAAGGTATGGGGTCAAAGCATGCCTCCCGAACGTGGGAACCGGTTTCGGGACAAAGACATGCGTGGAAGAAAGAACCTGAGGCGCATGAGCGTATCCGAAGATCGCGACCGCTTAGGCGACCAGCGTGGCCATCTTCGCGGCGACTTCCCGCAACCGCATCTCGTCCGCCGCGTCACGCTGCTTCCTCGAAGCGACGAGACAGGCCTGCGACTTCAGGATCGTGCCGTCGCCCAGCACTCTGAGGTGATTGGCGCGCAGCGTCGAGCCGGTGGTGGTGATATCGACGATGACGTCGGCCAGGCCCGCGGCCGGGGCGCCTTCGGTGGCGCCAAGGCTTTCGACGATGCGGTAAACCTGGATGCCGTGCTTGAGCGAAAAGAACTGCTGCGTCAGCCGCCAGTATTTGGTGGCGATGCGCAAGCGCCGGCCGTGGCGCTGGCGGAAATCGGCGGCGACATCGTCGAGGTCGGCCATATTATCGACATCGAGCCAGATGTCGGGCACCGCCACCACGACATCGGCATGGCCGAAGCCGAGGCGGGCGACGATCTCGGCACGCGCTTCCCAGTCGGCGAGGTTCTCGCGCAAAAGGTCCTCGCCGGTGATGCCGAGATCGACCGCTCCCTGGCCGATCTCGCCGGCGATCTCGGAAGCGGAAAGGAAGGCCACCTCGACATCGTCGAGGCCGTCGATGCGGGCACGGTATTTGCGGTCGTCCTGCGGCAGGGCGACAGTCAAGCCGGCCTTGGCCAGCACTTCAAGAGACTGTTCCTTGAGGCGGCCTTTCGACGGGATCGCCAGCGTGATCATCGTGCGCCCTCCCGCAAGGCTTCGATGCGGTCGAGCCACACCGAGAAGCCGACACCGGGGATTGGCTTCTTCGCGCCGAGCAGCGTCAGCAGCCGGTCATAGCGGCCGCCGCCGACCAGCGGGCGATCGCCGTCACCCGCGGCAATCTCGAAAACGAGACCGGTATAATAGTCGAGCGGGCGGCCGAAGGCGGCGTCGTAGCGGATTTGCGCCGAGGATAGGCCATGCGCCTCGATTGCCTTGGCGCGGGCCGCGAAATTCTCCAGCGCCGGTCCCAGCGACAGGCCGGCATCGGCGGCGAATTTTTCGAGCGCCGCGGTCGCGCCGTTGAGCGCCACGTCGATCTCGAGAAAACCCTTCAGCGCCGAGAAGGCTTCGTCGGACAGCCGCACGCTGCGCAGTTGCGCTTTCTCGATCAGCCTGCGCGCGATATCGGCCGGGGCACGGCCGGACGATGCCGACAGCCCGGCCTCCTCCATGCCGGCGGAGATATGCGCTGACAGACCTTCCGCATCGCCGTCGAGCACCAGCAGGGCGACCGGGCCGGAGAGCTGGCTGTTGCGCGGCGGGTTGGCGAGGTCGGCAAGAGCCGCTTCCAGCATCGGCGCCGAGCCGAAGGCGCGCGCAAGCCGCATGCGCCAGCCGCGCGGCAGGCCGAGGGCCGCCAGCACCGCCTCGAACAGGGTCTGGTCGCCGAGCGTGACGGCGAGCTTCTGTCCCGGCAGCACCAGCGACAGCAGCGCGTGCGCGTCGGCCAAAGAGCGGGCATCGGCCGCGGCCGTATCGCGGTCGCCGAGATCCTCGATGCCGGCCTGGAAGAATTCATTGCCGCCCTCGCGGCGCTGGCGGAACACCTCGCCGAGATAGGAATAGCGGCGCGGGGTTCCGGCCTGGCTGGCGATGTGGTCGAGACAGACCGGAATGGTGAATTCGGGCCGCAGACACAGCGTCTTGCCGGTCTCGCTCTCGGTCAGGAAGATGCGCCGGCGCAGGTCTTCGCCCGCCATGTCGAGGAACGGATCTGCGGGCTGCAGCACGGCGACTTCGACGGCGTGGGTGTCGCGCTCGGCGAAGAGCTTCGTGATGTCGGCGGCGATGGCGGGACGGGAGGTCATGGATAGGTCGGGCGCGAGGCACCCCCCTCTGGCCTGCCGGCCATCTCCCCCGCAAGGGGGAAGATCGGCAGCTTGGAGCTCGGCGCCTCTTCTGTAGCGCCGGCGATTGGCGAAAGCATACGCAACATCCAATCTCCCCCCTTGCGGGGGAGATGTCCGGCAGGACAGAGGGGGGTGTTCAAGCGCCACCTTTCGTGCGATCTGCCGCCTGCGCCGCCAAAATCTTCTTCACCTCGCCAACCAACTCGCCTTCCGCCACCGTCACCTGCGCCGGCCTTGCGGCGCGCCATTCGGCGTTGTCGGTGATTTCCGCCGACATGCGGGCGCCTTCGATCAGGTCCTTGATCTGCAGCTCGCCCTTGGCGCGCTCGTCGCCGCCCTGGATGATGGCGACCGGGCTGCCGCGGCGGTCGGCGTATTTCAGCTGCGCCTTCATGCCGGCGCCGCCGAGATACATTTCGGAGCGGATGCCGGCGGCGCGCAGGTCGGCGACCATCTTCTGGTAGCGACCGAGGCTTTCCGTGTCCTTGTCCATGACCAGCACGACGACCGGAGCAATGACGTCCGAGGTATCGAGCTTGCCGAGGTTCTTCAGCGCCGTCATCAATCGCGAGACGCCGATCGAGAAGCCGGTCGCCGGCACCGGCTCGCCGCGGAAGCGCGAGACCAGCCCGTCATAGCGACCGCCACCGCCGACCGAACCGAAGCGCACGATCTGGCCGTCCTCGTTGGGGATTTCTGCCAACAACTCGGCCTCGAAGACCGGGCCGGTGTAGTATTCGAGGCCACGCACGACGGAGCGGTCCATGGCGATACGGCTTTCGCC
The DNA here is from genome assembly GCF_000427725.1 of Mesorhizobium sp. WSM3224. GTDB lineage: Bacteria > Pseudomonadota > Alphaproteobacteria > Rhizobiales > Rhizobiaceae > Mesorhizobium. Next base: position 27,887 of record NZ_ATYO01000001.1, on the reverse strand, counting down.
ATATCCTGCCGCCCTGACCAGAGCTTCGATAGTTGCCAGTTCGCCCACGCCTTCCTGATGCATGGCGTTGGCGCTGACGCTGGAATCCTGGCCGACCTGTCCGTTCCTGGCCGTTGCGAGAAGAACCGCTTCGGCCTGTGCGTCATTCAGTCCGGCGCCCTTGGCGAAATCGCCTTCGCCTTCCTTGCCGCCATCCCACCGCCCCGGGCCAAGCAGGAGCTTCACACCTTCCGGGCCGAGTTTGTCCAGCTTGTCGATGGCGCGCAGGACCGTCAGCCGGCGTCCCGTATTCTCATCACCACCGAGCCCGATCGCCTCCAGCACGCCATCCAGCACCTTGCGGTTGTTGACGCGGATGACGTAGTCGCCGCGCTTGATGCCGAGCGCTTCCATGACATCGGCCATCATCATCGCCATCTCGGCGTCGGCGGCGACGCCCGGCGTGCCGATCGTGTCGGCGTCGAACTGCATGAACTGGCGGAAGCGGCCGGGGCCTGGTTTCTCGTTGCGGAACACCCAGCCCGAGCGATAGCTGCGGTAGGGTTTCGGCAGTTTTTCAAAATTCTCGGCGACGAAGCGGGCGGTCGGCGCGGTCAGGTCGTAGCGCAGCGAGAGCCACTGGTCGTCGTCGTCCTGGAATGAGAACACGCCTTCATTCGGCCGATCCTGGTCGGGCAGGAATTTGCCCAAAGCATCGGTGTACTCGATCATCGGCTGGTCGACCGGCTCGAAACCATAGAGCTCATAGACCGAGCGGATGGTCGCCATCATCTTTTCGACGGCGCGGATGTCTTCGGCGCTGCGGTCGGCAAAACCGCGCGGCAGCCGCGCTTTCGTCTTTTCCGATTTGTCGGCCATAGGATCGGTCTTTTCGTTAAGTAAACACTGACTTATCTGGAGCGGGCGTGTCCTAACCCATGCCAAGTGGTGCGGCAAGGGTTAGCGCCTTTCCTTCTCCCCTTGCGGGAGAAGGTGGCGCCGATCCACCTTCTCCCGCAAGGGGAGAAGGAAAGACTGAAACAATTCCGCCATCGGCGCGGCATGCTGCCGACACAATCGACGACCATAAAGCACGCCGAAACAAGGGGTTCGGGGCCATGACGACGGCTGGAGACATCATCGAGAGCGGCAAATCGGCCAGATTGCGGCCTGCCGGCAGCGCCGCCCTCAGGCCGGCGCAGCAGCCGGCCGGGCCGTTCGAAGTCTCGGCGCAGGCGCGTAAGCCTACGGTGGGCGATGCGCTGGTGACCGGCCTGCTGGTGATCTACCCGGCCTTCGCCGCGATGGCGGCGATCATCGCCGGGCTTTTTCTGACCGGCACCGGCAGCCTCTGACTTCACTCGACGATCGGGGGATCATCATGCAGTTGCAATTTGCGTGCGCGCTTGCCGGCGCGCTGGCCGTTGGCGCGACCGGCGCGGCCAACGCCTGCCAGCCGGGCGACGCCCGTCTTGCCGGCCATTATTACCTGAACGGCGTCATGGAGGTCGGCTCGGAGCTGTTGCTGAAGAAAGACGGCAGCTTCGAATTCGCGCTCGCCTACGGCGCCAACGACCAGTACGGCAAGGGCTGCTGGGTGAGGAAGGGCACGACCGTCGAGATCATCCCGGCCGGCCGCGGTTCCGCCTCCACGCATCACACGCCCGACGATAGCGGCTTCAGCGGGCTGGTGCTGATGGTGTCGGGCTCCAGCCTGGTCTGGAACATCAACGGCAGCGGCCATAAGGGACGCTACGAGAAGTGATGGCCTCTTTCTCTTCTCCCCTTGCGGGAGAAGGTGTCGCCGAAGGCGATGGATGAGGGGTGTTCCAGGGAAAGCCAGCGTCTCACTCCGCTGGAGCACCCCTCATCCGTCTCGGCGCGCCGATCCACCTTCTCCCACAAGGGGAGAAGGAAAAGGCGCGCCTACTTCGGCCGCTTCAGCTTCTTGCGCTCCTTCTCCACTTCGGCGCGGCAGTAGCAGCCTTCGAGATGGTCGTTGACCAGGCCCATGGCCTGCATGAAGGCATAGACGGTCGTCGGGCCGACGAAGCTCCAGCCGCGCTTCTTCAATTCCTTCGATATCCTGACCGACACCGCCGTCGTCGGATTGGCGCGCAGATGCGTGAGGTCGACGACCGACGGCCGCTCCTCCGGGCCCGGCTCGAATTTCCAGAACCAGGCCGCCAGGGAGCCGAACTCGTCAACCATCTCGCGGGCGCGCCTGGCGTTGTTGATGGTCGAGACGATCTTGCCGCGATGGCGGACGATGCCGGCATTGCCGAGCAGGCGCTCGATATCCTCATCGGTGAACGCCGCCACCTTGTCGAAGTCGAAGCCGGCGAAGGCCTCGCGGAAGTTCTCGCGCTTGCGCAGGATGGTCAGCCACGACAGGCCCGACTGGAACCCTTCCAGGCAAATCTTTTCGAACAGCCGGCGGTCATCCGTTACCGGCCGGCCCCATTCATGGTCGTGGTAGTGGAGATAATCCGGCAGGTTGCCGTGCCAGAAGCAGCGCGCCCTACCATCGGGGCCGTCGAGAATGCCGGCATGTTCAGTTGCCATCGCTAGCAAATCCATTCGTTAATGCGCCTCGGCGCCGAGTTTACCGTGGCTTTACCAGATTCCTGAACCGGCCGGTAACCACACCAAAAGGTTTACTGACAAAGCGGGATTTTACGCATCCCGATTCATGCTTTGCTTGCCGCTCCGCGCCAAGGATCGCGAAACCGAGGGCGCCTCCCCGCCCCGGATGAGTTCGACGATCAAGGTGCGTTCCGATGAAGACAGCGTTTTGTTCCCTGCTCGGTGCTGCGGTGTTTCTTGCCGCCGGCGCCATGACCTCCTTTGCCAATGACCGCTATGCCGACATGCCGCCTGTAACGGTGAGCCCCGACCTTTCGGCGCCCTGGGTGCTGCAGCTTGGCCATGCGCCGGGCATCGTGCGCCCGACCCGGCAGGCAACGCAGCAGCCGCTGCGCCGGCTGTTCCAGGCGCAGCCCGACCAGCAGCGCACGGCGGCCGTGCAGCAGCCCGCCAAGCGCATGGTGGCGCGGCCGCAGATCAACCCGATCTACCTGCCGCAGGAAGTCGCCTATGACGGGCCGGCGAAACCGGGCACCATCGTCATCGATACGCACCAGAATTTCCTCTATCTGGTCGAGAAGGACGGCAAGGCGCGCCGCTATGGCGTCGGCACCGGCAAGCCGGGCTTCGAATGGTCGGGCACGCACAAGATCACCGACAAGAAAATATGGCCGGACTGGCGTCCCCCGGCGGTGATGATCAAGCGCGAGGCGGCCAAGGGCCGTTACCTGCCGACCTATCTGGCGGGCGGTATCGAGAACCCGCTCGGCGCGCGCGCGCTCTATCTCGGCACCACCGAATACCGCATCCATGGCACCAACCAGCCCTGGACGATCGGCGGCGCGGTGTCTTCCGGCTGCATCCGCATGCGCAACGAAGATGTTGTCGACCTCTACGAGCGCGTCAACGTCGGAACCACGGTCGAGGTGATATAGTCATCACGAATCAGCCGCTCAGGCGCAAATGGTCGTTTTTGGTGCTTGGTGTTGCCCTCAAGCCATAGCGCTCTTCTGGAAGAGATGCTTAGACTGCCAACGAGAACGAGTTAACGGGGGACGGGTCGTGTGGGGATACGGCCGGTCACGAAAAGGCAGCGCGGGCAACCGCGCTGCCTTTTCGATTTTGAGCTCTTGTCTGATGCCTGTCGTTCTCCCAGAATCGCTCGCACTTTTGGGCGATAGGCATAGTGCGACAGGTCGCCCCGAAAGCAGGGCGTTTCGTTTCCGGGGCTGATTTCCCGGCAATCCTCTGCTATTGCAGTGCACAAATCTCAATTGTTACGCAATTCCGGACGGGAAGCCGCTTCAGCGCTTTTCCTCGAATTGCTCCAGAGGCAGAGGTGCCAGCCATGACCAGGACCGACGACAGCCGCTACCTGAAAGGCGGTCCGGTCGCCCAGCGCATCATCGCTTCGGTGCGCGAAGACGCGGCGATCGCCACGGCCGAAGGCTTCCCGCCGAAGCTGGTTTCGATCACCGTCGGCGATACCGCCGCGGTCGACGTCTACGTGCGCAACCAGCGCGCCAAGGCGGCACTTGCCGGCATCTCCTTCGAGGAGCGGCGCTTCGCCGCCGACATCACCGCCGGCGAGTTGGAAGCCGCGATCCACGGCCTCAACGCCGATCCGCGCGTCACCGGCATCATCATCCAGCGGCCGGTGCCGGTGCATATCCCGATCAAGACGCTGCAGGCGGCGGTGCATCCGCTGAAGGACGTCGAAGGCATGCATCCGGCCTCGATCGGCAACATCGTCTACAACCAGCTCGATCTGGCGCCCTGCACGGCGGCGGCCTCGGTCGAATTGCTGAAGGAAACCGGGCTCGATCTCAAGGGGCTCGAGGTCGTCGTCGTCGGCCATTCGGAGATCGTCGGCAAGCCGATCGCCTTCCTGTTGATGAGCGAAGGCGCGACGGTGACGGTCTGCCACCACATGACGCGCTCGGTGGCAGCGCACGCGCGCCGCGCCGACGCACTGTTCGTCGCCGTCGGCAAACCGCGGCTGATCAAGGCCGACATGGTGAAGCCGGGCGCTTGTGTCATCGACATCGGCATCAATTCGGAGGTCGGCCCTGACGGCGAAAGCCGCATCGTCGGCGACGTCGACACCGACAGCGTCAAGGAAGTCGCGTCCTGGATCACGCCGGTGCCCGGCGGCGTCGGCCCGCTCACCGTGGCGATCCTGCTGCGCAACACCATGGTAGCGCTCAACCGCCAGCGGGCGCTTTACCGCGCGACCTATGGGGTGCCGGACCAACTCGCGGCGGAATAGCTCACTATTCGGCAGCGACAAGCTTGGCGTCAGAAACGCCTTCCGGCTTCGGGCCGCCATAAGCCCAGTCGAGCAATTTTATCGTATGCACCACCGGCAGCTTGGCGGCGGATGCGATCTGCGTGATGCAGCCGATGTTGCCTGTCGCAACGATCTCGGCGCCCGTTGCCTCGATATTGCGGACCTTGCGGTCGCGCAGCCTGGCCGAGATCTCCGGCTGCAGGATGTTGTAGGTGCCGGCCGAGCCGCAGCAGAGATGCCCCTCGCGCGGCTCGCGCACGACGAAGCCTGCTTTGGTCAAAAGCTCCTTCGGCTGGCGGGTGATCTTCTGCCCGTGCTGCATCGAGCAAGCGGAATGGTAGGCGACGATCGTGCCCGGCTTGCGCACCGGCTCAGGCAGGTCGAGAGCGGCGAGATATTCGGTGACGTCCTTGGCCAGCGCCGAAACCCGCGCCGCCTTTTCGGCATAGGCCGGATTGAGGCGCAGCATGAAGCCGTAATCCTTGATCGTCGTGCCGCAGCCGGATGCGGTGACGATGATGGCGTCGAGCCCGCCTTGCTCGATGGCGCGCATCCAGGCGTCGACATTGCGCCTTGCCGAGGCAAGCGCCTGATCCTCTCGACCCATGTGATGGACGAGCGCGCCGCAGCAGCCCTCGCCTTCCGGCACCACCACCTCGACGCCCAGCCTTGTCAGCAGGGAGATGGTGGTTTCGTTGATGGCCGGGTCGAGCACCGACTGCGCGCAGCCGGTGAGGATGGCGACGCGGCCACGCTTTGCGCCCTGCCCGGCATGCGTGCCGGGCGAGGCAAACGGCGACGCCGGAGGTATCGACGAGGGCGCGAGCTTCAGCATGGCCGCGACCGGCCTCAACGCCGGCAGTTTTTCGAACAGGCCGATGAACGGCCGGCCAAGTCCGGCCAGTCTCAGCGCGGCGCGGAAGCGGCCTGGATAAGGCAGGACGAAGGCCAGCATGGCGCGCGTCAGCCGGTCGAGCAGAGGGCGCTTGTAGGTCTCCTGGATATGGGCGCGGGCATGATCGACCAGGTGCATGTAGTTCACGCCTGACGGGCATGTCGTCATGCAGGCAAGGCAGGACAGGCAGCGGTCGATATGGGTGACGATCTCCTTGTCGGCCGGCCGGCCGTTCTCCAGCATGTCCTTGATCAGGTAGATGCGGCCGCGCGGTGAATCGAGCTCGTTGCCCAATGTCACATAGGTCGGGCAGGTGGCGGTGCAGAAGCCGCAATGCACGCATTTGCGCAGGATTTTTTCCGATTCCGCGACATGCGGATCGGCAAGCTGGGCAGCTGAGAAATTGGTCTGCATTGCAATGCTCTGTTTAGACGCAATTCCGAACGAAAAACCGTTTCACACTTTTCCTGGAATTGCTCTAGGCCATGCGGCCGGGGTTGAGAATCTGCTTGGGATCGAACTCGGCCTTGAGCCGGGCCGACAGCGCCGCCAGATGCGGCGGCTGCGGCTCGAACACCGGCAGGGCCGCGCGATGCGGGGCCGACGCGCGCACCAGCGTCGCGTGGCCGCCGCCGTGCTTGCGGATCAGTCCGCGCAACAGATCGGCCTCCGGGTCGTCTTCGCGCATCGACAGCCAGACCAGCCCGCCTTGCCAGTCATAGAAGGCATCGACCGCCGCCTGCATGCGCAGGGCCATCACCATGTGATGCGCCTCGGACGGCGCCATCGAAACGCGCCAGACCGGCCGCGCGCCGCCGTCGGCGAAAGGAGTGCAATCGCGAATGTCGCGCCAGATGGTTTTCGAAGGCTCGCCGGCGATCTCTTCCAGCGGCCCGGCCTTGCCGAGCAGTTGTTTCAACGCCTCGATGCGATAGACGACCGACGGACCAAACCCTTCGACGCGCAGCAGCGTCGCGGCATCGCTGCCGTGCTTGCCGCCGGCGACGCGCGCGGCGATGCGCTCCGGCAGATGCGCCGCGCTCGACACCTCGGCGCTGGAGCCCAGCGCCAGCGCCATGGCGGCCACGGCTGCATCGTCGAGCAAACCGCGGATGGCCAGCGTCACCTCTGTCTCGGCCGCCGGCAGGACCTTGAAGGTGACGTCGGTCAGCACCGCGAGCGTGCCCCAGCTGTTTGCCATCAGCTTGGAGAGATCATAGCCGGTGACGTTCTTGACCACACGCCCGCCCGACTTGAAGGCCTCGCCACGGCCGGAGACCGCCGATATGCCGAGGATATGGTCACGCGCCGCACCCGCCTTTAGCCGCCGCGGACCGGAGAGGTTCGACGCCAGCACGCCGCCGATCGTGCCGTTCTTGCCCCCTTGGCCCGGCTCACCGCCGAGCAGCGGGCCGTAATCCATCGGCTCGAAGGCGAACTGCTGGCCGTTCTCGGTCAGCAATTGCTCGATTTCGGCGAGCGGCGTCCCGGCTTTGGCCGACAGCACCAACTCGGCCGGTTCGTAGAGGGTGACGCCGGTGAGCTTCGAGAGATCGAGCGTGTGCTCGGTCTGCTGCGGACGGCCGATGCCGCGCCTGGAGCCATGACCGAGGATTTCCAGCGGCGTTTCCTCGGCGGCTGCCCATTGGACAGTGGAGAGGATTTCGGCGGAGGTGGCGGGGGTGAAGGTGGTCATGGGCCGCGTTCCTTCGCACCCCCCTCTGTCCTGCCGGACATCTCCCCCGCAAGGGGGGAGATCAGATGTCGCGTAGGGTTTCGCCAATTTTCAGCGTTGAAGAAAAGGCGAGGCGCCTGAACTGCTAATCTCCCCCCTTGCGGGGGAGATGTCCGGCAGGACAGAGGGGGGTGTTCAAGCGCCGACGTATCCACTCAAAACCTCGGAATATCCGGAAACGCCACTTGGCCGCGATGCACATGCATGCGGCCCAGCTCGGCGCAGCGGCGAAGCTGCGGGAAGACCTTGCCGGGGTTGAGAAGATGGTTGGGATCGAAGGCGCATTTGACGCGCATCTGCTGGTCGAGGTCGATCTGGTTGAACATTTCCGGCATCAGGTCGCGCTTCTCGACGCCGACGCCGTGCTCGCCGGTCAGCACGCCGCCGACCTCGACACAAAGCCGCAGGATATCGGCGCCGAAACTCTCGGCCTTGTCGAGCTCGCCCGGCACATTGGCGTCGTAGAGGATCAGCGGATGCAGATTGCCGTCGCCGGCGTGGAAGACGTTGGCGACGCCGAGGCCATATTTCTCCGACAGGCCGCGCATGCCGGCGAGCACGCGCGGCAGTTCCTTGCGCGGGATGGTGCCGTCCATGCAGTAATAGTCGGGCGAGATGCGACCGACCGCCGGGAAGGCCGCCTTGCGTCCGGCCCAGAAGCTCAGCCGCTCCTGCTCCGACTGCGAGATGCGGCAGGTGGTCGAGCCGTTCTTGTAGGCGATAGCCTCCACGAGGCCGATCAAATGGTCGACCTCGACGCTTGGACCGTCGAGCTCGACGATCAGCAGCGCCTCGACGTCGAGCGGGTAGCCGGCATGGACGAAATCTTCCGCCGCGTGGATCGCCGGACGGTCCATCATCTCCATGCCGCCGGGGATGATGCCGGCGCCGATGATGTCGGCGACGCACTGGCCGCCCTCTTCGCTGGTCGGAAAGCCGATCAGCAGCGCGCGCGCCGTCTCCGGCTTCTTCAGGATCCGCACCGTCACCTCGGTGACGACGCCAAGCAGGCCTTCCGAGCCGGTCATGACGCCGAGCAGGTCATAGCCTTCCTGGTCGAGATGGCTGCCACCAAGGCGCACCACCTCGCCATTCATCAGCACCATCTCGATGCCCAGCACATTGTTGGCGGTGAGCCCGTATTTCAGGCAATGCACGCCGCCGGAGTTTTCGGCGACATTGCCGCCGATCGAGCAGGCGATCTGGGAAGATGGATCGGGGGCGTAATAAAAGCCCTCCTGCTCGACGGCGATGGTGATGCCGAGATTGGTGACGCCCGGCTGCGCGACGACGATGCGGTTGGGATAGTCGATCGCCAGGATGCGGTTGAAGCGGCTCATCACCAGCAGCACCGCGTCCTCCAACGGCAGCGCGCCGCCGGACAGCGAGGTGCCGGAGCCGCGCGGCACGACGCGGATGTTGCGGTCGTTGCAGTATTTCAGGACGCGCGACACCTGCGCCACCGTTTCCGGCAGCACCACGACCAGCGGCAGCTGCCGGTAGGCGGTGAGGCCGTCGCTTTCGAAGGCGCGCATTTCATTGGCCGTGTCGACGACCCCCTCGCCCGGCACGATGATGCGCATGTCGGCGACGATCTCGCCGCGCCGGCGCATCGTCTCGGCGTCTGGCTTGGGCATGGCTAGGCCGGACATCGGGCGGGCCTCATCTCGCTTGACTGGTCAAAATCTTTTACCAGCCTGACAGTTTCGTTGCAAACGCTGCTTTGGTTGCATCCGATGGCAAGCGTAGCCGTGAGCTTCCGCAGCGGCAATCTGCCGCTGGCTTTCTCCCCCTTGAGGGCCTGCAAGGGAGAGACTACTCCCCCGGATGTCTGACCGGTTCGGAGTGCATCCTGCGCACGCGGCGCACGCCCCACCAGACGAGCAGGATAGCGACCGGCACAGACGCCGCGGTGACAATTTCGGGCGCGAAAGCGTGGCCGAAGATCGAGGCGCCCTTGGCGACATAGCCGATGAGGCCGACGACATAATAGGATACGGCGGCGACGGAGAGGCCTTCGACGGTCTGCTGCAGGCGCAGTTGCAGCCGGGCGCGATTGTTCATAGAAGCCAGCAGGTCGCGGTTCTGCTTTTCGACCTCGACGTCGACCCAGGTGCGCAGCAGCGTGGTGGCGCGGGTGAGTTTTCGCGACAGGTTGGCCTGGCGCTCTTCGACCGAACGGCAGGTGCGTATGGCCGGCGCCATGCGCCGCAGCAGGAAACCCGCCCAGGTATCGTACCCCTGCACCGGCTCTTCATCCAGCGCCTCAAGCCTTTCGGTGACGATGCCGTCATAGGCACGGCTGGCGCCGAAACGGTAGAGGCTGGACGCAGCGTCGGCCTCCAGCTCTGCGGCGAGTTCGGTCAGGCCGGCGAGCAAGGTCTGGCTGTCGCGTGTTTCGACGCCTTTCATTTCCAGCGTGGTCTGCGCCAGGCGATCCTCGATGCGGCGGGCACGGCCCGACAGCGTCAACGCCAGCGGCAGGCCGAGCATGGCAAGTGTCCGGTAGTTCTCGATATCGATCAGCCGCTGCGACAAAGCACCAGTACTGGCCGGCGTCAGGCCGCGATCGAGCACCAGCATCCGGGTCAGGCCGTCGCCGTCCTGGCGAAAATCGGTGATGATGGCGGCCGCGCCCCGCTCGACCAGCGAATAACACAGGCTGGTCGGGTCGAAGTCGGCAATCAGCTTTTCGCTCGCCTGCGTCCATTTGCGGATCTCGAGGCGGATGCCGGAAATCACCGCGCCCGGGGGCGAGAAGCCGTTGCCGAAGGGCGAATCCTCCTGGCCCCGGCCGTTCTCGGCCAGCGGCCCCTCCCAGAGATAGGTCGAGAATTCCGTATGCCGCTCCCAGCGCAGCGTGCCCTTGCCCCACTTCATGGCATGATGGCGCGCGTAGCGTTCGGGCGCGGCGATGCCCAGCCGCCGCGACAATTCCGAGAGCACGGCATGGTCGACCGCGGTGCCGCCCTCGGTCATGAAGGAAAGCTGGATGAGCACGCGCGGTTTTTCGATCAGCGGGTGCGGACGGGCATGGACCTCGCCCAATGCGCCCGGTCGCCCTTCATGCGCCGGAAAACCCATCACGCTGCCTTGGGCGCGCGGCTGGAATTCGAGATTGGACATCTCGTCAGACACGGCTGGTCCCCCTGTTTTCGACCCTTCGTGCAACCCGGTCGTCTTGCGGCAATCGGCAAGACGCGTAAACAGCAAATATTAGCAGCCGGAGACGGCGGCGCGCGGCGAGCGATCCGACCGGATTGGACAAATTGGATAAATAATTTGACCAGTTGGCGACAGACGCTTTAATCTGGACGACATCCGTTCCGTTCTCCAGGCGCCTCTCTTGAGCGACATTTTCTCCAGGATCGAGCATTCACGCACCGCCGACGAGGTGGTGCAGCAGATCGAGAGCCTGATCCTCGAAGGCGTGCTGCGCACCGGCGACCGGCTGCCCGGCGAGCGCGAGCTGGCGCGCCAGTTCGACGTGTCGCGGCCGATCCTGCGCGATGCGTTGAAGGCGCTGGAATCCCGTGGCCTGCTGACGACGCGACCAGGCGGCGGCACGCATGTCGCCGACGTCATCGGCCAGCTTTTCACCAAGCCGGTGACGGACCTCATCTCCACGCACCGCAAGGCGGTGACCGACTATCTGGAGTACCGCCGCGAGATCGAAGCGGTGGCGGCCGAATATGCGGCGCGCCGGGCAACGCCGGAAGATCTGGCGCTGCTGGACCGCATCATGGCGCGCATGGACGAGGCGCACCGGACCGGCGACTTCGACGACGAGGCGGAGATCGACGTCGAGTTCCATCATGCGGTGTGCGAATGCGCGCACAACATCATTTTGCTGCACACGCTGCGTTCCTGCTACCGGCTGCTGTCGGAAGGTGTGTTCCAGAACAGGCTCCTGGTCTTCGGCGTCCCCGGCGCGCGCGAAGCGCTGCTTGACCAGCACCGCGCCATCCACACCGCGATCAAAGCCGGCGATCCTGTCGCGGCGCGCAAAGCGGCGATGGAGCACATCACCTATGTCGAGCGCTCGATGGCGGAAGCCGAGCGCAGCGGCGACTGGCAGCGTATATCCAGGCTGCGCCTCAGGCAGCGCTCCGATGCCGGCGATATCGAACCCACACGCAAACGCTCCTAGCCATCAGCGGGGAACCTGTCATGAGCGAAATTCTCACCATCGCCGACCTCAAGGACCTGGCACGCCGCAGGGTGCCGAAGATGTTCTTCGACTATGCCGATTCCGGCGCCTGGACGGAGAGCACCTACCGGGCCAACGAAGAGGATTTCGGCAAGATAAAATTCCGCCAGCGCGTGCTGGTCGACATGAGCAACCGCTCGCTGGAATCGACTATGATCGGCCAGAAGGTGGCGATGCCGGTGGCGCTCGCGCCGACCGGGCTTACCGGCATGCAGCACGCCGACGGCGAGATGCTGGCGGCACAGGCGGCGGAAGAGTTCGGGGTGCCGTTCACGCTGTCCACAATGAGCATCTGCTCGATCGAGGATGTCGCCTCGGTTACCAAGAAACCGTTCTGGTTCCAGCTCTATGTGCTGCGCGACAAGGATTTCGTGCTCGACCTCATCGACCGGGCCAAGGCTGCAAAATGCTCGGCGCTGGTGCTGACGCTCGACCTGCAGATCCTCGGCCAGCGCCACAAGGATGTGCGCAACGGACTTTCGGCGCCGCCCAAGATGACGCTTGCCAACATCGTCGACCTTGCCCTCAAGCCGCGCTGGTGCCTGGGGATTGCCGGCACAAAGCGCCGCACCTTCCGCAACATCGTCGGGCACGCCAAGGGCGTCGGCGACGTCTCTTCGCTATCGTCCTGGACGACAGAGCAGTTCGATCCGCATTTGTCGTGGAAGGACGTCGCCTGGATCAAGGAGCGCTGGGGCGGCAAGCTGATCCTGAAAGGCATTCTCGACAAGGAGGACGCGCTGATGGCGGCCGAGACCGGCGCCGACGCGATCGTGGTCTCCAACCATGGCGGGCGTCAGCTCGACGGCGCAGCCTCCTCGATCTCGGTGCTGGAAGAAATCGCCGATGCGGTCGGTGACAGGATCGAAGTCCATATGGACGGCGGCATCCGCTCCGGCCAGGACGTGCTCAAGGCGCTCTGCCTCGGCGCCAAGGGCACTTATATCGGCAGGCCCTTCCTCTATGGCCTCGGCGCGATGGGCAAGGACGGCGTGACCAAGGCGCTCGAAATCATCCGCAAGGAAATGGACATCACGCTGGCGCTGTGCGGCAAGCGCCTCGTCATCGACATGGGCAAGGAGCAATTGCGTCGCTAGGATGTTCTTCATCGGTCGGCATTAGCCTGGCGGCAGCACCCATACCGAAAAGACGCCCACCGTGACCGAAATCGGCATCCATTATCTCGACGCAAGCGGGCCCGACGGCATACGGCTCTACGCCATCGGCGATGTGCATGGCCGTCATGACCTGCTCGCCGCCATGCACCAGCACATCGAGAGCGAGTTGGAATATGCGCCCGACTGGCGCATCATCCATCTCGGCGACTATGTCGACCGCGGGCCGGACTCCAGAAGCGTCATCGATTTCCTGATCGAGGCGCAAAAACGCGACGCTCGCAACATCATGCTGGCCGGCAACCACGATATCGGCATGCTCGAATTTCTTGCCGATGCAGAGCCGGACGGGCTGTTCATGAACTACGGCGGCGTGCAGACGGCGCAGTCCTATGGCGTGGATCTTGCGCGCGATGCCCATTGGTTCGGCAAGGCGGAAGCCGTGCGGCGGGGGCACGCGGCCCTGGTGAAAGCCGTGCCGCGCAGCCATGTCGACTTCCTGCGCTCGCTGGTCTTTTCGGTGACCTTCGGCGATTTCTTCTTCTGCCATGCAGGCATCCGCCCTGGCGTGCCGCTCGACAAGCAAAGCCAGCAGGACCTGATCTGGATCCGTGACGCCTTCCACGACCATCCAGGGCTTTTTTCAAAGGTGATCGTGCACGGGCACACACCCGTCCCGCAAGCCGAGGTGATGGGCAACCGGGTCAATGTCGACACGCTTGCCTGGAAATCGGGAACGCTGAGCGCGCTTGCCGTCAATGGCGACGACAAACGCATCCTGACAGTCCATGGAAAAGCGCTCTAGACCTGTCGCGGTCCGGGGCGTGCTTCCGATTTTTGTCGAGGCTCAGTTCAGCGAGGCGGTGACGCCGTAGCCGTCGACGGCCCGGTGGTTGGTCGCTGCGTCGGCGGCATAAATGCCCAGGCCGCAGAGCACGATGGCAGACAGCATGACAAAAGACAGGAGAGCTGCTTTCACGGACGTCATCTCTGGTTAAGCTTTCTGCATCTGGGCACGAGGCGGTTACCAATGCGTTGAAACGGTAAAATGCGTCTCAATGTTTCGACGATTTCGCGCTTCTAGGCAGATTCTGTATCGCCGGTGTGTCGGCTGGATCACACAAAAGGTTCATGGCGGTTGCACTGACGATACAAAGCGCGCCCTCTTAGGCGAGCGGCCGGACACAAACCAAGGATGAAGAGCGTTTTCCCCAGACGGAAGCGCTGAGGCGTGCCAATTATGCCACGCCGCGTCCGATGACGGGTTCTACGATCAGATGGTCGCTACCCAGGCGCGGGCAATCGCCAGGCCGGCGGCGTCGGCGTCGGGGCCATTGCGGGCCAGTTCGTCGTCGAGCCGGTCGTTCCAGTCGGGATGGCGCTCGGCGATCATTGCCGCGAAGGACGTGCTCCAGTCGCGCACCATCGGCGTGTCCGCCTCGAAATGGAACTGGAACCCGTAGACGGCGCGACCGAGGCGGAAGGCCTGGTTTTCGGCGACCGCGCTGCCAGCCAGCCGCACGGCGTTCTCCGGCAGGCCGAACGTGTCGTCATGCCATTCGAAGATCGGGAAACTTTCGGGCAGCGCCGCCAGCACCGGGTCCGACTTCGCGGCCGGCGTCAGCGACACCTTATGCCAGCCGAACTCGGTGGCGCCACCGATCTGGTTCTTGCCGCCGAAGGCGCGCGCCAGAAGCTGGCTGCCGAGGCAGATGCCGAGCACCGAGCGGTCCTTGCCGGCGAAATCACGCGTCAGGTCGATCAGGGCGGGGAAGTAGGGGCAGATCTCGTCGTCGAGCGCGTTCTGGGCGCCGCCAAGCACCACTATGGCATCATGCTCGGTGCTGTCTCCGGGCAAGGCCTCGCCGCGATAGGGTTTTCGCAAATCAATGTCGGCGCCGGCTTCCACAAGGGCCGCGCCTATCTGGCCAAGGCCCTCATTGTCGAAATTCTGGACGACCAAAACCCGCATCGAAAACCTGCTGACATGAAAACGCTGGGGCGAGCGATATCATGCGGCTCGTCTTTCAGCCAAGATGCGCAGTCGGAGAGAAAGCTATGCCACTGCAGAACCGGGTCGATCCTTTCGGCGCCATCCATGCCGTGCCGGAGCGCGGCCTGTTCACCGGCAATCGCGGCATCATCCACGACCCTGAAACCAGGACGCTGCTGAAGAAGCGCTGGGCCTTGCCGGCCTGGATCATCTGCGTATGCCAGTTCCGCAATGTGCGGCGCGAACCAATGGGCCGCAACCGGCCGGGCGGCAAGGCCGGCTGGACCGAACTGTTCTTCCTTGACGAGGTGACGGCATTGGCCGCCGGCCACCGGCCCTGCTTCTTCTGCCGGCGCGAAAGGGCAACCGACTTCGTGGGACGCTTCGGCGAAGCCTTCGGCATTGACGAACCGCGCGCTCCGATGGTCGACAAGCGGCTGCACAAGGAACGGCTGGCCTCGGGCGGACAGGGGGTAAGGCTCGATCCCGCGTCGCTCGCCAGCCTGCCAGGCGGCACCATGATCGGCGTGGGCAGCAAATCCTACGCACTGCATGACGGTTCAGCCCTGCCCTGGAGCTTCGGTGGCTATCAAGCGGCGATCCCGCTGAGCGCGCCGGAACTGGCCAATGCGATCATGATCACTCCACCGACAACCGTAGCCGTGCTCCGCGCCGGATATCGCCCTGTCTGGGCGGGCTGAGCGCAATTATTTCAGATCCGATTGCGACACCATCGGCACCGCCGGCAGATCGTAATAATCACCGGCCGATTCCGGATAGAGCTGGCGTTCCATTTTTAGACCGGTCTTGCCGTCAATGGTCTCAGCCCAGACAGAGATGTAAGGACTGCCGAATCGGCGCCAGAACAGATTGCCGCCGCATACGGAACAGAAGCCTCGCTCGGCATGTTCGGATGACTTGAACCAACGCAATGTATCGCCCGTAATTGCCGCCTGCGCCTGTTCGACCTGAGTGGCCGCCGCGAAATGACCGCTGGCCTTCCTACATTGGTTGCAGTGACACGCAACGATCGGACGCAATTCGCCGCGTAACTCGTACTGAATGGCACCGCATAGGCAACTGCCGCGTGTAATCTTGCTCATTGATCTCTCGCAACTTCCCGGCTCTCAGCTTGTATGATCGCACGGCGAACCGGCATTGGTGCTCCGACCTTCGCATGTCGTCTTTTCCGTACGACTTGACGCCGGGGGGAGCCTCGCCCATTCCTCAGTCATGCGCGCCAACTACAAAATGCAGCGGCTGTTCGTGCCCGACGATCTCGGACCCGGCCTCGAATTCGACGCCGGACAGCAGCAAAGTCACTATCTTGCCCATGTGCTGCGGCTCGGCGAAGGCGCCGAAGTCCTGCTTTTCAACGGACGCGACGGCGAATGGTCGGCTTCGATCGCCGCCAGGTTCAAGAAGGCGGTGCGGCTGAGGGTACTGGAATTGCAGCGGCCGCAGCCGCCGCTGCCCGATCTCGTCTATTGCTTCGCGCCGCTCAAGCAGGGCCGGCTCGATTACCTGGTGCAGAAAGCGGTCGAGATGGGCGCCGGCGTGCTGCAGCCGGTCATCACCCAACACACGCAGGTTGCAAAACCCGGCATCGACCGGCTGCGCGCCAATGTCGTCGAGGCGGCCGAGCAATGCGGCATACTGGCGGTGCCGGATGTGCGGGAAGCGGAGAAGCTCGAACGGCTGCTCGCCAATTGGGACAAGGAGCGGCGGCTGATCTTCTGCGACGAGGACGCCTCGACCAACAATCCGCTGCCGGCCTTGCAGGCGATCAACGAGAAGAAGCTGGCGCTGTTGGTCGGGCCGGAAGGCGGATTCTCCGACGACGAACGCAAGATGCTGAGGGCACTGCCTTTCGTCACCGCCATCCCGCTCGGGCCGCGCATCCTGCGCGCCGACACGGCCGCGGTGGCGGCGCTGGCCGCGATCCAGGCGACGATCGGCGACTGGTAGGATCTTCCCTTGTCCGCTTGTGGGAGAAGGTGGATCGGCGCGATAGCACCGAGACGGATGAGGGGTGTTCCAGGGAAAGCCGGCGTCTCACTTCGCTGGAACACCCCTCATCCGGCCGCTTCGCGGCCACCTTCTCCCACAAGGGAGAAGGAAGAGCCGTCGTCGCCGTTCAAATCCACTTGACCTCTGGCTCACGATTTTTCGCTTGATCGCCTACTGACATTTCGTCCATCTAGCGCCGGCGGTCGACTGACCGCTGCGGAGGGCTGACCATGGCGCGCGACACAACCGATTTCCAGCCCGTCGAGGGCGTCGACGAACTCGTCGGCTATCTGGCCGAAGGCAACAAGCCGCGCGACAAATGGCGCATCGGCACCGAGCACGAGAAGTTCCCCTTCTATGTCGACGGCAACGCGCCGGTGCCCTATGGCGGCGAGCACGGCATCCGCGCCATCCTGGAAGGCATGCAGCAAAAGCTGGGCTGGGATCCGATCATGGATGCCGGCCGCATCATCGGCCTTGTCGAGCCGACGGGCCAGGGCGCGATCTCGCTTGAGCCCGGCGGCCAGTTCGAGCTGTCCGGCGCGCCGCTGGAGTCGATCCACCAGACTTGCCGCGAGGGTAACGCGCATCTGGCGCAGGTGCGCGAGATCGCCGAGCCGATGGGCATCCGCTTCCTCGGCCTCGGCGGCAGCCCGAAATGGTCGCTGGCCGAAACGCCGAAAATGCCGAAGTCGCGCTACGAGATCATGACGCGCTACATGCCGAAGGTCGGCACCAAGGGCCTCGACATGATGTACCGCACCTGCACGATCCAGGTGAATCTCGACTTCGAAAGCGAGACCGACATGCGCCGCAAGATGCAGGTGTCGCTAAAGCTGCAGCCGCTGTCGACGGCTCTGTTCGCCAACTCGCCCTTCACCGAGAGCCGGCCGAACGGGCTGCAGAGCTGGCGCGGCGACATCTGGCGCGACACCGACAACCAGCGCTCCGGCATGCTCGAATTCTGCTTCTCACCCGATTTCGGCTTCGCCGACTATGTCGAATGGGCGCTCGACGTGCCGATGTATTTCGTCATCCGCGACGGCCATTATCACGACATGACGCACATCACCTTCCGCCAGTTCATGGCGGGCGCCGCCCGCAATGAAATACCGGACGGACTGTCGACGATGGGCGACTGGGCAAACCACCTCTCGACGCTGTTCCCCGACGTGCGGCTGAAGCGCTTCCTCGAAATGCGCGGCGCCGACGGCGGGCCGTGGCGGCGCATCTGCGCCCTGCCGGCCTTCTGGGTCGGGCTGCTTTATGACGAGCAGGCGCTTGACGCCGCCGAGGCGCTGACAGCGAGTTGGACCTACGCAGAGGCGCTGGCGATGCGCAACGCCGTGCCGGAGCAAGGGATTGCGGCGCCGTTCCGCAACGCCACCTTGCGCGACGTCGCCCGCGACGTGCTCGCCATCTCGCGCATGGGCCTGAAGAACCGCTGCAAGAAGAACCGCGACGGCTATGACGAGACGTCGTTCCTCAACACGCTCGACGAGGTCGTGGCGCGCGGCACGACAAGCGCCGAGGAGATGCTGTCGGCCTACCACACGCGCTGGGGCGGCTCGATTGAGCCGGTGTTCATGGAGTATGCCTATTAACCGTCCGGTATCCGCGTCACGGTGGCGCGGCGAAAGCCGCTTCAATCAGGAATGGAAACGAACTAGGTTTCTTCCACGAGGATGTTCTCGGAGGAGATGCCAATGCCTTCCTTGTTCGACATATTCGCCCAGGCGCAGAACGGCGCCGGCATGCAGGCACTGGCCCAGCAATATGGGCTTTCGATGCAGCAGACGCAGGCCGCGGTCCAGGCGCTGCTACCCGCCTTCTCGCAAGGACTGCAGCGCAATACCGCCGATCCCTACGGGATGGGCGCCTTCATGACGGCGATGGCGAGCGGCCAGCACGCCAAGTATTTCGAGGACGCTACCAGAGCCTTTTCGCCGCAAGGCATCGATGAGGGCAACGGTATTCTCAGCCATCTGTTCGGCTCGAAAGACCTGTCGCGCGCCGTGGCCGGTCAGGCCGCGCAGGCGACAGGACTGAGCCAGCAGGTGCTGCAGCAGATGCTGCCGGCCATGGCCTCAATGATGATGGGCGGGCTGTTCAAGCAAACCAACAACCAAATGCAGGCCGCCGGTGGTTTCGGCGGCGGCAATCCGCTCGGCGAGATCATCGAGCAAATGATGCGACAGGGCGGTGGCGCGCCGGCGCCGCAGACGCGCCAGGCGCCGCAACCGGCGCCCAATCCCTACGGCGAGAACCCGCTCGGCAAAGTGCTGCAGGATATGTTCGGCGGCGGCGCGCCGCAGCCGCAAAGCCAGCCCCAGCAAGCGCCCAATCCTTACGGCGACAACCCGCTCGGCAAGGTGCTGCAGGACATGTTCGGCGGCGGCGCCGCGCAGCCGCAAGGCCAGCCGAAGCAAACGCAGCCGCAACAGACGCAAAGCCCCTATGGCGACAACCCGCTCGGCAAGATCTTCGAAGAGATGCTGCGCCAGGGCGGTGGCGGTTTCGGCCTGCCCGGCGGACAGCCGGCGCCGCAGCCGCAACAGCGCCAACCGCAACAGAGCGCGCCGCAGCAGCCGCAGACCAACCCAAGCGGCCGGCCACGAAATCCGTTCGACGACATCTTCGGCAAGATGTTCGAGACCGGCGCGCAGCAGCGCGACGACTATGAAAAGAACGTCGGGACGATCTTCGACCAGTTCAAGCGCGACATGGACCGGCGGTAGGCTGCCGGATGCGGCGGGTATCCAAATGACTCTGGGCGAAATGATCGTCAAAGGCTTGATGGCGGCGACAATGCTAGGCGTTGTCTATGCCATTTTTCGTTACGACCTCGTCAATCCACGGAATGCTCCCGGCTACAGCGATATCCGCGACGCCTTGAAGCATGGCAAACCATTGCCATCGCAATGGAAGCAGGTGGATGAAAGCAATCGCGCCGGCTACGGGATATTTGCGGTTTGCGCCCTGACCTTCGGCATTTTGATATTCGCCGGTGCGCGTGTTGCTGAATTCATCGACCGGTTCTAACCGAAAAGAAAAATGCCCGGTCCTGGAGGAGAACCGGGCAATGTGCAGGCAGGCCGGCGGGGAACCGGCAGGGAGTGTGGGAGCCTGCATGAAGCTTGGTCGCGCCGAGCCTGGCAAAGGTTCAATGCGACCGGAAATCCAGGCACGCGGCCGTTCAGGCCACCTGACGAGCGAGATCCTCGATCGTGTCGGCGCGCTCGCTGGCGATGGCACGCAGCTTCACGGTCGGATCGCGGCCGAACGGCACGTTGGCGACGTGGAGGTCGGCACGGGTGAGGCCGATATCGGCAAGCTCGGCATCCGACATTTCGCCAAGGCGGTAGAAGGCGCGGCGGTTTTTCCAGGCGACATAGGCGTTGGCGAGAGCATTGACCACAAGCGTCGCAACGGCCGGACGCGTGGTGATGCGCGGGGTCTCGGAGGCGAATTCAATCGTAGCCATGTCAGTCTCCTTCGGAGTCGGGCGGACGAAACCAAGCAATCGGCGCCTTGGGAGAAGCGCCGTTCCGGTTTCGATACACTTAAAGTGATGCATGTCGTCGTCGGGGACCACTTTTGGGCGACACGCAGTGCTTTCATGTGGACAATGGCAATTTGCCATCATGCGATTGATTAATCCAACGAATGTTTTTAATCTGTAGCATCAACATCAATGATAGGTTGGACCGATGAAAGCCCCGCTCGACCTCGATCAGTTGCAGACCTTCATCTCAATCGTCGACACCGGCAGCTTCACCCGCGCGGCCGAGGAGGTGCACCGGACGCAGTCGGCGGTGTCGATGCAGATGCGGCGGCTGGAGGAGCGGATCGGCAAGCAACTGTTCGAAAAGGACGGCCGCACCAACAAGCTGACCGAGGAGGGCGACAGGCTGCTTTCCTATGCGAGACGGCTGATCTACCTCAATCGTGAGACCCTAGCCGCCTTCGACGACCAGCGCCTCGAAGGCACGATCCGCATCGGCACGCCGGACGATTATGCCGACCGCTTCCTGCCCGAGATCATGGCGCGCTTCTCGCGCTCCAACCCGCGCGTCGAGCTGACCGTGATCTGCGAGCCGACACCCGGCCTGGTCGAGCACATCAAGCGCGGCAATCTCGATTTGGCGCTGGTGACGCATAATGACACGCGCGGCCAGTCGGAAGTGGTGCGGCGCGAGCCGCTTTTGTGGGTCACCTCGGCAAACCACGCCACGCATGAGCAGGAAATCCTGCCGATGGCTTTCGGACGGCCGAACTGCATCTGGCGGCGCGCCGCGGTCGATGTGCTCGACCGGCAGAGCCGCGAGTACCGTGTGCTGTTCTCCAGCTTCTCGGCGACGGTTATCACCGCGGCCGTGCTTTCGGGCCTCGCCATCTCCGTGTTGCCGGAATGCGCGCTCAGGCCCGGCATGCGCGTGCTTGGCGAAGCCGACGGCTTCGGCCAGTTGCCGGATTGCCGCATCGGCATCATGCGTGGCCAGACCTCGCAGCCGGAGATCGTCGATGCTTTAGCCCGCCACATCGCCGAAAGCCTCGACAACATTTCCGTGCCGGTCAGCGAAGAGGCGGGAAGCTTCGACTTCGCCGCGCTCGCCTTCGCCAAGATGAAGCGGGTCAAGGCAAACCAGATCATGCCTGGCTGGTAGAAGTCAGGCGCGAGCGGCAGAGCGTTCCTCGGCGGACGAAACACCCGGTAACGCAAGCAGTTGGCCTGGTTCTAGCGGCGGCGACAGCAGATAGCCCTGCAGCTGGTGGCAACCCATGCCGACCAGCAGGGCCTTCTGTGTGTCGGTCTCGACGCCTTCGGCGGTCACCTCCACCTTCAGCGCCAGCGCCAGCTCGATCAGCGTCTTGACTATTGCACAAGCGCTTTCGTCCTCATCGAGCAGGCGCACGAAAGAGCGGTCGATCTTCAACTTGTCGATCGACTGGCGGCGCAGGTAGCTGAGCGAGGAATAGCCGGTGCCGAAATCGTCGAGCACGATGCGGACGCCGGACTGGCGCAGCGTGGCGATCACCGTGCCGATCGTGTCGTTGTGCTCGAGCAGCACGCCTTCGGTGGTCTCGAGCTGCAGGCGGGACGGGTCGAGCCCGGTTTCGTCCAGGATCGCCGCGACCTGCCCGGCAAAGCCGATATCGCGCAATTGCATCGGCGAGACGTTAACCGCTATCCAGGGCAATTCAGTCATGACGGCGAAGCGGCAGGCCTCGCTCAGAGCCCATTTGCCGAGCTCGCCAATAAGGCCGCGCTCTTCGGCGATGGCGATGAACTGCGCCGCCGGCAGCGCGCCATGCACCTCGTGCCCCCAGCGGATCAGCGCTTCGGCACCGAGAATCCTGCGGCCGTCGGCGGCGAAAATTGGCTGATAGGCGAGCTTAATGCCGCCATCGCCATCCAGTGCCTTGCGCAGTTCCGCCTCGACCTTGCGCTTGCGCAACAGCAGATCGTCCATGTCTCCGGCGAACACCTGGTAGCGGCCGCGGCCGTTCTTCTTGGCCTCGTAAAGCGCGATGTCGGCCTTGCGCAGCAGGTCGTCCGCATCGGTGTCCGATCCGGACGACAGCGCAATGCCGATGCTGGCGCTGACAAAAACCTGGTCGTCGATCAGCTTGAAGGGCTCGCGCAATTTCTGTTGCAATCGGTCGGCGATATCCTCGGCGCTGCCGACGTCGCGGACATCGAGCAGGATGATGGCGAACTCGTCGCCTCCGAGGCGTGCCACGGTATCGACTTCGCGAATCGTGTGCCTGAGCCGCGCCGCCGTCTGACGGACCAGTTCGTCGCCGGCCGGATGGCCGAGCGTGTCATTGACATGCTTGAAGCGGTCGAGATCGAGGTAAAGCAGCGCCACGCGCGTTGCGTCCTGGCTGGCAAACAGCAAAGTGCGCCGCAAGCGATCCTCGAACAGCGCCCGGTTTGGCAGGCCGGTGAGCATGTCATGGAAGGCGAGATATTGCGCCTGGTCCTGGCTGGTCTGCAGCGCGGCCGAGGCGCGACGCAACCTGCGCAACAGGAACACCAGGACGCCGCCCGCCACGAGCAGCGCGATCGCCAAAACCGGAGCGACCTTGCGCACCAAGGTAAGGCCGGGCCGCTGCTGGTCCCAGCCGATATAGCCGAGAATGACGCCGCGCGAATCGACCAGTGGTATGACGGCCGGGCCAGCCGGCTGCGATAGCGGCACCAGACGCGCGCCCTCGAGCAGATACTTGCCGGCGATCTTGCCGATGACCGCATCGTTGATGAATTCGACCGACACATGCAGATATTCGGTGCCCGGCGCCTGGGTGACCCTGTCCGAGCTCGGCACCAGGGGCGCGACGCTGAGGATTGCCGGCTTGCCGCCGAGCGACACCATATCCTCGGCGACCATCTTCACCGGCTGGCTGGAGGCGTCGGCCGGCTCAGCGAGCATGTGGCGCAGCTTCTCGATGGCCGGCTGCAGTTCGGGCTCATCCTCGCTGAAGGTTGACGCCTCGACGACCTTGCCTTCCTGCATGGCGTGGATCGGATGATTGGCGGGGTCGAGAATATAGACCCGGTTGTGTCCGTAGTAGGTGTACATCCAGGTGCTGAGGTTTTCCTCGATCCAGGTCTGATTGCCCGCCCTCACATTGGTTACAGATTCATCCCAGACGGTCACGCTTTCCTGCTCGCGCTGGACGGTGGCAATCTGGTCCTTCAGGCCATCGGCAATGAAAATCTTCTGCCGTTCGAGCGAGGCATTGTCGGCTTGGTCGGCGGCGTAGAAGCCGAAGCCGACAACGATGGCCAGCGCGAAGGCAGCAAGCGTCAGCACGGTCAGTGTGACCTGACGCGTCAGCGGGCTGCTGTTGTGGCGTGCGCTCATAACGTCCCTGGCCGGCTCTCCTGGCGCCAGTCAAAGCAAAACGGGCTTAAGATCGCGTTATGATATTAGCGAGGTTTCTCCGTGCTTGACGCGAGCCGATAAGCGTTCCCCAATCGCCTGATGAACGAAATAGCAGGCGAATCACGCAGCAACGCCACCGAATACACGGTGAGCGAGATTTCCGGAGCGTTGAAGCGCACTGTCGAGGACGCCTTCGGCAATGTGCGGGTGCGTGGCGAGATTTCCGGCTATCGCGGCCCGCATTCCTCCGGACACGCCTATTTCGCGCTGAAGGACGACCGTGCGCGGATCGATGCCGTGGTCTGGAAGACCACCATGGCGCGGCTGAAATTCCGGCCCGAGGAAGGCATGGAGGTGATCGCCAGCGGCAAGCTGACGACCTATCCCGGCAAATCAAACTACCAGATCGTCATCGACAATCTGGAGCCGGCCGGCGCCGGCGCGCTGATGGCGCTGCTGGAGGAACGCAAGCGCCGGCTGCAGGCCGAAGGCCTGTTCGATGCCGGCCGCAAGCGGCGGCTGCCGTTCATGCCTCGCGTCATCGGCGTCGTCACCTCGCCGACCGGCTCGGTGATCCGCGACATCATCCATCGCATCAAGGACCGGTTTCCGCTCCATGTGCTGGTCTGGCCGGTCAGGGTCCAGGGCGAGACGACGGCCCGGGAGGTGACCGCGGCGGTCAACGGCTTCAACGCACTGACCTGGGAAGGTCCCATCCCCCAGCCCGACGTTTTGATCGTGGCGCGCGGCGGCGGCAGCCTCGAAGACCTCTGGGGTTTCAACGACGAAGGGCTGGCGCGAGCAGTGGCGGCCTCGGGCATCCCCGTGATCTCCGCTGTCGGCCACGAGACCGACACGACGCTCATCGATTTCGTCGCCGACATGCGCGCGCCGACGCCGACGGGTGCAGCCGAGATCGCCGTGCCGGTCAGGGCGGACCTGGAGGCCACCTTGGCGAGCCTCGGCGCGCGGCTCAACGCCTGCGCCTCGCGGCATCTGGAACGCAAGCGCCAGGCGGTGCGTGCCGCGGCGCGCGCGCTGCCCTCGCCCGACCAGTTGCTGGCGCTGCCGCGCCGCCGTTTCGACGACGCGACCAGCCGCCTCGGCCGCGGGCTGACGGTGAATATCGAGCGCAAGCGGGCAACGCTGGAGCGGCAAAGGCTGACGCCTGCGACACTGTCGCGGCGCCTCAACGAAGCGCGCACGCTGACTGGCCGCGATATTGCCCGGGCGCGAGCCGCGTTCTTCGCCATCGTGCGCGAACGGCGGGCGCGTTTCAAACGCGCGGCGGCAAGCCTGTCGCCGGCGCCGATCGTCCGGCGCCAGAAGCAGCAGACCGACACGCTGATAGCACTGTCGCGCAGGCAGGACCAGGCGATGGCGCGGCAGATGGACCGGCTGCGCGCTGCTCTCACCCAGGCAGACCGGCTGCTTTCCACGCTGTCGCACAAAGCAGTGCTGGCGCGGGGCTTCGCGCTGGTCAAGGACGCCGACGGCGCCGTCATCAAGCGGGTCGCGGAGCTGGCCCCGGGCGCCGCGCTGCAGCTGGAATTTGCCGACGGCAATGCCGAGGCCATTGCCACCAGCGGCGGCGGGCGGCCGAAACTGGCCACCAAGCCGGCGTCGAAGGCTAAGGAGCCTGGCAATCAGGGTTCGTTGTTCTGAGGATACGATGAGCAGCCACGATCCGCATCGTCGTACGCCCTCGGGCAAGCCGCGCCTACGCGCCTTCGGCATCGCGCTCGACGGCACGCCGGGCCGCTTCAACGCCATCACCGATGTTCCGGGCGTTTCGGTCGGTTATGCGACGCTGATTTCCGGCGACGGTCCGCTGCGGGTCGGCAATGGTCCGGTGCGCACCGGCGTCACCGCGATCCTGCCGAGGCCGATCGCGGATCTCGCGACGTCGGTGTTCGCCGGTGTGTTCAGCCAGAACGGCAATGGCGAACTGACGGGCACGCACATCATCGAGGAAACCGGCGCTTTCAATTTCCCCGTCACGATCACCAACACGCATTCCTGCGGCGTGACCCGAGACGGCACGCTGCGCTGGATGAGCCAGGTGTTGCCCGCCGCGCTCGACAGCGCCTGGGGGTTGCCGGTGGCGGCCGAGACCTATGACGGCTTCCTCAACGACTCAACGGCCATCATGTCGGCTTCGACCATGTCGCCGCCGCGCTTGACGGGGCGACGAGCGGCGCCATCGAGGAAGGCAGCGTCGGCGGCGGTACCGGCATGATCTCTTTCGGCTTCAAGGCGGGATCCGGCACCGCCTCGCGCCTCGTCGAATGGCGGGACAGACGCTACGCGCTCGGCGTCTTCGTGCAGGCGAATTTCGGCAAGAGGCACAATTTCACCATTCGCGGCCGGCGCGTCGGTCCCGATCTGGTCGAGCCAGCCATCCGTGAGGCCAGGCCCCGTGCCGAAAAAGGCTCGATCATCGCCATCGTCGCCACCGATGCACCGTTCCTGCCGCATCAGATGAAGCGGCTCGCACGGCGCGTGCCGCTCGGCATCGCCATGACCGGCGGCTATGGCTACCACAGTTCGGGCGATATCTTTCTGGCGTTCTCGACCGCCAATCCCAAGGCGGCGCTTGCGGCTTCGGGCAGTATCGGACGCGCGGAGTTCATTCCGGACGTCGACATCGATCCGTTCTTCGACGCGGTCGTGCAAGGTATCGAGGAGGCGATCCTCAATGCATTGGTCGCCAATGAGGATATGACGGGCCGCGACGGCAATTTCGTGCCGGCGCTGCCGAAGGCGTGGCTGAAGGAGACGTTCGGCTAAGGATACCAAACCGCCTGCCGGCCTGTGCCGGGCTGGCGTTTTTACTTCGCCGGCTTGTCCGGCGTTGATGCGCTGGTGCTCTCTTCGGCGGCTTCCTCGAGACGCGATGCGATCAGCTCCTGGATATCGCCGACCTCTTCCTGGATGTCCTCCAGGAGAATGCCTGCCTCGGCCGCCTTGGCGCAGCACTCCTTGGCAAGGGTCTCCGCCTGCTCGATCTTGATCGGCGAATGCTGGCAGTGGACTTTCTCGCCAATCCATCCGCGCAAGAACTCGATCGCATGTTCACTCATACTGCTTCTTCCCTAGCGGCAAAGCCGATTGGTAGCCATGAACGTCCGCATCCCCACAAAGGATGCATGCCCCATTCGAGCCGAGTCGGCCTCGACCGGCAAGACATCTTGCCGGTGGGACAAGATATCTTGCCCATGGTCCGCACAGCCGAAGGAATGGAAGGGTTCAAGGTGCACATTCAGATCATTGAGAATGATGGTACCGTTGGCTGGGATCAACTACGGTGCCATGTTATTGTTTCTATTAGCTTTTTTGAGATTCTTCAGCCGATTTGTGTCACAATAAGTGTCACAATACGTAGCACATGCTAATCCCACTCCTCAGGCATCCATCGAGGCACCGCTACGTAGCGCCACACTCCCGCAATGTCACTCTCTTCGCCGCTGCCCTGCTTTTCTACCGCCCCTGAATCGGTTGTGTGCGTCAAGTTCTGCAAAATGGGGCGGCCATGGGATCTGGTCATGCGGCTTGGCGTAGGGCGAGCTTTTTATGCTCGCGCAGGTCGTCCATGTTGATGTAGCGGTTGGCCTCCATCCAGTTTTCGTTGGTCTCGACGGCCAGCGCCCGGACCAGGCGCAGGCAGCTTTCGGCGTTGGGAAAGATGCGCACGACATAGGTGCGCCGGCGGATTTCCTCGTTGAGGCGTTCGAGCATGTTGGTGGACTTCAGATGCTTGTGGTGCTGGCGCGGCAGGCAAAAGAAGGTCAGCGTGCATTCGATGGTTTCCTCCACCCACATCGTCAGCCGCGGATAGCGGCGCGACCATTTGGACAGCCATGCGGCGAGATCGGCCTTGGCCTCGGCGAGATCGCGCCGGTCGTAGAGCCATCTGAGTTCCTGCAGGCAGTCGTCGCCATGCTTCCTCGGCAGGTGATCGAGCGCGTTCCTGAGGAAGTGCACGTAGCAGCGCTGCCAGGCCGCTTCCGGGATCACCTCGCCGATCGCCGCGACCAGGCCGGCATGGTCGTCGGACACGACCAGCTCGACGCCCTTGAGGCCGCGCGCCTTCAGCGCGACGAGGAAGTCCCTCCAGGCCGAGCGGCTCTCGCGATTGGCCATCTCGACGGCCAGGATCTGGCGCCGGCCATCCCAGTCGA